>NZ_JACESE010000009.1 GCF_013911965.1 Phenylobacterium sp. | reverse complement strand
CAGCGCTCCCCCCGCTTGCCCCCGCACCCGCCGCGGGCCATATCCGTCGCATGGATCAAAACCTGCTCGCTGAGCTGATCGACGCGGCCAAGAGGGCCGGGGCCGATGCGGCCGAGGCTGTGGCCGCCGAACGCCAGGCCCTTTCCATCACCGTCCGTGGGGGCGAACTGGAGGAGGTGGAGCGCGAGGAGAGCCGCGACCTCGGCCTGCGCGTCTTCGTCGGGCGCCGGCAGGCGACCGTCTCCGGCTCCGACCTGTCGCCCGAGGCGCGCGCCAAGCTGGTGGAGCGGGCCGTGGCCATGGCCAGGCTCGCGCCCGAGGACCCCTATGCCGGCTTCGCGCCGGAGGAGCGGCTGGCCCGCGGGCCCCTGCCGGACCTGGAGCTCTATGACGCCACCGCCCTTTCGCCGGAGACCCTGGAGGACCGGGCGCGGGAGGCCGAGGCCGCCGCGCGGGCCGTGCCGGGCGTGGTCAATTCCGACGGGGCCACGGCCGGCTGGTCGTCCGCCCGCTGGGTGATGGCCACCAGCCACGGCTTTTCCGGCGCGCACCAGGCCTCGGGCTTCTCGCTCGGCGCCTCGGCCATCGCCGGCGACGGCCAGTCGATGGAGACCGGCTATGACGGGCGCTCCACCCGCTGGCACGCCGACCTGCCGGACGCCGCCGGCATCGGGACCACGGCGGGCGAGCGGGCGACCGCGCGCCTGGGCTCGCGCAAGATCGCCTCGACCACCGCGCCGGTGATCTTCGAGAACCGCGTGGCCATGTCGATCATCAGCCCCCTGATCGGCGCCATTTCCGGCCCGGCCATCGCCCGCGGCTCCTCCTTCCTGAAGGACAGGCTGGGGAAGGAGGTGTTCGGCAAGCACGTGACCATCACCGACGATCCGCTGCGTCCGCGGGGCCTGGGCTCGGCCCCCTTCGACGACGAGGGCGTGGCGGCGACGAAGATGGACCTGATCGACCGCGGCGTGCTGACCACCTGGCTGCTCAATTCCGCCAGCGCGCGGCAGCTGGGTCTCGAGACCACCGGCCACGCCTCGCGCGGGCTGGCGGGGCCGCCGGGCGTGGGGGTCTCGAACCTGACGGTGCAGCCGGGGACCGACGACAAGGCCGCGCTGATGAAGTCGGCGGGGACGGGCCTCTTGGTCACCTCCATGTTCGGGCCGTCGCTGAACGGCAACACCGGCGACTGGTCGGTGGGGTGTTCGGGCTTCTGGTTCGAGGACGGCGAGATCGCCTATCCGGTCAGCGAGATCACGGTCGCCGGCAATCTGATCGAGATGTACGCCCGGCTGGTCCCCGGATCGGATCTGGAGATCCGGGGGGCGTCGAACTCGCCCTCCCTGCTGGTCGACAGCCTGGCGATCGCGGGCAAATGACGACCACCGCCGCCGAGGACCTCTCCCTGCTCCTGGCGGCGGCCGTCGAGGCCGGGACGCTGGCGCTCGACCTGCGGGCGCGGGGCCTGAAGGTGGCGTGGAAGGAGGGCAATTCCCCCGTCACCAACGCCGACTTCGCCACCGACGCCCTGCTGAAGTCCAAGCTGGGCGATGCGCGGCCGCACTATGGCTGGCTGTCGGAGGAGACGGCCGACGACCTGGACCGCCTGTCGCGGCGGCGCGTCTTCGTGGTCGACCCCATCGACGGCACGCGCGCCTATATGAAGGACCGCCCCTGGTGGGTGATCTCGGCCGCCGTGGTCGAGGACGGCCAGCCCATCGCGGGCGTCGTCTATGCCCCCCAGGTGGGCGAGGTCTACACCGCCACGGCCGGCGGCGGGGCCTGGCTGAACGGCTCCATGATCGCGCCGGCCCGCACCGAGCGGCTGGAGGGCTGCGGCATGGTGGGCGACGCGCGGATGTTCGGCCATCCGTCGTGGCCCGAACCGTGGCCGAGGATGCGGGTGGAGGCGCGCAACTCCACCGCCTATCGCATGTGCCTGGTGGCCTCGGGCCAGTTCGACGCGGCGCTGGCCCTGGTCAACAAGGCCGACTGGGACCTGGCGGCGGCCGATCTGGTGGCCCGGGAATCGGGCGCCTGGTGCGGCGATCATCTCGGTGGCGCGTTCACCTACAATCAGCAGGTTCCGTCGCAGCGTAGCCTCTTGTGCGCGACGCCGCGGCTGGCCCCATTGATCATGGACCGCGTCCGGCATATCGCCATACCAAACTGACCCTCGCTGAGGATTCTATGCCCGACAAACAGCTTTTGCACATCGTGATCGGCGGCGAACTGGAGGATGTGGAGCACATCCATTTCCGCAATCCGAAGGAGATCGACCTGGTGGGCGCCTTCGCCTCCTACGAGGAGGCCCTGGCCGCCTGGCGCGCCAAGGCCCAGGCCACGGTCGACAACGCCCTGATGCGCTACTTCATCATCCACGCCCACAAGCTGCTCGATCCGGGCTCGGGCGACGAGCACAAGGCCGGCTGAGCCGCGCTTAAGGCCGCGCCGCTTCGAACACCACGGGCAGCAGGGCGTCGCCGGCCGCGACGACGTCCGCCTGGGCCTCGGCCGGCGCCAGCCGGGCGCGATGGAAGACCGCGCCCATCAGGGTCGACCAGAGGAAGGCGTCCAGGCCGTCGGCGTCCTCCACCCCGCTGGCGCGCAGTATGCCGAGCGAGGTGGCCCCGCGGGTGGCGCGGTTCTCCTCGGCCAGCGGCCGCAGCGCCGGATCGCGGGCCGCGGCGCGCACCAGGGCGCTCAGGGCCCGCACACGGCCGGCCTGGTTGATGAGCAGGTCGGCGCCCAGGGTCGGCCAGTTCAGCCGCCGCTCCTGCCCCTCCAACACCTGCAGGCGCACCTGGCGGTGCAGCTCGTGGAAGGCGGCGCGGACCAGGTCGCTCTTGGTCCGGAAGAAGTAAGTGGTGGCCGCCAGCGACAGGCCGGCCTTGGCCGCCACCTCGCGCTGGGTCATCCGCGCCACGCCGCGCTCGCCGATCACCGCGATGGCCGCGGCCAGGATCTTGCGCGCCCCCTCGGCCGAGGGGGCGTCGGCCAGCAGCCGCACGGCGGGGTCGGGCGCGGCGCCGGCCAGCGGGGCGCGTGACAGCCGCGCCTCCAGCCGCGCCAGGGGATCGATGATCCAGGCCGCGCGCACGGCGGCGTCGGGCTCGCCCATCAGCAGATCCACCAGCCCCTGGGCGAGATAGGCGAAGGCCTCGGCCGCCTCGCCCCGCGCGCCGCCGGCCTGCGCCGCCGCGCGCCAGTGGTCGGTCCAGGCGGCGGCCTCGGCGGCCACGTCCTCGCCGTGCTCGGCGAAGCCCGCCTCCGCCTCGCCCCAGAAATCGGACATCAGCAGCAGCCAGGGCCGCAGGTCGTCCAGCGCCCGCATCATGGCCGCCGCCATCCGTGCGGCCTGCGAGCTCCAGGCCGCCGCCGGGGCCGTGGCCGGCGGATTGGCCGCCCGCCAGGCGCGGCAGTGGGCGACGCAGGCGCGACGCACCTGGCGCGTCAGGGCCGGCAGACCGCCGAAATGGTAGTTGGTCGCCGAGACGCTGGCCCCCGCCCGCTCGGCCACGGCTCGGGCCGTCACCGCCTCCAGCCCGGCCTCCAGCGCCAGGTCGAGGGCCGCCGCGGCCAGCCGCTCGGCGGCGCCGGAACGGGAATCGCGCGCCGTCTCGCTCATGTGCGCTTCATGGCGCAGGGCGCTTCGGCTGGCAAACTGTACATTCGTTCTCTCTTAGGCCGCGCGCTTGACGTGCGGATCGCAGCCCAGCCGCGTAGATCGGTGACAAATCGGCGTTTGATCCGCGGATGTCGCGAAAACTTCGCGCAGGCTTCACACTGTACATGCGTTCGAATTGATATCCGACCGCCCGTCTCAAGACGGGGGTCTCCATGTCGCAACCAGCTCGCCGGGCCTTGAAGGCCCTCCTCCTCGCCACGGCCATGTCCGCGCCGCTCGCGGGCCTCGCCCACGCCCAGGCTCCGGCCGCCAGCCCGGCCGCCGCCGCATCTGTCGAAGGCCGCGTGGTCGACGGGGCGGGCCGCTACCTCGCCGCCGTGCAGATCGCCGTCCCGGCTCTGGACCTGCGCACCAGCACCGACCGCGAGGGCCGCTTCGAACTCGCCCTGCCGGCCGGCGCGCACCTGGTCGAGGCGCGCTATCCCGGCTTCGAAACCCGTACGATCCAGGTGAGCGCCCCGACCGCGCAGCCCCTGCAGATCGTCCTCGGCCGCACGGACCACACCGAGGTCGGGGAGGTGGTCGTCACCGCCAGCCCGATCGTCGGCTCCCAGGCCGCGGCCATCGCCCAGCAGCGGGCGGCGGAGAACATCGTCTCTATCGTCGCCGCCGACGCCATCGGCCGCTTCCCCGACCAGTCGGCGGCCGCGGCCCTGTCGCGCTTGCCGGGCGTGGCCATCGAGCGCGACCAGGGCCAGGAGCGCTACGTCCAGCTGCGCGGCGCGCCGGAGCGCTGGACCGTGGTGGCGGTGGACGGGATCAACGTGCTGGGCGCCGAGGAGCGGGTGTTCCGCTTCGACTCCGTGCCCGCCGTGGTCATCCAGTCCCTGGAGATCAACAAGACCCTGACCCCCGACCAGCCGGCCGAGGCCCTGGCGGGGCGGATCAACATCGTCACCGGCTCGCCCTTCGACCAGCGCGGCCTGCACGTCTCCGGCGACGCCGGCTATGGCGAGATGGAGCTGGGCGACGGGCCGCAGCGGCAGTTCTCCGGCCGCGTCTCCTGGTCGGGCGACCGCTTCGGCGTGACGGCGGCGCTGGCCCACTACCGCCGCAACCAGACGACCGACAACCGCGAGATCACCTGGAGCCGCGACGGCGACATGTCGACCGCCGACGACTTCTCGTTCCGCTCCTATCGGCTGGAGCGGGAGAACAACGCCGGCCACTTCGGCGTCGAATATCGCCCGGACGGCGGCGGCCGGATCTTCTTCGACAGCCTCTATTCGGAGTTCATCGACCGCGAGCAGCGCAACCAGTACGACTTCCAGCTCTCGCGCGCCCGCACCCAGTCGCCGGCCAACCGCGTGGGCGACTCAGGCTTCGTCGACGGCGCCGGCTATACCGGCACCTGGCAGTACGGCCGCTACTACTCCGACACCTTCGCCAACACCCTCGGCGGCGATCACGAGAACGTCTTCGGCTGGGACGTCGCCTGGCGGCTGAACTACACCCACACCGACGCCGGCATAAACCTGCCGCTCGTCCAGGAGAACTTCGCGTCCGGCACGGGCCGCCTGTCGCTCGCCTGGACCGGCGCCGAGGCCGGGATTCCGGACCTCGACCTCTACCGCTCCACGCCCGGCGCGACCTTCTCCCGCGGCGCGGCCCTGGCCGATCTGCCGCAGACGGGCTCCGTGGTCGACGTGCTGATCCCGATCGTCGCGGAGACGAACACCGACTCCTGGACCGGCCAGCTCGACATCGCCCGCGACTGGACCTCCTTCGGCGCCGCGGCCGTGCTGAAGGCGGGCGTGAAGTACGACCAGCGCCGCGCCGACGGCAACACCTTCTCCGGCCTGCCCGGCGCCACGCCCCAGCTGCAGGTCCTGGCGGGCCGGCTCGGGACGACCTGGAGCGTCACCCCGCGCATCACCGCCGCCCCGTGGGACAGCGATTTCCAGCGCGGCTGGGGCGTGACCTATGTCGACAATCCGGGCCTGCGCGAGGACCTGGACGCCCTGTTGGCCCAGGCCACGGCCGCCGGCCTCTACGATCCGAACGGTCTCGTCCAGCCGCAGGACCGCTTCACGGTCGATGAGGACATCCTGTCGGCCTACGTTCAGAACAAGTGGACTCGGGGCCCTGGGAGATCCTGGCCGGCCTGCGGGTGGAGCGGGTGGACCTGACCAGCGCCGGCGTCATCGCCGCCGGGGGCGTGCTGACGCCGCTGGAGGTGGAGAACGACTACACCGACCTCTTCCCCTCGCTGCACGTGAACTATGAGATCACGCGCGACATCAAGGCGCGCGCCGCCCTGATCCGCGGCGTGGCCCGCCCGTCCTTCGGCGAGATCCGCACCAGCGTGGCGGTCGACGACGTCAGCGAGACCGTCACCGGCGGCAACCCGGACCTGGAGCCGGAGCGCGCGTGGGGCCTGGATGCGGCTCTGGAATGGTACCTGCCGGGCGCCGGCCTCGCCTCGGTCAGCGCCTTTTACCGGAAGGTGGACGACGTGATCTTCGACGCCACCACGGTGATCACGGACGACCGCTACGACGCGGGGGGCGTGGACCGGACCGGCTATGACTACGCCACCACCCTCAACGGCTCGGACGGCGAGCTGAGCGGCGTCGAGTTCGCCTATCTGCAGCAGTGGGACTTCCTGCCGGGTCCGCTGGCGGGCCTCGGCTTCCAGGGGAACCTCACCTTCCTGGACGGCGAATTCAAGACGCCGGGCGGAACCACCTCGGCCTATCCGGGCATGTCGGACACGCTGGTGAACGCCTCGCTCTTCTACGAGCGCTACGGGGTCTCGGCGCGCATCTCCTATCAGTGGCGGGACGCCTGGCTGGACGAGCCGAGCGTGGGCGCCACCGACGAGACCTACTGGGACGCCACCGAGCAGCTCGACCTGTCGCTCCGCTACCAGGTGCGGCCCGAGCTGACCCTGTTCTTCGACGCCAACAACCTGACCGACGAAATCGGCCGCCGCTACCAGGGCGCGACGAACCGCCCGATCGAGGTGGAAGGCACCGGCCGCCGCTACCTCGCCGGCGTGCGCTTCAACTTCTAGGGAGAAACGACCGATGACCCGACAGCTCATGCTCGCGAGCGCCGCCCTCGCCGCCGCCGTCCTGACGACGGCGGCCTCGGCCGCGGCCCCCCTCACGCAGGCTCCCGTCACGCAGGCCGCCGTCGCCCAGGAGGGTCGCACCTTCACCGTGACCTGGAAGGCCGCCAAAGCGGGCGCCCCGGTGGACGTCTATGTGGCCGCAAGGCCCGACGCTCCGCCCGCCCAGCGCCGTCTGGCGGCCAATGACGATACCGATGGCCAGGCGACCTTCACCGATCCCGCCGGGGCCGGCGTTCGGCCCTACTTCTTCGTGCAGGGCGACGGCGCCCGCCAGGGCCTGTGGACCGCCGCCCGCGTCGTGCCGCTGGAAGGCGCCGCCAACTTCCGCGACATCGGCGGCTATCCGACAAAGGACGGCCGCCACGTGAAGTGGGGGCAGGTCTACCGCTCCAACACGCTGGCCCGCCTGACGGCCGCGGACTTCCAGAAGGTCAATGCGCTGGGCGTGCGCCTGGTCTGCGATCTGCGCACCGACGAGGAACGGGCCATCGAGCCCACCCTGTGGGTCGGGACCGCGCCGGTGTTCGTGAACTCTCCCAAGGCGAGCCTGGGGGCCAACCTGTCGGAGCTCTTCGGCAAGGGACCGCTGACCGCGGAGTCGATGCGCGCGACCTTCATCGGCTTCTACGGCCAGATGCACGAGCAGTACGCCGGGGAATACCGCGAACTCTTTAAGCGGCTCCTGGCCGGCGAGACGCCGATGCTGATGCACTGCTCGGCGGGCAAGGACCGTACGGGCGTCGGCTCCGCCCTGGTTCTGAGCGCGCTGGGCGTGCCGCGCGACATCGTCGTGGCCGACTACGCCATGAGCGAGACGCTGCTCGGAACGAGCCTGACGATCAATCCCGACGACCCGGACGCGGCCATGTTCGCCCGCCTGCCGCCGGAGGTGATACGGGTGCTGATGCGGACGGAGCCGGCCTATATCGAGGCGACGTTCGCAGCCATCGAAAAGCAGTACGGATCGGTGGACGCCTATCTCGAAAAGGCGCTCGGCGTGGGACCCGAGGAGCGTGCGGCGCTGCGCGCGCGTCTGACGGAGTAGCGGACAAGGCGGCCCTTCGTCGAACAACTGTCATCGTCCGCGGGCAGAATGTCTGCGACGGAGGCCGCCTTGATCCAACTGCAAAACCGCCTGCCGGCCGTGGCGCTCGCCACGGCCTTCGCGTTGTCGCTCGCCGCCTGCGCGGCGTTCGATCCGGAGCTCCGCTCCGACTCGCCCAAGGATCCGACCCTGACGGGCGTTCCCGTGCCGGCCGCGGCCGAGACGCAGGCCGTCGGCACCGCCCGCAGCGACGCCGCCGACGATCCGGAAATCTGGGCCGATCCGCGCGACCCCTCCCGCGCCGTGATCTTCGGCACCGACAAGAAGGCCGGCCTCTACGTCTACGGCCTCGACGGCGAGGTCCGCGCCTTTCTGCCGGAAGGCCCGCTGAACAATGTCGATCTGCGCCCCGGCTTCCTGGTCGGCGAGCGCGAGCAGGTGCTGGTGGCCGCCAGCCATCGCACGCGGGGCGGCGCGCTGCTGTTCCTGATGGATCCCGCCACCCTCGAGGTGAAGACCTGGGGTCTGGCGAGCGCGCCCGTCTCCGAACCCTATGGCCTCTGCATGGGCCGCCGCGGCGAGGAGACGCTGGTGGTCGTGGTCGGCCAGGCCGGCGACGTGCGCCAGCTCCGCATCGCGGCCGAACAGGGCCGGCCCACCTGGGTGGAGGAGCAGGCGTTCGCCGTCGGCTCGCAGGCCGAGGGCTGCGTCATCGACGATGCGACCGGCGCCCTCTATGTGGGGGAAGAGGCCAAGGGGATCTGGCGCTACTCGATCGATCCCGCAAAGGGCGGCGCCCGCACCCTGCTGGAGCCCGCGCCGGGTCCGCGCCTGACGCCCGATGTCGAGGGCCTCACCCTGCTGCGCGACTCCGGCAAGACCTATCTGATCGCCTCCAGCCAGGGCGACAACGCCTTCGCCGTCTGGCGCGTGGCCGGCGAGGCCGCCGACTACCAGGGCCGCTTCTCCGTGGCCGCGGCCGGCGACGTGGACGCGGTGACCGGCACCGACGGCGTCGCCGCCCTCGGCGGCCCCGTGGGCCCCTATGCGGAAGGGCTGATCGTCGTCCAGGACGACGCCGACACCGAAGGCGCGACCGGCGGCGTGGTCCGCGAGCTGCAGAACTTCAAGCTCGTCGACTGGCGCGCCGTGAAGTCGGCCCTGGAAATCGACCCGGCGGCGCCTTAGGCCTTCCACCCGACACTGCGGACGATCCGCACGCCAGCGACCCTGTCTGGAGAAAGACCGATGAAGAAGCTTCTGGCCCTCTGCGCCGCCGCGGTCGCGATCAGCGCCGCCGGATCGGCCCACGCCGCCCGCGACTATGTGTGGGCCGCGGGCTCCTCGACCGTCTTCCCCTTCACCACCCGGGTGGCGGAGAATTTCGGCCGCAAGACCGGCATGAAGGCGCCCAAGGTGGAGTCGCTCGGCACCGGCGGCGGCATCAAGCTCTTCTGCAGCGGCGTCGGCGACAACTTTCCCGACATCGCCAACGCCTCGCGCCGGATGACCGCCGCGGAGTTCGACACCTGCCGGGCCAACGGCGTCAACGACATCGTCGAGATGAAGGTCGGCTTCGACGGCATCGTCATCGCCGCCGACCGCAATGCGCCGACCTATCAGTTCCGCCTGCCGCACCTCTATCTCGCCCTCAGCGCCAAGACGCTGCGCGGCGGCCAGTTCGTCGACAATCCCTACACGAACTGGAACGAGATCGGTCCGGGCCTGGCCGACAACCGCATCCTGGTCTACGGCCCGCCGCCCACCTCGGGCACCCGCGACGCCTTCATCGAACTGGGCATCGAGGCCGGCGCCCTGACCTTCCCGACCGTTCAGGCGCTGAAGGCGCGGGACGAGGACGAGTTCAAGCAGACGACCCATCCCCTGCGCCGCGAGGGTTGGGTCGATGCGGGCGAGAACGACAACGCCATCGTCCAGACCCTGACCAAGACGCCCGGCGCGCTCGGCGTCTTCGGCTATTCCTTCATGGAAGAGAACCAGGACCAGGTGAAGGCCATGCCGATCGACGGCGTCGAGCCCACCGTGCCGACCATCGCCGACGGCTCCTACCCGCTCTCGCGCTCGCTCTACATCTACGTGAAGAAGGCCCATGTCGGCGTGACCCAGGGCCTGCAGGAGTTCGTCAACGAGTTCGCCTCCGACGCCGCCACCGGCCGCGGCGGCTATCTGCAGGGCCGTGGCCTGATCCCGCTGCCGGCCGACCAGCACGAGGCCATGAAGAGCGTCGCCTCCGGCATGACGCCGATGCGCCGGCCCTGACCGGCGTCTGAGCCAGGCGAGGCGGCGCACCCTTGTCCGATCTCGCCTGGCTGATCCTGCCCGTCCTGATCGGCCCCTTCGTCGGCAGCTTCCTCGGCCTCGTCTCGGTCCGGCTGCCGCGGGGGCTTCCGGTCGTCTTCGGGCGCTCGGCCTGCCCCGGCTGCGAACGGACGCTCGGCCCCCTGGACCTCGTTCCGATCGCGTCGTTCATCCTGTTTCGTGGGCGCTGCCGGACCTGCGCCGCGCCGATCCCGCGGCGCTATCTGGCGCTTGAGCTCGCCTGCCCGGCGCTGGCGCTCTGGGCCGGCCTGGCCCATCCGGGCGCCGAAGGGGCCCTGGGCGCGCTCTACGCCTGGCAACTCCTGCTGCTGGCCCTGCTGGACGCCGAGCACTTCTGGCTGCCGCGGCTGCTCACCCTTCCCCTGATCGTCACGGGCCTCGCTGCGGCGTCCCTGGCTGGCGCCGGGGCCCTGGCCGACGCCGCCCTCGGCGCGGCCCTGGGCTTCCTCGTCCTGGCGCTGATCGCCTGGCTCTACAGACGGCTGCGCCGACGCGAGGGCCTGGGCGGCGGCGACGCCTATCTGCTGGCGGGAGCCGGCGCCTGGTGCGGGGCCTGGGCCCTGCCGACCATCATGATCGCGGCCTCGCTGAGCGGGCTCGCCGCCGTGCTCATCCTGCGGCTGATCGGCCGGCCCGTGGCGGGCGACCAGCCCGTGCCGTTCGGCGTCTTTCTGGCCCTCGGGGGCTGGCTCGCCTGGCTTTACGGTCCGCTCGGCCTCTAGCGGCCGAGGCGCCCCGCCTGGGTTCGGCTGTAGCCGTCGAGACCGCGGACATAGCCGGCGTCGGTCAGCACCGCATCGAGCTCCGGCCGCGTGGTGCGCAGCGTGGTGGTGAGCTGGTAGGCGCCGTCCGGGCGGACGATCAGATCGGCCTGCACATCGACGCCCTCGGCCTGCCCGGAAAGCGGCAGGCGCACCGCCCCGTCGGCGCAGGCCGGCGCGCCGCTCAGGACGAGCCCCGGCAGGGGCGCGCCGTCGAGGGCGAGTTCGCTCAGCCGCACCTGGCCGCCCGCCCTGCGACAGGCTCCGCCGAGGACATCGAGGCTCAGGTCCGAGAACTCCGCCAGGCCGGACAGGGGGAACTGTGGCGCGAGCGCCGAGGTGGGCGCGGTGAGATCCATGTCGTGGAAGGCTGCGCCCTGCGGCGCCAGGCGCAGCGTCCCCTTCGCCTGGTCGGCCGAGAAGCCCAGATGAACGCGGCCGATCAGCAGCGTGAAGGGGTTGAGCCCCAGGCGGACCTCGCCGAGGGGCAGGTCTCGGAAGCTGGCGCCCTGCAGACGGCCGCGCCAGACCGTGCCGCTGACGCTCTGGGCGGAAAGGCCGGCGGCGGCGGCGCGTTCGCCGAGAACCAGGCTCAGAGGCGCGGCGGCCAGGAGCGCCAGGACGGCGGCCAGGGCGAAGAGGCCGGCCAGGGCGCGGCCGTCCAGCCGCTGCGGGCTCATGGGGCGGCCCGCACGAAGGTGGCGTCGAGGTCGAGGACGCCGCCCTCGCCCTTCACCAGGGTCAGATGGCGGGCGGCGACCCCCTGCTCCCGGGCCAGGAAGGCGAGCCAGGGGAGGATCGACGTGCTGGGACCCGACACCACCGCCTGGACCCCGCCCTCGGCCGCCTCGACGCGGACCACCTGCAGGCCGGCGACGGCCGCCGTGTCGGCGACGACACGGTCCACCGGTCCGGCGGCGGACGATGCGGACGGCGCCTGTCCCTGGGCGGCGACACGTTCGGCCACCGCGTCCACCAGGGCCTCGTCCGCCCGCGCCTGGGCGAGGTGATCCCGCGCCGATGCGGCCGCCGCCTGGAGCGGCGCGGCGACGCCGAACCAGAGCAGGAAGCCTGCGACCAAGGCGCCCATGACGCCGAGCAGCACCTGTTCGCGCCGAGAACGGCCGTTCCACCAGTCGCGCATCAGCGGGCTCCCAGAATGATGTCGGCGACCACGCGGTCGCCCTCTTCGCGCGAACCCTCCTCGCGCATGGAGAGCCCCTCGGCCTGCAGGGCCTGGGCGAGGGCTTCGGTGTCGGAATAGGCCGCCAGGCTGACCGCCGCGCGGGCCGTGCCGTCGGGCATGATGATCAGGCTTTCGAGCTGCGCCTGGTCGAGCGGCTCCAGCGCGCCGAGCAGGATGGCGGCCAGGCCGCTCGCGCCGCCGCCCTGTCCCACCATCGCCTGGGCGAGCAGGGCTTCGGCCTGGACGGCGACGTCGGTGACCTCCGCCCCCTCGGGCAGCAGGGCGGCGAGCTTGGCCTCCGCGCGGGCCTCGGCGCGCTCGGCGCGGATGTGGAAGGCGGCGGCCTGGGCGCCCCAGATGACGAGGGGGCTCAGCAGCACGGCGGCGGCGAGCGCGGCCACGCGACGGAAGTCCCGCCAGCCGAGCTCGGCCTGCCGCTTCGGATCGAAGGCGCCCTGCAGCAGGTTGACCGCCGGGGCGCCGGCGGCCTCGGCCAGGGCCCGCTCCAACGCCGGCCCTTCCAGGCGCGTCTGCGGACGGTCGGCCGCCACCGCCGCGACGAGATCGGGCTCGCCGCTGAAGGCGAGGCGCGCGCCTCGCACCGCCACGGTCTCCTCGAAAGCCGCCGTCAGGACCGCCTCATCGTCCGGCGGCGCCGGGAGCGCCAGGCAGTCGGGGATCACCACCTCCGGCGAAAGGCCGTGCAGGCGCGCATGGTCGAGCCAGGCCTGAAGCCGACGGGCGGCGATGACGGCGCAGGGCCGCAACCCCTCGGCGTCCGCCGGACCGACGGCGGCGTGGGCCCCCTCAGGCGCCGCCAGCTGATCCTCCAGCGCGGCCAGCGCAGCCCCGCGCGCCTGGGCCTCGCTTCCGGCGCGCAGGGGCAGCCAGCGGACGAGCACCTCGGCGCCCGGGATGACGAGCACCGTGCGCAGCGGGGCGAGCGCCGAACCGTCCTGCACGGCGAGCACGCCGCGGCCGACGACCGAGCCGAGCTCGTCCAGGATCAGATAGGCGGGTTCAGCCTCCGGCGTGTGGCCGGCGATGACGATGCGGGTTCGGTTCATTCGTCGTAGGTCCATCGGCGGGCGGTCAGGCGGACCTGGCCGGAGGTTTCGACCTCGAAGAGGCCGCTGGCGACCACCTCGGCGTCGAGATAGTCGACCTGCGTCTGCAGGGCGAAGAAGCGCGGGCGGGCGGAGACCTGGAGCTCTCCGTCGAGGGGGATGTGTTCCCGCATCGCCGGTTCCTGCCAGAAGCTCGTCTGCGTCCAGCCTTCGGCCGGACGCCCCTCGATCAGGCGCGCCCCGGCCGAGGGGCTGAGCGCGCCCTTGGTGAGCATGGTGATCAGAACGCCCTGTTCCGGGGTCAGCGTGTTGACGTTCACCGGCGAGAGGTCCGTGGTCGGCAGGGCGCAGACCCAGGGCCGCATGCGCGCATAGGCCTCCGGCGTGAAGCCGCGGATGGCGCGCAGTTCGCTCGCCTCAGCCAGCAGGGTTCCGCCGGTGCGGTAGCCGGCCTCGCCGTCGAGATAGGCTGCGTCCTCCGCCCCGCCGGCCTCGCGAACGGCGTCGGAATCGATCCAGTCCGTCAGGGCGGCGGCCAGCATCTCCGCGTCGCGCGGAGCGAAGCGCAGGCCCTCCAGGAGGGCGCGGAACTGCTCGGCGCCGGCGGGGCGGGCGGAGAGTTGCTCGCCCACGCCCTGTACGACGCTGTTCAGGTTGAAGCAGGCGGTGGCGTCGCTGATCCTGGTCTGAATCAGCCCCTCCTCCACCGGGAAGCTGTAGGCCCGGCCGTTCCAGCCGCCGGCGGCCGTGATGCGTTCGGGGGAGGCGCGCAGCAGTCGCTCCACCTGTTCGCGCGCCAGGGCCTCGGCGCCGAGCGCGTACCAGCGGGCCTGGCCCACCGCCTGGGCGTTGGCCGTGCGGCGCAGGCCGAAGCGGATGTCGTCCAGCACCACGGCGGCGAGCGTCGCCAGCACCGCGACGAGCAGCAGGACGGTGAGCAGGGCCACGCCCCGTTCGGCGGCCGGACGAGTCCTCACGACAGGGCCCCCGGCAACAGGACCACCTGGGTGATCTCGCCGAAGTCCTCCAGCTCCATGGTCAGGCGGATCGCCTGCGGCAGGGGTTGGGTTGGCGTGCCGGCCCAGGCCGGCGCCCACTGGCCGCGCGAATAGAAGTCCACCTCGGCGCGGCGCACGCCGCGCAGCAGCACCTGGGGTTCGCCCAGCGGGGCGCCGTCGAGCGCGGCGCGGGCGCGGCGTTCGAGCCGGTCGCCCTCCAGCTCGTACTCGACATATTGCATGGAGGCCCGCGGCGCGGCGTCGGGATTGTCCCAGCCGCGGCGGGTGAAGGCCAGAAGCGGCGTTCCCGGCGCTTCGCCCCCCGTCAGCGCCCGGCCGGCCGCGCCGTCGGCGGTGCGGGTGCGGCGGTCGGCCGCCTGTTCCAGGTCGGCCTTGATCAGGGCCCGGGCGCTCTGCAGGGCGGCCAGCTCGTCCATCCGCTCACGGACCACGGCGCGATTGTCGGCGGCGAAGCCCAGCACCGCCACGCCCGCCGCCGAAAGCAGGCTGAAGATGGCCAGCGCCACCAGCATCTCCACCAGGGTGAAGCCCTTCATGCGCCCCCCCGGAAGACGGTGACTTCCGCCGCCACCTGGCGCTCGCCTTCGGCGGCGACCTGGACGTCGATCCGCAGCAGTCCCTCGGTCGCCGTCACCGTGCGCCGCCAGAGCCAGTCGCGATCGCCCAGCCGCGCGGCGCCGTCCTCCTGGCCCAGCGTCGGCGGCTGCGGCGAGATGAGCGCCTCGATGGCGGCGTTCTCGGCGACCATGGCGGCCAGGGTGCGCGTCTCGACCACCTGGGCCGTCCGCGTGTTCTCGCCCGCCAGGTTCAGGAGGGCGAGCACGGCGAGGCTGAAGACCGCCAGCGCCACCAGCAGTTCGATAAGGGTGAACCCCCGATCGGGGGCCAGGTCAGCGGCTGGGCGCATCGATCCGCACCTCGCCGGTTTCGCTCACCGCCACCCGCATGCGCTGGTCGGCGCGGGAGACCGTCACCTCCGCGGGCTCGGCCGCGCCGGTGGGGTCGAAGCGCACGCCGTCCCGGCCGTCCAGAGCCGTCAGGCGGGCGGTGACGCCGTCGTCCCAGCGGTGGGCCTCGAACGGGTCTGCGGCCAGCGCTTCCCATTCGCCGCGGCGCAGGGTGCGGAAAGCGTAGCCCTCCCCGTCCACCTGCACCTCGACGGCGCGGTTGGTCAGCAGCGCCTCCTCGCGCGCCCGCTGCAGGCGCACGGCGAAGGCCTCGGCCTCGCGGCGCACCTCGCCGCGGCCGTCCGGCGCCGTCATCACCACGGCCGCGCCCAGGAGGCCGATGATGACGAGCACCACCATCAGCTCCACGAGGGTGAAGCCGGCCTCCGAGCCCTGGCGCGGACGCGGCTCAGTTCCAGTTGCCGATGTCCGCATCCTCGCCTTCGCCGCCCTTGGCCCCGTCGGCGCCGAACGAATAGACGTCGAACCGGCCGCGCTCGCCGGGATAGGCGTACTGATAGGGATTGCCCCAGGGATCGTCCGGCAGGCGGCGGATATAGCCGCCGTCGCGGTAGCGCTCGGGCCGCGACAGGCCGGCCGGCGCCTGGACCAGCGCCTGCAGCCCCTGGGCCGTCGTCGGATAGGTCAGCATCTCCAGCCGGTAGGTCTCCACCGCCTGCTCGAGGGTGGAGATGTCGGCCTTGGCCTTTTCGCGCATGGCGCGGTCCTGGCTCGGCAGGACATTGATCATGACCACCGTGGCCAGGAGGCCCAGGATCACGACCACGACCATCAGCTCCACCAGGGTGAAGCCGGCCTCGCTGGCCGGACGGGTGCGGATGTCGCGACGGGTCATGCTTACTCCTTGAATGACGCGCCTAGCCGAAGGCCAGGGTGTTGATCTGCAGGATGGGCAGGAGGATCGAGAGCACGATCACCGCCACCAGCCCGCCCATGAGGACGATGATGGCGGGCTCCAGCAGGCTGAGGGCCACGGCCGTGAAGGTGGCGAACTCCCGCTCCAGATATTCCGCGGCGCGGCCCAGCATCAGGTCCACCCGGCCGCTGTTCTCCCCGCTGGCGGCCATGTAGACCAGCAGCGGCGGGAAGACGCCCACCTTGCGCATCGCCGCCGACAGGCTGCCGCCCTCGCGGATCATCTCGGCCATGTCGAGGGTCGCCTGGCGCAGGACACGGTTGTGGACCGTGGGAGCGGTGATCAGAAGCCCCTCCAGGATCGGCAGGCCGCTGGCGATCATGGTCGAGAGCGTGCGGGCGAGCCGGGCGGCGTGAAGGTCGCGGATCAGGCGCCCGATCAGGGGCAGGCGCAGCAGGGCGGCGTCGGCCCGCAGACGGATCTCCGGCCGCCGCAGGGCCTGGGCGGCCCCGAAGCCCGCGATGACCAGCAGGGCCAGGATGACGAGGCCGTAGCTGCGCACCGCATCCGACGCGCCGATCACCACCCGGGTGAGCAGCGGCAGGGTCTGGCCCATGGATTCGAACTGGTCGACCACCTTGGGCACCACGAAGGTCATCAGCGCCAGGACGACCAGCAGGGCCGTGACGGCGAGCACCGCCGGATAGATGAGCGCGGCGGTGACCTTGCTCTGGGCCTCCTGGTCACGCTCGAGCAGGTCGGCGAGGCGTTCGAGGATGGACGGCAGCGAGCCGGAGCTTTCGCCCGCCGCCACCATGGCGCGGTAGAGCGGCGGGAAGGCCCGGCCCTCGCGCCCCATGGCGTCGGAGAGGCGATAGCCTTCCAGCACGCCGGCATGGACGGCGTTCAGCGCCCGGCGCACGGCGGGCTTCTCGGCCTGGGCGGCGATGGTGCGCAGGGACTCCTCCAGCGGCGCCACGGCGATCAGGGTGGCGAGCTGCCGGGTGACGAGGGCCAGCTGGCGCGTGTCCAGCCGCCCGCCCAGCACCGGCGCGGCGGAGGACGGACGGGCGGCGCCGGGGCTGACCTTCACCGGAGCCAGGCGGCGGCGCTCCAGCGTCTCGCGGGCGGCGGCCTCGTCGGGCGCCTTCAGGCTGCCGGTGCGGGTGCGGCCGGCCAGGTCGAGGGCGACATAGTCAAAGCTCGCCATGGCCCGCCGTCTCCTGGCGCGTCACCCGCAGCGCCTCCTCGACCGTCGTCAGGCCTTCGAGCACATAGGCGCGCGCCTCGCTGGACAGGGTGCCGCCGCCGGCCGCCTGGGCGGCCGCGGCGATGTCGTCCTCGCCGGCGCTCTCGCTGATCAGGCGGCGGATGCGGTCGTCCACCCGGATGGCCTCATAGACGCCGACGCGGCCGGCATAGCCGGTCTGGCCGCACTGGGCGCAGCCCTGGGCGCGGAAGAGCATCTGGCCCTCGGCGACACCGGCGAGCCTCGCCGTCGCGGCGTCCGCCGGTTCGGCGCGGCGGCAGTGGGGGCAGAGGCGGCGCACCAGACGCTGGGCGATGATGACGCGGATCGTGGAGGCCAGCAGGAAGGGCTCCACCCCCATGTCGCGCAGGCGCGTGACGGCGCCCGCCGCGTCGTTGGTGTGGACGGTCGACAGCACCAGATGGCCGGTGAGGCTGGCCTGGACGGCGATCTGGGCGGTCTCCACGTCGCGGATCTCGCCGACCATGACCACGTCCGGATCCTGGCGCAGGATGGCCCGCAGGCCCGCGGCGAAGGTCATGCCGACCTTGGCGTTGACCTGGGTCTGACCGACGCCCGCCACGGCGTATTCGACCGGGTCTTCGATCGTCAGGATGTTGCGGCTGGCGTCGTTCAGGCGCGTCAGGCCGGCATAGAGGGTGGTGGTCTTGCCCGAGCCCGTGGGCCCGGTGACCAGGATGACGCCGTTGGGCTCGCGCAGGGCCGCCTCGAAGGCCGAGAGCACCGCCGGGCGCATGCCGAGCTGTTCCAGCGGAATGCCGGCCTGCTCCTGGTCGAGGATCCGCATCACCACCCGCTCGCCGGCGCGCGAGGGCAGGGTCGAGACCCGCACGTCCAGCGACCGGCCGCCGAGCGCCAGCGAGATGCGGCCGTCCTGGGGCACGCGCCGCTCGGCGATGTCGAGCCTGGCCATCACCTTGATGCGGCTGACGATGAGCGGGGCGAGCCGCGGCGACAGGCTGAGCACCTCGCGCAGCACGCCGTCGATGCGCAGGCGGACGAGGAGCGCCGTCTCGAACGGCTCGATATGGACGTCGGAGGCGCCGCGGCGGATGGCCTCGGCGATGACGCCGTTGATGAGGCGGATGATCGGCGCGTCGTCCTGACTGTCCAGCAGGTCGGCGGCGGCGGGGATGTCTTCGGCCAGGCTGTCCAGTCCGCCCGGCATGTCGAGGTCGTCCGCGCCGGAGGCGGCCAGGCCGTCGCCCGCATAGGCTTCCGACAGGCGACGTTCGAACTCGGTGCGCCCCAGCGGCTCCACCCGGAGCGGCCGGCCGAGCGCGCGGCGCGCCTCGGTGAGCGCCAGCGGGTCGGCGCCCTCGCGCAGGCCCACGCGCGCGGCGCCTTCGGACGCCTCGTCGACGCCCAGCAGGACCACGCCGTGCCGCTTGGCGAAGCCGTAGGGCAGCAGCGGATGGACGGGGGCGGTCATCTCAGTTCGCCGTCGGCGGCGCGGGCGGCGGCGGGATCGCCGGGGCGGCCGTCACGGGCTCCGCCTGCATGTAGTCGCGGACGAGAGCGTCGAGGTCGCTGATCCCGTCGGGACTGCGCGAGAGCTCCTGGCGACGGATGTAGTCATAGCGCGGCGCGGTGACCGCCCGGGCCGAGGCGGCGCTGTCGATGATGGTCGGGCGGATGAAGACCATCAGGTTGCGCTGCACATTGGCGCGGGAATTGGAGCGGAAGAGGTTTCCAAGCACCGGGACGTCGCCCAGGATCGGCGTGCGCTCCACCGTCACCCGCTCGTTGCGGTCCAGGAGCCCGCCCAGCACGACGATGTCGCCGTCGTCCACGGCCACGGTGGTTTCGATCTCGCGCTTGTCGAGGATGAGCTCGTTGAAGTCCTCGCTGACCGGCCCGGCGATGGAGGAGACCTCCTGGCGCAGGAAGAGCGTGATGGCCCCGCCCGCGTTGATCTGGGGCTTCACCTCCAGCTGGATGCCGACATCCTGGCGCTGCACCGTGCGGAAGGGGTTGGTGTTGGCGTCGCCCAGCACCTCGCCCGTGGTGATCGGGATCTCCTGGCCCACCAGGATGGTGGCCTCCTGGTTGTCGAGCGTCATCACCGAAGGCGTGGAGAGCAGGTTCGAGGTCGTGTCCGTCTTCACCGCATTGATGATGAAGCCGAAGATGGCGTCGTCGTTCTGGCCGTAACCGCCGGCGATGATGCCGCCAGCGCCCAGGAGGGAATCGAGGGCGGCCTGGCGCAGGCTCTGGAGCGCCGCGGAATCCTCGTCCAGTTCGCCCTCGGCCGCCGCGGCGGCGCCGAGGGTCAGCAGGTTCGGCGCAGTGTTCGAATAGTTGGTGGCGGCGAAGGGCACCGAGGAGCCGTTCTGGCCGGCGATGGCGAGCTGGACGCCCAGAGCCTTGGCCGCGTTGTCGGACAGCTCGACCACGATGGCCTCGACCAGCACCTGCCGGCGGCGATTGTCGAGCTTGCGGATCACCTCCCCCAGGACGCGCTGGGTCTCGGGGTCGGCGGCGATGATGATGGAATTGGCCCCGGGATAGCGGGCGATGTTGGCGCGCCGCCCGCCGCCGCCGGCCGTGGCCGTCTGGCCCTGCCCCGCCGCGGCGGCCGCCGCCGGCGCGGCGGACGCCTCGCCCTCGCCGCCGGCCGGCGTCACGGCCTGGCCGACGAGTTGCTGCAGGACCGGCACCAGCTGTTCGGCGTCGGCGTGCTGGAGGTTGATGACGCGGACGTCGCCGCTGGTTTCGGCGCGGCGGTCGAGGTCCTCGACCACCGACAGGATGGGGCGGACGGCGTCCGGCTCGCCGCGAAGGATGAGCGAATTGCTGCTCTCCACCACGACGACCGAGACGATGCCGTTGCGGGCGTTGGGATCGGCCCCGGGCGGGTTGAGCAGCTGATTGACCACGCCGGCCATCTCCCGCGCCGAGGAGGATCGCAGCGTCACCGTCTCCGTCAGCGTCCGATCGGTGTCGATCTGGCCGAGCAGGCTGCGGATGCGCGCCAGGTTGTCGGCATAGTCGGCGACGACCAGCAGGTTGCCGCGGGGACTCGGCATGACCACGCCCTGGCGCCCGATCAGGGGCTTCAGCGTCTCGGCGGCCGAGGCCGCGTCGATGCTGCGCAGCCGGAAGACCTGGGTGGAGAAGCCGTATCCGCCGCCGCCCGACAGGCTGGAGGGCTGGGCCGCCGCCCCCTCCTCCGGCGTGATGCGGTAGACGCCGGCGCCGGCCGGCACGGCCACCAGGCCGTTGGCGCGCAGGGTGGAGAGCATCACCTCGAAGAGCTCCGTCCGCGACAGCGGCTCCTGGCTGGTGATGGTCACCTTCCCCTGGACCCGCGGGTCGATGATGAAGGTCTGGCCGGTGGCCCGGGCCACGTCCTGGATGAAGACGCGGATGTCGGCGTCCTGCAGGTTCAGGATCTGCTGCTGAGCATAGGCGGGTGCAGGCGGCAGGCTCGCGCCTGTGGCCGTGACGAGGGCGAGGGCGCAGATCAGTCGTTTCACGGGGCAGTCATCCGCAGGCGTGTGGTCATGACCTGGCCGCCCCGCTCGTAGCGGAGGTCGACGTGGCCGGCCGAGGCGAGGATGTCGGCGAGTTCGCCGACGCGTTCGGGGTTGAGTTCGGAGCCGTCGACGGCGAGCAGCACGTCGCCCGGCTGGAGGCCCGCACGGGCGAGGATGGCGCTCCCCTGTGCGCCGCGCGCCATGACGGCGTAGCCGGCCGGGCGGCCGCCCTGCATGCGCGGGGTCAGCGTCATGGCCGCGCGCAGCTGAGCGCCGGTGACCGCCGCCTGGCTCTCGCCCGTGGCCGCAGCCGGAGGCGGCGGCGGAGGAGGAGCCGCGCCGTGCGTCGCGCCAGGGACCGGAAAGCTCAGGCGCCGGGCGCCTGCGCCCTGTCCCAGCATCACGTGGTCGGCGGCGACGGCGGCGAGGGTCAGGCCGCCCGGCAGCCGTTCGCCGACGGTGTAGAGCCGCTGCTCTCCGCCGGCTGCGCCGATGATGGCCGAGCCGCCACCGGGACCGCCGGTGCGGACGCCGAAGAGCTGGAGATCGCCTTGCGGGGCGGCGTCCGCGGCGGCGGCGGCCGCCAGGCCCTGGCGGAAGAAGGGATCGAAGCGGGCGAGGATGTCGGTGTCAGCGGCGGTCGTCGGCGCGGTGACGGCGGGGGCGCCGAGGGGCCCCGGCGGCGGGGCGGCGAGACTCCAGGCCAGGCGTGCGGCCTGGACGCTCAGGACCACGACGAGGGCCACCTCCGTCACGGCCAGGATCGTCCGGGGCCGAACGGAAACGCCGCGGATCACGGCGGGAAGGTTCACGGAGTTCTCCGAAGTCCCGAGGATCAGGTGGGACGCCAAAAGGGCGCGCCCGCCGGGAGTTCATGTAAACTTTCAGTGACAAACGGATGACAGCGGCCGGGTTTGGAGACGCTTCGCCGCACCTGTCCGAAAATAATCCGGGGACGGCGCATTCGCCGCCCCCGGAGCGACCCGTCAGAAGCGGGTGGAAACGCCGACCGAGAAGGAGCGGCCGAGGTCGTAGGTGTTGTTGTTCACGCGGCCCGAGCCGAGTTCCTGATACTCCTCGTAGTCCTCGGCCAGCAGGTTGCGGGCCTCGAAGGAGAAGGTCAGGTCGTAGCCCATGACCGGGACCATCTTGCGATAGGTGAAGTCCACGATCGTGCCCGGATCCTGATAGAGGTCGGGCTGGCCGGGACGGCCGCGGGCGGTGATGCGCTCGCTGGCATAGGCCACCAGGAGGGTCGCCTGGGACTGGGCGACATCGTCCTCGAAGCCGAACTGCAGGTTGGCCAGATGCTCGGACTGGCCTTGCAGCTGGCTGCCGTCGGTCACGTAGTCTTCGGCCGGACGGGAGGCGCCGCCGCCCGCCAGCGGGAAGACCACGTCGCCCGAGTCCACCTGCACTTCGGACTTGGAGTAGGTGTAGTTGGCCTGGATCAGCCAGCGCTTGTTGGCGAGCCAGGGCGTGTCGACGACGGGCTCGAAGACCTTCTTCACCTCGGCCTCGACGCCGTAGAGCATCGCCTTCGGGGCGTTGATGTAGGTCTGCTGGACCGTCGCCCCGGCCTCGTTGACCACCGACTCGATCGGCTTGTCGATGTCCTTATAGAAGGCGCCGAGCGTCAGATACTGCTGGTTGGCGAAGTACCATTCGTAGCGGGCGTCGATGTTCAGAAGCTCGCTGTCGGTCAGGTACGGGTTGCCGATGAACAGGCGGTCGTTGTCGGGGTCGAGGTACTGTTGCGGCGCCAGTTCGCGGAACTGCGGACGGGCGATGGTCTTGGACGCGCCGAAGCGCAGCTGCATGTCCTCGTAGAAGTTCCAGGTCACCGTCGCCGTCGGCAGCCAGTAGGCGTTTTCCAGCGGATCGGGAACCGCCGGGCTGGAGGCGCCGAACAGGTCGATCGGCGTCACCGACTGGGTGGCGTCTTCGTAGCGGACGCCGGCCGCCAGGCGGACCAGTGGGAAGATCTCGGCGTCGGCCTGGATGTAGGCCGCCTTCGTCTCCAGCGCCGCCTCGTAGGCCGCGGCCCCTTCGGCGCCGGTGGTCTCGCGGATCACCAGACCGTCCGGCCGGATGTTGTAGTCCGACAGCAGGAAGTCGACGCGCTGCATCTGCTCGGCGAGCGACAGCGAGTTGTTCAGCGCCAGGAAGCGGAACTCGCGGGCCTCGGCGTGGCGGTCGTTGTCCATATAGGCCACGCCGCCCGACAGGATCACCTCACGCACGCTGGACAGCGGCAGGGTGTAGGAGAGGTCGAGGCCGGCGCTGAGCACCGAGTCCTCGACTTCGCTGAAGCGGGTGTAGTTCTGCTCCTGCGAAGCGTTGTGCAGATAGACGCCGTTCACCAGGCGGTAGCGGATGCCCTTCTCGTAGGGGGCGTCCCGCGAGGTGCGGGCGAAGGCCGTGCGCCAGTCGACCTGCAGATCGCCGAACTCGTGCGCGCCGGTGAGCTGGGTGTTGATCAGGGCGCGCTCGAACCACTCGGTGTAGTCGTCGCGCACGTCCGCCCCGGCCAGTTCGTCGTAGCCGGCGCGCGAGCGGGCTTCCTTCGTGGTCGAGTGGACGTAGAGGTTGGTCCAGCGGATCTCGTTCTGACCCCAGTCGAGGCCGACGCCGAGCAGGCCGTTCAGCACAACGTCGTTCTGGGTGGAGACGTAGTCGTAGTCGGTGCGGACCTCGAGATCCGAACCCTGGACGATGCCTTCCTGCTGAACGCCGTGCCGGGTGCGCCAGGAGTTGTCGAAGCCGGCGACGGCGACCACGCCGAGCGAACCCCAGCCGAGGTCGACCGAGGTGCCGGCCGAGACGTCGATGGAGTAGTTCGGGTCGATGCTGGAGGAGCGCTGCAGCAGGTTCAGCGGCGCATTGACGAAGGACTGGCCGATGTCCTGGAGCTCTTCGTCGGTGAAGTTGGAGCTGTCGACCCGCAGACCGCTGCGCAGCGCCAGGTCAAGCTCGTCCGGGGTGTCGCGCGTGCCGTCGTCATAGCCCGTCCAGTCGGTGTCGGAGCCGTAGTAGACGAGGCCGTCGTCGAAGGTGGTTTCGGTGTTGCCGCCGACGCTGAAGCCCAGGGACACGAAGGGCTCGTAAGGCACGGCGACCGTCTGCAGGTCGATCACGCCGCCGCCGAACTCGCCGGAATAGGCGGCCGAGTAGGTCTTCTGCACCGTGGTGCCGGCCAGCACGTTCGACGGGAAGAGGTCGAGCGGCACGACGCGCTGCAGCGGCTCGGGGCTCGGCAGCGGCGAGCCGTTCAGCAGGGCCGAGGAATAGCGCTCGCCCAGGCCGCGGACATAGACGAAGCGGCCGCCCACGACCGACAGGCCGGACAGGCGGGTCAGGGCCTCGGCCGCCGTATCGTCGCCCTGCCGTTGCAGGTCGTCGGCGGTCAGGATGGTGGCCACTTCGGCCGTTTCGCGCATGACGTCGGGGATGTAGCGACCCCGGACGACCAGTTCCTCGACCTCGGTCTCAGACCCTTCCGTCTGAGCAAGGGCGGTCTGCGGCGCAAACAGCGCCGTCGTCGCGAGCAGCATCGCGCTCAGGGAAAGGGAGATCTTCATGTTCGCAGCCCTGTGGGAATCGACGTGGACGAGATCGGGCGGCGGGGACGATCCCCGCCGCCCGAGAGCCGTCAGCAGGACGAGCCGGACGTCAGGCCGCAGGTCCAGCCCTGCCACCAGGTGTCGCTCGAGTTCCGCACCGCGCCGATGTAGGTGGTGTTGGTGAAGAAGGACGAGATCGAGGTCAGGTTCGCGGCCGGGACCGCGTTCTCGTTCGCGCCGTTGATGAAGGTGCTCGTCAGGGTCGACGTGCCGTTGGCGGTGTTGTTCGCACCCGCCGCGAAGATGGCCTGGGTGGCCGTCGCGCCGACGTTGGAGTCGTCACGGAAGGCGACCGGGCAGGAGAAGAACACCGAGTTGAACGAACCGGTGGTGTTCGTGTCGTCGATGTCGAGGCAGGCCGCCGTCGTGCCCGAGGCCGTGAAGACCGAGTTGGCGAACACGTTGTTGGTGCCCGAGTTCATGACGATCACGTCCGAAGACCCGCGGCCGACCATGGTCACGTTGGCGAACTTCGGATTGGAGGCCGGGGTCCGGTTGGAGCCGGAGGCCTCGTTGCCGCGGTCGCCGCCGTTGGCGCGCTGGACGACGATGGCGAACTGGATGGCGCCGTTGAAGCCGACGTCGGTGTCCATGCTGTCGTCGTCATTGCCGGTCAGCACCAGGTGCTTGGCGTTCACGGTGCCGCCGAACCACTCGATGCCGTCGTCCGACGAGTTGTGGACCTGGATGTAGTCGAGCAGCGTGCCCGAGCCGACGCCGGCGAAGGTGATCCCGTTCAGCTCGTTGTTCGGCAGGATCTGGAAGCCGGAGTGCTGGACGCGGACATACTTCATCACGCCGCTGTTATCGGTGGCCGAGTTGCCGCCGTAGAAGGCGTTCGTGCCTTCGACCTGGGCTTCGCAGTTGGCCGTGCCCGGGGCGGTCGTGCCGGGGCAGTTGGAGATCGGCGCGCGGCCCAGGACGACGAGGCCGCCCCACTGGCCGATCGAGTCGACGCCGGTCGTGCCCTCGACGCTCTGGCGGCTGGTGAAGACGATCGGCTGGGCCGAGGTGCCTTCGGCGTAGATCTGCGAGCCGCGGTTGACGACGATGTAGTCGAGACCGGCCGAACCGAAGAGCTTCACGCCCGGCTCGATGGTCAGCGTGCCCTTCACCGCGCCGGCCTTCGGCGCAGCGGCGTCGCCGCCCATGTCGTCGCCCACGTCCACGCGGCCGCTGATCGAATAGATGGTGCCCGAGCGCAGCGGAACCACGAGGTTGCCGGTGATCTTGGCCGGCAGCTGGCAGTTGCGCAGGGTGTTGTTGGCGATCGTGCCGACATTGGTGAAGCCGGTCGGGCAGTCGCTGGCCGCCGAACCCGAGCCGCCCGAGCCGCCGCCGCTGCCGCCGCCCGAGCCGCCGCCGTTCGACGGCGGGAAGGCGCCCTCGCCGGGCGAAGCCACTTCCGACGCGCCGCCGCCGCAGGCCGCCAGGGCCATCGCGCTCAGCGACATGATCAGAAGGTTTCTGAGATTGGTGGTGCCGGTCATCTTGCTCTCCGCCGTGGCGATGAAATTCGCAGGCGCCGGCCAGTCCCAAGTCTCCCCCGAGACCTGAACGCCCGCTTGCCCGAGGTCCTTCTAGGTAGCCTCCGTGACAGGTCGGGAACGGTTGTGTGACAGTTCCTTGCAGCCGCGGTTGTGCGGCGCCTGAGCAACGCTACGGTCTAACCGACTGTTTTTCGGTCGTTTTTATCCGCGCCGGAGCGAGGCGAGCCGAGAACAGCGTTCTCCGTTCGGGGCGTTTGAATTGGGGAAGGCCGAAATTTGTCCGGCCGTTTCCGCCCTCAGGCCTCGTCGTTTGGGATGTTGAGAAGCGCCCCGCAGGCCTTGCAGTGCACCGCGTCCGGCTCGTGTCGCATCAGGCCGCAGACGTGGCAGGCGAACCGCACCTTGTAGGGCCGGAAGAGCGCCTGGGCGAACCGCACGAACAGGGTGATGCCCGCGATCATGATCACGATGGAGATCAGACGCCCGCTGACTCCGGGCAGGATGATGTCGCCATAGCCGGTGGTCGTCAGCGAGGTGACGGTGAAATAGAGGGCGTCCACATAGCCGCTGACCCCGCCGTCTTCGCCCACATAGATGGTGTAGACGAAGCCGGTCGCGACGAAGACGAAGGTGATCAGGGTGGCCGCCGCCCGGATCACATCCTCCCATCGGGTGTCGTCGAACCGGTGACCGACCGTGTCCCAGAAGAACTCGCTGTTGAACAGGGTCCAGATCCGCAGCACGCGCAGGAAGGCGAGGTTGATCAGGACCGTCGGCAGCAGCAGGGTGAGGAGCACGAACAGGTCGACCATGACGATCGGCCGCCGGATCCAGTCCTTGACCGTCCGCCAGGCCAGAGCCCGGGCGGCGAGGTCGGTGGCGAGGATGGCCGCCACGGCCAGGTC
Organism: Phenylobacterium sp.; assembly: GCF_013911965.1. GTDB lineage: Bacteria > Pseudomonadota > Alphaproteobacteria > Caulobacterales > Caulobacteraceae > Phenylobacterium. Next base: position 148,452 of record NZ_JACESE010000009.1, on the reverse strand, counting down.
CAGCGGCAGGAAAAGGCGCGAATCCCGCAGGAAGGGCGCGGCGATGAAGAAGGCGATCAGCGCCAGGTCCACTCCGATCACCGCCAGACGGAAGCGGACCGCCTGCGGCGACTCCCCGTGATAGAGGGCGCGCAGCTTGGCGCGGAACCGGCGGAAGGCGCGGGTCCGGTCGGGCGTCTTTCGGAGTTGGTCTGAGGTCAAGCTGCTTGTCCGCCAGGCATCGGTTTCGCCGCCGTCGCACCCGCCCCCCGATCCGGTTCACAGCTTGGTGAGCCCGGGGCGAGCCGCGTCAGGGCCGTGCTAGCTCTAAACGAGCGGCCCTGAGTTGCTGAACCAAAAACGCGCGCGAGCCATTCTGGATCGTGGCTTCGCCGTAGGCGCGCCGGCCTCGTGCGGCCGCGCCCTCGCCGGCCAGCCCGCGCCAAATCGGAGGAGAGCCGTCCCTTGGACACGACCACCGCCAGTGAAACGATCATCTCCAGCGTACGCGAGAGCTGGGTCGCCCTGATCACCCTTGGCCCCGCCGCCCTGGCCCTGAACGTCGGCCTGTCGGTCCTGGCGGTGGCGATCGCGATCGCACTGGGCGTCCTGGCGCGCCGGCTGCTGCGGCAGGGCGCTCGCGCCGTGCCCGGGCCGGCCGATGCGGAAAAGACGATCCGCACGCGGCGCGTGGCGACCCTGGCGTGGAACGTGGTCGAGGTGGCCCTGGTCCTCGCCGCCCTGGTGACCCTGGCCGGGATCTGGGGCTTCGACGTGCTGGGCTGGCTGTCCGTCGGCCTGGGGCAGCAGATCGTGGAGGCCGCCATCCGGATCGCCATTCTCGCGGTGGCGACCTTCGCCGCCGTGGAGCTGGCCAGCCTGCTCATCAACCGGCTCCTCCAGCGGATGGCGCACAGCCGCGAGGGCCAGGTCCGCCGGACCGCCCAACTGAACACGATCGGGCCGCTGCTGCACGGCGTGGCCAAGGGCGTGATCATCATCGTCGGGGGCATGATGATCCTGGCCGAGGTCGGCGTCGCCATCGGGCCGTTGCTGGCCGGCGCCGGCGTCGTCGGCCTGGCCGTGGGCTTCGGCGCCCAGACCCTGGTGAAGGACTTCCTGACCGGCATCTTCCTGGTCGCCGAAGACATCGTCGCCGTGGGCGACGTGGTGGACATCAACGGGGCCAGCGGCGTGGTCGAGCAGATGACCATGCGCACCATCCGGCTGCGCGGTCTGGACGGAACCCTGCACGTCCTGCCCTATGGCGAGGCGCAGGTGATCCACAACATGACCAAGACCTTCTCCTATCACGTGGCGGAGCTGGGCATTTCCTACGAGTCCGACATCGACAAGGCGTTCGAGGTGATGGCCCAGGTGGTGGAGGAGATGCGCGCCGATCCGGCCTTCGCCGACAAGATCCTCGAACCCCTGGAGATCATGGACGTGCTGTCCCTGGCCGACAGCGGCGTGGTGCTGCGCGGGCGGATCAAGACGGAGCCGGGCGCCCAGTGGGGCGTGGGCCGCGCCTTCAACCGCCGCATCAAGCAGGCGTGGGACGCCGCCGGGATCGACATCCCCTACCCGCACATGCATCTCGTCCTGCCCCGCGGGGGCGTCGGGGGCGGAGAGCCGCCGCGCGCGGCGGCGAACGGCTGATGGGACGCCTGATCGTCATCTCCAACCGCGTCAGCCCGCCGAGCGATGTGGGCGGCGGAACCCAAGGGGGGCTCGCCATGGCGCTGGCCGCCGCCTTGCGCGAGCATTCCGGCGTCTGGTTCGGCTGGAGCGGCCGCACCACGGAGACCTATACGGGCCAGGTGGGCGTCCAGAGGGCCGGGGGCGTGACCGTCGCCACCATGGACCTCGAAGAGCAGGACATCGACGAGTACTACAACGGCTATGCGAACAAGACGCTCTGGCCGCTGTTCCACCACCGCGTGGACCTCACCGCCTACGAGCGTTCCTTCGGCGAAGGCTATGCGCGGGTGAACGCCCGCTTCGCCGAGACCGTCCTGCCGCTGATCGAGGACGGCGACTTCGTCTGGATCCACGACTACCACCTGATCCCGCTCGCCCAGGAGCTGCGCAAGCGCGGGGTGAAGAACCGCATCGGCTTCTTCCTGCACATTCCCTGGCCGACGCGGCACCTGATGACCACGCTGCCGCGCCACGACCGGCTGGTGGAGGCGCTGTTCGACTACGACCTCGTCGGCTTCCAGACCAACGATTCCCTGGAGGCCTTCGAGGACTATGTGGTCCACGAGGCCGGCGGCGAGGTGGGGCCTGACCACCGCCTCACCGCCTTCGGCCGGACCGCCGACTTCGGCGCCTTTCCCATCGGCATGGACGTCACGGAGTTCACCGCCGCGCTGGAGGGCGAGACCGCGGGGCGGGAGCTTCAGCGGGTGCAGGCCAGCCTGCTGGGCCGGCAGATGATCATCGGCGTCGACCGGCTCGACTACTCCAAGGGGCTGGAGGAGCGCTTCCTCGCCTACGAGCAGTTCCTGATCGACAATCCGGACATGCAGGAGAAGGTCTTCCTGCTGCAGATCGCCACGCCGAGCCGGGAAGACGTGGAGGCCTATCAGGAAATCCGCGGCCGGCTGGACGGGGAGTCCGGACGCATCAACGGGGCCTTCGCCACCGTCGACTGGGTGCCGATCCGCTATGTGAACCGCGGCTATCGCCGGGACCAGCTGGCGGGCTTCTACCGCGCCGCCAAGCTCGGCCTGGTCACCCCCTTGCGCGACGGCATGAACCTGGTGGCCAAGGAGTATGTCGCCGCCCAGGATCCGGACGACCCGGGCGTGCTCATCCTCTCCCGCTTCGCCGGCGCCGCCGAGCAGATGGCCGAGGCGCTGATCGTCAATCCGTTCAGCCGCGAGGACGTGTCGGAGGCCATTCTCAAGGGACTGTCCATGCCCCTGCCCGAACGCCGGCGGCGATGGGAGAGCCTGATGGCGGGCCTGCGCGCCACCGACGTCTCGGCCTGGCGCGACTCCTTCGTCTCGGCCCTGATGAAGGGGGGACCGGCGCGGCTGGTGGCGCGCTGACCGCCGTCTAGAAGGGGAAGAATTTCGGGATCGCCCAGACGGCCACGATGGCCGACAGGATGTTGAGCGGCAGGCCCACGCGCACGAAGTCCATATAGGTGTAGCGTCCGATCTGGTGGACGATGGCGTTGGTCTGATAACCGACCGGGGTCGCGAAGGAGGCGCTGGCGGCCATCATGACCGCCACCACGAAGGGGCGCGGCGCCACGCCCAGATTCTCCGCCAGACCGATGGCGAGCGGCGTGATGAGCACCGCCACGGCCGCGTTGGACATGATCTCGGTCAGGATCGAGGTGGCGATGTAGATCACCGCCAGGGCGGCGATGGGCCCGAGCGGCTGCGTCCAGCCGGCGACGATATTGGTGGCCTGGAAGGCGAGGCCCGTCTTGCCGAGCGCCTCGCCCACCACCAGCATGCCGCCGATCATCAGCAGCACCTGGGGCCGCAGTCCCGAATAGGCTTCCTCCGGCTTGAGCACCTGCAGCGCCAGAAGGGCGGTGGCGCCCACGAAGGCCACGACGGCGATGGACAGGCCGCCGGCCGCGGCGCCCAGCACGAAGGCGAAGATGGTGACGCTGACGAGGCCCGGAACGAGCTTCAGCGGCGGCGCCAGCTCCGACAGCGCCGGCGTCGGCTCCGTGCCGTCCGTGGACGGCAGCAGCCGCGGCGCCACGAAGGCCAGATAGAGGGCGCCCACGGCGGCGATGGCCAGACCGACCCCGGTGATCTCGAACAGCGAGAAGGGCGGCAGATGCTGGCGGCGGGCCATGTCGTCCACCAGCAGGTTGGTGGAGGTCCCGATCAGGGTGCAGGCGCCGCCCATGATCGAGGCGTAGGAGAGCGGGATGAGCAGCCGCTTGGGCGAAATGCCCAGCCGCTTGGCCGAATCCTGCATCACCGGCGCGGCCAGGATGACCAGCGGGGTGTTGTTGAGGAAGCCCGAGAGCGCGCCGCAGAGGCTGATGATCAGGGGCGCCGAGGCCCGCCCCAGCCGGTCGGTCATGCTCGCCGCCGAGCGGATGATCACGCCCATGACCCCGGTGACGTCGAGCGCGCGCGCGATGATGAACAGCGAGGCCAGCGCCACCAGGGCGGGGCTGGCCAGGCCGCGCCCGAGATCCTCCAGGGTCACGACGCCCAGGCCGGCGAGGACGGCGGCCGCCGCCATGGCCGCCACATCGGCCCGCACCCGGTCGCTGAGCAGGGCGGCGACGACGGCGGCGAGCACCACGAGGGTGGCGATCTGAGCGTGGTTCAAGAAGGCCCTTCCCCGGTGACGGCGGCCTGCTGCACGCCAATCCGTTCGTCACTTTCGGCCGGCATCCTAGTCAGGCCGGCTGATGCGGGGAAGCGCGCAAAGGCCTAGTCGCGCTTGACGGCCGCCTGCACCTCGATCTCGACCATCATGCCCGGCGCCACCAGAGCGGCCACCTGGGACGTGATCCGCGCCGGCTTGTTGGGCTGTTCGGCGTTGGCGAAGAACTGGCGGTAGCCCTCCATCATGCCGGCGAAGTCCATCTTTCCGTCCAGGGCGGGATCGCCCACCAGAAGGACGCGCATCATCACCACGTCGCCCAGGGTCGCGCCCTGGGCCTCAAGGATCGCCTTGATCCTGTTGAGGACGCCGATGGTCTGGGTCCTGGTGTCGCCGAACTCGCGCGGCGTCCCTTCCGGCGCTCCTTCGTTGGTCACCGGCGGGGTGATGCCGCTGACATAGATCATGTCGTAGCCAGCCGGCACCACGACGGCGCTGGCGATGGGCGAAGTCTCCGACCCGACGCGCGTGATCTCGGCCGCGGCCGGAGCGGCGAAGGCGGCGAGAGCGGCGGCGGTGGTGGCGGCGAGCGCGATGGGGCGCATGGGCGTCTCCTCTTTTGTGGGTCTTGATGGCGGGGGCGCGGCTCAGGCGGCGGGCTGCGCCAGGGCGGCCTGGCGCACCTGGTCGGCGAGCGCGGCGATGGTGCGGTGCGCGGAGAAGACCGCGCCTTCCTGCCAGCCGGGCGTCTGGCTCAGATGCGCGCCGGCGAAGTGGACCCGACCGCTCGGCCGGTTCAGCAGGCGGTAGGCGGGACTGTCCATGTGGCCCTCCTGGCCGGCCTGGCCCTGCCAGTCGGGCCAGGGACCGTAGTTGAAGGGGATCTTGCTCCAGTTGACCACCACCGGCTTGCTGAGTTCGCCCTCATGTCCGGGGTGCACGCGGCCCACGGCGGCGCGCGCCATGGCGATCTGTTCAGCCAGCGGCCGCGCCGCGAACGCCTTCGCGCCGGGGCCGGAGCCGTAGCAGGCCAGCAGCATGCCGCGCTCGGTGTGCAGTCCGTTGCTGGGATACCAGATGAGCGAGGTGTCCCCGCCCACCCAGGAGATGCCGCCATAGATCTGGTCCTTCTCCCAGAACCGGGGGGCCTCGAAGCCGATCTTGTTGGAGAAGGCGTTGGGCACGCTGCCGACGGCGTCCTTCACCGCCTTGGGGAAGTCGTTGTCGATCCGGGCCAGCAGGGCGAGCGGGATGGTGATGATCGTGTAGTCGGCTTCGACGCTCCGGCGCTCGCCGCTGGCGCGGTCGCGATAGGCGATCTTCACGCCGCTTTCGGACTGGCGGATCTGCACCACCTCGGCGTTGCGGACCACCGGGCTGCGGATTGCGCGCTCGAAGCCGGCGACAATCTGATCCATGCCGCCGACAGGCTGGAACATCGTCGCCTGCATGTTGATGTTGTCTTCGAACAGGGTGGCCCCGAGCGTCGGATTGGCCAGCAGGTCCTTCAGCGGCACGGGCGGGCGGGCCACACCGAATTGGTCGGCGGCTCCGGGGACCTGGGCGAAGCCGGAACGCTCCGTGCCCTTGAAGCTCATCTCCCCGTCGAGGTCGCCATAGGCCTTCAGGAAGGGCATGAGCCTTTCGCGGTCCTCAAGGCTGAGCTCGGCGTCCAGCGCGCCCCTGTTCACCGCCTTGGCGAGCAGTTCGGCCACATAGCCGCGGGTGTCGTTGATCCCCTGGCGAAGCTGGATGGGCCTCGCGCCTTCGGGCGCCAGATAGGCGCTCCGGCTGACATTGATTTCCACCTCCAGCGGCACGCCCAGCTTCCGGCAGTAGGAGAGCACGCCCTCGTGGTGGCTGGGGATGCGGGCGGGCCCGGCGTTCATATAGACGCCGTCGGCGAAGGTGACGGTCTGGGCGGCCTCGCCGTCCATCTCCACCTTGTCGCCGCCGCGCAAGGTCCAGTTGCGGCCGCCCAGGCGGTCCCGGGCCTCGAGCACCGTCACGGAGAAGCCGGCGCGCTCCAGCTCGTAGGCCGCCACCAGGCCTGCGACGCCGGCCCCCAGGATCACCACCCTGCGGCCCAGGCCGAAGTCAGCGGGCAGGGCCGGCGCCGCGGTGGCCACGTGAGGCATGAGACCCAGCGCGCCCATGGCTGCGAAGGCTGCGCCCCCGCCGCCGACCGCACCCAGCCGCTGAAGGAAATGACGCCGGCTGACTCCCATGGCTCCCCCCGATGACCTGACGCGCCCATTGGCCGGGGGACGCGGCGCGTCGGCGAGCGGCAAGCCTGCGGCGCGGCGCAGATTCCCTCAGGCGCCGAAGCGGCGGGCAGATTCCACAGCCGCTCCGCCTGCGCTTGCAGCGAAGCTCCGCGCCTGCGACAGGGGAGGCTGGCCAAGACCGCCGATCAGGCGGCGTCCCGGAGGAAACCGCCTTGTCCCTGAGCTTCGACGTCTTCTGGTCGTTCCGCAGCCCCTACTCCTATCTCGCCACGCCACGCCTGCTGGAGATCGCGCAGCGCTATGCGGTCGAGGTCCGCCTCCGCCCCGTCTATCCGCTGGCGGTGCGGGTCGACGGCTTCTTCAAGCGGCAGAACCCGAAGTGGCCGCGCTACACCGGCCTCGACTGCCTGCGCACGGCCGAGATGCTCGGCCTGCCCTTCGGCCGTCCGCAGCCGGACCCGATCGTGATGGACATGGCCACCGGCGAGGTCCCCGCTGAGCAGCCCTATATCCGCCGCATCACGCACCTCGGCCAGGCGGCGACCGAGGCCGGGCGGGGGCTCGAGTTCATCGGCGAGGTCGCGCCCCTGATCTGGGGCGGGCGGACGGAGAACTGGCATCAGGGCGACCACCTCGCCCGCGCCGCCGAACGCGCCGGCCTCGACTTCGCCGCCCTGGAGCGCACGGTCGCCGAGGAAGGAGAGCGGCTGGAGGCGGCCATCGAGGCCAGCCACGCGGCCCTCGAGGCCAGCGGCCACTGGGGCGTGCCGACCATGGTCTTCCGGGGCGAGCCCTTCTTTGGCCAGGATCGCATCGAGACCCTGCTGTGGCGCCTGCGACAGCACGGCCTCGTCGAACGGACCTAGAGGTTCAGGAGCGCCGGGTCGCCGCCCTGGGCGGCGATGTTGACGCTGAGCGCCCGCTCCACCGCATAGCGCGACAGGGCGTTCGGGCCGCCGGCCTTCGGCCCGGTGCCGGAGAGCCCCTCGCCCCCGAAGGGCTGCACGCCGACCACGGCGCCGATCATGGTGCGGTTCACATAGGCGTTGCCCGCCGGGACGAGGGCGCGGACACGATCGGCGAAGGCCTCGATCCGGGAATGCACGCCAAGCGTCAGCCCGTAGCGGAGGCCGGCGAGTTCCCGCGCCAGCCCTTCGAGCTCGCCGGGGCCGTAGCGCACCACGTGCAGGACCGGACCGAAGACCTCCTTCTCCAGGAAGGACGGCCGGTCGATCTCAGCCAGGATGGGGGCGAAGAAGGTCCCGCCTTCCGGCGCGGCCAGACGGTGAAGGATCTTCGCCTCCCGCTCCAGGCGTTGGGCGTGGGCCTCCAGCGCGGCGCGCGCCTCCTCGTCGATCACCGGACCGACATCGGTGGACGGATCGGCGGGATCGCCGAGCATCAGGGCGTCCATGGCGCCGACCAGGCCGGCGATCAGCCCATCGGCCGTCTCCCTGGGCAGGAAGAGCAGGCGGAGCGCCGAGCAGCGCTGACCCGCCGAGCCGAAGGCCGAGAGGATCACGTCGTCGATCACCTGTTCGCGCAGGGCTGTGGTGTCGACGAACATGCCGTTGAGCCCGCCGGTCTCGGCGATGAAGGGCACAATGGGGCCGCGCCGCTCGGCGAGCGTGCGGTTGATCCGCCAGGCGGTGTCCGTGCCGCCGGTGAAGGCGACGCCGTCGCAGTCGGGATGGCCGACCAGAGCCGCGCCCACGGTCTCGCCCGCGCCCGGCAGCAGGGCGAGGACATCCGGCGGAAGGCCGGCCTTGACGAAGAGCCGGACGGCCTCGGCGGCGATCAGCGGCGTCTGTTCGGCGGGCTTGGCCAGCACCGCGTTGCCGGCGGCCAGCGCGGCGCAGACCTGGCCGGTGAAAATGGCCAGCGGGAAGTTCCAGGGGCTGATGCAGACGAAGACGCCGCGGCCGCGCAGCTCCAGCGTGTTCACCTCACCCGACGGGCCGCTCAGCGCCTCCGGCCCGGCGAAGCGCGTCTCGGCCAGGTGGGCGTAGTAGCGGCAGAAGTCGACGGCTTCGCGTACCTCGGCGATCCCGTCGGCCAGGGTCTTGCCCGCCTCGCGGGCGCAGAGCCCGATCAGCCGGTCGCGTTCGGCCTCCAGCGCATCGCCCATCGCGCGCAGGACTTCCGCCCGCGCCGGACCGCCGACGGCGTCCCAGGCGGGCTGCGCCTTGCGCGCGGCGGCGAAGGCGGCGGCGATGTCGGCCTCGCCGGCCTCGCGCACATGGCCCACCAGGCGGGCGCCGTCGCTGGGGCTGAAGGCGGGCCGCCCCGCCCCGTCGCCGAGCAGGGCGCCGCCCACCACGGGTCCGCCGGCCGCGGGCGGCAGGGCCCGGGCGTCCTGCGACAGCCGCTCGCGCGTGGCGGCGATGGTGAGGTCCGGTCCGTGCGAGTTGCGGCGGGCCGGGCCGTAAAGGGCCGGAGGCGGCGGGATCTTCGGATGGCGTCCGCCGCCGGCGGCCTTCACCTGCGCGATCGGATCGGAGACCACCTGCTCCACCGGCACCCGCTCGTCGAGGAGGGCGTGGACGAAGGAGGTGTTGGCGCCGTTCTCCAGGAGCCGGCGGACGAGATAGGGCAACAGGTCCTCGTGCCCGCCGACCGGCGCGTAGGCGCGCAGGCGCAGGGGCCCCTCCGCCTCGGCGGCGGCATAGAGCGCCTCGCCCATGCCGTGCAGGCGCTGGAACTCGACGACGACGCCGGCCTCGTCCGCCATCTGGCGCACCGCCGCCAGCGAATGGGCGTTATGCGTCGCGAACTGGGCGTAGAGGTGGGGCGCGGCCTCCACCAGCGCACGGGCGCAGACGAGGTAGGAGAGATCGGTCGCCGCCTTGGTCGTGTAGACCGGATAGTCCCGCCGGCCGTTCACCTGGGCGCGCTTGATCTCGGTGTCCCAGTAGGCGCCCTTGACGAGCCGGACCATCAGCCGGCGGCCGGTGACGCGGGCGAGCTCGGCCAGGGCCCCGATCACCTGCGGCGCGCGCTTCTGATAGGCCTGGACGGCGAGCCCCAGCCCCTTCCACTCGCCAAGGTCCGGCTCCCGCGCCAGCCGGTCCAGCAGCTTCAGCGACAGGACGAGGCGGTCGGCCTCCTCGGCGTCCAGGGTGAAGTTGAGGTCGTAACCCGCGGCCAGGACTGCGAGCCGCTTCAGGCGCGGATAGAGTTCGGTCCAGACCCGCGCCTCCTGCGTCGCCTCGTAGCGGGGGCAGAGCGCCGAGAGCTTGACCGAGATTCCGTGGCCGGTCTCCGGCCCCGCCCCCTTGGCGCCCTTGCCGACGGTCTCGATGGCCGCGGCGTAGGCGGCCTCGTAGCGCGCCGCGTCGGCGGCGGTGCGGGCGCCCTCGCCCAGCATGTCGAAGGAGCACAGATAGCCCTCCTCCCGCGCCCGCTTGAGGCCCGCCTCGATCGTGCGACCAAGCACGAACTGCTCGCCCATGATGCGGACGGCCTGGGCCACGGCGGCGCGGATCACCGGCTCGCCCAGCCGGCTGGTCAGTCGGCGCAGGAAGCCCGCCAGGTCGCGGCGCGCCTCCTCGTCGGGCTCCACGAGGCGGCCGGTGAGCATCAGCCCCCAGGTCGAGGCGTTGACGAAGAGATTGTCGGACTTGCCGAGATGGGAGGCCCAGTCGGCGCTGCCGATCTTCTCGGCGATCAGGCGGTCGCGGGTGTCCTCGTCCGGCGTGCGCAGCAGGGCCTCGGCCAGGCACATCAGCGCCAGCCCCTCGCGCGTGCCCAGGCCGAACTCCTGCAGGAAGCTCTCCACCACCCCCTGACGGTCGGCCTGGCGGCGCGCGCCGCGCACCAGGCGCTCGGCGGCCTGCCGGACCTCGCCCTGGGCGGCGGCCGACAGGGGCGGATCGGCCAGCAGGTCGCCGACCGCGTCCGGCTCGTCGCGATACTTGCCGAAGTCCAGTTCGTCCCAGTTCATGCTCGCCTCCGCAATCGGCCGATGGTTCGAACTATCGCGCCACGGGCCGAATGTGCTTCGTTAGTTCCGGCTGATTGTCGAAGCTTTGAGATAAAAAGGCCCAATATGGCGAATCTTGACGAGACGGATCTGCGCATCCTGCGCGTCCTGCAGGCCGACGGGCGCATCACCAACCAGGCTCTGGCGCAACGCTGCCACCTGTCGCCGGCCGCCTGCCATGAACGCGTGAAGCGGTTGCGCGACACCGGCGTGATTCAGGGCTTCGCCGCCCTGATCGACCCCGCCGCCATCGATCGCGGGCTGCTGATCTTCGTGGAGGTGCAGCTCGACCGGACCACGGGCGATCTGTTCGACGAGTTCGCCCGGACCGCGCGCAAGGCGCCCGAGATCCTGGAATGCCACATGGTGGCCGGCGGCTTCGACTACCTCATCAAGGCGAGGGTCGCCGACATGGACGCCTACCGGAGCTTCCTGGGCGAGGTGCTGGTGCAGATGCCGGGCGTGCGCGAGACGCGGACCTACGCCGTCCTGGAAGAGGTGAAGAACACCGTGCGGCTGCCGCTCTGAGGAACGCTCAGTTGGCCGAGAGGATGGCGTGGCGCTCGCGCACCCGGCGCAGGCCGTCGAGGATCGGCGCCGCCGCGGTCTCTTCGCCTGGAGGCAGGGTGCGCAGCAGGCGCAGGGCCTGGATGTGGACCTTGATCCCGTCGCGATCCCACTTGCCGGTGGTCCGCAGCCGGTCGAGCAGGTCACAGAGGCTGTGGGCGGCGTTCTCCAGGGCGTCGAGGCCGCAAAGACTCGGCAGACCGATCAGCCCCACGGCCTTCTGGTAATGGTCGCCGATGAGCGTCTCGTCGAAGGCCTCGCCATAGCGCGCGAAGCAGGCCTCCACATCGGCCAGACCCGCGTCGAGCTGCGGCCAGGCGGCTTCCTTCAGGCCTTCCAGATTGGCGTCGGCCGCTTCGACCGCCTCGGCCACGGTCTTGCCGCCCGGTTTCCGCAGCATGGCCGCGAGCGCGTACTTCGGGCGATGGATGCGAACTGCGCTCATAGGGTGACCTTTCGGGCGGCCATCAGGTTGTCGACCTCGTCCTGGCTCATATTGGGTTCCTGCGCCAGGCCGACCTCGGGCGGAAGGTCGTCGCGACGGCGCGGCACGCCGTCGGGCGGGCCTTCGTTCTTGTGCCGCCGCTCGGGCCCCACATAGGCGTCGCATTCGATGAAGGGACGGGCCTCGCGGGCGATCCACAGGATCCGCTCGAGGACCACCACCGGCGTGAGCGGCTTCTTGATGATGTAATGGGCGCCGCAATCGCGGGCCTTGGCGACCATGGAGACCGGCGTGTGCGCCGCCGTCACCACCACCGGGGTGAAGCAGTTCGGTTCGCCGGCCGACTTCCTGAGCCAGGAGACGAACTCGTAGCCCTCCCCGTTCGTCAGGGAGTCGGCGATGATCAGGTCGATCGAGTTCTTCTTCACCGCATCCTGGGCTTCCTCGACGGAGGCGCAGCGGTAGAGCGACTTCGCGCCCAGGCCCGTGACGATCTGGACAAGAATGTCCATGCCCATGCCGCTGCCCTCGAGCATGAGCACAGAGGCCTTTTCGAGGTTGAAGCGCGCGCGCGAGGTCGGTTCGAGGGCCATGCGCCATTCCAGGTCGGGCCGATGGACCCGGATTCCGGGCTGCGGCGATGGAGCAGCAAATGACGGGAGGCTTTAAGAAAGATTTTCCGTCACGCAGCGCCGCTTCGCCACAGGGCGGGAAGCCTAGCGTCCGCCCCCCGCCGGATGCCGCGCGCTAGAATGTCGCACCCGGCGCAATCCCGTAAAAACAAAGCGATTACCCAATTTGCCCAACCACGTTCGGTGACGTCGGGTAACCGTTTGTTCAACGCTTAAGCCTGTTCTCGGCCCAATGTTAACGGGCGCCGGCCATGGTGAATCGCTGCGCCCTTCTCAAGCCTCGACTTGGAGGCGAACTGGCGAGTCCGTCAACCCCTGATGGCGCCAATGGGACTGGGATGGCAACTATGTCGTTCAACGACTGGAAGATTTCACGCAAGCTGATGGCCGGCTTCGCCATCATGGTGCTCGTCATCGCGGCCACCGGCGCTGCGACCTTCTACAATCTGAGCCAGCTCACCGCCGCCCGCTACGAGGTGACCCGAAGCCAGGAGGCTATCGCCGCAGCGACGCAGGCGAGCTTCCTCCTGGCGCGCCAGGAGAACAGCTACCGAGGCTACCTGGTCTCGCTCGACCCGTTCTATCTGGAGCGCGCCGCCGCCCACCGCGCCAACTTCCACAAGGCGCTGGACACTCTGAAGCCGCTGATCGCCGACAAGCCGGAGATGGTCCAGCAGCTCGATTCGGCGCGGGCCGCCGGCGACAAATGGTACACCGACATCGTCGAGGTCGGCTCGGCCCTGGCCGGCAATCCGCTGACCTACCAGGATGCCACGGACATGATCGGCAACGACGGGATCGCCGATCAGCTGATGGCCAACATCGAGACGCCGATCGACGCCATCTCGGCGGCCGAAGCCGAGGCGATCAAGGTTCAGAAGGCCCGCCTCGCCGCCACCAACCGCAACACCTACATCATGATCAGCGCCGCTCTGGCGGCCGCCGTGCTGGTGGCCGTGGCCATGGGCCTGATCCTGTCGCGCGGCATCGCCGGACCGATCGCCGCCATGACCGCGGCCATGCGCCGTCTGGCCGAGGGCGACCATTCGGTTGAGATCCCCGCCCGCGGCCGCAAGGACGAGGTGGGCGAAATGGCCCAGGCCGTCCAGGTCTTCAAGGAAGCGGCCATCGAGAAGGTCCGCCTGGAAGGCCAGACCGACGAGCAGCGCCGCGCCGCCGAGGCCGAGCGCGCCCGCAACGAGGCCGCCCGCTCCGAGGCCGCCGCCGAACAGGCTCGCGTCGTGGCCGGCCTCGCCGCCGGCCTCGACCATCTCGCCCGCGGCGACCTGACCTATCGCATCGCCGAGGCCTTCCCGGACGACTACGTCAAGCTGCGCGACGACTTCAACGCCGCCATCGGCCAGCTCCAGGACGCCATGGGCGTCGTCGCCACCAATGTGCGGGCCATGCGCTCGGGCGCCGGCGAGATCAGCCAGGCGGCCGACGACCTGTCGCGCCGCACCGAGCAGCAGGCCGCCAGCCTGGAGGAGACGGCCGCGGCGCTCGACGAGATCACGGCGACCGTCCGCAAGAGCGCCGAAGGCGCCAAGCAGGCCTCGACCGTCGTCGCCGCCTCGCGCGGGGACGCCGAAAAGACCGGCGTGGTCGTCCGCAATGCGGTGGACGCCATGAGCGAAATCGAGAAGTCCGCCGAACAGATCAGCCAGATCATCGGGGTGATCGACGAGATCGCCTTCCAGACCAACCTGCTGGCCCTGAACGCCGGCGTCGAAGCCGCCCGCGCGGGCGAGGCCGGCAAGGGCTTCGCGGTCGTGGCCTCCGAGGTCCGGGCCCTGGCCCAGCGCTCGGCCGACGCGGCCAAGGAGATCAAGGCCCTGATCAGCGCCTCGAGCCAGCAGGTCGAACAGGGGGTCGGCCTCGTGGGCCAGACGGGCGAGGCCCTGCAGCGGATTGTCGCACAGGTGGCCGAGATCGACAGCCTCGTCTCCGAAATCGCCGCTTCGGCTCAGGAGCAGGCCACCGGCCTGCATCAGGTGAACACCGCCGTGAACGAAATGGACCGCGTGACCCAGCAGAACGCGGCCATGGTGGAAGAGACCACCGCCGCCAGCCATTCGCTGGCCAGCGAGGCCGAAAGCCTCGCCACCAGCGTCTCCCGCTTCAAGGTCGGCGAAGGCCAGGAGCCGGCCGCGGCGGCCGCCGCGCCCGCCCGCAGCCCGAGCCGTGGCGAGTCCTTCGCCGGCCGCTATGCGCAAGCCCCCCGCGCGAGCGCCCGCGACGGTTCGGCGGCCCGCAAACTGGAGCCCGCGGCGGACGCCGAAGGGTGGGAAGAGTTTTAAGAATTTTCACCTTAAGTCGGTGATCAAGTCTGGAGGGGGAACCGATGTCCGACGATTCGTCCGTTGCTGAAGTCAGTCTGAGCCCGGTGCTCGACCTCCAGGCCGCCGACCCGCTGCGCGCAGAGCTCCTGGCCCTGCGCGGGCGGCCCCTGCGGGTTGACGCCTCGCAGGTGAGCCGGCTCGGCGGTCTCTGCCTTCAGGTCCTCCTGTCGGCGCGGACCACCTGGGCCGAAGACGGCCTGCCCCTTCGCGTGGAGCAGGCCTCTGAAGGTTTCCTTGAACAATTGGCCGCCTTTGGCGGACCCCAGATCGACTACGAACCCGAGGGGGCGAACCTGTGACCAAGACTGTCCTGACGATCGACGACTCACGGACCATGCGCGAGATGCTCAACATGGCGCTCGTGCAGGCCGGCTATCGCGTACTGCAAGCCGTCGACGGCGTCGAAGGCCTTGAAGTGCTGCGCGCCGAGGGCGCCGACGTGGTGATCACCGACATCAACATGCCGCGCCTCGACGGGTTCGGCGTCATCGAGGGCGTCCGGGCCGATCCGTCCCACCGCGCCACTCCGATCCTGGTGCTGACCACCGAGAGCGACGCCACCAAGAAGGAGCGCGCCCGCGCCGCCGGCGCCACCGGCTGGATCGTGAAGCCCTTCAACCCGACCAAGCTGGTGGATGCGATCCGCCGCGTCGCCGCCTGAGGCGGCCGACGCCCGAGTCCGAAAACCAGTCCTGAGCCCGGAGTCAGCCCGTGGATCCGTTCGAGAGTATCAAGGCGACCTTCTTCCAGGAGTGTGAGGAGCTCCTCACCGACATGGAGTCGGGTCTCCTCGCCATGGAAGCCGGGGACGACGATCCGGAGACCATCAACGCCGTCTTTCGCGCGGTTCACTCCGTGAAAGGCGGCGCCGGGGCCTTCGGCCTCGAGCAGCTGATCCGCTTCGCTCACGTGTTCGAGACGATCCTGGACGAGTTGCGGTCGGGTCGGCTGTCGCTGACCGAGGACGTGACGCGGGTTCTGCTGCGGGCGTCCGACGTCCTGGCCGACCACGTCCAGGCCGCCCGCAACGACGGTTCGGTGGACGAGACCCGCACCCACGGCATGATCTCCGATCTGCAGGGCCTGGTGGGCGCCGAACGCGCGGCCGAACTGGGCTTCGACGGCGAGGAAGAGGACGCCGGCGAGGAGGACTTCGGCTTCGTTCCCGTGACGCTGAGCCTCGACGAACCGGCTGACGACGCGCCGCCGGCCGATGTCAGCGACCTGATCGCCAGCCTCGCGCCCGCCCCCGAAGCCGAGGCTGAGGCGGAGGCCGAAGTCGCCGCCCCGGCTGCGGATTCGGTCGCCGAAGCCGGCGCGGCCCCCGCCTGGCGGGTGACCTTCCGCCCCAAGACGGAAATGTACGCCAAGGCCAACGAGGCGGGCCTCGTGCTGCGCGAACTGGCGCGGCTCGGCGGCGTGGAGGTGAACCTGGATGCGAGCGCCGTGCCGCCGCTCGACCAGCTGAGCGCCGAGCAGGCCTATCTGAGCTGGACCATCCGCCTGACGGGCGACGCCACCGAGGCCGAGGTGCGCGACGTCTTTGAATTCGTCGAGGACGACTGCGACCTCAGCATCGTCCGCGAGGGCGAGGCCGCCGAGGCCGCCGAGGCCGAGGCCGAAGCTGAAGCCGCGGCGCCCGTCGACATCGCGGCTGAGGACAGCGACGCCCCGGCCGACGCCGTGGAGGCCGCCGCCGCAGCGCCGCTCGACCTCGACGCCCTGCTGGCCCGGGTTCAGAGCGACGCGCCCGCCGCCGAGCCGGCCGAGGCTGAGGCCCCGGCCGAGACGCCGGCCCCTGCGGCCGAGGCGCCGGCGAGCGCCGAGCCTGCCAGCCTGGACGTCGCGGGCCTGATCGCCCTGGCGGAAAAGGCCTCGACCGAACACGCCCTGGCCACCCCGGCCGCCAAACCGGAGCCCAAAGTGGAGACCAAGGCCGAATCCAAGGCCCAGGCGGCGGCGCCCACGGGCGGCTCCGCCGCGCCCGCGCCCACCATCCGGGTCGATCTCGACCGGGTCGACCGTCTGATCAACGCCGTGGGCGAACTGGTCATCCAGCAGGCCATGCTGTCCCAGCGGGTCTTCGAGAGCGGCCTCGCCCGCTCCTCCGACGTGGCGCTCGGCCTGGAGGACCTGGAGCTCCTGACGCGCGAGATCCAGGACAGCGTCATGGCCATCCGCGCCCAGCCGGTGAAGTCGGTCTTCCAGCGCATGCCGCGCCTGGTCCGCGAAGTCGCCGACATGGTGGGCAAGAAGGTCCGCCTGGTGATGGAAGGCGAGAACACCGAGGTCGACAAGACGGTCATCGAGCGTCTGTCCGACCCGATCACCCACATGCTGCGCAACGCGATCGATCACGGCCTGGAACGGCCGGAAGACCGCGAGGCCAACGGCAAGCCGGGCGAAGGCGTCGTGCGCCTGGCCGCCCTGCACCGCGGCGGCCGCATCGTCATCGAGGTCCAGGACGACGGCCGCGGCATCAACCGCGAGCGGGTGCGCGGCATCGCCATGTCCAAGGGCCTGATCGCCGAGGACGCGGTGCTGTCCGACGACGAGATCGACAACCTGATCTTCCTGCCGGGCTTCTCCACCGCCGACGTGGTGTCCGACATCTCCGGCCGCGGCGTGGGGATGGACGTGGTCAAGCGCTCCATCCAGGCCCTGGGCGGCCGGATCTCCATCAGCTCGGAGCCGGGCAAGGGGTCGAAGTTCACCATGAGCCTGCCGCTGACCCTGGCCGTCCTCGACGGCATGGTGGTCTCGGCCGCGGAACAGACGCTGGTGGCCCCGCTCTCCAACATCGTCGAGAGCCTGACGCCGCGCAGCGAGGACGTGCACCTGATCGGCGGCCGCGACGCCGTCATCCGCATCCGCGAGACCTTCGTGCCGCTGATCGACGTCGGCGTGGCCCTGGGCTTCCGCGACACGCCGCTGCCGCCCTCCTCGGGCGTGGCGGTGCTGATCGAAAGCGAAGGCGGCGGCAAGGCGGCCCTGCTGGTCGAGGCGATCCAGGGCCAGCGCCAGGTGGTGATCAAGAGCCTGGAGGCCAACTACCAGCAGATTCCGGGCGTCGCCGCGGCCACCATCCTCGGCGACGGGCGCGTGGCGCTCATCCTCGACGTCGATGCCCTGGTGACGAGTTCGCGCCGCAAGTCGGCGCCCCGGATTGAGAAGCGAATGGCGGGTTGAGCATGAATGACACCGTGACCCAAGGCGCCGCGCAGCGCCGTGAACTGATCGCCTTCCGTATCGGGGACCAGGAGTTCTGCGTCGACATCATGTCGGTGCGGGAAATCCGCGGCTGGGCCCCGGCCACGCCCCTGCCCCGCACCCCGTCCTTCGTGAAGGGCGTGATCAACCTGCGCGGCGCCGTCCTGCCGATCATCGACCTGGGCGCGCGCCTGGGCCTGAAGACGTCCGAGCCGACCGCCCGCCACGTCATCATGGTGGTCCACATCGGCGACCGCACCATCGGCCTGCTGGTCGATGCGGTGTCCGACATCATCAACATGAGCGACGACCTCGTTCAGCCGACTCCGGACGTGGCCAGCGACCAGGTGAAGACCTTCGTGAAGGGTCTGTTCGCCCTGGACGGCCGGATGGTCAGCCTGATCGCGCTCGACCGCGTCCTGCCGGAAACCGAGGCCGAGGCCGCATGACGCAGTCCCCCGATCCCCGGCGCAGCGCGAAGGACGAGGGCCTCGTCGACGGCGAATTCCTGCTGACCGCCGAGGACTTCCGCAAGATCGCCCAGATCCTGCATTCGCATGCGGGGATCGCTCTGCACGAGGGCAAGGCGGCGCTCGTCTACTCGCGCCTGGCCAAGCGGCTGCGGACCCTGGGGCTGCGGAGCTTCCGAGAGTACTGCGCCCTGGTCGAGGACGCCGGGAGCCTCGACGAGCGGCAGGCCATGATGGCCGCGCTGACCACCAATGTGACGCGCTTCTTCCGTGAGCCGCATCACTTCGACCACCTGCGCGACCAGGTCATGCCCGAACTGGCCGCGCGGGCGCGCGCCGGGGGACGCGTGCGCCTCTGGTCGGCCGCCTGCTCCAACGGCCAGGAGCCCTATTCCATGGCCATCACGGTCCTGTCGGTGCTGCCCGAGGCGGCGAGCCTGGACGTGAAGATCCTGGCCACCGACATCGACCCCAACATGATCGCCGAAGGCCGCGCCGGCGCCTATCGCGAGGACGCGGTGTCGCCGATCCCGCTGGAGCTGCGCCGCCGCTGGTTCCAGAAGACGGCGGCCCACGACGGCCGCGTCTGGTCGGTCGCGCCGGAGCTGCGCGAACTTGTCTCCTTCCGTGAGCTGAACCTGATCGGCGACTGGCCGATGCGCGGGCGTTTCGACGCCATCTTCTGCCGGAACGTCGTCATCTATTTCGACGAGCCGACGCAGGAGCGCATCTGGAGCCGCTTCGTCCCGGCCATGAATCCGGGCGCGACCCTCTACATCGGCCACTCCGAACGGGTGACCGGTCCGGCCGTCGCGACCCTGGAGACCGCTGGCCTCACCACCTACCGCCTGAAGGCCGTCCGATGACCGTTCGCGTCCTCATCGTCGACGACTCCGCGACCATGCGGAGCCTGATCGCCGCGACCCTGCGCCAGGATCCCGAGATCGAGGTCCTGGGCTTCGCCAATGACCCCATCGAGGCGCGAGACGCGATCAAGCGCCTCAACCCCGACGTCATCACCCTTGACGTCGAGATGCCGCACATGAACGGCCTCGACTTCCTTGAGAAGATCATGCGGCTGCGGCCGATGCCGGTGGTCATGGTCTCGACCCTGACCCAGCAGGGCGCCGAGGTGACCCTGGCGGCCATGGAGCTCGGCGCCGTCGACTGCGTCGGCAAGCCGTCGGCCGGCCACACCGCCGCGGAGGCCTTCTCCGACCTGGCCGACAAGGTGAAGGCCGCCGCCCGGGCGCGCGTGCGGCCGTTCAGCGGGCACGTGACCCGGGTGGAGGAAACCCGCGCCTACAAGGCCGACGACGTCATCCTGGCGATCGGCTCGTCCACCGGCGGGGTCGAGGCCCTGATGACCATCCTGTCGGCCTTCCCCTCCACCTGCCCGCCGACGGTGATCACCCAGCACATGCCGGCGACCTTCACCAAGAGCTTCGCCGAGCGGCTCGATCGCGTCTCCGGCGCCAAGGTCGCCGAGGCCTGGGACGGCGCGCGGCTGGCGCCCGGCCACGTCTATCTGGCGCCCGGCGGCGAGGCCCACCTGGAGGTGACCGGCAGCACGACGCCGGTCTGCCGCCTTCGCCAGGACGGCCCGGTCAATGGCCATCGCCCATCGGTCGACGTGCTCTTCGAGTCCGTCGCCCGCCTCAACCGCCCGTCGGTGGGGGTCATCCTCACCGGCATGGGCCGCGACGGCGCCCAGGGCCTGCTGACCATGCGCCAGGCCGGCGCCCGGACGCTCGGCCAGGACGAGGCCAGTTGCGTCGTCTACGGAATGCCCCGCGCCGCCTTCGAAATCGGCGCGGTGGAAAAACAAGCGCCGCTGGCTCGCATGAGCGCGGCGATCCTGTCTGTCTGTGCGGCCGCCGAGCCGCAAAGGAGCGCCTGATGCCCGCCCCGGGATCCATCAAGACCTTGATTGCGGACGATCAGCAGTCGATGCGCTCGCTGATCCGCACCAGCCTGCACACGCTCGGCATCACCCAGACCCGCGAAGTGGCCGACGGCGAGGACGCCCTGCGCGCCCTGCTCGCCCAGCCGGCCAATCTGGTGATCACCGACTTCAACATGCCCAAGCTGGACGGCCTGGGCCTGCTGCGGGCGATCCGCGCCCACGGCCCCATCTCCAAGACGGCGGTCATCATGCTGACCGGCCGCGCCGACCGCGAGCTGGTGCAGCGGGCCGTGCAGTTCGGCGTCAACAACTACCTGGTCAAGCCCTTCACGACCCAGACTCTGAAGGAGAAGATCGAAGCGGTGTTCGGACCTCTCGGATGATCGTCGAGAACATCTCCCAGCGGCCGGGCCGCCGCGTGCATGTGGTCCAGGGTGAGCACTACGTCACGGACGATCCGGACGTGGTGCTGACCACCATCCTGGGCAGCTGCGTGGCGCTGTGCCTCTGGGACCCGGTCCGCGGCGCGGGCGGGATGAACCACTTCCTGCTGCCCGAGGGCAAGGCCGAGGGGGCCAATGAGGGCCGCCGCTACGGCGCCTTCGCCATGGAACTGCTGATCAACGACCTGCTGCGCCTGGGGGCGCGGCGCGAGCGGCTGCAGGGCAAGCTGTTCGGCGGCGCGCGCATGTTCAACGGCCTGTCCGACGTCGGCGCGGCCAACGCCGCCTTCGCCGAGCGCTTCATGCGCGACGAAGGCATCCCCGTGGTGGGCACCAGCCTCGGCGGGGTCGGCGCCCGGCGCATCCAGTTCTGGCCCACCACCGGCCGGGCCCAGCAGAAGACCGTCACCGACAACAGCGAACTGACCCGCCTGAAGGAAGTCCCCAAGCCCGTTCCGGCCCCGGTCGACGACGGCGCCGTGGAGCTCTTCTGATGCGCATGGCCCAGGTCGCCGCCCTCGCCCCCCCGGTGCTCGCCGCCCTCGCCGCGGAGACCGAGCACGCCGGCGGCCTGTGCGCGCGCCTGGAGGAACTTGTCAGCCGACTGACCACCAACGCCCAGGGCGAGGTGCGCGAACTGGCGCTCAGCGAAGCCCAGACGCTGGATGTCCTCACCCAGCATCTCGACAGCCTGACCAGCTTCATGCGCGGCCTGTCGGACCAGCTGACGCATGCGCGCAACGTGGACACCGACGCCCTTCTGGCCCAGGTGCCGCTGGGAGACCTGGCCTCCCGTCTCCGCGCGGTCTTGCACGACGCCACCCTGATCCCGCCTCCTCCGGACGCGGAATCGGGCGACCTCGACCTCTTCTAGGGCGCCGCCATGAGCCTGCACCCAGACGTCCGGATGAACCTGGCAAGGTCCACGGTCCTGCTCATCGACGACAACGAGCAGGCGCTGGAGGTTCTGAGCTCCATCTTCCGCGGCTTCGGCGTGCACAGGCAGGTGAAGTGCCGATCGGCCGCCGAGGCGCAGTCGATCCTGTCGCACCGCGAGATCGACCTGATCATCTGCGACACGGCCATGCCCGACATGGACGGCTACGACTTCGTGCGCTGGCTCCGCCGCGACGCGCCGGCCGAGGCCAACTTCCTGCCGATCATCATGCTGACCGGCCACGCCGCGCGTTCGACCGTCGAGAGCAGCCGCGACTGCGGCGCCAACTTCATCGTTTCCAAGCCCTTCACGCCGGAGGTCCTGCTGCAGCGGATCTACTGGGTGGCGAAGGACGAGCGGGCCATGGTCCGCAGCGATTCCTACGTCGGACCCGACCGGCGTTTCCGCAACATGGGCCCTCCTCTCGGGGTGAAGGGCCGACGCAAGGACGATCTCTCCGCCCACATCGGCGCGGCCAAGGATCCCAACATGGATCAGGACGAGATCGATATGCTGCTTAAGCCGCAAAGGGCCGCCCTATGAGCGACGCCGAAGTCTTCAAGGTGAAGAACCGCCTGGCCCAGCACGTGGTCGAGCCGGGCGGCATGACCGCCGGCATGGCCAACACGCGCGCCGCCCGCGAACTCGCGGCGCAACAGGGCAAGTCCTACGAGGCGATCGGCGAGACGCTGGAGACCCTGGAGTGGCTGTGCCAGGACAAGTCCGCGCCGATGGACTCCGTCTACGACCTTTCCACCAGCGTCCTCGATATCGCCGGCCTGTTCGACGACAAGCTGCTGTGCCGTGCGGCCTACAGCCTGTGCGAGCTGGCCGACAAGCTGCGGACCCAGGACCGCGAGGACTGGGCCTCGATCAAGGTCCACGTGGACGGCATGCGGCTGATCTGGAACACTGAGGAATCCGGACGCGAGGCGCTGAGCGCCATGGTCGACGGCCTCTGGGCGCTCACCGAGCGGCTGCAGATCGTCGAGCCCGACGCGCCCGAAGGCGAACAGCCCGCCGCCTGAGCCGCGGGCCGCCGCAGGCTCCATGCTGCGCAGCAAAGGCGCAGCATGGAGTGCGGTAAGACTTTGAAGTCTAAGGCGCTTCGTTCGAGAAGATGATGGTGCCGGAGGCGGCGAACATGCCGCCGACCCCATGGCAGACGCTGATCCTGGCGCCGTCCACCTGGGCCGGCGCTATGCCGCGCATCTGACGCACGCTCTCCTGCAGGGCGTACATGCCGTACATGCCCGAGTGCATGTAGGACAGGCCCCCGCCATTCGTGTTCAGCGGCAGCTTGCCGCCGATGGCGGTGTTGCGCTCGTTGATGAAGTCCTTGGCCTCGCCCGGCTTGCAGAAGCCCAGGTCCTCGAGGCCATAGAGCGGCAGGTGGGCGAAGGCGTCGTAGATCATCAGGTGGTCCACGTCGGCGTGCTTGACGCCCGCCTCGTCGAAGGCCTTCTTCCCCGAGACGCGGAAGGCCTTGGAGGTGGTGAAGTCCTCCATCTGGCTGACCATCGGCGTCTCGACGCTCTCGCCCGTGCCGAGCACATAGACAGGCTTCTGCGGGAAGTCCTTGGCCCGCTCGGCGCTGGTCAGGATCAGCGCGCCGCCGCCGTCGGTGACCAGGCAGCACATCAGCTTGCGGAACGGCCAGGCGATCATGTCCGAGTTCAGCACGTCGTCGACCGTGATCGGGTCGCGATAGGAGGCGCGCGGGTTCTTCGCCGCCCACTCCCGCTGGATCACCGCCACATTGGCCAGGTCCTGCTCGGTCACGCCGTAGGTCTTCATGTAGCGA
Organism: Phenylobacterium sp.; assembly: GCF_013911965.1. Classification (GTDB taxonomy): domain Bacteria; phylum Pseudomonadota; class Alphaproteobacteria; order Caulobacterales; family Caulobacteraceae; genus Phenylobacterium. Next base: position 125,196 of record NZ_JACESE010000009.1, on the reverse strand, counting down.
AGCACGGGAATGGTGAACATGGTCGGCGGCGAGGTGACGCCGTAGGGCATCTCGAACTGGCCCATCAGGCTGGAGGCCGCGCGGCCGAAGCCGCCGACGCCGACCCGCGACCGGCCGGATTCGCCGTGGGTGATCAGCACCGTGGTGCACAGGCCCTCGTTGATGGCGGCCGCGGCATGGCGGACGTGCAGCATAAAGGAGCAGCCGCCGACGCTGGTGCCGTCGGCATAGGTCGGCGTGATCCCCAGATACTGGGCGAGCTCCACCGGCGAGATGCCGGCGCAGGCCACGCCGTCGATGTCCGTGGGCTTCAGCCCGGCGTCGGCCATGGCGTTCAGCGCCGCGTCGGCGTGCAGGCCGATCACGGACACGTCCGGGATCTTGCCCATCTTGGTGGTTTCAGCGGCCCCGACGACCGCGACAGTCTTCTGCTTCATGGTGTCGCCCCTTAGGCCTTCGCCGGTTGGAAGAACGGCAGCGTGATGGTGTCGCTCATCTTCTCGAAGACGACCTCCACCGGCATGTCGAGGACGAGCGCCTCGGGCGTCTGGGGGCAGTTGACGATATTGGTCATCATCTTCGGCCCTTCCTCGAGCTTCACCACGGCGATGGCGTAGGGCTCGGTCCCCATGTCGGGGCGCGGGCGGTGGTTAATGACGTAGGAGTGGAGCGTGCCGCGGCCGCTGGCCTTGAACACCTCGACATTGCGCGAGCCCGTCTTGGGGCAGAAGGGGCGCGGGGGGAAATAGGCTTCACCGGTCTCCTTGCAACGCTGGAGCAGCAGCTCCCCGTTGCGGGTCCCGTCCCAGAAATGCTGGGTCTCCGGAGTCGGCTCCGGCAACATGCGAGGCGGCATTACGTCTCCATCCCTCAATGAATGAATCTGATAAATCCCGGCGCTGACGGCCGGGCGGGCGCCAGAAAAGACGAGAGCGGGCCGCTTGTCGACCGGCTTAGCAGGGCGAGCCCGAGAGCTTCCGGCGTTCCGTCGACCTTGCGAGCTCATCCCAGACCCGCGCCTCCAGGTCGCGAGCAGCCTCGTCGCTCCGCCGCTCCACTTCGGCGTGGAGCGCGATGAGCGCCACCTTCAGCTCGGCGTTGGCGGCCTCCAGGTCGGAGATCCGCAGGCCGCCGTCGCCGCCTGCGGAGAGTTCCGAAAGCCAGCGGCGGCGGGCGCCGTCCTCCGACAGGGCCGCCCCGTCGGCCAGCAGGGCGCGCAGGGCGGCGTTCTCGCGCACGAGAATGTCCGCCGCGCCGTCCCACATCTCGGCGGCGAGCCCGAGCAGCAGGGCCGCCAGGCCCAGCTGGCCCGCGCGCGCGGCCGGCGCCACATCGGGCGCGGCGTTGCGCATAGAGAGGCCGGCCAGGTCGGCCAGCACCTGGGGAGCAGAGGGTTTCATAGACGTCCCATCACTTTCAGCGCCGCCCGGTCCTGGGCGTTGATCAGGGCCCAGGCGGGATAGACCAGGATCGGATCGCGGTTGGCGCCGTCCATCCACGCCCTGGCGCTGGAGACCCAGATGGCCTGGCCCTTCACGCAGGCGAACAGCTCCCACCACTTCAGCGCCTGGGGCTCGGCCCGCAGGCCGGACGCGGCTTCCCAGGCGGCGATCGCCGCCTCGCGCGGCAGGAGGCCGCCCGGCTTGCCCTGGCCGAAGGACCAGACGGGATTGAAGCTCCAGCCCAGATCCTCCAGCGGATCGCCGAGGTGGCACATTTCCCAGTCGAGGATGCCGTGGATGCCGCCGGCCGCGTCGTACAGGAAGTTCCCGGTGCGGTAGTCGCCATGCACCACGCCGACCTTCTGGGCCGGCGGCGGCGGGTTGGCGCGCAACCACCGGATGGCGGCGCGGATGATGGGCAGGGGCTCGGTCTCGTCGGAATCGAGCACGCCCTCCCAGTGGTCGAGTTCGCGCGACCAGCAGGCGTCCGGCGCCACCGCCGGCAGGACGTCGGCCAGGCCGATCCTGGCCGGGTCGGCCTTGGCGATCTCCCCCAGGATGGTCCACTTCCGCCGGCCCAGCTCTGGCAGGGTGTCGAGATAGGGCGGGGCGAACAGGGCGCCCGTACCCGCCTGGAAGCCGGCGATCTCCTCGGCCACGAAGAAGGGGCTCCCGAGGGCCTCGTCGCCCTCTTCCAGCCACAGCATCTCGGGCACCGGCACGGCCGAACCGCGAAAGGCGCGATAGGCTTCGAACTCCACGCGGCGTTCGGTGTCGATCAGGCTGTCGGCCGGATCTCGCCGCAGGATGAAGCCGCGGGAACGCCGCCGGCCCTCGCCGTCGGTCCAGGCGCAGGTGAAGCGCCAGGTCTGGCGCGAGGCGCCGCCGGTGATGCGGTTCATGTCGGAGACGGCGACGTCGCGCGCCTCCGGCATGCGGCCGGCGATATAGGCCGCCAGCCGCGGGGTGAGCTCGGCCTCGTCCATCAGGCCATCGAGAACCGGATGGGCAGGGTCTTGGGCCCGTTGACGAACACCGCCTGGGACATGGCCGGCTCGCCGGCCAGCTCCAGGGACTGAAGGCGCGGGATCAGCTCCTCCCAGAGGATCCGCATCTCCATCTTGGCCAGGTGCTGGCCCAGGCACAGGTGGGCGCCGTAGCCGAAGGCCAGGTGCCTGTTCGGCTTGCGGTCGACGCGGAAGGCCTGCGGGTCGTCGAAGACCTCCTCGTCGCGGTTGCCCGAGGCGTAGCAGAGCATCAGCCAGTCGCCCTTATCGAGCCGGCGCCCGCCCATCTCGGTGGCCTCGGCGGCCGTGCGCATGAAGGTCTTCACCGGCGTCGTCCAGCGGATGGACTCGTCCACCAGGCCGGGGATGAGCGAGGGATCGGCCTTCAGCTTGGCCAGTTCGCCGGGGTTCTCCGCCAGCCCCCAGATGGCGCCGCCCGTCGAGGAGGAGGTGGTGTCGTGCCCCGCCGTGGCGACGATGATGTAGTAGCTCATCGCCTCGAACTCCGAGATCGGCTGGCCGTCGATCTGGCTGTTGGCGATGACGCTGGCCAGATCGTCGCCCGGATGGGCGCGGCGGTCGGCCGACAGCTTGCGGAAGTACTCGAAGAAGTCGGTGATGACGCCGGGCGTCAGCTTGCCGGCGGGATCGGGCTCTTCCTTGCGCGCCAGTTCGGGGTCGGCGGCGCCGAACAGCTCCTGGGTCAGCATCAGCATGCGCGGCTCGTCTTCCGGCGGCACGCCCATGATCTCCATGATCACCCGCAGGGGGTAGTGCAGCGCCACCTCGCGGACGAAGTCGCACTTGCCGCCGGTCGCAGCCATCTGCTCGACCGACGCCCTGGCCACGCCGCGGATGCGCTCCTCCATCTTCCGCAGGTTCTGGGGCATGAACCAGGCCTGGGTCAGGGTGCGGTACTTCATGTGGTCGGGCTCATCCATGTGGATGAGGGTCCGCAGCAGGTGCGGGCTTCCGCCGGTCATTTCGCGGATGCGCTTGTCGGTCTCCGCATTGACGATGGTCGGCGACTTGTCGCCGTTCAGGAAGAGGGCGTTCTGCCGGCTGATCTCCAGGATGTCGGCATGCTTGGTGGCCACCCAGAAGGGCTCGAACCCCTCCGGATAGGCGCGGCCGAACGGGTTGTTCGCCCTCAACCAGGCATAGGTTTCATGGATGCGTCCGTCGGCATACGCCTTGGGATCGACCAGAGTTTGCGCATGCTCATCTGGGATGCGCGCAGCGTCCTCAGTCATGGTCCTCTTCCCGGGCCCGCTTGACGCGACGGAATGCTGACCCTGCGGCAGCCATTTCCTTACGCGACGGCAGCGGACGCCGCCTCCCTTGTCTTGTTATCTTGGTTCACTTGATACTGCGGCCGAGCGCGGCGTCGCAATACCGACAATCGAGCGCCCTAGAACTAATGAGCCATCCGGAGGACGCCCATGCTGACCAAGGCCGACGACTTTCCCATCCATCAGACGCCGGAGCCGGTGGCCTATGCGGGGACGGACCGGAACTTCTACGACCGCTACTTCTTCAACGGCTACAGCCCCGACGGCGCGACCTATTTCGCCGTGGCGTTCGGCGTCTATCCGCACCTGAACGTGGCCGACGCCCATTTCGCCGTGATCCGCGACGGGATCGAACACTGCCTGCACGCCTCGAAGATCCTGTATTCGGAGCGCCTGGACCTGACCGTCGGTCCCATCACCATCGAGGTGGTCGAGCCGCTCCAGGTGCTGAAGGTGAAGGTGAACGGCGAGGGGCTCGAAGCCGAGATCACCTTCACCGGTCGCGCCTTCCCCATCGAGGAGCCGCGCTTCATCCGGCGCATGGGGCCGCGGGCCTTCATGGACTATACGCGCCTGACCCAGAACGTCCGCTGCGAAGGCTGGATCGCCGTCGACGGCGACCGGCGCGACCTGCCGGCCGGCAGCGTCGGCACGCGGGACCGCTCCTGGGGCGTGCGGCCCGTCGGCGCGCCCGACCCGCAGCCGCCAGTCCCGCTCGACCCCGCGCTCATGGGCTTCTTCTGGCAGTGGACGCCGCTGAACTTCGAGCGCGAGAGCGTCTTCTTCCACGTCAACGCCGACCCGCAGGGGACGCCCTGGAACACGCGCGCCGTCGTGCTGCCCGACGGCGCGGCCCAGGGCGAGGGCCATGTGACCGAGGCCGCCCGAATGACGGCGGTCGAGCTTGCGCCCGGAACCCGCCACGCCAAGGGCGGCGTGCTCGAACTGCCCCTGCCCGAGGGTGTCGCGAGGATCCGCTTCGAGCCGATCCTCACCTTCCTGATGCGCGGCATCGGCTATTCCGGGGCCTGGCGGCACGGGGCCTACAAGGGCGAGTTGGTCGTCGAGCGCGAGGCCATCGATCTCGCCGCCGCCGACATGGCCGCGCCCGAGAACGTCCACATCCAGGCCCTGTCGAAGGTGACCATGGCCCGTCCGGACGGCGCCGAGCAGACGGGGACGGGGATCTTCGAGCAGCTCATCGCCGGCCCCTACAAGCCTTACGGCCTGGGCTGAAGACACGCGCGCCGGGGCCGGAAACCTGTCAGGATGGCCGCCCTGAGGGGCAGATCGGGGAGACGGCCATGGCGAACATCTTCCAGCGCATGTTCGGGGGCGCGGCGGCCGCGCCGCAGCCGGCGGCGCCGGCGGCGCCGGCGGGCGTCGCACGCCGCTGGACCTCGCCCGACGGGCTGTCGCTGTTTTCCCGCGACTATGCCGGCGCCGAGGGGGAAGCCCGCCTGCCGGTCGTCTGCCTGCACGGTCTGACGCGCAATTCGAAGGATTTCGAGGGTCTGGCGCCGGCGATCGCCGCCGCCGGCCGCCGGGTCCTGGCGCTGGACATGCGCGGCCGGGGCCAGTCGGCGCGCGACCCGAACGTCAGCAACTACAATCCGGCCGTCTATGCCGGCGACGTGGCCGCCCTGCTGGGCGCGGCGGGCATCTCCCGCGCCATCTTCGTCGGCACCTCCATGGGCGGCATCATCACCATGACGCTGTCGACCCTGCGGCCGGACCTGATCGCCGGCGCCGTGCTGAACGACATCGGGGCCGAGATCGCCGCCGAAGGCCTGACGCGGATCGCCGGCTATGTGGGCAAGGTGGAACCGGCGGCGACCTGGACCGAGGCCGCCATGCGCGCCCGGGCCGTCAACGGCGAGGCCCTGCCCCGCCTGAGCGACGCCGAATGGATCACCTTCGCCCGCCGGACCTGGCGGGAGGAGGCGCCCGGCCGGCTGATGCCCGACTACGACCCGGCCATCGCCGAGGCCTTCAGCCCCCTGCCCCCCGGCCAGTCGCAGCCCTCGGCCGATCTGTGGCCGCTCTTCACCGCGCTCTCGGTGGCTCGTCCGCTGCTGCTCATCCGCGGCGCGACCTCGGACCTGCTCAAATCCGCCACGGCCGACCGGATGCAGGCCGCCGCCCCGCAGATGCGTCGGCTGGAGGTGGCCGAGACCGGCCATGCGCCAACCCTGGACGAGCCGGAATCCCGCAAGGCGATTCTCGACTTCCTGACCGACGCGCCCTGAACCGGTTGGCGAGCGGGGTTGCGCAGAGGGCGCGCCGGTTGGCACAATCGCGGAATTGAACGTCTTTCCGCGCGCCGCTTTGACGGCCGCGCCCATTTTGAAAGTTTGAGACTTTGACGATTTTGGCTCAGGCGGCGAACAGCGAGCCGTCGGCGAACGCCTTCGCCTCCGTACAGACCCTGATCGAGGGCCTCGCCGGCGTCGGCTATATCGCCTCCCGGCGCATCGCCACGGCCCTCTACATGGCCGTGAACCTGCAGAAGCCCATCCTGGTCGAGGGCGTCGCCGGCGTCGGCAAGACGGAGCTGGCGCTGTCCACCGCCAAGCTGCTCGACCTGCCGCTGATCCGCATGCAGTGCTACGAGGGCCTCGACGAGTCCAAGGCGCTGTACGAGTGGAAATACGGCAAGCAGCTCCTCTACACCCAGATCCTCAAGGACCGCATGGGCGCCGAACTGGCCGACGCCCAGGGCATGGACGAGGCCATGGAGCGCCTGCACGGCATGGGCGACATGTTCTTCTCCGAGCCCTTCCTCGAGCCCCGGCCGCTGATGAAGGCCCTGCGCGAGGACGACGGCTGCGTCCTGCTGATCGACGAGATCGACAAGTCGGACGAGGCCTTCGAAGCCTTCCTGCTCGAAGTGCTGTCGGCCTACCAGGCCTCGGTGCCGGAGCTGGGCGTGATCAAGGCCAAGACGCCGCCCATCGTCTTCCTGACGTCGAACAATGTCCGCGACCTGGGCGACGCCCTGAAACGCCGCTGCCTGCACCTGCACATACCGCTGCCGGAGGCGAGCCTGGAGCGCCAGATCGTGGCCAGCCGTGTGCCCGACATCGAAGCGCGCCTGAACCACCAGCTGGTCGGCTTCGTCCACGCCCTGCGCGAACTGGATTTGCGCAAGTCGCCCTCCATCTCCGAGACGGTGGACTGGGCCCGGGCGCTGATCCTGATGCACGCCGACAGCCTGGAGCCGGCCCTGGTGCGCGACACGCTGAACGTGATCCTGAAGTTCGAGCAGGACATCCAGGCCGTCGAGCCGCAGGTGAGCGAGCTTCTGCGCACCGCCGAGGCCAGCGCCTGACGTAAGGGGCCGACGCCCATGCAACATCAGATGGAAGACTTCATCCGCGCGCTCCGGGCCGCGGATGTCGGCGTCTCCCCGGCCGAGGCCATCGACGCCCACGAAGCCGTGGCGCGCGTGGGCTACGCCGACCGCGAGCTGCTGAAGGACGCGCTGTGCGCGACGCTCGCCAAGAGCGAAGAGGAGGTGGCGCGGTTCGACCGCGCCTTCGACAACTTCTTCGCTCGCTCGGCCTTCGACATGGGCGAGCCGCCGCCGCAGCAGGGCCAGGACTCCGAGCCTGAGGCCAAGCTGGAGGACGTCTCCGAGGAGGCCGCCGGCTCGCAGATCGCCCAGATGATCCTGCAGGGCGACGCCAACGGCCTCGCCCAGGCCATCGAGAAGGCGGGCCAGGAGGCGCAGGTCTCCGAAATCCGCCTGTCCACACAGAAGAGCCGCCTGACGCGGCGCCTGCTGGACGAGCTGGGAATCACCGAGATCGAGAAGATCATCGCCCAGGCGCGCAAGCTGGAAGACCCCGGCGGCGAAGGCCTGGCCAAACGGCTGGAGGCCGGCAAGCGGGCGCTGACGGCCGAGGCCCAGCGCTATGTCCAGCGCCAGCACGATCTCTACGCCGCCGAGAGCGGCCGCCAGCTGCGCGAAGAGCTCCTGGCCCGCAAGGCGCTGAACGCCGAGGGCGGCATCGATCCGGTCGACCTGCAGATGATGCAGGCGGTGGTCCGCAAGATGGCCAAGCGTCTGGCCGACCGCTATTCCCGCCGCCGCAACCGGGCCAGGAAGGGCCACCTGGACGTCCGCCGCACCCTGCGCCAGTCGATGGCCTATGGCGGCGTGCCGTTCAACGTCGTCTGGAAGACCGAGCGCGTCGACAAGCCCAAGATCGTCGCCATCTGCGACGTCTCCAAGTCGGTGGCCGCCGCGGCCCAGTTCCTGCTGACCTTCCTCTACAGCCTGAACGAGGTGGTCGACCGCCTGGACGCCTTCGCCTTCTCGGGACGGATGATTCCGGTCAACCAGATCCTGGACGAGCACGGCGTCGACAAGGCGATCCTGGAGGTGCTCAAGCGCATCGGCTTCCAGCAGACCGACTACGGCAAGGCGCTGGAGGACTTCGCCGCGAACCATCTCGACAGCCTGGACCGCCACACCACGGTGATCTTCCTGGGCGACGCGCGCTCCAACTACGCCGACCCGCGCCTGGACATCATGCGCACCATTCACGAGCGGTCCCGCTCGGTCATCTGGCTCAATCCAGAGCCGGAGAGCTACTGGAGCCAGGGCGACAGCGTCATGACCCGCTACCTGCCCTTCTGCCACCTGGCCAAGACCTGCAACACGCTCGACCAGCTCGAACGCATCATCGAAGACGTCCTGCGCCAGTACGTGCCGCACTGACGCGCGTTCCGAAAAGCGGGAATCGGTTGTCGGAACGCGCGTCCTGAAGCTCCTAAACCGTCGGCAGGGTCCCGCCGTCGATGACGAACTCGGCCCCGTGGATGGCGGCGGCCCGGTCGGAAGCGAGGAAGGCGATCAGCTCGGCCACCTCCCCCGGCTCGGCGAAGCGGCCGAGCGGGACGCCGCCGAGCGCCGCCAGCAGGTCCTTCATCGCCTCGGCCTCGCCGCGGCCTGACTGCTCCGCCAGCCGCCGCACCAGCCGCTTCGTCCCGTCGGTGTTGATGCCGCCGGGCGAGACGAGATTGACCCGCACGCCCTTGGGCCCGACCTCGTTGGCGAGCGCCTTGCTGTAGGTGGTCAGCGCCGCCTTGGCCGCGGCATAGGCGATCGTGGCGTCGTAGAGCGGCATGCGGCTCTGAATCGAGCCGGTATGAACCACGACGCCATGGCCCTGGGCGATCAGGTGCGGAACCAGGGCGCGGTCGAGCCGCACCGCCGTCATCAGATTCAGGTCGATCTCGCTCGCCCACTCGGCGTCGTCCAGAGCGGCGAAACCGCCGGCCGGGGCCTTGGAGCCGCCGACCACGTGGATCACGGCGTCGACGCCGCCGAGGCGGTCGAGCGCGGCGTCCACAAACGCTGCGACACCCGGCGCGGTGGTGAGGTCCGCCTGCACGTAGGCCTCAGGCGGGAGCCCCTCCACGGCATCCGACCGCCCGGCTGTCACCACGCGGGCGCCGGCGGCCGAAAGCCTGCGGAAGACGGCGTGACCGGCGCCGGCGCCGCCGCCCGTCAGCACGACCCGCCGCCCCTCGAACTCCAGACCCGGCGCGCCGCTCACGGCCGGATCTCCAGGCGCGAGATGCCGTCCGGCGAGAGGTGGAAGCGGAAGGTCAGCTCGACCGGACTGCCGGGAAAGTCGCCCGACACCGAGGCGCGGACGAGGTGCGCCCCGTCCTCCAAGTCGGCGGAGAGAACGGCCGGACGGGCCTTCACCGCAACGGCCGCCTGGGCGATCCAGTCGGCGATCTCGGCCGTCCCCTTGTGCGTGCGGCCTTCGTCGACCACCACCGCATCGGGGGCGAAGGGCGAAAGCGCGCCCTGCGCGTCCAGTTCGGCGCTGGCCTTCGGATAGCGGGCGACGGGTTCGGGAAGCGCATTCATGGTTCAATCTCCATCCGGTCGGGCCGCCGTGCGGCCTTGTTCTCCGGCAGAGGTGCGTTCAGGCTTTCCGCATGACAAGAACCGACGAAAAAGTGGGGAACCCACAAAAAAGTAAGCGCCCGGACTACACGCCCGCGGGCGGGGCGCGGAGCGTGCAGAACGCCCTGCGCATCCTTGAGGGCCGCTGGAAGCTGGTCATCCTGTTCCAGCTGTTCGGCGGACAGCGGCGGCGCTTCTCCGAGCTGGAGAAGGCGATCCCGGGCGTCTCGCAGAAGATGTTGATCCAGCAGCTGCGCCAGCTGGAGGCCGACGGCGTCGTCGCCCGCATCGTCCACCACGAGGTCCCGCCCCGCGTGGAATACCACCTCACCGACTGGGGCCAGACCCTCTGCCCCGCCCTGGACGCCCTGCTCGTCTGGGCCGAAGCCGCCCCGCCCGAGGTCAGGGAATGGCTGGTGGAGCCGGCCGGCGAGCGCTGATGCTCAACAGCCGCCGTTGATCAGGCTTGCGGCCAGCGTTGAGTGACGTAGATGCGGCGGTCGGGCGCGCCGGTCCTCAGGTAGGCGTCGGCGACCTGGATTTCCTCCCGGGCGCGGTCGAGCGCCGCGGTGATGGGGTCGGCGGGCCCAGGCGGGTAGTTTGAGAGCTCGGCCAGCCGCTTCCAGGTGAAGCGCTTCCAGACCGGCAGAGGCTCCTTCCGCGGCGCGCCCACAAAACCCAGTTCGCCGCGACTGTCGCCGTCCTGCGCGTCGGCGCTCTCAAAGTGGACGCGGATGTAGGTCTCGCGTCCGCTGGCGTACTCGAACCAGATCGTCTGTCGATGGTCGCCAAGCTCGCGGGTGATAACGCCAGCGTCCGCCATCTTCGGCACGGGCGGCGCGCTCCAGCCGAGGTCCTCAAGTAAGGGGATCAGCTCGATCCGCATCCTCTGGAGCAACGCGCCGCCACCATTGGCAGGCCGCGCAGCGCCGCGGCGGACAAGGCGTCGCCAAGCCAACCCCGACGTCTCGCCAGGACGATAGCCGCATAGACTCTCCGACAGGGCGAGCACAGCCTCGAACGGCGTGGCGCAATCCTCGGGCAGCGGCGGCGGCGCACCGGAACGTTCAGAAATGCCCGTCGACGCCCCCGAGGCCAGCGACCACAGCATTCGGCCGGCCTCGTAGCGCTGCAGACGGCTGTAACCGACCGATTCGACGACCTGGCCGCCCAAGCCCTCGCCGCAGGCTTCGGACGCAGGCCCGATGTTGGGGAGAATGGCGGGGTCATCGTGGGGGCCCACCAGGACGAGCCACCCGGAGGGCAGCGTGGCCAGCACCAGTCCCTCGCCGACCTCCTGGCTCACCTCGCCGGCCAACTCGAGATCCAGACGATCGAGAAGCGCCTTCCGCCTCCCCGCCCGCACCGCCAGCCAGTCCAGCCTCACGCCCATTTCGCCCGTCCGCTGCAGCCTATGCGCGGCGAGAACGTATAGAGAACGACGCCTGCTTCACCAAGCGTCGATCCACGGCAGTTTCTTGCCCGTCCTCGGCGGGACCGGCGGCAGCGACTTCAGCCCCGCGACGATCCAGCGGCGGGTGTCGGCGGGGTCGATGACGTCGTCGAGTTCGGGGGTTGTGGCCCGGGCCAGGGCCTTGCCGCGGGCGTAGGCGGCGGCGACCATTTCGTCGAACCTCGCCTTGCGGGCGGCCGGGTCCTCGATGGCGGCCAGTTCGTTGCGGTAGCCGAGCTTGACCGAGCCCTCCAGGCCCATGCCGCCGAACTCGCCCGTGGGCCAGGCGACGCAGAACATGGCCGCCTGATAGGAGCCGCCGGTCATGGCGATGGCCCCCAGGCCGTAGCTCTTGCGCAGGATGACCGAGAAGATCGGCACGGTCAGGTTGGCGCCGATGACGAAGAGGCGCGAGCAGTGGCGGATGAGGCCGGTCTTCTCCGCCTCCGGCCCCACCATATTGCCCGGCGTGTCCGACAGGGAGACGATGGGGATGTCGAAGGCCTCGCAGACCTGCATGAAGCGGGCGGCCTTGTCGGAGGCCTCGGAATCGATGGCCCCGCCCAGGTGCTGGGGATTGTTGGCGATGATCCCCACCGGCCGGCCCTCGATCCGCCCGAAGGCGGTGACCATGGCGAGGCCAAAGCGGGGGCGAAGCTCCAGAACCGAGCCCTCGTCGCACAGGGTCTCGATCAGGGCCCGGACGTCATAGACCCGCAGGCGGTTCTCCGGGATAGCCCGACGCAGGAGCCGCTGGTCGGCGCAGGTCCAGTCGGCGACCGGGCCCTGGAAGTAGGAGAGGTACTGTTTGGCTGCGGCGACGGCGGCGGCCTCGTCCTCCACCAGCACGTCGATGACGCCGTTCCTCTGCATGACGTCGAGGGGACCGATCTCCTCGGGCCGGAAGACGCCGAGGCCGCCGCCCTCCACCATGGCCGGCCCGCCCATGCCGAGCGCCGTGTCCTTCGTGGCGATGATCACGTCGCAGCAGCCGAGGATGGCGGCGTTGCCGGCGAAGCAGCGGCCGGAGACGACGCCCACCAGCGGCACGGCGCCCGACAGACGGCCCCAGAACTCGAAGCCGCGGATGAAGCCGCCGCCCTCGGTGTCGCCGGGCCGCCCGCCGCCGCCCTCGGTGAAGAAGACCGTCGGCAGCTTCCAGCGCAGGGCGAGTTCGGCCATGCGGTCGAGCTTCTCGTGATTGTGGGCGCCCTGGGTGCCGGCCAGCACGGTGTAGTCGTAGGACAGCACCGCGCAGCGGGCGCGCTCCTCGCCGAAGCGCTCGCCGTTCACCTGGCCCAGGCCCATGACGAGGCCGTCGGCCGGCGTCTGGGCGATCAGTTCGTCCATGGTGTTTCGGCGGCGGCGGGCCGCCACCACCAGGGATCCGTACTCGGTGAAGGAGCCGGGATCGCACAGGTCGTCGATATTCTCCCGCGCCGTGCGCTGTCCGGTCTTGCGCCGCCGCGCCACCGCCTCTGGCCTTGCGGCGTCGCGGGTGCGGGCCTGCCGGTCCAGCACCTCGGCGAGGTCGGGCCGGACCGCGTCGAGGTCGACGGCCTCGGCCGCCTCGCCCGCGCCCGCCAGCCCCTCGACCGGCTCGATGAAGGCGAGCGGGTGGCCCTCGAAGACGGTCTCGCCCTCGGCGACCGTGATCTCGCGCACCACGCCGGACGTCTCGGCGGCGATCACGTGCTCCATCTTCATGGCTTCCATGACGAGCAGCCCCTCGCCCCGGCGCACCGTCTGACCGACGCTGGCCGAGAGGCTGATCACCGTCCCCTGCAAGGGCGCACGCAGGGCCTCCGTACCGGCGGGACCGTCGGCGGGCGCCGGCCGTTCCGCCGACGCCGCGGGCTCGACCTTGCCGTGGGCGAGGACGGCGAGGGGATCGCTGGAATCCACGGCGGCGCCGGCCCGGCGCGGACCGCCCGTCTCCTGGAAATAGAGCTGCGGATGCTCGCCGCCGAGGAGGTCGCCGAGATGCTCCTCGACAAAGCGCGTATGGATCTCTCCGTCGCGGACCGCCGGGTGGGCGAGCAGGCTCTGGAGGACGCCGATATTGGTCGCAGCGCCGGCGATGCGGAACTCCGACAGGGCGCGATAGGCCTTGGATGCGGCGGCCGGCAGATCGCCGGCCTGCACGATCACCTTGGCCAGCAGCGAGTCGTAGCGCGGATTGGTGAGGTAGCCGGCATAGCCGTAGCCGTCGACCCGCACGCCGGGTCCCGAGGGCGGATCACAGGCCGACAACGTCCCGCCCGAGGGCCGCACCTGGCCGTCGGGCGTCAGGCTCTCCAGGTTCACCCGCGCCTGGATGGCGCAGCCGCGCGGCGGCGGGACCCTGTCCTGCGTCAGGCCAAGCTCGGCCAGGCCGCGCCCCTGCGCTAACTCAATCTGTAGGCGGACGAGATCGAGGCCGAGGACCTCCTCGGTCACCGTGTGCTCGACCTGCAGCCGGGCGTTGGCCTCGATGAAGACGGCGGTTTCGCCCTCGACCAGGAACTCGATGGTGCCGAGCCCGCGATAGCCGGCGGCGCGGCCGAGCGCGACGGCGGCGGCGAAGAGGCGCTCGCGGACCGCCTGCGGGATCATGGCGGCGGGCGCGATCTCCACCACCTTCTGCCGGGCGCGCTGCAGGCTGCATTCGCGGTCGTACAGGTGGACGATCTCGGTCCCGTCGCCGGCGATCTGCACCTCCACATGGCGCGCGCGCGGCAGAAACTGCTCCACATAGAGACGGGGATCGCCGAAGGCCGCCTGGGCCTCCGAGGCGCAGCGTTCGAAGGCCGCCGCCAGGTCCTCGGCCGAGGCGGCCGGACGCATGCCGCGCCCGCCGCCGCCGGCCAGAGCCTTGACCATGACGCAGGCGCCCTCGCCCAGAGCGGCGAGGAAGGCGGTCGCCTCGTCCAGAGAGGTTTCGCCGTCCGTGCCCGGCAGGACAGGCGCGCCGGCCTGCCGGGCCAGAGCCCGGGCGCGGGCCTTGTCGCCGAAGAGGGCCAGCGTCTCCGGCGAAGGCCCGATGAAGGTGAGGCCGGCCTCGGCGCAGGCGCGGGCGAAGTCGGGGTTTTCGCTCACGAAGCCGTAGCCCGGATGCACGGCGTCGCAGCCGGCGTCCTTGGCGGCCTGAACCAGGGCGGCGATGTCGAGATAGGCGGCCGGCCCCTGCCCCGGCAGGAGCACGGCCGCATCGGCCCGGCGCACGTGCAGCGACTGGGCGTCATCGGCCGGATGGACGGCGACGGCGGCCAGCCCCATCTCCGCCGCCGTCCGGGCGATGCGGATGGCGATCTCGCCGCGGTTGGCGATCAGGATGCGACGCATGGTCTCGCCGCCGCTCAGCTGGCGGCGAGCTGGGTCGGGTCGAGGGGCAGCTTGCGGATCCGCTTGCCGGTGGCCGCGAAGATGGCGTTGGCCACGGCCGGGACCACCGGCGGCAGGGCGGGTTCGCCCAGGCCCGTGGGCGGATTGTCGCTCTTGATGAAGTGGGTCTCGATCACCGGCGCCGCATCGATGCGCAACAGGGGGAAGGTGTCGAAATTGCCCTGCTCGACCGCGCCGCCCGCGATGGTGATCTGGCCGGACATTTCCGAAATCCCGTCGATCACCGAGCCCTCGATCTGGTTGAGCGCGCCCAGCGGATTGATGATCTGGCGGCCCACATCGGCGGCGACCCAGACCTTCTCCACCCGCACGGCTCCGTCGGCGCCGACCGCCACCTCGGCGACCTCGGCGAAATAGCCGAGATGGCTGTAGTGGAAGGCCACGCCCTTGCCGCGGCGCGGCTCCGACGGCTTCTGGTCCCAGCCGGACTTCTCCGCCACCAGACGCAGGACGGCGGCCATGCGGCCGGCGTCGTAGCCGCCACGGCCGGGCTCGCCCACCAGGCCCCGGTCGCCCAGGAGCTGCAGGCGGAAGGCCACGGGGTCGGCCCCGGCGGCATGGGCCAGTTCGTCGATGAAGGACTGCACCACGAAGGCGATGGCGTTGCTGCCCGGCGCCCGAAGCGGCCCCGTGGGCACGCCCAGCGGCATCATCGAGACGTCGAGCCGGTAGTTGTCGACGAACCGCGCCGGGAACTCGGTCGGGGCCATGCCGGCGCTGCGGGCGGTCTCCTCGCCCTGGCCGAAGGTGACAAAATGGTCGGCCCAGGCGGCGATCTTGCCGTCGGCGCTCACCCCGCCCCGCAGGAAGTGGAAGCCGGCCGGGCGGTAGAAGTCGTGGCGCATGTCGTCTTCGCGCGTCCAGACGAGCTTCACCGGCGCGCCGGTGCGGTGCGCGATGGCCGCGGCCTCGACCATGTAGTCGTTCATCAGCCGGCGGCCGAAGCCGCCGCCGATGCGCGTCATGTGGACAATGACGTCCTCGGGCTTCAGGCCCAGCGTCTTGGCCACGATCTGACGGCCGGGCTCGGGCAGCTGGGTCGGCGCCCAGATCTCCATCTTGCCATCGTGGAAGTGGGCCGTGCAGTTCTGCGGCTCGAGCGTCGCATGGCTGAGGAAGGGGTAGAAGTACTCCGCCTCCACCGTCTTGGCGGACGCGGCCAGACCTGCGGCCACGTCGCCGTCCTGGCGCAGCGTCTTTCCGGGCGCGCCGCCCGCCAACGCCTGGGCGCGGGCGGCGTAGCCGGCGCTGGACTGAGACGCGGTCGGATGGTCGGCCCACTTCACCTTCAGGGCCTCGCGGCCCTTGCGCGCCTGCCACCAGGAGTCTGCGACCACCGCCACCCCGGGGGCGAGGCCGTCGAACTCCTCGCCGCCCTCCAGCACGAAGGCGTCGCGCACGCCCTTCACCGCCTTGGCCGCCGCCAGGTCGGCGCTGGCCACCCTGGCGCCGAAGACCGGGGCCTTCTCATAGGTCGCATAGAGCATGCCCGGCAGACGCATATCGATGCCGAACAGGGGCTGGCCGGTGACGATGGCGTCGACGTCCACCTGCGGGGTGGGCTTGCCGATGATGCGGTACTGGGAAGCGTCCTTCAGCGGCACGCTGTCGAGCGCAGGCGCAGGCATGGTCGCGGCCTTGGCGGCCAGCGAACCGTAGTCGGCCCGGCGGCCGGAGGCGGCGTGGACCACCACGCCCGGTTCGGTGGAGAGCTCGTCCGCCGGCGCGCCCCAGTCGGCGGCCGCGGCGGAAATCAGCATGGCGCGCCCGGCCGCGCCCACCTGGCGCAGCTGGTCCCAGTGCAGGGGGGTGGCCATGCTGCCGCCGGCGAACTGGCGGCCATAGGCCTCCGGATCGTTGTCGGCCTGGACCGTGCGCACGCGCGCCCAGTCCACGTCCAGCTCCTCGGCGATCAGCATCGGCAGGGAGGTCTTGATGCCCTGGCCGATCTCGGGGTTCTTGGAGACGATGGTCACCCAGCCGTCCGGCGCGATCTGGACGAAGGCGTTGAGCTTGCCGGCCTCCTGGGCCGCAGCGTTCCTGCCGGCCAGGCTGAAGGCCAGGACGAGACCGCCGGCGCCGCCGCCGGCCAGGATCGCACGCCGCGAGGGGGTGAAGGTGGGAATGAGGCCCATGGTTCAGACCTCCTGGCCCGAGGCGCGCTTGATGGCGGCGCGGATGCGGACATAGGTGGCGCAGCGGCAGAGGTTGCCGGCCATGGCCGCGTCGATGTCGGCGTCGGTGGGCTTCGGATTCGCCGTGAGCAGCGCCGTGGCCGACATGATCTGGCCCGGCTGGCAGTAGCCGCACTGGGCCACGTCGAGCTCGCGCCAGGCCTGCTGGACGCGGGCGCCCGGCTCCAGCGCCGCCGCGCCCTCGATGGTGGTGATCTGGACCCCGCCGACCGCCTCGACCGGGGTCACGCAGGCGCGGATCGGCGCGCCGTCCGCATGGACGGTGCAGGCGCCGCATTGGGCGATGCCGCAGCCATACTTGGTCCCCACGAGGCCCAGCGTATCGCGCAGCACCCAGAGCAGCGGGGTGTCCGCCTCCACGTCGGCCTCATAGGCCCGGCCATTGACGTTGAGCTGGTAGGCCATGCCCCGTCCCCTGTTGTCGTTTCCTCGTCGGAAAGAGTACGGGCGCGGAAGCGGCGGTGTAAACGGCCGTTAGAGCGCCGGCAGCTCCACCACGGAATCGGGCAGCTCGTTGGGGTTGTCCGTCGCGTCGGCCGGGAAGCGGCGGGCGAGGATGTCGCCCACCATTTCGACGGCCTTGGCGAGGCCATCGGCCGGCCGCCCGGCGCGGGCCTCGGCCACCAGGGCGGCGACGGCGGCGTCCCACTCGGCCTGCTCGACGACCGCCGAGATTCCCTCGTCCGCCAGGATCTCGGCGGCGTGCTCGGCCAGAGAGACGAAGACCAGCACGCCGGTCCGCTCCCGCGTCTGGTGCAGGTTCTTGGCCAGGAACAGCTCCTCGGCGCGGCGTCGGGCGCGGTCCTGCTTGACGCTGCGCGGCGTCATGAAGCGGCGGAAGGGCGTGATCGAGCCGATCGCCGCCACCGCGACGAACAGGCCCGCCTGGAGCACCAGCGCCATGGTCAGGGCGCCGCGCACCGCCTGTTCGGCCGCCGCCCCGGCCTGGGCCGCGGTCCAGGGGACGAAGGCGTCAGGGACGGAGACCTCGACCCCGGCCAGCAGCAGGATGGCGGGCGCGGCCAGGGCGGCGAGGCCCGCCCAGATGAAGGGGGTTTCGCGATAGTCGGAGGATTCCTCGGCGATCACGCAATAGAGCTCGCCGGTGGTGCGCCGCTCGGCCGCGCGGACGGCGGCCTTCACCTTGGCGCGATCTTCGTCGTTCAACATCTCACCAGCTCCCCGAGGATCCGCCGCCGCCGAAGGAGCCGCCCCCGCCGGAGAAGCCTCCACCGCCGAAGGAGCCGCCTCCGAAGCCGCCGCCTCCGCCGCGATGACGATGGCCGCCGCTGGAGATCAGCAGCGGCAGGAGCCACCAGAGGCCGCCCCGCCGGCGCCGGCCCCGGCCGAAAGCGCCCATGAAGCCGCCGATGATCCAGAAGACGATGAACAGGACGAAGATGATCGGCACGGCGACGCCGCCGTCGTCGTGACTCGCCTGCCGCTCGGCGGCCTGGGCGGCGAGGGCGCGCGCCTCCTCCTCCGGCAGGCCGAGCTGGCGGATGATGGCCTCGGTCCCGGCGACGACGCCCGCCTCCATCCGCCCCTCGCGGAATTCGGGCAGGACGATGCGCTGCAGGATGGTGGACGACAGGGCGTCGGTCAGGATCGGCTCCAGGCCGTAGCCGACCTCGATCCGCACCTTCCGCTGGTTGGGCGCGACGATGAAGAGGGCGCCGGAGTCGGTTTCAGCCTGGCCGATGCCCCAGGCGCGGCCGAGCTGATAGCCATAGTCCTCGATCTCATAGCCCTGCAGGTCCGCAAGCGTGACCACGACCAGCTGGCGGCCGGTCTGGGCCTCCAGGGCGGCGAGCTCGCCGGTGAGCTGCGTCTCGGCCTGGGGCGAGAGGATGTCGGCCCCGTCGACGACGCGGCCGGTCAGCTCGGGAAAGGTCGGCGCCGCCAGGGCCGCCGGGGCCCCGGCGAAGGCCAGAACCACCGAAAGCGCCAGCCCGCGGACGGCGCGGGCCAGAAGCGTCATTG
Source organism: Phenylobacterium sp. (assembly GCF_013911965.1). Taxonomy (GTDB): domain Bacteria; phylum Pseudomonadota; class Alphaproteobacteria; order Caulobacterales; family Caulobacteraceae; genus Phenylobacterium. The sequence continues at coordinate 106,511 of NZ_JACESE010000009.1, read as the reverse complement.
GGCCGGCGCGGGCTCAGGCGCGGGCTGAGCGGCCGGTGCAGGCGCAGGCTGGGCGGCCGGCGCCGCGGGCTGGTCGAAGGACACGGTCGGCGCGGTCTGGGCCGCGGGCGAGGCCTCGAAGGTCTGCATGGGCTCGGCCCAGCCGTGCACGGTGTTGGCCCAGATCGCCCCCGGGAAGGTGCGGATCTCGGTGTTGTAGTCGCGGACGGCCTCGTTGTAGTCGCGCCGGGCGATGGCGATGCGGTTCTCCGTGCCTTCCAGCTGGCTCTGCAGGGCCAGGAAGTTCTGATTCGAGCGCAGCTCGGGATAGCGCTCCTGGATCATCATCAGGCGGCCCAGCACGCCGGTGAGCTGGTCCTGGGCCTGGGCGAAGCGCTGGAACTGCTCGGGATCGGTGATGGTGGAGGCGTCCACCTGCACCTGGGTCGCCGAGGCGCGGGCCTCGGTGACGGCGGTCAGCACCTCCTGTTCCTGGTCGGCGTAACCCTGAACGGTGGCCACCAGGTTGGGGATCAGGTCGGACCGGCGCTGATACTGGTTCTGCACCTCGGCCCAGGCCGCCTTGGCCTGCTCGTCCTTGGTCGGAATGGTGTTGATCCCGCAGCCGGCGAGCGCCAGCGGCAGGAGGACCAGCGCGGCGGCGCGGGCGAGACGGGCGGCGAGACTTTTCAAGGCGGGCGCTCCGAGTTCGAACCTGAAAGGCGCAGTTTCGCGGGGGAATGTGGGCTGCGCCTTGAGCGGGCGCAATGCCGGACCTTGCCTTTCCCTCAGGCGCGGCCTCTCCTTCACGTCCAGGGAGTGAAAATGGCCGAGGTCAAACCCTATTATTCGCCCGGCGGTCTGTCGGCGCCCTTCTACGACCTGACCACGGCGCTCGACCCGGACCTCTCCGGGGACGTCGACATCTATGCGCGCCTCGCGCCCGAGGGCGGCCGCGTTCTGGAGCTCGGCGCCGGCACGGGCCGCGTCTGCCTGGCCCTGGCCGAGCGCGGCTTCACGGTGGTCGGCCTCGACCTCTCGCCCCTCATGCTCGCCCAGGCCGAGGCGCGGCGCCAGGCGGCGCCGCCGGAGATCGCCGCGCGGGTGACCCTCGTGCGGGGCGACATGGCCGCCCTGTCGGTTCCAGGGCCGTTCGATGCGATCGTCTGCCCCTATTTCGGCCTCGCCCACCTGCCGGCGGGCGCCGCCTGGAAGAACGTCTTCGGGGGCGTGGCGGCGCGGCTGGCGCCCGGCGGCCGGGCCGCCTTCCACCTCCCCCGGGCCGACAGGCTGGCCGCGGCCCCGGCGCCGCCGCCCGATCGGCCCGTGCTGCGCGCGCCCTTCAACGACCAGGGTCAGGAACTGCTGGTCTTCGTCCACGACCGGCGCGCGCGGCCGGAGATCGGCCGTTTCGACCAGGTGCTCGACTATCAGGTCCGCGACGCCCAGGGACGGGTGCAGGCGTCCTCGCGCGAGCGCCTGACCTACTACGCCGCCGATCCGGCGCCCTTCGCCCGTTCCGCGGGCCTGGAGCCGGACGGCGATCTCATCGCCCTGGGCCAGGTGGGCGACGTCCACGTGTTCCGGCGCCCCTGAGCGTCAGGCGGCGAGCTCGGCCTCGACCTGATCCAGCCGGTCCTTGCCGAAGAACATCTCCGCGCCGACGAAGAAGGTGGGCGCGCCGAACGCCCCGCGGGCGGCGGCGGCCTCGGTGGCGGCCATCAGCTCGGCCTTCACCGCCGGGTCCTGGGTCGCCTCCAGAAGGACGCGGGAATCCAGACCCGCAGCGTCCAGAACCTGGGCGACCACCGCCGGGTCGTCCATCTTCAGCCCCTGCTCCCACATGGCGGCGAGGACGGCCTCCCGATAGGCCTCGGCCACGCCCGCGCGCCCGGCCGCCACGAGGCCGCGCTGGATCAGCAGGGTGTTCACCGGGAAGTGCGGATTCATGCGGAAGGCGGACAGGCCGTGCCGCGCCACGAACCGCTGCGTCTCCAGGTTCTCATAGGCCAGCTTGCCCTTCACCCCGGCGAAGGCCTCCACCGGCGAGCGGTTGTCGGTCAGTTTGAACAGCCCGCCCAGCAGGATGGGCGTCACCTGCAGCGAGGCGCCCGTGCGCCGCAGGATCGGCGGCAAGGCCTTCCAGGCCAGATAGACATTGGGACTGCCGAAATCGAAGAGGAATTCCAGGGTCTTGGCCACGGCCGACCTCCTTTCGCTCACCACTTCTCCGCCCACGGACGAAGATCGAGCTCGTGCGTCCAGGCGCTTCGTGGCTGGCGGTGCAGCGCCACATAGGCCGCGGCGACGTCGGCGGGGTTCAGAATCCGATCCTGCGCCGCCCGCTCTTCCACGTCGGGAATGTTCCCGCGGCTGAACACGCCGTCGACCGCTCCGTCGATCACCACATGGGCCACGTGCAGGCCCTGCGGCCCCACCTCCCGCGCCAGGCTCTGCGCGACGGCGCGCAGGCCGTGCTTGGCCGCAGCGAAGGCGGCGAACCCCTCGCGCCCGCGGACCGAGGCGGTCGCGCCGGTGAAGATGATCGTGCCCCGCCCGCGCGGCAGCATCACCCGCGCCGCCTCCCGTCCGGTGAGGAAGCCTGCGAAACAGGCCATCTCCCACACCTTGGTGAAGACCCGGCTGGTGGTCTCCAGGATGGGAAAGCGCACGTTCGCCCCGATATTGAAGACCACCACCTCCAGCGGACCCACATCGGCCTCGATCTCATCGAAGAGAGCGATCATCTCGCCCTCCTCCCGGGCGTCCACGCCGTAGGCCCGGGCCTTCCCTCCAGCCTCTTCGATCTGGCGGGCCAGCGCGTTCAGCGCGTCGCGGCGCCGCGGGCGGCGCGTGACGCAGGCCGTCAGGCCCTCGGCGGCGAAGGCGCGGGCCGTCGCTCCGCCCAGCCCGTCGCCGGCGCCGACCACGAGACAGGCTCCGGCGCGATCCTGCGGCTGCGACATGGCTACTCCGTTCGGTTTCTGGACTGACGTTCGTATTGAATCCGGACGGAGTCAATGGGATCATGCGCCGCCAACCGGAGGCCGCCGATGAAGTGGGAAGAACTGAGCCGCGAACCCTGCTCCGTCGCGCGCACCCTGGCCGTGATCGGCGACCGCTGGACGCTGATGATCCTGCGCGACTGTTTCCTCGGCGTGCGGCGGTTCGAGGCCTTTCAGGCGCGGCTCGGCATCTCCCGCAGCATCGTGGCCGAGCGGCTGAACCTGCTCGCGGCCGAGGGCGTGCTGGAGCGCCGGCCCTATCAGGAACGGCCGGTGCGGCACGAATATCGGCTGACGGCCAAGGGGCTGGATCTGCACCCGGTGATCATGGCGCTCGTGGAGTGGGGCGACCGCCATTACGCCGGAGAGGAGGGCCCGCCGATCCTGCGCCGGCACAAGGGCTGCGGCTGCGACTTCCACGCCGTGCAGGTCTGCTCCGAGTGCGGCGAGCCGGTCGCCGCGCGCGACGTCGAAGCGCGGCCGGGCCCCGGGGCGGTCGCCCGCGCCGCGCCGCTCAATCGCTGAGCGCCTAGGTTCGGGTGGCGAACTCCGCATCGCCCGTCTCGGCGACCTGGGCGTCGTCGAAGGAGGCGTGGGCGGAGGCGTAGAGACGGGCGTAGAGGCCGCCGTTCCGCATCAGCACCTCGTGCGAGCCCTGCTCGATGATGCGCCCCTGTTGCAGGACGATGATCTTGTCGGCGTCGCGGATGGTGGCCAGGCGGTGGGCGATCACCATGCAGGTGCGGCCGGCGAACAGCACCTTCAGCGCCTTCTGGATGGCCAGTTCGGTGAAGGAGTCGATGTTGGCCGTCGCCTCGTCGAGGATCAGGATCTGCGGGTCGGCGACCAGGGCGCGGGCGAAGGAGATCAGCTGCCTCTGGCCGAGCGAGAGGTTGCGTCCGCGCTGACCGAGCGGCGTCGCATAGCCCTCGGGCAGCCGCATGATGAAGTCGTGGGCCGAAACCGCCTTGGCCGCGGCGACGACGTCTTCCCGGGTGGCCCCTTCGGTGTTGTAGCGGATGTTCTCCTCGATCGTGCCCGTGAACAGGAAGGGCTCCTGCAGCACCATGCCGATCTTCCGGCCGAGGGAGTCGAGCGTCACGTCGCGCACGTCGCGGCCGCCGACCAGGACCTGGCCCTGGTCGACCTCGTAGAAGCGGTGGGCGAGCGCGATGATGCTGGTCTTGCCCGAGCCCGTCGGCCCCACCAGGGCGACGACCTCGCGGGGTTTCACGGTGAAGCTGACATCGTGCAGCACCGGCCGCGCCGGGTCGTAGCCGAAGGTGACATTGCGGAATTCCACCGTCGGCTCGACATCGCCCAGAGGTTCGGCGTCCGGCTTGTCCTGGATGGTCACGGGCACGTCCAGCACCTCGAAGATGCGATGGCCCGCCGCCATGGCGCGCTGCATGATCGTGTACTGCATCGACAGCATGCGGACCGGATCGAAGAAGCGCTGCACGTAGAAGATGAAGGCGACCATGACGCCCACGTCCAGCCGGCCGCCGAGCACCGCATTGCCGCCGACCACGATGACGATGGCCATGGCGAAGCCGGTCAGCACGTCGACCGTCGGAACCATGACCTGGGTCATGGCCGCGGAATTGGTCTGGGCCTTGAGGTTCTCCCGCGCCTTCTCCTCGTAGAGTTCGAAGTTGAGCGCCTCCCGCCGGCTCTCCTGCACGGTGCGCACGCCGTTGATGTTTTCGGCCAGAGCGCTGTTGGCGGTGGAGGAGGCGTCGCGCGCCTCCCGGAAGGTCTTCTTCGAGAACGGCAGCCAGATGGCCCGCACCACGATCAGGGCGGGGATCACCGTCAGGGTCAGCAGGCCAAGCTGCAGGTCCATGGACAGCAGCACCACCGTGATGCCGATCAGCAGGGCGATGTCGCCGACGGCGCCGGTGGTGCTTTCCAGGAATTCCTGCAGGGCGTTCACGTCGCCCTGCAGCCTCGCCATGATCCGGCCCACATGGGTCTTGTCCATGAAGGACAGGGACACGTCCTGGAAGTGGGCGAACATGGAGCGGCGGACGTCGAAGATCACCCGCTGGGCGAGCCGCGCGCTCATCCACTGCTCCAGGAAGAAGGCTCCGGCGTTCAGGATCACCACGGCGACGAAGGCCATGATGATGAGGTCCAGCCGGTCCCCGTCGCCGCCGCCCACCGAGGCGTTGACCGCCTGGCCGATCAGATAGGGAATGGTGATCGCCGTGGCGGCCGAGATCAGCACGGCGACCTGGGCGCCGATGGCGAAGCTCTTGTGCGGCTTCAGATAGTCCAGGAAGCGGCCGAGGATCTTCGGATCGATGGAGGCGAAGATCTCCTCGGCGTCGTCGCTGCCGAGGGTGGCGCGCGGCCGGCGCGGCGCCTGGGCCGGGTCGTCGGAGCCGCGGTCGAAGACGAAGTCGCTCACGCCCGTTCCTCCTGGCGGCTGGCCGGCGCTTCCTCCGGCAGGCCGGGATCGGCCTTGGTCTGCAAGGCGTAGAGATCGGCATAGGCGCCGCCGCGCGCGACCAGTTCGGCGTGCGTGCCGCGCTCCACCACCCGCCCCTCGTCCAGCACCACGATCTGGTCGGCGTGCATCAGGGAGGACAGGCGGTGGGCGATGATGATCGTCGCCTTGGTCCTGGTGGCGCTGGCCAGGGCTTCGCGCACCTTGCGCTCGGTCACCGCGTCGATGGCGGCGGTGGAGTCGTCGAAGATCATGACGCCCGGCCCCGGCACCACGCCGCGGGCGATGGACATCCGCTGGCGCTGACCGCCCGAGAGCGCCACGCCCCGCTCGCCCACCCGCGTCGAATAGCCGGTCGGCAGGCCCGCGATGTAGTCGTGCAGCTGGGCCGTGCGGGCGGCCCCGACGATGCGGTCCTCCTCGGCCCAGGGATCGGCATAGGCGACGTTGTTGGTCACGGTGGTGTCGAACAGGAAGGCTTCCTGCTGCACCAGACCCACATACTGGCGCAGGGAGGCGAGCGTCACCTCGCGGATGTCCTGGCCGTCGATGGTGATCCTGCCGCCGGTGACGTCGTAGAAGCGGGGGATCAGGTTGGCGATGGTCGACTTGCCGCTGCCCGGCGCGCCCACGACGCCCAGGGTCTGGCCCGGCCGGACCTCGAAGCTGACGTCGCGCAGGACGGGCCGCCCCTCGTCATAGGCGAAGTCCACATGCTCGAAGCGCAGGACGCCCTCGCCGGCCTTCAGCGGCTGCGCGCCCGGCGCGTCGGCGATGCCGGGCGCCAGGTCCAGGACCTCGAACACCCGGCCGCCGGACGAGGTCGCCCGTGCGGCCGAGGCGAAGATCATGGCGATCTGCCGGATCGGCGCCTGCAGCAGGGTCATATAGGTCAGGAATTCGGTGAGCCGGCCCACCGACATGGCCCCGTCGATCACCTGGTGGCCGCCATACCAGAGCAGCAGGGCCATGGAGCCGTAGTAGCTCAGCGTCATGGCCGTCACCGCGCGGAAACGCAGGGTGATGCGCTTGAAGGAGTACTGCAGGGCGTCGTTCGCCGCCTTGTCGAACTTCCCCATCTCGAAGGCCTTGGCGGCGAAGGCGCGCACCACGCGGATGCCCTGGAGGTTCTCCTCCATGGTCAGCGTCAGGACCGACATCAGCTGCTGCACGCGCAGCCAGGTGACGCGGAGCAGGACGCCCATGCGGGCCAGCGCCCAGCCGGCGATGGGCACGAAGGCCAGCGCCATCACCGCCATGACGGGGTTGGTGGCGAACATCATGAAGGAGGCGACCGACAGCAGCATGACCAGCGTCAGGCTCTGCATCATGCCGCCCTGGATGAAGGCGCGCGTCCCCTCAAGATCCAGCATGCCGCGGGTGATCAGGTCGCCGGAATGGATCTTGTCGTGGAACCCGAAGGAGAGCCGCTGCAGCTGCTGGAAGAAGGCCAGGCGCAGGTCGTAGGCCACTTTCTGGCTCACCTGTTCGGCCACATAGCCGCCATAGCCGGTGAGCAGGCCCCTCAGGCTGGCCGCGCCGATCACCAGCAGGGCGGTGGTGAGGAGCGCGTCCTGCGCCGCCTCGGCGGTCGCCGCCCCGCCGGTCAGCAGTTGGTGGGCCTGGTCGACCGCGTGGCCGAAGAGTTTGGGCAGGGTCAGACTGAAGAGGGCCGCGCCGATCGAGCATCCGATGGCCAGCGCCGTAAGGCCGCGATAGCGCAAGGCGAGACCGATGATCCGGCGCAGGACCCTGGGCGCCGCCGACATGTCGATCGACGCAGAATCCTCCGCCGCACCCCGCAGGGAGGGGCGTGAAACACTCATCTGAAAATGTCCAATTCTGGTATGGCGGACATCATGGGGCGCCACCAGGGGTCGCGCCAGCCCCCTTTTGACGCCGGCGTCAGATAGTCCGTCTACGTGACGGTTCGTGCCTTGCGCGGGCCCGAGAAGGACCGACAAGCGCGGTCGCCTGCGATCAACTCACAGGCTTTGGCCAGGCCACCGTGACAGGGGCTTTCGGCCGGGGCGGACGGGGCCGCAGGCGCTCGCCCTTCAGCCAGATCTTCAGCGCTTCCCAGTGGATGGCGGCCATGACGCCGAGGATCATCCAGGGGTGGCTGAGGACGGCGCCCGCCAGGGCCCGGTCGGTCAGGGGCCGCCGCCGGCCTGCGAAGGCGGCCGACAGCACCGGCCCCTCGCCGTCGGACACCTCGACGCCCACCGAAACCGCCTCGCCCGGCGGCTGGATGCGGAAGGCGTAGCGGAGGTCCATGTCCATGAAGGGCGAGACGAAGAAGGCCTTGTCCGCCCCCTGCTCCACCAGGTCCGCGCAGGCCGCCTCCGGCGCCGGGATCAGATAGCTGTGCCGCTCGCCGAAGGTGTTGTTGACCTCGTAGAGGATGGCGCTCAGCCGCCCGTCCGGCCCGTGGCAGAAGTAGACGGTCAGGGGATTGAAGACGCCGCCGAACACGCGGGGCATGCAGAGCACCTGGATGGGCCCGCCATGGCCGAGGCCGGCGGCGGCCAGGTGGCGCTCCACCTGCGACTTCAGCGGGGCGGGCGAGCCGTCGCCGTGGTCTCGGGTCTGCAGCGACAAGGGCGCGGCCCGGTCGAAGCCGAAGACCCTGAGCCTGCGCGACAGGGTTTCGACCTCGTCCAGGTCGGCGAGCAGCATAAAGATGCGGTAGCGCAGCACGTGACGCCGCGGCTTGAACCGCGCGTGCGTCACCAGGCCGGGATAGAGGCCGCTCCTCACGCGGCGACGCTCACCGGATCGACCTGCGTCCTCGGCAGGCGGATGCGGCCCGACTCGTCGGCGACCCTCCAGGGCCGCCGCACGCCGCCGAGCTGCTCGGCGACGGCCAGGCCCGACTGCAGGCCGTCCTCGTGGAAGCCGTGCCCGAAATAGGAGCCGCAGAACCAGGTGCTGCGCACCCCCTGCAGGGACCAGAGCTCGTCCTGGGCGGCGATGGCGCCGGCGTCGAACAGGGGATGGTCGTAGACGTCGGTGCGGACGACCGCCTCGGGCGCGATGTCGCGTGTCGGGTTCAGCGTGACGAACAGCTCCGGCTTCGCCGGCAGGCTCTGGAGGCGGTTCATCCAGTAGGTGACGCAGCCCTCCTCGGGCGCGCTGCGCTTTCCGATGTGGTTCCAGCTCGTCCAGGCGGCGCGGCGCTTGGGCATCAGGCGGCGGTCCGAATGCAGCACCGCCAGGTTGCGCGTGTAGCGGAAGGCCGAGAGGATTCGCCGCTCCTCGGGCGAGGGATCGTCCAGCAGGGCCAGCGCCTGGTCGCCATGGGTGGCGATGACCACGTGATCGAACCGCTCCACTTCGCCGCCGGCCAGCCGGACCTCGGCGCCGTGCGGCGTGCGGCGAACGCCGGCCACGCGGGCGCCGGTGCGCGTCTCGCCCCAGAACGCCTCGGCGAGCTTCTCCACATAGGCGCGGCTGCCGCCCTCCACCGTCCGCCAGAGGCCGCGGCCGAAGATGCGCATCATGCCGTGGTTCTGGAAGAAGCGGATCAGGGCTGCGGCCGGATAGTCCCGGATGGCCGAGAGCGGCGTCGACCAGATGGCGGCGGCCTGCGGCAGAAGGTGGTCGTCGCGAAAGGCCTGGCAGTAGCCCTTCTGCTTCAGATAGTCGTCCAGGCTGGTCAGGGGCCCCTCGAGGGCGGCGATGTCCCGGGGGCCATGGCGGTAGAAGCGGGTGACGTCGCGCAGCATGCGCCAGAAGCGCGCGCTGAAGAAGTTCCGCCGCTGCGCGAACAGCGAGCCCGACGAGTACTCGAACGCGCCGTCGTCCAGAGAGACGCTGAGCGCCATGTCGGCGTCGAGCGTCCGCACGCGCAGATGCGCCAGCAGGGCCGTGAAGTTGGGGTAGTTTTCCTCGTTATAGACGATGAAGCCCGTGTCCACGGGCGTCTGGCCGCCCGCCCCGTCCGGCGCCTGGACGGTGTTGGCGTGCCCCCCCAGCCGGCCGTCGCCCTCGAACAGGACCACCTCGTGGCGTTGCGAAAGCAGCCAGGCTGCGGAGAGGCCGGAGATGCCCCCGCCCACGACGGCGATCCGCAAGGGGCGGGTTGAACGGTCTGGGCGCACGGAGTCTCCTCAAGATCTTCTGCGGGCGGGCGCCGGAGCGGCGCCTGCGGTGTGAAGCTGTACGGGGCGAGTGCGGGGCCGGATGCAGCCGCAGGCTTCGCATCCGAAGGCTCGGCCGCCGCGTACCGGGAAGGCAACGACCGGCTTGGCCGTTGATCCGCCATGCGAGGGACCGCGCCCATGAGCTTCATCAGTTCGACGATCCAGGCGTTCGAAGGGGCGCCCCTGCCCGACGCCATGCGGCGCGCGGCCATCGACTTCCTGGTGGCCAACGCCCGGCGGCAGCTGAACGCCGCTCCGCCGGACGCAGAGGCCGTCTTCGCGCGGGAGATGGCCGCCCGGCCCATCGCCGAGCACGTCCAGGCGGCCAACGAGCAGCACTACGAACTGCCGGCCGCCTTCTTCGAGAAGGTCCTTGGGCCGCAGCTGAAGTACTCCAGCTGCCTCTATGGCGAGGGCGTCGACACCCTGGCCGCGGCGGAGGAGAACGCCCTGTCCGAGACCGCCGCCCACGCCGATCTGCGCGACGGCCAGACGATCCTGGAGCTTGGCTGCGGATGGGGCTCGCTGAGCCTGTGGATGGCGCGCGCCCTGCCCAAGGCGCAGATCACCTCGGTCTCGAATTCGGCCAGCCAGGGGGACTTCATCCGCGCCCGCGCCCGCTCGGCGGGCCTGACGAACCTGACCGTCGTGACCGCCGACATGAACGACTTCGACGCGCGGCGCCGCTTCGACCGGGTCGTTTCGGTGGAGATGTTCGAGCACATGGCCAACTGGCGCGCCCTGCTGGACCGCACGCGGAGCTGGCTGGAGCCCGACGGCCGCGCCTTCATCCACGTCTTCACCCACGCGGCCACGCCCTACCGCTTCGACGTCGAGGACGAGGCCGACTGGATCGCCCACCACTTCTTCTCCGGCGGGGTGATGCCCAGCCACGGTCTGATGCGGCAGTTCCCGGACCTGTTCGAGGTGGAGGCCGACTGGCGCTGGTCGGGGCGACACTACCAGCGCACGGCGCTGGACTGGCTGGAGAATTTCGACCGCAACGACGCCGCCATCCGGGCCGTTCTGGCCGACGTCTACGGCGACGCCGCACCGCTCTGGCGTCGGCGCTGGCGGCTCTTCTTCCTCGCCACGGCCGGGCTCTTCGGCCACCGCGGCGGGGACGAGTGGGGCGTCAGCCATTACCGCCTGAAACCGGTCGCCTGAGGAGCCTCAAGACCATGCTCAAATACGTCATCGGCTACCTGGGAACGGGCCTCGCCTTCGCCATCGTCGACGCCGTCTGGCTCAGCACCGTCGGCCCGCGGCTCTACCGCCCGACCCTTGATCCCGTCCTGGCCGAGGAGTTCGCCCTCGCGCCGGCGATCGCCTTCTACGTCATCTACATCGCCGGCGTCATGATCCTGGCCGTCACGCCGGCCGTCCGGGAGGGGGAATGGACCCGCGCCCTGTTCACCGGCGCGGTGCTGGGCTTCCTTTGCTACGCCACCTACGACCTGACCAGCCAGGCGGTGCTCAAGGTCTGGTCGACCAAGATCAGCGTGGCCGACATCGCCTGGGGGACCTTTCTCACCGCCGTCTCCGCAGTCGCCGGCTATTTCGCCATGCGCTGGGGCGAACGCGCCTTCTGAGTCGCAGTTCGGTTTCAGCAGACCCGTCAGATTCTCAGCCCGATCCGGCCGCCGTTCGGATCGGGCGGCGTTGTCGTCGCGGAATTCCGCTGCCATTGTAGGAGCAAGGATGGCCCGGGGGCGCCGCAGGCATATTGCGTCTGCGTCCTCCGACAAAAACGGCCGCCGCCAACGATAATGCTAACGCGTCCGCCCCCGGGTCCGCCGGCCAGCGGCCGCGGGGAGGAATTTGATGGAAGATTTGAAAGAGCGCGTGGGTCTGGAAGACCGTCTGAACGAGGCGGCCGTGACCGGCATGACCATGGCCGTCTGGGCCGACGTCCAGCCCGACAAGGTGGCGGTCGTCGATCCGTCCGGCCGCGAGAAGACCTTCGCCGAGGTCAACGCCAACGCCAACAAGCTCGCCCGCCTCTTCCGTCAGCACGGCCTTGAGCCGGGCGATTCCCTGGCGCTCGTCTGCTCCAATCGCGCCGAATTCGTCGAAGTCCTCTCCGCCACCATGCGCACGGGCGTCCGCATCACGCCCGTCAACTGGCACCTGACCGCCGATGAGATCGCCTACATCATCAACGACTGCGAGGCGAAGGTGCTGGTCGGCGACGCCCGCGTCGCCGCCGTGGCGGTCGCGGCCAAGCAGTGCGACAACCTGGTCCTGAAGCTGGCCGTCGGCGGGCCGATCGAGGGCTTCCAGGACTACGACGCCGCCCTCGCGCCCCTCGACGGCGGCGACATCGCCGACCCGGTCCTGGGCAACCAGATGATGTACACCTCGGGCACCACCGGCCGTCCCAAGGGCGTCTTCCGGCCCAACCCCGTGGTCACGCCGGCCAACGTCCTGGCCGGCCGCGGCTATGACGCGACCTCCATCCAGCTCTGCGCCGGCCCCGCCTACCACGCCGCTCCGCTCGCCTTCGACGTGCGCGCGGCCATGGGCACCGGCTCGACCCTCGTCTTCATCGACAAGTGGGACTCCGAGCTCGTCCTGCGGACGATTTCGGAGAGGAAGGTCACCCACCTGCACCTGGTGCCGATCATGTTCCAGCGCCTGCTGGACCTGCCGGCCGAGGTGAAGGCCAGGTATCCCGTCGACCATGTCCGCTACATCGTCCACGGCGCGGCGCCCTGCCCGCCCGAGGTGAAGATGGCCATGATCGACTGGTTCGGCCCGGTGCTGTCGGAATACTACGCCGGCTCGGAAGGCGGGGCGGGCTTCGCCATCTCCTCCGAGGAGTGGCTGAAGAAGCCGGGCAGCGTCGGCAAGCGTCCGGCCCTGCTGCAGGTCCGGATCATCGACGAAGAGGGCAACGACTGCCCCAACGGCGTTCCGGGCACCATCTACCACCAGCTGCCCCCGGGCGGCGGCTTCCAGTACTACAAGGACGAGAAGAAGACCCAGGCCTCCAGGCTCGGCGATTTCTTCACCATGGGCGACGTCGGCTATTTCGATGAGGACGACTATCTCTTCCTCACCGGCCGCAGCGCCGAGACGATCATTTCGGGCGGGGTGAACATCTACCCGCAGGAGATCGACAACGAGCTGATCAAGCACCCGGCGGTCGCCGACTCCTCCACCGTCGGCATCCCGCACGACCAGTGGGGCGAGGAGGTTCGCGCCGTGATCCTGCTGAACCCCGGCTATGAGCCCAGCGACGACCTGGCCCAGGAGATCCTCGGCTTCGCCCGCCAGGCCCTGCCCGGCTTCAAGGTGCCGCGGGGGCTCGACTTCGTCGACGACCTGCCGCGCAGCGAGGCCGGCAAGATCCAGCGCAACAAGGTGCGCGCGCCCTACTGGGAAGGCCGCGCCCGCCAGATTTGAGTGTTCGAGAGCAGGGAAACGCCGCGTCGGGGCCGTCCCCGGCGCGGCGAAACCTTGCGAAAACATCCGTGTTTGGCGTGACTGCGGCCGTCGTGGCATGTACCGCGGCCTTCAGAGCAGCGAGTTTGCGCCATGCCCATCCCCTTCATCGACCTGCAGGCCCAGCGCCGCCGACTGGGCGAACCGCTGGAGGCCGCCATCCTCGAGGTGGTGCGTTCGGGCGCCTACATCATGGGGCCGCAGATCGCGCAGCTGGAGGCCGCACTGGCGGAGTTCGGCCAGGCGCCGCACGTGCTGTCCTGCGGCTCGGGCACCGAGGCCCTGGTCCTGCCGCTGATGGCCTGGGAGATCGGGCCGGGCGACGCCGTCTTCTGCCCCTCCTTCACCTTCGCCGCGACCGCCGAGGCCATGCCGCTGGTCGGCGCCTCGCCCGTCTTCGTCGACATCCTGCCCGACACCTACAACATGGACGCCGAGCACCTGGATGCGGCCATCGAGGTGGTGAAGCGCGAAGGCAAGCTTAGGCCCAAGGCGGTGATCGCCGTCGACCTGTTCGGCCAGCCGGCCGACTATCCGGCCATCAGCGAGGTCTGCCGCAAGCACGGCTTGAAGCTGATCGCCGACTCCGCCCAGGGCTTCGGCTGCACCCTGGACGAGCGCCATCCGATCTTCTGGGCCGACGTGGCCACCACCAGCTTCTTCCCGGCCAAGCCGCTGGGCGCCTATGGCGACGGCGGCGCGGTGCTGTGCAAGGACGCGCGCCTGCACGACCTGCTGGTCTCGCTCCGCGTCCACGGCCAGGCGGTGAAGTCGGATCTCGAGGGCCGCACCTTCGAGCACGATCCGAAGTACCTGAACATGCGGGTGGGCATGAACAGCCGCATGGACACCATCCAGGCCGCCGTCCTGCTGCAGAAGCTGTCGATCTTCTCCGACGAGATCGCCGCCCGGAACCGCGTCGCCGACCGCTATGCGCAAGGGCTCTCCGACGTCGTCACGGTCCCGAAGGTCATCGAGGGCGGCGTTTCGGTCTGGGCGCAGTACACGATCGAATGCGACGACCGCGACGGCCTGGCCGCCCACCTGAAGGCCGCCGACATTCCCACCGCCGTCTATTATCCGATCCCCATCCACAAGCAGGGCGTCTATTCTGGCTATCCCGTGGGCCCGGGCGGCCTGCCGGTGACGCAGGCCAAGGCCGAGCGCGTCATCAGCCTGCCCATGCACCCCTATCTGGAGCCGGACGTGCAGGATCAGATCATCGCCGCCGTGCGGGCCTTCGCCGGCCGTAACGCATGAATTCCATGACGCGCCCGCCCGGGACGGGCCCGACGCCGGAGGCCATGGCCGAAGCCTTCGAGGCCCGCGCCGAGTCGCGCGAGCTGGTGATCGGCATTCTGGGCCTGGGCTATGTGGGCCTGCCGCTGGCCGAGGGCTTCCTCGGCAAGGGTTTCCACGTCCTCGCCTATGATCCGGACGCCGCCAAGATCGAGGCGCTGAACGCCGGCCGGTCCTACATCAAGCACATCTCCGACGCCCGCGTGGCCGCCATGGGCGGGACCGGCCGCCTGGAGGCGACGACCGACGAAGCGCGCCTCGCGGCCGCCGACGCCCTCCTGATGTGCGTCCCGACGCCGCTGAACGTGCACCGCGAGCCGGACCTGACCTATGTGGCCGACTGCGCGAAGACGATCGCGCGCCACCTGCGTCCCGGCCAGCTCGTGGTCCTGGAATCGACCACCTATCCCGGGACCAGCGAGGAGCTGATCCGACCGATCCTGGAAGAGGCGACGGGCCTGAGGTCGGGCGTCGACTTCGCCATCGCCTACAGCCCCGAGCGCGAGGATCCCGGCAATATCGACTTCGGGACCACGTCGATCCCCAAGGTGGTCGGCGCCGACACCGAGGCCGAGCGGCGCATGGCCGTCGCCGTCTATTCGCCGCTCACCCAGGTGGTGCCGGTCAGCGACCTGAAGACGGCCGAGGCGGTCAAGCTGACCGAGAACATCTTCCGTCTGGTCAATATCGCCCTCGTCAACGAGCTGAAGATCGTCTTCGAGAGCATGGGCATCGACATCTGGGAGGTGGTCGACGCGGCCAAGACCAAGCCCTTCGGCTATATGCCCTTCTATCCGGGGCCGGGCCTGGGCGGTCACTGCATCGCCATCGACCCCTTCTACCTGACCTGGAAGGCGCGCGCCCACGGCGAGGCCACCCGCTTCATCGAACTGGCCGGCGACGTGGTCGCCGCCCTCCCGCGCCGCGTGGTCGAAGCCGTTTCCGAGGCCCTGTCGAGCCGCTTGGGCAAGGCGGTCAACGGCGCCCGCATCCTGGTGGTGGGCCTGGCCTACAAGAAGAACGTCGACGACATGCGCGAGAGCCCTTCGCTGCACGTCATCCGCCTGCTGCGCGAGCGGGGGGCGAAGGTCGACTATTACGACCCGCACATCCCCGCGGTTCACGACAATGGCGAGCATCCGGAAGTCGCCGGCATGACCTCCATCGCCTGGGACGAGGCGGCGCTGTCGGCCTACGACTGCGCGGTCATCGCCACCGACCATGACGCCGTGGACTATGCCGCGCTGACCAAGGCCGTCCCCCTGGTCATCGACACCCGTAACGCGGTGGGCCGCCTGGCGCCGGACTTCGTGGACCTGGTGCGGAAGGCCTGATCTCTGTTCCGCGTCATTCCCGGCCTTGTGCCGGGAATGACGAAGACGGGGCAGCCCCTATTTGAACCAGCAGAGCTGTTCGGTCGTCGCCAGCAGGACGCCGTCGCGGGACCACAGCGCGCCGTGCTGGTCGAAGAAGCCGCTCTCGAAGCGCCGGGCCTTGGCCTCGGCCAGGACGAAGTCGCCGGCGACGGCTTCCAGCTCCCCGGGCGTCGCATGGAAGTAGACGCTCATGCTCACCGTCGAGGCCGGCCGCCGCTCGGCGCTGCGATAGAAGATGCGCGGGGCGAAGACGTCGGCGAGGCCGGCCAGCAGCACATAGTCCAGAGGCCGGGCCTGATGGTCGCGCACCCAGTTGCGGGTGAGGCTGTCGGGGTTCTCCTGCAGGGGCGCCGAGCCCTGGACCGGGCGCTGCTCGAACATGGCGGTGAAGAAGCCCGGCCGCGTCGGCACGCTCTCGATCGCCTCGGGCGGCTTCACGCCCTCGGGGAAGCTCGCCTCGTGGGTGGAGAAGGTCTCGCGCCGCTGGCCGAGCGTGACCATGGCCATGGCCACAGGCGCGTTGTTCTGGAGAAGCTCCGAGGTCCAGAACTCCACCGACTTGCCCTGACGGACCGGGCGGGTGGAGAGCTGCAGCGGGCTTTCGTCCAGGCCGCCCATCAGGTTGACCGTCAGGCCCACGGGCGTGCCGCCGTGATCGGACTCCGCCAGCACCGCCTTCAGCAGCAGGGCCGCCGTCCAGCCGCCCCACGGGCCGATCATGTTCCAGTAGCGCTTGTCGATGCGCGAGTCCCACAGGCGCGGGCCGGCGGGGCTGAGGGGCAGGGATTCGTCGAAATCGTGCAGGCGCACGGACGCAGCGTCGTCCACGGGCAATTCCTCGAATGAATGCGGGCGCGGCGGGGAGGCCGCGATGAATGCCCCCGCTTCTAGAAAGGGCGCCGTAAGGGAAGGCTAGGCGAAGGGCCGTCGCAAGGGCGCAAACGAATGAGAGCGCAGCCAAGGACTGCGCTCTCTCCGTCAGGATGAGGCCGGTACTCCCCCAAGCCCGGCTACGTCACAGCAGAGGATGTGACGCTCCTAACAGCCCTTTTCGCGGTAGATGACCAGCAGGTGGTTCATCCGCTGCTGCTCTGGCGAGACGGTGGCGACGGGGACATCCCCGCCCTGGGCGATGGCCTGGCCCACCGCCTGCGACGAGGACTCGGCCACGGACGCCATGGCCTGGGCCGCATAAGGGCTGAAGGCCCCGCCCACCATGCCGCGGGCGAGGCCATAGCGCGCGGCGCCGCCGAGCACGCCGCCAGCCAGACCGCCCATCACGCCCCGACCCTGCTTGGCGCGCTGGGCCTGCCGGGCCTGCTCCTGCTGCTGGGTCATGAGAAAGGCGTTGAGCGTGTTGGCTTCGGCCCCGAGCTGGGCGCAGCTCATCTGCCGGTCGCCCGGGCGCAGGACCTGATAGATATTGGGATCGATCGCCGGAGCGGCCGGCGCCGCGGGCGCGGCAAGCGGCTCAGGCGCCGCGGAGGGCGCGGGCGCCGGCGCCGGAACAGCCCCGGCCGGGTCCGTGGCCGGCGGGGTCGCGGGCGCGGCGGGTGCGGCGGGCGCCGTCTGGGCGACGGCGCCGCCGGCGACGGCCAGCAGGGCTGCGGTGGCGCAAAGCAGGCGCTTCATGGGTTGATCTCCGAACAGCTTGTGGATGGGGACAGGCGCGGCGCGGGTCATGCGCCGCGCGCCTTGCGGATTTCAGCGACCAGGGCGGCGTTGAAGCCGCGATAGGCCGCACGGGCGAGCGCGCTGTAGCGGCGGGGCGAAACCTCGGCGTCAAAGACGAGGCTCTGGCGGTAGACCGAGTTGACGCCGACGGTGACCAGGGCGTTGTGCATGGCGACCGAGTCCGAGCGGTCGGCGGTCTGAGCCAGGATGCCGAAGGGCTGGGGGGAGCTGGCGCCCTTGGTGGTGAACCAGCCGGGCATGGCGCCGCCGTGGTCGTTGCCCCAGACGAAGTCGATGCGGCTCAGCGGATGGATGGCGAAGCGCAGGTCGGCGTCCACCGAAGCCGAGCCGCTGAAGGTGCGCCGCCCGCTGCTCTCCATATCGACATAGTCGATCATCAGCCGCGGATTGACGATGACGGCGTCCAGTTCCTGGCTCGCCTTGCCGAAGGTCAGCAGAGCGCCGGACGCCGCCACCGCGCCCAGGCCCTGCTCGAAGGCGTAGCCCTTGATCGGCGGCAGGGCGCGGGGGCCGTAGGCGACCCAAGCCTTGGTCGCCCGGCTGTCGATGACGCCCTGGCCGCCCACCGGCTGCGCGTAGCGGGGGAGGTTGCGCATCCGCTCGGACACTTGCAGCGCGCCGAGGTCGAGGACCTCGAAACCGGCGGCCTCAAGCTGGCGCACGAGGTCCGCATGGGCCTCGTCCGTCAGGTCCTGCGCCATCTGGTCGGTCAGGCCCACGAGGCGCGTGGCGACCTTGGTCGCGCGGCCGTTCCGCTCCAGGCCGGCGCCGGCGCCGTAGGCGCTGGCGCTGGCGGCCTGGATGAAGCCGATGGTGTAGCCCGGCACGGCGATCTTCGGCCGGTTCTTCAGATATCGCGTCGCCCCGCCGTCGAGGGCCACCGGCAGGGCCGGCAGATCGGCGGGCATCATGTCGAGCTGGGCGAGGCTGACCGCCCCACCGGTCTCGGAATTGGCGTAGGAACGGCCCACCGCGCCGCTCACCGAGGTCGCGCCGCTCCGTCCGGACGACGCGTCCCTTGCCGGCGCGCCGCCCCCTGGCGGGGCGTAAAGGGCGCCGAAGGGGTCGGCCTGGGCCGACGCAGGGCCGGCCGCCGCCAGACTGAGGAGAAGGGCGCCCACAGCGGCGCTGACGGTTTCGTGGCGCATGGGGGTGCGGCCTTCGACGGACAACAGATTGAATCGCCTGGAGAGTCGTGACGCCTGCGGCGGCCTGCCGCATGATCCAAACGGACTATGCCGACCGCCCGTGCGGCCGGCCGGGGCCCGGGCGCCTTGCGAAGGCCCTTCCCGCGTGGGAAGTCTCAGGCCTCAAACAATTGTTTTAAGCCATTAGGGAGAAGGCGCATGAAGGCGGCTGTCTATTACGAGAACGGCGGTCCCGAGGTCCTCAAGTACGAGGAGATTCCCGACCCCACCTGCCACCCCAAGGGCGTCATCATCCGCGTCGAGGCCATCGCCATCGAGGGCGGCGACACCCTCAACCGCTGGCGCGGCCCGCTGATGACCAATCCGCATGTGGTCGGCTACCAGGCCGCCGGCGAGATCATCGAGGTCGGCGAGCAGGTCACCAATGTGAAGGTCGGCCAGAAGGTCGCCACGGTGAACAACTGGGGCAGCCATGCCGCCCTGCGCTCGGTCCCGGCGCGCAACTGCTGGCCCATTCCCGAGGGCTTCGACGTGCGCAAGGCCGCCGCCATCCCGGTCACCTTCGGCACGGCCCATGACTGCCTGTTCGAATTCGGCCGCATGAAGAAGGGCGAGACCGTGCTGGTCCAGGCCGGCGCCTCGGGCGTGGGCGTCGCCGCCATCCAGCTGGCCAAGCGCGCCGGCGCGGGCCTGATCCTCGCCACCGCCTCCTCCGACGAGCGGCTGGAGAAGCTCAAGCGCCTCGGCCTCGACCACGGCATCAACTACACCCGCGACGACGTGGTGAAGGAGGTCAAGCGCCTGACCGACAACAAGGGCGTCGACGTGGTCGTCGATTCCGTCGGCGGCTCGACCCTGCAGGGCTCGATCAACGCGCTGGCCTATCGCGGCCGTGTCTCCATGGTGGGCGCAGCGGGCCGCGAGCCCATGGTGGTCGACGTCGGCTCGATGATGGGCGGCAACCGCTCGCTCTCGGGCGTCTTCCTGGGCGCCGAGATCGGCACGGACCGCGTGCACGACAACATCCAGCAGCTGATCGAGGACGCCGCCAGGGGCGAGCTGGAGGTCGTCATCGACCGCGAATTCCCCCTGTCGGAAGCCGCTGCGGCCCACGCCTACATCGAGAGCCGTCAGGCCGTCGGGCGGGTGGTGATGGTCCCGTAAGAGGGCCGGAAACGAAAAGACGAAGCGAGGAGGACGCCATGCCCCGGGCCAAGGCCAACGGAATCGAGATCGAGTACGAAACCTTCGGCCCGGACGACGCGCCGGCCGTCCTGCTCATCAACGGGCTGGGGTCGCAGATGACGCGATGGCCCGCGCCCTTCTGCGAGAAGCTGGTCGCCCGGGGGTTCCGGGCGATCCGCTTCGACAATCGCGACGTGGGCCTCTCGACCTGGTTCCAGTCCGGCGACCGCTACACCCTGTCCGACATGGCCGCCGACGCCGTCGGGCTGCTGGACCACCTGAAGGTCGGCCGCGCTCACATCGTGGGCGTCTCCATGGGCGGCATGATCGCCCAGACCGTCGCCATCGAGCATCCTGATCGGGTGCTCTCGCTGACCTCCATCATGTCGGCCACCGGCGCGCCCGGCACGCTGGACTCCACGCCCGAGGCCGCAGCGGTGCTGAACACGCCGGCGCCCGACCCGGCGGCCGACGAGGAGGCCTTCGTGGCCCATGGCGTGCGCAATGCGCGCGTCATCGGCAGCCCGGCCTACCCCTGGGCCGACGCGCCCCTGCGCGAGCGCGTGCTCTCGGACATGCGCCGGGCCTTCAATCCCAAGGGCGTGCAGCGCCAGCGCGGCGCCATCGGCGCCAGCGGCGACCGCACCGAAAAGCTGAAAACGCTGAAGGTCCCCACCGTCGTCGTCCATGGCGAGGCCGACCCCCTGGTGCCCCTGGCCGGCGGGCAAGCGACCGCCGCGGCGATCCCCGGCGCGGAACTTCGCATCATCCCGGGCATGGGCCACGACCTGCCGGAGGCCCTCTACGACACCTTCATCGACGCCATCGCCGACGCCGCTGCGCGCGCCGGCTGACGCCATTCCAGAACCCGCATTCCGAAGGAGAGATTCATGGGACGTCTCGAAGGCCGCTCGGCCGTGGTCACCGGCGCAGCCAGCGGCATCGGCCGCGCCAGCGCCGCCCTGTTCGCCAAGGAAGGCGCCCGCGTCGTCTGCGTCGACCGCGCCGACGCCGTCGAGGAGACCGTCGCCTCCATCAAGGCCCATGGCGGCCAGGCCGTGGCCATGACCGGGGACGCCGGCGACGAGGCCTTCGTCCAGTCCTACATCCAGCGCGCGGTGGACGAATTCGGCGGGCTGGACGCGGTCTACGCCAACGCCGGGATCACCGGCGGGCCGACCCCCTTCTTCGAACTGACGCCTGAGATCTGGACCGAGGTGCTGCGCATCAACCTGATCGGGCCGTTCCTGGCCATCAAGCACGCCACCAAGGTGATGATCCCGGCCGGCAAGGGCTCGATCATCTGCACGGCCTCGGTGGCCGGCATCCGGTCGGGCGCCGGGCCGGCCTCCTATTCGGCCTCCAAGGCCGGCGTCATCAACCTGGCGACCACGGCGGCCAACGAGCTCTACGGCACCGGCGTCCGGGTCAACGCCATCTGTCCGGGCCTGATCGAGACCGGCATGACCAAGGGGGTCTTCGACTTCGCCCGCTCGCGCGGCAGCGAGGACAAGATCGGCCAGCTCAATCCGCTCAAGCGCGCCGGCGTCCCGGAGGAGATCGCCTATACCGCCCTCTTCCTGGCCAGCGACGACTCCTCCTACGTCAACGGCCAGGCCATCGCCGTGGACGGCGGCCTGTCGTCGTCGCACCCGGTGGGCAAGCGCCAGGGCCCGCGCTAGACGGCGCCGGCCGGGGGCGCAGGGCCTTTGCCTTGCGCCCTGTGCGGCGTTAGAAGCGGCGCTTCCGTTTCTTCGCCAGCTTCAAAGCCAGCCCAAGACCCAACCAGGACCCATGGCCGGACATTCGAAATTCAAGAACATCATGCACCGCAAGGGTCGCCAGGACTCGATGCGGTCGAAGCTGTTCTCCAAGCTTTCGCGCGAGATCACCGTGGCGGCCAAGTCGGGCCTGCCCGACCCGACGATGAACGCCCGCCTGCGCCTGGCCGTGGCCAACGCCAAGGCCGAGTCCATGCCCAAGGACAACATCGACCGGGCGATCAAGAAGGCGTCGGGCGCCGACGCCGAGACCTATGACGAGGTCCGCTACGAAGGCTTCGGCCCCGGCGGCGTGGGCGTGATCGTCGAGGCCCTGACCGACAACCGCAACCGCTCGGCGGCCAATGTGCGGGCCATCTTCGCCAAGAACGGCGGCAATCTGGGCGAGACCGGCTCGGTCTCCTTCATGTTCGATCGCGTGGGCCAGATCGTCTACGCCGCCGCCGTGGGTTCGGAAGACAAGGTCATGGAGGCCGCCATCGAGGCCGGCGCCCAGGACGTGGAGTCCGACGAGGAGACCCACACCATCTTCACCGCCTTCGAGGACCTGTCCGACGTGGCCCAGGCGCTGGAGGCCGCGCTCGGCGAGCCCAAGTCCACCGCCATCGCCTGGCGGCCCAAGACGCTCACGCCCGTCGAGGGCGAGCCGGTCGGCACGCTCATGAAGCTGATCGACGCCCTGGAAGAGGACGACGACGTCCAGAACGTCTACGGCAACTACGACGTCTCCGACGAGGACGTGGAAAAGTACGCCGGCTGACGGCTTTCGGCGCGGGCCGGGGAAGCTCGGCCGCGCCTTCTGCGTTCTCCTGGAATGGAGGCGCTCGACAAGTTCATCCTGCCGGTGATCGGCGCCGTCCTGGCGGGCGGGTTGATCGGTTTCGAGCGGGAGTATCGCGGCCGGCCGGCGGGTTTTCGCACCCACATCCTGGTCAGTCTCAGTTCGGCCCTGCTGATGCTGGCCGCCGTCCACCAGATGGAGTGGATGGAGAACGCCACCGACGAGATCATCCGCATCGATCCCGTCCGTATGGCCCACGGCATCCTGACCGGCATCGGCTTCCTCTGCGGCGGCGTGATCTTCCGCCAGGGGCTCAGCGTCCATGGCCTGACGACGGCCGCCTCGCTCTGGATCACCTCGGCGCTGGGCACCCTCTACGGCGTCGGCTTCTACGGCCTGGCGATCGGCGGGACGGCGGTGACGGTGGTGGTGCTGGGCGTGCTGCGCTGGGCCGACCGCCACATGCCGCAGCTCAACATCATGGACGTCGCCGTCTGCTACCGGCGGGCCGAGGCGGTCGACGAGAGCGCCTTCCGAGAACTGATGGCCGAGTTCGGCCTGCACACCGGCGCGGTCTCCCAGCGCCTGTGGGCCGGCGACGGCGGGCCGGGCCGGGTGGAGTACCGCGCCACCCTGCACGGCAGCGGCCGGCTCGCCGTGGAGCGACTGGCCCAGCGCCTGCGGGAGGACGGGCGCGTCATCGAATACAACCTCTCGCCCCGCAAGGACTGAGGGCGACAGGCGCCGGCCCGCAGTGATAAGGACCGCCCCCTCATGAGCGTGAAGATCTGGATCGAGACCGAGCACCAGCCGGTCTACCGGGCCGGCGGATTCGCCTGGCTTCGTCACGGCGCCGAGGGGCTGAGCGGCGCGGCCGGCGGGTTCCGCGACGTGGACGCCGAGGATCTGGCGGCGCGGTCGCTTCTGTCGGCGGTGAAGGGCCTGCCGCCCGGCGAGGCCGTCGCCCTGCACCTCTCCGAGCCGCGGCTGATCGAGGGCGTGCGCCAGCTCGGCGCCCGCCGCGCCGCCGGATGGAAGGATGCGGAAGGCGCGCCGCTGCCGGCGGCGGAGACCTGGGAGGCGGTCGCCAAGGCGCTGGCCGGCCGGGGCCTGAGCCTCGCCCGCACCGACCGCGCCGACGCGCGAAAGCCCGCCAGCTTCTGCGCCGCCTGGGCCGAACTCGGGCTCGACCGCGCCAAGTCGCGCGGCGATGTCCAGAACCCGATCCCCCGGCCGAACCTGGCCAAGGTCCCGGGCCTGCCGAAGGGCTGAAGGCCGTCTTAACGCGGGGCTAACCCTGTCCGCGGCCAATAGGGCGGTAGGAACAATCCCCGAACAGACCTATAGAGACGCCATGGCCGCCCTGCGAATCCTCGGACTGGACCCGGGCCTCCGCCGCACCGGCTGGGGGGTGATCGCCGTGCAGGGCGCGCGCATCAGCCATGTGGCGCACGGTGTGATCGCGCCTTCGGACAAGCTGCCCTTCGCCGACCGGCTGCTGACCCTCTTCGAGGAGATCACCGCCCTGGTCGCCGCCCACGCCCCGGCCGAGGCCGCGGTGGAGGAGACCTTCATGAACAACAACGCCGCCAGCGCCCTGAAGCTCGGCCACGCCCGGGCCATGGCCATGGTGGCGCCGGCGCGCGCCGGCCTGCCCGTGGCCGAGTACGCCGCCACCGTTGTCAAGAAGGCCGTGGTCGGCACCGGCGCGGCCGACAAGGACCAGGTGGCCTTCATGATCGCCCGCCTGCTGCCCGGCGCCGGGGGCGCGACGGCTGACGCCGCCGACGCGCTCGCCGTCGCCATCGCCCATGCGCACGCCCGCAGCGCGCGCGACCTGTCGGCGAGGCGGGTGGCGTGATGATCGGACGCCTGCGCGGGACCGTCGCCGAGATCGGCGAGGAGGACGCCCTGATCGACGTCATGGGCGTCGGCTATGTGGTCCGCTGCGGATCGCGCACCCTCTCGCGCCTGCCGCCCGTGGGCGAGGAAACGGTCCTGCACATCGAGACACAGTGGAGCGAGCAGGCGGGCATGCGCCTCTACGGCTTCCCCACGCGGGACGAGCGGCGGACCTTCCTGATCCTGAAGGAGATCCAGGGCGTGGGCCCCAAGGCCGCGCTCGCCGTCCTCGACGTGCTTTCGCCGGCCGAACTGGCCGCCGCCGCCGGCCGGCAGGACAAGGCCGCCGTGGCCCGCGCCCAGGGCGTGGGGCCCAAGCTCGCCGTCCGCATCGTCACCGAGCTGAAGGACAAGGCGCTGACCGACCTGCCCGTCAGCGCTTTCGTACCGGCCGGCGAAACGCCGACGCCGACGCCGGCGCCTTCGGCCGCAGGCGAGGCCGTCGCCGCCCTGATGGGCCTGGGCGTCACCGAGCCCCAGGCCCGCCGGGTGGTCGAGGCCGCCGCCGCCCGCCTGGATGAGGACGTGCAGCCCGCCGCCCTGATCAAGGCGGCGCTGCAGGAGCTCGGCCGGTGACCCGCCTCGTCTCGGGCGAGGCCGCGCCGATGGAAGGCGCCGACCGCGCCTATCGGCCCCAGACGCTTTCCGAGTTCGTCGGTCAGCAGCAGCTCAAGGCCAATCTGAAGATCTATATCGACGCCGCCCGCGCCCGGGGCGACTCGCTGGACCACGTGCTGCTGTTCGGGCCGCCGGGCCTGGGCAAGACGACCCTCGCCCAGATCGTGGCCCGCGAGCTCGGCGTGAACTTCCGCGCCACCTCCGGCCCGGTCCTGGCCAAGGCCGGCGACCTGGCGGCCATCCTGACCAATCTCGAGCCCAACGACGTCCTCTTCATCGACGAGATCCACCGCCTGCCCTCGCAGGTGGAGGAGATCCTCTATCCGGCCATGGAGGACCATGTGCTGGACCTGATCATCGGCGAAGGGCCCTCGGCGCGGTCCATCCGCATCGACCTTTCGCCCTTCACCCTGGTGGCGGCGACGACGCGGGCGGGCATGCTGGCCACGCCCCTGCGCGACCGGTTCGGCATTCCGCTGCGGCTGGAGTTCTACACGCCCGACGAGCTGATGAAGGTGCTGGCCCACGCCGCCGGCAAGATGGGCGTGAACCTGGCGCCGGACGGGGCGGCCGAGATCGCCGCCCGGGCCCGCGGTACGCCGCGCGTGGCCGGCCGCCTGCTGCGCCGGGTGCGCGACTTCGCCGCCGCCGAGGGCGCCGATCCGATCGACAAGGCCGCCGCCGCCCGCGCTCTGGCGCGGCTGGAGGTGGACGAACTCGGCCTCGACAGCCTGGACCGCCGCTATCTGCGGGCGCTGATCGAGAACTATGCCGGCGGGCCGGCCGGGGTGGAGACCATCGCCTACGCCATCGCCGAGGCGCGCGACGCCGTGGAGGACGTCATCGAGCCCTATCTGATGCAGCAGGGCTTCATCCAGCGCACCCCCCGCGGCCGCGTGGCCTGCGCCAAGGCCTATGGCCACCTCGGCCTTTCCGCCCCGCCCCAGCCGCCCGGCGCGGGGCAGGCGAGCCTGTTCGACGAATAGAGGCCGCCTGCGGCTTGACCCGCCGCCCTCACCTGCGGTCAGACCAGACGGACGCAGCAGAGGAGGCGCGGCATGGCCGACAATCCGGGCGAACCCTCGGCGGGCTTCATCGAGGGCCGCGAGCACGTGCTGCCGGTGCGGGTCTATTACGAGGACACCGACTTCACCGGCGTCGTCTATCACGGCAGCTATGTCCGCTTCTTCGAGCGCGGGCGCTCGGACTTCCTGCGGGTGGCCGGCGTCCGGCACGCCGAGCTGCTGGACCGCGAGGATCCGGCCGCCTTCACCATCGTGCGGATGGAGATCGACTTCCGGCGTCCGGCGCGCATCGACGACGCCCTGCAGGTCCGCACGGTCTATGACCGCGTGAAGGGGCCGCGGCTCTTCATCGGCCAGCGCATCCTGCGCGGCGGCGACCTGATCGCCCAGGCCGCGGTGCAGGCCGCCTGCATCGGGATGGACGGCCGGCCCCGCAAGCCGCCGCCAGGCATGGCCCAGGCGCTCGCGCCCTACTTCGCCGAGCCGGAAACGCCGGCATAAGAGCGGCATAGGTGACGCCGGACGTCGCCTGATTCATCTTGCCGTCGGCTGTGCGATTCGGCGCCCGGACGTCCTGTGCGACGGGGCCGGGGCGCCCGATGGACGAAAAACCTGTTCTACCGCCGGGGGTGCGGGCGTGATCGTCATCGTCGGGCGCCTTAAGTTCGCCACCGCCGCGTTTCACTGCACCCTGGGGCGACTCCCTCGCCCGGCCGCCAACGGAGCCCAGACCGAATGGACCCCGCCGCCCAAGCGACCCTGACCGCCGAGAGTTTCTCCTTCATCTCGCTCTTCCTGCGCGCCGACTGGGTGGTGAAGGCGGTGATGATCGGGCTTGGCCTGGCTTCGCTCTTCTCCTGGGCGGTGATCATCGACCGGCTGCTGCGCTTCGCCGCCCTCAACCGCCAGGCCGACCGGTTCGAGGACGAGGTCTCCTCCGGCCGGTCCCTGGAGGACATCGCCCAACAGGCCGGCGAACGTCCCCGCCACGCCCTGCCGCGCATGCTGCAGGCCGCCCTGCGCGAGTGGCGGGAGGCCCGCGCCAAGGGCCTGTCGAGCGACACCCAGTCGGCCCTGCTGATCCAGCGCATCGATCGGGTGATGGATTCCATCATCGCCCGCGAGACCGCACGCGTGGAGGAGGGCCTGCCCCTGCTGGCCATCGTCGCCACCGCCTCGCCCTTCATCGGCCTGTTCGGCACCGTCTGGGGCATCATGAACGCCTTCCAGGAAATCGCCATCCAGCAGAACACCAACCTGACGGTGGTGGCGCCGGCGATCGCCGAGGCCCTGTTCGCCACCGCCATCGGCCTGGCCGCGGCCATTCCGGCCTATATCGCCTACAACAAGTTCTCCTCCGACGCGGGCCGCTACGCCGGCCGGCTGGAGGGCTTCGCCGACGACCTCGCCACCGCCATCCAGCGGCGGCTGGCCGAGCGGGGCTGAGCCATGGCGCTGTCGGCCCACGACGCCTATTCCGCCGGCGGCGGCCGCCGCCGACGCCGGGGCAGCCGCAGAGGCGCCCTGTCGGAGATCAACGTCACGCCGCTGGTCGACGTGATGCTGGTGCTGCTGATCGTCTTCATGGTCTCCGCCCCCCTGCTGACCGTGGGCGTGCCGCTGGAGCTGCCCAAGACCGAGGCCAGCGCCATCCCCGACCAGTCCGAGCCGCTGACCGTCTCGGTCCGCGCCGACGGGACCATCTTCATCCAGGAGGAGGAGACACCCTTCTCCGCCCTGGCGCCGCGCCTGGTGGCCATGGCCGACGGCGCGACCGAACGGCCCATCTATGTGCGCGCCGACGGTCGGGCCTCCTACGCCACGGTGGCCCAGGTCATGGCCGCCCTGTCGAGCTCGGGCTTCACCTCGATCAACCTGCTGACGGATACGGGCGGCCCGTCCTCGGGCGGCGACCAGGCCGCGCGCTAGGGACGCCGCCATGCGCCGCGAGCGGTCCCCACTCACCACGGCCCTGATCGTTTCGGCCATCGCCCACGCGGCGGTGATCGGAGCGGCCCTGATCCCGTGGCCCTGGGCGCGTGAACTGAAGGTCGGCGCCGTCGTTCCGGTCAACATCGTGAGCAACATTCCCGCCAATCCTCGGCCGGCCGTGGAAGGTCCCCTCGAGCAGCCGGCGCAGACCGAAAGCCCGGAGCCCGACGCCCCGCTGGAGGCGCCCGCCGCCGCTCAGCCGGAGCTCGCCGAGCCTCAGCCTCAGCCTCAGCCGCAGCCGAAGACCCCGGCGCCCCGGCCGGCGCCCGCGCCCAAGCCCGCCCCGGAAAAGGCGCCGCCGAAGAAGGCCGAGCCCGCCAAGAGCCCGCCGGCCAAGCCCGCGCCGGCCAAGAAGGAGAGCGGCCTCGACCTCGACGCCCTGGCCGACAGCCTGAAGGGCTCGCAGAGTTCCTCGGCCTCGAAAGGCCGCAACCGGCCGGAGACGGCGCGGGAGGCCCGGAACACCAGCGGCTCCGGCGTTTCCGGCGCAGCCATGTCCGGCCTGGCCGAGGAGCTGCAGCGGCGCTGGAACCCCAATTGCGAGGTCGACGGCGCCCGCGACGTGCGCGTCCGCGTGACCTTCCGCCTGAGCAGCGACGGCCGCGTGGTCGGCGACGTCGAGGCCGGCGGCCAGGAGCGGTCCTCCGATCCAGTGGTCCGCGCCGCCGCCGAACGCGCCATCCGCGCCGTCTATGGCGCAGCCCCCTTCACCACCCTGCCCCGCGAGTTCTACGGCGCCCCCATCGTCGTGAGCTTCAACGCCGCCCAGGCGTGCGCCGACAACTGAGGAGTTCGAGGCCGATGCGATTGAAGAGCCTGTTTGCGGCCGTCCTGGCCGCCGTCCTGTCGGTGGGCGCGTTCGCCCTGCCGGCCCGCGCCCAGATCGAGGTGGACGTCAACCGCGGCGACGTCCAGCCCCTGCCCATCGCCGTGCCCGGCTTCCGCGGCGAGCGCGGCGCCGAGATCGCCCAGGTGATCACCAGCAACCTGGAGCGGTCGGGCCTTTTCCGCCCCATCGACCAGGCCGCCTTCATTGAGCGCGACCTCGACATCCGCTACCAGCCGCGCTTCGGCGACTGGAAGACGATCAACGCCCAGGCCCTGGTCAATGGCGAGGTGAGCGTCGATCCCACCGGGCGGCTGACGGTCAACTTCCGCCTCTGGGACGTCTTCGCCGAGCAGCAGCTCCTGGGCATGCAGTTCACCTCCACCTCGGAGAACTGGCGGCGCGTGGCCCACAAGATCTCCGACGCCGTCTATGAGCGGTTGACGGGCGAGAAGGGCTATTTCGACACCCGCGTGGTCTTCGTGGCCGAGAGCGGCGGGCGGATCGACCGGGTCAAGCGCCTGGCGATCATGGACCAGGACGGCGCCAATCCGAGCTACCTGACCGATGGCTCCTATATCGTCATGACGCCCCGGTTCTCCTCGACCAGCCAGGAGATCACCTACATGGCCCTGCGGCCGGAGGGGTCGTCCATCTACCTGTTCAACCTGGAGACGGGCCGCCGGGAGACGCTGGGCAACTTCCCGGGCATGGTCTTCGCCCCGCGCTTCTCCCACGACGGGGGCAAGGTGGCCTTCTCGGTCGAACGCAGCGGCAACACCGACATCCACGTCATGGACCTGCGCAGCCGCTCCTCGAGCCGGCTGACCGCCGACCCCTCCATCGACACCTCGCCCTCCTTCTCGCCGGACGGGGCGCAGATCACCTTCAACTCCGACCGGGGCGGCAGCCCGCAGATCTATGTGATGAACGCCGACGGGTCGGGGGTGCGGCGCATCTCCTTCGGTTCGGGCCGCTACATGACGCCGGTCTGGAGCCCGACCGGGGAATACATCGCCTTCACCAAGCAGGAGGGCGGACGATTCCACATCGGCATCATGCGTCCCGACGGGTCGGGCGAGCGCCTGCTCACCTCCTCCTATCTGGACGAAGGCCCCACCTGGGCGCCCAATGGCAGAGTTTTGATGTTCTCCCGTGAAACGCCCGGCGGCCCTCCGCGTTTGTGGACCGTCGATGTGACGGGACGCATCGTCCGCCCGGCTCCCTATCCGCAGTCCGGATCGGATCCGGCGTGGTCGCCGTTGCTCAACTGACAAGTGAATATAGGAGAAAGGCTTGTCCGATCTTGGCTTCCATAGCACTAGCCAGTTAAATCGGTTCAGCCTGCAGTGATTTCGGCGCTTGGCGCGCCGCGTGTTGGAAACCTAGCCAAGGAAAAGACTGAGTGATGACCTCCAGCCTCACCACCCCGCGCGTTGCGAAGTTTGCGCTCATCGCGCTCGCCGCCGCTTCGGTGACCGCCTGCGCCTCGCGCCCGAAACCCGAGCCCGCCACGCCCACCCAACCCACGCCGCCGCCGGCGACGCAGCCGGGCACGACCACCCCGCCGCCGCCGGTCTCCCAGGGCCCGCTTCCGGGCACCATGCAGGACTTCGTCATCAACGTCGGGGACCGGGTCTATTTCGACTTCGACTCCTACGCCGTTCGCGCCGACGCCGAACCGGTCCTGGCCGCCCAGGCCGCCTGGCTGAACCGCTATCCGTCGGTCATGGTCCGCATCGAAGGCAACGCCGACGAACGCGGCACGCGCGAATACAACCTCGCCCTGGGCGCCCGCCGCGCCAACGCGGTCCGCGACTTCCTGGTCTCGCGCGGCGTCTCGGCCAGCCGCATCACCACCGTGTCCTACGGCAAGGAGCGGCCGATCGATCCGGGCACCTCGGAAGCCGCCTACCAGCGCAACCGGAACGCCCACACGGCGATCATCTCCGGCGCCCGCTGATCGCGCGCGCCGTAGCCTGAGGAGAGCTGAGGGGACCCTTCGGGGTCCCCTCTTTGCTGTCCGGCCCCTGGCCAGACCGCGCCGCGCCCGCCATTCTGCCCTCGTCCACCGCCGCAATTTCGGCTCTCGCGCCCGCTAGATGCAGATCATGACGCCCAATCGCCCGCTCCTTTCCGCCGCCCTCGTCCTGATGATGAGCGTCTCCGGCGCCGCGCTCGCCCAGACGCCGATGGACGACCCGCTCGACGCCCGCGACGCGCGTCGCGTGGACCGGATGGAAAAGGTGGTGCGCGAGTTGCGGGCCATCGTCTTCCAGGGCCGCGACACCGGCCGGCCGGTGGTCGTCCAGCCGGCGGAAACCGATTACCGGCTGGAGGAGCTGAACCGCCGCGTCTCCGACCTTGAGGCCGTGCTGACCCGGCTCAACGGCCAGATCGAGACCACCAATTTCGAACTGCGGCAGCTGAAGGACAAGAACGCCGCCCTGGAGAGCCAGCTGAAGGGGCTGACCGACCGGCTGAACGCGCTCGAGGCCTATACCGGCGCGCCGGAGGTGACCGGGACGGGCGGCTCGACGCCGCCCCCTGGCCTGGGCGCCACGCCGGCCCCCGTCAACGCCCCCCCCAGGGAAGCCTTCGACCGCGCACGCGGCCTGATGCTGAGCGGCGACTACGACGGCGCCGAGGCGGCCTTCGAAGGGTTCGTCAGCCGGCACGGGGACTCCAACCTCGCGCCGGAGGCCAACTACTGGCTCGGCAAGACCCTGGTGGTGCGCGGCGCCGATGGCGAGGCGGCCAGCGCCTTCATCAACGCGATCCGCGGATGGCCGGCCACGCCCTGGGCGCCCGACGCCGTGCTGGAGCTGTCGCGGTCGCTGATCGCCCTCGACAAGGCCGCCGACGCCTGCCAGGCGCTGGGCGAGCTCTCGCGCCGCTATCCCAACGCCGCGCCCTCCATCAAGGCGCGCGCGTCGGCCGCGCGCACCGAAGCGCGGTGCGGCTGACCCAGGGCCTGCGCCCCGACCTCCAGACGGCGATCGGCGCCGTCCTCGACCGGCGCCTGTCGCGGACCTCCGCCGCGCCGGTCTGCGTCGCCTTCTCCGGCGGCGGCGACTCGCTCGCCCTGCTGATCGCCGCCGACGCCTGGGCGCGCGGCGTCGGCCGCGACCTGCTCGTGCTGCATGTCGATCACGGCCTGCAGGCGGACGCCGCCGACTGGGCCCGACGCTGCGCGGACGTCGCCCGCCGCCTGGACCGCAGGTTCGTTCGCCGGGCCTGGTGCGGCCCGAAGCCCCCCCGCGGGCTGCCGGCGGCCGCGCGCGCCGCCCGACATCGCCTGATCGCCGAGGCCGCGCGAACGGCGGGCGCCCGCGTCGTACTGATGGGCCATACGGCGGACGACCTGGCCGAAGCCGCGGCCATGCGGGCGGCCGGGTCGAGCACGCCCGATCCCAAGGTCTGGGCGCCCAGCCCCGTCTGGCCGGCGGGACGGGACGTCTTTCTGCTGCGTCCCATGCTGGGCCTCCGTCGGGGCGAGCTGCGGGAGGCGCTGGTCGAGGGCGGCTGGTCGTGGATCGAGGATCCGGCCAACGCCGACCTCGCCTATGCGCGGAGCCGCGCGCGCCGGCAGCGACCGGTCCCGTCGGCGGACGCCGCGCCCCGCCCCGACCCGAGCGGTCTGGCCCGTCAGACCCGGGAGCCCTGGCCGGGCGTTCTGAGCCTTCCGCGCGCCGCCCTGCGGCGGCATCCGGCGGCCGACGTGTTCGTGGGCGTCGCCGCTTTGTGCGCCGGCGGCGGGAGCCGGCCGCCGGCGCCGGCGGCGCGGCGACGCCTGGCGGAGGCTCTGTCGGGCGAGGGGCCCGTGGCCGCCACCCTCGCCGGGGCGAGAGTCGCGGCCGACGCCGAGCGGGTGCTGTTCTTTCGCGAGGCGGGCGAGGCCGCGCGCGGCGGTCTGGCGTCCCGGCCTCTCGCGCCGGGCGTGACCGAGGTCTGGGACGGCCGCTTCGAGATCGAGGCTCAGGCCCCGGGCCTGTGCGTGCGTCGCCTGGCCGGCGTGGCGCGGCGGCTGCCGCCGGCGGCCCGCACAGCCTTGCAGGAGGTCCCCCAAGCCGCACGGGGCGCCCTGCCCGTCTGGGCGAAGGCGGCCGACCCTCTGGCGGTCAGCGTCGACCCCGCGCTTGCGCGCGCCACGAGCCTCGTCCTGCCGCGCCTGCAGGCCGCCTGCGGCCTGATCGACAGGGAACCGGTGGCCGCGCGCACGGCTTAGGCTATCTTCCCGCAAGCTAGGGCCGGGCCCACCCCGGCCAGGGAGGCATCATGTTGCGTCTGGCGCTCGGCGTCGTGGCCGGCCTGCTGGTCGGCGTTCTCGTCATCTTCGCGGTCGAGAGCGTGGGACACATGCTGTTCCCGCCGCCGGAGGGGATGAACCTGACCGACCCCCAGGCCATGCGTCAGGTGATGATGGTGATCCCCTGGCAGGCCAAGGCGATGGTCCTGATCGCCTGGTTCCTCGGCATTCTGGCGGGCGCCTCGACCGCCTGCCTGGTCGCCGGCCGCCGCGCCCTGGCCGGGCGGGTCACGGCGGCGCTGCTCTTCGCCTTCGCGGTGTGGACGATGATCTCCATCCCGCATCCCGCCTGGTTCGTGGTCGCCGCGGTGGTCGCCACACTGGCGGCGGCCTTCCTGGCCGACAAGGCGTTCGGCCGGGTCAGGGCCTAGTCGCCCGCCTCCGAAAGAAGTCCCTTGCGGATCATGATCTCCCGCTTGGAGTCCGGGATGCTGGAGACGTAGGCCAGCCGCACGCGCGGCGAGACCTTGCCTGCAGGCTCGATCGGCAGGTCGTCGGCCTCGGCGAAGGTGCGCCCCAGGAAGAAGAGCGGGTTGAGCGGGCGGTCGTCGGCGTCGCGGATCTCGAAGTGCAGATGCGGGCCGCTGGAGACGCCGGAGGAGCCGACCCGGGCCAGGGGCGCGCCGGCCTTCAGCGCGACGCCCGGGCGGATGGCCGCGTCGATGCGCCCCAGATGGCCATAGCGGGTGACCAGACCCTCGGCGTGCGTCAGCTCCACCATCTGGCCGTAGCCGGCGGCGTAGCCCGCGCGGGTGACGACCCCGTCGGCGGCGGCGAGCACGGGCTTGCCCGGATCGGCGGCGATGTCGACGCCCTCGTGCAGGCGGCCGGCGTCCTCCCAGGGCAGCCGGCGCAGGCCGAAGGGGGAATTGACCGTCTCCCCGGGCAGCGGGTGGCGGAAGGCGATCAGGACGGGCTCTTCTTCGGCCGCCGGCGTTGCGGCCGGCGCCGGCGGCGCGGCCGCCTTGCGCGGGATGGCGGCGTTGGCGGCGGTCAGGGCGGCGAGAGCGATCAGCCCCCCAAGGATCAATCCCGGCGCGCGGCGGCGGGCTTGGCCGTTCTCGGCCAGGCTCGTGTCGGTCAAGGGGCGGCGTCCCTGTCTGTTGTGCGGCGGAGGCGACGTCTTCTGACGGCGCAGCTCCGTGTGTCGGCGATCCGTTAGTCCGGCTGGGGTTAAGGAGTCTTCTCGACGCGAGCATGGCGGGCTTCGCCGTCAATTCGCCGCACCACGGCGCCGCTTGGGCGGCGCAATGACGAAGGGCCGCGCCCTGGCGGACGCGGCCCCTGACGGAGAAGAACGCGAGCGCGGTCTCAGAGCGACTTGAGGATGCCCTCGACCATCTTCTTGGCGTCGCCGAACAGCATCATGGTGTTGTCGCGGAAGAAGAGCTCGTTCTCCACGCCGGCATAGCCCGAGCTCATGCCGCGCTTCACGAAGAGCACCGTGCGCGCCTTCTCCACGTCGAGGATGGGCATGCCGTAGATGGGCGACTGCGGGTCGGTCTTGGCCGAAGGGTTGGTCACGTCGTTGGCGCCGATGACGAAGGCCACGTCGGCGGTGGAGAACTCCGAATTGATGTCCTCCAGTTCGAAGACCTCGTCATAGGGCACCTGGGCCTCGGCCAGCAGGACGTTCATGTGCCCGGGCATGCGGCCCGCGACCGGGTGGATGGCGTACTTCACGTCCACGCCCTCGGCCTTCAGCACGTCGGCCATTTCCCGCAGGGCGTGTTGGGCCTGGGAGACGGCCATGCCGTAGCCGGGGACGATGATGACCTTCGACGCGTTCTTCATGATGAAGGCCGCATCGTCGGCCGAACCCTGCTTGACCGGCCGGGTCTCCACCTTGCCGCCGGCGGCGGCCGCGGAGTCGTCGGCGCCGAAGCCGCCGAGGATCACCGAGATGAAGGAGCGGTTCATCCCCTTGCACATGATGTAGGAGAGGATGGCCCCCGAGGAGCCCACCAGGGCCCCGGTGATGATCAGGGTCGTGTTCTCCAGCGTGAACCCCAGCGCGGCGGCCGCCCAGCCGGAATAGGAATTCAGCATCGAAACGACGACGGGCATGTCGGCCCCGCCGATGGGGATGATCAGGGTCACGCCGATCAGCAGGGACAGGCCGAAGATCGCCCAGAAGGCCCAGATGGCCGAGCCGCCGCTCATCACCAGCACCACGACGAGGGCCACGATGGCGACGGCGATGGCGATGTTGAGCAGGTGCCGGGCCGGCAGGAGGATCGGCGCGCCGGACATGTTGCCGTTGAGCTTGGCGAAGGCGATGACCGAGCCGGTGAAGGTCACCGCGCCGATGGCCAGCCCCAGCGACAGCTCGATCAGGGACGCCCCGTGGATCGCGCCGGCGACGCCGATGCCATAGGCCTCGGGCGTGTAGATGGCGGCCACGGCCACGAGGCAGGCGGCCAGGCCCACCAGGCTGTGGAAGGCCGCCACCAGCTGCGGCATGGAGGTCATGGCGACCTTGCGCGCGATGACCGCCCCGACCCCGCCGCCGAGGGCCACGCCGCCGACGATGAGGGCCAGGGTCAGGCCGTCCAGCGCGCCCTGGCTGAAGAGGGTGGCCAGCACCGTGCCGACGGCGATGGCCATGCCGATCATGCCGTTGCGGTTGCCCGCCCGGCTGGTCTCCGGGCTGGAAAGCCCGCGCAGGGCCAGGATGAAGAGGACCCCGGAGACGAGGTAGAGGATGGCCGCGAGATTGGCGTTCATGGTGTTTGCCCCGAGCCCGCTCTACTTCTGCTTCTTCTTGTACATGGCGAGCATGCGCTGGGTGACCAGGAAGCCGCCGAAGATGTTGACCGCGGCCAGGGCCGCGGCCAGGGCGCCCGCCCCCTTGGAGATCATCACGCTGGAGGTCAGCTCGCCGCCCGCGCTGTGGGCCGCGGCGGCCAGCAGGGCGCCGACGATGATCACCGAGGAGATGGCGTTGGTGACGGCCATGAGCGGCGTGTGCAGGGCCGGCGTCACGCTCCAGACCACGTAGTAGCCCACGAAGACGGCGAGCACGAAGATCGCCAGGCGGAAGACGGTGGGATCGACAGCTTCCATGGGTCGTCCTCTCTCTCTTTCTCGTGTGGGCTCAGCCGGCCAGGGCGGGGTGGACCACCGCGCCGCCCTGGGTGACCAGGGCGGCCTTGAGGATCTCGTCCTCCAGGTCCGGGGCGAAGGCGCCTTCCTTGTCGAGGAAGAGGCCGGCGAAGGCGAACAGGTTGCGCGCGTAGAGGGCCGAGGCGTCGGCGGCGATGCGGCCGGGCAGGTTGGCGTAGCCGACGATCTTCACGCCGCCTTCGGTCTCGACCACCTCGCCGCGCTTGGAGCCGGCCACGTTGCCGCCCTGCTCCACGGCCAGGTCGACGATCACCGAGCCCGGGCGCATGGAGGCCGCCTGTTCGGCGCTGACCAGCCTGGGCGCCGGCCGGCCGGGGATCAGGGCCGTGGTGATGACGATGTCCTGCTTCCGGATGTGCTCGGAGACCAGCGCGGCCTGCTTGGCCTGATACTCCGGGCTCATCTCCTTGGCGTAGCCGGCGGCCGTCTCGGCGGCCTTGAACTCCTCGTCCTCGACGGCGACGAACTTGGCGCCCAGGCTCTCCACCTGCTCCTTGGCGGCGGGCCGGACATCGGTGGCGGTGACGACGGCGCCCAGACGGCGCGCCGTGGCGATGGCCTGCAGGCCGGCGACGCCGGCGCCCATGACGAAGACCTTGGCCGCGGCCACGGTGCCGGCGGCGGTCATCATCATCGGCATGACCTTGCCATAGGCGTTGGCCGCCTCGATCACCGCGCGATAACCGGCGAGGTTGGCCTGGGAGGACAGCACGTCCATCACCTGGGCCCGGGTGATCCGCGGCACGAACTCCATGGTGAAGGCGCGAACCCCCTTGGCGGCCAGCGCCTGCAGGGTTTCCTTGTCCTGGTGCGGATTGAGCATGCCGACGACGATGGCGTCGGCCTTCAGCGCGGCGATCTCCTCGGCCACTGGCCCGCGGACCTTGAAGAGGATGTCCGCCTTGCCGATGGCGGCCGCCGGATCGGACGCCATCTCGGCGCCTGCGGCGGCGTAGTCGGCGTCGGGATAGGAGGAGGGCGCGCCGGCGCCGGCCTCGACCACCACCGAATAGCCGGCGGCGATCAGCTTCTTCACCGTGTCCGGCGTGGCGGCGACACGCGTCTCGCCGGCCTGACGTTCCTTCGTGACGGCGATGACTGGCATGCCCTGATCCCCCGGTGATGAAGCCGGCGGACCTTAGGGAGGTTGTCGGCGCCTTGTCCAGAAGCCGATCAGCGATTTTCGAACAGGCGTTTGAACTGATCGCCGTTCATGGGAGGCCGCCATGCGATGC
The DNA here is from genome assembly GCF_013911965.1 of Phenylobacterium sp. Taxonomy (GTDB): domain Bacteria; phylum Pseudomonadota; class Alphaproteobacteria; order Caulobacterales; family Caulobacteraceae; genus Phenylobacterium. The sequence goes on along the minus strand of NZ_JACESE010000009.1, from coordinate 69,185 downwards.
GAAAGGCTCCGCCGGACCCGACGGAGCCTTGATCGTGCGACAGCCGCGCCGGACGGGCGCTAGTGCGCCGCAGCCGCCTCCGGCTTGGCGCGCAGGACCAGGACGCCGATCACGGTGACCACCACGGCCGAGGCCGCCGCGCCGATGAAGCCCGCGCCGGTGCAGAAGAAGAGCGTCAGAAAGAGCACGCCCGCGATCACGGCCAGGGATCCCCACTTGGTCAGGCCGATGAACAGGTCGAAAGTCGCCTTCTGTTCGTGGATGTCCATTTCGCCGCGGTGATAGTCGGAAGCCTGTTCGCCCATGGCGGCCGGTCTCTCTGTCTTGCGAAGATCCAATTTCAAGCGGTGCTACACGAGAGCGCGCCGACGCTCAAGACGGCCAGACCGCGAGCAATGCGCGCAGGGCCGCGACCAGGGCGAGGGGCTGATCGACCATGACGTGATGGTTCGAATCCGGGATGGCGATCTCGATCAGGTCCTTCGGCAGCGGGCTCGGCTGGCCGTCCTGCCGGCGCGCGATCACCTGCGAGTCGGCGCCGTAGATGTGGGCGAGCGGCGTCGTGACCTTGGGGGGCGCCTCGGTGACGAAGGCGTTCATGGCGCTGCGGTCGAGCTTGTTCCACATGGACGGATCGAACATCCAGGTCCAGCCCTCGCCCGAACCGTCCTCCAGCGGCGCCCGCTTCAGAGAGCGGCGGGCGATGAAGTCGGCGACGAAGAGGTTGCCCGGCGCCTGGGGCGGCATGAAGCGGAAGCGCGCCAGCGCCGCGGCCAAGGTCGGATAGACGCGCTTGGGCCGGTCGGGCGTGGGGATGTTGCGGACCTGCGCCATCCGGCGCTCCATCTCCTCCCGCTCCTTGGGCGGCGGACCGCCGAAGCCGGTGTCGACCATCACCGCCGCATGCATGCGCTCGGGATGCTTGACCGCCGCATAGAAGACCTGCGAGCCGCCGAAGGAGTGGCCGACATAGATCGGCTTGCGGCCGCCCTCATAGAGGCCCGTCGCGCGGGCCACGGCCTCGGCGTCCTCGGCGAAGTCCTGGAAGGAGTAGGTCTCGCGCCAGTCCGAGGCGCCCATGCCGGCCAGCGACATGGAGGCGATGCGGAAGTCGTCGGCCAGGAACGGGGCGATGAAGCTCCACCAGTCGGCGTGCGCGCTGTTGCCGTGGACCAGCAGCAGGCCGGGCTTGCCCACCTCGCCCCAGGTCAGCACCTCGATCCTGCTGCCCAGGGAGGTGACGAAGCCGCGCTCCGGCTCCTGGGCGATGGCGTCTTCGAACCACTTGGGCGCCGGCGGCGCCTCGCCGTTGAAGGGCAGGAGAGGCGCCTGAACCTCGGGCGGCAGTTCGCCCGGCTCGGTGTGGACGGGACGGTCGTCCTCGAACTCGGCGACGGCCTTGGCGTCCTGGGGCTTGGTCTGATCGGTCATGGTGTTCAAGCCTGCGCCGCCTGGCGGTCGCCGGGCTTGCGCGCGATGTTGCGCAGGCCCTTGAAGACGCCGGTTCCCGTCATGAGCGTCCGGTCGGCGCACCAGATGCGGCCGCGGACGGTGAAGATGTCGTCCTGCTCGGAGATGATCTCGCTCGAGCCCTCGACCCAGTCGCCCATCTGGGCGCCGGAGAGGAAGTCGGTGGTCAGGCGGACGGTCACCCAGCCCATCTGCCGCTGGTTGGACACCACCCGGCCCCAGGCCATGTCGGCGAAGCTCATCAGCATGCCGCCGTGGCAGTTGTTCATGCCGTTGGCGTGATGCTCCTCCACCCGGAAGGCCATGACCTCCACGTTCGTCGCCTCGTCGCGCTTGGAATAGAAGGGCCCGACCGTCCGGCCGAAGCCGCGCTGCCAGAGGTTGATGACGTAGCCGTCCGGAACGACGGCGGCCTGCACGGGTGTGAGATCATCGGACATGGGCAAGCTGACTAACGCCCGTTTGAGAAATGACAAGGCTTGACCGCCGGGCGCGGCCCCCTCGCAAGACCGTTTGACGGCCGATGGGGGCGCAATAGTCTCCTGCGATGCTCAAGCTCGCGCCGCCCGCCGCCGTCCTCGCCCTCGCCCTCGGCGCCCTGCCCGTCCAGGCCGAACCCGCCGCCGACGCCCTTTTCTGGGGCGGCCCGATCCACACCGGGGCGCAAGCCTCCCCCACCGCCCAGGCGGTGGCGGTGAAGGATGGTCGGATCGTCTTCGTCGGCGACCGCGCCGGCGCCGAGGCGCTGCGCGGCGAGGAGACGCAGGTCGTCGACCTGGGGGGCGCGGCCCTGTTCCCCGGCTTCGTCGACGGGCACGCCCACCTGCGGGGGATCGGCGAACGGGAGCTGACCCTGAACCTGGAGGGCTCTGTCTCGGCGGCGCAGGCCATGGAGCGTCTCGCCGAACATCTGAAAACGGCGCCGGCGGAGGGGACGGTGGTCGGCCGCGGCTGGATCGAGACCGGCTGGCCGGAGGGGCGTTTCCTGAACCGGCAGGACCTCGACGCCGTCGCGCCCGACCGGCCGGTGTTGCTGATCCGCGCCGATGGGCATGCGCTCGTGGCCAACAGCGCCGCCCTGGCGGCCGCCGGGATCGACGCGACGACGACCGCGCCCGAGGGCGGCGAAATCCTGAAGGACGAAGACGGCGCGCCGACGGGCATGCTGATCGACAACGCCATGGGCCTGGTGGCGAAGCTGAACACGGGCCCGACCGAGGCGCAGAAGCTCGCCGCCTATCGCGCCGCCTTCGCCGTCGAGACCCGCTACGGCTGGACCGGGGTCCACAATATGAGCGTCGACTTCGCCGATGTTCCCCTGCTGGAGGCGATGGCGGCCCAGGGCCAGGCGCCGATGCGCGTCTACAACGCCGTGGACCTGGAGAGCGCCGGGCCGCTGCTTAAGTCCGGTCCGCGCCCCGGCTCGGACGGCCGGATCGTCACCCGCGCCGTCAAGCTCTACATCGACGGCGCGCTCGGCTCGCGCGGGGCGGCGCTGCACGAGCCCTATGCCGACGCGCCCCACAGCCGCGGCATGCTGGTGAGCGATCCGGCGGAGGTGGCCAAGGCGCTGGCGCGGGCCAAGGACGCCGGCGTGCAGGTGGCCACTCACGCCATCGGCGACCGCGGCAACACCGTCGTGCTGGATCTCTACCAGGACGCCTTCAGGGACGATCCGCACGCCGCCGGGCTCGCCCGCTGGCGGATCGAACACGCCCAGATCATCCGTCCCGGCGAGATCGAACGCTTTGCGGACCAGCAGGTGATCGCCTCCATGCAGCCGAGCCACGCCATCGGCGACCTCCACTTCGCACCCGCCCGCCTGGGCATGGCGCGGCTGGACGGCGCCTATGCGTGGAAGAGCCTGGAGGACGCCGGCGCCCTCGTCGTGGGCGGGTCCGACGCGCCGGTGGAGCGGGGCGATCCGCTGATCGAGTTCTACGCCGCCGTGGCGCGCAAGGACCTGAAGGGCTTTTCCGCCGAAGGCTGGCGCCCGGAGGAGGCGCTGAGCCGGCCCGCCGCGCTCGCCCTCTTCACCACGGCCCCGGCCTACGCCGCCTTCGCCGAGGACGAACTCGGGACCATCGAGGTCGGCAAACGCGCGGACTTCAGCGCCTTCTCCGTCGACCTGATGAGCGCTCCGGTCGAAGAGATCCCCAAAGGCCGCGCCGTCCTGACGGTGGTGGACGGTCAGATCGTTTACGACGGCCGCTGAGGCTCAGGGCGCGAAGGTGCGGGCCACGAGCTCCACGGCCCCGCCGAGCGCCTCGGCCAGCGCATTCGTCCGTAGACTGACAGACACCGGCCCGCCGGCGATCCGCCAGCCGGGGACGGTGACGTCGTAGGCGGCGAGAAGGCGGGGATCGGCGAGGATCTCAACCTCCCGGCGCTCGCCCGGCGCGAGCTCGAGCCGCGCCCATCCGATCAGGCGCAGGGTCTCGCGGCCGTCGGCGCCGGCCACGCGGGCGTAGAGCTGCGGAACCGCCACGCCCGGGCGCTCGCCCACATTGGCTGCGACGAAGCGGGCGCGCACCGTCTCGCCGCCCTCCAGCCTCAGGTCCTCGAAGGCGAAGCGCGTATACGAAAGGCCGAATCCGAAGGGAAAGAGGACGTCCTTCCCCTCGCGGTCGAACCAGCGGTAGCCCACGGCCGCGCCCTCCGGATGGTCGATGGAGAAGCGGCCCTTGTGCTGCTGCACGTTCGGATAGGAGGTGGGGATGGTCTTCCCCTCCTCCGGCGGGCCGAAGATCATGCCGGGCACCTGCGGCCGCGGCAGGTCGTCGGTCGACTTCGGATAGGTGATCGGCAGGCGGCCGGCGGGCTCGGCCTCGCCGAACAGCAGGCGCGCCATGGCCTCGCCCCCCTTCGAGCCCGAATACCAGGCCTGCAGCACGCCCTGGACGTCCTCGAGCCAGGGCATGGTCACCGGCCCGCCGGTCTCCAGCACCACCACCGTGCGCGGATTGGCCGAGGCGACGGCGGCGATCAGGGTGTGCTGGTCGTTCGGCAGGGCGAGCGTCGGGACGTCCTCGGCCTCGGTCGTCCACTGCTCGGCGAAGACGATGGCCACGTCCGCCTGACCCGCGATGGCCATGGCGGCGGCCAGGTCCTGGCCGTCGGCATAGAGGGCCTCGCCGGCCCGTGCGGCGATGGCCGCCAGCGGCGCGGACGGATGATAGGTGATGCGGGAGAAGGCCGAGGACGGCCCGATCTCCACCGGAATCTCCAGCGACGGTCCGCCCACCGGGATGACCTGCGAGGAGCCGCCGCCGGAGAGGACGCCCACATCGGCGTGGCCGCCGATGACCGCGACCTTCACGCCCGGCTGCAGCGGCAGCAGATCGCCCTCGTTCTTCAGCAGCACGCAGCCGGCCTCGGCGGCCGCCTGGGCGACGGCCTCGTGTGCGGCGTAGTCGATCTCCGCCCGTTCGCACGGCCGGTCGAGGAAGCCGCGGGCGATCAGGCTGCGCAGGATGCGATGGGCCATGTCGGCCAGCCGCTCGAACGGGACTTCGCCCGCCTCGACCGCCGCCTTCAGCAGGGCGCCGAAATAGACCTGCTTGTCGAGCTGGTAGCCGGACTCCTGGTCGAGGCCGGCCAGCGCCGCCTTGGCCGTGGAGTGGCAGCCGCCCCAGTCGGACATGACCCAGCCGGGATAGGCCCAGTCGCCCTTCAGCACCCGGTTCAGCAGGAAGTCGTTTTCGCCGCACCAGTCGCCGTTCACCCGGTTGTAGGCGCTCATCACCGAGCCCGGCTCGCCGCGCTCGATGGCGATCTGGAAGGCCAGCAGATCGCTTTCGCGCAGCGCCGCCTCGTCGATGCGGACATCGACCACATGGCGGCAGGTCTCCTGGTCGTTGAGCGCGAAGTGCTTGACCGTGCAGACGATGTCGTTCGACTGGGCGCCGGCGACGGCCTCGCCGCAGAGCACGCCGGCCAGCAGCGGATCCTCGCCCAGATATTCGAAATTGCGGCCGCAGCGCGGCTCGCGCGTCAGGTTCACACCGCCGCCCAGCAGGACGTTGAAGCCCTTGGCGCGCGCCTCGGCGCCGACCATGGCCCCGGCCTGACGGGCGAGTTCGGGGCTCCAGGTCGATGCGAGCGCCAGGCCCGACGGCAGCGCCGTGGCGCCGTCGCCTTCCCGCACCTTGCGGGGATTGGCCACGCCGAGGCTCGCATCGGTGGCGTTCTGAGCCGGGACGCCCAGCCGCGGCACGCCGGGGACATAGCCCGCCCCGCGGGCGGCGTCGGTCGGGACCTCATCCAGCAGGTTGGGCATGGGGCCGTGGACGAGGCCGATCAGCTCGTCCAGCGTCATGGCCGCGATCAGCAGGTCGGCGCGCTCGTCAGGGGAGCGGGCAGGGTCCATCCACGGCCGGTTCTCGGCTTGGCTCATTGCGTCCATTTCCTCCCGCGCCCGTGCGTCGGGCGCTTATCGTCCGTCTACGGACGTATTGTCAGACCAGGGCCTCGAACTCGTCGACCAGCCGCTCGATCTGGGTCATGCCGGCGGCCCAGAAGGCCTTCTCCCGCGGGTTCAGGCCGAAGGGCTTGAGCGCCTCCACATAGGTCCGCGAGCCGCCGGCGGCGAGCAGGTCCTCGTAGAGCGGGGCGAAGCCCTTGGGGTCCTCCCGCCGCTTCTCCATCAGGCCGCGCACCAGCAGGTCCCCGAAGGCGTAGGCATAGACGTAGAAGGGGGCGTGGGCGAAGTGGCTGACATAGGCCCAGTAGTGCTCGTAGCCCGGATTGAGCCTGATCGCAGGGCCGAGGCTCTCGCCCATGACGTCAAGCCAGATCTCCGAGATCTGCTCGGGCGCCAGCTCGCCCTGCAGGCGGGCCGCGTGAAAGGCCGTCTCGAACTTGTGGAAGGCGATCTGGCGCACCACGGTGTTGAGCCCGTCCTCGATCTTGCCGGCCAGCAGGCCGCGCCGCTCCTCGTCGCTGGCGCTCTCCAGCAGGCGCTCGAAGACCAGGCCCTCGCCGAAGATGGAAGCGGTCTCGGCCAGGGTCAGCGGCGTGTCGGCCAGCAGGGTGCCGAGCGGCGCGCAGAGGGTCTGGTGGACGGCGTGGCCGAGTTCATGGGCGAGGGTCAGCACGTCCCGGCGCTCGCCCATATAGTTCATGAAGACATAGGGGTGCCGGTCGGCCGCCACGGGGTGCGAATAGGCCCCCGACTGCTTGCCCGCGCGCGGGCGGGCATCGATCCAGGGCTGGCTGAAGAAGGTCTGGGCGGTGTCGGCGAAACGCGGGGCGAGCGCGGCGAAGGACTCCAGCACCATGGCCTGGGCCTCGTCCCAGCCGTAGGTCCGCGGCGGGGCGCTGTCGAGCGGCGCATTGCGGTCCCAGTAGTCGAGCTTCTTGCGGCCCATGACCTTGGCCTTGAGCGCATAGTAGCGATGGCTGACGGCGGGATAGGCCTCGGTCACCGCCTCCACCAGGGCTTCGACCGCGTCGGCGTCCACCTCATTGGCCAGGTGGCGCGAGGCCGCAGGGCTGGCGTACTTGCGCCAGCGGTCGTCCACCTGCTTCTCGAAGGCGAGCGTGTTGAGGCAGAGCGCCAGCGTCGGCGTCCGCTCCTCCAGCGCCTTGGCCAGGCCTTGCGCCGCGCGCTTGCGCTGAGCGGCGTCGGGGTCGGAGAGGCGGTTCAGCGCCTCGGGCAGGGTCAGCGTTTCGGTCCCCACCTTGGCGGTCAGACGGGCCAGGGTTTCGTCATAGAGGCGCACCCAGTTGGCCACGGCCGGGCCGCGGTCGACCATCATCCGCTCCAGATCGGCCGACAGCTCGTGCGGGCGCGACAGGCGCACGCGCCGCAGCCACGGCCGCCAACGGGCCGCCGGGGCGTGGGCCGACAGCGCAGCCTCGAGCTCGGCCTCCTCCAGCTCGTTGATCTCCAGCGTGAAGAAAAGGGTCTCGGCGGCGATCATCGCCGCCTTGGCGCGGAAGTCGGCCTCGAACTTCGACCAGGCCGGATCGTTGCGCGCCGTGCTCGACGACAGCGAGGCATAGGCGCCGACGCCGTAGAGGGCGTTGGTCCCGATCTCATAGAGGCCGATCGTCTCGTCCAGCCGCCGGCCGAGCGTCTCCGGTTCGGCGCGGGCGGCGACGAGCTGGCCCTTATAGGCGGCCAGGTCTTCGGCGGCCTTGCGGGCCTTGCCGAGGTCGGCCTCGATCTGCGGGTCGTCGCGCCCGACATAGAGGTCGTCGAGGCGCCACTGGGGCAGGGTGTCGGTCTTCACGGGAGCGTTCATGGGGCCGATCTAATCACGCCCTGCGACGCGCGCCACCACCTCTCGCCACGGAAGGCTCAGAGCCGCGTCGTCGCCAGCAGGATCGAGGTCTCGGTCGCCGAGATGCCGGGGATGCGGCGGACGCCGTCCAGCAGTTCGCTGAACTCGCCCAGGCTGCCGGTGTCCAGTTCGGCGACCAGGTCCCACCGGCCGTTGGTGGTGTGGACCGCCACCACCTCGGGAAAGCCGTGCAGGCCGCGCAGCACCCGCGGTCCGCTCTCCCCCTCCACGGCGATGGTCATGATGGCGCGGACACGCTGAGCCTCCACGTCGGGGCGGGTGCGGACGGTGAAGCCCTGGATTTCGCCGCGCTCGCGCATGCGGTCGATGCGGTTCTGCACCGTCCCGCGCGAGACCTTGAGCTGGGCGGCCAGCGCCGCGACGGGCGCACGGGCGTCGGCGCGCAGCAGGGCCAGCAGGCGGCGGTCGAGTTCATCCATATCGTCAGCCCCTCCTGTCGAAACGCCAGATATTCGATCAAAACTATTACGCTCTGCTGCTTTTCGCTAGCGCGACCGCCGCCCAGACTCAGGGTCCCAGCGTGAGTTCAAGGGAGGCCCGCCATGCGCAAGCCGCACTACCTGATGACCGACCCGGCCCACTTCGAGGTGTGCTACCAGATCAATCCGTGGATGGATCCCTCGGTCTGGCGGGCTGACGAGAGCGCCTGCGAGCGCGCCTTCGCCGCTTCGGCGGAGCTGCGGGCCGCCATCGAGGCCATGGGCGCGAAGGTCGACATGATCCCGGCCGAGGCCGGCCTGCCCGATCTCGTCTTCCCGGCCAATGCGGCCACTGTGCTCGACGGCCGCGCCCTGATGGCCCGTTTCGCCCATCCCGAACGGCGCGGCGAGGAGGCCCCCTTCCTGAAGGCCTTCCAGGCCCTGCGGGACCGAGGCCTGCTGAAGGAAGTGGCCGAGTTGCCCGACGGCGTGGTGCACGAAGGCGCCGGCGATGCGCTCTGGGACAAGGGCCGCGATCTCTTCTTCGGCGGTTACGGCCAGCGCTCGACCAAGGAAGGCCTCGACGCGGTCGCCGACTTCTTCGGCAAGGAGGTGGTGGCCCTCGAACTGGCCACGCCGCACTTCTACCACCTCGACACCTGCATGCGGCCGCTCGACGGCGGCCACATCCTCTACTACCCGCCGGCCTTCACCGATCAGGCCCTGAAGACCCTGCGCGAGCGCGTCGCGCCCGACATGCTGATCGAGGCCGACAAGGCCGACGCCGAGGCCCTGTGCGTCAACGCGGTCAACCTCGGCGAGACGGTGGTGATGGCCAAGGCCCCGCCGGCCCTGAAGGCCAAGCTGGAGGCCAAGGGCTATCGCCTGGTCGAGGTCGACCTCTCCCCCTTCATCATGTCCGGCGGCGCGGCCTTCTGCATGACGCTGCGCCTGGACGTCAGCTCGCAACCCGCCCCCGCGCTCGCCGCCGCCGAATAGTCCAGGAGGACGCCATGACCGACGCCGCCATCCTCGAACGCCCCCGCCTCGCCACCGCCGACGACTACATCTCTGTGGAGGCCCGTCTGGGCGCCAAGAACTACAAGCCCCTCGACGTCGTGCTCAGCCGCGGCGAAGGCGTCTATGTCTGGGACGTCGACGGCAAGCGCTATCTCGACGCGCTCTCGGCCTATTCGGCCGTCAACCAGGGCCACTGCCATCCGAAGATCCTGGAGGCCATGGTCGAGCAGGCGAAGAAGCTGACGCTCACCAGCCGCGCCTTCCGCAACGACCAGCTCGCCCTCTTCTATGAAGAGATCTGCGCGCTCACCAACTCCCACAAGGCGTTGCCGATGAACTCCGGCGCCGAGGCCGTGGAAAGCGCCCTGAAGGTCGCCCGCAAGTGGGGCTATCAGGTCAAGGGCGTGCCGGCCGACAGGGCCGAGGTGATCGTCTGTTCGGAGAACTTCCATGGCCGGACGCTGGCCATCGTCGGCTTCTCCACCGACGACCAGGCCCGCGGCGGCTTCGGCCCCTTCGCCCCGGGCTTCAAGGTCGTCCCGTTCGGCGACGCGGGGGCCCTGGAGGCCGCGATCACCGAGAATACGGTCGCCTTTCTGGTCGAGCCGATCCAGGGCGAGGCCGGCGTCATCATCCCGCCGGCCGGCTATCTGAAGACCGCCCGCGAGCTTTGCACCAGGCACAACGTCATCTTCATTCTGGACGAGATCCAGACCGGCCTCGGCCGCACCGGCAAGCTGCTGGCTGAGCAGCACGAGGGCGTCGAGGCCGACCTGACCCTGGTGGGCAAGGCGCTGTCGGGCGGTTTCTATCCGGTCTCGGCCGTGCTCTCGAACGACGAGGTTCTGGGCGTGCTGAAGCCCGGGGAGCACGGCTCCACCTTCGGCGGCAATCCGCTGGCCTGCGCCGTGGCCCGTGCGGCCCTGCGGGTGCTGGTGGAGGAAGGCATGGTCGAGAACGCCGCAAGGGTGGGCGAGCGGCTGAAGGCCTCGCTCGCCGGCATCCGCCATGACGCCATCAAGGAGGTGCGCGGCCGGGGCCTGATGCTGGCCGTCGAGCTGCACGCCGAAGCCGGCGGCGCCCGCCGCGTCTGCGAGAATCTCCAGCGCCGCGGCCTCCTCTGCAAGGAGACCCACGACCACACCATCCGCATCGCGCCGCCGCTGATCCTGACCGACGACCAGGCCGACTGGATCGCCGAGCAGTTCGACGCCGCCCTCCGCGACTGAGCGGCGGCGGCTACTTCGCCCCGGCCGAGGGCGGGACCGGCGTCCCGCCCTTGCGCGCCTCGGCGAGCACATAGGCGCGGACGTCCTCGGCCTGCTGCGGCGTGAGGAAGCGGGAGAAGCTGGCCATGCCGCGGGGCGCCAGCGCCCCGTCGATCAGCACCGAACGCCAGCTCTCCTCCGACAGCAGCATCTGCGAGCGCTTCAGGTCGGGGAGGAACCGGCCCGAGACGTTGGGCCCGTGGCAGACCTGGCAGTACTGCTGGAAGGTCGCAAAGCCGGCCTTGGGATCGCCTGACGAGGTCACGCCCGCCAGATCGAGCGCCGGCTGTCCGGGCATGTCATAGGCCGGCGCCTGCGCCTTGCCGCCCAGCTTGAAGACCAGCAGCCGCCCCGGCAGGCGCGAGCGGTCCGGCAGCAGGGCCGGCGATGAGAGCGCGCCCGCCCCGCCATAGCCGACCATCAGGGCCACGTACTGCTCGCCGTCCACCTCGTAGGTCGAGGGCGGGGCGATGACGCCGTTGACCGTCTCGTAGGACCAGAGCTTGTCGCCGGTGGCCGCGTGATAGGCCGCGAACTGCCCCTCGGCCGCGCCCTGGAAGACCAGCCCGCCGGCCGTGGTCAGCACGCCCGCGTTCCAGAAGAAGGGATGCTCGACGGTCCAGCGGGCCTTCTGCGCCACGGGATCCCAGGCGATCAGCTGGCCCTTCACCATGGCCTTCAGCGCCGCCATCTGGGCCGCGTCGTCGGGCAGGGAATTGGCCAGGAAGTCGGTGCCCACGTTCCAGCCGCCGGGCCGATGCCTGTAGGCCGCGTCGCTCACATAGGCGAAGGGCACGACCTGGGCGGGGATGTAGACCAGCCCGGTCTGCGGGTTGAAGGCCATGGGGTGCCAGTTGTGCGCCCCAAACGGCGCGGGGACCTGCAGCGAGGGCGCGTTGCGATAGCGGGCGCCGGGAGTCTCGATCGGCCGGCCGGTGGCCTTGTCCACGCCGCTCGCCCAGGTGATCGGGACATAGGGCTCGGCCGAGATCAGCTCGCCGGTCGCCCGGTCGAGCACATAGAAGAAGCCGTTCTTCGGCGCCTGCATCAGCACCTTGCGCGGCGCCCCGTTCACCGTCAGGTCGGCCAGGATGATGTGCTGGGTCGCCGTATAGTCCCAGCTTTCGCCGGGCGTCGTCTGATAGTGCCAGACGTACTCGCCGGTGTCGGGCTTGAGCGCCAGGATCGAGGAGACGAAGAGGTTGTCGCCCTTGCCGTCCGAACGCTTCTGGTGGTTCCAGGGCGTGCCGTTGCCGACGCCCACATAGAGAAGGTCCAGCGCCGGATCATAGGCCATGGCGTCCCAGACCGTCGCCCCGCCGCCGGTCTTCTTCCAGCCGTCCCCGAACCAGGTGGGGCCGGCCAGATCGGCCAGGATGCGGTCTGACGCCGCCCCGTCGGCTTTCCCCTCCGGATTGGGCGCGGTGTAGAACCGCCAGACGAGGTCGCCGCTCTGCGCGTCGTAGGCCGAGAGGTAGCCGCGCACGCCGTACTCGGCGCCGCCATTGCCGATCAGCACCTTGCCCTTGATGACCCGCGGGGCCCCCGTGATCGTGTAGGGCTTGGCCTCATCGGTGGTCTGGACCGACCAGACGACCTCGCCCGTGCCGGCGTCCAGCGCGATAAGACGCCCGTCGAGCGCGCCCACATAGACCTTGCCGCCCCACACCGCGACGCCGCGGTTGACCACGTCGCAGCACGCGTCGAAGCCCTTCTCGCCCGGCACCTGCGGATCGTACGACCACAGCAGTTCGCCCGACTTTGCGTTGAAGGCGTAGACCTTGGACCAGGCCGTGGTGGTGTAGAGCACGCCATCGACCACCAGGGGCGTCGCCTCCTGTCCGCGGTCGGTGTCGAACTCGTGGAACCAGGCCAGGCCCAGTTCGCCGACGCTCTCGGTGTTGATCTGATCGAGCGGGCTGAACCGCTGCTCGGAATAGGAGCGGCCGTAGGAGAGCCACTCGCCATTGCCGTCGGCCGCCTCCAGCCGGGCCTGGTCGACGGCGCCCGGCTCGGGCCGGTCCTGACAGGCGGTGAGCAGGCCCGCGCAGGCGAGCGCGAGCAGAGCGATCCTGGTCTTCATGCGGCCCTCCCCGGCCGGCCGTGTCTCCGGCCTTTCGGCCACTATGGCCCCGCTCGGCGGCGAGGTGAACCGTGACGCTAGGGCGCCTGCGGGCGGCGCGGCCGGTCTGCGAAGGCGGCGGCCAGCGTCACGGCGAGATAGGCCCCGAGGGCCGACAGCCCCATGCCGGCCGCCCCGCCTTCCGCCGGCAGCAGCATGGCGACGATCTGCAGGGCGACCAGGAAGCCCAGGAAGACCACCGGAGCGCGCCAGCCCTGCCCTTCCACGCCGCGGCGCCAGCCCCAGGCGGCGGCGGCCATGGCGATCAGCCCGATCTCCAGCGCCTGTTCGGGGACCGGATGGTTCCAGAGCGCGAAGCCGACCTTGGGCCCGCCGAACCAGAGGCGAGGTCGGGCCGATGGACGATCAGGTCGAGCAGCCAGTGCGAGAAGACCACCGCCCCCAGCATCCCGGCCGCCACGGCCGGCAGGCGCAGCAGGAAGCGTGCGGCCGCCGCCGCGCCGACGGACCACAGCACCGCCGCCGGCAGGCTGTGGGTGTAGGGCATGTGCTCCAGGACGAGGGCGCTGCCCGGCAGATCGGGATCGAGGCTGAGCCGCTCCACGCCGGCGATGACGAGGCCGCCCCAGGCCACGTCCACCAGCTGGGCGGCGAGCGCATAGGTCCAGAGCGGCGCGCGCGGCTCGGCCGCCCTGGCGGCGATCGCCGCCGCATAGTGTCCGACGAACATGGGCGGCCCTCCCCGGCCTTTTCGCCGAGCTTACCCTTCATCGCCGCCAGCGCCAGCGGCGCTCGGAGGCCTGCGGCGCCTGCGGCCGGCGGTCGCGGCGTTAACCCCCGACTCAGGTCTGCGAAACCCTGCCTTTACCCCGCCCCTGTATCAAAGCCGGACAAATGAGCCCCGCACGAAGAGGCGGGCGTCCGATCCAGGTGGGTGTGTCCGAATGACCAAGACCGTTCTCGTCGTCGACGATGATCCGACGCAGCGCCGGCTGATCCAGGCGGTTCTGGAGCGCGACGGTTTCGCCGTGGCGCAGGCCGAATCCGGCGATGCGGCCATCGATCACCTGACGGCGGGCGCCAAGGCCGACATCATCCTGCTCGACCTCGTCATGCCCCGCCTGTCGGGCCAGGACACGCTGAAGGAGCTGCGCGCTCGCGGCTTTTCCCAGCCGGTGATCGTGGTCACCGCCCAGGGCGGCATCGACACCGTGGTCCAGGCCATGCAGGCCGGCGCCTGCGACTTCTTCGTCAAGCCGGCCAGCCCGGAACGCATCATCGTCTCCATCCGCAACGCGCTCTCCATGGGCGACCTGCGCGGCGAGGTGGACCGGCTGAAGAAGCACAAGACCGGCCGCTTCACCTTCGCCGACATGGTGGGAAGCTCTCCCGCCATGGCGCTGGTCAAGCGCATGGGCGAACGCGCGGCCAAGTCGGCCATCCCGATCCTGATCACCGGCGAAAGCGGCGTCGGCAAGGAGGTCATCGCCCGCGCCGTCCACGGCTCCTCCGATCGCGCCGGCAAGCCCTTCGTGGCGGTCAACTGCGGCGCCCTGCCCGAGAACCTGGTCGAGTCCATCCTCTTCGGTCACGAGAAGGGCAGTTTCACCGGCGCCACGGACAAGCACCTGGGCAAGTTCCAGGAGGCCAATGGCGGCACCCTGTTCCTCGACGAGGTGGGCGAGCTGCCGCTGGACATGCAGGTCAAGCTGCTGCGCGCCCTGCAGGAAAGCGAGATCGATCCCGTGGGGTCGAAGCGGTCGGTCAAGGTCGATGTGCGCATCGTCTCGGCCACCAACCGCGACCTGTCCCAGGCGGTGGCCGAGGGCCGCTTCCGCGAGGACCTCTTCTATCGCCTGAACGTCTTCCCCATCGAGGCCCCGGCCCTGCGCGAGCGCAAGGAGGACATTCCGGCCCTGGTCGACCACTTCGTCCGCCGCTTCAATGTGGAGGAGGGCAAGAAGGTGGTGGGCTGCGCGCCCGAGACCCTGGCCTTCCTGACGGCGCACGACTGGCCGGGCAATGTCCGCCAGCTGGAGAACGCGGTCTATCGGGCCATCGTCCTGTCGGACGCGCCCTATCTGCAGCCTTACGACTTCCCGGCCATTTCGGGGGTCGTGGCCCCGCCGCCGGAAACGGCGTCCGCCCCGGCCGCCAGCCAGCCGATCTCGCCCCAGGCCGCTCAGGAACTGCTGGCCGAGCTGCCGGCCGAGGCGCCGGTGCGGATCCTCGACGACCGAGGCCATCTGCGCACCCTGGAGGAGATCGAGCGCGACCTCATCCAGCTCGCCATCGAAATCTATGCCGGCCACATGAGCGAGGTGGCCCGACGCCTCGGCATCGGCCGCTCCACCCTCTATCGCAAGGTCCGAGAGCAGGGGCTCGACGGCGTCCTCAAGGCCGAGGGCGACGAGGGCGAAACCGAGGCGGCTTAAAGACCCTCCACGCCCGTTCTCGTCATGCTCGCCCCTGTGGCGAGCGTCCCTGTGGCGAGCATCCCTGTCGAGGGCGGGCGCGAGCGGCGCGAGGGCTTCCCGGCGCAAGGCCGAGAATGACGGTTGAGGGTGGACGAAGGCGCCCGCCTACTCCCCATCCTCGCGCGTCTTCCGCCGGAACCCGCGCCTCGCCATGGGCTTCTTCTCGCCCTTGGCCTTGGCGGCGATCTCCTTGAGCTTGACGTGCTGCAGGGCCGACAGGGCCTGGCCGGCCGCGCCCTTTTCGGGGTCTCCGAAGGCGCGGCCGTAGGTCTTCACGCGGTCCTCGACCGAGCCGAGGAACTCGCCCTCCCAGTCGGAGAGCTCCACCCCGCGGCGGTCGGCCTCGCGGCGGGCGCGCTTGAGCGCGTTCAGCGCCGCCCGCTTGGCCTGTTCGCGGGGATCTGGCGGCTTTCGCTTCAAATCTCTCCGAGCGCCGAGAGGTAGAGGTCGAGGATCGCCTCCTCCTCCTGCCGCTTGGCGCGGTCCTGCTTGCGCAGGCGCACCACCTTGCGCAGCACCTTGACGTCGAAGCCGTTGCCCTTGGCCTCGGCGAAGACCTCCTTGATCTGCTCGGAGACCTCGGCCTTTTCCTGCTCCAGGCGCTCGATGCGCTCGATGATGGATTTCAGCTGTCCCTGGGCGGTGGTGTTGAGAACGTCGAGGTGGGCGCTGTCGTCGGCCATGGGAAACGCGTCTTCCGGATCATAGGGGGTGGAAAGCGGCGGACCCTACTCCGCATCGCGCCGGAACGAAATCCATCTGGAGGTCGCGGCCCGAACCCGCATAGCTTTACGCCGTTCACGTTCCCGTACGGAGGCCCCAATGACCGAGATATCCCGCCGCAAGCGGCCGAGCCAGGCCGAGGCCGAAGCCGCCGTCCGGACCCTGATCGAGTGGGCCGGCGATGATCCCGACCGCGAAGGCCTGCTGGAGACGCCCGGCCGCGTGACGCGGTCCTATCGCGAACTGTTCGGCGGCTACGAGACCGATCCGCGGGAGTATCTGGCCCGCACCTTCGAGGAGGTGGGCGGCTATGACGAGATGGTCGTCCTGAAGGACATCCGGGTCGTCAGCTTCTGCGAACACCACATGCTGCCGGTGATCGGCCGGGCCCATGTGGGCTATCTGCCCACCAACCGCGTGGTGGGCATCTCCAAGCTCGCCCGCGTGGTCCACGGCTTCGCCCGCCGCCTGCAGATCCAGGAGAAGCTGACCGCCGAGATCGCCGAGGCGATCCACGACATCCTGAAGCCCAAGGGCGTCGGCGTGCTGATCGAGGCCGAGCACTCCTGCATGACCATGCGCGGGGTGAATACGCCCGGCTCCTCGCTCACCACCTCCACCCTGCTCGGCGAACTGCGCGACGATCCCCGCACGCGCCAGGAGTTCCTGGAACTGGTCCGCGGGCGCTAAAGGCGGCGCGCAGCGCCAAAGGGATCGAACCACCAAGAGCACAAAGGACACGAAGGCGCCGCGGCGCGGACCCTTTGTGTCCTTCGTGATCTTTGGGGTTGTAAAGACAGCGCCTGCGGCGCGACGGGCCCGTCAGAGCAACCCGTGAGCTTCCAGGGCCGGCCGCAGGGCGGCGGGGTCGGTGAAGTGGTGGACCTTCAGGCCGAAGGCCTTGGCCGCCTCGATATTGTAGGCGCTGTCGTCGACGAAGAGGATGTCGGCGGGGGCGTGGCCGAACCGCTCGCAGGCGATGGCGTAGATGCGCGGGTCGGGCTTGATCAGCTTCTCGTGCGCCGAGACCACGAAGCCCTGCAGGCGCTCGAAGGCCGGGCTCATGGCCACGATGCCGTCGAACACCTCATGGGACATGTTGGTCAGGCCGAACTGCGGCACGCCCGCCTGGTGCAGCGCCTCGATCGCGGCCTCGGTCTCCGGGATCGTCCCGGAGAACATCTCCCACCACCGGGTCTCCCAGGCGCGGATCTCCTCGGCATATTCCGGGAAGCGCTCCAGCAGCGGCTGGCGGTTCGCCTCGAAGGTCACGCCGAGATCGTGGTTCACATGCCAGGCCATGGTGCAGACATGCGAAAGGAACCGGTCGCGAGCGGCCGGTTCCGGGAAGATCTTGGAATAGAGCGTCTTCGGGTCCCAGCGGACCACGACGTTGCCGACGTCCCAGAGAACCGCCTTGGGCATCCGGGACGCGCGACCGGCTCTTAGCCCTGCTTGGCCTTGAAGCGCGGGTCCGTCTTGTTGATGACGTAGACCACGCCCTTGCGGCGCACGAGCTTGCAGTCGCGGTGGCGCGTCTTGAGCGACTTGAGCGAGCTTCTGACCTTCATGAGCTTGTCTTCGCGCGATCGAGCGCGCGCCGTCTTCAAGGGGTTACGAACAGAGCGGGCGCATATACGGGGCCGCGCCTTTGGAGTCAACGGGGCTGGGCGTTTCGCGCCTCCGCCCCTTGCCCCGCCCGCCCATCGGCGCGAGCATTCCGCCCATAAGAATTAAGTCATGGGAGGAACATTCATTATGCCGGCATCCATCAATCCGAACGGAACCCTCAAGGGCAAGGTCGCCCTCGTCACCGGCGCCAGCCGCGGCATCGGCGAAGCCATCGCCGTGCGCCTGGCCATGGAGGGCGCCAAGGTCGTCGTCTCGGCCCGCACCGTCGAGGAGGGCGACAGCCGCCTGCCTGGCACCCTGACCCATACGGTCGAGCGGCTGAGGGCGGCCGGCGCGCAGGCCGTGCTGGTCAAGGCCGACCTCGCCCAGGCCAGCGAACGCGAACGCCTGGTGGAGGAGGCGAGCGCCGCCTTCGACCAGAACATCGACATCCTGATCAACAACGCCGCCATCACCTATTTCATGCCGGTGCAGGACTTCACCGAGAAGCGCTTCAAGCTGATGATGGAGGTTCAGGTCTACGCCCCGTTCCATCTGGCGCAACTCGTCATGCCCGGCATGCGCGCCAAGGGCTGGGGCGCCATCGTCAACATCTCCTCGCCCGCCGGCATCCATCCCAAGCCCCCCTACCGCGGCGGCCGCGGCGGCACGGTCTATGGCATGTGCAAGGCGGCCCTGGAGCGCTTCACCACCGGCCTCGCCTCGGAGGTGCAAAGCGACGGCATCGCCGTGAACGTGGTTTCGCCCGGGCTCGTCGACACGCCCGGGGTCGCGGTGCACGGCCTGATCAACGAGCAGTCCAAGGACCGCGTGCAGCCCATCGAGTACATCGCCGAGGCGGTCTACCAGCTGGCCAAGGCCGACGCCGCGACCATGACCGGGCGCGTGGACTATGCCGAGCCGTTCCTGCAGGAGCTCGGCCTGCAGCCTTCCGAACTCGTCTAGGGCTCTTCCAGCAGGGCCTGGAAGGCCGGCGAGAGCCGCTCTTCCAGGCCGCGCTTGGTGCGAACCAGAAGGCGCGCGGCGATCTGGCGCGCATGGCAGAGCGCCAGGCCCTCCTCCGGCTCGAGCACGGACAGGAGGGTGCACCAGGCGTCGGCCCGCATGCACTGCGGGTGAACCACGCTGGCGCAGGCCACGCCGCTCTCGCTCGGCCGGCCGGTCCGCGGATCGATCGTGTGGGCGAGCCGCTGACCCTCGTGCAGCATGTAGCGGCGGTAGTCGCCGGAGGTGGCGACGGAGGCGCCGCAGAGCGCCACGACGATCGGCGCCTGGTTGGCCGCCTCGCCCGGCAGATGTTCAAGGGCGACCCACCAGGGGGAGCCGTCCGGCTTGACGCCCTCGCCCCGCAGCTCGCCGCCGACTTCGAGAAGGAAATGCGCCAGGCCGAGGCGCCCCAGGGCCTCGGCGGCGGCGTCGACGCCGTAGCCCTTGGCGATTCCCGAGAAGTCGAGGGCGAGGCCGCCGGGCTGGCGGATACGCCGCGCCTTCACGTCGAACTCCAGCCGACGCCAGCCGGACAGGGCCCGCGCCGCCTCCAGCGCCGCCGCCGCCGGCGGCCCCGCCACCGGCCCCGGCGGCCCGAAGCCCCAGAGGTCGGTGAGCCGCCCGATCGTCGGATCAAAGGCGCCGTCGCTCAGCTGCGCCATGTCCAGCGCGCAGGCGAGCACCTCGGCGAAGTCCTCCGGCGCGGGGCGCCAGGTTCCGGCCGGGGCGGCGTTGAACCGGCTGACGTCGGCGTCCGGCTCCCAGGTGCTCATCTGGGCGACCACCGCATCGAGGCTCGCCTGCACGGCGCGGGTCAGCGCCTCGACCGGCAGGTCCGGCGGGCTGGTGGCCTTCAGGGTCCAGTCGACCCCCATGGCGCGGCCCGACGCCTCCACCTGCAGGCCGTCCGGCGGAAACCTCAGGCCGCCGGGGAGGTCGAGCGGTATGGCGACCCGGTTTTCCGCCTTCGGCGCAGGCATCGCCGCCTACTCCGGCAGAACCTCGAGCGTCGCCACATAGCCCGCGGCCCGCTCGGCGCCTTCGATCGGGCTCGGCCCGCCGCGCACGCCGGCCTCCAGCCAGTACATGCCGGGCTCCGGCCAGGTGACCGAAAAGACGCCGTCGGTGCCGGTCGTCGTCGTCATCTCGCCCGGATCGTCGCGATAGCGGACCCCGCCGCGCACGATGCTGACCTCCACGCCCGAGGCGGGCTGGCCGTCCAGCATCAGGCGGAACTGGGCGGTTTCGCCGGCGAAGAGGTCGTTGGGATGGGTGATGGGCGCCAGCTCCAGGCCCTTGCCGGTGATCTGGAGCGCCTCGGTGGTGGGCTCGCCGACGGTGGCGAAGGTCTCGACGCGCCTCTGGTTGTGGCTGATCCGCACCTCGGTCGCCCCGGCGGGGACGGCGGTCTTCAGTTCGGCCTCGGAGCCGCGCCAGCGCTTCTGTTCGCCGTTCAGCTTGTAGAAGGCCATGACGCCGTCGCCCACGCTGGCGATCCTGTAGGTGCCGGGCTTGGCCAGCTGGACATCGAAGGTCGAGCGGTACTTGCCGGTCGCCGGGTTCTGGGGCTCGACCGTCTGCCCGTCCGGCCCGGTGATCATCAGGCCGTCCAGCCGCATCGGCACGTGCTCGAAGATGAAGAGGTCGTTGGAGACGGCGGCGTCCACCGTGATCCAGGGGTCGCTGCCCGACAGCACGGTCGAGGACGGCAGCAGCCACTGCCGATGGGCCTGGGCCGCCATCGGCGCGGCGAGGGCGGCGGCGAGCGCGGCGGCGGCGCAGGCGGTGCGAAGGAAGGTCTTCATGGCGCGTCTCCGGAAGGCGATGTGGTTCAGGGCTTGAGGGTCAGGGTGACGGCGCCGAGTTCGCTCTCGCCGGCGGCCCTGCCGCTGGTCTGCGCCTTGGGCGGCCACTGGAAGGGGACGCGCACCATTTCGCGGCCGCCGACCTCGCGGGCGGCCTCCACCACCAGATTGTAGCTGCCGGCCGGCAGCGTCCCCAGCGGCGCCTTGCCGGCGGTGAATGCGACCTGATGGCGGCCGGGCGCCCGGGTCGCGCCGCTGATCCCGTCGGCCGGCAGGGTCATGGCGCGGCCGGCGCGGCGCCACCATTGGCGCATGTCCTTGAGCCAGGTCTCGCCTTCCTGGTTCCTGAGCTTGACGTCGTACCAGACCGCCAGGGTCTTCACCGCCGTCTGATCGGGCTTCTCGATCCAGATCGCCACATAGGGGTTGTGGTACTCGGCCACCGACAGGCGGGGAATCTCGACGCTGACGGCCAGGTCGGCGGCGGCGGCCGGGGCGGCCATCAGGCCCGAAAAAGCGGCGGCGGAGGCGAGGCGGCGCATGGGGGCTTCCGTCAGTGAATGAACAGGAGGGCGAGGAGGAGCGGAATGATCAGGCCGAGGCCGACCAGCGGCCAGGTCGACTTCCGCGCATGGGCGTGGAGCTGGAGCAGCAGCAGGCCGGTGATGCAGAAGACCACGCAGCCGACGGCGAAGATGTCGATGAACCACATCCAGGCCGCACCCGTGTTGCGGCCCTTGTGCAGGTCGTTGAGATAGGCGATCGCGCCGCGGTCGGTCCGCTCATAGATCACCTCGCCCGTGGCGGTGTCCAGGCTGAGCCAGGCGTCGCCCCCGGGGCGCGGCAGGGCGAGATAGAGTTCGCCCGGCGACCACTCCGGCGCGGCGTCGGCCGGCACGGCGACCTTCAGTTCCTTGCGCAGCCAGGCGCGGACGGCCTCCGGCGTCGGACCGCCCTCGGCTTCGGCGGCCTGCAGGAGGGGCAGAAGATCCGCCGGCGCCTCCGCCGTGCGCTCGGTCACCTTGGGCGTGGCGCCGATGGCGCCGGCATGGTTCAGGGTGATCCCCGTCACGGCGAATAGCATCATGCCGATCAGGCAGATGGCGGCGCTGATCCAATGCCAGCGCAGCACCTGGCGGAGGAAGGCGGCGCGCTTCTGGGCCCGGCGCTTCGCCGCCGCCCGCGCGGCGGCCTCATCCGTGATCGCCGCAGATGCGGTCATGTGCGGGAACGCCCCTCTTGAGAACGTCTCGCATTAACAAGCCTTGGCGGCAGGAGCAAGCGGTTCGCGAGCTCGGCCTTAGGAACCGCCGACTCCGCTTCGCATTACCTCGTCATGCAAGGCGCGCGGCCTTCCCCCCACCACGCGCCGAGCGCATAGCGTCCTTGAGGCCCCGGCCCCCCAGCGGGGGGACCGGGGTTTTCTTCGCGCCCGGATCGGAGCAACGGTTCTCGTCTTGAGATCGCCCCGGTTGGCCGCCTAGGATTCACCGCATGGAACGCCGCTCCTTCCTCGTCCTCCTGGTCGCCGGCTGCGCCGACCCCGGTCTCAATCTGGGCCCGCAGCTGGCGCTTGGCCCGGGCGCGCCCGAACCGGCCCCGCCGGCCCTGCCGCCGTCGGGCAGCCCCGCCTTCGACGAATGGCTGAGGGGCTTCTATGGCCGCGCCCTTGCCGCCGGCCTGCCGCCGGCGCTCCTGAACCGGGAGCTCGCCGGTCTCACGCCGAACGACCGCGTCTCGGCCCTCGATTCCCGGCAGCCGGAGTTCTCGCGGCCCGTCAGCGACTATCTTCGCGGCGTGGTCACCGACGACCGCCTCGCCATCGGCCGTCGCAAGCGCGACGCCCTGCCCGCCCTCGACGAGATCGAGGCGCGCTACGGCGTCTCCCGCAACATCCTGGTCGGCATCTGGGGACTGGAATCGAGCTTCGGCGCCATCCTCGGCGACTTCGACGTGATCCGCTCCATGGCGACGCTGGCGGCGGACGGACGGCGGCGTCAGTTCGCCGAAGACCAGCTGATCGCAGCCCTTAAGATGATCCAGTCCGGAGAGTTCGCGCGCAGCCAGCTCATCGGCTCCTGGGCCGGGGCCATGGGGCAGACCCAGTTCATCCCGACCACCTTCCTCTCCACCGCCGTCGACGGCGACGGCGACGGCCGCCGCGACCTCTGGGGCTCCTCGCCCGACGCCCTGGCCTCGGCGGCCAACCTGCTGGCCAAGGCCGGCTGGGTGCGCGGCCAGAGCTGGCACCGGGAAGTCGTCGTGCCGGCCAGTTTCGACTACGCCCTGGTCGAGGGACCGAAGGAGACGCCCGCCTGGTGGGCGCAGCAGGGGGTCACGCCCGCCGACGGCCGCGGCTTCGCCGCCGCCGACCAGGGCGCGGAGGCCCAGCTCATCGCGCCGTCCGGCGCCGGCGGGCCGATGTTCCTGATCTTCCCGAACCACTTCGTGATCCGGCGCTACAACAACTCCACGGCCTACGCCCTGGGCGTGGGCCTGCTGGCCCAGGGGCTGGCGGGCGAGGGCGGCGTGGTCCGGTCCTGGCCCCAGGAGACGCCGCTGTCGCTCACCGACCGCACGGACGCCCAGACGGCCCTGGCGAGGCTGGGCTTCGATCCCGGCGCGCCGGACGGCATCGTGGGCGTCAATACGCGCGCGGCCCTTCGCGCCTACCAGCAGTCGCGGGGCCTGACGGCCGACGGCTATCTGTCTCTGGAAATGGTCCGGCGTCTGCGGGCCGAGGTCGCCGCCCCGCCGCCTTAGGCCTACTGGCCGGACTCGTCGCTGCGTTCCAGCGTGGCGATGGCGGCGTCGGCCCGGGTGGCGGGCTTGGGATCGGCGTTGCGCAGCTGGGGATTGCGGAAGGCGTAGACCAGCATGGCCAGCATGATGGCGGCGTTCAGGGCGAAGGGCGCCCAGGCGATGTGCTCGTAGAGCCAGACGAAGAAGGGCGCGAGCACCACGTTCACGCCGTTGACCGCCGCTATGGCCCCGGCGACCCGCGCCTGCTCGCCCATGTCCACGGCGAGCGAGGAGCCGGCGGTGAAGCCTGGGCGGGCGAAGCCGAAGCCGAGGCTGGCGATGGCGTAGCCCGCCACCACCGCCCAGTAGTTGGGCGAGAGCGCGACGATGACATTGCCGACGGCGGCCACCGCCACGCCCCAGCGCAGCAGCTGGCGCGGCGTCATCTCGAACATGCGGATGATGCCCCACTGGGCCAGCAGGCCCGCCATGGCCCCGAACATCATGGCGATGGCGATGAAGCCCTGGGCGGCGGCCGGCGAAAGGGCGAGCTTGTCGATGATCAGGAAGCCGAGGGTCTGGCCCTGGGCGGTCTGGCAGACGGCGACGAGGAATCCGTAGATCAGGAAGGGCGTGATCCGCGGATCGCGCCACATGGGCGTCTCGCGCACGCCGGGATTGGCCTTGCGCGTTTCGGCCTGGGCGTCGGAGCGGGCGCGGGCGTCGCCGGCGAAGGGGCTCTCCGGCAGATAGCGGTAGACGACGAAGAGCATCGCCGCGGCGATCAGGGCGAAGCCGAACAACGGCCCGGCCAGCCCGAGGAAGGGCAGGATGAGAAGGGGCGCGATGAACGGCCCGATGACGGTGCCCAGGCCGAAGGCGCCGGCGAGGCTCGACATCGACTGGGTGCGCTTCTCCGGCGTCGTGTGCTCGGCCACATAGGCCTGGGTGGCGGGGTTCGAGGCCGCGCCGAACAGGCCGAACAGGGCCCGGGCGAAGAGGAAGAAGACGAAGATGACGAGCGGCGTCGCCACGTGGCGCAGGCCCGCGCTGACCACCAGGCCGCAGCAGATCATCGAGACCATGAAGCCGGTCAGGCCCACCAGCATCAGCGGCTTGCGGCCGTACTTGTCCGACGCCTTGGCCCAGAAGGGCGAGGAGAAGGCCCAGAGCAGGGCCGAAAGGGAGAAGACCGCGGCCACCAGGGGGTCGGGAATGCCGATCGAGCGGCCGATGGCCGGCAGCACCGAGATCAGGCCCGTATTGCCCATGGCCGTGGCCAGCGACACGCCGAAAATGATGGCGAAGGATCGCCGGGGCAGCGCGGGTGGGTGAACGGCGGTCGTGGCCATGTGACCGCTGTTAATGCGCTGCGAGGCCGCAGGCAAACGGCCATCTCGCTCACCGGCCATTAAGCATTAACCCCGATGCTGGCGCCCGACACTCGGGGGCCCCGCGCTTATGTTCCAGATCATCGGCATCGTTCTGCTGTTCGCCATGGTGTTCGGCAGCTACATCATGGCCGGCGGCAACATGGGCATCATCCTGCATGCCCTGCCCCACGAGATGATGGCCATCGGCGGGGCCGCCGTGGCGGCCTTCCTGATCAGCAACTCCATGACGGTGATCAAGGGCGTGGGGGCCGGCTTCGGCAAGGCCTTCGCCGGTCCCAAGTGGAAGGCTTCGGATTATCGCGACCTGCTGTCGCTGCTCTTCCTGCTGACCAAGACGATGAAGTCCAAGGGCGTCATCGCCCTGGAGAGCCACATCGAGAATCCCGGCGAGAGCACCATCTTCTCGCGCTTCCCCCGAATCACGAAGGACCACTTCGCCGTGGACTTCATCTGCGACACCCTGCGGATGATGACCATGAACCTGGAGGACCCCCACCAGGTCGAGGACGCCATGGAGAAGCAGCTCGAGAAGCACCACCACGAGGCGCTCGCCCCGGCCCACTCGCTGCAGAACATGGCCGACGGCCTGCCGGCGCTCGGCATCGTCGCCGCGGTGCTGGGGGTGGTGAAGACCATGGGATCGATCTCCGAACCGCCCGAAGTGCTGGGCGGCATGATCGGGGGCGCCCTGGTGGGCACCTTCCTCGGCGTGTTCCTGGCCTACGGCCTCGTGGGACCGATCGCCGCACGACTGACGGCGGTGATCGAGGAGGAGGCGGCCTTCTACAAGATCATCCAGGCCGTGCTGGTGGCGCACCTGCACGGCAACGCCGCCCAGATTTCGGTGGAAATCGGCCGCGGCAACGTCCCGAGCGGCGCCCAGCCGAGCTTCCTGGAGCTGGAAGAGGCGCTCTCGGCCATGCCGAACGAGGCCTGACGCGGGCCTGGCGGGCCCGACGCCGGAAGGTTTCAGGCCCCGGCGAAAAAAGTGATCACGAGGGCGTGAATAAAGCCCTTGCTCTTAGGCCGAACCCCGGCATATTCCTGGTCTTGCGCAGCGTGGCCTTGAAGCCGGACCGGCGACGGAACGGGCAGGGCGCGCCAAGCGTGATCAAAACTCCTTTTTCAGGGGACCAGGGACATGACCTCCGAGATCCTTCGCAAGCTGCTCGTCGCCGGCGCCGCCGTCGCCGCCCTCTCCGTCGCCGCCTGCGGCCAGCCGGCTGAAGAAGCCCCGGCCGAAGCGACCACCGAAGCCGCCACCGCCGAAGCCGCCGCCGACACGGCTGCTGACGCCGCCGCGACCGCCGAAGCCGCCGCTGACGAAGCCGCCGCCGCCGCTGGTGAAGCCACCACCGACGCGATGGCTCCGGCCGCTGAAGGCGAAGCCGCTGCGCCGGCCGCCGAAGAAGCTCCGGCTCACTAAGCCATTCGAATTCGCTTCGGCGATTTCGACGAAGGGCCGTCCCCCGGGGCGGCCCTTTTGCTTTGCGCGGTCTTGCCCCGGCGGCCGCGGCGGCGCCAATGAAGCCGATGCCGCCGTCCCGTCCCCCCGCCGAATCGCCGCTCGTCCTGGATGACCAGGGCCAGCCGCGCTCGCGCCTCTACGGCGACGTCTATTTCTCGACCCTCGACGGGCTTGCGGAATCGCGCGCCGTCTTTCTGCAGGGTTGCGGCCTGCCTGAGGCCTGGGCCGGCCGGCGGCGCTTCACCGTGGGCGAGCTCGGGTTCGGCACCGGGCTGAACATCCTGGCCCTCCTGGACCTTTGGCGCCGCACGGCCCCGGCCGGCGCCTGGCTCGACATCTTCAGCATCGAGGCGCACCCGCTGGCGGCGGAGGAGGCCGCCGCGGTGCTTGCAGCCTGGCCGGAAGTCGCCGACCTGGCCGAGCTGCTGGTGCGGCGATGGCCCGGCCGGGCGCGCGGCTTCCATCGCCTCGACCTGCCGGAGGTCCGCGCCACCCTGGATCTGGCGGTGATGGAGGCGGGCGAGGCCCTGGCGGGCTGGACCGGGGCGGCCGACGCCTGGTTCCTGGACGGCTTCGCCCCGTCCGCCAATCCGCAGATGTGGCGGCAGGAGGTTCTCGACCTCGTCGCCGCGCGCTCGGCGGCCGGCGCCCGGGCGGCGACCTTCACGGTGGCGGGTGACGTGCGCCGCGGCCTTCAGGCGGCGGGCTTCGAGGTGGCCAAGCGTCCCGGCTTCGGCCGCAAGCGCGAGCGGCTGGAGGCCCGCCGGCCGGGCGAGCCCGTGTCGCGGCCCGCGCCCTCCAGGGTCGCGGTGATCGGCGCCGGTGTCGCGGGGGCGTCCGTCCGCCGCGCCCTGGGTCTGCAGGGGGTGGAGGCGGTCGTCTTCGATGCGCGGGGCCGCGGCTCGGGCGGGTCGGGAAACCCGGCCGCCCTGGTCACCCCCCGCCTGGACGCCGGCCTCGGCCGGGTGGCCGCCCTGTTCGCCCAGGCGCTGGCGCGGGCGCGGCGGCTCTATCAGGAGACGCCGGAGGCGGTGATCGCCGAGGGCGTCCTGCAGCTGGCGCGGAGCGAGCGGGATGCGGGGCGGTTCGCCAGGATCGCCGCCTCCGACCTTTTCGAGCCGGGCGAGATGCTGGCGCTGGACGCCGACGCCGCCGCCGAACGGGCGAGGGAGCCGGTGGGGCCGGGCCTGTGGCAGGGCGGCGCCCTGGTCGTCCGACCTCAGACGGTGCTGGCGGCCTGGCTTCCGGAGGTCACGGTGGCCAATGTGGCCGAGGTGCGCCACGACGGGGCGTCCTGGCGGCTCGCCGCGCCGTCGGGCGAGGTCCTGGGACGGTTCGACGCCGTGGCGGTCTGCGCCGGGCCGGGGGCGTCCGCCCTCGTCGAGGCCATCCCGCTTCAGCCCGTGCGCGGGCAGATCGGCATCGCTCGGGGCGCCGAGGCGCCGGCGGCGGCCTGGGGCGGTTACGCGGCGCCCGCCGACGGGGGAATTGTGTTCGGCGCGACGCACGACCGCGACGAGGCGAGCGACGAGGTCCGCCCGGCCGACCATCGGCGCAATCTTGATCTGCTGGCCGGCGGCCTGCCCCGCCTGGCCCGCGGGATTTCGCCGGACGAGGTGCTGGGCCGCGCCTCGGTGCGCGCGGTCACGCCCGACCGGCTGCCGGCGGCGGGTCGGGTTCCCGGCGCGCCCGACGGGCTCCACATACTGGGCGGACTTGGATCGCGCGGATTCTGCCTGGCGCCGCTGCTGGCCGAGCACCTGGTCGCGCAGATGCTGGGCGCCCCTTCCCCCCTGCCGGCGGCGCCGGCGGAGGCGGTCGCGCCCGACAGGTTCCTGCGGCGCGCGGCGCGACGGAGCGGGGGCGGCTTCACGCCCGATTGAAGCCATGTTCGACGCTCAAGCTTGGAACCTGCGGCGGCCGGGCTGCGCTCCCTCAGCTTGGCGCGCTCAGAACGAGGATGCTCGATGACGACGATCCGCAGACTTGCCGCCTCCGGGGCGGCTCTCGCCGCCCTGGCCCTGAGCGCCTGTGCGCCCACCATGGCCGATCCGGCGGGCGGCGCGATGGCGCAGGCTCCGCAGGGCCGGGAATGCTTCTTCACGCGCAACGTCAACGGCTTCAGCGCGCCGGACGACGACACCCTCTACGTCCGGGTGGGCGTCAATGACGTCTATGAGCTGCAGATGTTCTCGCCCTGCCCCGACATGGACTGGGCCAATCGGCTCGCCATCGTCTCGCGCACCGGTTCGACCATCTGCCGCGGGACGGACGCCACCATCATCTCGCCCGGGCCGCTCGGCGAGCAGCGCTGCCTCGTCCGCTCGGTGCGGAAGCTCACCGAGGCCGAGGCCGCCGCCCTGCCCGCCGGCCGCCGCCCCTGAGGGTCCAAAGCAGAACGGCGCCGCCCGCAGGGGGCGACGCCGTGAAGGTGCGGCCGGGCCGGAGCCCGGCCGATGCGCAGGCCCTTAGAAGGTCTGCTTGACGCCGATCTTGAAGGTCCGGCCCAGCGGATTCCCGTTCGTGTAGTCGTAGTTGTACATCGACTGCACGAAGGGCGGATCCTCATCCAGCACGTTCTGGACGCTGGCGGTGATGACCGTGTTGGACGGCAGGTCGACCCGCAGGTTCAGGTCGTGCTGCCAGTAGTCCTCGCTCTTGCCGACATTGACGAAGGTCGAGGTGGCGTAGTCGTAGCGGCAGGCGGCGCTGGCGCCCGACGCCGGGCAGGGATCGCCGATGATCTCGGTGCCCTCGCGGTACTGGATCTGGTAGCGCAGGTTCCAGGCCCCGCCGTCGACGTTGATGAAGCCGTTCGCGCGCAGACGCGGGTAGGAATAGAACTCCCCGGTCAGTTCGTGACGGCCCACGCGGTCCTGGGCCTCCTGGATGACCACGGTCTCGGCCCCCAGCAGGGTGAAGTCGCTCCGCTCGTACTCCAGCAGGTAGGTGCCTTCGGCGCCCACGGACACGCGGGTGTCCATGAAGTCGCGGCCGAAGAAGTTGTCGAAGTCGTACTGCGCCTTGAAGTCGAGGCCGGAGGTCTTCGTGTCCGGCCCGTTCACGTTGTAACGGTTGAGCACGATGACGTTGTTGGCGTTGCAGGCGCCGTCGAAGACGAAGCGGGCGACGATGGCCGGGTTGGAGCAGTCCAGCGAGTTGTAGATCGCCTGGCTGGGCTCCAGGGTCAGCTCGTCCTCGAAGTCGAACTTGAAGTAGTCGATCGACCCGCGGAAGGCGCCGAAGTCCAGCAGGACGCCGAAGTTGAACGTCTTGGCGGTTTCCGGCTCCAGGTCGGGGTTGTTGTTGGTGACGACGGCGCGGTAGCTGCCGCCGATGTTCGACACGCCCTTGCTGCTGCCCGGTGCGATGACGACCTGGCTGGGAGCCCGGAAGGTCGAGCCAGCGGAAGCCCGGAAGGCCAGCCAGTCCATCGCCTGCCAGCGCGCCGAGATCTTCGGATTGGTCGTCGAACCAATGTTTCCGCCGAAGTTCTCGTACCGGATGGCCCCGGTCACTTCCAGGTCGTCGGTGATCGGCAGAAGCACCTCGGCGAACAGAGCCTCGACGTCACGATCGACGTCATAGTCCTCCTGAGCGCCGAAGAAGACGAACGGGCCGACCGGGTCCGAGCAGACCGGCAGGCCGTCGTCGATGGAGTCGACGCAGGGCGTGGCCCGGACATCGCCGAGGTTCTCCCAGTCGTCGATCGAGCGGTTGTAGCGGTACTGGGCGCCGGCCGCCCAGGCGATGTTGCCGCCGCCGAGCGCGATGCCGGTCTCGCCGTTGAAGACGAGGTCGGCCACCAGCATCTTGTTGGTGCCGACGTTGGTGTAGGTGCCGTACAGCCACTCCACCAGGGCCGGGTTGTTCAGCACGGCCGGATTGGCGTCGCCGCGGTAGTAGGGGTTGGTCGCCCCGTTGACGGCGCTGACGGCGATGCTGTTGGTGAACGGGTTGAAGAACTGGCAGGGGCCGACGCCGGGCGTGCCCGTGGCCGGGTTACAGCCGGGGCCGCCCAGGCCGCGGAGGGCGTTCTGGATGTTGTTCACCAGCAGGTCGTTGGTGACGACCGTGGCCTCGGACTCCATGTAGGTCAGAGCCGCGTCCCAGCCGATGCCGTTCTCGAACTCGCCCTTGAAGCCGCCGGAGATCCGGAAGGCGTTGGACTGGATATCCTGATAGTCGGCGCCGTCGGGATTGGTCGGGTGGCCGGCATGGGCGATGGCGCGCCAGAACGACTTGTTCATCGTCACGCCGCCCGCCATCAGGGCGCATTGGGCCGGGGTGAGCGGCGCGGCGCAGGTGGTGCGCAGGTCGACTAGGCCGGGGTTGTTGGCGGGCACGAAGAAGGGCACCTGGCCGTTGAAGCCGGGGACCGCCGTCGAGCCCGAGGTGCCGCCCGCCGAGATCGGGGTCGGGAACTGGGTCGTCAGGTTGGCCGGCGACAGGCGCTGGTTGGGAACGTCGTTCCGGTTCCAGGCCACTTCGCCGTGGAAGGTGACGGTGTCGGTGACGTCGAAGTTCACCTCGCCGTAGAGCTGGTAGTGGTCTTCCTCGTTCACCAGGTCGTTGAAGGCCGAGAACTGGAAGCGGCAGACGCTGCCCGTCGCGGTGTTGGTGGTCGGCGTGACGCCGGCGGTCAGCTGGCCGCCCAGTTCGAGACAGCCGTTATCGCGGAAGAAGGTCGTGCCGCCCGGCGTGCCGTAATAGCCCGGATTGCCCGAGCCCGACCAACCGCCGTAGTACACCGCATCCATGCGGGTGCGGGCCCAGTCGCGGTCGTTGATGTCCAGGCGCGAGCGGTGGCGGTAGCCGGCGGTCAGCAGGACGTTGCCGCGCTCGAAGATGCTGCCCCAGGCGAGGTCGAGGCTGTAGTCGCCGTCGGAGCCGTCGATGTAGGTGTATTCGCCGTCGACCTCGAAGCCGTCCAGGTCCTTGCGCGTGATGAAGTTCACCACGCCGCCGACCGCGTCGGAGCCGTAAGTGGCCGCCGCGCCGTCCTTCAGGATCTCGATCCGGCCGGTGGCCGCCGTCGGAATGAAGTTCAGGTCCTGACCGCCGCCCTGGAACGAGGCTTGGGTGCTGTCGACCATCCGCCGGCCGTTCATCAGCACCAGCGTCCGGGACGAGCCGAAGCCGCGCAGGTTGATGGTCGCCGTGCCGGCGCCGCCGTTGTAGCGGTTGCTTTCGCCGATGGCCGATTGCGAGGCGCTGATCGTCTTGACCAGCTGCACGACGCTGGGCGCGCCCTGCTTTTCGAGCTCCTGCGCGCCGAGCACGTCGACCGGCAGGGCCGCGTCCTCGGGCGTACCGGCGATGAACGAGCCGGTGACGACGACCTCTTCAACGACCGTGGCGCCGGATCCCTGCTGAGCGAGGGCCGGACTGGCCGCACCCAACGCCAGGGCCACGGCGATGGCCGAGCCGCCATAGAAGTAGCTGCTTTTCAACATTGGTTTCCTTCCCCCTCATTAGGTCGATCCCCTTCTCGCGTGAGGATTTTTGACCCCTGAGCAAAAATCACCATCTGACGCCCCGAGGCGGAGAGCCAGATGTCTTTTCAACGGAGCAACATAACCAGACTATTTGACCGTTGCGCAAGTTTGGATCGCCAGCCCGTTACCCGCAAAGGGCTTTCGGCCATACCCCGCCGTCGAGACACGAGGCGCCGGCGGCCGCTCCCGCAACGGAAATCAGCCGCTATGACAGAGACTTAGAGGCCGCCCAAAAAGAGGCCGCGAGGCCGCCGGGCGCAAGATGATTCCATTTTTGCCGCCTGCGACTTTTTTGCTCGGCCACGGGCGTCGCGCCGCGGCTTCGGCGAATCCGGCGCTCCGCCGGCCGGCCGGCGGCCGCCGAAACGGGTCGATACACGCCTTGCGGGAGGCATATTTCTCACCTTGGTCAGTTCCCGCCCCGCAGAGCGGCGCCAGGGGCCGGCGGTTAACCTTCACCGCTCGGCGCCCCGGCCACAAGGCGTTCAATCGAAACGATTTTTCCCATGCGACAGAAGGCCGCTGGCCCGGCGATTCACCCTTAACACCTTCGCAACCCACGCGCGTGGATCAAGGAGCACAACCGCACTTGGGGCTCCTATGCGCTTTCTCGACGACTGGAAAATCTCGACCAAGATCATGCTTGCGATCCTGGTCGTCTCGGCCGCCTTCCTCGGATCGGCCGCCTTCAGCAGCTTCAGCATGAAGCGAATCGACGCCGACTATTCGGCGCTCTCCCGCACCAACCAGCGCTCCAGCCTCGAGCTCGCGCGGGCCGCGCGCCGGGTGAACCAGATGGCCTATGCCGGATACATGGCCGTCGCCTATCCGGCGGGCGCGCCACAGAGCGCCGCGGCCAAGGCGCTCTACGACGAGTCCGTGGCGGCGATCGACAGGAGCTTCGCCAGCGCGCTCGAACTGACGCCCGAGAACGCTGAGCAGATTCGCGGTTTCCAGAGCCGTGCGGCCGAGATCGCCGCCGCCACCGGACAGGCCATCAGCGAAGGCATGGCCGACCAGAACGCGCGGGCCACGCAGACGATGGCCGGCGTCGATCCTCTGGTGGCCTCCCTCAGCAAAGACATGCGGGCCTTCAACGAAGCCCAGAGCGCCGACGACGACGCCCGCGGCGACGAGCTGTCGGCCGCCGCCAACGCCACCGTCGTCACCAACGCGGTCCTGGCTCTGCTGGGCGTCGGGTTGAGCCTGGCGCTGGCCTACTGGATCGCAGGCATGAAGATCTCCCGCCCGCTGAACCGCCTGTCGGACGGCATGCGCCGCCTGGCCGAGGGCGATCTGGGGGTGGAGATCGCCGGACAGGACCGCCGGGACGAGGTCGGGGGCATGGCCGCCGCCGTCCAGGTGTTCAAGACCAATGCGCTGAAGGCGCGCGAGATGGAGGCCGACGCGGCGCGCCTGCGCACCGAGGCCGAGGCGCAGCGCGCCGAGAGCGAGGCCGAACGCCGCCGCAACGAGCAGGAACTGGCTCTGGTGGTGACGGCCCTGGCCGAAAGCCTGGGCCGGCTGGCCCAGGGCGATCTGACCAGCCGCATCGAAGCCGAGTTCAGCGGCCAGTACGGCCAGATCCGCTCCGACTACAACGCCGCCGTCGACAGCCTGCGCGAGGCGATGAGCGCCATCAGCGCCGCCACCGGACAGATGAAGGGCGGCTCGGAGGAGATCGCCCAGGCCGCCGACGACCTGTCGCGCCGCACCGAGCAGCAGGCCGCCAGCCTGGAGGAGACGGCCGCGGCCCTGGACGAGATCACCGCCAC
The DNA here is from genome assembly GCF_013911965.1 of Phenylobacterium sp. Classification (GTDB taxonomy): domain Bacteria; phylum Pseudomonadota; class Alphaproteobacteria; order Caulobacterales; family Caulobacteraceae; genus Phenylobacterium. Next base: position 36,116 of record NZ_JACESE010000009.1, on the reverse strand, counting down.
CGTCCGCAAGAGCGCCGAGAACGCCCGCTCCGCCTCCCAGGCGGCGAGCGAGGCGCGTGGCGCCGCGGAGCGTTCGGGCGCGGTGATGGGCGACGCCGTCAGCGCCATGGCCTCGATCGAGGACAGCGCCGGCAAGATGGGCCAGATCATCGGCGTCATCGACGAGATCGCCTTCCAGACCAATCTTCTGGCGTTGAACGCCGGAGTCGAGGCCGCCCGGGCCGGCGATGCCGGCAAGGGCTTCGCGGTGGTCGCCTCCGAGGTCCGAGCGTTGGCCCAGCGCTCGGCCGAGGCCGCCAAGGAGATCAGCGCCCTGATCGCCAACTCCTCCGACCAGGTCGCGCGCGGCGTGCGTCTGGTGGGCGAGACGGGCGAGGCCCTGAGCGGGATCGTGCGCCGGGTGGCCGACATCGACGCCCTGATCTCGGAGATCGCGGAATCGGCGCAGGAGCAGAGCTCGGGCCTGGGCCAGGTGAACACAGCGGTGAACCAGATGGACCAGGTCACCCAGCAGAACGCCGCCATGGTCGAGCAGACCACGGCCGCGGCCGCCAATCTGCGCACCGAAGCCATCCAGCTCTCCGCCCATGTGGGCCGCTTCAGCCTGGGCGGCGGGCCGGCCCTCCGGCCCGTGACGACGGCGCGGCCGGTCGCCCGTGCGGCCGGCGGCCCGCCCTCGCCCATCGCCAAGGCCCGCGCCAGGATCGCCGCCTTCGCCGGCGGCGGCGCGGCCGCCCCGGCCACGGCCGACGCCGGCTGGGAGGAGTTCTGAGGCTCAGGCCTCCGCGCCGGCCAATCCCGCCGACAGCCGGACGGACTCCCGCAGCTGGACCGCGTCACGCCCCGGCGGCGCGCCGAACAGGCGGCGGTATTCGCGGCTGAACTGGGAGGGGCTCTCATAGCCGACCGCGAGGCCGACGGATGCGACGTCGGCCTCGTCCGCCAGCAGCCGCCGCCGGGCTTCCTGGAGGCGGATCTGCTTCTGGTACTGAAGCGGGCTGAGCGCCGTCACCGCCTTGAACTGGCGGTGGAAGGTCGAGGGGCTCATGTGCGCCAGGCGGGCGAGATCGCCCACCTTCAGAGGCGCATCGTAGTTCTGGCGGATCCAGGCCAGGGCGCGGTTGAGGCGGTTGAGGCGCGAGCCGGCCCGGCCGATCTGGCGCAGGAGCGGCTGCACCTCCACGAACAGCAGCCGGTAGACGATCTCCCGCTTGATGAGCGGGGCCAGGGCGGCGATCTCTCGGGGCCGCTCGATGAGGCGGGTCAGACGCAGGAGCGCGTCAGCGAGGTCCTCGCTGAGCTCGCTCACCGCAAGGCCGGGCGCCGGCGGCGCGTCGGCCTCGTCCTCCGCGTCGAGCAGCAGTTCGGCGACGACGGCGGTGTCCAGGGACAGCCTCAGGGCAAGATAGGGCGCCTCCGGCGAGGCCTGGGCGATCTGGCCGATCGCCGGCAAATCCACGGAGGCGATGAGGTACTTTCCCGCATCGTAGTTGAAGACCTGCTCCCCCAGGAGCGTGGTCTTGGCGCCCTGCAGCACCACGCAAAGCGACGGCTGATAGAGGGCCCCGAAGCGGCCGGTGATGGCCTCGGCCCGCACGAGGTCCAGTCCATCCACCGCGCTCACCGCGACGCCGCGGGCCGTGTGACGCTCGACGAGCTCGGTCAGTTCGCGCAGCGCACTCATCGGCGTCTCCCGTCAAGAGCCTTCGAAATGGGTCGCGTGGGAGGATCGTGCAAGAGACCGGCAGGATCGGAGTCACCCCGCGCCCCGCTGGCGCGTCATGATCAGGCTCCCCTTCCCGGAGATTCCCATGCGTTACAATCGGCTCGGCCGCAGCGGCCTTCTCGTTTCCGAACTCTGCCTCGGGACCATGACCTTCGGCGGCGACGACGGCCTGTGGGGCCAGATCGGCCGCGTGCCTCAGGACGAGGCCGATCAGATCGTCCGCGCCGCGCTGGACGGCGGGATCAACTTCATCGACACGGCCAACATCTACTCCCAAGGCCGTTCGGAGGAGATCCTCGGGCAGTCGCTCAAGAACCTCGGCGTCGCCCGCGAGGATGTGGTCATCGCCACCAAGGTCTTCGGCCGCATGGGCGAAGGCCCCAATGGCGCCGGCGCCTCGCGCGGCCACATCCTGGATCAGGTCAAGCACAGCCTGCGCCGGCTGCAGACCGACCATATCGACCTCTACCAGATCCACGGCTTCGATCCGGCCACGCCCATCGAGGAGACGATGGAGGCGCTCGACATCCTCGTTCGCCACGGCCACGTCCGATACATCGGCCTTTCCAACTGGGCGGCCTGGCAGGTGGCCAAGGCGCAGGGGATCGCCGAGCGCAAGGGCCTCGCCCCCGTGCAGTCGCTGCAGGCCTACTACACCGTCGCCGGCCGCGATCTGGAGCGCGAGATCATCCCCATGCTGGCCTCCGAGCAGGTGGGCCTGATGGTCTGGAGCCCGCTCGCCGGCGGCCTGCTGTCGGGCAAGTACGACCGGGCCAACGAGAGCGCCGGCGAGGGCCGCCGGGCGACCTTCGACTTCCCGCCCGTGGACCGCGACCGGGGCTACGCCGCCATCGACGCCCTGCGGACGGTGGCCGAGCGGCGCGACTGCACGGTGGCGCAGGCGGCGCTGGCCTGGCTGCTCCACCAGCCGGCGGTCACCTCCGTCATCATCGGCGCCAAGCGCCTGGACCAGCTGGAGGACAACCTCGGCGCCGTGAAGGTGGAGCTGACCGCCGAGGACCTGAAGCAGATCGATGAGGTGACCCGCCTGCCGCCCGAATATCCGGGCTGGATGTTCGAGCGGCAGGGGACCTATCGCACGGTCAGCCCGGCGCGGACGCCGCGCTAGCCGTCCACTCCTCCGCCAGGACCGCGTAGAGATAGGTGTCGCGCCAGGCGCCCTTCACCTGCCGGTCCTGGCGCAGGAGGCCCTCGCGGCGCATGCCGAGCCTCTCCATCACCCGCCACGAGCCGGTGTTGCGCACGTCGCAGGTGGCGTAGATGCGATGCAGGCCGAAGCGGCGAAAGCCGGCGTCCGCCAGGCCGCGGGCGGCCTCGCTCATGATCCCCTGCCCCCAATAGTCGCGGTGCAGGCAGTAGCCCATCTCCACCGTGCGATGGGTCGCATCGCGCAGGTGCAGGGCGATGGAGCCGATCAGCCGGCCTTCATCGGCCAGTTCGATCCCGAGGCCGAGCTCCATGCGCGGCCAGGTGCGCGCCTGGGCCTGCATGCGGGCCAGGGCCTGGGCCGTGTCCTCCAGGGTGTTGGGTCCCCAGGGCATGTAGCGGCAGACCTCCGGATCGGAACCGTAGGCGTGGATGTCGTCGAAATCCTCGTCGCGGAAGTCGCGCAGGATCAGGCGCGGCGTGCGCAGCGGCAGTCTCAGCTCTTCCTGGAGCGGCGGTTCGGTGGTCATGGAGAGGCTCCTTCGGGACCGGAGCCATCGTTCGACCCCGGCCGGTTGGCGGGGTCGGGGGACGAGGCGCGCCCTCTAGGCGATCGCACGCACGATCCCGCGGCCCCGAAGGGGACCGTAGGAATTGCAGCAGGCGAAGGCGGCGGGGCGGCTCATGGGGGGACGCTAGCGCCAGAGCGCCGCGCCGCGCCAGGGCGCCGGCGCCACAGCTGCGCCGAAAGACGCGCCGTCCGGGCCTCCGTTTGGGGCGGCGGCCGCGGAACCGGGCGCGCCGACGGCCGGTTGAGCGCGCACATCGCCCGAAGGAGCCCGACCATGCCGCAGCCCAGGATACAACAGGACCCCGCCGAGGGGCCGCGCGGCCGCACCAGCGCCGGCGAAGAGGATCGTGGTCCCGCCGGAGCGGAGGGGCCGGAGGGCGCGGCGATCCTGTCCGAGCCCGCCGAGGGTGATCGCGAAACCGTCGAACGCAACCTGCGCGACGCCCGAGGGCCGAAAGGTCCGCAGGACGGCGAGCCCCGATAGGGGCCGCTCGCCCACGCCCGCCCCACGCAATCCAAAGGAGCCGCCATGGCCGTTGAGAACGCCCCCAAGCCGCCCTTCGACACGCCGATGCAGGAGCCGCCCGGCCACACCCGGGACATGGATCCACGGCCCGACCACGGGGAGAGCACCTACCGAGGCTCCGGCCGTCTTGCCGGCAAGGCCGCCATCATCACCGGCGCCGACAGCGGCATCGGCCGCGCCGTCGCGCTCGCCTACGCCCGCGAAGGCGCCGACGTGCTGATCGGCTATCTGGAGGAGGACGAGGACGCCGCCGAGACCCGCCGCCTGGTGGAGGCCGAGGGGCGCAAGGCCGTAATGGGCAAGGGCGACGTGGCCGATCCGGAGTTCTGCCGCGGTCTGGTCGACCGGGCGGTCGAGTCCTTCGGCAAGCTCGACATCCTGGTCAACAATGCCGCCCATCAGATGAGCTTCGATGCGCCCGAGGAGATCAGCGACGCGGAGTGGGAACGGACCTTCCAGGTCAACATCCACGCCATGTTCTACCTGGTGAAGGCGGCCCTGCCCCACCTGAAGGCCGGGGCGGCCATCATCAACACCACCTCGATCAACGCCGACAAGCCCAACCCCAAGCTGCTGGCCTATGCGGCCACCAAGGGCGCCATCCAGAACTACACCATCGGCCTGGCCCAGCTTCTGGGGGGACGGAAGATCCGCGTGAACTGCGTGGCGCCCGGCCCCATCTGGACGCCGCTCATCCCCTCCACCATGCCTGCGGAGAAGGTGGAATCCTTCGGCAAGACGAGCCCCGCCGGCCGTCCGGGCCAGCCGGGCGAACTGGCGCCCGTCTATGTCATGCTGGCCAGCGACGAGGCGAGCTACGTCTCCGGCGCCACCGTGCCGGTCACCGGCGGCATGCCCTTCATCTGAGGCGCGGCCGCAGCCGGGAGCGACGGCGGGAACGGCCAAGCTCGCCGGGCATTGAAGGGGCATGATCGCCCTGCTCCTCGACCTGGCGAACATCCTCGGCGGCTTCCTGCTGGCTGTCGGCCTGCTCGCCCGCCTGCCGTCTGTCGGCGACAATCTGGCCGGAGCAGCGCGGGCCATCGGCCCCTTCGGCTGGATCGTCGGCGTCGTGGCCCTGATCTGCGGCGGCTATTTCCTGATCGTCCACCTGACGAGCGGGCCGCGCATCTTCCATTTCGAGATCATCGGCCTGATCACCGGCGTGCTGCTGCTGTGGGAGCGGCTCAATCTCGCCCGTCGAACGGGCCAGGACCTGCCGGCGAGCGCCGCGGCGGTGGCCGGCCTGATCCTCGCCGTCTTCGGCGTGATCGCCATCCTCGTCGGCCTGCAGGGCCTGTTCACGCCGAACTAGGCTGCGGCGACTTCGCCAGTCTCTCAATGTCTGGGGAGATGGTGGACGCGGCTGGGATTGAACCAGCGACCCCTACGATGTCAACGTAGTGCTCTCCCGCTGAGCTACGCGTCCGGACCGGACCCCTGCGAGGGGCGGGAAGGGCGGCGGTATAGCGGCGGGGCGCGCGCGGCGCAAGCGTCGAGACCCGCCTTCCCCGCCGGTTTTTCGTCCGCCTTTTCAGGCGGCCATCATCCGCTCCACCTCGGTGACGATCTCCCGCAGGTGGATGGGCTTGGAGAGGACCTTGGCCCCGGCGGGCGCCGTATCGCCGGCGGCCAGGGCCACGGCGGCGAAGCCCGTGATGAACATGATGCGCAGGGACGGATGCAGGGCCGCCGCCTGACGCGCGACCTCGATGCCGTCGATGCCGGGCATGACGATGTCGGTGAGCAGCAGGTCCCAATCCTGGTCGAGCACGGCGACGGCCTCCTCGCCATCGGCGCAGGCGGTCACCTCGTAGCCGGCGCGCTCCAGGGCGCGGGCGAGGAAGCCGCGCAGGGAGTCGTCATCTTCGGCGAGGAGGATCTTGGGCATGGCGTCTTCCGATAGCGTCCGGCGGACCAGAACGGCAGCATAGGGGCCGGTTTGTAAATCCGCGATGAACCGGAGGCCCGATCCGTTTGACCCCATGCACGGCGCATCGTCATATGCGCGCCATGTCCGCGGTGGAGCCCATGGAAGTCGCAGAGCCTGCGCCGGTCGTCCCGGGCAGCTTCACGCTTCGCCGCGCCGCCGCGGCGGGCGCGCCGCCGACGCCGGTGATCTTCGCCTCGCCGCACTCCGGACGCATCTATCCCGACGACATGATGGCCGCCGCCGCCCTGGACGCCCAGGCCATCCGCCGCTCGGAGGACGCCTTCGTCGACCAGCTGGTGGAGGCGGCGCCCGCGGCCGGGGCCGCCCTGATCACGGCCAATTTCGCGCGCGCCTATATCGACGTGAACCGTGAGGCCTTCGAGCTCGACCCGGCCATGTTCGCCGACGAGCTGCCGGACTTCGCCCGCATCCGCACCGCCCGCGTGGCCGCAGGGCTCGGCGCCATCGCCAAGGTGGTCTCGGAGGGGCAGGAGATCTATTCCCGCAAGCTGACCTACGCCGAGGCCCGGCTGCGGATCGAGGGCGCCCACCAGCCCTATCACGCCGCCCTGGCCAGCCTGATCGCCGAGGCGCAGGCGGCTCATGGCCTGGCCATCCTCGTCGACTGGCATTCGATGCCGTCGATGGCCGCGCGCTCCGCCGGCGGTTGCGACATGGTGCTGGGCGACCGGTTCGGGGCGGCCTGCGCCGAGGAGCTGACGGCGCTGGCCGAGCGCGAGCTCGAGGACCGCGGCTACCGGGTGATCCGCAACACCCCCTATGCCGGCGGCTACACCACCGAGCACTATGGCCGGCCGGCCCGCCGGGTTCACGCGCTGCAGATCGAGCTGAACCGCGGCCTCTATCTGGACGAGGAGACGCTCACGCCGACGGCCGGCTTCGGGCGCCTCAAGGCCGACATCGAGGGTCTGACCCGGGCGCTGACCCGCGCCGACTGGAACCGGCTCCGCTAGCCGGGCGACCTTCCGAAAAAAAAGGCCGCGCCAAGCGGCGCGGCCAGTTCATTAGGGAGGAAACGCCCAGGAAGGGCAGAGACGTCAGAGACGCCTCACAGCCCGATATGTACTGTGCGGCGCACAAACCGGCAAGGGAAAAAACGTCGCAAACCTTACCGATGAACGGCCGAATTTGCTTTTTTAAGCACATTCAAGGGGTTGAATGGCGGCCATCACGGCACATTTCGTGTTGCAACGCACAAATACCCCTTGCGGCGCGGCGTCACTGACATCAGATCGCGCTAGCACCGCGCGCCAAGCTCGCCTACAAGCCGCGGCTTCCCCGAAAAGGCTCTTCTATGTCGCTGCGCAACATCGCCATCATCGCCCACGTCGACCACGGCAAGACCACGCTGGTCGACCAGCTGCTCGCCCAGTCCGGCGTCTTCCGCGCCAACGAGGCGACGGTCGAGCGCGCCATGGACTCCAACGACCAGGAGCGCGAGCGCGGCATCACCATCCTGGCCAAGTGCACCAGCGTGCTGTGGAACGGAAGGGCGGGCGAAACCCGGATCAACATCATCGACACCCCCGGCCACGCCGACTTCGGCGGCGAGGTCGAGCGGATCCTGGGGATGGTGGACGGCTGCGTGCTGCTGGTGGACGCCGAGGAAGGCGTCATGCCCCAGACCAAGTTCGTGCTGGGCAAGGCGCTGAAGATGGGCCTGCGTCCCATCCTCTGCCTCAACAAGGTCGACCGCCCCCACGCCGACCCGGACCGCGTGCTGAACGAGGCCTTCGACCTCTTCGCCGCCATGGGCGCCACCGACGAGCAGCTGGACTTCCCGCACATCTACGCCAGCGGCAAGAACGGCTGGGCGACGATGGATCTGGCCCAGCCCAACGACAATCTGGCGCCCCTGTTCGACCTGATCGTCGACCACGTGCCGCCGCCCAAGGCCGAGGCGCGCAAGGACGAGCCCTTCCAGATCCTGTCGGTGCTGATCGAGAGCGACCCCTTCCTGGGCCGCCTGCTGACCGGCCGCATCGAGTCCGGCAAGGCCGTGCCCGGCATGGCCGTCAAGGCGCTGTCGCGCGACGGCAAGGAGATCGAACGGGGCCGCATCACCAAGGTGCTGGCCTTCCGCGGGCTCAAGCGCCAGCCGATCGACGAGGCCGAGGCTGGCGACATCGTCGCCATCGCCGGCCTGTCCAAGGCCACCGTGGCCGACACGCTGTGCGCGCTGGAGGTCACCGAGGCCCTGCCGGCCCAGCCGATCGATCCGCCGACCATCTCCATGACCGTCTCGGTCAATGACAGCCCGCTGGCCGGCCGCGAGGGCGACAAGGTGCAGAGCCGCGTCATCGCCGCGCGCCTCTTGAAGGAAGCCGAGTCCAACGTGGCCATCCGGGTCACCGAGACCAGCGAGAAGGACGCCTATGAGGTCGCCGGCCGCGGCGAACTGCAGCTGGGGGTGCTGATCGAAGGCATGCGCCGCGAGGGCTTCGAGGTCTCCATCAGCCGGCCGCGCGTGGTCTTCCAGACCGATCCGGAAACGGGCGAGCGCCTGGAGCCGGTGGAAGAGGTGATGATCGACGTGGACGACGAGTTCACCGGCGTGGTCATCGAGAAGCTGTCGGCCCGCAAGGCGGAGCTGAAGGACATGGGGCCCTCGGGCGCGGGCAAGACCCGCATCAGCCTGATGGCGCCGTCCCGCTCGCTCATCGGCTATCAGGGCGAGTTCCTGACCGACACCCGCGGCTCGGGCGTGCTGAACCGCGTGTTCAGCCACTATGAGCCCTACAAGGGTCCCATCGACGCCGGCCGCAAGGGCGTGCTGGTCTCCAACTCCGACGGGGAGACGGCGGCCTACGCCCTGTGGAACCTGGAGGAGCGCGGCGTCATGTTCGTCGGCGCCGGCGAGAAGACCTATCAGGGCATGATCATCGGCGAGAACTCCCGGTCCGACGACCTGGACGTCAATCCGATGAAGGCCAAGCAGCTCACCAATGTCCGCGCCTCGGGCAAGGACGAGAGCATCCGCCTGACCCCGCCGCGCCGCATGACGCTCGAACAGGCCATCGCCTATATCGAGGACGACGAGCTGGTCGAGGTGACGCCGCAGAACATCCGCCTGCGCAAGCGCGTCCTGAACCCCAGCTTCCGCAAGAAGCGCACCAAGGAAGACTAGGGCGGCGAGGGCGTCCTTTCCCGTGGACGCCGACGGCGGGGAATGCTGAAGGAGCCGCAAGGCCCCTTCCGGAACCGAGCCATGCCCGACGCCGTCTTTTCCGCCCTGCCGACCACCGTCTTCGAGGAGATGAGCGGCCTGGCGCGGGCGCTGGGCGCCATCAATCTCGGCCAGGGCTTTCCCGACGATCCGGGACCCGAGGCGCTGCGCCGCAAGGCGGCCGAGGCGGTGCTGTCGGGCTACAATCAGTATCCGCCCATGGCGGGCCTGCCCGAGCTGCGGCAGGCCGTGGCGCGCCACTATGGCCGCGCCCAGGGGTTGGACCTCGACCCGATGACCGAGGTGACCGTCACCTCCGGCGCCACAGAGGCCCTGGCCGCGGCCTTCCTGGCCCTGATCGAGCCGGGCGACGAGGTGATCGTCTTCCAACCGGTCTACGACGCCTATCTGCCGCTGATCCGGCGCGCGGGCGGGGTTCCGCGCCTGGTGACGCTCAACCCGCCGGACTGGCGGTTCACCCGGGCCCTGCTGGAGGCGGCGATCACGCCGCGGACGCGGTTCGTCGTGCTGAACAATCCGGTCAATCCCACGGGGCTCGTCCTGCCGGAGGACGACCTGGCGTTGCTGGCGGAGATCTGCGTCGCCCACGACCTGACCGCCATCTGCGACGAGGTCTGGGAACAGGTGGTCTTCACGCCCGCCGCTCACCGGCCGCTCATCGCCTTCCCCGGCATGCGCGAGCGCTGCGTGAAGATCGGGTCGGCCGGCAAGATGTTCGGCCTGACCGGCTGGAAGGTCGGCTTCCTGTGCGCCGCGCCGGCCCTGTCGCGGGTGCTCGCCCGCGCGCACCAGTTCCTGACCTTCACCACCCCGCCCAACCTGCAGGCGGCCGTGGCCTTCGGCCTGGACGAGCCCGGCGACTGGTTCGAGGCCATGCCGCGGACGCTGGCGGCCTCGCAGACGCGCCTGGCCGAGGCCCTGCGTCGGGAGGGGTTCGCCGTCCTCCCCTCGCAGGGGACCTACTTCCTCAATGTCGATCTGGCCGCTTCGGGCGTGGCGATGAGCGACCGCGAGTTCGCCCTGCTGGCGGTGCGCGAGGCCGGCGTGGCCGCCATCCCCGTCAGCGCGCTCTATGAGCGGGATCCGGCCACCACCATCTTGCGGCTCTGCTTCGCCAAGGCCGACGCCACCCTGGACGAAGGCGCGGCGCGCCTGGCCCGCGCCCGCGACCTGGCGCTGCGCCGGTAATTTTACCCGGAAGATATTGACGCCGCTTTTTATCCGGGTCATTAGCCGCGCATGACCCTCGCCGTCCCGACCCTGTTCGACACGCCCGCCGCCGTCGACGCCCTGCGCGCCGCCTTCGGAAACGCCCCTGTCACCGGCGCCCGCCGGATCATCGGCGGCTTCTCCGGCGCCGACGTCTTCCGCCTTGAGGCCGAGGGCTGCGCCTGGCTGCTGCGCGCGCCGAAGGCCCGCGATGCGCTGCGCGATCCGGAGCGGTGGCTGCCATGCCTGCGCATCGCCGCCGAGGCGGGGATCGCGCCGCCGCTCCGCTACGCCGACCCGCAGACCGGCGCCTGCATCACCCGGTTCGTGGAGGGACGCCCGCTGGCGGAGGGCTTCGACGGGCCGCGCGAGGCGATGATCGCCGCCCTGGGCGCGCTCGCCCGCCGCCTGCACGCCACGCCGCCTTTCCCGCGTTTCGTCGACTATATGGACGGCATGGCCGACATGATCGGCCAGCTTCGCAGCTCAGCCCTGCTGGCGTCGGAGGCCCTGGACGAAGAGCTTGCGGGCTATGGCGAGCTCGACCGCGCCTGTCGGGCGCTGGCGCCGGAGCCCGTGTCCAGCCACAACGACCTCAACCCGCGCAACATCCTGGTCGAAGACGGCCGGCTGTGGGTGGTGGACTGGGAGGCGGCCTTCCTCGCCGACCGCTATGTGGACCTGGCCGCTCTGGCCAACAACACGACGCGCGACGACGCCGAACTGGCCGTCCTGACTCACGCCTATTTCGGCGGCCCGCCGACAGAGGCGCAGTCCGCCCGCCTCTTCCTGGCCCGGCAGCTCAACCACGTCTTTTATGGCGTGGCCTTTCTCTCCGGCCTCGCCGGCGAGCGGCCGGACGCGCGCCTGGCGCCCGAGGGGATCGCAGCTGATCTCCGCGAGGTGCGCCTGGCCCTGGCGCAGGGCCGCTTTCCGCTCGATTCCTGGGACAGCCGCGTCGTCTATGGACTGGCGCACCTGCGGGCGGCGCGCGCGAACCTGGCGAGCGGGCGGTTCGCCGAGGCCGTCAGACTGGCGCGGTAGGGCGCGCCGCACGCGTCATGTAGACGTCGAGGTCGTCGCGCCCGGTCTCGACGAAGCCGCGGCGTTCGTAGAGACGCCGGGCGTCGCTCTCGCGCAGGACGGTGAGGATGACCCGCGCGCCCGCCGCGTCGGCCTCCGCCAGCAGGACATCGAGGACGGCGGTCCCGAGGCCCCGGCCCTGCCACTCCGACGCCAGGTAGAAGTGTTCGAGCTTCAGCGTCCCAGGTTCGGCCGGATAGAAGGCGACGCAGCCGGCGGTGGCCTCGCCCACGCGGATCAGGCGGGTGGTCTCGGGGCGATAGGTCTGCGCAAACCACGCCCGCGCCCGATCCGGATTGAAACGGCCGATGCGGTTGAAGCTCTCGGCCATCACCGCCAGCCGCAACTCTGTCAGCGCCTCCAGGTCCCCGGCCGAAGCCGGGGCGAAGGCGAAGGCCGGGACGGCCTCAGCAGGTGGAGCCGCCATCGACCACAATCGCCTGACCGGTCATCCAGGAGCCCGCCTTCGAGGCCAGGAACACCGCCGCGCCGGCGATGTCGTCCGGCTCGCCCAGGCGGCGCAGGGGGTTGTTGGCGCTGGAGCGCTTTTCGGCTTCGGGGGTGTCCCACAGGGCGCGGGCGAAGTCGGTCTTCACCAGGCCCGGCGCGATGCAGTTGACGCGGATGTTGTCGGGACCGAGCTCGACGGCGAGGTTGCGGGCCAGCTGGAAGTCGGCGGCCTTGGAGATGTTGTAGGCGCCGATGCCCGTGGAGCCGCGCAGGCCGCCGATCGAGGAGATGATGATCACGGCGCCGTCCTTGCGCTCGCGCATCTGCGGCGCCGCCATCTGGATCAGCCAGTTGTTGGCGATGATGTTGTTGTCGAGAATCTTGCGGAAGGCGTCGTCCTCGATCTTCGACATCGGGCCGAAGAAGGGGTTGGTGGCGGCGTTGCAGACGACGATGTCGATCTTGCCGAAGGCCTTGATCGTCTCGTCCACCAGGCGCTGCAGGTCTTCCTTGGACGAGATGGAGGCGGGAACCGCGATCGCCGCGCCCGGATGCTTCTCGTTGATCGCCGCGGCGACCTCGTCGCAGGGCCCGGCCTTGCGCGAGGAGATCACCACCTTGGCGCCGTGCTCGGCCATGCGCTCGGCGATCGCCTTGCCGATGCCGCGCGAGGAGCCGGTGATGACAGCCACCTTGCCGGTCAGATCGAACAGTTCCATGGCGCGCGTTCCCTGATTGAAATGCTTGTTTGAATGCCGGCCATTTGCGGCGCCGCCGGACGCGAGGTCAAGCGCGCCGGCCGCCGTCGGGGCGTCGAAGGAACGGTACGGAAATCAGCCCCCGGCCTGGGCGGCGAGTTCGCGCAGCGCGCCGTTGGCGATGGTCAGCTTGGCGAAGGTCCAGCCGCCGCTGGAGGCTTCCACCTCCTCGACCGTGCGCCGGGCCTGCAGCACGGGTTCGCCCAGCCGCTCGGCCCAGGCGGCCACCACGGCCCGGGCGGAGGTGACGTCCTCGGCCGCCTTCGGACCGCGGGCGTCCTTGAGGATGGCGCGGGTGATCGCCGTCTGTTCGGTCAGCAGATCCTCCACCAGGCGCCGGACGGCCGCGCGTTCGAAGGCGTCGCCGGCCGAATGGCCGCCCGCCGCCGCCCGCAGCCTGTCGAAGGCGAAGGCTGCGCCCACCTGATGGTAGAGGCGGGCGACGCTCTCGACCGGCCAGCGGGAGGCCTCGGCGAGATCGGCCACGTCGGCGGCGATGGTCAGCGGCTGGAGGTTCACCACCTCCCGGGCGAGATCCGCCGGCGCGCCGGCCTCGATCAGGGCGCCGGCCTGCCGGTCGAGCCCGGCCCGCTCCACCTCGGTGAGGATGTCCGGCATCAGGCTGCGGATCGCCTGCACGGGCTTGGCGTAGCGGGCGATCAGGGGGCTGACCTGGGCGCCTTCGCGCGCCGCGCGCCGGGCGAGCCAGAAGGTCATGCCGCGCAGGTTGCCGGCCAGCCGGCGCAGCAGCAGGAGCTGAGCCTGGGCGGGAACGACATTGTCCAGGGCCTCGACCGCCTCCCACAGCGGCGCGAGCTGCAGCACCGCGCGGGCGGCCTCGTAGCCCACGAAGAAGGCCTCCGCGCCGCAGCCGGCGGACGCCATCAGCCGGCCGGGGAAACTCGGGCCGCACCGATTGACGACGTCGTTGGCGACCACCGTGGCGATGATCTCCCGGCGCAGGCGGTGGCGGCGCATCTCCGGCGCGAACCGCATGAGCGGACCGGGGAAGTAGCCCTCCAGCACCTGCTCGAACCAGGGATCGTCCGGCACGTCGGTCTCGACCATCTCGCGGAAGAGCTGGATCTTGCCATAGGCCAGCAGGACGGCGAGTTCGGGCCGCGTCATGCCGCGCCCCGCCTTCTGGCGCTCGGCGATCTCGGCGGCGTCGGGCAGGCCCTCGACGGCGCGGTCCAGCCGGCCCACGGCCTCCAGCCGCGCCATGAAGCGGGCGTGGGGCTCCAGCTCGCCGACGGCGTCCATCTCCAGCAGGGACAGGGCCTGGGTCTGGTCGTAATTGTGCTCCAGGACGTGGGCGGCCACCTCGTCGACCATGGAGCGCAGGAGCTTGTCCCGTTCCGGCCGGGTCAGGGCGCCGGCGCGCTCGACCATTCCGGTGAGGATCTTGATGTTCACCTCGTGGTCGGAGGAGTCCACGCCGGCGGAATTGTCGATGGCGTCGGTGTCCACCCGTCCGCCGCCCTGGGCGAATTCGATCCGCGCGGCCTGGGTGAGGCCGAGATTGGCCCCCTCGCCGATCACCTTGACCCGCAGCTCGTCGGCGTCGACGCGCAGGGCATCGTTGGTCTTGTCGCCGACGTCGGCGTGGCTCTCGCGGCTCGCCTTCACGTATGTGCCGATGCCGCCGAGATAGAGCAGCTCGGCCGGCGCCTTGAGGATGGCGCTGATCAGCTCGGCCGGCGTCACGGCCTCGGCCTCGATCTCCAGCATCTGGCGCACCTGCGGCGTCAGGGGGATGGACTTCTGGCTGCGCGGGAAGACGCCGCCGCCCTCGGAGATGGCCGAGCGGTCGTAGTCGTCCCAGGACGAGCGCGGCAGGGCGAACATGCGCTGGCGCTCGGCGAAGGCGGCCGCCGGGTTCGGATCGGGATCGAGGAAGATGTGGCGGTGGTCGAAGGCGGCCAGCAGGCGCGTCTGGTTGGACAGCAGCATGCCGTTGCCGAAGACGTCGCCCGACATGTCGCCGACGCCCACCACGGTGAAAGGCTCGGACTGGATGTCCTTGCCCATCTCCCGGAAGTGGCGCTTGACCGCCTCCCAGGCGCCGCGGGCGGTGATGCCCATCTCCTTGTGGTCGTAGCCCGCCGAGCCGCCGGAGGCGAAGGCGTCGCCCAGCCAGAAGCCGTAGGACTCGGCCAGACCGTTGGCGATGTCGGAGAAGGTCGCCGTGCCCTTGTCGGCGGCGACCACCAGATAGGGATCGTCGCCGTCGTGCAGGATGACCCCCGGCGGATGGATGACCTCGCCCTCGGGGGTCAGATTGTCGGTGATGTCGAGCAGGCCGCGCAGGAAGGTCTTGTAGGCCTCGACGGCGGCCGCCCGGACCGCGTCGGGCGCGCCGCCGGCCGGCAGCTGCTTGGGATAGAAGCCGCCCTTGGCGCCCACGGGCACGATGACGGCGTTCTTCACCTGCTGAGCCTTGGCCAGGCCCAGCACCTCGGTGCGGAAATCGTCGCGCCGGTCGGACCAGCGCAGGCCGCCGCGGGCGACCGGGCCGAAGCGCAGGTGGACGCCCTCCACCTGGGGCGACCAGACGTAGATCTCGCGGTAGGGCTTGGGCGCGGGCAGATCCGCCAGGTCCTCGCTGGCCACCTTGAAGCTGATATAGGCCTTGGGCGCGCCGTCTTCGGCGGCCTGGTAGTAGTTGGTGCGCAGGATGGCCTGCACCAGCAGGGCCATGCGGCGCAGGACGCGGTCGTCGTCCAGGCTTTCGACCAGCTGCAGGGCCTCGGTGATCTCGGCCATGATCGCCCGCCCCTGCTGTTCGCGGGCGGCCACATCGGCGCGCAGGGCGGGATCGAAACGGGTGCGGAAGAGGTCGAGGATCAGGCGCGTCACGCCGGCGTGACGCGTGAGCGCCTCCTCCTGCACGCGCTGGGAGGGATCGAGGCCGCTCTGCTGGCGATAGCGGGCCAGCGCGCGGACCAGGCCGGCCTCTCGCCAGCCCACCGACAGTTCGAGGACCAGGCGGTTGAATCCGTCGTTCTCGGCCTGGCCGGTCCACACCGCGACGAAGGCCTGCTCGAAACAGGTCTTCACCTCGCCGAACACCAGGTGCTCGCCGCGCGGATCGTCCAGTTCGAACTCGTGCACCCAGACCACGTCGGCGCCCGTCCGGCGCACCGGAAAGCCGGCTTCCACCACGGCCTTCAGGCCCATGCTCTCCAGGATCGGAAGCACGTCGGCCAGGGGCGCAGGTTCGTGCGGCCGGTAGAGCTTGAAGCGGAACTGCCGCGGGGTGTCGAGCTCGCGCCGGAAGGCCCGCACCCGCACGGACTCGCCGGCCTGCAGGTCGTCGATGACGGCCATGTCGGCCAACGCCTCGGGCGCCTCATAGCGGTCGCGGTAGCCGGCCGGGAAGGCCCCGGCGTAGCGGGCGAGCAGCTCGGCCGTGGCGGCCGCGGGACGGTCGAGGTCGCGCACGGCGGCCTCGAACCGGTCCTCCCACGTCCGGGCCGCCTCGGCGATCTTCGCCTCCACCTCGGCGAGGTTCGGATCGCGATGGCGTCCCGGCGTGAAGCCGATGATGAAGTGGACCCGCGCCAGGGGCGAGTCCGAGAAGCTGGGATAGTAGGCCGAGACACGGCCGCCATAGGCCTCGGCCAGGATGGCGCCGGCGCGCTTGCGCAGGTCGGAGTCGTAGCGCTCCCGCGGGACGAACATCAGGACCGAACAGAAGCGATCGAACGGGTCGCGCCGCTCGAACACGCGGACCCGCGGCCGGTCGTGCAGATGCAGGATGCCCAGCGCATTCTCCAGCAGCTGGTCCTCGGTCATCTGGAAGAGCTCGTCGCGGGGGTAGTTCTCGACGATGTTCTTCAGCCGCTTGCCGTTGTGGCTGCCGGGCGCCTTGGCGGCGCGCGCCAGAACGGCGGCGACCTTGGCCCGCACCAGCGGCACGGCGGCCACCGGCTGGTCGTAGGCCTCGGCCGTGAACAGGCCGACGAAACGCACCTCGCCCGACGGCCGGCCGTCGGGCCCGAAGCGGCGGACGCCCACATAGTCCATGTAGCCGCGGCGATGGACGCGCGAGCGCATATTGGCCTTGGCCACCGTCACGGCCGCCTCCTCGCCGATCGCCCGCTGCAGCTGGGCGGTGAGGATGGCCGGCTCGTTGGTCCGGCGCAGCACCCGCCGTTCCGGATCGCGCAGAACGCCCAGTCCGTCCTGCGGCTGGAACAGCGGCTCCTCGGCGGCGTAGCCGCCGCCCTTGGCGCGGGGATATTCGTAGATGCGGGCGCCCAGGAAGACGAAGTGGTCCTTGTGCAGCCAGCGCAGAAAGCCGAGCTCCTCCTCGCGGCGGACCGAGTCGGGCGCCTGCTCGAGCTCCGCCATGGTGCGTTCCATGAGGT
Source organism: Phenylobacterium sp. (assembly GCF_013911965.1). GTDB lineage: Bacteria > Pseudomonadota > Alphaproteobacteria > Caulobacterales > Caulobacteraceae > Phenylobacterium. The sequence continues at coordinate 19,112 of NZ_JACESE010000009.1, read as the reverse complement.
CGAGCATGGCGGGGAAGTCGGCCACCGCGGCGCGCGCATCCTCCAGCGCCTCGCGCACGCCGGCGAGAAGCTGGCCTTCGCGATCCTGGCCCACGCGGTCGAGGATCACCTGGATCATCGACTCCGCGATGGGCTCGCCGGCCTCCGTCCGCACGCCCTTGGCGTCGCGGCCGATCTCCACCACCGGATGGAACATGGCCCGGACGGGGAAGCCGAGATCGGCGATCTCGCCCATGACGGAGTCCACCAGGAAGGGGGCGTCCGGCTGGACGACCTCCAGCCGGTCGTAATCGGCGTCGCCGCCGCCGGCGGTGACCGCCCGCACGACGCGAATGGCGGGCGACAGACCGCGGCGCTTCTCGGCGAAGCGCCAGAAGTCGGCGAGGTTCGCCGCCAAGTCGGCGGGCGAGAGGTCGGGCAGTTCGTCGGCGGCGACGTCCTCGCCCACCTGGGCGGCGAAGTCGGCGAGGGCGGAACTCGCCGGGCCGGCGCCCAGCGCGCGCAGCAGTTCGGTCTCAAGCTCGCTCTTCAGGCGGGCGTGGTTGGGATCGTTCATGCCAGAGCCCCCTGAAAGACGAGAACGCCGCCGGAGGAGAGAGTCCGGCGGCGCCGGGCTCCGCCTGGGGGGAAAGGCGGAACACGCTGGGCTCGTCGCGCCGGCGTCCCTTGCGGGGCGGCGCTATGAGGCCGGGGGTGGGTGAGCCCCGACATCGCTTCAGATAGGTGTTCGAAGGTCAAAGTGAAGCCCCGGACTCGAAGTCTTGTGGCGCGGCCTCGGGAGGCGGCGCGGCGGTTGGAAAGTCAGCGTCCTTCGCCCGGACCGGTTCCCCGTCGTCGGAGAGCAGGATGGCGATCCAGCGGGTTCCGTCGAACTGGGCCAGGATGACCATGGCCATGACCGCGATGGGCGTGGACAGGAACATGCCGGGCAGGCCCCAGATGGCGCCCCAGAGCGCCAGGGACAGCAGGATCACCACCGGATCCATGTTCAGGCTTTCGCCCTGCATGCGCGGCTGGATGATGTTGCCGACCACGAACTGCACGCCCTGCAGCACCGCCGCCAGGATCGCCGCCGGCCAGAGGCTGTCGAACTGCAGAAGGGCGAAGATGGGCGGGGCGGCGACGCCGACGATCCCGCCGATGATGGGAATGTAGGAGGCGATGAAGATCAGCAGCGCCCAGAAGAGGGCGTTGTCGAGCCCGACCAGGGCCATGGCGATCCAGGAGGCGACGGCGATCATCACGCCCGTGACCGTCTGGACCCAGAGGTACTGCTCCACGCCGTCGCGGATGCGGTGGAAGGCGGCCACCGCCTCCCGCCGCTCGTGGCGATCCGGGAAGAGCCCGACGATCTTGCGTTCGAAGCCCCGGCGCGAGGCCAGGATGAAGCCGAGATAGATCAGCACGAAGACGGCGCTGGAGGCGAAGCCCTGCAGGGCCCCGCCCACCTGGCTGAGGTACTGGGCCGGATTGAGCTGGCGGATGAGTTGCTCGAGGCTCTGCGGCGCCTGCACCCCCAGCAGCCCGGCGGCCTGTTCCATCAGTCCGTTCAGCCGGGGACCGTAGGCGGCGATCTGAACCACGAAATCGGCCGCGTTCTCGGCGATCAGCACCGCCGCGCCGGCGAAGACGGCGATGGAAAGCACGATGGCCGCCGGCGCCGCGGCGGCCCTGGGCAGGAAGGGCGCGCGCCGCAGCAGCAGGCGCGCCAGGCCGTCGATCATCACCGCCAGGAAGATGGCGAGCGCCAGAGGCGTGAAGATGTCGCGCAGGACGTAGAGGACCACTCCGCAGGCGATCACCGCCAGGATCACCAGGGCGGAGCGCGTGACGGCGGAGGGCGCGGATGAGGGCATGCGGGAGTGATTCCTGGCGCGACTGTCGGCTCCGGCGCCGGCTTCGTCAACGTCGCCGCACGGGTCGACCCCGAAATTCGCGGAAGGCGGCATGTGAATCCCCGATCGAGCCGGTGTTGAGGTCGAGTCTTTCAAGCCGGGGCGTGGCCGGCGCCCCACCCGCCCCACTGTGGCGCGCCGGCGCCGGGGCCGCTAGCTTGACCGTCGGTTTGGCGGCGGAGGTGGCGATGGCGGCGGACGGATCGGCGCAGGACGGCGTGCTCGTGGGCCTGGGCGAGGAGCCCCTGCGCCTGCGCCTGGACAGGGCCAACCGCCACGGACTGGTCGCCGGGGCGACCGGGACCGGCAAGACGGTGACCCTGCAGATCCTGGCCCAGGGGCTGTCCGACGCCGGCGTGCCCGTCTTCGCCGCCGACGTGAAGGGCGACCTCTCCGGCATCGCCCTGCCCGGGGCGCCGAACGAGAAGCTGCTCGCCCGCGCCGCGAAGATGGCGCTCGACCTGAGGCCGGCGGGCGCGCCGACCCTGTTCTGGGACCTCTTCGGCGAGGCCGGCCACCCCATCCGCGCCACCGTCTCCGAGGTGGGCCCCCTGCTGATGAGCCGCATGCTGGAGCTCAACGAGGTGCAGGAGGGCGTTCTGACCATCGTCTTCCGGGCCGCCGACGACGAGGGCCTGCTGCTGCTCGACCTGAAGGACCTGCAGGCCGCCCTCGGTTTCGTGGGCGAGAACGCCTCCGAGATCGCCACGCGCTACGGCGCGGTGTCGAAGCAGAGCCTGGCCGCCATCCGCCGCAAGCTCCTGGTGCTCGAGGATCAGGGGGCCGAGGCCTTCTTCGGAGAGCCGGCGCTGCGCCTCTCCGATCTCATGCGGGTCGACGGACAGGGGCGCGGCTATGTCAGCATCCTGGCCGCCGACCGGCTGATCCGGTCGCCGCGCCTCTACGCCACCTTCCTGCTGTGGCTCCTGTCCGAGCTCTTCGAGGAGCTCCCGGAGGTCGGCGATCCGGAGAAGCCGCGCCTGGCCTTCTTCTTCGACGAGGCCCACCTGCTGTTCCGCGACGCGCCCAAGGGCCTGCTGGAGAAGGTCGAACAGGTCGTGCGCCTGATCCGGTCCAAGGGCGTGGGCGTCTATTTCGTCACCCAGAATCCCGCCGACATCCCCGACAGCGTGCTGGGCCAGCTCGGCAACCGGATCCAGCACGCCCTGCGCGCCTATACGCCCGCCGATCAGAAGGGTCTGCGCGCGGCGGCGCAGTCCTTCCGTACGAACCCGGCCTTCGATACGGCCGACGCCATTCAGGCGCTGGGGGTGGGCGAGGCGCTGGTCTCCCTGCTCGACGAGAAGGGGGCGCCGGGCGTGGTGCAGAGAGCCCTGATCCGTCCGCCCGCCTCCAGGCTTGGGCCGGCCACGCCGGCCGAGCGGGCGGCGGCGATGGCCGAGAGCCCCTTGCGCGGCCTCTATGACGAGGCGAAGGACCGGGACTCCGCCCACGAGGAGCTGACCGCCCGCGCCGAGGCGGCGGCCCGGCAGGCCCAGGCGACGGCGCCCCGGCGCGAGGTCCCGAGTTCGGCCCGGCCGCGGTCGAACCGTCAGAGCGCCAGCGAGGCCTTCACCAAGTCCATGCTGAGAACCATCGGCTCGCAGATCGGACGGGAGATCGTGCGCGGCGTGCTGGGCGGCCTGCGCCGGCGCTAGTGCGTGACCGCCGGCGCGCCGGCGGCCTGGCGGACGACGGCGCTGAGCTGCTCGGCGCGGAAGGGCTTGCGCAGGATCGGCCAGGCCTCGGCCTCCTGCGCATCGGCCAGCTTGTCACCGCCATAGCCGGTCGTGAGCACCACCGGCAGGTCGGGCCGGTCGGCGCGCACCTTGCACGCCAGGTCGACGCCGCTGACCCCGCCGGGCATGACGATGTCGGAGAGGACGAGGTCGAACGGCGCGTCCACCTCCAGGCGACGCAGGGCCTCGGCCCCGTTGACGGCGCTTTCCACGCGGCAGCCGAGGTCGAGCAGCAGGCTCTCCGTCACCGCCCGCACGGCGTCGTCGTCCTCCACAAGCAGGATCCGCAGGCCGGCGGCCAGCTCCGGCTGGGCCTCGACCTCCGGCGCCGCCGTGCGTTCTGCGGGCGCCTCTGCGGCGGGCAGGAAAAGGATGACCCGCGTGCCTTCGCCGGGCGCGCTTTCCACGTCGACCCCGCCGCCGACCTGGCTGACGAAGCCATAGACCTGGGCCAGGCCGAGCCCCGTACCCTTGCCGATCTCCTTGGTGGTGAAGAAGGGCTCGAACACCCGGGCCAGCACCTCCGGCGGCATGCCGGCGCCGGTGTCGGTGACGCAGAGCCGGACATAGTCGCCGGCGCCGACGCCCCGCGCCTCCCCCTCCGCCAGGCGGACCCGGCGCGCCTCGATGCGGATCTCGCCGCCGGCGGGGGTGGCGTCGGCGGCGTTGACGACGAGGTTGAGGAGGGCGGCCTCGAACTGCGCCGCGTCCAGCCGGGCGGCGCCGACATCGGGCCCGCAGTCGACCACGAGATTCACCGCCTCGCCCACCGCGCGCCGCACGAGCGGCTCGATCTGGTCGATCAGCTTGCCGACCTCCAGGGTGTCCAGGCGCAGTTCCTGTCGGCGCGAAAACGCCAGGAGCTGCCGCGTGAGCCGCTCGCCGCGGCGACCCGCCGAAAGCGCCGCCTCGCCCACCCGCTTCACCCGGGCGGTGTCGGACGGGTTCTTCAGGATCATGTCCAGCCCGCCGATGATCACCGTCAGGAGGTTGTTGAAATCGTGCGCCACCCCGCCCGTGAGGCGGCCGACCGTCTCCAGCCGCTGGGCCTGGGCGAGCGCGGCCTCGGTGCGGGCGCGCGCCTCCAGGCTCGCCTCCAGTTCCCGCGTCCGCTCGGCCACGCGGGCCTCCAGGTCGTGCCGCGCCTCGACCACCTCGGTGACGTCGGAGGCCGAGCCGAACCAGCGGCGGACCGAGCCGTCCTCCTCCCGCAGGGCCGAGATCCGCCCGTGGACCCACCGCCAGACGCCGTCGGCGCGGCGGATGCGGAAGTCGATGCTGAAGGGGAGGGCTTCCTGGGTCGCCTGGCGCCAGGCCTCGGCGACGGCGTCGCGGTCCTGGGGGTGGACCGTATCGAGCCAGCCCTCGCCCAGGTGCTCGGCGCCCGAGACGCCGGTGAAGTCCTGCCACTGCGGGCTGACATAGTTCCAGCGGCCATCGGGCAGGCTCGACCACATCAGCTGAGGCAGGGAATCGACGAGGGCGCGGACCCGCGCCTCGCCGGTCCGCAGCGCAAGGTCGGCCGACCTCTGCTCGGTGATGTCGCGGAAGATGGCCGCCGCGCCCTCGCCCACACGCATGGCGCTCGAGCGGATCCAGCGCTCCTGGCCGTCGATCACGCGGCGCACCTCGACGTCGTCGGCTTCGCTCCGGTCCAGCGCCGCCCTCAGACGCTCGACCATTTCGCGGCCGGTTTCGTCGGGAAAGACCTCCAGGACACGGCGACCGACCAGAGTCTCCACTCCGGACGGGGCCATGCGCTCGGCGGCGGGGTTGGCGTAGACCCAGACGAAATCGACGACCTCGCCCCCCTGCCGCACGGGGTCGAGGATGACGAAGCTGTCGCGCGCCGTCTCCTGGGCGATCCGGAACCGCTCCTGCACGGTGGCGCCGCGCTGGATCGCCACGCGGATCGGCTTGGCGATGCCGACGGTCAGCAGGCTGGTCAGGATGAAGACGGCCAGGGCGCCCGACGTCGCAGACCCCAGAAGGGCGATCGCCAGGGTGCTCAGCAGCACCGCCGCAAAGCCCCCGCGCGCCCCGGCGACGAGGGTGGAGAACAGGACCGCCGGATAGAAGAACATGTACCCGTGAGGAGCCTGGAGCGCGTACTCCAGCCCGCCCTCCAGCACGGCGGCCGTCCCGACCGCAGCCAGGACGAGACCGTATGCGGTCGCTGGCCGCTTCGCGGCCGTGACGAACCGCTGGGCCCAGGTGGCCATCATGACGCTACGCACCCTTGGTGAGGGCTGTCCGAATACTCAAGCCGTGACTGTGGCGCCATGTCGCAGCCGGGGAAAGCCCCGGCTGCGCATTCGGGGGCGTGGATCAGCGCGGCGGCATCCGGATCGCCCCGTCCAGGCGGACGTGTTCGCCGTTGAAATAGCCGTTGCGGACCATTTCCAGGGCCAGCGAGGCGTATTCCTCGGCGTTTCCGAGACGCTTGGGGAACGGCACCGAGGCGGCCAGCGCGGCCTTCACGTTCTCAGGGGCGGCGTTCATCAGCGGCGTGTTGAAGATGCCGGGCAGGATGGTGTTCACCCGCACCCCGTCGTTCATCAGGTCGCGGGCGATGGGCAGGGTCATGCCGACGACGCCGCCCTTGGACGCCGAATAGGCTGCCTGGCCCACCTGGCCGTCCACCGCGGCGACCGAGGCGGTGTTGACGATCACGCCACGCTCGCCGTCCTCGAGGGGCTCCAGAGACAGCATGCCCTGGGCCGACTTGGCGATGCAGCGGAAGGTGCCCACGAGGTTGATCTGAACGATCTTCTCGAAGATGGCGATCGGGTGGGCCTTGATCTCGCCCGTCGTCTTGTCGCGGCTGGCGGTCTTGGCGGCGAAGCCGGTCCCGGCGCAGTTGATCAGGATGCGCTCCTGGCCATGGGCGGCGCGCGCCTTTTCGAAGCCGGCGGTGACCGTTTCGTCGTCCGTGACGTCGACCTTGCAGAAGACGCCGCCCACATCCTTGGCGACGGCTTCGCCCTTGTCGGCGTTCATGTCGAAGATGGCCACCTTCACCCCGTGCGATGCCAGGGCGCGGACCGTGGCTTCGCCAAGGCCCGAGGCGCCGCCGGTGACCACGGCGGCGACGGAGGAATCGAGTTTCATGGACGCTACGCCTCCCGTTGCGTTTAAATGTTCCAATCCAATCGCTGCCTTAGCCTGATGAACGCCGAGACCAAAGCATCACCCGACGTCAAGGATCGCGGATTTGATCCGAAGACCGCGCTGGACCCGCGCAAGGCCCTCGTGCCCGCCACCGTGAAGGTGAACGAGGAGCGGGTGCGCCGGGGCTTCTGGCCCAAGATCGTGCGCACGGCCTCGCGCATCCCCTTCGCCGCCGACGCGCTGTCGGTCTGGTACTGCGCCCGCGATCCGGCGACGCCGCCGGCGGCCAAGGGCATGATGCTGGCGGCGCTGGCCTATTTCGTCATGCCGGCCGACGCCATTCCCGACGTGCTGGCGGCCGTCGGCTTCACCGACGATGCGGCGGTCTTCGCCGCCCTGCTGGCCCTGCTCGGCCGCAATGTGAAACCGCGCCACAAGGCGGCCGCCCGGGAATTCCTCGACCACCTGGGCGAAGAGAAGGACCGCTAGTCAACCTTCGGTCCGCGCGCCCCTGGCCATGGGCGGGGCGTGGCCGGCCTTGCCGCGCCGGGAGATCTGCTGCTCGCGCCAGGTGATGAAGAGGGTGGAGACGACCACCACGCCGGCCCCGGCGAGCGTCCAGACGGTCGGGATCTCGTCGAACAGCAGGAAGCCCGCCGCGGCGGTGAAGACCAGCCGGATGTAGTCGATCGGCGCCATGGCCCCGGCGTCCCCGATCGACATGCCCTTGATGTAGAAGCCCTGGGTCGCCGTGCCGATGACGCCCATCAGGCACAGCAGCAGAAGGTCGATCGGCTCGGGCCAGCGCCAGACGAAGAAGGCGCCGGGCAGGGAGAAGACGAGCCCCAGCGTCGCGGCCCAGACCAGCAGCACCATGGGCGAATGATCCCGCGTCATCACCTTCATGCCGGTGATGGTGAGCGCGAAGAGGAAGGACGAGGCCAGCATGGCCGCCGCCGGCCAGCCGACCGCGAAGTCCCCGCCCGCGCCCGGCCGGATCATGAGGAGCACGCCCAGGAAGCCGACCACCGCCGCGCCGATCCGCAAGGGGCCCACCGGCTCGCGCACGACGAAGGCGGCCAGCGGCACCAGCCACAGGGTGCGCGTGAACGACAGCGCGTTGGCGTCGGCCAGCGGCATCTTCTGGAAGGCGTAGAAGGACAGGATCATGCCCAGCGTCCCGGCCGCCGAGCGGAACAGCAGTATGCCCGGCCGCGTGGTGCGGAAGGCCTCGCCCCGCTTGGCCAGGATGACCGGGATCAGGATCGCGAAGCCCGCCACCTGCCGGTAGAAGGTCTGCAGGGCCGCCGGATAATCGTCGCCCAGGAACTTGATCAGGGTCGTCATCGCCGTGAAGCCGAGCGCCGAGGCCAGCATCCACAGCGCGCCATGGACGTTGGGCGCCAGGCCCGGCTTCTCCGGCGAGGCCCCCTCGCTCACGAGGCGGTCGCGGGCAGGTCGCCGCCGAACATCTGGGCGAAGGGCGAGGGCGTGGTCGTATCCCAGGAATGGCGGCCGCCGACCGTGATGCCGCCGTCGACCACGAGGTGCGTCCCGCTGACGAAGGCGGAGTCGTCGCTGGCCAGATAGAGCGCCGCCTGGGCGATGTCGGCCGGCACGCCGGCCTTGGGCACCGGCTGGACCGAGGCGGCGTGCTGCTCCACCTGGGCGGCCATCTGGTCGGCCACCTCGCGCGGCAGGCCGAGCGAGGCCCCGAAGATGGAGGTGGCGATCAGGCCCGGGCAGATGGCGTTCACCCGCACCTTCTGGCGCGAGAGCTGGGCGGCCGCCACGCGGCTCATATGGATCACCCCGGCCTTGGCCGTCGAATAGGCGATGGGGCCGAAGCCCGCCTGCAGACCGGCGATGGAGGCGGTGTTGATGATCGAGCCGCCGCCGCGGGCGATCATCATCGGCGCGGCGTGCTTCATGCCGAGCGCGGGACCGCGCACCAGGATGGAGAAGATCCAGTCCCAGCCCTCGGCGGTCACCTCGGTGATGGCGCCCATGTGGTCGGAGATGCCGGCGTTGTTGAAGAGGACGTCGAGCCCGCCGAACGCGCTCTCGGCCAACTTCAGGGCGCCGACGATGTCGTCCTCGGAGGTCACGTCGCAGTGGGCGTAGCGGACCGCGCCGGAAAAGCGCTTCTCCAGCATGGCGCCCTTTTCGTCCTGGATGTCGGCCGCCACCACTTGGGCGCCCTCGGCCACGAAGAGCTCCACTGCGCCCAGGCCGATGCCGGAGCATCCCCCGGTGATCACCGCCACCTTACCGTCCAGACGCCCCGCCATGACCTTCTCTCCTCCCTGCGGACGGCGGCCCGCGGGCCGCCGCCTCGTCTTTGTGATCAGCGATCAGTAACCGCCGGGAGGGGCTCAGTCGATAGTGACGACGACCTTGCCCATGGCCTTGCGGCTGCCCAGGTGGGCGATGGCGTCGGCGCCCTTCTCCAGCGGGAAGCGCTCGGAGACGTAGGGCTTGATCTTGCCGGCCGCGTAGAGGTCGAGCAGCTCCTGCACGCTCTGCGCGAAGGCCGCCGGGTCCTTGGCCGCCCAGGTGCCCCAGAAGACGCCGACGATCTCGCAACCCTTCAGCAGGGTGAGGTTCAGCGGGATCTTCGGGATCTCGCCGGCGGCGAAGCCGATGACGAGATAGCGGCCTTCCCAGGCGATGGTGCGCAGGGCCGGCTCGGCATAGTCGCCGCCGACCGCGTCATAGATCACGTCGAAGCCGTTCGGGCCGGCCACGGACTTGAAGAGTTCCGAGAGCTTCTTCTGTTCGTCGCGGTCGAAGGGGCCGCGGCCATAGACCACGCCTTCGTCGGCGCCGTGCGTCTTGGCCAGCGCCACCTTCTCCTCGCTGGAGCAGGCGGCGACCACGCGCATGCCCATGGCCTTGCCCAGCTCAACGGCCGCCAGGCCGACGCCGCCGGCGGCGCCGAGGACCAGCAGGCTCTCGCCGGCCTTCACCCGGCCGCGGTGCTTCAGCGCGTGATAGGAGGTGCCGTAGGTCAGGATGAAGGCGGCGGCCTCGTCATGGGGCATGTTGTCGGGGATCTTCCACAGGCGGTTGGCCGGCAGGGCCACCTTTTCCGCCATGCCGCCCCAGCCGGTGTTGGCCAGGATGCGGTCGCCCGGCTTCACATTGGTGACGCCCTCGCCGACGGCCTCGATGACGCCGGAAAGCTCGCCGCCGGGCGCGAAGGGGCGCGGCGGGCGGGCCTGGTACTTGTCCTCGATCATCAGCACGTCGGGGAAGTTGACGCCCACCGCCTTCACCGAGATCAGGGCCTGGCCCGCCTTCACTTCCGGCTCGGGGATGTCCTCCACCACCAGGGTTTCGGGACCGCCCGTCACCTTGCTCAGCACCGCCTTCATGTCGCTCTCCCGCGTCTCGTTCACCAGATTGGCGCGGACGCTAGCGCAGCCCCTTCCGGCGCGGAAGATCGCAGGCGAACATTTGTTTGAGCCGCATGGCGCGGGCCGCCTTCCCCTGCGGCGCCGGCCCGAGTTGGAAGCGCGCCGCCCATGGCCTATATTGGCGGACTTCCCAGCCAGCGAGACTTCAAGCCTTGGGCGTCACCCTCGACCTTTCGCGCGCCTCCGCCGGCGCTGCGCCGATTCCGCCGAACCTCTCGGGGCTCACCCGCCCGCAGCTGGCGGCTGCGCTGGTCGAGGCCGGCGTGGTCAAGCCGGAAAAGGCCAAGATGCGGGCGAGCCAGCTGTGGCGCTGGATCCACCATTACGGCGTCACCGACTTCGCCGCCATGACCGACGTGGCCAAGGAGACCCGCGCCGCCCTCGCCGAGGCCTTCACCCTGGCCCGACCCGAGGTGGTGGAGCGCCAGGTGAGCCGCGACGGCACGCGCAAGTGGCTGATCCGCATGGCGCCCGGCATCGAGGTGGAGACGGTCTACATTCCCGATGTCGGCCGTTCGGGCGCGCTCTGCGTCTCCAGCCAGGTCGGCTGCACGCTGAACTGCACCTTCTGCCACACCGGCACCCAGGCCCTCGTCCGGAACCTGACGGCGGCCGAGATCGTCGCCCAGGTGCAGGTGGCCCGCGACGACCTGGAGGAATGGCCCAGTCCCAAGGAGGACCGCCGGCTCTCCAACATCGTCTTCATGGGCATGGGCGAGCCGCTCTACAATCTGGACAATGTCGCCGCGGCCATCGACATCATCGCCGACAACGAGGGCATCGCCATCTCGCGCCGGCGGATCACCGTCTCGACCTCCGGCGTGATCCACGAGCTGCAGGCCCTGGGCGAACGCACCCAGGCCATGCTGGCCATCTCGCTGCACGCCACCAACGATCCGCTGCGCGACCAGCTCGTGCCGCTGAACCGCAAGTATCCCATCGCCCAGCTGATGGATGCGATCCGGGCCTATCCGGGCCTGTCCAACGCCCGGCGGGTGACCTTCGAGTACGTCATGCTGAAGGGGATCAACGACAGCCCCGCCGAGGCCAAGGCGCTCTTGAACCTGATCAAGGGCATTCCGGCCAAGATCAACCTGATCCCGTTCAACCCGTGGCCGGGCTCGCCCTATGAATGCTCCGACTGGGCGACCATCGAGAAGTTCGCCGCCGTGCTGAACCGCGCCGGCTACGCCTCGCCGATCCGCACGCCGCGCGGACGGGACATCCTGGCCGCCTGCGGGCAGCTCAAGTCCGAGAGCGAGAAGATGCGCGCCAGCGAGCGGCGTCGGCTCGCCCTGGAGGCGAAGGACGCACCTGCCGCCTGAACCGCTTGCCCCCCATGGCGGCAGGCGTGCTAACCAGACACCTCCGCCGTAGGCCAAGTGAGCGTCCCATGCCCCCAGAGCTTCAGTCCCCGGAGATCCAGGCCTTCGCCATCGGGTTTCCCACCACCCTGCTGCACGCGGGCGTGGCCATCCTGATCCTGGTCCTGGCCGCGGCCCTCTACATCGTCCTGACGCCCCACAAGGAGGTGGCGCTGATCCGCGAGGGCAACGCCGCCGCCGCCGTCTCCCTGGGCGGGGTCCTGGTCGGGCTCGCCGCACCCCTGGCCCTGTCGCTGAACTCCTCGACTTCGTTGATCGAGATCTGCGTCTGGGGCGTCTCGACCGTGATGGTCCAGCTGCTCGTCTTCCGGCTGGTGGACATCATGCTGCGGGGCCTGCCGCAGCGGATCCAGGACGGCGAAGTGGCCGCCGCCGCCCTGCTGGTGGGCGCCAAGCTCGCCACCGCCCTGATCCTTTCGGCGGCCGTGGCGCCCTGAGCGGCTGATGCACTTTCCTCGCCTGCCCGACTGGCTTGTCTATGCCTCGGTCGTCCTGGCCCTGCTGATCTCGGCCATCGGGCGGCAGGAGCGCGCCGACGCGCCCCCGCCCCCGCCGCCGGTGCCGGGCGAGGAAGGGCTGCCGCTCGGGCCGGCCTCGCCGTTCGATCCGGCGGTGGTGGTCGATGTGCCGACACAGGCCGAGCCGGGCGCCGGCACCGCCTTCTCCGTCTCCGACGACGGCGTCTGGATCACGGCCCGCCACGTGGTGGACGGCTGCACCCAGGCGGCCATCATGGTCGCCGACGGCCGCGGGGTGGACGCCCAGGTCTTCATCGACCCCCGCGGAGAAGCCGCCATTCTGGTCACCGAGGGCGGCGCGCCTGCCCTGCCCCTCGGCCTCGACCAGACCCTGCGGCGCGGCGACCGCGCCTATCATCCCGGCTTTCCCCAGGGACAGCCGGGGGAGGCCACCTCCCGCCTGCTGGGCCGCGAAAACCTCGTCATCCGCGGGCGCGGCGCGCGCACGGAATCGGTGCTCGTCTGGGCCGAGACGGGACGGACGGACGGGCTGACCGGCACCCTCGCCGGCCTCTCCGGCGCGCCGGCCCTCGACAGCGCCGGCCGGGTGATCGGGGTGACGGTGGCCGAGGCCCCGCGGCGGGGCCGCATCTACACCACCGCGCCCGAAACCGTGCTGACGGCGCTCACCGCATCGGGCCGCCGGCCGGCGAACTTCGCCATGGGCGAGCCCGTGACGCCGGAGAACTACGGCCGCGTGGCCGACAATCTGCGCCGCGACCTGCGCGTCGCCCAGGTGATCTGCCTGGCCGCCGAGGTCCCTGGTCCCGGCGTCGTGAGCGAAGCCTCCGGCGCGCCCGCGCCCATGCCGGCGCCCGAAGCCAGCGGCGAGGGCCCCGCGCCGCTCGCCGAGCCGCCGGCGGCTCAGCCGGCGGAGGTGTCCGGCGCCGCGCCCTGATCGGCCGCCGGCGCCTCGCCCCGGGCCTGGCGCTTGGCCACGGCGAAGGCGAGCACGATGCCGACGACGCCGATGGCCGCCGAATAGAGGAAGAAGAGGATGTAGCCCGAGCCCAGGGCGGCGGGCGTCACGCCCGACTTCTCGACGGCGCCGGCATAGGCTTCCGGGGGCAGGCCGGCGAACAGGCCCTTGAGCGCGGCGATGGGGCCGCCCTGATCGGCGGCGGCCGCCGAGCCCTCCACGATGCGCCCCGACTGCGACGCCAGAAGCTTGCCCGGCAGAGAATAGAAGGACGAGAAGACGGCGTACTGGGTGGCGGTGAAGCCCTGGCCGGTCAGGCTGGACATGTAGGCGATCAGGCAGGTGCCGGCGAAGCCGCCGGCGATGTTGTCGACGCCGATGGCCACGAAGAGGGCGGGCAGCCACGCCCCTTTCACGGCCAGCCAGGCGAAGACGAGATTGCTCAAGGGGCCGGCGAAGGCGCCGATGACCATGGCCTTGATGAGGCCGAAGCGGGCGACGGCCAGCCCGCCCAGGAAGACGCCCGCCATGGACATGGCCACGCCGAAGACCTTCCGGACCTCGGCCACCTCGGTGAGGGTGAAGCCGAGGTCGAGGTAGAAGGGGGTCATGATGTTCAGGACGAAGTCGGCCAGGCGATAGAGGCAGATCAGGGCCAGGATCAGCGCCGCCGTGCCCTTGTAGCGGCTGAAGAAGTCGCGGAAGGGATCGAAGAGGGCGGTGGAGAGATAGATGCCCGGGCGCGTGCGGAGCCCCGGAATGGGGAAGGCGGCGAGCACGATCAGGCCAGCCCCCAGGATCACCGCCCCCACCTGCAGGAAGGCGTTCCAGGGCTTGGTGGTCCAGGCGGCGGCGACCTGCTCGGCCATGGCGGCCTGGCCGAGGCCGTTCAGCGCCGTCGTCAGAAGGTCGGCCGAGCCGGCCAGGCCCGAGCCCAGGACCACGGCGCCGAGCACCACGAGCGCCAGACGCGCCAGCCATTCGGGGATTTCCAGGGCCGGCCGGGCCGGCACGCCGGCGAGGTCGATGGCGCGGATCTGGTGTTCGGTTTCGCGCGGCGCGCCCAGGACGCCCGCCACCCCGATCAGCATGAGGGCCGCCATGACCAGGTAGGAGACGTTCCAGGAATACTGTTCGGCCAGCACCAGGGGCACGGCGCCGGCGACGATGATGGCGATGCGGTAGCCCCACTGATAGGCGGCGGCCAGGGCGCCCTGGCGCGTTTCGCCGGCGGCCTCGATGCGCCAGGCGTCGATGACGATGTCCTGGGTGGCGCCGGCGAAGGCGACGAGCACGGCCAGCAGCGCCATGACCCCCAGGCTGGTGGCGGGGTCGCCGCCGGCGACGAGCCAGAGCCCGATCATGATCGCCACCTGCGCCACGAGCATCCAGGAGCGCCGGTGGCCCAGCTTCGCCGTCAGGCCCGGAATCCGGGTCCGGTCGACCAGGGGCGCCCAGAGGAGCTTCATGGAGTAGGCGAGGGTCGCCAGCGAAAAGACGCTGATCACCTGCAGCGACAGGCCCGCCTCGCGCAGCCAGGCCGAGAGGGTGTCGAAGATCAGCAGGTTCGGCAGGCCCGAGGCGAAGCCCAGGGCCAGCATGATGAGCGCCCGGCGCTCGCCATAGACGGCCAGGGCCGAGAAGAAACTGCGCTTTTCGGCCGGAGCCGCGCTCTCGCTGGACATGAACCCTCCCCTGCCGCGGGGCGGGCGGCCCCGTCGGATCAGCCGAACTTGGCGTGACGCGGGGCCACCGTCCAGACCGGCTCTTCGGGCGGGCCGTTCCGCGCCCAGCGCGCGAGCGCCTGGCGCAGGGCGTCGGCGGCCAGGGGCTTGACCAGGAAGTCGTTCATGCCCGCCGCGAGACAGGCGTGGCGGTCCTCCTCGAAGGCGTTGGCGGTGAGGGCGACGATGGGGGTGGCCACGCCCTGGGCCCGCAGCCGCCGGGCGACCTCGTCGCCGGAGAAGTCCGGCAGGCGCATGTCCATGAGGACAAGCTCATAGCCGCCCGCCATCGCCGCCGTCACCGCCTCCCCGGCCGTCATGACATGGTCGACGGCGCAGCCTTCCCGCGTCAGCAGGGTGCGGGCCAGCAGGGCGTTGACGGGATTGTCCTCCACCAGGAGCACGCGGGCGCCAGGCGCCGCGGCCGGGGCGATGCGGTCGTCCTCGCCGGACGCCGTGTGGCCGGGCGCGGCCTCAAGCGCCGCCAGCACCCGCTCGGCCAGGGAGGCGCGGCGCAGGGGCTTAATGAGATAGCCGCCAAAGCCCGAGGCGCGGTAGCGGGCGATGCGGTCGCGCTCCTCGGGCGCCAGCATGATGAGGGCGGGCCGGTCGAAGGGCCGGCGCACCTTTCGCCCGCCCCGGCTGAGGGCGTGGTCGACGAGCAGGACGTCGCGTGGTCCGGTGAGCGGCAGGATCGTCTCCACGTCCTCCGCCGTGACCGCCGTCCCGCCGCAGGCGGCGATCTGCCGGGCGGCGGCCGAACGGACCACAGGATTGGCGGAGACGACGCCGACGGTCAGGCCGGCCAACGGCGCGCCGGGCTCGGCCGGCGTGTGGGTCAGCGGGACTTCGAACCAGAAGGCGGCCCCGCCGGTCTCGGCGCGGCCGACCCCCACTTCGCCGCCCATGGCCTCCGCCAGCCGGCGGGCGATGGCGAGCCCCAGGCCCGAGCCCGTCTGCTGGTGGCTGGGATCGGACTGGGCGAAGGCCTCGAAGATGAGGTCGCGGGCTGCGTCGGTGACCCCCGGCCCGGTGTCGGACACCGTGAAGCGCCACCGCCCGGCGCCGGCAGGCTCCGCCGAGACCAGCACGCCCCCGGCGGCGGTGAACTTGATCGCATTGCCGGCGAAGTTGAGCAGGATCTGGCGCAGCCGTCCCTCGTCGGCGACCACCTGGCCGGCGTTGGCCGGCGCAGCCCAGGCGATCTCCAGCCCCTTCTCGTGGGCGCGCGGACTGAGCAGTTCGCAGACCGAACGCAGCAGGGCCTCCAGATCCAGGGGACCGGGGCGCAGCTCCACCTTTCCGGCGCCGAGGCGGGCGAAGTCGAGCAGCTCGTTGACCAGTCCCAGCAGGTGCTCGCCGGAGTCGCGCATGGCGGCGACATAGGCGCGCTGTTCGGCGCTGAGGCGCGTGCCTTCCAGCAGGCGGGCCATGCCCAGCACGCCCGACAGCGGCGTGCGGAACTCGTGGCTCAGCGCGGCCAGCTGCTCGGTGCTGATGCGGTCGTCGGCGGGGCGGTCGGCGGGCTCGTCCATGGGGCCGAGTCTAGGCCGCGGCGCTTTAACGCCGCGTCAAAGCGCGCCCTGCCTATTCCTTGCCCATCTCCCGCGCCAGGGCCAGGAGCGCCTGGCGGGCGCGGGGGCGGCGCACGGCGCTGAAGGCCTCCAGCATCTCCATCGCGCCCGGGGTCATGAGGGCCGCAAACGCCTCGTCCGGAGGCGCGGCCGACCCGCCGTCCTCGCCCACCAGCCAGCTCACCGAGGTCTGCAGGGCCTGGGCCGCGGCCACCAGGGTCGAGCCCGAAATCCGGTTGGCGCCGCGCTCGTACTTCTGCACCTGCTGGAAGGACACGCCCAGCTTCTCCGCCAGATCCGACTGGCTCATGTTCAAGGAACGGCGGCGCGCCCTCACCCGCGCGCCGATGGCGCGATCCATGGTGTCGAGGCCGTCGGCGTTTCGATCGGTCATCTGGGTCTCCAATACGACGCTCAACCTGTGAGCGATCCCCTCGACCGGCTATACGGATGGCGGCTCCGTATGGACGCAGGCGCAAGCATGGCGTGTACTAGGGAGGCCGGAGGGCGAGCGTCATGGACGAGAAGGTAGAACTGCTGACGGCGCGAGAGCGGGAATGCCTGCGCCTCGTCGATCGCCACTTCAGCTCGAAGCAGATCGCCCGCGAACTGGGGATGTCCAAGACCTCGGTCGACACCTATTGCGACCGTGCGCGCCGCAAGCTCGGCGTCACCGACCGCTATCACGCCGCCCGGCTCCTGGCCGAACATGAACGCGCCGGCCCTGTCCTGATCGGGTCAGGACAGGACGCGGTCAGGACAGACGGCGAATTCCGCTCGTGGTCGGGTCCAGCCTCGTCAGGAGGCAAGACCCATGATGCACTGGAACGGAAACAGGATGGACCGCCGCGCGACGAGGGCGGCGGTGAACCGGGCGCTTCATCTCCGGCAGGAGATCGAGGCGTTCGAGACAAGGTGGCCCACGCCCTCGTCGCCGGCGGCGTCAGCCCCGAGCTTTTCGTGGGACCAGCTCGAGCGCCAGCTGACCGACCTGGCGGCTTCGCCGGCTCAGGCGGACATGGCCAGGCACCTCATCTCGGCGACACGGAAGCTCTCCGCCTTCAAGCCGCCGGAAATGGTGCTGCGCGAAATCCTGTGCCTGACCTGGGTGCTTCTGGACGAGAACTTTCACCCTGGCGAACCGGCCGTACAGACAGCCTAGGACCGGCTGCGCGGATCGCCCTGATCCTCGCCATCGCCTTCGGGGCGGCCATGGCCTTCGGAGCTGTGCTGGCGGGACTTCAGGCGCTCTCGACTCTGGTCTGACAGCCGCCCGCCGCGGCCTTCATCCCACTCTTCTCAAAGACAGACGTCCCGCCACGCCGTGCGCGGGAAGGAGACCCCCCATGCTCAAGCAACGCCGCATGTACGCCGATCAGGTCGCCGCCAGCCTCTTCGAGGCCGAGCAGGCGATCGACGCCGCCCTGGCCAAGACCGCCGCCCTGGCCGGCGTCATGCCCGCCCTTCGCGCCGAGGCCGGCCTGTCGGCCCTGATCGGCCAGGAAGCCGTCGAGTGGACCAGCCGCTCGATCTCGGCCCTCGCCGAGGCGCGTCGGGCCGTGGTCGAGGCCCACAAGGAGCTCAGCACGGCGCAGAAGCAGATCGGCCTGGGCGCCGTCCTCTACGGCGACGGCGCGCCCAAGCCCCAGGACGCGGTCCGGGCGCCCGCCCTGCGCTCGGTGGACGGCGCGGCCGCCTGACCTCCGGGCGGCCGACTCTTCGCTGTCCCGCGCGGGAAGGCGCTCCCCCGCCTTTCCGCGCGCCGCAGCCTCTGCCACCCTGGCGGCAGCGCGAGGAGTAGATGTATTTCGCCGTCCTGCCCCAGCAGATCTGGTTCGTCCTGATGATGGCGGTCTCCGGCGCGGCCCTGTGGGGCGGCGGCCGCCCGGAGCGGCGTGCGGCGCTGGCCAACGTGCTGGCCTGGCTTCTGACGCCTCTGGCCTATCTGCCGGCCGCCCGGCTGCAGTGGGGCGTGCTGGCGGTGGATGCGGCCTTCCTGGGCTACCTGCTGTATCTGGCCCTGACGACCAACCGGCTCTGGCTGCTCTTCGCCACCGCCTTCCAGCTGCTGGGCATCGTCACCCACATGGCGACGGCGGCCGACGTCTATCTGCCGGCCCTGCCCTATCGCTGGGGACTGGTGATCTGGAGCTATCTGGTGCTGGCCTCGCTCGCCGCCGGCGTGTGGCTGCACTGGGGCCCGCCGCAGCGGCGCTCGGGCTGAACCACGCGCCTCAGCCGGCCAGGGCCGGCGCTCCGTCAGCCGCGACCCGGCGATAGATCAGCGCCTCGGCCAGATGCACGCGCCGCACCGAGGCCGCGCCTTCCAGATCGGCGATCGTGCGGGCGAGCCGCAAGGTGCGCGTCCAGCCGCGGGCGGTCAGGCCCGCCCCTTCGGCCGCCTTGGACAGCAGGGCCCGCGCAGGCGGATCGAGGTCGGCGATGGCGTCCAGCCGGTCGCCCGAGGCCTGGGCGTTGAGCGGGGCGGCGGTCTCGCCGGCTTCGGCCGCCCGCTCCAGCTGGACCGTGCGCGCCCGGGCGACCCGCGCGGCGGCCTCGGCGGTGCCTTCGGCCGGCGGCGGCAGGGCCATGTCGGCGGCGGTGACGGGCGGCACCTCCACCACCAGGTCCATGCGATCCATCATCGGCCCGGACACCCGGCGCTGATAGTCCGCCTGGCAGCGCGGCGCCCGCCCGCAGGCGCCGCGGCCGGCGCCCCCGTGGCCGCAACGGCAGGGATTCATCGCCGCCACCAGCTGGAAGCGCGCGGGATAGCGGATGTGGGCGTTGGCGCGGGCGACGACCACCTCGCCCGTCTCCAGCGGCTG
>NZ_JACESE010000008.1 GCF_013911965.1 Phenylobacterium sp. | reverse complement strand
GCGCTTCGACAAGCTGGCCAGGAACTTCCTCGCCGCCGTCCTGCTCGCCTCAACCCGCCTGTGGCTCAGAGCTTATGAGTCCACGCCCTAGTGCTGGTGACCCTGCTTGGCCATCCAGGCCTCGCCCTGGCTCTTCACGAGGGCGACGAGGTCGCCCATGGCCAGGTTCACGTCGATCAGGTGCAGGCCCCAGTCCTTGGCCACCACGCCGTTCTGAACGACGTCGCCGGCGATCTCGTCGGTGCGCGGGTCGCTCGGATCGGCGTTGGTCTTCACCGCCAGATAGTGGAATCCGTCCTTGCGGACGCATTGGCCGGTCAGCAGGCCGGGGACGGAAACGAAGGGCGTCGTGACCGTCTCGCCGCCCTTCACCCAAGCGCCCGGCTCTTCGGAGGAGCCGAGCAGGCTGCCGCTGCTGGCGAGGTAGGCGTGCATCTCCGCCGGCTGGTCCGACAGGTTCGCCGGATTGACGCAGGCCGCCTCCATCGTCGCGTCCGGCTCGCGCGGCACGCCGAAGCGCGAGTTGGCCGGCGGCGGCACGTCTTCGCGGAAGCTGACATAGGCGACGGCGCAGCCGACCTGGGTCTTGGATTCGCAGAGCGGCACCGACTTGAACGTCCCCGTCGTCTCGCCCTTCTTCACCGGCAGGTTGGTCCCGATCAGCAGGGCTGAGACCAGCTTGTCCTGCACCGGCTTGCCGTCGATTTCCTTGGCGATCAGCTGGGTCAGCACGCCCGAGCCCTGGCTGTGGCCGATCAGGACCACGCCGCGGCCGTTGTTCTCGTGCTCGAGGTAATAGTTCCAGGCGTCGACCACGTCCTCATAGCCGGTATTGGCCCGCGCCGCTGCGCCCGGCATGGGCGTGCCCGTCACCATCGCCCTCAGCGCCGTCAGGGTGAACTGGCGGTAGAGCGGGGCATAGACCCGGCATTGGGAGGCGAAGCGCGAGAGCTGCTGCTCGACGACGCGCTTCTCCTCCGGACCGGCCTCCATGTCGCTGATGACGCCGGGATCGTTGGAGACGGTGGGGTAGACGTAGAAGCAGTCGATCGGGGCCTCGGGATTGGCCGACCAGGTCTCGACCTGCGTCTCGCCGCTCGCCTTCACCACGGTCGTGGTGTTGTCGCCGGCGCAGGCGTCATCGCGCCCGGGCCAGCAGAGCCAGCTTGCCTTGTCGGCATAGTCGTTCTTGGGCGGCGGCCCCTGATCCTGCGCCTGGGCGTGCCAGACCCCGGCGGCGAGGGCGAGCGCGCCCGTCGTCGCCGTGAATGCGGCGATCATCTTCCTGGACATGTGTTCCCCGTGTGCAATTCGGCTTGCATCAATAAGGGTCGGACCATCGCCCAAGCCGCCTGTGCCGTAAAGCATCGGCGGCCACGCCCCACTGTAGAAAAACGTCCGTTAACTGACGAATACCGGCTGTCGCGCCTCCGGAGGCGGATGGTGGCGGCCGTTTGTCGCAAATATGACGGCGAATCGTCATAAATCCTTCACAAGGCGCCTTCGCCGTGAGACGATTTCCTCAAGTCCAGTGCATATGGACTCGCTAAGTGGAGGAAAGAAATGAAGTTTTTTGCGATGTCCACGGCGGTCGCCCTTCTTCTCGCCGGCGCTGCGAACGCCGGCGAAGCGCAAAATGCGCAGCGTCAGGGTACGGACGCCGCCGCCGTCGAGGCCGTTGAGGCCCGTAGCGAGCGCGTGGTCTATGTCTGCGACCGCTCCGACGAAACCCGCCGCTCCTTCGAGCGGCAGTATGGCGAGGCGAAGTTCGTCACCGCCGAGGAAGCCCTGAACGGCACGGCCGAAGCCTGGAGCGCCCCGCGCTGCATGACCGAGGGTCAGGCCCAGAAGCTGACCGCGCTGATGAGCCGCTAGGCGGTCTCAAGGCCCGCAAACGAAAAACGGCGGCCGATCGCCCGGCCGCCGTTCTTTTTTCGATGAGGCCGGCGGCCCTTAGGCCACGCGCACCCGCGCCGTGCTCTCCGGCAGGTCCTTGCCGAAGGCGCGCTGGAAGAACTCGGCCACTGTGCCGCGCTCCAGCTCGTCGCACTTGTTGAGGAAGGTCAGGCGGAAGGCCAGCGCCACGTCGCCGCCGAAGATCTCGGCGTTCTGCGCCCAGGTGATCACCGTCCGCGGGCTCATCACCGTGGAGATGTCGCCGTTCATGAAGGCGTTGCGCGTCATGTCGGCCACGCGGACCATGGCGTTGATCGTGCGCTTGCCCTCGGCCGTGTCGTAGTTGGGCGCCTTGGCCAGGACGATGGCCGCCTCCACGTCGTGCTCCAGATAGTTGAGCGTGGTGACGATCGACCAGCGGTCCATCTGGCCTTGGTTGATCTGCTGGGTGCCGTGATAGAGGCCCGTCGTGTCGCCCAGACCGATGGTGTTGGTCGTCGAGAACAGGCGGAAATAGGGGTTCGGCCGGATCACGCGGTTCTGGTCGAGCAGGGTCAGCTTGCCCTGCGCCTCCAGCACGCGCTGGATCACGAACATCACGTCCGGACGGCCGGCGTCGTATTCGTCGAAGACGAGCGCGATGGGCCGCTGGATGGCCCAGGGCAGGATGCCTTCGCGGAACTCGGTGATCTGCTTGCCGTCCTTCAGGACGATGGCGTCCTTGCCGACCAGATCGATCCGGCTGACATGGCTGTCCAGGTTCACCCGGATCAGCGGCCAGTTCAGGCGCGCCGCCACCTGCTCGATGTGGGTCGACTTGCCGGTGCCGTGATAGCCCTGGACCATGACGCGGCGGTCGTAGGCGAAGCCGGCGCAGATGGCCTTGGTCGTTTCGGGATCGAAGCGGTAGGCCGGATCGATCTCCGGCACATGGCTGTCGCGGTGCGAAAAGGCCGGCACGGTCATGTCCACGTCGACGCCGAAGGCTTCCCGAACGGAAACCTTCTTGTCCGGGACAAGGGTCAGCAGCTGATCGTCTTGGGGTTCGGAAATCGCGCTCATGACCCGTCCCGCATACAGGGTTACGCCCGCAAAGCAAACGGGTGTTTCATAGGCCCGCCGATCAAAACCAAAGAGGAAACGCCGGCGCCATGTCGAACCTTGACCTTAAGGACTATGAGACGATCCGGGTGACGCCGGAGGCCTCCGGATTCGGGGCTGTGGTCGAAGGGATCGACCTCTCGCGGCCGCTCGCCGAACCGGTCCGCCAGGAGATGCTCCGCGCCTGGGCCGAGCACGCCGTCCTGAGCTTTCCCCGGCAGGCGCTGAGCCTGGAGGCGCTGGAGGCGGCGACCCTGCAGTTCGGGCCCTTCGGCGCCGATCCGTTCATCAAGCCCATGGACGGCCACCCCAACGTCCTGGAGCTGCGCCGCGAGCCCGACGAGAAGGCCACCAACTTCGGCGCCGGCTGGCACTCGGACTGGAGTTTCCAGCCGGAACCGCCGGCCGCCACCCTGCTGCACGCCCAGGTCGTCCCGCCCGTCGGCGGCGACACCCTCTTCGCCGACTGCGCGGCGGCCTATGACGCGCTCTCGCCCGTGATGAAGGACCTGCTGGCGCCCCTGCGCGCGGTGCACAGCGCCAGCCGCGCCTATGGGACGCAGGGCGTCTTCGCCCGCGAGACCGAGAAGCGGACGATGCAGATCGTCGTCAGCCCCGAGGCCGACAAGACGCACGCTCACCCGCTCGTGCGCACCCATCCGGTGAGCGGCCGCAAGGCGCTCTTCGTCAGCCCTGTTTATACGGTCGGGATCGAGGGCATGACGCCGGAGGAGAGCCAGGCGATCCTCGGCTTCCTCTTCAAGCACATGACGCAGGACGCCTTCATCTTCCGCCACCGCTGGGCCAAGGACACCCTGCTCATCTGGGACAACCGCCGCACGGTCCACTTCGCCGAGGGGGGCTATGACGGCCACCTGCGGGTGATGCATCGCACGACGGTCGCGGGCGAGGTTCCGGTTTGAACACAGCCGACCTGGTCGCCGCCCTGCCGGGCGCGGCGCAGCGGCGGGCGGCGTCTCATGGCCAGGCCGGGCGCGACTGGCTCGACGGCCTGCCCGCGCGGGTCGACGAGGTGGCGGACCGCTGGCGGCTGCGCCTCGAGGGGGTGCTGGACGGAGGTTCGGAGTCGCTGGCCCTGGCGGTGGCCTGCCGCGACGGTCGTCCCGCCGTGTTGAAGATGGCCCCGCCCTGGGCCGAGGTCGACGGTCCGCAGACGCGGGTCCTGCAGGCCGCGCGCGGCCGGGGCTATGCCGAGCTCTACGCCGTCGACGCCACGGTCGGCGCGCTCCTGATCGAGCGCCTGGGCCGGCGGCTGGACCAGATGGGCTGGCCGCCGGAGGCGGAGATGGCGGCCCTCTGCACGGCGTTCCAGGCCGCCTGGACCGTCCGGATCGATCCGGACGGCCTGATCGACGGACGCGGGAAGGCCCACGCCCTGATGGCCTTCATCGACGCCACGGCCGCCGAGCTGGGCCATCCCCTGTCGGCCGCCGTGATCTCGCGGGCCCGCCTCTATGCCGAGGACCGGGCCGCGGCGCACGATCCGGCGCGCGCCGTGATCGCCCATGGGGACGGCCATGCCGCCAACGCGCTTCTGGGCGAGGACGGAGCGTTCCGCTTCATCGATCCCGACGGCCTGTTCATCGAGCCGGCCTATGATCTGGGCGTGCTCATGCGCGAGTGGCCGGACGACATCCTCGCGGGCGATGCGGTGGAGCGGGGGCGGGGGCGCAGCCGGGCCCTGGCTGATCCTTGCGGTCTCGATCCCGAGGCGGTGTGGCGTTGGGGATATCTGGAGACGGTCTCGACAGGTCTGCTCTGCCGCAAGCTCGACATCCCCGACTGGCCCCGGATGTTCGAGGTCGCCGAGGCCTGGGCCAGGGCCTGAGCCGGCCTATCCCTCGCAGACATCTCCCGACACGTAGTGATCGATGGTCCGGGCCAGCTCGACGCACAGCTCCCGCCGCTGCTCGTCGTCGAGCATGAAGTCCTCGTGCATCATCCGGTTCATGGTCGCGCCGAGCATCAGACAGCCCAGCAGGCGGGCGCGCACGGCGGCGTTCTCGCCGCCCATGAAGGTCTCCAGCGGACCGAAGAAGGAGGCGCCGGAGTGCTGCCGCACCGCCTCGGCGGTCTTCGGCGAGGAGGCGGACCGCAGCATGATGAGGATCAGCTCGAGCTTGTCGTCCCGCATGGGCTCCACAGCCAGCATGTGGGCCAGCCGTTCCCCGAAGCCCTCGCGTCCCTCCACCAAGAGCTCGTTGATGCTCGGCGCGCAGGACAGCACCTCGGCGAACAGCTCCTCCTTGCCGCCGAAGTAGCGCGAGATCAGCGCCGCATCGACGCCGGCGTCGGCGGCGATCTCCCGCACGCCGGTCTGGTCATAGCCTTCGCGAGCGAAGCGCTTGCGCGCGGCGTCCAGGATAGCGGCCCGCGTGGCCGCGGCGTTGCGGGCTCGGGCGGGGCTCAGCGGCGGGACCAATCGGGCATCTCCGAATTTTTTGTGTCAACACTTGTAGACAAGCACAGCCCTTCCCAACTAGGAAGTCACCACCTGTTGACATGACCCAGCGTCAAGCTGGGATGCGAGCCTTGGGGATAGGGCATGCGTACACTCTTTGTGGCTGCGGTCTTCGCAGCGACCGCTCTGGGTATGGCCGGATGCGGCGACCCATCTAACGCGGGTCAGGCGCCTCCGACCCCAACGGTCTCGGTGGCCGTCCCGCTCCAGGAAACCCTCGTGGACTGGGATGATTTCACGGGCCGGTTCGAGGCGCCGGAACGCGTCGAGGTGCGGGCCCGCGTGGGCGGCTACCTCCAGGGCGTGCACTTCCGCGACGGCCAGACGGTCCGCAAGGGCCAGCTCCTCTTCACCCTGGATCCGCGCCCGGCGCAGGCGGCCCTCGCGGCCGCCCAGGCCCAGGCCGATCTCGCCCGCGCCGACCTGGCCCGCGCCGAAGGGCTTCTGAAGGCCCAGGCCATCTCCCAGGAAGAGTTCGACAGCCGCAGGGCCCAGGCCCAGGTGGCCGAGGCCACTCTGCGCGCCCGCCGGCTGGACGTGGAGTTCACCCGCGTGACGGCTCCGGTGTCGGGCGTCGTCTCCCAGCGCCAGGTCGACCCGGGCAATGTGATCAGCGGCGGCGCCTCCTCCGGCGACGTGCTCACCACCATCGTTTCGGTCAGCCCGATCCATTTCGCCTTCGACGCCTCCGAAGCCCAGCTCTTGAAGTATCAGCGGCAAAATGGCCAGCGCCAGGGCGCGCAGGTCGAGGTGAAGCTGCAGGACGAGACCGACTATCGCTGGACCGGGCGCGTGGACTTCGTCGACGCCCTCGTCGATCGCGACACGGGCGCGGTGCGCCTGCGCGCCACCATCGCCAATCCGAACGGCTTCCTGAAGCCCGGCATGTTCGGCGAGGCCCGCATGGTGGGCACCGAGCCCTACAAGGCCCTGATGATCCCCGAGACCGCCGTGGTCACCGACGGTCCGCGCCGCGTGGCCTATGTGGTCGGCGCCGACGGCAAGGTGGGCGTCAAGCCGCTTCAGCTCGGTCCCGCCAGCGGCGGCCTGCGCGTCGTACGCTCGGGCCTGCGCCCGGACGACAAGGTGATCGTCGGCGGCGTCCAGCGGGCCATGCCCGGCCAGCCGGTGCAGACGCAGCCGGGCCGCATCACGCGCCAGGCGCAGTCCGACGATCCCGATACGCCCGTCCTCACCTCGGCTCCCGCCGCCTCGGCGACGCGCGCCGACTGATCCGCAAGATCGCGCCCGGACACCCCCCATGCGTCTTTCGCACTTCTTCATCGAGCGGCCGATCTTCGCCGGCGTGCTCTCGCTCTTCATCACCCTGATCGGCCTGTTCGCCTATCCGCTGCTGCCGTTGTCGCAGTATCCGGATATCGCGCCGCCGACCGTGGCGGTGATCGCCTCCTATCCGGGCGCCTCGGCCGAGACCCTGGCCGAGACGGTCGCCGCTCCGCTGGAGCAGGAGATCAACGGCGTCGAGGACATGATCTACATGACCTCGTCGTCCTCCAACGGCACGGTGCAGATCACCGTCACCTTCCAGCCGGGCACCGATCTCGATTCCGCTCAGGTGCTGGTCCAGAACCGGGTGAACCTGGCCGAGCCGCGCCTGCCCGAGCAGGTCCGCCAGACCGGCGTCATCGTCAATAAGCAGTCCACCGGCTTCCTGATGGTCGTGGCCCTCGTCTCCTCCGACGGCGAGGTCGACACCGACTATGTGGGCAACTACGCCAACTCTACGGTCCGCGACCGCCTGCTGCGGGTCGACGGCGTGGGCGAGGTCCAGATCTTCGGCGGCGGCCTCTATTCGATGCGCGTCTGGATCGACCCCGGCAAGGCCGCCGCCCGCAACCTGACGCCGACCGAGATCGTCGAGGCCCTGCGCGCTCAGAACCTGCAGGCCGCCGGCGGCGCCATCGGCCAGCCGCCGTTCGGTCCGGCCGTGGCCAACGAACTGCCCGTCGAGGTGCAGGGACGCCTCACCACGCCGGAGGAATTCGGCGACGTGGTGCTGCGCACCGACGCCGACGGTCGCGTGATCCGCCTGCGCGACGTGGCGCGGGTGGAGCTCGGCGCCCAGGACTACGGCGTGCGCGGCTACTTCCAGGGCCGTCCCGGCGTGGCCATGGCCATCCTGCAGCAGCCCGGCTCGAACGCGCTCTCCACCGCCGAGAACGTCATCGCCACCATGGAAGAGCTCAAGGCCGACTTCCCGCCGGGCGTCGCCTACGAGATCCCCTACAACCCGACCGAATATGTCGCCGCCTCGGTGGAGGCCGTCCAGCACACCCTGATCGAGGCCATCTTCCTGGTCGTCATCGTGGTGGTCGTCTTCCTGCACACCTGGCGGGCGGCCATCATCCCGATCCTGGCCATTCCGATCGCGCTCGTCGGCACCTTCGCCGTCCAGCTGGCGCTCGGCTACTCGCTGAATTCGCTGTCGCTGTTCGCCCTGGTGCTGGCCGTCGGCATCGTCGTCGACGACGCCATCGTCGTGGTCGAGAACGTCGAACGGAACATCCGCGAGGGCTTGAGCCCGCGCGAGGCGGCCCACCGGACGGTGAAGGAGGTCTCCAGCGCCCTGATCGCCATCTCGCTGGTGCTGGTGGCCGTGTTCATCCCGTCGGCCTTTGTGGCCGGCATTCCGGGCATGTTCTACCGCCAGTTCGCGGTGACCATTTCGGCGGCGACGGTGATCTCGCTGATCGTCTCGCTGACGCTCTCACCGGCGCTCGCGGCCCTGCTGCTCAAGGCGCACAAGGACGGCGAGGGCGCGCACGGCCCGCGCTGGCTCGCCCCCCTCTCGGCGGCGGCCGGCAAGTTCAACCAGGGCTTCGACTGGCTCAGCGACCGCTACGGGCGGCTGACCGCCCGCATCGTGCGCATGACCTTCATCGTGCTGGTCGTCTATGTCGGGCTTCTGGCCATGACCGGCTGGCGCCTGGCCGCCACGCCCACGGGCTTCATCCCCGAACAGGACCAGGGCGTGCTGATCGGCGTGGTCCAGCTGCCGCCCGGCGCCTCCCTCGAGCGCACCGACGCCATCGTCCAGCGGGCGACCCAGGCCATCGGCGAGACCGAAGGCGTCCAGAACGTGGCCGCCTTCGTGGGTCTGGACGGGGCCAGCTTCTCCAACGCCTCCAACGCGGCGACCATCTTCATCCGCCTGGACGACTGGGCCGAGCGCGGCTCGCAGCTCGACGCCCAGGCCATGTCCGGCATGATCATGCACAAGATGGGCGCCATCGAGGAGGCCAACATCTTCGTCCTGGCGCCCCCGCCCGTGGAGGGCATGGGCAACGCCGGCGGCTTCAAGATGATGGTCCAGGACCGCTCGGGCGCCGGCTACGCCGAGCTGGAGCAGGCCGCCAACGCCCTGATGATGCAGGCGTCGCAGAATCCGAAGGTCGTCGGCGTCTTCAACCAGTTCAACACCGGCGCGCCCCGCGTGACCGCCGACGTGGACCGGCAGAAGGCCCTGCTGATGGGCGTGCAGCCGGCCGACGTCTTCCAGACGCTCGGCACCTATCTCGGCTCCACCTATGTCAACGACTTCAACATGCTGGGCCGCACCTTCCGGGTCACCGCCCAGGCCGAGCCGTCGGGCCGCTCGCAGGTGTCCGACATCGCCAACCTGAAGGTCCGCACGGCGTCCGGCGGCCTGGCGCCGCTGGGCACCGTGGCGACCCTGCGCGACGACGCCGGTCCGGCCCGCGTGGTGCGCTTCAACCTCTTCCCCTCGGCCGAGGTGCTGGGTAACGCCGCGCCCGGCGTCTCCTCCGGCGAAGCCCTGGCGGAGATGGAGCGGATGGCGGCCGAGACCCTGCCGCCGGGCATGTCCTTCGAGTGGACCGAGCTCGCCTACCAGGAAAAGGCGGCGGGCGACTCCGGCCTGCTCGTCTTCTCCCTGGCCGTCATCTTCGTCTTCATGGTGCTGGCGGCCCAGTACGAGGCCTTCACCCTGCCGCTGGCGGTCATCCTGATCGTGCCGCTGTCGGTGCTGGCCGCCATGCTGGGGGTCTGGGTGCGCGGGATGGACAACAACATCCTGACCCAGGTGGGCCTGATCGTGCTGGTCGCCATGGCCGCGAAGAACGCCATCCTGATCGTGGAGTTCGCCAAGCAGGCGGAGGACCAGATGGGCATGAACCGCTTCGATGCGGCGGTCCATGCGGCCCGGACGCGCCTGCGTCCGATCCTGATGACCTCCTTCGCCTTCATCTTCGGCGTCCTGCCCCTGGCGCTCGCCACCGGCCCCGGCCAGGAGATGCGTCAGGCGCTCGGCACGGCCGTGGTGTTCGGCATGATCGGCGTGACCGTGTTCGGCCTGGTCTTCACGCCGGCCTTCTACGTGGTCTGCCGCAAGCTCGCCTCGCGCCTGCCCACCCGCGCCCCGCGCGCGCCGCAGGCCTCGGGCCACCCCACCTATGACGGCGAAGCCCAGGAGGTGCGGCCGTGAACCTTTCGCCCATCCTCGCCCTGACGGCGGGCGCCGCGCTGCTCAGCGCCTGCGCCGTCGGCCCGAGCTATGAAACCCCGACGCCGCCGCCGACGGAGACCGGCGGATTCGTCTCGGCGCAGGCCGGCCCCTTCACGGCGGGGCGGGTCCCCGACCAGTGGTGGCGGCTCTACGACGATCCCCTGCTGGACGATCTCGTCGGACAGGCGCTGGCCGCCAATCGCGACGTGGCGGTGGCCGCGGCGAACCTGCGGCAGGTCCGCGCCGCGCTTGGCGAGGCCCGTTCCGGCCTCCTCCCCTCGACCACGGTGACCGGCTCGGCCCAGCGGGTGCGTCAGCAGGACCAGCAGACCGGCGTCTTCGAGGAGGCCGACGCCTTCCAGGCCGGCTTCGAGGCGGCCTATGAGGTCGATTTCTTCGGCCGCGTCCGCCGTTCGATCGAGGCCGCCCGCGCCGACGCCGGCGCCGCCGAGGCCCTGCTGGACTCGGCCCGCATCACCGTGGCGGCCGAGACCGCGCGCGCCTATGCCGACCTCTGCGCCGCCAACCTGCAGATCGACACCGCCCAGCGGACCCTGTCGCTGCAGCAGGACACCTTCGACCTGACGCGCCAGCAGCTGGACCTGGGGCGCGGCACCGGTCTGGACGTGGCCCGCGCCCAGACGCAGCTGGAATCGACGCGCTCGACCATTCCGCCGCTGGAGGCGCAGCGCGACAGCGCCCTCTTCCGGCTGGCCGTTCTGACCGGCCGCCCGCCTGCCGAGGCGCCCATCGCCGCGGCCGGGTGCAAGATCGTGCCCGAGGTGGAGACGGCGATCCCCGTGGGCGACGGCGCGGCCCTGCTGGCCCGACGTCCGGACGTCCGGGCCGCCGAGCGGCGCCTGGCCGCGGCCACCGCCCGCATCGGCGTGGCGACGGCCGCCCTCTATCCGAACGTCACCCTCGGCGGCGCCATCTCGACGCTGTCGGCGGACTCCGGCGATCTGGGCGACGACTACCAGTTCAATGTCGGGCCGCTGATCAGCTGGAGCTTCCCCAACATCCTGGCCGCCCGCGCGCGGGTCGCCCAGGCCGGGGCGGCGGCGGAGTCGGCGCTCGCCACGTTCGAGCAGACGAACCTCACGGCGCTGCAGGAGACCGAGACGGCCCTGACCCAGTACGCCAAGGCGCTCGAGCAGCGGGCCGCCCTGCAGCGGGCGCGGGACGAGGGGGCGCGGGCTGCGCGCCTGTCGCGCATGCGCTTCGACGCCGGGGTGGACAGCTTCCTCACCGTGCTCGACGCCGAGCGGACCCTGGCCAGCCTGGAGGCGCAGCTCGCCCAGTCCCAGGCGGCGGTGGCGAACGCTCAGATCGCCGTCTTCCGGGCGCTCGGCGGCGGCTGGCAGACCGCGGCCGCTCAGGCCGACTGACGCTTGCGGCGCCTTCTCTTCGCCCGAACTTGATCTCTAAGCTCCTCCCACGGCCGGCGAACGGCCGACGGGAGGAGCCGATGAGCCGAAACGCACAGTCCGAGTCCGCCGCCATGGCGGTGCTCGACGCCTTCATGACCGCCTTCAACGCGCGCGACATGGAGGCCTTCGCCAAGACCTTCAACTTCCCCTCGATCCGCCTGGCCTCGAACACGCTGCGGATCATCGAGAAGGGCGACCTGACCCTCGACACCTTCAAGCACGCCTCGCTGGCGGACTGGGACCACTCGGCCTGGGAGCGGCGCGACGTCATCCATTCGGGCGAGGACAAGGTCCATGTCGACACCCGCTTCACCCGATACCGCAAGGACGGCAGCGTCATCGGCGGGTTCGACTCCATCTATGTGATCACCTGCGAGGACGGCCACTGGGGGGTGAAGGCGCGGTCCAGCTTCGCGCCCTGAGGCCGGGCGCCTGCCGCGCAGGCGCCCTCCGGCCCGCCGCAGCCCGTTACGGCCCCGCGCCGATCCATTCGCCCTGTCCGGCGTTGAGGCCTTGTCTCACAGGAGGGGGAGAGAGGACGCATGGCGGAACTCATCCTGGACTATCGTCCCGAATGGTTGCCGGTCTGGGCGGCGAACCTGCTGATCTTCGCCGGCTTCGCCGCCCTGGCCTTCGTGCTCCACGACATGGCCGTCACCCTGGTGCGCCGGCTGACGCGCCGGAGCGAGAGCTTCTGGCGGACCCTGCTGCCCAAGCTGCGCCGGCCGACGCGGCTGGCCGCCCTGATCCTGGGCCTCGGCCTGGCCGCCGAATTCGCGCCGATGAACGCCGAATCCGCCATCGCGCTGCAGAGGGTGCTGACCTTCGGCTTCGTCATCCTCATCGGCTGGTCGCTGATCGTGGCGATCGACATCTGGGCCGTCCTGCACGCCCGGCAGTACAAGGTCGATTCCGAGGACAACCTGCTGGCGCGCAAGCACCTGACCCAGCTGCGCATCCTCACCCGCTCGGCCTCGCTCGTCATCGGGCTGCTGACGGTCGGCCTGGCCCTGATGAGCTTTCCGGGGGTGCGGCAGTATGGGGTCAGCCTGCTCGCCTCGGCCGGGGCTGCGGGCATCATCGCCGGCCTCGCCCTGCAGCCCTTCCTGACCAACCTGATCGCCGGCATCCAGATCGCCACCACGCAGCCGATCCGCATCGACGACGCCGTCATCGTCGAGGGGGAGTGGGGCTGGATCGAGGAGATCACCTCGACCTATGTCGTGGTCCGGCTGTGGGACTGGCGGCGCATGGTCCTGCCGCTGACCTATTTCATTCAGAAGCCCTTCCAGAACTGGACGCGGGAGACGGCCTCCCTGATCGGAACGGTCATGCTCTATGTGGATTACACCGCGCCCATCGACGTGCTGCGGGCCAAGCTGGAGGAGATCGCCCGGGCCTCGCCGCTGTGGGACGGGCAGGTGATCAACCTGGCCGTCACCGAGGTCAGCGAGCGCACGATCCAGGTCCGCTGCCTGGTCAGCTCCCGCAATGCGCCCAGCACCTTCGACCTGCGCTGCGAGGTGCGCGAGAAGATGATCGCCTGGATGCAGAAGGAGATGCCCCACATCCTGCCGCGCGACCGCTTCGAACTGGACGCGCCGCGGCAGGAAGGCTTCAGCGCCTCGACAGCTTCGGCCTGAGGTCGAGTTCGGCCGTCTCCTGGTCGGCCGCGTACGGCGTGAACTCGAAGTCGTCGCTGGGCGGCGCGGCCGGATCGAGACCGTCATGGCTGGCGATCACCGCCCGCGTGACCGCCTGCATCAGGGCCTGACGCTCGGGAATGGTGGCGGTGGTCTCGGCGATCATCACCGCGACCGCATAGGTCGCCCCGTCCGGCGCCGTCAGCAGGCCGACGTCGTTGTAGCCCGTGGCGAGCGGCCCCATCACCTGACCTGTGCCGGTCTTGTGCGCCAGGGTCCAGCCCTCGGCGAGGCCCCCGCCCAGGCGGTTGGGCCCGGTTCGGCTGGCGCCCAGATGAGTGAGCAGAAGTTCGGTCGATTCCGGCGAGAGCAGCTCGCCGCGGTGCAGCCGCTCCAGCGCCTCGACGACCGCCACAGGCGTCGCGCCGTCCGGCGGCTCCGCCAGATAGGCCTCCAGGGCCGCGCGCCGCTCCGCCTGGGGCATGGCCGAGCGGGCGCGCCAGAAGGTGCGGCCGAAGGAGAACTGCTCCCGCCATTCCAGTCCGGCGATCTGCGTCTGGAAGTAGCGCTCCTCGTCAGCCAGACCGATGGCGCCAAGCTCCTTTTCCGCGATCACCGCGCGAACGGCTTCGGGGCCGCCGACCAGCCGCATCAGGACATCGTTGGCGGCGTTGTCGCTCTTGGTGGTGGCGCTCTCCAGAAGCTCGTCCACGCTGGTGGCGAAGCCGCGGGGGCCGACGAAGTCGCGGATCGGCTGGTGGAAGATGCTGAGGTCCTGCCGACGCACCAGGACCGGGTCGTCCAGGCGGATGACCTGCCGGTCGACCGCGTCCAGGACGCTGAGCGCGACCCACAGCTTGCTGACGCTCTGCTGGGGGTACAGGCCTTCGGCGTCGTGGGCGGCCGTCCAGCCGCCCTCCAGGCTTCGCACCGCGATTCCCGCGCGGCCCCGGAAGTTCCGCCCCAGGGCGTCGACATAGGCGGCGAGCGCTTCCGGCGGCTGCGGAACAGGCGGCGGAATCCTCAGGTTCACCCACTGCGCGCGCGGCTGCTCGCCCGCGCCGGGCGGCGGCTGATCGGGGACAAGGCTGGCGGCCGCCAGCGCGGCGAAGCCGAATACGCCGGCGAGCGTCTGAACCAGGGCGCGGCGGCGGCGGCGCGCGCGGTTCGCGCGTCTGGCCTTCCGGTCATCCAGCGCCTGCCGGATGGAGAATTCCGCCCCCTGCACGTCCGCCCCCGCTGCTCTCCGTCGCTTGCCTCGACCTGATCCTACACCATGCCGGCCTTGCGCAGCGCCTGGTAGGCCTTGATCACCCGCTGCAGCTTGTGCTCGGCCGACCGGTCGCCCCCGTTGGCGTCGGGGTGGCAGCGCTTGACGAGCTCGGTGTAGCGCGCGCGGATCGCCGGACCCTCGGCGTTCTCGTCGAGATCGAGGTCGGCGAGCGCGTTGCGTTCGATCTTGCCCAGACGCCGGCTCGGCTGGGCTACGGGCCCCGGACCGCTGGCGCCGCCATGGCCGAACATGTTGAACGGATCGCGATAGCCGCCCTTGCCGCGGGCGAAGTTGCTGGCGAAGGCCGCAGACTCCCGGGAGTTGCGGCTGGCCTTGAAGTCCCAGGTCGGCCGGCCGCCCGTGGTCTGCTCCTCCTCCTGGCGGGCGCGGATCTCGCCCTCGCTCATGCCGGCGAAGAAGTTCCAGTTGCGATTGTACTCCGCCGCG
Organism: Phenylobacterium sp.; assembly: GCF_013911965.1. Classification (GTDB taxonomy): domain Bacteria; phylum Pseudomonadota; class Alphaproteobacteria; order Caulobacterales; family Caulobacteraceae; genus Phenylobacterium. Next base: position 185,264 of record NZ_JACESE010000008.1, on the reverse strand, counting down.
TGCGGCTGACAGAACCAGTAGTGCTCGTTCATCATGTCGCGCGACTTGGGCGCGCGCGCGCTGGCGGGCATGCTGCAGCCGGGGTGGTCGCAGCGCCTTTCCCCAGGCTTGAGCGCATAGACGTCGTCGGCCTGCGCCTCCTCGCCGGGCTTGGGCGGGCGAACGCGGATGTCGACGAACTTGGGCTTGTATTGAAACGCGCCGGGCATGGCCCAAGTATGGGGGCGTCTCTTTGTGTTTTGAAGAATTGAAGATGCGGCCGATGGGCGCCATATTTGATGCCATCCACAACAAGCTGACCGCGGCCTTCGCGCCGGTCCGACTCGAGATCGAGGACGAGTCCTCGCGCCATGCGGGGCACGCGGGCTCGCGCGAAGGCGGGGAAAGCCATTTCAACGTGCTGATTGAGGCGCAAGCCTTCGCCGGGGCGCCCAAGGTCGCGCGCCAGCGCATGGTCTACCGGGCGCTCGCCGAGGAGCTGGCGGGGCCGGTCCACGCCCTTTCCGTCAAGGCGCTCGCGCCCGGCGAGGCCGCCTAGGCGACGGCCGAGGACAACAGAATTCTACGGCGGGCCGTTCGGCCGCCGGGCCATTGGGGAGAGGCCGTTTGAAGACCAGTTTCACCGTCAACGGGCAGGCGACGACGCTCGACCTGGACCCGCGCACCACCCTGCTCGACGCCCTGCGCGAGCGGCTGGACCTCAAGGGTTCGAAGAAGGGCTGCGACCACGGCCAGTGCGGCGCCTGCACGGTCCTGGTGAACGGCCGGCGGATCAACGCCTGCCTGTCGCTGGCGGTCAGCCATGAAGGGGACGAGATCACGACGATCGAGGGGCTGGGCTCGCCGGACGATCTGCACCCGATGCAGGCGGCCTTCCTCGACCGCGACGCTTTCCAGTGCGGCTACTGCACGCCGGGCCAGATCTGTTCGGCCGTGGGCATGCTGGCCGAGGTGGGCGAAGGCTGGCCGAGCCTCGCGACCGAAGACGTGGCCGGCCCCGTCAGCCTGACGGACGCCGAGATCCGCGAGCGCATGAGCGGCAATCTCTGCCGCTGCTCGGCCTATCCCCAGATCGTCGAGGCCATCCGCGCCGCCGCGGGAGAGCCGGCATGAAGCCCTTCACCTATGAGCGTGCGGGCGACGTGGCCTCGGCGCTGGCTCTCGTCGCCGAACGCCCGGGCGCCAAGTTCATCGCGGGGGGCACCAACCTGGTCGACCTGATGAAGCTGCAGATCGAGCAGCCGGCCCATCTGGTGGACGTCTCGCGCCTTCCGCTCGGCCAGATCGAGGAGACCGCCGACGGCGGACTGCGCCTCGGCGCCGTCACGACCAACAGCCAGGTGGCCGCCGATCCCCGGGTGCGCGAACGCTATCCGGCGCTGGTCCAGGCCATCGTCTCCGGCGCCTCCGGTCAGCTACGCAACAAGGCGACGACGGCGGGCAACCTGCTGCAGCGGACCCGCTGCCCCTACTTCTACGACACCACCAAGCCCTGCAATAAGCGGCAGCCGGGCGCGGGCTGTTCGGCCCTCGGCGGGATCAACCCCAACACCGCCATCTTCGGCGCCAGCGAAGCCTGCATCGCCACCCATCCTTCGGACATGGCCGTGGCGCTGGTGGCGCTGGACGCCAAGGTCGAGACACAGGCCGCGACGGGCGAGAACCGGCTGCTGGCCGTTGAGGGGCTGCACCGCCTGCCCGGCGAGACGCCGCACATCGAGACCGAGCTGATGCCGGGCGAGATGATCACCGCCGTCGTCCTGCCCCCGCCTCCGCCGGGCGGACAGATCTACCGCAAGGCGCGCGAGCGGGCCTCCTACGCCTTCGCCATCGGCAGCGTGGCCGTCGCCGGCGGCCGGGTGGCCCTGGGCGCCGCCGCCCACAAGCCCTGGCGCGCCGAGGCCGCCGAGCAGGCCCTGGAGGAGGGCGCCGCGCCCGCCCAGGCCATGCGGGCCGAACTGGCCGCCGCCCGCACCGACGGCCGCAACGACTTCAAGATCAGGCTGTTCGAGCGCCTCGGCGCCGCCAGCATCGACGCCACGCGCCAGGGGAGGGCCCGATGAGCTCCGTCAAGGACTGGGAAGCGCCCAACCCCATCAGCGAGAACCGCGGCGGCCTGATCGGCAAAGGCGTCGATCGCTATGAGGGCCGGCTGAAGGTCACGGGTCAGGCGCCCTACGCCTACGAGGTCGAGCCGCCCTCGCCGCCGGCCTACGGCTTCCTGGTCGGCGCGCCGATCGCCCGAGGCCGGGTGGTCGCCGTCGACACCGCCGCCGCCGAGGCCGCGCCCGGCGTCCTGCTGGTCTGGACCCATCGCAATGCGCCCAAACAGGGCGAACGTGGCGCGAAGCTGAATCCGCGCAGCCAGCGCGGCGCCAATCCGGCCCTCGCCGACGACCGGGTCGAGCACTTCGGCCAGCATGTGGGCTTCGTCGTCGCCGACAGCTTCGAGAACGCCCGCGCGGCGGCCGCCCTGATCCGCTTCGAGTTCGCCGCCGAGCCGGCCGACCTGATCTTCGAGGAGAACCTCGCCAAGGGCGAGCAGCCCGAGGGCGAGGAGGACGTGCGCGTCGGCGACTTCGAGGCCGCCTTCGCCAAGGCGCCGGTCACGCTGGACGAGACCTATACCAGCCCCATCCAGAACCACGCTCAGATGGAGCCCTGCGCCACCACCGCCTGGTGGGAGGGCGACAAGGTCACGGTCCACACCTCGATCCAGATGGTGAAGGGCGGACAGCACACGCTGGCCGAGACCCTCATGCTGCCGTCGGACAAGGTGCGCCTGCTGACGCGCTATATCGGCGGCGGCTTCGGCGGAAAGGGCCAGTCCTACGACGACCTGACGCTTTCGGCGCTGGCGGCGCGCGAACTCGGGCGTCCGGTGAAGATCGCCTACACCCGCCAGCAGATGATGCAGGCCACCATCCATCGCCCCGCGGTGCGGATGCGCGTGCGCCTGGGCGCCCAGCCCGACGGGACGCTCGACGCTTTTGCGCTGGAGGCGGTCACCCACTGCCGGCGCGAGGTCCCCTTCACCGAGCACGCCGCCAACTTCTCGCGCAGCCTCTATGCCGCGCCCAACCGGCTCACCGGCCACCGGCTGGTCAAGCTCGACATCCCCGCCGCCGGCCCCATGCGGGCGCCGGGCGAGGCCTCGGGCATGCTCAGCCTCGAATGCGCCATGGACGAACTGGCCGAGCGCCTGGGGCTCGACCCTGTCGAATTGCGCCTGCGCAACGAGCCGGAGCGCGATCCGGAGACGGGCAAGCCCTTCTCCGTCCGCCAGCTGGCGCGCTGCCTGACCGAGGGCGCGCAGCGCTTCGGCTGGGATCGCCGCAACCCGAAGCCGGGTCAGGTGCGCGACGGCCGTTGGCTGGTGGGCATGGGCATGGCCGCCGCGATCCGCGGCAACTTCCTGCTGCCGGCCAAGGCGGGCGTGCGCATCGACGCCGACGGGACCGTCACCCTGCGCCAGGGCATGACCGATATCGGCACCGGCACCTACACCATCCTCGCCCAGATCACCGCCGAGACGCTCGGCGTGCCGCTGGAGCAGGTGAGGGTGGAGCTCGGTGATTCCGACTTCCCGCCCGCCCCCGGCTCGGGCGGTCAGTTCGGCGCGGCCACCGCGGGCTCGGCGGCTTTCGCGGCCGGCATGAACCTGCGCAGGGCGCTGGCGGAGCTGGCGACGGGCGACCCTCATTCGCCCCTCTACGGCGACGATCCGGAGCTGGTGACCTTCGGCAGCGGCAACATCGCCGTGGCCAACCGCGCCGAGCCGCTCGACCGGCTGGTGGCCCGCGCCGCGCCGGACGGCGTCTATGTGGAGGGCGCCATCACGCCCGCCGCCGACGCCCGGGACTACTCGCAGCACACCTACGGAGCCCACTTCGCCGAGGTCGGCGTCGATCCCGACACCGGGGAGACGCGCCTGCGCCGGATGTTCGGGGTCTTTGCGGCGGGGCGGATCCTCAACGCCAAGACGGCGATGAGCCAGATCACCGGCGGCATGATCTGGGGCGTCGGCACGGCGCTCCACGAATACAACGAGGTCGATCCGCGCTACGGCTCGTTCCTGGCCCAGGACCTGGCCGGCTACCACGTGCCGGCGCACGCCGACATCGCGGGCCTTTCGGCCATGTTCCTGGACGAGGCGGACGACAAGGCCAACCCCATGGGGATCAAGGGCGTGGGCGAACTCGGCATCGCCGGCGCCGGCGCGGCCATCGCCAACGCCGTCTACAACGCCTGCGGGGCGCGGGTGCGAGACTATCCGCTCACGCCGGAGAAGGTGCTGGCGGCGCTGCCCTGACGGGCCGCCGCCGGGGCTTAGACCTTGGCGTGGAGTTCGCCCAGAATCCGCGCCAGGTCGCTTTCCCGGAAGGGCTTCTGGAGAACCGGCGTCCCCTTGTCGACCTCGCGCAGGCCCGCATCGCCGTAGCCTGTGGCGAAGGCGAAGGGCGCACCCTTCTCGCGCAGCACGTCGGCCAGCGGGAAGATCGGCTGGCCGCCGAGGTTGACGTCGAGAACGGCGCAGTCGATCTCGGCGCTCTTGGCCAGTTCGAACGCCTCTTCGATGCGTGAGGCGGGGCCGACCACAGTGCAGCCCAAGTCGCCGAGCATGTCCTCGATCAGCATCGAGACCATCATCTCGTCCTCCACGACCAGGACCTTCAGGCCCTGAAGCTTGGTGACGTCAGTCATAGAGGGCGGCTCCGGAACGCGTTTTCAGACACTTAATGGCGCAGCATAGCGCGACCGCCGGCGAAGTCGCCTGCGATCTCACGTCCAACGTGTACGACATGGTCGCACCCGCGCGTTTCGTGAATCCCGTCATCGGAAGCTTGGCCTACCCACACCCACAGGCGCAAGCAACGCAGCCGCGAGGCGTTGGTTCCTTCAGTCCTCGGTCGGCGTCTCGATGGGACTGCTCACCCGAAGGGCGGTGATCTGGTTGCGCTCGCGCCGGACGATCTGGAACCGGTGGCCGTGGAAGATGAAGGTCTGGCCCACGCGCGGGATGGTCTGGGCCTCGTGGATCACAAGGCCGGCCACCGTCACGGCGTCCTCGTCGGGCAGGTCCCAGTCCATGGCGCGGTTCAGATCGCGGATGGGCACCGAGCCGTCGACATTGACCGTCCCGTCCGGCTGCGGCCGCACGCCGGGGATGGCGACGTCGTACTCGTCCTCGATCTCGCCGACGATCTCCTCGAGGATGTCTTCCAGGGTGATCAGCCCCTTCAGCCCGCCGTATTCGTCCACCACCAGGGCGAAATGGGTGTGGCGCTTGAGGAACGCGTTGAGCTGGTCCTTCAGGTTCGTCGTGTCGGGGATGAACCAGGGCTCCCGGGCGATGGCCAGGATGTCGAGCCGGTCCATGTCGCCGTCGGCCTGGGCCAGGGCGCGCAGCAGGTCCTTGGCGTGCATCACGCCGACGATGTTCTCCGGGTCGTCCTTGTAGAGCGGCATGCGCGTGTGCGCGCTCTCCAGCACGGCCTCGACGAACTCGCGCACCGGCAGGCCGACATCGACCATGGCGATGGACTTGCGGTGCACCATCACCTGGCCGACGTCCATCTCCGCCAGATCGAGCACGCCCCCCAGCATCAGCCGGTCGCGGTTCTCCACCAGGCCTTCGGAGTGGTGGTACTCCACCGCGCCGCGGATCTCCTCGTGGGCCGCCAGCACGTCGGTCTCCATGTCCAGCTTGATGCCGAAGGGCCGCAGCGTCAGGCGCACGATCCACTGGGCGCCGGTGGCCAGCGGGCCGAAGATCCGCACGATCCAGGTGGCCGGGATGGAGAGGATGCGCGCCGCCTGGTCCGGCTGTGCGATGGCCAGGGTCTTGGGCAGGATCTCGGCGAAGATCACCACCAGGGCGGTCATGGTGACGGTGGCGATCAGGGCCCCCGTCGGTCCGGGAATGGCCGTCGTGAGCACCGTCGTCGCCAGGGCCGAGGCGCCGATATTGATGGCGTTGTTGGAGAGGAGGATCGCCCCGATCATCTTCTCCTGGTCGTCGATCAGCCGGTTGACGCGACCGGCCGCCTTGTCGCCGTCACGCTCCAGCTTGTGCATGCGGCTGCGGCTGGCGGCCGTCATCGCCGTCTCGGTGCCCGAGATCATGGCCGAACAGAAGAGCAGGAAGATGATCGCCGGCGCGAGGCCGATCAGGACGGCGGTGATCATGCGGCGGCGCCTTCGGCGACCGCGCCGTCTTCGATCAGGAAGTCCCGGATGGCGCCGGCGTCCACGTCCTTGGCCACGAAGGCTTCGCCGAGGGCGCGCGCCAGGATGAAGGTCAGGCGACCGCCCTCCGCCTTCTTGTCCTGGCCCATGTGGCGGACGAGCGCGTCGGCGTCGAAGGGATAGCCCGCCACCTCGTCCATGCGCACCGGCAGACCCACGGCGGCGATGGCGGCCTGGGCGCGCTCGGCGTCCTGGCGGGGACAAAGCCCCTGGCGGGCGGAGAAACGGAAGGCCATGGCCATGCCGGCGGCGACGGCCTCGCCGTGCAGCAGGGCCTCGCCGTAGCCGGTCTCGGCCTCCAGGGCGTGGCCGAAGGTGTGGCCGAGATTGAGCAGCGCCCGGCGGCCGGCCTCACGCTCGTCCTGCGCGACGATCTCGGCCTTCATCTCCACGGAGCGGGCGACGGCGCGGGTCAGGGCCTCAGTCTGGCGGGAGAGCACGCCCGGCCCGTTCGCCTCCAGCCATTCGAAGAAGGCGAAGTCGCCGAGCAGGCCGTACTTGATGACCTCGGCGTAGCCGGCCTGCATTTCGCGGCGGGGCAGGGTGGACAGGACGTCCAGGTCGGCCAGGACCAGCCGTGGCTGGTGGAAGGCGCCGATCAGATTCTTGCCACGCGGGGTGTCGATGGCCGTCTTGCCGCCGACGGAGGAGTCCACCTGGGCCAGGAGCGTCGTGGGGATCTGAACGAAGTCGATGCCGCGCTTGTAGATGGCCGCCGCAAAGCCCGCGAGATCGCCGACCACGCCGCCGCCGAAGGCGACGATCAGGTCGCCGCGATCGAGTTCCAGGGCCAGCAGGTCGTCGCTGACCCGGGCGAGCATCTCGAAGCTCTTCGAGCCCTCGCCCGCCGGGACGATGACGGGGCTGGCGACGATGTCGGCGCGCGCCAGCGCAGAGGTCAGGGCTTCGCCGTGCAGGGCCCAGACCGTGGCGTCGCTGACCACGGCGACACGGCCGCGCTTGAGGAGCGGACGGATGTGGGCCCCGGCCTCGGCCATGAGCCCGCCGCCGATGCGGACGTCATAGGCCCGGTCGCCCAGGCCGACGGGAATGGTCACGCTCATGAGCCGGCCTCCTCCAGGTAGCGGGTCAGGCCGTCGATCACCTGACCGACCGCCACGTGGTGGGGCGTGTCGCCGGTCTGCACGGTGACGTGGGCTTCGGCATAGGTGGGATAGCGCGCCTCGGCCTGCGCCTTCAGGACCGCCATGGGATCGGCGTCCTTCAGCAGGGGACGGGTGTCCTTGCGCCCGACCCGGCGGGCCAGGATGTCGAGGTCGGCCTTCAGCCAGACCACGAGGGCCTTGCGCTTCAGCAGCTCGCGGGTCTCGGCGTTCATGAAGGCGCCGCCGCCGGTGGCCAGGACGTGCGGCGGCTCGTCCAGCAGTCGGGCGATCACGCGGCGTTCGCCCTCGCGGAAGGCGGCCTCGCCCATGTCGGCGAAGATGTCCTTGATGGATCGGCCGGCCGCGGCCTCCACCTCGGTGTCGGCGTCGCGGAAGGGCAGGTCCAGGGCGTTGGCCAGCCGGCGTCCGACGCTCGACTTGCCGACACCCATCAGACCGACGAGGGCGATGGTCCGGTTGCGGAGGGGGGCGTAGCGATCCATGGGCGGCAAGGCTTTACACGAGCCGCGCCGCCCACGCCAATCCGACCCCGCCTCAGCGGCGGGTCGCGCCCTTCAGATAACCGGCGATGGCCGGACCGTAGGGCGGCCGCATCCGCTGCAGAGGGCCGATGTCCTTCCTGATCTGGCTGTAGACCGACTTGGCGTGGCTGAACTCGCGGAAGCCGTCGTGGCCGTGATAGCTGCCCATGCCTGAGGGCCCGACGCCGCCGAAGGGCAGCTCCTCCTGCGCCACGTGGAAGATCACGTCGTTGATCGTCGCCCCGCCCGAGGTAGTGTTGGCCAGCACGTGGTCGCGCTCGGCCTCGTCGGTCCCGAACCAGTAGAGGGCCAGCGGCCGCTCGTGGGCGTTGACATAGTCGACGGCCTCGGCGGTCTTGCGATAGGTCTTCACCGGCAGGACCGGGCCGAAGATCTCCTCCTGCATCACCGCCATCTCCTCCGTCGGATTGAGGATCAGGGTCGGCGGGATCTTGCGATAGGGCTGCTGGCTGAAGTCCTCCCCCGCGGGGTTCAGCTCGACCACCTGGGCGCCCTTGGCCCGCGCATCCTCCACATAGCCGGTGATCCGCTCGTAGTGCTTCTGGGAGATGATGGCGGTGTAGTCCGGATTGTCCTTGATGGTCGGGAACATCTTGGCGACCGACTGGCGCGCTTCCTCGATGAACTCCCCGATCTTGGTTTCGGGGGCGAGGACATAGTCCGGCGCCAGGCAGATCTGGCCGGCGTTCAGCGTCTTGCCGGCCATGATGCGGGCCGCGGCCGTCTTGATGTCGGCGCTTTCGGAGATCACCACGGGGCTCTTGCCGCCCAGTTCCAGGGTGACGGGCACGAGGTTCTCCGAGGCCGCCCGCATGACGTGGCGCGCCACCGCCGTGCCGCCGGTGAAGATCAGGTGGTCGAAGGGCAGGCCGGAGAAGGCCTGGCCGACGTCCGGCCCGCCGGTGAAGACGGCGATCTCCTCCTCCGAGAAAGCCTTGGCGAACATCGACTTCATCAGCTCGGAGGTCGCCGGAGTCAGCTCAGAGGGCTTGATCATGGCCCGGTTGCCGGCGGCGAGGATGCCGGCCAGCGGGGCAAAGGTCAGGTTCACCGGGAAGTTCCACGGACTGATCACGCCCACCACGCCCTTGGGCTGATACTGGATCTGCGCTTTTGCGCCGAAGAGGCCGAGGATGGCGGGCGTCGTCTTGCGCTTTTCCGGCCGCATCCAGGCCTTCAGATTGGCCTTGGCGTGCTTCAGCGGCCCGATGGAGGCCGAGACGTCGGTGAGGCCCGTCACCGCCTTGGACCGCGAGCCGAAGTCGGCGTTCAGCGCCTCGGCGATCGCCTCGGCGTGATCGACCAGCAGGCCGATGCAGCGGTCCAGGCGTTCGGCCCGCAGGGCCTCCGACGGGGGGCCGTCGGCCAGCTGCGCCGCCTTCTGCCGGGCCAGCACGGCCATCATGTCGTCCCTGGTGGGTTCGCCGGTCATGGAAGCCTCCCATAATCTTGTCGGCTTCAGTAGAGCTCGGTTTACGCGGGGGCTGTCATGCGGAAACTGAGCCGAACAGCGGTGACCCGCCGCTCGGCTGGCTTATGGTGGCGCCATGGACTTCCGCAGACACTTCCGACTTCCCGCCCTGGTCCTCGCCGCCGGGCTCGCCCTGCCGCAGGCCGTCGCCGCCCAGGTCGCCGTCGAGGCTGCGCCCCTGCCGGCGCTGGATCTCTTCTCCACAGCAGGGCGCGAGACGGGCCTGCCGGCCGACCTTTGGCGCGAGGCCTCGGCCGCGACGGCCTCGACCGTGATCCCTCTGCTCGCGCAGAAGCCGCTGTCCCCGGCCGCCGCCGCGCTGGCGCGCCGCGTCCTGGCCACCGGGGCGCAGGGACCGGAAGGCGGCGGAAACGATCCGGCCTTGGCGGCGGCCAGGGCCCAGGCGCTGGTCGCCCTGGGCGACGCCGAGGCCGCCCGCATGATCCTCCAGCGCACGGCCCAGGTGGAGCGCAGCGAACCGCTCTCCCGTGCGGCGGCCGAAGCCGCCCTGCTGGCGGGCGACGAGCAGGGGGCGTGCGACGCCGCCGAGGCGCTCACCACCGACCGCGACCGCATCTACTGGCTGCGCCTGCGCGCCTTCTGCCAGGCCCGGGCCGGCGAGACGGCCGCCGCCCAGCTGACCTTCGACCTGGCCCAGAGCGTCGAACGGGACGCCGCCTACGGCCGCCTGATGGGCGCCAAGCTGGCCGGCGTCGGCGATCCTGGCGCGCCGTCCCTGCGCAACGGCCTGGACTACGCCCTCTCCCGCAGCCTCGGGCTCGATCTGACGGCGGCCGAGCCTGCGCCCGCCGTCGCCGCGGCGCTCGCGCCGGAGACGCCGCTCGAGGCCCGCTGGACCTTCGTGGCCGGGCCTGGCCCCGTCTCCGCGGCCATGGCGGTGCTCGCCCAGGGCGACCTGGCGCTGGCGGAGAATGTCCGCGCCACCCTCGTTCAGGACGAAATCCCGGAGGCCGGCGCCTTCGACCTCGCCCTGCTGGACGCCCTGATCGCGGCGTCCGCCGGCCGTGAGGACCGAGCCACCCTCGATCGCCTCGTCGAGCGGGGCGGGATCGGCGAGGCCAAGGCGCGCGCCCGGGCTCAGCAGGCCGCCGCCATCTTCGCCGCCCTGGGCTCGCCCATGAGCCCACAGGCCCGCGGCGAGTTCGCCCGCTTCGCCATCGGCGAGGCCAAGGCCCCTGAAGCCCGCACGCTCGCCTTGGCGCTGGCCTCCGAACGGCGCCTCCCGGGGGAGACCGCGATGCTGGCGCTCTGGATCGCCGCAGAGGCGGGCGCCGCGGGGCCCGCGCCGGCCGACCGAACGCACATCGTCCGCGCCCTCAAGGCTGCGGGCCTGGACCAGCACGCCCGCGACTTCGCCGTCGAAGGCCTGCTGGCTCTGCGATGAGCGGCGCGAACGCGCAGGGCTGGATCGAAGCCTTCCTGGAGATGATGGCGGTGGAGCGCGCCGCGGCGCGCAACACGCTGACCGCCTACGGCAAGGACCTTGCCGACGCTCAGGGCTTTCTCGCCGCCCGCGACTCAGACCTCGCCGTCGCCGCGGCCGAAGACATCGAAGCCTATTTCGCCGCCCTGGCCGACCGCGGTCTCGCCGCCTCCACCGCCGCCCGCCGCCGGGCGTCAGTGCGCCAGTTCTATCGCTTCGTCCTGGGCGAAGGCTGGCGCAAGGACGATCCCTCGCGCCGGGTCGACGCGCCGAAGAAGGGCCGGCCCCTGCCGAAGATCCTCAGCCGCGAGGAGGTGGACCGCCTGATCTCCGCCGCAGGCGCGCGGGACGGGGCGCAGGGCCTGCGGCTCGCCTGCATGGTGGAGCTGATCTACGCCTCGGGTCTGCGGATCTCGGAGCTGACGGCGCTGCCGCTGGCCGCCCTGGCGCGCGATCCGGCCTATCTGATCGTCAAGGGCAAGGGCGGCAAGGAGCGGCTCGTGCCGCTGAACGCGCCCGCCCGGGCGGCGGTGAAAGCCTATCTTGAGGTGCGGAAGGCCTTCCTGCCGAAGGGGGACGCGGCCAATCCGTGGCTGTTTCCTTCGCGGGGCAAGGGCGGGCGGCTGACGCCCCGGCGCTTCGCCCAGCAGCTGGACGAGGCGGCCGCCGACGCCGGGATCGATCCGGCTCGGGTCAGCCCCCACGTGCTGCGTCACGCCTTCGCCACCCATCTGCTGGAGGGCGGCGCCGACCTGCGGGTGGTGCAGACCCTGCTCGGTCACGCCGACATCGCCACCACCCAGGTCTACACCCACCTCGCCGGCGACCGGCTTCGGGAGGTGGTTGCAACCAAGCATCCTCTCGGACGTAAGCGCTAGCATGCAGGGCGACCTTCAGCAGCTCGAGGAGCTGGTGCTCTTCACCGTGGGCCGGACGCCTGTGACGCTGGGCGGCGTGGTCGCGGGCTTGCTGGTGATCCTGGCCGCCATCGTGATCGCCCGCTTCTCGGCGCTTGGCCTGAGGCGTCTGCGTTCGCGGGCGCGCTACGGCGGGGCGGCGCTCTACATCGTGGAGAAGCTGATCACCTACGGGGTGATCATCCTCGGCCTGATCGCAGGCCTGTCCACGGTCGGCATCGACTTCTCCTCGCTGGCCATCTTCGCCGGGGCCATCGGCGTGGGCGTCGGCCTGGGCCTGCAGGGCGTGGTGAAGGAGTTCGTCTCCGGCCTCGTCCTGATCTTCGACCGAGTGGTCAATATCGGCGACTATGTGGAGCTGGAGAGCGGCCAGCGGGGCCAGGTGCAGGAGATCGGGCCGCGGGCCACCCGCATCCGCAACAACGACAATATCGACATCATCGTCCCCAACTCGCACCTGATCGAAGGCACCCTCGTCAACTGGACCCTGCATGGCGCCACGCGGCGCATCCATATTCCGTTCGCCGTGGCCTACGGCGCCGACAAGGAGAAGGTGCGCGACGTGGTGCTGGCCGCCGCCCGGGCGCTGCCCTTCACGCAACCCGACACCGAGAGCCAGAAGAGCCAGGTGTGGCTGGTCGGCTTCGGCGATTCGTCGCTGAACTTCGAGCTGCTGGTCTGGCCGGACCTGCCGGCGGTGAAGCGGCCCAACGCCATGCACGCAGCCTACACCTGGGCCATCGACGACGCCCTGCGCAAGGCCGGCATCGAAATCCCCTTCCCGCAGCGTGACGTGCGCCTGCGCGGTCTGTTCGGCCAGGAAGGGGAGGCGGCCCTGTCGGCCCTGCGCCTGGAACACCCGGAGCCTGCGGCGCCCGAGCCGGCGGCCCGGAGCCGCAGCACGAACGACGCGGCCAAGGACATCCAGCGGCCGCTGCCCGAACCGGATCCGGAAGCCGAGGCGATGCCGCCCGACGGCGCGCCGCCGTGACCAACGGGCCCAAGCGTTCGGCGACGCACTTGTGACGCGGGGGGATCGCGCCTAACTTCGCGCGCTTTCGTGCACAGCCAGGGACAAAGTGACCTCGATGGCCGCCCACTATCTCGAGTTCGAGCGCCCCATCGCCGATCTCGAAGCCAAGATCGAGGAGCTCCAGCGTCTGTCGGAGACCGCCGAGGCCGGCGCGCTGGACGCCGAGATCGACGCCCTGCGGGCGCGCGCCTCGGAAATGCGGGTCAAGGCCTACGCCAAGCTGGACGCCTGGCAGAAGACGCAGGTCGCCCGCCATCCTGACCGGCCGCACTTCGTCGATTACGCCGAGGCGCTGATCGAGGACTTCGTCGAGCTGCGCGGCGACCGCAAGTTCGCCGACGATCAGGCGATCCTGGGCGGCCTGGGCCGCTTCCGGGGGCGGCCCGTGGTGGTCATGGGCCACGAGAAGGGCCGCGACACCGTCGGCCGCGTGAAGCACAATTTCGGTTACGCCCGGCCCGAGGGCTATCGCAAGGCGATCCGGCTGATGGAGATGGCCGAGCAGTTCAACCTGCCGGTGGTCAGCTTCGTCGACACGCCCGCCGCCTATCCGGGCGTGGGCAGCGAGGAGCGCGGCGTGGCCGAGGCGATCGCCCGCTCGACCCAGAAGGCCCTGATGCTCGGCGTGCCCATGGTGGCCGTCGTCACCGGCGAGGGCGGCTCGGGCGGCGCGCTCGGCATCGCCTGCGGCAGCCGCGTGCTGATCATGGAGCACGCCATCTATTCGGTGATCCCGCCCGAAGGCGCCAATTCCATCCTCTGGCGCGGCTCGCGCACGGCGGAAGAGGCGGCCAAGGCGATGAAGATCACCGCCCAGGATCTTCTCAAGATGAAGATCGTCGACCGCATCGTCCCCGAACCGCCGGGTGGCGCGCATTCCGATCCCGCCGCGGCCATGGCCGCCGTCGGCGATGCGGTGGAGGAAGAGCTTTCCGCCCTCGACGGCGTCGCCTCCGACGTCCTCCGCGCCAAGCGGTCGGAGCGCTTCTACGCCATCGGACGGTCGGGCCTGTGAGCGACTTCGGCGGCTGACCTCAGGTCGCCGCTTGCCTGAACGGCGTTCAAGGTCTTGAGTGCGTCCAAACAGACGTTTGGGAGGACGTGATGGCGCTGAAGACCCGTTTCACCGAGATGTTCGGGGTCGAGCATCCCGTGGTGCAGGGCGGCATGCAGTGGGTCGGCCGCGCCGAGCTGGTGGCCGCCGTGGCCAACGCCGGGGGCCTGGGCTTCATCACCGCGCTGACCCAGCCGACGCCTAAGGACCTGGTCAAGGAGATCGAGCGCTGCCGGTCCATGACCGACAAGCCCTTCGGCGTGAACCTGACCATCCTGCCGGCCATCAACCCGCCGCCCTATGCGGAGTACCGGCAGGCGATCATCGATTCGGGAATCAGGATCGTCGAGACGGCCGGCAACAAGCCCGCCGAGCACGTCGAGGAATTCAAGAAGCACGGCATCCTGGTGCTGCATAAGTGCACCGCCGTCCGCCACGCCCTGTCGGCCGAGCGGATGGGCGTGGACGCCATCTCCATCGACGGTTTCGAATGCGCCGGTCACCCCGGCGAGGACGACGTGCCGGGCCTGATCCTGATCCCGGCCGCCGCCGACAAGGTGAAGATCCCGATGATCGCCTCGGGCGGGTTCGGCGACGGACGCGGCCTGGCTGCGGCGCTCGCCCTGGGCGCCGAGGGCATCAACATGGGCACCCGCTTCATGTGCACGGTGGAAAGCCCGATCCATGAGAACGTGAAGCGCCAGATCGTCGAAAACGACGAGCGCCAGACCGACCTGATCTTCCGCACCATGCACAACACCAGCCGCGTGGCGCGCAACGACATCAGCCGCAAGGTGGTGGAGCTGGAGCGCTCGGGCGCCAAGTTCGAGGACGTGCGCGAGCTGGTGGCCGGCTCCCGCGGCCGCGTCGTCTACGAGACCGGCGATCCCGACCACGGCATCTGGTCGGCGGGTCAGGTCCAGGGCCTGATCCACGATATTCCCACCTGCCAGGAACTGGTCAGCCGGATCGTCAAGGAGGCCGAGGAGATCATCCAGGGCCGCCTGACGCGCATGCTGGGACACCGGACCCTGGCGCCGGCCTGAGGGCCTTAGGCGGTTGGCGATCCCGCGGGCGACTGTAATCTGGCGGCTGTTCCCTTCATGAAGAGTCGCCGTGCCGTCCGCCGCCGTCCGTCGTTCTGAGGCCGATCAGCTCATCGAGACCCTGCACACGGTCGCGGCCGATCCGGCGCTTTGGGAAAGCCTCGTCACCGCCCTGGCCGACGCGCCCGCCGATGCGCCGTCCGAGACGGACATGGACGGCTTGGAAGACGCGCCGGTCGGTCCTCCGGCCGTGGGCCTGCTGCTGCTGGCCGCCGACGGCGCCGTCGTGGGCTGGAACGCCGCGGGCAAGTCGCTCTTGCGGGGCAAGCTGGGGGCGGACGACGCCGCGGGACGGCCGCTGTTCAGCCCGGCCAATCACGAGGCGCTGGTCGAGGCCCGCCGTCGGCTCGGGGAGACGGGCGCGGCCCAGGTCATCGTCCGTCTGGTCCAGGCCGAGGACGAGGATCCGCGGTTCGCCTATGTCGGGCCCATTGAGGCCCTGCCGGCTATGTTGCGACAGGGCGTCGAGGGCAGGGAGGCCCCTCGGGCCAAGGTCGCCGTCATCTTTCCGGCGCCGGAAAACACCGACCGGCTGTGGATGACCGTCCGCGCCAGTTTCGGCCTCACCGCCGCGGAGACCCGGCTGGCGGCGCGCCTCAAGGCGGGCCGCACCCTGAAGGAGGCCGCGGACGACCTAGGCGTCTCCCTCAACACCGTGCGCAACCAGCTGCGGGCGGTGTTCGACAAGATGGGGCTCAACCGGCAGAGCGAACTCGTCCGGGCCCTGGCGCAGCTCAGCGCCTTGTCGAACTCGATCCAGCCGGAGCCCGCCATCGTCTCGGCCAGCGAGGCCGGGGCCCTGATGGCGGCTCCTCCGGTCCGCATCCACCGGCTGCCCGACGGCCGGGCTCTGGCCTATCGCGTATATGGACGGCCGGACGGCCGCCCCTGCATGGTCTTTCACCAGGGGCTGGGATCATCCCTTCTGCCGCGGGGGTCGGACGAACTGGCCCGGGACCTGGGCCTGCGGATCGTCTGCGCGGAACGCCCGGGCGTCGGGCGCTCGGACCTCCATCCGGATCTCAGCCTCGAGGCGGTCGCCGCCGATCTCGGCGACCTGACCCGCGCCCTGGACATGCGTCGCGTGCGGGTGGCGGCGATGATGTATGGCGCCGCCTTCGCCCTCAGCTATGCCGAGGACATGGCCGGCGAGGTCGAGCACGTGCTCCTGGCCTCGGCCCGTCCGACGGGCGCAGCGCCCGAGCGGCCTGAGGACCGGCGCAATCCGTTGGTCCTGCTTCGCCGGCGCATGCTGCGGCTGCGCTGGGTGGCCGGGCCGATGTACGCCGTGTTCCGTCGCCGGCTTTCGCACAGCCTCGTCGAGCGGATGGTGCGGGCCGGCGCATCGGCGCCTGGCGACGGCGCCTACCTCGCCCGCCACCCCGGAGTGGTCGACTTCATCCAGGCCTACATGGGCGAGAGTCTGACGCGAGGCTCAGAGGGCGTCGCCCGGGAAACCGTCCTGCTCGCCTCCAGCGACGGCGCGTCCTGGCCGCGCCTGCGCGCGCCCGTGTCGGTCTGGCACGGCGCGGAGGACACGGTGACCAGCGTGGAGGAGGTTCTCTCCTGGCTCGGCCATGCGCCGCATCAGGTGCGGGTCTTCGACGGCGTGGGCCACTTCCTGCCGCACAAGCACTGGCCCGAGATCATGGGCTGGATGGCGGCCTAGGCGATCGCGCGAAGGGTTCCGGCCAGCTCCTCGACCGCCGCCTCGGTCGTCGCCCAGGAACACATGAAGCGCACAGAGCCGTCGATGAAGCGATAGGCCGCCCAGCCCGCCGCGTGCAGGCGCCTCAGGGCGGCCTCGTCCATCTCCACGAAGACGCCGTTGGCCTCGACCGGGTGGCGCAGCGGAAAGGGCGTGAGGCCGGCCAGCTTCTGCGCCATGGCGTTGGCGTGGGCGGCGCGGCGGACGAACGATCCGTCCTGCAGCATGCCGACGAAGGGGGCGGCGTAGTAGCGGCTCTTGGACGGCAGTTGGCCCGACTGCTTCAGGCGCGCGTCGAAACGGGGGACGAGGTCCTTGCGGAACAGGACGATGGCTTCGGCGGGCGTCATGCCGGCCTTGGTCCCGCCGATGACCAGCAGGTCCACGCCCAGTCCCTGGATCGCCTTGGGATCGAAGCCCGCAGCCATGGCGTTGGCGAGCCGTGCGCCATCCAGGTGGACGCCGCAGCCGCGCCCGCGCGCCGGGCCGATCAGGGCGCCCAGGTCGTCGGCCGAATAGACGGTTCCATATTCCGTGGCCTGGGTGAGCGAGAGCGCCGCCGGCGGCTGGGCGTGGGCGCTTTCCGGCGCCGCCAGCGCCGCCTGCAGCGCCGCCGGCTCGATGCGCCCGGACGCGCCGGACAGGCCGCGGATCGCCAGGCCGTGGCCGAAGAAGGCGGGCGCGCCCGTCTCGTCGGTGGCCACATGGGAGTCCCGATGCGCCAGCACCGCCTCGAAGGGGCGGCAGAGCGCCGCCAGACTGATGGAATTGGCCGCCGTGCCGGAGGTCACGAACCGCACCTCGGCGTCGGCGTCCAGCAGTTCGCGGATGAGGTCGGCGGCGCGGGCGGTCGTCGCATCGGCGCCATAGCTGGCGGCGAAGCCCGCATTGGCGGCGTTCAGCGCGGCGATGGCCTCTGGGGCGGCGGGGGCGGTGTTGTCCGAGGCGAAGTCGTAGCGGGCGATCATCCCGCGCTTCTACCCCAGTCGCGAACGTCCTCAACGAACAGATCCGGCTCCTCCATGGCCGCGAAATGGCCGCCGCGGGGCATGTCGGTCCAGCGGACGAGGTTGTAGGCCCGCTCGGCCCAGCTGCGCGGCGGGGCGGAATAGAGGGGCTCGCCGGGGAAGTTGGCGAAGGCGGTCGGCGTCTCGCAGCGCTCGCCGGGCTTGAGCGCGATCCCGCCCTCCTCCAGCAGGCCGCGATAGTACCAGGCGCCGGTGGCGAACGAGTCGGTCATCACATAGAGCATGATGTTGGTCAGCAGCCGGTCCTTCGGGTGGACCTCGTCGAAGGGTTTGGCCGACAGGTCCGACCAGTCGTGGAAGCGCTCGGCGATCCAGGCCGCCTGGCCCACCGGATTGCCGGCGCCCAGCCAGGCCAGCGACTGGGGCTTGGACGCCTGCAGGCGGAAATAGGCCCCCATCAGGTCCATCATGCCGGCCTGGCGCGTCATCCAGGCGGTCTCGGCCTCGGACTGCGGCCCCCCGGCGGGACGGAACGCCATCATGTTCAGGTGGATGGCCCTGGCGTGCTGGCCGTGATCGTGGCCGAGCCAGGAGGTGATCATCGAGCCCCAGTCGCCGCCCTGGGCGAGATAGGCGGAATAGCCCAGCACCTCGACCATCAGCGTGTTGAAGAGCCGCGCGGTCGCCCGCTGTCCGATCGGCCGCACCGGCTTGGACGAGAAGCCGAAGCCGGGCAGGGACGGGATCACGAGGTCGAAGGCGTCCGACGCCTGTCCGCCGAAGCGGGAGGGAAAGGCCAGCTTCTCGATCGCGCCCCAGAACTCGTAGTGCGAGCCCGGCCAGCCGTGGGAGAGGATCAGCGGCCGCCTTCCCCCCGCCTCGCCCACCACATGGACGAAGTGCAGGTCGAAGTCTTCGACGCGGGCGGTGAACTGCGGGAAGCGGTTCAGTTCGTCGCGCGCGGCGCGCCAGTCGTAGGCCTCGGTCCAGTGGGCGCAGAGGTCCCTCAGATAGGCCGCGTCGCAGCCATAGGCCCAGCCGTCGGGAACCTGCGGGATCGGCGGCCAGGGATAGGCGCGCACCTGGTCCAGCACGGCGGCGACCTGCGCCTCGTCCCAGCGGACTTCGAAGGGTTGGATCTGGCTCAACGGCGCGCTCCCTTGCTCTCTTTCGGACAAGGTGCGACAGGCGCCGCTAAGGGCGTCAAGCCCGATCAGGCCTGGGGGCGCAGACCTCGTGAGATGGCCGAGTTGACCTCGCCGATCAGCTTCCGAGCGCCGCCCGGCGGCAGCTTTCCGGTCATCTCCAGCACGATGCAGCCGTGGGTGGAGGCCCAGAACATCTCGCCGATCCGTTCGGGGTCGCCGGCCAGGTGGCCGCTCTCGACCAGGGCCTTCACATAGTCGCTCATGGTCGCCCGGGCCCGCTGGGCCGCGCGCTTCAGCTCCGGATAGGCGTCCTCGTCCGGCTGGTACATGTCGAACATCAGCTTGTAGGTCTGCGGATGCTCGAAGGCGAAGGTGACATAGGCCTCGCCCACGGCCGCGCCGCGGGCCCGCGCGTCGCCCTCGGTGGCGTAGGCGGTCTCCAGGGCCTCGGCGAACCGGTCGAAGCCCATCGTGCGGACGGCGGCCAGAATGTCGTCCTTGTCCTTGAAGTAGCGGTAGGGCGTCATCGGACTGACGCCCAGCTCGGCGGCGAGCTGGCGCATGGTCACCGCTTCCGGTCCCTTGCCGGCGAACAGCCGCTCAGCCGCCTCGCAGAGGCGTTCGCGGAAGTCGGCGACGTCGGACTCGGTCAGGACGCGGGGCATGGAACTCGCAGGGAAGTTGAGCGGCGCAGGCCGCTCCCCTTCCTGTTACATTTACGACGTAAGCGCAACTGCTTTCGCCCCCCGTGCGCCGGTGGGCCGCGCCCCTGGCTCAGGCCTCGACCTCGAAGGTCATGCCCGCATTGGCGCGCAGCCGCTCCACCAGCTTCATCCCCATGGCTGCGCCAGGCGTCCAGACGCCGCCGGGCGTGTCCGTCGCCTCGGTGATCAGGCAGACCGCGCTCTCGCCGATCATCTTGGAGGTGCAGCCATAGCCCGGGTCCTTGTCGCCGGTGACGGCGACGGTCAGGCGTTCTCCGCCCTCGCCCAGGCCGATGAAGGCCAGGTCGAAGAAGCCGCTCTCGCGCTCCTCCTTGCTGGGCCCTTCGCCGGGCTTGGGGCCGCCCTCGGCGCCGAGGGCGGGGGCCGGCGGGGCGTTGGGGTCGACCACCACCATCTCGTCATAGACGAGGTCCCGCCCATAGGCGTGGCCGGTCAGCAGGTTCGAGCGGTGGACGTTGCGCGTGTTGATCGCCGCCATGACGAAGGGGCCGACGGCGGCGCCCAGGTCGGGATCCTGCTCGACCTTGTCGCCCTTCGGCTGCTCGGGGCCCTTGAAGCCCGGGGTAAGGGCGAAGGGGTCGGTCATCAGGGCGATCAGGCTGGGATCCTTGGCCAGAGCGGCCATGGTCGCCTTCAGGCTGGCCGCCGTGCCGCCGGAGAAGCCGCCCTTCATCTTGCGCACCCGGCCCTTCACGCGCGGCAGGGTGTGGCCGAACCTGGCCTTGGCCGCCTCCTCCAGGAAGAAGACGCCGAGTTCGAAGGGGATGGAGTCGAAGCCGCAGGAAAAGACGATCCGCGCCCCGCTCTTCTTCGCCGTCTCGTGGTGGGCGTCGATCATGTGGCGCATCCAGACCGGCTCGCCGCACAGGTCGAGATAGTCGGTCCCGGCCGCAGCGCAGGCGGCGACGAGATCCGAGCCATAGAGCTGATAGGGGCCGACGGTGGTGATGACGGCCTTGGCGCGCTCGACCATGGCCTTCAGGGAGGCGGCGTCGTCGGCGTCGGCGACCACCAGCGGCGTCTCGGCCGGGGCGCCGATCTCGTCGCGGACGGCGGCCAGCTTGTCGGGGCTGCGCCCGGCCATGGCCCATTTCACGTCCTTGCCGACGCCGTAGCGCTTCAGGAGGTGCTCGGCCACCAGCCGGCCTGTGAAGCCGGTGGCGCCATAGACGATGATGTCGAACTCGGCGTCCTTACGCATGTCAGGCGTCCTCCGTCTGGTCCTGGGCGACGAAGCCCGGCCAGTTGTTCATGTAGGCGATGAAGGGATCGCTCAGCCCCTCGGCGCGCAGGTGCGCGCGGGTGACGGGCAGGGCGACGGGCGTGAAGCCGGGATCGGCCTTGGCCTTCTCCGGCCAGTCGTGGTGCAGGATGGCGCCGCGTCCGATCAGGGCGTAGTCGGCGCCGTCGGCGAGCACCTGGCGCGCCTGCGCGGCGCTCATGATCTTGCCGGCCACGCCCAGGCGCACCTGGGCGCGCGGCAGCTCGGTGAAGTAGGACATCAGCGAACGGCCCTTGAACGCCTCCTCCGCCGGCTCCTTGAAGACGTCCCAGAGCGACATGTCGAGGAAGTCGAGCTCGGGCGCCTGCAGCATCTCGCCGGCGAAGGCGATGATGTCTTCGAGCTGCAGCCCGAAGCGCTCGGGCGAGAGGCGCAGGCCCAGCAGGAAGTCCTCCCCACAGCGGGCGCGCACGCCGGCGACGATCTCGCGCACGATCCGCGTGCGGTTCTCCAGCGATCCGCCATAGGCGTCCTCGCGTCGGTTCAGGGCCGGCGAGAGGAACTGGCAGAGGATGTAGCCGTGGGCGCCGTGGATCTCCACGCCGTCGAACCCGGCGCGCTTGGCCCGCTCGGCGGCGGCGATGAAGTCCTCGACCAGCTGCGCCACCTCGTCCCCGGCGAGCGCGCGGGCGCCGGTCTCGGCGTCGTCGGAGGGACAGACCGGCGCCTCGCCGATCAGATCCTTGGGCGCGCGGTTGCCGGCGTGGTGCAGCTGGACCACGGCCAGGCTGCCCTGCGCCTTGATGGCGGCGGCCAGGCGCGTGAGGCCCGGCAGGTGGTCGTCGGAAAAGACGCCGAGCTGGCCCGGAAAGCCCTGGCCGATCTTCTGCACGTGGGCCGCGCAGGTCATGGTCAGGCCGAAGCCGCCCTTGGCCCGCAGGGTCAGCCAGTGGAACTCCTCGTCCGACAGGGTCCCGTCCGCATGGCTCTGGGTGTTGGTCAGGGGCGCCAGCATCAGCCGGTTCTTCATCGACGCGCCGTGGGCGAAGGCGAGCGGGGCGAAGAGGTCGGGACGGTCCATGGCGGCTCCTCGGATGATATCTGATCGCCCATCACATAGACCGGCGCGGCCGTCAGACGAAGGGCGTCGTAACGGAAGCCGGCTTGTTTCCCCCCGCCGGCCGCGTCATGCAGGGGCGGATCGGCGATCCACGCTGGCGGGATGGGAGGCAGGATGAAGGCCGTCTGGTACGACCGCACGGGGCCGGCGCGCGAGGTGCTGGTGGTGGGCGAGCGCCCGAAGCCGGAGCCTGGCCGGGGCGAGGTGCTGATCCGCGTGCGCGCCTCGGGCGTGAACCCCTCCGACGTCGGCATGCGGGGCGGCGTCAGCGGCGCGCCCATGGCCTATCCGAAGATCACCCCCAACAGCGACGGCGCCGGCGTGGTCGAGGCGGTCGGACCCGGCGTGGCGCAGGCCTGGGTCGGCCGGCGGGTGTGGTTCTACAACGGCCAGCGCAACGGCCGCGCCTTCGGCTCTGCGGCCGAATACATCGAACTCGACGTCGACCTGATCCGCGAGCTGCCCGATGGCGTCAGCTTCGCGCAGGGCGCGACCCTGGGCATTCCCTGCATGACGGCGCACGTGGCCCTCTTCCTGGCGGGACCCGTGCAGGGCCGCACCGTCCTGGTCACCGGCGGGGCCGGCGCGGTCGGCCACTACGCCGTCCAGCTCGCCAAGTGGGCCGGCGCGAACGTGATCGCCACCGTCTCGGGCGAGGCCAAGGCCGAGCGCGCCCGCGCGGGCGGCGCCGATCACGTGATCAACTACAGGACCGAGGACGTCGCCGCCCGTGTGCGCGAACTGACCGGCGGCCAAGGGGTCGACCATGTGGTGGAGGTGGACTTCGGCGGCAATGTCGCCACCAGCCTCGCCTGCGTGCGCCCGAACGGCTCGCTCGCCTACTACGCCACCAAGGGCGACCGGGAGCCGCGGATCCCGGCCGGCGCCCTGATGGGGCTGAACCTGCGCATCCAGGGCGTCTACCTGCCCGTCAGTCCGCACGAGGCGCGGCGACGCGCGCAGGACGACATCACCCGCTGGATCGGGACGGGCGATCGGCTGCTGTCGGTCTCGGCGACCTTCCCCCTGGAAGCCTGCGCCGCCGCTCACGAGGCGGTGGAGGCGGGCGACAAGGCCGGCACCGTGGTGGTCGAGCCGTGACGGCGCCGGAAGACGCCATCCGCGCCCGGCGGCGGCTGACCAACAAGCTGATCGCGGGCAAGGACGCGACGCGCCTGCGCCCCTTCTTCGATCCCGCCGTCGTGGTGATCGTCGGCGACGGGTCGCTGATCACCGGCGCCGAGGCGGTCGTCCAGGCCTTCGCCGCCCAGTTCCAGGACCCGGACTTCACGGCCTATGTCCGCACGGCGGACGAGGTGGCGGTCGCCCACGACGGCGAACGCGCCGCCGAGCGCGGAACCTGGGTCGCCGTCTCCAGGAGCCGCGGCGAACACATCTCCGGCTGGTACCTGGCCGCCTGGAAGAAGGTCCGCGGCCAGTGGCTGATCGAAAGCGAGACCTTCGTCACCCTGACGGAGCGCTAAGCGCTGGTCTTCAGACCAGCGCCCCGTGGCAGTGCTTGAACTTCTTGCCCGAGCCGCAGGGGCAGAGGGCGTTGCGGCCGGTCTGCTCCCAGCCGGCGGGCAGGGAGGAGATCGGCAGGGCCTCGCGCTGCTCGCGCGAGAGACCGGCGGGCAGGGCGCCGGCGGTGGCGGCGTTCTCGCCGGTCAGGGGGTCGAGGTGGACCTCCATGAGGCGGCCCGGCGGCGGGGCGGGCGGGGGCTCGGGTTCGGCGATAGAGAACTCCACCGTCATCAGCCACTTGGTGACGTTCTGGCGCAGGTCGACCAGCAGCTTCTCGAAGAGGGAGAAGGCTTCGGTCTTGTACTCGTTCAGCGGATCGCGCTGTCCGTAGCCGCGCAGGCCGATGACGTTGCGCAGGTGGTCGAGGTGCATCAGGTGCTCGCGCCACTGCAGGTCGATGGTCTGCAGCAGGAAGCTCTTCTCGATGGCCCGCATGTTCTCGGCCTGGATCATGGCCTCGCGCTCCTTGGCGCGGGCGTCGGCGGCCTTGCTGATCCGCTCGTGGATCTCCTCGTTGGCGATGCCTTCCTCGGCCGCCCACTCCTTGATGGGCAGTTGCAGGCCGAGCAGTTCGCGCACCCGCTCGTCCAGGCCCTCGACGTCCCACTGCTCGGCATAGGCCTTGGGCGGCAGGTGACGGGCGACCAGGTCCTTGATGGTGTCGGCCCGCATCTCGTCGATGACCTCGGTGAGGTCCTTGGCCTCCATGAACTCCTGGCGCTGCTCGAACACGGCCTTGCGCTGGTCGTTCACGACGTCGTCGTACTTCAGCAGGTTCTTGCGGATCTCGTAGTTGCGCTGCTCGACGCGCTTCTGGGCCGTGGCGATGGCGCCGTTCAGCCACTTGTGGGTGATGGCCTCGCCTTCCTGGACGCCGAAGGTGCGCATGATGGCGTCCAACCGGTCGCCGGCGAAGATGCGCAGGAGGTCGTCTTCGCAGGACAGGAAGAACTTCGAGCGGCCCGGGTCGCCCTGGCGGCCCGTCCGGCCGCGCAGCTGGTTGTCGATCCGGCGGCTTTCATGGCGCTCGGTGCCCAGCACATAGAGGCCGCCGGCGGCCAGCGCCTTGGCCTTCAGGTCGGCGATGTCGGTCTCGATCTCCGCCCGCTTGGCGGCCAGGGCGTCGGCGTCCGGTTCGATGCCCAGGCCCAGCTGCTCCTCGCGCCAGCGCGAAAGCCGCATGTCGACGCTGCCGCCGAGCTGGATGTCGGTGCCGCGGCCGGCCATGTTGGTGGCGATGGTCACCGCGCCCGGCACGCCGGCGTCGGCCACGATCACGGCTTCCTGCTCGTGATAGCGGGCGTTCAGCACGTTGTGCGGAATGCCCTTCTGCTTCTTGCCGTCGACCTCGAACTCATGGGTCTTCAGCAGCTCCGAGAGCAGCTCGGACTTCTCGATCGACACCGTGCCGACCAGGATCGGCTGGCCGCGGACGTAGCAGTCCTCGATCTGCTTGAGGATCGCCAGGTTCTTCTCGCGGGCGGTCCGATAGACCTCGTCGTCCTCGTCCACGCGGGCGATGGCCCGGTTGGTGGGGATCTCGACGACCTCCATCTTGTAGATGTCGCCGAACTCCTGGGCCTCGGTGGAGGCCGTGCCGGTCATGCCCGACAGCTTCTTGTAGAGGCGGAAGTAGTTCTGGATCGTCACCGAGGCCAGGGTCTGGTTCTCGGGCTGGATATGGGCGCCTTCCTTGGCCTCGATGGCCTGGTGCAGACCTTCCGACAGGCGGCGGCCCTGCATCATGCGGCCGGTGAATTCGTCGATCAGGATCACTTCGCCGGCGCGGACGATGTAGTCCTTGTCGCGGGTGTAGAGCACGTTGGCGCGCAGGGCCTGGTTGACGTGGTGCACCACCGAGACGTTGGCCGGATCGTAGAGGCCCGCGGAGTCCTCGGCCAGGTGGCCGCCGGCTTCCAGAATCTCCTCGATCTTCTCCGAGCCCTCCTCGGTCAGCAGCACCTGGCGCTGCTTCTCGTCGTGATCGAAGGTGGACGGATCCTTGATCAGCTCCTTCACCAGGGCGTCGATGGTCTTGTAGAACTCGCTGCGGTCCTCGGTGGGGCCGGAGATGATCAGCGGGGTGCGCGCCTCGTCGATCAGGATGGAGTCCACCTCGTCGACGATCACGAAGTTATGGCCGCGCTGGACCATCTCGCCGGTCTCGTAGACCAGGTTGTCGCGCAGATAGTCGAAGCCGAACTCGTTGTTCGTGCCGTAGGTGATGTCGGACCGGTAGGCCTGCTGCCGCTGGCCCTGCGACAGGCCATGGACGATGACGCCCACGCTCATGCCCAGGAAACGGTAGATCTGGCCCATCCATTCGGCGTCACGCTGGGCCAGATAGTCGTTGACCGTGATGGCGTGGACGCCCTTGCCCTCCAGCGCGTTCAGGTAGACGGGCAGGGTGGCCACCAGGGTCTTGCCCTCGCCGGTGCGCATCTCGGCGATGCCGCCGCGGTGCAGGACCATGCCGCCGACCATCTGCACGTCGAAGTGACGCAGGCCGATGGTCCGCTTGGACGCCTCGCGGACCACCGCGAACGCCTCCTCCAGCATCTGGTCGAGGGTCTCGCCCCTGGCGAGGCGCTCCCGGAACTCCGCGGTCTTGCCCCGGAGCGCCTCGTCCGACAGGGCCTCCATCTGAGGCTCCAGCGCGTTGATCTTGGCGACCCGCGCCTGGAAGGCCTTGACCTTGCGGTCGTTCGTGGAGCCGAAGAGCCGTTGGAAGAACATATGTGGGGGCGTCCGAGAATGCGGTCGATGCGGGCTCACGGGGCGTTTCGCACGGCGCGCCGTCTGACCTTCGCCGGCCCGGAGTCCGCTCAGTTGAGCGAGCGCGAGACTTAAGCAGCGACCCCTTGAGTGTCAACGCAGGCTCGTCCCCTGGGCGACCTGGCGCGGCCGGCGGCCCGGCGCTGGGGCCTCGTCAGCCCACCGCCGCCTCGGGCGAAGGCTCGGCCGCGACCAGGGCCATCATCGTCTCGATCAGGCGTTGCGGGCTGATCGGCTTGGCGACGTGCGCGTCCGCGCCGGCCGCCAGCGCCTCGGCCACGTGGTGGGCCATGGCGTTGGCTGACAGGGCGATGACCGGCGTGCGGCGCGCGCCGTCGGCCGCTTCGGTCCTGCGGATCGCGGCGGTCGCGGTCAGCCCGTCCACCACCGGCATCTGCAGATCCATCAGGACCACGTCGAAACGGTCCGGGGCGAAGGCGTCGAGCGCCTCCTGGCCGTTCTCGGCGTAGGTCACCTGCGCCTCGACCATCTCCAGGATCATGGCGACGATCCGGCGGTTGTTCGGGTTGTCCTCGGCGACCAGGACGCGCAGCGGCCGCAGCGCCTCCAGATCGGGCGCCTGAGGCTCGAGACCGTCACCGGCGGCCCGCCGCGTGCGGAACGCGCCGCGGAAGGTCGAGCCCTCGCCCGGGACGGAAGACCAGGTGATGTCGCCGCCCATCAGGCGCGCCAGCGAGCGCGAGATGGTCAGGCCAAGCCCCGTGCCGCCGAACCGCCGGGTGATGGAATCGTCGACCTGCTCGAAGCGGCTGAACAGCCGCTGCGACTGTTCGGCGGAGAAGCCGCAGCCGGTGTCGGCGACCGTCATCTCGATCTCGACCTCCTCGGCGCCGCACGGGCGGGCGTCGATGTGCAGGCTCACGCTTCCGGCCTCGGTGAACTTCACCGCATTGCTGAGCAGGTTGGCCAGGATCTGGCGCACGCGCAGGCTGTCGCCGACGAAGCGGCCCGACGCGGCCTCGGTGATCATTCGGTGGAAGACGAGGCCCTTCTCGCCGGCGCTGGCGGCGAAGAGATCGATCACCGGCGCGAGGTCCGGCGCCAGGTCGAAAGGCTCCGACGCAATCGCCAGATGGCCGGCTTCGATCTTGGCGAAGTCCAGGACATCGTTCAGCAGGCGCTCGAGCATGCGGCCCGAGTCCGCGATCAGGCGCGTCATCTCCGCCTGGCGCGGATCGAGCCTGGTCAGGGCCAGCATGTCGGCCACGGCGGTGACGCCGTTCAGCGGCGTGCGGATCTCGTGGCTCATATTGGCCAGGAAGCGGGACTTGGCCTCGCTCGCCTCCACGGCGGCGCGGCGTTCGGTCTCCGCCAGGTGCGCGGCTTCCGCCAGGCGGCGGCGCTGGGCCTGGGCGAGGGTCTGGGAGATCAGCAGGCTGAGCCGCGAGACGAGGGCGCCGTCCCGCGCCGAATAGGCGCCCGGCTTGTGGGACTGCAGCACCAGAAGCCCCTGGCCGGCGCTGGCCGAGACCGGGGCGTAGATGCCGCCGCCGGGGAGGGGCGCCAGGCCCTCGCACTGCGACCATTCCGGCGGCCGTCGGTTGTCCGGGACGACGGCCGCCCGGCCGTTGGCGACGCGACTGAAGAAGCCGCCCGCCGGCCAGCGGGCGCCGACCGCGGCCGGATCGGTGGCGGCGGTGCAGACGAAGCTCTCCCCCTCGGGCTCCAGGATCAGGGCCAGGTTGAAGGCGATGCTCCGGCCCAGGGTGTCGAAGGCGCGCTGCAGCAGGGCGGCCGGCTCCTCCTCGCCTTGCAGGGCCTCGAGCCCGTTCAGGATCAGGTCCTGCTCGCGGATCCGCTCGGCGAGCGCCGCCTCGATCTGCTTGGCCGACGCCAGGGCCTCGCGCAGCTGCTCCTTGTCCAGGTCGACCATGTCAGCCGAAGGTCAGGGCTGAGACCATGAGATTTCCGTGCCGGTTGCAGGAGTCGACGATCGCCCCCTGCTCGCCGAAGGTGAAGGCGCCCAGGAACGGCGCGCCCGGCATCGCGGCGCGGATCTGGTCGACCACCTCGTCCATCTGCTCGCGCACGTGGAGCATGCAGCCGCCGCAGTAGATGACGAGGCCCCCCAGGGTCTCGGCCCGGCGCCAGCCGCCCATGGCGCAGGCGTCCTCCACCACCAGGCCCGCCCGCTTGACCAGGGAGTCCGGCGATCCGCGCATCAGGTGCACCACGTCGCCCGTGCGGATGTCGGTGAACAGCGACAGGTCGCCGCCCGTGCCGAGAAGGGCCGGGTGGGACAGGACGAACATCGGCACCCCCTGGACCTCGGCGGCGACGCGCCCGAGCGGGGTTGGCGTGCTCTTGGCCAGGATGGCCCCGGAGGCTGCGGCGTCGACCACGCCGTCTGTCCAGGCGCTGTAGACCTCGGCGGCGGGGCGGTGGTCGATCTCCAGCACCTGGCGGGCCTGGGCTCGGGTGACCAAGCCGTAGCGGCCCGTCGGCGCATAGCCGCTCTGGAAGGCCGCGCCGTGGCCGCGGGTGGGGAATAGGACGGCGATGACCACGTGGTCTTCCAGGGCGCCCTGCGCCGAGAACTGCCGCCAGGCGCCGGCGATCGCCTCGT
This sequence comes from Phenylobacterium sp., assembly GCF_013911965.1. GTDB lineage: Bacteria > Pseudomonadota > Alphaproteobacteria > Caulobacterales > Caulobacteraceae > Phenylobacterium. The sequence goes on along the minus strand of NZ_JACESE010000008.1, from coordinate 156,544 downwards.
CGGCCGAGCTGCCGCCGATGATCGGGGTCCGTTCGCCGATCACCGACTGGACGCCGGCCAGCACCTCTTCCTCGCAGCCCGGGGGCTGGCAGCACCAGACGAGGTCGGGAGTTTCGAAGTCGCGGCCGGCCGCGGTCAGGGCGCGCTCCACCGCCTCCGCGCCGGCGCGGCGGGCGTCCTGGGCGACAGCCGAGACGCCCACGCCATAGGCCCCGTCGGGATCGAGGACGCCGAGCAACCCCACCGCCCCGTCGGGGCCGGCGTGAAAGCCCGCCTCGGTCATGACGCCGCCGCAGGAGGTGCCGCCGACGATCTGCGTCCCGGGCGCGAGAGTGGCCAGGGTGTCGATGAGGGCCGGGTGGGCCTTGTGTTCGGTGGTGTAGAGGACGAGCAGCTGGGGGTCGGCGCCGAGACGGGCGATCAGGCTGCGATAGGCCTCGAGGGCGGCTTCGGCCGGACCCTCGGCGAGGCTATAGGCGGAAGCGATCCGCATGTGCGCTCCGGCGTCATTCTGGCCGCGCGTCCGTCCCATGGACGCAGAAGAGGCCAAGACTAGGCGAGGAGCGTTAAAGAAACCCTTGGAGGCGGTTGGTTATCCAACCGCCTCCGCAGGATGCCGACGATGTCTTAGTAGACTTCGAACAGGCCGGCCGCGCCCATGCCGCCGCCGATGCACATGGAGACCACGACGTTCTTGGCGCCGCGGCGCTTGCCTTCCTGAAGGATGTGGCCGGCCAGGCGGGCGCCGGTCATGCCGTAGGGGTGGCCGATGGCGATGGAGCCGCCGTTCACGTTGTACTTCTCGGGATCGATCTTCAGCTCGTCACGGCAGTACAGGCACTGCGAGGCGAAGGCCTCGTTCAGTTCCCACAGGTCGATGTCGTCGACCTTCAGGCCGTGGCGCTTCAGCAGGCGCGGAATGGCGAAGACCGGGCCGATGCCCATTTCGTCGGGGGCGCAGCCGGCGACGACCCAGCCCTTGAAGGCGCCCATCGGGTTCAGGCCCTTCTTCTCGGCGGCCTTGGAATCCATGATCACCACGGCGGCGGCGCCGTCCGACAGCTGGCTGGCGTTGCCGGCGGTGATGAACTTGCCCTCGCCGCGGACGGGCTGCAGCTTGGCCAGGCCTTCCAGGGTGGTGTCGGGACGATTGCACTCGTCGCGATCGACCGTGTAGTCGACGATCGTCTCTTCCTTCGTCTCCTTGTTGACCTGCTTCATCTTGGTCTTCATGGGGACGATTTCGTCCTTGAACTTGTTCGCCTGCTGGGCCGCGGCCATGCGCTTCTGCGACTCCAGGGAGTACTCGTCCTGGTACTCGCGGCTGATCTTGTAGCGCTCGGCCACCACGTCGGCGGTGTCGATCATCGGCATGAAGATGGCCGGGTACTGCTGCACCAGCGCCGGGTCGATGTTCTCACGGCCGCCGCCGCCGCCCGGGATGGACAGCGACTCGACGCCGCCGGCGACCACGGCGTCGGCGCCGTCGTTGCGCACGTAGTTCGCCGCCGTGGCGATGGTGTTGAGGCCCGAGGAGCAGAAGCGGTTGACGGTCGAGCCCGAGGTGGTGATCGGCAGGCCGGCCAGCAGGCCCACCTGACGGCCGAGGTTGCCCGCGCCGTGGGTCACGTTGCCCATGATGCAGTCCTCGATCTCCGCCGGGTCGAGACCGGAGCGCTCCACCGCGTGCTTCACCGCATGCGCGCCCATGCTCATTGTGGGCGTCATGTTGAAGCCCCCACGGCCCGACTTGGCGAGCCCGGTGCGGGCATAGGAAACGATTACGGCTTCGCGCATACGAAATTCTCCCAAATGAATGCGATCGGGCGACGCGCTTGTGCTGCGGTCCCCTTGGCCTGATCGCCGCAACCTTTGCATCCCGCGAGGGAAATGGCTAGGGACGGACTTCGCCCTCGGCCTTCCGACGGGCGTCAGGGAAACCGGCCATGATGCGTGAAAAGCCCTTTCGTCTCGGCGGCTTGGCCGCCCTCCTCGCGGCGCTGGGACTGGCGCTCGCCGCCTGTGGCGACCGCGGCGGCGCCGAACGCCCGCCGCAGCCCGGCGACGAGGCGGTCGCCCGTGTCGACGGCAAGACGGTCTGGGCCTCGGACGTGAAGCGCGAGGCGGTCGCCCAGGGCCTGATCGGCGAGGGCGAGCCGCTGGACATCTCGTCCGACCTGTTCCGGCGCGTGCTCGACGAGGTGATCGACCAGAAGCTGCTCGCCGCCGAGGCGCTCGAGCGCAATCTCGACGAGGATCCGGTGGCGCAGCGCCGGCTGGCCGCAGCCCGCGAACGGATCCTGGGCGACATGCTCGTGGAAAGCGTCGTCTCCGACGCCGTCAACGAGAACGCCATCCGCAGCCTCTATCAGGAGCAGCTCAAGCTCGCCCGGCAGTCCGAGGAGATCCGCGCCCGCCAGATCGTCGTCGCGACGCAGGAGGAGGGCGAGGCGATCAAGAACCTGCTGGCCACCGGCGCCTCCTTCGAGGCCCTGGCCATGGAGCGCTCGACCGACGCGGCCACGCGCTTCAACGGCGGCGACCTCGGCTATTTCACCACCGACGTCATGCCCGAGGCCTATGAGGACGCGCTGAAGACCGCCAAGGCCGGCGAGGTGGTCGGCCCCTTCGAAGTGGAGGGCGGCTGGGCGGTGGTCCGTATCGAGGACCGCCGGCTGGAAGAGCCGATCACGCTGGAGGCCGCCCGGCCGCAGATCATCCGCTTCCTGACCTATGACCAGGTCCGCGACCTTCTCGAGAAGCTGCGCGGTCGCGCCAAGGTGGAGACCCTGATCGGGGCGGCCGAACCCGTGCCGGGGGCGCCGGTGGAGCCGGCCGACGCCGCGCCGGCCCCCAAGGCCGCCCCGGCCGAGAAGGCCCCGGCGGCCAAGGCCGCGGAGAAGACCGGAGGGGCCGACTGATGGCGCGCAAGCCCGCAGATCCCGCCCCCAAGGCCAAGTCCCGCTCGAAGACGTCGGAGGGCTCGACCCGCCCCGTCGAGGTGGTCGGCCAGACCATCGAACGGGCCCTCGACCCCCTGGCCAGCGCGCTCAAACGGGCCGCCCTGAAGCGGGCCGACAAGACCAGCCGCGCCTTCGACGCGCCAGCCGCTCCGGCCGCGGCCGCCGCACCCGCCAAGGGCGCCCTGCCGGTCTCGCCGCTCGCCGTGCCCTTTCCGAAGATGCCGCCGATCGCCGGCGTCCGCATGGCCACGGGGCGCGCCGGCTTCTACAAGCACGAGCGCGACGACCTCCTCGTCATGGCCTTCGATCCCGGGACGACGGTGGCTGGCGTGTTCACCCGCCACGGCGTCGGCTCGGCGCCCGTCGACTGGTGCCAGAAGCAGCTGGCCGTCACCAAGGGGACCGAGGTCCGCGCCCTGGTGGTCAACGCCGGCTGCGCCAATTCCTTCACCGGAAAGCCGGGGGCCGACGCGGTCCGCCGCGTGGCCTCGGCCGTGGGCAAGCGCTTCGACTGCCGGCAGCGCGACGTCATGGTGGCCTCCACCGGCGTCATCGGCGTCCTGCTGGACGACGCCAAGATCATCCAGCGCCTGCCCGACGTGGAGCAGAAGCTGACCGAGGACGGCTGGACCGGCGCGGCCCGCGCCATCATGACCACCGACACCTTTCCCAAGGGCGCCTATGCCGAGGCGACCATCGACGGGACCAAGGTGCGCATCGCCGGCATCTGCAAGGGCTCGGGCATGATCGCGCCCGACATGGCCACCATGCTGGCCTTCGTGGTCACCGACGCGGCCATCGCCGCGCCGGCCCTGCAGACCCTGGTCAGCCTCTATGTGCGCACGACGTTCAACGCCGTGACGGTGGACGGCGACCGATCGACCAACGACAGCCTGATGCTGTTCGCCACCGGCCAGTCCGGCGCGCCGAAGATCTCGCGGGCCGGCGACAAGCGGCTGGCCGACTTCCGCGACAAGCTGGAAGGGGTGCTGCTCGACCTCGCCCTGCAACTCGTGCGCGACGGAGAAGGGGCGACCAAGTTCGTCAAGATCACCGTCGCCGGCGCCGAAAGCCCGGCCTCGGCGCGGAAGATCGCCCGCACCATCGCCGAGAGCCCCCTGGTCAAGACCGCCTTCGCCGGCGAGGACGCCAACTGGGGCCGCATCGTCATGGCCGTGGGACGCGCGGACGAGCCGATCAACCGCGACCAGCTGTCGGTCCGCTTCGGCGACCACTGGGCGGCGCAGGACGGCCTGATCTCGCCGACCTACGACGAGGAGAAGATGAGCGCCTATATGAAGCGCCAGGAGCTCGAGGTCTTCGTCGACGTGGGCGTCGGCCGCGGCTCGGCCACCGTCTGGACCTGCGACCTGACCAAGCAGTACGTAGCCATCAACGGCGACTACCGCTCCTGAGGCGCAGGCGGCTCAGCGCGCGGCGGCGAGCGCCTCGCGCAGGGCCTTCTCCGAATAGGGCTTGCTGATCACGGTCACCCGGGACAGCGCCTCGGGCAGGTCGGCCTGATCGCCGAAGCCCGTGCCGAAGGCGAAGGGCACGCCCATCTCCAGCAGCCGTTCGGCCACCGGAATGGAGGTCTCCGTTCCCAGGTTGAGGTCGAGCATGGCGAAGTCCGGCCGCGCCTCGTCCAGGGCCGTCAGGGCCGCCGAGACGGTGGAGGCCACGTCCACCTGCCGCACGCCCAGCTTCAGCAGCACGCCCTCCAGGTCGAGCGCGATGATCATGTTGTCCTCCACGAGGAGGACGTGGGCCGGACCCGAGACCTGAGCGCTCTCGCGGGTCGAGGGCGCCGGGCCGGCGGCGCGCGACACCGACTGGACCACGAACCGGCCGGGGATGCGCAGGGCGACCGACAGACCCTCGGGCCGGAAATCCACCATCGCCTCGCCCCCCAGTTCATGCGGGATGGAGCGTTCGATGATGGTTGAGCCAAAGCCCCGCCGAGTCGGCGGCCTGACGGCGGGGCCGCCCTCCTCGCGCCACTTCAGCTCCAGGGCCCCGGCGCCGTCCACCTCCCAGGAGACATGGACCTTGCCGCGGCTGTCGCAGAGCGCGCCGTACTTGGCCGAGTTGGTGACCAGTTCGTGGATCACCAGCGAGAGGGTCGAAAAGGCCTGGGGCTCGATCAGCACGTCGGGGCCCGACAGGACCAGCCGCTCGGCCTTGGCGGCGAGATAGGCCTCGGCCTCGCCGCGGATCAGCTCGGTCAGGGCCCCGGGACCCCAGTGATGCTGGGTGATCTGGTCATGGGCCCGGGCCAGGGCCTGCACGCGCCCGGAGACCACCTCGAAGAACTGCTGGACGGTGGAGGCGCCGTCGCGGCTCTGGGAGATCAGTCCGCGGATCAGCCCGAGGATGTTGCGCACCCGGTGGTTCAGCTCGGCGATCAGGATTTCCTGCCGGTGCTGGGCCTTGCCGCGCTCGGCGTTGGCCAGGTCGGTCAGGCGGAGCACCACCTCCAGCAGGGTCAGGCGCAGGCTCTCGACGGCGGCCAGTTCGGAGCCTGTCCAGGGCCGGGACTGGCCGCGCACCGTCTCCTTCCACTCCTCGAAGCTCTGGCGCGGCGTCAGCCGCGCGCCCAGCGGCCCGACGCTCACCGGCTTGTTCGGATCGCCCGCCCAGGTCACCTCGCGGACCACCTCGCCCCGGAAGAAGAGCATGTAGTCGCCAGGCTGGCGCGAGACGGGCACGGCGACGACGCCGGCGGCGACGTCGCGCCAGTCGGCCGCCTGCGGCAGCAGGGCCGAAAGGTGGTGGGTGTGGAAGACGGCGTCGCGCCCCTGGGCGTCGAGGAAGCCGATGAGCTGTTCGAGCGGCTCGCCGGCCAGCACCTTTCCCAGGCTCGCCGTCTGGCCCGCCATGTGGAGGGCGAGGCCGTCGCAGCCCGCCAGGCCGCAGAGTTCGCCCAGGAAGGGCGTGATGCTCTCCGGCCCGGAAGCGCTGGCCGCGACCGCGCTGATCAGGCGGTCGTGCAGGTTGCGCGCCCTCTGGACGTGCTGGGCCTCGGCCGCCTGTTCGCGGCTCTCGAGCATGTAGGAGAAGATCTGGCCGAACAGCTCGGCTGCGGTGCGCCGCTCGTAGGAGACGTGGTGCGGCCCATAGTGATGGCAGGCGAACAGCCCCCAGAGCCGGCCCTGCCGGAGGATGGAGACCGACAGCGAGGCGCCGACGCCCATGTTGCGCAGATACTCGATATGGATCGGCGAGACCGCCCGCAGCATCGACATGGAGAGGTCGAGCGGCTCGCCCGTGGGGCCGAGCGCCGGGCGGATCTGGGGGGTCACGGCGTCGACATCGGCGATGATGCGCAGCCAGTTGCGCTCATAGAGGGCGCGGGCCTGCTGGGGAATGTCGGTGGCGGGATAGCGAAGGCCGAGGAACGAGCCGATGCCCGGCCGCACGGACTCGGCGACCACCTCGCCCGCGCCGTCCTGGTCGAAGCGGTAGACCATGACCCGGTCGAACTCGGTCAGGGCCCGCACCTGCCGCGCCGCCTCGTGGAACAGGTCCTCCAGCGACTTCCGCTCCGCCACGCGGTTGGCCATGGAGCGGACGGCCGAGGCCGCCTCCAGGGAGGAGTCCGCGCGGCTCGGCTCGGCCTCGATGACCAGCAGGTCGCCGGAATAGTGGACCGCCACGTCGAAGGGCTCGCCGCCCGGCCGCAGGGCCAGTCCGAAAACCCGCTCGACCGCGTCGGCGCCGCGCATGATCTGCAGGCGGCCGCGGATTTCGTGGATCGCGTGACCGTCCAGCACCTGGGTCAGGGACTGCCCGATGAGGTCGTCGGCGGGCAGGCCGAGGAACGCGACGGCGTTGTCCGAGGCATGCGCGACGATCCAGTCGCGGGACACCGCCAGCAGGAATCCGAATGGCTGGACCGCACCCAGGATGTGGATCGGTTCGCGGTCGCAATTTGTCAGGTCGACATCGGCCAAAAGGTCGGCACTCGCTGGCGGGAGATGGGGGAGGTCTTGGGTGGGCGCGGCGCGACGCCGCGTGCGCCGGACCTGGAACTCAACACAGAATGGCGAGGCGATCTGTCCGGTAGATGACTCTCACCCTCGCGCGGCGGGCTCAGGCCGCTTCGCGCGCGGCTTGCCGGAAGCCGGTTTCGAAGGTGGCGAAGGTCGCGTCGGCGGCGGCGATGGCCGTCGCCTCTTCCGCGGGCGAGGGCGTCTGGGCCCCGAGCCATTCGACGAAGGTCCGCCACAGGGGCTCGCCCGCGCCGTGCGCCAGATAGGCCGCCGGCGCGTCCGGCTGGCTCTGCGCCAGGCGCCGGCGCAGATAGGCGCCGCCGAGGCGGGAGCCTTCGAGCACGTAGAGCGCGCCCATGAGCTGGGCGCGCGTATGCAGGCCCGGCGATGCGACCGGTTCGGGCGGCGCGGCGGCGACCGCCGCCAGATCCTGCAGGAGGACGCCCGTGCGCCGGCGGCTGGGCCAGTCGGACAGGAGCCGCCCGACGCCGGCCGCCTCCAGCCTGCGCTCGAGGCCAGGCAGGGCCGCCCCGTGTCCGCGGAGGAAGGCGCGATAGCCGGCGGGACTCGCCAGGTCGAAGCTTTCGCCGAGGCGGTCCACACGCTCGTGCGCCGCACGCGTGGCCGCGCGCAGCTTCATTCGGAATTCCATCACCAACCGCCAGACTTTGACGCTCCATGCCACGAACGCACGAAACGCCAAAGCGTGGCCGCACCTGGCTTTCCGGTTAGTCGAGCGGGCTCCAGCTCTTCGTCGCCGGCTGCCGCTTGGGACCGCGGAAGCCGCCGCCCGCGCCGCTCTCCGCGCGCGCCTGCGGCTTGCCGCCGCCGTCGCGCGGGCCGGCGGCCTTGCCGCCTTCGGGCCGGCGGCGGTTGCGGGTCTTGCGCAAGGCGGCCGGGACGTTGTTGCGGGGGTCGCGGGACCGGACCGGCGCCGCGGCGGGCTCCGGCGAGACCTCGGCGATCGCCTTGGTCATCAGGCCGAGCGCCTTGTCGTTGCGGCGGTCGAAGGACGGGATGGTCTGGCGCGTCACCTTCTGGATGTCGCGCAGCAGGTTGCGTTCGTCGTCGGCGCAGAAGGCGATGGCCGAGCCCTCGGCGCCGGCGCGCGCGGTCCGGCCGATCCGGTGGACATAGGCTTCCGGCACGTTGGGCAGTTCGTACTGCACCACGTGGCTGACGGCGTCGATGTCGATGCCCCGTGCGGCGATGTCGGTGGCCACCAGGGCGCGGATCTGACCGGCCTTGAAGGCCGCCAGCGCCCGCTCCCGCTGGCCCTGGCTCTTGTCGCCGTGGATGGCTGCGGCTTCGACGCCGCCCTGCTCCAGGCTCTTGGCCACGCGGTCGGCGCCGCGCTTGGTGCGGGTGAAGACGATGACGCGCTTGAAGTCCTTCTCGGCGAAGAGTTCGGCCAGCAGGGCGCGCTTGCGCTGCTGCTCGACGAACAGGACCTGCTGGCGGATGCGTTCCACCGTCGTCGCCTGGGGCGTCACGGACACCTGCAGCGGGTCCTTCAGCAGTTCGCCGGCCAGCTTGCCGATCTCGCTCGGCATGGTGGCCGAGAAGAACAGGTTCTGACGCTTGTGGGCCAGGTGCTTCACGATCCGGCGGATCGGCACGATGAAGCCCATGTCGAGCATCTGGTCGGCCTCGTCGAGGACGAAGGTCTCGACGCCTTCCAGCGTGACGGTCTTTTCCTGCAGGTGGTCGATCAGGCGGCCCGGCGTGGCGACGAGCACGTCGACGCCCGGCGCCATGGTGCGCATCTGGCCGCCGTACTTCACGCCGCCGAAGATGACGGCGACGGAAAGGCCAAGGTGCCGGCCATAGGTCTTGAAGCTCTCGCCGATCTGGGTGGCGAGCTCACGGGTGGGGGAGAGCACCAGCACGCGGCAGCCGCGGCGCGGCGCGGCGCGGCGATCCTCGGCCAGGCGGTGCAGGATGGGCAGGGCGAAGGCCGCGGTCTTGCCGGTGCCGGTCTGGGCGATGCCCAACAGGTCGCGGCCGGCCAGCACGCCCGGAATGGCCTTGGCCTGGATGGGGGTGGGGGTCTCATAGCCTTCGTCGGCGAGGGCCTTGAGGAGGGGCTTGGCGAGGCCAAGGTCGGTGAACTGGGTCAAGTGACGTCCGTCTTTCGGAATGCGCCGAGCGCGGCCGCTCGCAGGATGCGACGGTCGCGGGACGCGATGATTTGGGGAAAGCCCCCGCGTGGCGGGGCGATCGATGCGATCTCTTCAGGGCGCTCAACGGGCCAGATCTCCTGATGATGGAGACCTTCACGCGGGCCGGAGCGCCGATAGCGCCAAAGATCGGCGCGTCCTGCACATCGTCTTTCGCAGCTGCGAAGTCAACCTCATCCGATCGTTTCGTCGATCCTGTTGCATTCCTGGCGCGGTGCGGGAATGAGGAGGCATGACCTATAAGCCCCTCCTGCTGGTCGCCGCGGCGGCCCTCGTCGACACCGACGGCCGCGTCCTGATCTGCCAGCGCCCGGAGGGCAAGCAGCTGGCCGGCCTGTGGGAGTTTCCGGGCGGCAAGGTCGAGCCCGGCGAGACGCCGGAGGCCTGCCTGATCCGCGAGCTCGACGAGGAACTGGGCATCACCGTGACCGGCGCCTGCCTGGCGCCGTTCGTCTTCGCCAGCCACGGTTATGAGTCCTTTCACCTGCTGATGCCACTCTATCTGTGCCGGCGTTGGAGCGGTTTCGTCACCGCCAGGGAGCACAAGGCCATCGCATGGGTGAAGCCCGCCAAGCTGACCGATTATCCGATGCCGCCGGCCGACGCGCCGCTGGTCGCCTGGCTGCGCGACCTGATCTGAGCGCCTTCCGGCGCGACGACCGCGGCGCGACCGCGATCGAGTACGCCCTGCTGGCGGCCGTCCTCGGCCTCGTCGTCGTCACGGCCGCAGGCGCGTTGCGCGCCGAGATCTACGACCTCCTGATCTTCGTCTCCGACTCCCTGGGCTAGGCGCCGCCTGCCGCCCGGCGGGGCATTCGCTGCGGCGTGCGCGCCGCCGTCACAAAGCCGACTTGCGCCTGTGGATAACCTTTGCCTAGGGTCCAGCGGGGGCGCGGATGAAGACGATCGCGGTCATTTCGCGAAAGGGCGGAGCGGGCAAGACGACCCTGGCCGTCAACCTGTTCGCGGCGCTGCGGCAGGCGGAGCGCCGCACGGTCCTGGCCGATGCCGATCCCCTCCGCTCGACGAGCGAGGCCCTGCGCGCCACCCCCGGCGACGGGGGTCCGGTGGTGGAGACCTCGGCTTCGAAGCTGTTCGCCCTGTCCACCGCCTCGGCGCGCAGCGGCGTCGAGCGGCTGGTGATCGACACGCCGGCTTCGCCCGAGGCCGACATCGTCGCCGCCATCAAGCTGGCGGACCTGTGCCTGATCGTCGCCCGTCCGACCTATCTCGACCTTTCCGCGGCGCTGAAGACCCTGGAGCTCGTTCGCCAGCTCAGCACGCGCGGCATGGTGGTTCTCAACCAGTGTCCGCCCGCCCGGCGGGGGGCGGAGCCGCGGAGCGTCGCGGCGACGCTGGAAACCCTCCGCTTCTCCGGCGTCCCCGTGGCGCCGAGGGCCCTGCGGGCGAGGCTCGCCTACCAGAACGCCATCGCACGCGGCCAGGGCGTGGTGGATTACGAACCCGAAGGCGTAGCGGCCGCCGAGGTCCGAAGCCTGGCGGCCGCCGTCGAGCAGCAATTCGTCGCCGAAGCTGCGCCGGCCGCGGCCAACGACGCCGCCGCGCCCCGGCGGGCCCGGTCGTAGGGCTTAGAGCCGCGACGCCGTCGGACGATGCGCCTCGGCCGAGACCTCGCCGGTCTTGAAGGCCTGGGCGAGCGGCATGATCTGCCAGAGGGCGGAGAGGCCGACGACGATGTAGACGAGGTTCGACAGAACGGTGTCGACACCGAACAGGCTGGCGACCAGATCGACGTCGAAGGCGCCCACGAGGCCCCAGTTCAGTCCGCCGACGATCACCAGGATCAGGGTTGCGAGGTTGAGAGCTTTCACAGGGTTCTCCTTTGGAACGGCTTGCGAAATCAACACCTGGAGAACGCCGGTGTTCCTTCGGCCTAGCTTGCAGCGACGCGGACGCCAAGCCGCTCCGACAGACCCGCCGCGCCGGCGGCCGAGATCACGATCACCCGCCCGTCCGTTCTGCGGGCCCAGCCGACGTCCACGATCTGCTGAAGCAGAGCTGCGCCCAGCGCGCCGCCCAGATGGCTGCGCCGCTCGCTCCAGTCGAGGCAACGCCGACATAGAGGCCGGCGCGCGCCCGCGAGCCTTTCGACCGGCAGGCCGAAATCGGTCAGACCCTGGCGGCCGGCGTCTGTCAGCTGCGGCGCCTCGCCGGAGGTCAGCCAGCCCCGCTCGACCAGGCCGTCCATCACCGCCACGCCAGCGGCGCCGGCCAGATGGTCGTAGCAGATCCGCGCGCGGCGAAGCGCCGGGTCCCGGGGTCCTGTCCGCACGCGCACGGCGCCGGTCCGCTGCGCCAGGGCCATCAGGCCCTCCAGAACCTCAGCCACATCAGGGCCGGAGAGCCGGAAGTAGCGGCTGCGCCCCTGCTTTTCCGCCGTGACGAGCTCCGCTTCGAAAAGGCGCGCCAGATGACCGCTGGCGGTCGGCAGGGTGACGCCGGCCACCTCGGCCAATTCGCTGACCGTCAGTGCGCGCCCGTCCATGAGCGCGGTCAGCATGTTGGCGCGCGCCGGATCGCCGAGCAGGGCGGCGGTGCGGGCGATGACGGGTCCGTCTTGCATAGTTCGATCCTAACCGAAGCATCGACGTCGCTCCAGCCGCTAGAGATCTCAGCCTGAACCACTGGGAGCCCGCCGTGATCACCTGCTTCATCCGGTACGAAATCGACCCGTTCCGCGTCGACGCCTTCGAGGCCTATGCGAAGGCCTGGGGCGAGGCCATTCCGCGTTGCGGCGCGGACCTCGTGGGCTATTTCGCCCCGCATGAGGGCTCGGCCACGACCGCCTACGGCGTCTACAACATCGACAGCCTGGCCGCCTACGAGGCCTACCGCGCGCGGCTGCGCGACGACCCGCAGGGCCGCGAAAACTACGCCTTCGCCAAGGCGGAGGGCTTCATCCGGCGGGAAGACCGGATCTTCCTGCGCCTGGCTTCGGCTCCGCACGAAGGGAAGGTGACGCGATGATCGCGGTCCTCTTCGAAGCCTGGCCCGCCGACGGCCGCGGCGATCGCTATTTCGAGCTCGCCGGCCTGCTGCGGCCGGAACTCGACAGGATCGACGGTTTCATCTCCATCGAGCGCTTCGAGAGCCTCGCCGAACCGGGCAAGCTCCTGTCGCTGTCCTTCTGGCGCGACGAGGCCGCCGTGGCCGCCTGGCGCGGTCATGCCGGCCATCGCCAGGCTCAGAGCGAAGGGCGCGCAGGCGTCTTCGCCGACTACCGTCTCCGCATCGCCGAAGTGACCCGGGACTATGGCCTTGCCGACCGGGCGGAGGCGCCGGCGGCCAAGGCGGTCGAAGGAAGGCGCTAGCGGGCCTCAGTCCTCGTCCCGCGGCAGCGGGTTCTCCTTCACGCCGAGCGCGTCGGCCAGGCGCATCTTGGCCGAGCCGGGCTTGAGCGGCTGCTGCTGGCTCTCGTGCGGCGCCCAGCCGGTCAGGGTCAGGATCTCGAAGGTGGCCGGCACGCGGCCGTCGGGCTCGGCGAAGCGCTCGACATAGAGTTCGAAGGCGCGGGCCAGCAGGGCGCGGGTGAGCGCGCGGGGATGGCGTTCGGAAAGCGCATTGGTCTCGCCCATCTGGCGCAGGTCGGCGAGCAGCTTCAGCGGATGGGAATAGCGCACGCTCACCCGGTCCACATCGGCCACGGGGAGGGCGAAGCCCGCGCGCTGCAGCAGGCCCGCGGCGTCGGCCGGATCGGCGAAGGGCGAGACGCGGCTGCCGGCGCCGCCCAGGATCTCGGTCTCCGCATCGATCAGCGAGCGGCGCAGCTCGAAGAGGGTCGAGCCGCCCAGAAAGGCGCCGATGAAGAGGCCGTCGGGGCGCAGGGCGCGGCGGATCTGGATCAGGGCTCCCACCACATCGTTGGTCCAGTGCAGGCCGAGCGTCGAGACGGCGAGGTCGAGGCTGCCGGGGGCGAAGGGCAGGGCCTCCTCGTCGGCGACGAGCCGCGGACCCCGCCGGCCGGCGAGCATGGCGGGCGAGGCGTCGACCTCGATCACCTCGCCGATACGGTTGCGCGCATCGCTCTGCGCCAGGGCTTCGCGGAACGCCCCCCGGCGCGCCGAAAGATCGACGGCCACGGGGAAGTCGCGCATGATCGGCTCCAGCCGCTCGACGGCGTCCTCCGCTGCGCGGCGGTGGAGGAAGTCGGCCTGGGAGAAGCCGGCGGCGGCGCGGTCCAGGCGCTTGCGGTGCAGGGACCGATCGAAGAGGCGGGGCGGGGCGGAGGACATGAGCGCGCAAGATGGCCCTTCGCCGGCCCTGTGGAAACCGGGGCCGCGGCTGATTTCGGCCGGACGCGGCCTGCTCGACCTCGTCTTCCCGCCGCAAGCGCTCAATGACGGGCCTCGGCCCGCATCGGTCGGCCTGTCGGCGGAGGCCTGGAGCCGCATCACCTTCCTCGACGGACCTGTCTGCGACGGCTGCGGGACGCCGTTCGAATACGCCCTGGGGCCGGGCGTGCGCTGCGTGGCCTGCGAGGCCAAGCCCCGCGCCTTTTCCCGCGCCCGCGCCGCCTGCATCTATGACGAGACGTCCCGCGATCCGATCCTGCAGCTCAAGCACGCCGACCGGCAGGACCTGGCGCCCCTGTTCGCCCGCTGGATCTCGCGTTCGGCCGACCTCCTGATCGAGGAGGCCGACGCCATCGCCCCGGTTCCGCTGCACCCCGGCCGGCTGTTCGCCCGCCGCTTCAACCAGGCCGCCGAGATCGCCCGCGCCCTGGCGCGGCTGAGGGGCCGCGCCTACCTGCCCGACGCCCTGGTGCGCCGCAGGGCCACCGACAGCCAGGGCGGCAAGTCGGGCTCGGGCCGGCGGCGCAACGTCGCCGGCGCCTTCGCGGTGCCGGAGGGGCGGGCGCGGCAGGTGGCCGGGCGCAACATCCTGCTGATCGACGACGTTCTGACCACGGGCGCCACGGCCGAAGGCTGTGCGCGCGCCCTGCGGGCCGCCGGCGCGGCGCGCGTCGATGTCGCAGTGATCGCCCGGGTGAAAGAGGCGGCGCGCGGCGCCATATGACCGTCCGCCTACGGCTCAGGTCTGGACATTCGCCAAAGGAGGCCCCTTATCCCCGCCATGACCCAGGTCACCATCTACACCAAGCCCTACTGCCCCTACTGCATCCGCGCCCTGTCGCTGCTGGAGAAGAAGGGAGTCGAGTTCACCGAGATCGAGGCCGCCTTCGATCCCGAGAAGCGCCGCGAGATGAACGAGCGCTCCGGCGGCCGCAACACCTTCCCGCAGATCTTCATCGGCGACCGCCACATCGGCGGCTGCGACGACATGATGGCGCTGGAACAGCAGGGCAAGCTCGACGCCCTGCTGCAGGCCTAGGGACGCCGCGCCTCCGATGAGTCCGTTGCGCGTCGCGCTCGTCCAGACCCGCACGCCGGCCAGCCACGCCGCCGCGCTCGACCACGTCCTGCCGCTCGTGCGCCAGGCCGCGGCCGGCGGCGCGCGCCTGATCGCCACGCCGGAGGGGACCAACATCCTGCAGAAGGATCGCGAGACCCTGCTGCCGCAGCTCGTCTCGCTGGAGGAAGACCCGGTGGTCGCCGGGCTCCGGCAGGCGGCGCGCGAACTGGGCGTCACCGTCCTGGTCGGCTCGGCCCTGGTGAAGCGCGAGGACGGCAAGGCCGCCAACCGCAGCGCGCTGATTGACGCCCAGGGCGAGATCGTCGCCACCTACGACAAGCTGCACATGTTCGACGTCGACCTGCCGACGGGCGAGACGGCGCGGGAATCGGCCACCTACGAGCCGGGCGACGCCGCGGTGGTCGCCGAGGCCGAAGGGGCGAAGCTCGGCCTCACCATCTGCTACGACGTGCGCTTCCCCGCCCTGCACCGCGCCCTGGCGCTCGCCGGGGCCCAGGTGCTGACGACGCCGGCCGCCTTCACCCGTCCGACGGGCGAGGCGCACTGGGAGGTGCTTCTGCGCGCCCGGGCCATCGAGACGGGCAGCTTCATGCTGGCCCCGGCCCAGGGCGGCTTCCATGAGGATGGCCGCGGCACCTATGGCCGCAGCCTCGCCGTCGCGCCCTGGGGCGAGGTGATCGCCCGACTGGACCACGACGAGCCGGGCGTCCTCTTCGCCGACCTCGATCTCTCCCTGGTGGACAAGGCGCGCCGCGCCATTCCGGCGCTGGCCAACGCCCGCGCCTTCACCGAGCCGTCGGCGCGCCCATGATCCGCTACGCCTTGGCCTGCGAGCACGGCCACGAGTTCGAAGGCTGGTTCGGCTCCTCGTCCGACTTCGACGACCAGCAGGCGCGCGGCCTGCTGGAGTGCCCGGTCTGCGCCTCCAAGTCCGTGCGCAAGCAGATCATGGCCCCGGCCGTCGCGGGCACGAAGCGCAACACGCCCGACCTGCCGCCCAAGGCGCGCGCGATGATGATGGAGGCGCTCGGCAAGGTGCGCCGCCACGTGGAAGAGAACTTCGACTATGTGGGCGACGCCTTCGCCCGCGAGGCCCGCGCCATCCACGAAGGCCGGTCCGAAGACCGCGGCATCTATGGCGAGGCCTCGCCCGCCGAGGTGAAGGCCCTCGTCGAGGACGGCGTCCCCGTCGCCCCGCTGCCCCCCGAACCGCCCAAGAAGACCGAGGTCAACTGAGGCGGCCCGGGGCGGGCGGCCTCAGAACGTCTTGCGCAGGCCCACGGAGATGATGCCGCCGTCGCCGGTGACGTCGCCGCGCAGGCGGGTCGTGGTCTGGGCCGGCGTGCCTTCGTAGAAGACCGTGTCGTGGTTGATCTCGGTCTCGTCGAAGGCGATGTAGGCCAGCGCCGCGTCCATCTCCAGGCTGTCGCTCAGCCGCGCCGTGGCGCCGACGCCGTAGAGCCAGCGATCGCCGTCCGGCACCCGCGCGGTGCGGCGATCGTCGGGCGTGGGCGTGGGGTCGAACTGGGCGCCGGCGCGCAGGGTCAGGGCGTCGTTGACCATGTAGTCGAAGCCGATCCCGCCGGAGGTCACGTCCTGGTAGTCCTGGATCAGGGTCTCGTTGACGGCCGAGGAGGTGACGGCGATGTCGTCGAACTCGCTCCAGCCGATGCGCTGCACCTGGGCGTTGACGGCGAAGCGGTCGGTGGCCTGCCAGCGGGCGCCGAAGGTGGCGATCCACGGGGTCGAGAAGTTGGCCTGGCCTTCGACGTCGGTGTTGAACGGGGCGAGCGGGCCGGCGAGGCCGAGCACGCGCACGTCCCCTTCCAGTTCGTGCTCGACGGCCGAGCGATAGCTGGCGCCGAGCGTCAGGGTGTCGAAGTGCGCCTGGGCGCCCACGGTCCAGCCGAAGTCCCAGCCGTTCCCCTTCAGCTGTGAGACGCCGTCGGGAAGGGCGGGCGACAGGTTGGGATAGGCGGTGGTCAGGACGGCCTCGGTGTACTGGCCGCTGACGCCGGCGCCGACGTCCAGCCAGTCGGTCACGCGCATGGCGCCGGTCAGCTGCACGTCAGCCGTGGTCAGGCTCGACTCCAGGCCGTCATAGCGGGCCCAGGCGACGTCACGGTATTCGGTGGTGAAGTTGTAGGGGGCGGCCACCGACAGGCCGACCGCGAACCGGTCGCCGATCGGCATGGCGACGGCGGCGTTGGGGGCCACGCCGTCCTGGATGGGATTGAAGGCCCGCGGCTCGCCCTGGACCGGCACGGTCACGCCGCCCGGATAGGTGATGGTCGAGCCGTCGTTCTCCACCGTCGCGTCGACGAAGATGGCATGGGCGCCCAGATAGGCCTCGCGCGGGGTGCGGGCGATGGCGGCGGGGTTCCACCACAGGGACGAGGTCCCCGTGTCGGCGACCTCACCGGAATAGGCGCGGCCCAGGCCTCGGACCGACTGCTCCTGCAGATAGAAGCCCCCGGCCGCAGCCGGAGAGGCCAGACCCGCCAGGCTCGTTGCGCCGACCAGCGCCAGGATCCACGCCTTCTTCATCAGAAACTCCACTCGCATAAGGGAATTGGCGGGGTTCCCCCCGCGGAAGCACGTGGAAAGCTTCGGAGTTGGATTTGTTGCATTGCCGACCCGGGAGAACGGGGGCGGGAGGCCGGTTGAGCCATCTTGTGTGGCCCATGAGCCACACCTACATCTGAGCCGGCGAGGCTTGCGCTGACTCAAAGGCGAGCCTGGCCAATCCGCCTAATGAGGGGATGCCATGAACATCGACGTCTATTCCGATCGCGCCAAACAGGCGATCCAGTCGGCGCAGAGCCTCGCGCTCGCCCGCCGCCACCAGCAGCTCGCGCCGCTGCACCTTCTGAAGGTCCTTCTGGAAGAGAAGGACGGGCTTTCGCGCGCCCTGATCCAGAGCGCGGGCGGCCGGCCCGACGAGGCCGACGCCGCCGTGGAGGCCGCGCTCGCCAAGCGACCCAAGGTCGAGGGCGGCTCGGGCCAGCTCTACATGGCCCCTGAAGCGGCCAGCGTCTTCGCGCGCGCCGAGGCCGACGCCAAGAAGGCGGGCGACGCCTTCGTCACCACTGAGCGCCTGCTCATCTCCATCGCCGCCGAGGGCCGCGAAGCCGCCGACATCCTGAAGGCCGCCGGCGCCAAGGCCGACGCCCTGGAGAAGGCCGCCCAGGAGGTCCGCAAGGGCCGCACCGCCGACTCCGCCTCGGCGGAGGAAGGCTATGACGCCCTGAAGCGCTACGCCCGCGACCTGACCCAGGCGGCCCGCGACCAGAAGCTCGACCCCGTCATCGGCCGCGACGAGGAGATCCGCCGGACCATCCAGGTCCTGTCGCGCCGGACGAAGAACAACCCCGTGCTGATCGGCGAGCCCGGCGTCGGCAAGACCGCCATCGTCGAGGGCCTGGCCCTGCGCATCGTCAATGGCGACGTGCCCGAGAGCCTGAAGGACAAGCAGCTTCTCTCCCTCGACATGGGCGCCCTGATCGCCGGCGCGAAGTACCGCGGCGAGTTCGAGGAGCGGCTGAAGGCGGTGCTGAACGAGGTGACGGCGGCCGAAGGCTCGATCATCCTCTTCATCGACGAAATGCACACCCTGGTGGGCGCGGGGAAGTCCGACGGCGCCATGGACGCCTCGAACCTGCTGAAGCCTGCGCTCGCCCGCGGCGAACTGCACTGCGTCGGCGCCACAACGCTGGATGAGTACCGCAAGCACGTGGAGAAGGACGCCGCGCTCGCCCGCCGCTTCCAGCCCGTCTTCGTGGACGAGCCGACGGTGGAGGACACGGTCTCGATCCTGCGCGGCCTGAAGGAGAAGTACGAGGTGCACCACGGGGTGCGCATCTCCGACAGCGCCATCGTCGCCGCCGCGACCCTGTCGAACCGCTACATCACCGACCGGTTCCTGCCCGACAAGGCCATCGACCTGGTGGACGAGGCGGCCAGCCGCGTGCGCATGGCCGTGGATTCCAAGCCCGAGGAGCTGGACGAGATCGACCGCCGCGTGGTGCAGCTGAAGATCGAGCGCGAGGCCCTGACCAAGGAGACCGACGCCGCCTCCAAGGCCCGGCTGGAAAAGCTGGAGGACGAGCTCGCCGAGCTGGAAGCCCAGTCCGACGAGATGACCGCCAAGTGGAAGGCCGAGAAGGACAAGCTGACCTCCGCCGCCCAGGTGCGCGAGGCGCTCGACCGGCTGCGGGCCGAGCTCGTCGCCGCCCAGCGCCGCGGCGATCTGCAGCGGGCTTCGGAGATCGCCTATGGCGAAATCCCGCCCCTGGAGCGCCGGCTGGCCGAGGCCGAGAACGCCGCGGCCGAACAGGCGGTCAGCCCCGAGGTCGTCGACGCCGAGCAGATCGCCGCCGTCGTCTCCCGCTGGACCGGCGTGCCCGTGGACAAGATGCTGGAGGGCGAGCGCGAGAAGCTGCTCTCCATGGAGGACAATCTGCGCGCCCGCGTGGTCGGCCAGGAGGAGGCGCTCGTCGCCGTCTCCGACGCCGTGCGCCGGGCCCGCGCGGGCCTGCAGGACCCGAACCGGCCGATCGGCTCGTTCCTGTTCCTGGGCCCCACCGGCGTCGGCAAGACGGAGCTGACCAAGGCGCTGGCCGAATTCCTGTTCGACGACGAGCAGGCGATCACCCGCATGGACATGAGCGAGTACATGGAGAAGCACTCGGTCAGCCGCATGATCGGGGCGCCTCCCGGCTATGTCGGCTACGACGAGGGCGGGGCTCTGACCGAAGCCGTGCGTCGCCGGCCCTATCAGGTCGTGCTGTTCGACGAGGTGGAAAAGGCTCACCCCGACGTCTTCAACGTGCTCCTGCAGGTGCTCGACGACGGGCGGCTGACCGACGGCCAGGGCCGGACGGTCGACTTCCGCAACACCCTGATCATCATGACCTCGAACCTGGGCTCGGAATTCCTGGCCAACCAGGCCGAGGGCGAAGATGTGGAGGCGGCGCGGCCGATGGTGATGGACGTGGTCCGCAGCCATTTCCGGCCGGAGTTCCTGAACCGGATCGACGAGATCATCCTCTTCAAGCGGCTGGGCCGTGCGGAGATGGACAACATCGTCCGCATCCAGCTGCAGCGGGTGGAGAAGCTGCTGGCCGACCGGCGGATGGCGCTCTCGCTGGACGACAGCGCCCTCGCCTGGCTGGGCGACAAGGGCTACGACCCGGTCTACGGGGCGCGGCCGCTGAAGCGGGTCATCCAGAAGGAGCTGATCGATCCGATCGCCCGCAAGCTGCTGGCCGGCGACATCGAGGACGGTTCGGTGATCTCGGTCAGGGCGGGCGAGGACGGCCTGGCGATCGGCAAGGCCCAGGTGCACTAAGGCCGCCGAAGCAGGGAGACCTCGGTCTCGCAAGACAGGGCCCTTCCCGGAGACGGGGAGGGCCTTTGCTGTCAGGACCTGGCGCGGGCGAGCCGGCGCGCGGCGTAGAGATCGGCCAGGGTCAGACCCAGCAGGACGCCGTAGCCCAGGGCCAGGCCGCGCCACTGACGCGACGTCGCAGGCCGCGCCTTCAGGAGGACCGCGATCTGGCCGAGCAGGCCCAGGCCGTGGGCGGCGAGCCAGGGGGCGTTCGGTCCCGCCAACAGCAGGCCCGCGCCGGCGGCGGTCTCGCGCAGGCCGAGCGTGCGGACCATGCCGGCCTCGGCCATGCCGGTGTTGCGGGCGATGGCTTCCGGTTTCGCGGTCTTCAGCAGGCCGATGATCAGACTGGCGGCGCCCAGGACCAGCAGGGTCGGGCGCGCGGCGGCGGGGGTTTTCGAAAGCGAAGCCATGGCCGCAAAAGCGGTTCGCCCGCCCCCCGGTTCCGAGGGCGGGCGAACGAAGGCTTCACGGTTGGGTCAGCCGCTACAGGTCGATCGGGGTGACCCGGCCGCCGCGGGTGACCACGCGGCGCATGATGGCGATGCTCTCGCCGCCGCCGGCCTGGGGTCGCGCCACAGTGATCACGAACCAGGCGCCGTCCGGCAGATTGGAGAAGCTGAAGCGGTCGGCGGCGTCGCAGGTGGTCCGCCGCACGAACGAGGAATAGTCGTCATTGGGCGCCGAGGGCGTACGGGCGCGCACCTCGTCAGCCGGCAGGGCCGCGGCGTCGGGCGAGGAGTAGAGGATGCTCATCCGCCGGCGCGTCCACGGCGTCTCCGGAGTCAGAACCACCCCGGCGCCCGAGCAGGTGTAGCGGGTCGCCCCCTGGCGATAGATCAGGCGGCCGTCGATCCGGTTGCGGCCGGGCACGGCCGACCAGGAGAAGTCCTCCGGCCGGAAGACGGTCGGCGAGGGCGCAGGCTGGCCCGGCGGCGGCGGCGGCGGGCCCATGGTCGGGGCGCAGGCCGTGACGAGGAGAGCAAGCGCGGCGCCGAGCGCCGGGAGGCGGAGGTGGGTCATGGCGGGACTTTAGTTAAGGTATGTGACAGAAGCCAACCCCTGATGCGGCGGGCCGCCGCACCCATGGGCGGCGTGCGCCGTCAGTCCTCGCCCCGCGGGCGGCCCCGCATCGCCTTCACAGAACCGCGCCGGCTCTTGGCCTCCAGGCGCCGCTTCTTGGAGGCGAGCGTCGGCCGCGTCTTCTTGCGCGGCGGGGGCGGCGGCTCGGCGGCCTTGCGGATCAGCTCGGCCAGCCGCTCCTGCGCATCGGCCCGGTTGCGCTCCTGCGTGCGGAACCGCTCGGCCATCAGCACCAGCACGCCCTCCTGCGTCAGCCGCCGCCCGGCCAGACGCTCCAGCCGCGCGCGCACGGGTTCGGGCAGGGACGGCGAATTGCGCACGTCGAAGCGCAGCTCCACGGCCGTCGAGACCTTGTTGACGTTCTGCCCGCCGGGGCCGGAGGCGCGCACGAAGCGCTCGACGATCTCGTCGTCCTCCAGGGCGATGTGGTCAGTGATCCTCAACATCCTCGGGCGTCTTGCTGAAGAGCAGCTTGTCGATGCGCCGCTCGTCCATGTCGATGACCTCGACGCGGTAGCGCCCGATCTCGACCGTGTCGCCCTCCTTGGGGATCTTGCCCATGCGGTGGAGGACGAGGCCGGCGGCGGTGTGGAAGCCCTCGTTCTCGCCGAAGCTCTCGTCCAGGCGGTCGCTGACGTCCACGAGGTCGGCGCGGCCGTCGATCAGGAAGGAGCCGTCGGCCCGCTGCACGATCAGGGCGCCGCCCTCGTCATGCTCTTCGGGGAAGTCGCCGGCGATCATTTCCAGGAGGTCGATGGGGGTGACCACGCCCTCGAAGTTGCCGAACTCGTCGACCACGAAGGCCATGTGGGTGGTGGTCCGCTTGAACTGTTCCAGCGTCCGCAGGATCGAGGAGGTGTCGGGGATGAACAGCGGCGTGTGGACCAGCGGCTCCAGGTCGAAGTCCGCGGCGTCCATCAGCAGGTCGGCCACGTCCTTCTTGTGGAGCACGCCCAGGGGATCGTCGATCTCCTGCTCGCGGCAGACGACGATGCGGGAATAGGGGCATGCGCGGACCTCCTCGCGCAGCTTGTCCGGCGGATCGGCCAGCGAGACCCAGTAGACCTCCCGCCGCGGCGTCATGGCCACGCGGACGGGGCGGTCGCCCAGGCGCATCACCTCGGTCATGATCTTGCGTTCGGCAGGCTCGATCAGGCCGGCGCTCGTGCCTTCGGCCAGGACGATCTCCACGTCCTCCTGGCTCATGGGCTGACCGTGGGAGTCGCGCACCCCCATCAGCCGGAGAACGGCGGCGGTGGAGCCGGTCAGCAGGGTCACGAACGGGCCCATGAGCACCGCCAAGGCGGCCAGCGGGCGGGCCGCCAGCGCGGCCAGCGACTCGGGGAAGATCAGCGCCAGGCGCTTGGGCACCAGCTCGCCGACGATCAGCGAGACATAGGTGATGGCCACCACCACGACGCCGGTCGCGATCGCCTCGGAATAGCCGGCGATGGCGGGAACGCCCTCCAGCAGGGCGTCGAGCTCTGCGGCGATCGTCGCCTGGCCGAAGGCGCCGGCCAGGATGCCGATGAGGGTGATGCCCACCTGCACGGAGGACAGGAAGCGGGTGGGCTGCTCGGCCAAGCGGAGGGCGGCCGCGGCCCCCTTGTCGCCGGCCTCGGCGCGGGCCTGAAGCCGGCCCCGCCGCGCGGAGACGACGGCGAGTTCGGACATGGCGAAGAGACCGTTCAGCACCAGGAGGAGAAGAACGGCGACGATGGCGATGAGGAGCATTGGCCTAGGCGCGAGACGCGGTCGGAAGAAGAGGCCGCCCGCGCATCCTAAGGGCGAGAACCCCTGCTAGGCCATAGGGGCGCCGTCAGCCGCGGCAGGCGGGGCAGAGGCCGCGGGCTTCCAGGGTCACGGTCTTGACCTGATAGCCGGCCGCCTCGGCGGCGCGCATCTGCGGGCCGAAGTCGGGCTCGAACTCCTGGGCCGCGCCGCAGCAGTCGCAGATCAGGAAGGCCGCGCTGTGCCCCTCACGCTCCATGCGGCAGGGCACATAGGCGTTGAGGCTTTCGATGCGATGCGCAAAACCGAGGCGTTCGAGGAACTCCAGCGCCCGGTAGACGGTCGGCGGCTTGGCCGGTTCGCCATCCTGGCCGTAAGCGGCGATCAGGTCATAGGCCTTCATGGGGCCGTCGGCCTCGAGCAGCAGCTGGAGCACCCGGCGCCGTGGAGGCGTCAGACGCTCGCGGCTCTGCTCGCAGCGGACCTCCGCCGCCGACACGGCCGCGGCCAGTTCGGAGCCGGCCAGTCCCGGCTGCGCGCTTTCTGGGTGGTGGCACTCGGCGCCCATGCAGATCAGCTAAACATCGCCGCCCGATCACGCAACAGGCTTGACGACCCGTTATGTTATTTCATAACGCACTTGTCGGTGATCTGTTTCAGCGGGGCGTGCGGCATGCGCAGACTTCTTCTTCTCACCTCGGCGGCCATGGCCGCGGCCTCTCCGGCCCTGGCGCAGACGCGCGACCGGGCCGTGGATGTGGAGCAGGTGATCGTCACCGCCGCACCCTATGTGGTCTCGATGGACTCGGTGACCACGAGCGTCGACGTGGTCACCCGCGACGACCTCGACCTGGCCCCCTCTTCGGGCCTGGGAGACGTGCTGAACGGCCTGCCGGGCGTGCGCTCCACCTTCTTCGGTCCCGGCGCCAGCCGGCCGGTGATCCGCGGCTTGGCCGGTCCGCGCGTGCTCGTGCTCACCAACGGCGTCGGCATGATCGACGCCAGCGCGCTTTCCCCCGACCACCAGGTGGCGGTCGATCCGCAGGAAGCCAAGCGCATCGAGGTGCTGCGCGGCTCGGCGGCCCTGGCCTATGGCGGCTCGGCCATCGGCGGCGTGGTCAACGTCATCGACGAGCGCATCTCCGAACAGCCGGTGGACGGCGTCTCCGGCCGCGTCCTGGGCGCCATTTCCAGCGGCGACAGCGGCGAGACGGCCTCCGGCGCTCTGAAGTTCGGACAGGGGCCGTGGGTCTTCAGCGTCGACGGCCTGCGTCGTCAGAGCGCCGACTATGAGGTTCCGACCAGCCCGGAGTCGCGCCGTCAGCTGGAGGCCGAGGGCGAGGAATATCTCGGCCCCGTCGAGTCCACGGTCGAGAACACGGCCGTCGAGCTGAACAGCTATGGCGGCGGCGTCTCCTATGTCGGCGACCGCGGCTTCCTCGGCGTGGCCGTCAAGCAGACCGACACCACCTACGGCGTCCCCGGACACGCCCACGAGCATGAGCACGAGGACGAGGATCACGAGGACGAGGACCACGACGGCGACGACCACGAGGAGGAAGAGGGCCACGCCGAGGAGGGCGTGAAGATCGACCTCCAGCAGACCCGCTACGACCTCCGTGGCGGTCTCGACATGGCCCTGGGGCCGTTCGAGAAGATCCGCTTCTCCGGCGGCTATGCCGATTACGAACACGTGGAGATCGAGGACGGCGCGCCGGCCACCCGCTTCCAGTCCGAGGGCTGGGAAGGCCGGCTGGAGCTCGTCCAGCCCGATCGCGACGGCTGGCAGGGGGCTGTGGGCCTGCAGGCCCTGTCGCGCGACTTCGCCGCCATCGGCGAGGAGGCCTATGTCCCCTCGGTGGAGATCACCGAGACCGGCGCGTTCGCCCTGCAACGGCTGGATCGGGACGCCTGGGGCCTGGAAGGCGGCCTGCGCTTCGACCGCCGGACGCTGGAGACCGCGGCGGCCGAGATGGACTTCGACAATGTCTCGGCGAGCCTCGGCGCCTTCGTCCGCCCGGCCGACGGCTGGTTCCTGGGGGCGAGCCTCTCGCGGACCGGCCGTGCGCCGACGGAGGCGGAGCTCTTCGCCGACGGTCCCCACATCGCCACGCGCGGATACGAGGTCGGGGATGCGAGCCTCGGCTCCGAGGTCTCCTACGCCTTCGACGCGACCCTGCACTACGGCGACGCCCGCTGGGACCTGGACCTGCACGCCTTCGCGGTCCAGTACGACGGCTTCATCGATCTGCGGCCGACCGGGGCCGAGGATCCCGAGAGCGAGCTGCCGATCTACGCCTATCGGCAGACGGACGCGGAGTTCTACGGCGGCGAGGCCGAGGTCTCCTACCGGCTCTGGTCGCAAGGGGAGTCGAGCTTCACCCTCGAAGGCGCGGCCGACTATGTCCACGGCGACACCGATCTTGGCCCGCCGGCGCGCATTCCGCCGTGGTCGGCCACGGGGCGCGCCATCTTCGATCGGGGCTGGTGGACGGGCACGCTGGAAGTCCGCCAGGTGGGCGAGCAGGACCGCGTGGCCGAAGGCGAGCTGCCGACGGACGGCTACCGCATGATCAACGCCTCGCTGGTCTTCCGCCCGACGGACGGCTTCAAGGTCTTCGTGGAGGGCCGCAACCTCAACGACACCGAGGCGCGGGAACACGCCTCGTTCCTCAAGGACCTGGCGCCGCTGCCCGGCCGCAGCCTGCGGATGGGCGTCGGCTACGCCTTCTAGAAAAAAGAAGGCCCGGGCCTCTTCGGAGGTCCGGGCCGCCTGGTCTGGGATGGCGAGAGCGGCGTCCGTCGGGCGCCGCTCTTCTGCGTATCAGGCCTCTTCGGTCTCGCTGGCCGAGGCCCCTTCGCCGCCTTCGAAGCTGCGCGGGGCGCGGCGACGGCGCGGCTTGCGGGCCGGCTCCTCGCCGGTGTCGCGTTCGGGCCGGGCCTGAAGGAAGGCCGGCGCTTCGCTGGCCCCGCCCTCGGCGTCGCGCAGCATCGGACCGTCCTGGCCGCCTTCGCCGCCCAGGGGCGACGCCTGGGGCTCCACAACCGCCATCGGGTCGGGACGTTCGGCGCGTTCGCCGCGCTCCTGACGCTCGCCGCGGTCGCGACGCTCGTCCCGGTCGCGCCAGCGGTCGCGGCGGCCTTCGCGGCCGCCCTCGCGGTCGTTGCGGTCGCGGTCGCCGCGATCACGGCGGGCCTCTTCGCGCTCACGGCCGCCACGCTCGCGGCCCTCGCCGTCATTGCCGCCCTCGGTCTCGCCGTTCTCGGTCGAGTCCGAAACCTGCGCCTGACCGCTTTCGTCCTCGAAATCGATGTCGAGGCCGGAGGACGCCTGGTCGCGGCCCAGAATATCGCTGGGCGAGCGCTGCGGCTGCATGGCGCGCAGCAGGCGGAAGTAGTGCTCGGCATGCTGGAGATAGTTCTCCGCCAGGACACGGTCGCCCGAAGACGTCGCATCTCGCGCCAGCTGCTGGTACTTCTCGAAGACGTGCTGGGCGTTGCCGCGCACCTTCACGCCCTCAGGGCCGTTCGAATCGAAGGCGCGGTTGGCGTTGTGCTGAGGCTTCCCGCCGCCGCCGCCGCGATTGCGCCCGCGTTGACGCTTCATGCCCTTGAAATCTCTCATATGTGGTAACCGTCCAGCGCCGCGGCCGGGGCGTGCGCCCAAGCTCCGTGCGGCTGCGTAAGCCTCATCTCGGGATCGGGCGAGATCGCCCAAGGTTCCGTGTTGAAGACGTAAATGTTCCCTGTCCTCCGCCCGGGACCTCTGGGCGCGCGCCGCGCTTGACTCGATCGCTGCGCCTGCCGGAGCGGCTGACGTCCCGAGACTTCGGAACCTGAGCCTGACGCACCGGCGAATTGGGTGGAGACGCTTATGGATGTAGCGATTCAGCCCGCAGTTTCCAAGGGTCTTTTTTTGCCCATCACCACCCGGTCGAGCGCGCTGAGGTCCTGCTGTGTCGAAACGTCCACAGCGCCGGCCGCCCGGAACAGCGCCTCCACGGCCTGTTTCTGGTCGTGGCCGATCTCCACGAAGAACAGTCCGCCCGGCTTCAGGACCCGGAGGATTTCCGGGGCGAGCCGGCGATAGGCGTCCAGCCCGTCGGGGCCGCCGTCGAGCGCCAGCCGGGGCTCATGCACGCGCACTTCCGGCTCCAGGGTCTCGATGACGTCGGTGGCGATGTAGGGCGGATTGGCGGTGACGAGGTCGAAGCTCTCGTCCGACAGTCCCGCCGTCCAGTCTCCGCGAAGCAGGGCCACGCGGCCGCCCAGGCCCAGATGGGCGGCGTTGTCGCGGGCCACCGCCAGGGCCTCCTCGGACACGTCGATCCCCAGCCCCTTGGCGTTCGGCCGCTCGGCCAGGATCGCCAGGATGATGGCGCCCGACCCCACGCCCAGGTCCAGCATCGAGAACCGCTCGAACTCGGGGATCGCCTTCAGGGCGGCGTCGACCACGCACTCGGTGTCGGGCCGCGGCGTCAGGACGTCGGGCGTCACCTGCAGCATGATCTTCCAGAAGCCCTTGCGGCCCAGGATATGGCTGACGGGTTCGCGCCGCTCCCGGCGGGCCAGATAGTCCTCCAGCGTGGCTTCCTGCTGCGGCGTCAGGGCCCGATAGGGATCGGTGACGATGTCGATCCGGGTGGCCTCGGCCGCGGCCTCGACCAGCAGGCGGGCGTCGATCACCGGGCCGGCGAGGCCCGCAGCCTCCAGGCGCTTCTTGGCCGCGCCCCAGGCCTGCAACAGGTTCATGGCCATGGCCTCAGCCCTCCTTGGCGGCGGGAGCGGTGCAGGCGTCGCCCGGACTGACCGAACCGCCCGCCACGACATGCACGTAGATTCCGCAGAACATGTGGCCGTAGTTGTCGTACAGGGCCTTCACCACATCCAAATCACGCTCGGCCGTCTGCGGATCCACATGGGTCGCCGCACAGCGGACGATCGGCTTGAAGACCCGCGCCCTGGCCCAGCCGACCATCAGCTCGCGGCCGGTCCACTGGTTCTCCGCCCACGGGGCCCAGCCGTCGACATAGATGTTCGCACGAAAGCGCAGCGGATCGATCGGGCGGCCGATCTTCTGCTCCAGGTCGCGGACGCTGGCGAGGTTGACGATGGAGACGTCGCCCCGCGGATGGTCCATGAAGCGGTGGCCCTCGGCATGCACCACCTTCAGGGGCCCAGCGGCGGCCTCGCCCAGCAGCCTGGTGAGCCACTCCGCCAGAGCCGCGCGCCCGGCCTCGTCGGTGAGGTCGGCGGAGACGGCGCCCACGCCGGCCGCTTCGGCGTGGAAGAGGCCCGTGGCCTCGTCCAGCCGCGTGCGGGCCTTGGCGACCGCGGGAATGGCCGCCAGGACCGTGAACTTCTGCTTGGGCGTGAAGGCCGGAGCCGTCGGGTCGAAGCCGGAGGGCCCGTTCTCGACGGCGTAGAGGCGATCGCCGGGGAAGGGGGCGCCCGCCGACAACTCGGCCCGGGACAGGCGCTCGGGCGTGAATCCCTTCACGGGGTGGCGGTAGAGGGCTGCGATCTGGCCGGACATGGGCCCCTGTTGCCGCAAGCTTGACCTCGCCACAAGCCAGGCCGTTCGGAACGGCGCCGCCTGTTGTCGGGTTTTCGCCAACGACCATGGCCACAGCCCGACCTCCCGCCCCGCCCTCGTCCCGCACCCCGCGCGGTCTCGTGCTCGCCCGGCGCGCCTTCGCCCTCGCTCCGTGGCTCCTCGTGGCCGGTCTGGCTCTGCGGAGAGGGCGGCCGCAGCCCGCGCCGCAGCCGGGCATGAGCCGGCAGGACGTGGCCGAGCCCGCGGCGCTGGATCTGCAGGAGCCGCGCCGGGGCCGTCTGGCCCGCCACCCGCGCCACATCCCGCCGCACGGCTGGAAGGACGTCCTCTGGCGGACGCTGAAGGAGATCGGCCGCGACCGTCTGCCGCGCGTGGCGGGCGGCGTCACCTTCTACGCCCTGCTGGCGATCGTGCCCGCGCTGGGCGTCTTCGTGTCCCTCTACGGCCTCTTCGCCGACATCGGACAGGTCCAGCGCCAGCTGGACCAGATGGCCACGGTCATTCCCGCCGACGTGGTCAGCATCGTGGGCGAACAGATGAAGCGTCTGGCCGTGGAGCGCCGCGCCAATCTCAGCATCGCCTTCGCCGTCAGCCTTGCGCTTTCGGTCTGGACGGCCAGCAACGCCACCCGGGCGCTCGTCGACGGTGTGAACATCGCCTATGACGAGCTCGAGAAGCGCAACGTGATCCAGCTGATGGCCGTCACCTATGCGGCGACCTTCGGCCTCCTCGTCTTCATGATCCTGGTCACCGGCGTCCTGGTGGCTGCGCCCATCGTCCTGCGCATGGTGGGGCTGGGCGAGTTCGAGCCGATCTGGGTCCCGCTGCGATGGGCCATCCTGCTGGCCGCGGCGGCGGCGGCCTTCACCATGCTCTACCGCTACGGCCCCTGCCGCAGCCTCGCCCGCTGGCGATGGGTGGCGCCGGGCGGGGCGTTCGCCTCCGTCCTCTGGCTGGGCGGATCCCTGGGCTTCTCCTGGTTCCTGAACAACGTCGCCAACTACGACGCCACCTATGGCTCCCTCGGCGCCGTCATCGGCTTCATGATGTGGATCTGGTTCTCGGTCATGGTGGTCCTGCTGGGGGCGGAGCTGAACGCCGAGATCGAGCACCAGACCGCGCTCGACTCCACCACCGGGCCCGAGCAGCCCCTCGGACAGCGCGGCGCCACCATGGCCGACACGGTGGGGCTGGCGCTGAACACCACCCTCGTCGAAGCGCTGGGGCTCGTCTGGCGCGGCGGCCGGACCTTCGGCCTGCGCCTCTATCACCGGCTGCAGAAGCCCGCCGATCCGGAGCAGGCGGCCCAGGCGCATGAGGAGGCCCGGGCGCGGGAGGACGGGGCGCCGGCCGGACGTCAGCCGCCCAGTTCTTCCTCCAAGGCCGCCAGCCGCGCGGCCTGATCCTCGGCGATCAGGGGCTCGATGACGTCGTCGAGCGCCTCGCCCTCCATCACCTTGGCGAGGTTGTAGAGGGTCAGGTTGATGCGGTGGTCGGTTACGCGCCCCTGCGGGAAGTTGTAGGTGCGGATCCGTTCGGAACGGTCGCCGGAGCCCACCTGGCTCTTGCGCGCATCGGCCCGGGCGGTGTCCAGGGCCTCACGCTGCATCTCGTAGAGCCGGGCCTGCAGCACCTTCATGGCGCGCGCCCGGTTCTGGTGCTGCGACTTCTCCGAGGAGGTGACCACGATGCCGGTGGGCAGGTGGGTGATGCGTACGGCGGAGTCGGTCTTGTTCACGTGCTGCCCGCCGGCGCCGGAGGAGCGATAGGTGTCGATGCGCAGGTCGGCGTCGTTGATCTCGATCTCGACATCCTCGACCTCGGGCAGCACCGCGACCGTGGCGGCCGAGGTGTGGATGCGGCCGCCGGCCTCGGTTTCCGGCACCCGCTGCACCCGGTGGACGCCGCTTTCGAACTTCAGCCGTCCGAACACGCCGTCGCCGGTGATGGAGGCGATGATCTCCTTGTAGCCGCCGACCTCGCCTTCGGACACGCTGTCGATCTCCACCTTCCAGCCGCGGTTCTGCGCATAGCGCTGGTACATGCGGAACAGGTCGCCGGCGAAGAGGGCCGCCTCGTCCCCGCCCGTGCCGGCGCGCACCTCCAGGATGGCGGAGGCGTTCTCGTCCTTGTCCTTGGGCGCGAGCAGCAGGGCCACCTGATGCTCGAGTTCGGGGATCCTCTCCTCGAGGGCGTCGAGCTCTTCGCGCGCCAGGGCGGCCATTTCGGCGTCGCCGCTGCGCAGCATCTGCTCCAGGTCCGGCGCTTCCTTGCGGGCGCGGACGAGGGCCTCGACGGCCTCGGCCACCGGCTTCAGTTCGGCGTGCTCCTTCGACAGGCGCACGATCTCCGCGCCGTCGGAGGCTGCGCCCATCCGCGCTTCGATCTCGTGGAACCGGTCGATCACCTGGTCGAGGCGGGCCTGGGGAAGTCGCACTTTGGTCGGTCACCTGTTGAAGCGGGAGGCTCTTCTAGCTCCGGACGCCGGCGCCGACAAACCTGGCGCGCGAACAGGCTCGCCTGTCGCGCCCGACCTATGGTTAAGCTGCGCGCGGTTGGGTTCGGCGACTTTGGTCCGCCAGGAGTGGGGAGAGGCGTGGGGGCGCTGTTTCCGATCGTTTGCCCGTTCTGCCACGGCAAGACCGCGGCGGCGCCGGAGATGTTCGTGCGCTGGCGACCGCCGGCCGGGCGCAGCGAGGCCGCCGAGAGCCTGCTCCTGCGCGCGCCGGTCCCGGCTGAGGCCTGGGGGATCTTCTCGGCCGTCTGCGCGGCCTGCGACCAGCCCGTCTTCCTGGAGCTCAAGATGAGGGGCGAAACGCTCGCCGACCTCCTGCCCCGGCATCGCACGCCGGCGCGGCGGGCCGTGGGACGGCTGGAGGCCAACGAGGTCAGCGAGTGCAGGGTCGTGACGCCGAAGCCGCCGCCCGGGCCCAACCTGCCGCCTTCGGCGCCGGAGAAGTTCCTAAAGACTCTGCGGCCGCTCTGGGAGGACGCCGAGAAGGGGCGGAACGACGAGGGCGTCAGCGCCGGTTGTCGCTGGCTGCTGCTCGACGTGCTGAAGGACATCGGCGTCTCGGCCGCGCCGCGCCGCGGCGTGTTCGGCGGCAAGCCGGAGGAAGAGAAGCTGGGGCCGCGGCTCAGGGCCGCTTGCGAGGCCGGGCTGCTGCCGCGCTGGGCGCAGACGCGGGCCGAGGCCATCGAGGTGGACGCCAAGACCCGGGGCGGGGATCCCAAGGCCTATGTCGCCTATGTCGCCGCCGTCATGCGCGCGGCCTATCCGGGCTTCTGAAGACGGGCGGCCGCGCATCCGCGCGACCGCCCCTCGCCATCTCAGGCGCGGACGCCGGTGAGCGGGGCGGAGCCGAAGGCGCCCAGCTTGACGTTGCCGTTCATGGTGTCGCCGCTGACCGTGGCCTCGAATTCCAGCGTCATGGGCATGGGCTGGCTGATCTGGGTGGACCAGGTCAGGGTGTCGCCGTTGACCTTACCTTCCACCGTCTGGGTGCCCATCTGGCCCGAGGTGGTGCCGGTGAAGGTGTCGCCGTTGGTGGTGATGTTCGCATCCACCGTCTGGGCGCCCATCGGCGTGTTGATCGTGATCTTCCAGTTGCCGTCCGCGGACATGACGTCCTCCCGTTTATGGAGCCGGCACCTAACCAAGGCGGCCCGGGCCGCGCAAGCGTGACGCAGACGTCAGCTTTGCGGGGAATCGTCCGGTCCGACCGTGAAGCCGGCGTTGCGCAGGCGGGCCAGCATCTCCACCAGGCGGGCGTAGATCTCGTTCGTGCCGGCCAGCATCTCCGGCCGCGTGAACACCGCCGCAGGCACCACGAGTCCGCCGCCCCGCCGCTCCATCACGCCATCGGCCACCAGGGCCGCGACATAGCGGTCCTGGATGTCGCGCGGAATGCACAGCAGGTCGGAGAGGGCGGCCTCGCTGATCGGGCGGCGCTGGGAGTCGGGCGGGATGTCGTGCAGCCCGGCGTAGCGGCTGCGCTCGTTCCGCAGATGGGCGGTGTTGGAGGTCCAGACGCCGGTGAAGACGAGCAGGGCGATCAGGTCGCCGCCGTTCGCGTGGGCGAACCGGCTCATCAGCTGCACGGCCTCATAGGCGAGGATGCGGTTGGCGACGCGGCGGGTATCCGGGGGGGAGGTCATGGCGGCGCTTACGGAACACGTTCGCTGAGCGCATTCAATAACGCGCTCGCCAGAGATTGGCGCCCCTGACCGCAATCCGCCGCCGCGCGTCTATTCCGCCGCCGCCGGCGCGGCCGCCTGCTGGGCCCGGATTTCCGCGGCGCGCGCCTCGACCAGTTCGACGATGTGGTCGACCATGCGGTCGTTGTCCATCTTGTGGTCGGGCCGGCCGGCCACATAGACCATGCCCGCCCCCTTGCCGCCGCCGGTGAAGCCGAGGTCGGTCATCAGGGCCTCGCCGGGACCGTTCACGACGCAGCCGATGATCGACAGGCTCATGGGGGTGGAGATGTGGGCCAGCCGCTGCTCCAGCGTCTCCACGGTCTGGATCACGTTGAAGCCCTGCCGCGCGCAGGACGGGCAGGCGATGATGTTCACGCCCCGGTGCCGCAGGCCGAGCGATTTCAGGATGTCGAAGCCGACCTTGATCTCTTCCACCGGATGGGCGGCCAGGCTGACGCGGATCGTGTCGCCGATGCCCGCCCACAGCAGCGAACCCAGGCCGATCGAGGACTTCACGGTGCCGGTGCGCAGGGCGCCGGCCTCGGTGACGCCCAGGTGCAGCGGGCAATCGACGGCCTCGGCCAGCTGCTGGTAGGCGGCGACCGTCATGAAGACGTCGGAGGCCTTCACGCTGATCTTGAACTCGTGGAAGTCGTGGTCCTGGAGGATGCGGGCATGGTTCAGCGCGCTCTCGACCATGGCGTCGGGGCAGGGCTCGCCGTACTTCTCCAGGAGGTCGCGTTCCAGCGAGCCGGCGTTGACGCCGATGCGGATGGAGCAGCCGTTGTCACGCGCAGCCTGCACGACCTCGCGCACCCGGTCGGGCGAGCCGATATTGCCGGGGTTGATCCGCAGGCAGGCGGCCCCGGCCTCGGCGGCCTCGATCCCCCGGCGATAGTGGAAGTGGATGTCGGCGACCAGCGGGACCTTGGAGGCCCTGGCGATCGTCCGAAAGGCGGCGGTGGAGTCCTCGTCGGGGCAGGAGACCCGCACGATGTCGGCCCCGGCCTCTTCCAGCTGGCGGATCTGGTCGATCGTCGCGGCGGCGTCAGCGGTCACCGTGTTCGTCATGGACTGGACGGTGATGGGCGCGTCGCCGCCCACCTCCACCGACCCCACGCGGATCTTGCGGCTCTTGCGGCGCGCGATGGCGCGCCAGGGGCGGACGTGCGTGTGGTCTGCTGGGTGATCGTGCTGGGTCATGCCGCGCCTAAAATAGCGGTTCGCCCGCCCCGGCCCAAGGGGCGCGAGGCGCTCGACCCCGTGGGATCAGCCGATGAGGCGGCTCAGATTGGTCTGATTGGCCGGCAGGAGGCCCCGGCTCTCGCCGTCGACGAAGACCTGGAAGGCCGTCGGTTCGGAGACGTCGACCACCAGCCCCTTCAGCGCCGGGGCGCGATAGGCCTCGCCCTTGGCGAGCTGACGGGCGAAATAGACCGAACCGTCGCCGCCGCGGACGATGATCGAAGCCGATTCCCGCGCCTGCAGGGTGACGGTCGAGACGCCGGCCGCGGCGCCGTAGACTTGGCCGTCGGGCTTGAAGCTGGCGGGCAGGCCCACCGGCTCCTCCGGATCGGCGGCGTTCAGACCCTCGGCCTGCTTGGCGGCGATGACGGCGTCGGCCGAACCGCCGGCTGCGGCGGCCACTTCCAGTCCGGGCGTCTTGTAGGGCTCCGGCACGGTCGATTCGACGGGCGCGGGCAGGGGGGCGCCCAGCGCCAGCGGACCTTCGGGCGTCGACGTCTCCGCCGCCGGAGCGGGCGCCACGGCGGGCGCCGGCGGCGCAGCTTCGCTCAGCCCGCGCTGGGCCAGGTTCCAGGCGACGATCGCGCCGATCACCAGGGCGCCGGCGGTCAGGCCCAGGCCCAGGCGCCGGTCGCCGGTCTTGCGCACGCCCACAGGCTCGCGCAGCTCGGTCTCCGGCGTCGGATCGTCGGCCTTGAAGCGGTTGACGGCGGCCTCGCTGTCCAGCCCGAGCGCCTTGGCGTAGGCCCGGACATAGCCGATGGTGAACGGGCGCGAGGGCAGGTCCTCGAGCCGCATCTCCTCGATGGCCGAGAGATAGGCGCGGCGAATGCGCGTGGAGTCGGCGACGTCCTGCAGGCTCAGCCCACGGAATTCCCGCGCCGCCCGCAGCGCCGCGCCGATGTTCGGACCGGAATCGAGCGTGGGCATGTAGGTGTCGATCGCCGAGGCGCCGCCGCCGCGACTGTCATACGTGGGATTGAAGTCGGTGACCCGACCCGTGTCGAGCGCCATGGCAGCTCGTCGCCCTTGAAAAGTACCACCGCGTGATGCTCGCGGCCCGCCCCGCCCGTTTGTCACGGGTCGATTAATTTCTCTTTGTCCATAACACGATAGCGGCCGGATTTCAATGGAAGGCGAACCACGATTCGCCAAGGTCAAGCTTAAACCGAAAGGTAGAGCTTCCGCGCCAGCGTCTCGATCTCGTTGCGCACCGATCCGGCCGAGCCCTTGATCAGCGCCATCACGCCGCGCCGCGCGGCCTCGCGGTCGCAGGACAGCACCATCTGCTTGACCGGACCGATGCCAGCCGGCGGCATCGACAGCCGCTCGAAACCGAGGGCGACGAGGGTGAAGGCCTCCAGCGGACGGCCGGCCATCTCGCCGCAGACCGAGACGGGCGTGCCCGTCTCCTCGCAGGCGGCCTGGATCTGGGCCAGCGCCCGCAGGGCCGGCGGCGAGAGCGGGTCGTAGCGGTCGGCCATGCGCGCATTGCCGCGGTCGGCGGCGAACAGGTACTGAAGCAGGTCGTTCGTGCCCACCGACACGAAGTCGGTCATGGGCAGCAGGGCGTCCAGGTGCCAGATCAGGGCCGGCGCCTCGATCATCGCGCCCACGTCCAGGCGCGCGGGCGCCGCGCGCCCCCGCCGCTGCGCCCAGGCGACCTCATGGTCCACCAGGGCGCGCGCGGCGCGGAACTCGTCCACGCTGGCCACCAGCGGGAACATGATGCGCAAGGGGCGCCCCCGAGCCGCGGCGATCAGCGCGCGGAGCTGCAGGCGAAGCAGGGCGGGGCGGTCCAGTCCCATGCGGATGGCGCGCCAGCCGAGCGCGGGGTTCTCCTCCCGCTCAGCCTCCAAATAGGGGAGCACCTTGTCGCCGCCGAGATCGAGGGTCCGGAAGGTCACCGGCATGCCGCCGGCGGCGTCGAGGACACGGCTGTAGAGGGCGGTCTGGGCGTTGAAGCGGGGCAGCTCCTCGGCGACCATGAACTGGAATTCGGTCCGGAAGAGGCCGATCCCCTCGGCGCCGGTCTCGGCCAGGGTCTCCAGGTCCACGTCCAGGCCGGCGTTCATCAGCAGGGTGACCTTCACCCCGTCGCGGGTGAAGGCGGGCGTATCGCGCAGCCGGGCGAACTCGGCGCGGCGCTGGGCCCGGACCTCGATCCGGGAACTGATCGCCTGCAGCACGTCGGGCCGCGGCCGCAGATAGGCTTCGCCGGTCTCGGCGTCCACGATGACCGGGTCGCCCTCGCTGACGCGGTCGCGCAGGCCGGTGAGCCGGCCCACGCAGGGGATGTCCAGCGCGCGCGCCACGATCGCCGCATGGCTGGCGGGCGAGCCCTCTTCCAGCAGCAGGCCCTTCAGCTTGGTGCGGTCATATTCGAGCAGGTCGGCGGGGCCGAGGTTGCGCGCGATGAGGATGGCGTCGTCGGGCAGGTTCCGCGCCACGTGGCCGTCGCCGGCGAGGTGGCGCAGCAGGCGGTCGGCGAGGTCCTCGAAGTCGTGCAGCCGCTCGCGCAGATAGGGGTCGCGCGCCTGGCCCAGCCGCGCCCGATGCTCCGAACGGACCCGCTCGACGGCGGCTTCCGCGGTCAGGCCGTTGCGGACGGCGTCTTCCAGCGATCTGTTCCAGCCCCGGTCGTGGGCGAACATGCGGTAGGTCTCGAGGACCTCGTAGGAGGCTTCCACCAGGCCATGCTGGCCCTCCAGCATCTCGTCGATCTGGGCCTGCAGGGCGACGATCGCGGTCTTCAGCCGCGCCTCCTCGGCCACCACGTCGTCGGCGAGCAGCTGGGAGGGCGCGACGGGCGGCTCGTGCAGGACCGCAACGCCCAGGGCCAGGCCGTCGGCGAAACGCGCGCCCTTGATCCGCTCGGGCCGGTGGGGCGTGATCTCGACGCCGGAGAGTTCGTCCTCGGAGATCAGCTCGCCGGCGACCATCTCGGCCAGGACCATGGCGATGATCTGCAGGTCCTCGACCTCGTCCTCGGTGTAGACCCGTTCGGTGCGGTTCTGGACGACCAGCACCCCGATGGCGCGGCCGCCGCGCAGCAGGGGCACG
Organism: Phenylobacterium sp.; assembly: GCF_013911965.1. GTDB lineage: Bacteria > Pseudomonadota > Alphaproteobacteria > Caulobacterales > Caulobacteraceae > Phenylobacterium. Next base: position 119,747 of record NZ_JACESE010000008.1, on the reverse strand, counting down.
CCGAGGAAGGCGTGATAGGGATCCTCGCCTGTCTCCGGACGATAGGAGAAGGCCGGATGATTGGGCGCGTCGGCCAGGTTCAGCGGCCGGCCCAGGCGCATGATCTCGCCGACCAGGCCTTCGCCGGGGCGCATGCGCGTCAGGTGGACGGCGTCGGGCGCCAGGCCCTCGGTGGCGAAGAGCTCCATCTCTCCGCCGGCGCGGCGCATATAGAGCGAGCAGACCTCGGCGACCATCGAGCGGGCGATGATCCGGACGACCATGTCGAGCCGTTCCTGCGCGGGGCCTCCGCGCTGGACGGCCTCGCGGATCTGCCGCAGCAGGCTCCGCTGTCCTCGAATGACCGCGCCCGGCATGGCCATCGCCTGGTCGCCTCCTCTCCCTAGTCGATCCCTACCAGCTTTGTGCAGGGTCGAAGAGCCGCAAATTGGGCGCGCGGCGTTGACCTGCGTCAACGCGTGGCGCGGCTCAGCAGCTCGATCAGTTCGCTCGCCTTGCGCCGCTGTTCGTCGGCGTCGCCGCTGACGATGGCGCCCTCGATGCAGTGATCGAGGTGATCCTTCAGAATCTCGGTTTCGACCCGCGCCAGGGCCGCGCGCACCGCCTGCACCTGGGTCAGGATGTCGATGCAGTAGCGATCGTCCTCCACCATCCGGGTGATGCCCCGCACCTGTCCCTCGACCCGGTTCAGGCGGTTGATCAGCTTGGACTTGTCCTTGTGGTCGCTCATGCGGGCGCCTCCCTCGGGCGTTGATTATACCCCGCCGCGGTAATTGCGCTATGCCCCAGGGGGGTATATCTGCAGGGCGAGGAGATTTCCATGTCCGAGCCTGCGCACCACCACCACCATCATCACTCCACGCCGTCCGCGGGCGGCTGCTGCGGAGGCGGCTCCGACGGCGGAGCGGCGAAGGATCCGGTGTGCGGCATGACCGTCGACCCGGCCACGGCCCGGCATCGCGCCGAGCACGAGAGCGAGACCTTCTTCTTCTGCTCGGCCGGCTGCAGGACGAAGTTCGAGGCCGATCCGGAAAAGTACCTGACGCCTCAGCCGCCGCCGCCGGCGGCGCCGCCCGGAACCATCTACACCTGCCCCATGCACCCGGAGGTGCGCCAGGAGGGGCCCGGCGCCTGTCCGATCTGCGGCATGGCGCTGGAGCCCGAACTCGTGACCGCCGAGGCGGCGCCCAATCACGAGCTGATCGACTTCACCCGCCGCGCCTGGATCGGCGGCGCGCTCGCCCTGCCGCTGCTGGTGGCGGAGATGGGCGCCCACCTGTTCGGCCTGGATCTGCCGATCGCGCACCGAACCTCCGCCTGGCTGCAGCTTGCGCTCGCAACCCCGGTGGTCTGGTGGGCGGGCTGGCCCTTCATCGTCCGCGGCTGGGTCTCGCTGCGGACGCGCCAGCTCAACATGTTCACCCTCATCGCGATCGGCGTCCTCACCGCCTGGGCCTTCAGCGCCATCGCCACGGCGGCGCCGGGCGCCATTCCGGCCGCCTTCAAGGACGCCCATGGGGCGGCTCCTCTCTACTTCGAGGCCGCGGCGGTGATCGTGGTGCTCGTCCTGGTGGGTCAGATCCTCGAGCTGCGCGCCCGCGACCGCACCAGCGGCGCGATCCGCGCCCTGCTGAACCTCGCGCCCAAGACGGCGATGCGGGTCGGCGAGAACGGCGCCGACGAGGAGGTGCCGGTCGAGGACATCGCCCCCGGCGACCGCCTGCGCGTGCGCCCGGGCGAGAAGATCCCCGTGGACGGCCAGGTGGTGGAGGGCCGCGCGGCGGTCGACGAGTCCCTGATCACGGGCGAGTCCCTTCCCGTCACGAAGACGGTCGGCGACAGCGTCAGCGCCGGCGCTCTGAACACGACCGGCGGCTTCGTCATGCGGGCGGAGAAGGTGGGCGCCGAGACCCTGCTGTCGCAGATCGTCCAGCTGGTGGCCCAGGCCCAGCGCAGCCGGGCGCCGATCCAGCGCCTGGCCGACCGGGTGGCCGGCTGGTTCGTGCCCGCCGTGGTGGCCGTCGCCGTCGCGGCCTTCGCGGCCTGGAGCCTGTTCGGACCCGAGCCCCGGCTGGCCTACGCCCTGGTGGCGGCGGTCTCGGTGCTGATCATCGCCTGCCCCTGCGCGCTGGGCCTGGCGACGCCGATCTCGATCATGGTGGGCGTGGGCCGCGGCGCCCAGGCGGGCATTCTCGTCCGCTCGGCCGAGGCGCTCGAGCGCCTGGAGAAGGTTGACACCCTGGTGGTCGACAAGACCGGCACCCTGACCGAAGGCCGGCCCGAGGTGACAGCCATCGAGGCGTACGGCGATCTTGCCGAGGACGAACTCCTGCGCCTGGCCGCGAGCCTGGAGCGCAGCAGCGAGCATCCCCTCGGCGCCGCCATCGTCCGCGCCGCCAAGGCGCGGAGCCTCGCCCTGTCGGAGGCCGCCGACTTTGATTCCCCCGTCGGCCGCGGCGTGCTGGGCCAGATCGAGGGCCGCGCCGTCGCCATCGGCAGCGCCGCCTTCGTGCAGGAGCAGGGCGCCGGGTTCGACACCCTGGCCGATGCGGCGGAGGCTCATCGCCGGGACGGGGCCACGGTCGTCTTCGTCGCCGTCGACGGCGCGGCGGCCGGCCTGATCGCCATCGCCGATCCCGTGAAGGCGACCACGAAGGACGCGATCGCCGCCCTGCACGGCGCGGGTCTGCGCATCCTCATGCTGACGGGCGACAATGAGACGACGGCGCGGGCCGTGGCCGCCCGCCTCGGCATCGACGAGGTCCGAGCCGAGGTCTCGCCCAAGGACAAGGCCGCCGTCGTCGAGGAGCTTCGCCGCGCCGGCCGCGTCGTCGCCATGGCTGGCGACGGCGTGAACGACGCCCCGGCCCTCGCCAGCGCCGATGTCGGCATCGCCATGGGCGCCGGCGCCGACGTGGCGATCGAGAGCGCCTCGGTGACCCTGCTGAACGGCGACCTGACCGGCGTCGGGCGGGCCGTGGCCCTGTCGCGCGCGACCATGCGCAACATCCGCCAGAACCTGGTCTTCGCCTTCGTCTACAACGCCGCCGGCGTGCCGCTGGCGGCCGGCGTCCTGTTTCCGGTCTTCGGACTGCTGCTGTCGCCGCCCATCGCGGCGGCGGCGATGTCGCTGTCCTCGGTCAGCGTGGTGGGCAACGCCCTTCGGCTCCGCGGGCTGAAGCTCTAGGCGGCGCCGGCGATCCGCATCAGGAGGACGAACAGGACGAGCGCGGCCAGGCCGCCGAAGAAGACCCAGCGCTGCCAGCGCTTGCGCAGGATGATCTGTCCCTGGCGCACGTCCTGCGCGGAATAGGTCTTCGGCGCCTCAGGCGCCGGGTCGTTCTGGGGATCCGCCATGCTCCGCCTCGAAATTCTCCGGTCCGCTTCAACCGGCGAGAGGCGGTCGCGGTTCAGATCGGCGGCGCACACGTGTTGGGCGTCACCAGGTAGGCGCAGCGCCGCGCGCCCTGGAGGATATGGTCGATGCGCTCCACCTGGGCCGGCGCCAGCAGGTCGCGGAAGATGGAAAGCTCGGAGCGGCAGAAGCCCTGGCAGGCGCTGGCCGCCGCGCAGATGGGGCAGTGGTTCTCGATCAGCAGATAGGCGCCGTCGCCGGTGGGCGTCCATTCGGCCATGTAGCCCTCGGCGGCGCGGACGGCGGCGAGGCGTTCCAGCCGCGCCTCGAGCGTCGAAGCGCCGGACAGGGCCGCGGCGTAGCCGCGCGCGCTGTCGGCCTCCCGCCGGCGGATCAGCCGGTCAAGGCCCTCGGGCCCGAACTCGGCACGCACCGCGTCCAGCAGCTCCACCGTCACCTGGGCGTGGGTGTCGGGAAAGCGGGCATGGCCGGCCTCGGTCAGGGTCCAGGTCTGTCGTGGCCGGCCGACGCCGCCTCGCGTCGTCTCGGCGTCCACCAGGCCGCCGGCGGCGAGGCGCTCCATCTGCTGGCGCGTCGCCTGCCGGCTGACCCCCAGACGTGCGGCGAGGGCGGCCGTGGTGGCCGGTCCCTGCGTTTTCAGATGCTGGAGGATCGCGTCAGCGGGAGTGGGCATCGGCCTCGCTGAATTTGACAATTATCAGGTTGCGAAATCATCGCCGCGGAGCTAGCCAGGGTCAAGCTCGTTTTTGCAATCGATTGTTTGTCAAATGACCGCCGCCGCGCCCGTTCATGGGACCTGGAAGGACGTCCTGGCCGAAGGCCGGCTCGCCCAGTTCGTCCTCATCTGCCTGGCCGTCTGGCTGCACGCGGCCGACAGTCTGGTGACGGCGACCATCATGCCCAGCGTCGGCGCCGACCTGGGAGGCTACGCCTATTTCGGCTGGGCGACGGCGGGGTTCCTGCTGGGCTCGGTCGTGGCGGGCGCCAGCGCCGGCTGGCTGACCGGGCGCACCGGTCTGCGCCGCGCCTTCGCCTTCTCCGCCGCCCTCTACGCTGCGGGCTGCCTGATGAGCGCCGTGGCCCCGGACATCTGGACCTTCCTCGCCGGCCGCCTGGTGCAGGGCGTCGGCGGCGGCTGGCTGGCGGGCTTCGCCTCGGTCGCCGTGGGCCTGCTCTTCCCGGACCGGACCTTGCCCAAGGTGTATGCCGCGGTGACGGGTCTCTGGGGCGTCGCCACCCTGGTCGGGCCGCTGATGGGCGGGGTCTTCGCCGACGCCGGCCACTGGCGTTGGGCCTTCGGGGCCTTCGTCATCCAGGGCCTGGCCGTGGCGCTCGCCGCGCTCGTCCTGCTGCCGCGCGGCGAGCGCGGGCAGGGCGGCGGCGTGCCCGTCCGGCAACTGCTGCTGATCGCCGTCGGCGTCTCGGCCATCGCCGGCGCCGACCTGATGGGCGACTTCGCCCTGACCCTGCTGCTCGTCTGCGTCGGCCTGGCCCTGCTGGTCCTCAGCGTGCGGGTCGACGCCCGCGCGCCGGTGCGTCTGCTGCCGCGCTCGACGGGCGACCTCACCAGCGTCGCGGGCCTGGGGCTCGCCACCATGTTCCTGATGACGGCCGCGTCCATGGGCTTCACCGTCTACGGCCCGGCCATCCTGCAGGCGACGCGCGGCTATTCGGCGTTGTCGGCCGGCTATGTGGTGGGGATCGAGGCCTTCGCCTGGACGGCCTTCGCGCTCGCCGTCTCCAACCTGACCGGGGCCTGGCGCGGACGCATGGTGCGGGTCGGGGCGGCCAGCGCCGCCCTGGGCGTGGCGCTCTTCATCTGGGTGATGGTGGACGGACCCTTCTGGTCGCTCGTCCTGGCCGCCGTCCTGCTGGGCGCAGGCTTTGGCCTCTCCTCGGCCTTCATGAACCAGATGGTCCTCGCCGCCGTGCCGGAAGAGGAGCGGGGCCTGAGCGGCGGGGCGGTCAATTCCGTCCGCCTGACGGGCGCCGCCGCGGGCGCGGCGGTGGCCGGGGCCATCGCCAATCTGAACGGTTTCGGGGAAGGGCTGACCCAGGAGACGGCGCGCGCCACGGCCACGGCCGTCTTCGGCCTCGCCACGCCGGTGGCCGCGCTCGCCATCCTCACCGCCTGGCGGCTGACGCCCAGGGCCGCCGCCCAGGGCGTCTGAGCGTCCTAGAGCTTGTCCAGGCCGTAGGCGGCGTGCAGCGCTCGGACGGCCAGCTCGGTATAGGCCGCGTCGATCAGCACGCTGATCTTGATCTCGCTGGTGGAGATCACCTGGATGTTCACGCCCTTCTCGGCCAGGGCGCCGAACATGGTCTTGGCCACGCCCGCATGGCTGCGCATGCCCACGCCGATGACGGAGACCTTGGCGACGTCCTCGTTGACCGCCACGTCATCGAAGCCGATGGCGCTCTGGGCCTGGCGCATGATCTCCAGCGTCCGGGCGGCGTCGCGCTTGCCGACCGTGAACTCCATATTGGCCGTGTCCTGGGTGCGGGCATGGCTCTGGACGATCATGTCCACATTGACGTTGGCGTCGGCCAGCCGCCCGAAGATCTCCGAGGAGACGCCGGGGTGGTCGGGCAGGCCGAACACGCTGATCTTGGCTTCGTCGCGGCTGTAGGCGACGCCGCTCACGATGCGCTTCTCCACGATCTCCTCCTCGTCGCAGACGATGGTGCCCTGGCCGGGGGCCTCTCCGGGCTCGACGAAACTGGACAGCACGCGCACCGGCATGTGCTGGGCCATGGCCAGCTCCACCGAACGCGTCTGCAGGACCTTGGCCCCGAGCGAGGCCATTTCCAGCATCTCCTCGAAGGAGATCTTGGACAGCTTGCGGGCCTTGGATTCGATGCGCGGATCGGTGGTGTAGACCCCGTCCACGTCGGTGTAGATGTCGCAGCGCTCGGCCTTCAGGGCGGCGGCCACCGCCACGGCGCTGGTGTCGGACCCCCCGCGGCCGAGGGTGGCGATGCGCCCGTCGCGGGTGACGCCCTGGAAGCCGGCGATGACGGCCACCTCGCCGGCGTCCAGCGCCGCGGCCAGCTTCTCCGGCGGGATGTCCTCGATGCGGGCGCGGCCGTGGGCGTCGTCGGCGATGATCGGGATCTGCCAGCCGAGCCAGGAGCGGGCCGGGATGCCGGCGTTGCGCAGGACCATGGCCAGGAGGCCGGCGGTCACCTGTTCGCCCGAGGCGACCACGGTGTCGTATTCGTCGTCCGAGGCGGGCAGGCCCTGCGCCGCCGCGCCCGCGCCATCGGTCCAGGCGACCAGTTCGTTGGTCTTGCCGGCCATGGCCGAGACGACGACGGCCACGCGATGGCCTGCCTCGACCTCCGCGGCCACGAGCCGGCCCACGCGCCGGATGCGCTCCAGGTCGGCCACCGAAGTGCCGCCGAATTTCATCACCAGCCGGGCCACGACGCGCTCGACCCCCGTCCACAAAGGCCGCCCTTCTATCCGCGGCCAAGCCGGCCTGCAATCGAACTTTCACAAGGCGCAGGCGCGCTTTCGCGCGGGCCCCGCCGCGCTATATGGTGGGTTATGTCCGCAGCTCCCGAACTCCGCTCCAGCATCGATCCCGCCGAGGTCGAACGGTTCTCGCGCATCGCCGCCGAATGGTGGGATCCGAAGGGCAAGTTCGCGCCGCTGCACAAGTTCAACCCCGTGCGGCTGGCCTTCATCCGCGACAAGGCCCTGGCGCGGTTCGGCCGCGATCCCATGGCGCGGCGGCCGTTCGAGGGGCTGCGCCTGCTCGACATCGGCTGCGGCGGCGGCCTGCTGTCGGAACCGATGAGCCGCCTCGGTTTCGAGGTGACCGGCGTCGACGCCTCGGAACGCAACATCGGGACGGCCTCCACCCACGCCGCCGAGCAGGGCCTGTCCATCGACTATCGTTGCGCCACCGCCGAGCAGCTGCTGGCCGAGGACGTGCGGCCGTTCGACGTCGTCCTGAACATGGAAGTCATCGAGCACGTCGCCGATCCGGGCGAATACCTGCGCAGCTGCGCCCAGCTGACCGCCCCGGGCGGGATCATGATCGTGGCCACCCTCAACCGCACGCTCAAGGCCCTGGCGCTGGCCAAGGTGGGCGCGGAGTACGTCCTGCGCTGGCTGCCGGCCGGCACCCATGACTGGCGCAAGTTCCTGACGCCCGAGGAGCTGCGCGGCTTCCTGCGCAGCCAGCCGGTGGAGGTGGACGGCCCCTATGGCGTCACCTTCAACCCGCTCACCGGGCGCTGGTCGCAGTCGCGCGATTGCGACGTCAACTACATGATGACGGTCAGCCGGCCGGCGTGACCTTCCGGTCCCGCCCGGCCTCACCTCCCCGCGAGCCGGCGAACCGACTTGCCGGATCGGCGTTCAGTCCCCAGCTGAAGGTTGACTGCTCCAGGAGGTGAGACGTGCCGCGCAAACGGCCGAAAGGTGTGATCGGCGTGGGTTGGGCGTGCTTCGCCTCCTCGGTTCTCGGCCGCACCGAGCATGTGCCGATGTCGGAGGACTATCCCGACACCGTCGTGCGGCGCACCTTCTTCGAGGCTGGCGGCGACCTGGGCTGGCGGCTCTCGGCGCTGGAGACGCCGCGCGAGGGTTTCACGCGCTGGAAGATCGTGGTCATCACCGGCTCGCCCTCCTGGGCCGAGTACTGGGCGCCCGTGCTGGCGGCCCTGCCGCAGGACCGCGAGATGGTGGTGGTCGACCGTCCCGGCTTCGGCGCCTCCCAGCCGGATGACCACGTGCCGGACCTCGAGACCCAGGCCCTGGCGCTCTCGCCCCTGCTCAAGGCCAAGCCGGGCCAGAAGATCCTGCTGGTGGGCCAGTCCTATGGCGCGGCCATCGCCACCCTGATGGCGCGGCTGAATCCGCGCCGGGTGCGCGGCCTGGTCCTGCTTTCGGGCTATTACGCCGAGCCGGGGCCGACGGCGCGCTGGCTCCTGGACGCCGGCGGCAAGGCGCTCAGCATCATCCCGCGCGACCTGCGCAACGCGGTGCTGGAGGTCACCGGTCAGCCCGCCCAGTTCGACACGGTGCGCCAGGCGCTCGCCCAGCTCGACCTGCCGATCCACGTCGTGCACGGCGACAAGGACGACTTCGCGCCGCTCGAGGCCGCCGAGCGTCTCGTGGCCGAGACCCGCCCCCGCCGGTCCATGAGGTTCGCGCGCGTGGACGGGGCGGACCACTTCCTCAACGACGGGCCGACCGAAGTGCTGCTGGAGGCGCTCGACGAGTGCCTGCCGCCGCCGCTGCGGCTGCCGGCCTGGCGCCTGCCGAAGGTGGAGCTGCCGGACTTCGCCGCCCTGGCGCCGAGCCTGCGCAATCTTCGCCTTTGGCCGCAGCCCGCCCCGCGTCGCGGCATGAAGACCGCCGACGCCTGAGGCGGCCGGATTCCCGTCTCCGGGGAACCGACGAATTCGGCGGTGGTTAAGGCGGTCTGTCGGGGGCCATTCGGAGAGACTGACCATGAAGATGCTTTTCGTCTCGACCACGGCCGCCGCGGCCCTGGTCGCCGGCGCCGCCGCCGCCCAGGGCGCGCCCACGCCTTCGCCGCCGGCCAGCGGCGAGATCACCTCGACCGGCGGGATCATGACCGCGCCGCCGCCGGCCGGAAACCTGGCCGCGGACGCCGCCTCGACCGCCGCGATGGACGCCGCCGCCACGGTCGGCAGCCTGCGCGTCGGGACCACCGTGCGCGGGCCGGACGGCGAGGTCGTGGGCGTCGTCGAGGAGGTGGATCCCGGCTCGGCCGCCATGGCGGCCATGGTCCAGCTCGGCCTGAACGGAGAGTCGGCCGAGATTCCGGCCTCTTCGATCACCGTCACCGCCGAAGGCGCGGTGAGCCGTCTCGACCGCGGGGAGATCTGGGTGACCGCTGATAACTGACGTCCCGGTGCGTTCTGCGACCCCGGCCCAGGCCGGGGCCGCAGCCGTCCGACGGCGCGCGCAAGCCCTGAAGCGGAAAGGGCTTGGCCACGATCAACCGAACGGCGATAAGGTCCCCCCGAGGGGCCCGCCTGCTGCAGGCCTCATAACGGCCCGATGAGCGGGCGTTCAATCTCGGGGAGCACGACATGAAGGCCGCCGTTCTGCGCGAAGTGGGCAAGCCGCTTCAGATCGAAGACGTCCAGATCAACAAGCCCGGCCCGCACGAGGTGCTGATCCGCACCATGGCCGCCGGGGTCTGCCACTCCGACCTCCACTTCGTCGAAGGCTCCTATCCGCACCCGCTGCCCGCCGTGCTGGGCCACGAGAGCGCCGGCATTGTCGAGGCCGTGGGGTCCGAAGTCCGCACGGTGAAGCCGGGCGACCACGTCATCACCTGCCTGTCGGCCTATTGCGGCCACTGCGAGCACTGCCTGACGGGCCATATGAGCCTGTGCGTCTCGCCCGACACCAAGCGCAGCAAGGACGAGGAGCCGCGGCTGATGCAGGGCGGCAATCCCCTGCCGCAGTTCCTGAACCTGTCCTCCTTCGCCGAGCAGATGCTGATCCACGAGCACGCCTGCGTGGCCATCCGCAAGGACATGCCCTTCGACCGCGCGGCCCTGATCGGCTGCTCGGTGACCACCGGGGTGGGCGCCGTCATCCACACCTCGAACGTGCGCCCGGGCGAGACCGTCGCGGTGATCGGTTGCGGCGGCGTCGGCCTGTCGGCGATCAACGGCGCGGCCATCGCCGGGGCCGGCCGGATCATCGCCATCGACATGGTCAAGGGTAAGGAGAACCTGGCCAAGGCCTTCGGGGCGACCGACTTCATCTGCGCGGCCGACACCGACGCGGTGAAGACGGTGATCGAGATGACCAAGGGCGGCGTCCATCACGCCTTCGAGGCCATCGGCCTGGCCAAGACCGCCGAACAGGCCTTCAACATGCTCCGCCGCGGCGGCACCGCCAACATCATCGGCATGATCCCGGTCGGCCAGACCATCAACCTGATGGGCGCGGCCTTCCTGGGCGAGAAGCGCATTCAGGGTTCGATGATGGGCTCCAACCGCTTCCCGGTGGACATGCCGCGCCTGGTCGATTTCTACATGGCCGGCAAGCTCAAGCTCGACGACCTGGTCTCGCGGCGCCTGAAGCTGGAGCAGGTCAACGAGGCCTTCGACGAGATGAAGCGGGGCGAGATCGCCCGTTCGGTCATCGTCTTCGACGCCTGAGCGGCCGCTCTGCCGCAAGCTTGACCATAGAGACGCCCGCAGTTCGCCTCCTGCGGGCGTCATCTTGTGATCCTGACCCGTTTTGGGCAGGCTTCACCACAGAGGTCTCAAGTCACGACGTTCCTAGGGGGGAGGTCGAGCGCGGCGAGAGCCGGCGCCGATTCTGGGGGCGTCAAAAAGGGGCGGCGGCGGCCGCCCCTTTTCCTTTGCGGCCGGCCCTTATTGCGGCGTGAAGAAGCCGAGGAGGGCGGGGCGGACATAGGCGGCCATCACCGTGTCCACGGTGGCGTCCTCGCCCCAGTGTTCCAGCAGGAGCACGGAGTTGAACATGGCCATGACCAGGTGGGCCGAGAGCAGGGGGTCGACCGGGCGCAGGGAGCCGTCGGCGATGCCGTCGCTGATGATGCCGGAGAAGCCGTTGGCGATCTGCTGGAAGCGCGCCGAGATGGTGCGCCGCAGTTCCCAGGGCATGGCCGAGAGCGCGAAGTGGCGCAGCATGCGGCCGCGCTCGGCGCTCGTCTGATGGGCGGTCAGCGAGGCGGCGATGAGCCAGAGGCGGGCCCAGCCCGTGCTCTCGCCGGCGCCCTTGGACTTGGCCTCGTCGATCAGGTCGAAGGTGCGCTCGAAGCAGGCCCGCGCCAGTTCGTCCTTGTCGGTGTTGTGGTGGTAGAATGATCCCTTCGTGACGTTCAGATAGGCCGAGATCTTGTCCACCGAGGCCCCGCGATAGCCTTCGCGGTTGATGATCTCGGTGGCCGCGATCAGGAACCGCTCGCGCGTCACCTCATCGTTCTGGGCCGGCGGGGCGCCGAGCTCCAGCAGGGGACGCTGCGGCCAGTCCTGTCCGGGCGCGGCCAGGCCGTTGATCATCACGTCGGCGATCCGTTCGGCGATCCGCTCGAAGTCCCCGATCTCGTAGCCCGCGATCCAGGTGTCGGACCAGCACAGCTGGTCGAGGATCAGGTGGGCCAGCATGTAGCGCCGCGGCCCTGTCAGCCAGGGCGCATCCGACGGGCGCAGCAGGCGCGCCAGACGCTGGCGCAGGGCGCGGTAGGCGTCGGTCAGCTCCGTGTCGCCGGGCGCGCCGATGTGGCTGATCTCGCCGAAGGGCAGAAGGCGCGGCGCCTCGCCGAGCACGATCTCCCGCCGGGTCTCGAAGTAGGCGTGGACGAAGGTCCGCAGCCGCGTCTGCGGGCTGGTCTCCTCCTCGGCGCGGGAAAGCATGTCGTTGAAGCGCGCCAGCGTCAGCCGCATGCATTCGGCCGCCAGGTCTTCCTTGCGCTTGAAGTAGTAGGTCAGGCTGACGGGATGGAGATCCATCCGCTTGGCCACGGCGGCGAGCGTGAAGCCGCTGACCCCCTGATCGATGAAGACCTTGCAGGCGGCGGCCAGGATCGCTTCGCGCCGGGCGGCGTAGCGGGCTCGGACGCCGGGGCGTGTCGCGGTCGTCACGAGGCCCTCCACCTTCGACGTTCGCCAGACGCTCCAGCTTAGGGGCGCGAAGCCGTCGGGAAAAGCATGACGCTACGGCGCCCTCTCAGCAGCGCCCTCTCAGCGGCGAAGATCGGCCAGCTGGACCGTATCGGTTTCCGCCGCCGCCAGCTTGGTGGCCCCTTCGCCGGTGGCGTTGGCCGCCAGCAGGGCGTCGATCCGGCCCTTCTTGGCCTTGAACGCGTTGAGCTCGGCGCCCGCTAGGATGGTGCCCTGGGGCACCTTGGCGCCGATCGGGTTCACGCGCTGGCCGTTGCGCCACACCTCGTAGTGCAGGTGCGGACCGGTGGAGAGGCCGGTGGAGCCGACATAGGCGATCACCTGGCCCTGCTTCACCCGCACGCCGGCGCGGATGCCCTTGGCGAAGCGCGACGTGTGGGCGTAGCCGGTCTCCCAGCCGTTGGCGTGCCGCACGCGGACCCAGTTGCCGTAGCCGCCCCAGCGACGGGCTTCCACGATCACGCCGTCGCCGGCCGACAGGATCGGCGTGCCGGCGCCGGCGCCGAAGTCCACGCCCTGGTGGGCCCGGGTGTAGCCCAGCACCGGGTGGCGGCGGCGGCCGAAGGTGGAGGTGATGCGGGCGCCGTCGACTGGCGTGCGCAGCAGGAAGCCGCGGACGTTCTTGCCGTCCTCGTCGAAATAGTCGACCGAGCCGTCCTTGCGCTCGAAGCGGTAGAACTTGACGCCCTTGACCTCGGCGTACTCGACCTCGCCGGTCTCAACGGTGCGGCCGCTCTCGGTGACCTTCCGGTCGAAGATCAGCTTGAACTCGTCGCCGGCCTTGATGTCGCGCTGGAAGTCCAGCTTGTGGGCGAAGAGCTTGACCACCTGCGCGGTGACAGCCGAGGTGGCGCCCAGTTCGGCCGCGCTCTCATACAGCGAGCCGTGGATCTGGCCCTGGGCGACGGTCGTCTCGTCGCGGATCGCCTCTTCCATCTCGCGCAGGCGAAGGGCGCCGTCGAAGGTGCGCGAAAGGGTCACGGCGGTGGCCGGACCGGTGCGCAGCGACAGGCCCACGAGCCGCGCCTGGCCGCCTTCGCCTTCGGGACGGGCGATGGCCGCGTCGAAGGTCATGCCGGCCTTGATGTGGACGGTGTCCATGGCCGCGCCGAGCGTATTGACCGCCTGACGGGCCTCTTCCAGCGGAATGCCGGTGCGGGCGACGGCGGCCTCGAGCGTATCGCCCGGCAGAACCTTGACCGCCACGTTCTCAGGACGGGTGAAGCCCGGCTGGGCCTCGGCCTGGGCGAAGGCCTCGTGCTGCAGCGCGACGATGGCCGCCGCGTCCATGGGCGGCGGGGTGGGCGCGGTGGCTTCCGCCGCCGTCAGCTTCCAGCCCAGCGCGAGCGCGCAGATGCCGCCAAGGCCCACCATGAGGCGCGGCGCATAGCGGAGCGTAGGACGTCTCGGATCGAATTCTTGCATCGTGCCCCCGAAATCCAACGATGCCACTGTACTGGTCCAGAATGACCTGACGCGACGGGCTGCAGCAATAGGTAGGCCAGTCCAGGGTCGGGTCATGCGGTTAACCGAAGGTAACTGTAGGGAGAATGGGCAGTTTTGTCGCGGTCGATCACGTTCAAGGCGAAGCTTGTCGCCCGCGGCGCGAGGCGGTCTTCACAGGAGGCCCAGGACGAGGTCGGCGGGACGGCACAGGGCCGCGCCCTTGGGCGTCGAGACGATCGGCCGGTTCACCAGGATCGGGTCGACGATCATGGCCGCCAGGATCGCTTCGTCCGAGGTGGTGGGATCGGTCAGGCCCAGTTCGGCGGCCTTGGTCCCGCGTTCGCGCAGCAGTTCTCGGGCGCTCGACCCGGATCGCGCGATGAGGTCTTCGAGCTGTTCGCGGGTCCAGCCGGTCTTCAGGTACTCGACGACGGTGGGCTCTATCCCCTTGTCGCGCAAAAGGGCGAGGGCGTTGCGCGAGGTCCCGCAGGCGGGGTTGTGATAGATCACGACGTCCGATCGGCTCATGCGCCTTCGATAGCCGAGGCTCGGCTCCGCTCCAAGCTTCGCCTTACCAGGAAAGTCGCCGCGTTCCCCGCACGATGAGGGAATCGGAGGTCTGGAACGCCATCACGTCCTCCGGCCGCGGAGGCAGGGGCGGGGCCCCGGCGGGCCAGCCATCGCTGATTGCGCCGTAGCGGACCTCCAGATGGCCGGAATCGGCCGGGCTGCGGAAGCTGATGCGCAGCCCCTGCGGATCGCCGGTCCAGCGCACCTGCGACCATTGGTCCGGGGTCTGGAGAAGGTCCGCCGGCCGGCCGTTCACCGCGACCTCGGTCAGGGCCTGCGGACTGCGCAGGTCGACGACCAAGGTCCGTGCGCCGGGCGGCGGCGCCAGGTTCAGCACGATTTGATCGTCGGCGCGGCTCAGCTCCAGCCGGGGGCGCGAGGTCTCCACCATGGGCGCGGGGACGCCGCGAAGGGGCTCGCGGAAGACGGGCGTGGCGTCCGCCGGCTGAGGGTCCGAGGCGAAGGAGTCCAGCAGGCGGCGGGTCCAGGGATCAGGCTGCGGGGCGGCGTCGGCCACGTGCGCGCGCCGGGCGTCCTGATCCACCAGATAATAGACGAGGCTGGCCTGAGGGCGCCGTTCCGACCAGGGGGGATCCAGCTGGACTACGACCAGCAGCAGAAGGCCTGCGCCCAGAACCAGCAGGGCCGTGATCCGCCCCGCGCCGCCGATCCGGGGATGGGCGAAGGGCCAGATCAGGAAGGCCGTCAGCCAGGCGAGCAGGGCCAGAAGCTCGGGAACGTCCAGATTGACATAGACGGCGTGGACCATGCCGGCCAGCCATCCGACGCCCAGCACGCCCAGCCCCACCAGGGCCAGGCGCACCCATAGCGGCCGCCGCTCGCCCATCGCGCTCAGGGCGGCGCCCGCGCAGGCGACCAGCAGGGGCCAGGCGATCAGGAAGGCGGTCGGTGCGGCTGTGGCCTGCAGGGCGGCGCCGGCCGCGAGGCCGATGGCGAGCAGGCCCGCCCAGGCGCCGGCGCGGCCGGCTTCGCGTCCGAAGGCCAGCACGGCCAGCAGGGCGCCGGCTGCGCCCAGGCCGAGGCCCACAGGATCCCAGCCGCCGAAGACCTGGCAGCCGAGGCCGGCGGCGCCGGCGACCAGCCCCCCGGTCACGCGCATGCGGCCCTTGGCGGCGGCCGCCGCCGCCAGGAGGAGGACGCCCAGTCCGAGCAGGACGAGGACCGCCTCGAACCGGTGCGCCTGCGCCAGCAGCTCGCGGTATTCCATATAGCCCGGCCCGGCCGCGGCCCGCCGGGCGAAGCGCAGGACGGCCGCGCCGGCGGCGAGGATGTAGAGGCCCGCAAGGGCTCCCTGCGCCGCATCGCGCCAGTCCGCCGTCTGCTGGCGGCGCGCGCGGAAGACGCCGACGAGCAGGAGGAGGGCCGCCGCGGCCAGGACGGCCCAGCCGACCGGCGCGTCGTAGGCGACGATCTCGCCGCCGAAGACCGGCGCATAGACCTTGTCGGGCCCCGCCCCCGGCAGCGTGTCGGCATAGGCGATGGAGACGGCGGCGGCCAGCGCCTGGCGGCCCAGGTCCTGCAACGACCGCCGCGACAGGGTCGCCACCGTGGCCGTGGGCGAGTGGTAATCGAACTGGCCGCCGGTGAAGGCGAAGTTCAGGCCCGGAATCCCCGCCGCCTTCGACACGGAGAAGTCCGTGTCGTTGGGCATCTGCTCGTAGGCGAAGACGGCCAGGGAATTCGAGGGGGAACCGGGCGACGTCGCCACGAACCGCTCGATGGTCGGGCCGTTGTCCGGCCCGGTCTGGAACATGGTGGCGCGCCCTCGCGAGCCGCGGGCCTCCATGTTGATCAGGAAGCCGACGCGGGAGGCCAGCGGATGGTCCTCGAAGAAGGCCCGCGCGCCGAGCAGGCCGAGTTCCTCGCCATCGGTCAGAAGAAGGATGACGTCCCGCTCCGGCTGGCCGCGGGCCTTGAGCGCGCGGACGATTTCCAGCGCCGAAGCCACGCCCGCGGCGTCGTCCCCGGCGCCGGGCGAGCGCGGCACGCTGTCATAGTGGGCCATCAGGGCCAGCGCCGGAGCCTGGCGATCGCGACCGGGCAGGACGCCGATGACGTTCTCCACACGGGCGCCGACGACGTAGGACTTCCCGGCGATCTCGCGCGCGGCGAAGGGCCGGGAGACCTGGACCTGCGGGTCAAGGCCAAGCTGGCGCAGCCGAGCCACCAGGTGGTCGCGGACGGCGGCGTTGGCCGCCGTGCCGGTGGGGTGGGGGACGCGGGCGATGATCTCCACGTCGGCCAGGGCGCGGCCGGCCGCGAACGCCTCCGCCGGGGCCGAGGCCGGCAGGGGGCGCGGCCCCTGTTCGCCCCACCAGCCGAGCAGGGCGCCAAGGATCAGGCAGGCGGCGAGCGCCAGGGTGCGTTCCATCCCGTCTTCGTCCCCAAGAGGCGTTTGGCGGGACCCTAGCGGCTTTTCGCGCCCTGCCTACCTCCGCTCTCGCGGCGGGAGAGGGCCGGGCGAACGCAAAAACGCCCGCCGGAGGAGCGGCGGGCGTCTTGGTCTGTAGGCTGGAAGATCGGCGGGCTCAGGCCGCGGCGACGGCTTCCTGCGGGTCGCGCAGCACATAGCCGCGGCCCCAGACGGTCTCGATGTGGTGCTTGCCGTCGGCGGCGGCGGCCAGCTTCTTGCGCAGCTTGCAGATGAAGACGTCGATGATCTTCAGCTCGGGCTCGTCCATGCCGCCATAGAGGTGGTTCAGGAACATTTCCTTGGTGAGCGTCGTGCCCTTCCGCAGGGAAAGCAGCTCGAGCATCTGGTATTCCTTGCCGGTCAGGTGGACGCGAACGCCGTTCACCTCGACCGTCTTGGCGTCCAGGTTGACCACGATGTCGCCGGTCTTGATGACTGACTGGGCGTGGCCCTTGGAGCGGCGGACCACGGCGTGGATGCGGGCGATCAGCTCGTCCTTGTGGAACGGCTTGGTCATGTAGTCGTCGCCGCCGGCGCCGAAGGTCTTCACCTTGGTGTCGATCTCGGCCGTGCCCGACAGGATCATGATCGGCGTGTTGATCTTGGCCACCCGCAGGGTGCGCAGGACGTCCATGCCGCTCATGTCGGGCAGGTTCAGGTCGAGCAGGATGAGGTCGTAGTCGTAGATCTTGCCCAGATCGACGCCTTCCTCGCCCAGGTCCGTCGTATAGACGTTGAACCCTTCCGACTTGAGCATGAGTTCGATGCTCTGCGCCGTGGCGCTGTCATCCTCAATCAGCAATACGCGCATCAGTCCCTCCTCGAACGACAGCGCAGCTCACGGACCGAATCTCGGAATCCGCTCGAGCCCTCGCCGTAAACTTGCCGGCGAGTTAATTTAAGACCGGTTAATAGTGAAAGCCCTCTGAGCAATTCGTTAATCCGATTTCGGAATCAGCGGCAAGGCCGCGGGTGCGGCGGCGAGTTCCGGTCCAGTTGAATCTTTTGTGATTGGACGGGCGGGGCGAAGCAGCCGCTCCGATCGCGGCTTTTCTCGACTTCGGAACGCGACTTGGCCGCGCTCGTTCTCCCTGGCGAACTCCCGCAAACGGAGAAGGAGCCGCCATGCCCGCGAAGCTGAAACCCCTCGCCCAGCAGGTGATCGTCATCACGGGGGCGTCGTCCGGGATCGGCCTCGCCACCGCCCGCAAGGCGGCCAAGGCCGGAGCCGCGGTGGTCCTCGCCTCCCGGAACGAGACGGCGCTCAAGGCCATCGCCGAGGAGATCAACGCCGCCGGCGGCCGCGCCCACGCCGTGTCCGGCGATGTCGGCGATCCGGCCGATGTGGAAAAGATCGCCCGCGCGGCCATCGCCCGCTTCGGCGGTTTCGACACCTGGATCAACGACGCCGGCGTGGGCGTGTACGCCGAGCTTGAGAACCTCCCGCCCGAGGATCACGAGCGCCTCTTCCGCACCAACTATTTCGGTGTGGTCAACGGGTCCCTCGAGGCGGTGAAGCACCTGAAGACCCGCCGCGACGGCGGAGCGATCATCAACATCGGGTCGGTGCTCTCCGAGGTGGCGGTGCCGCTTCTGGGCGCCTATGCCGCCTCGAAGCACGCCGTGAAGGGGTTCACCGACGCCCTGCGGGTGGAGCTGACGCGCGACAAGGCGCCGATCTCGGTCACCCTCATCAAGCCCAGCAGCGTCTCCTCGCCCTTCCCGGACCATGCGCGCAACTACATGGACGAGGCGCCGCGGGTGCCGCCGCCGGTCTATGCGCCGGAGGTGGTGGCCGACGCCATCCTGCACGCCGCCCAGCATCCGGTCCGCCATGTGACGGTGGGATCGGGCGGCCGTCAGATGGTCCTGCTCGGCGGCGGGGCGCCGCGCCTGGCCGACAAGGTCTTCGCCGCCGCCATCCCGCGCTTCGCCAAGCGCAAGGGCGAGAAGCCGACGCGCGACAACCTCTACGAGGCGGGCGTCGACGGCCGGGTTCATACGGACGCCTATGGCGGCCGCAAGTTCAGCGTCTACACCGCCGCCCAGAAGCACTCCGGCCTGACGCTCGGCCTGGGCGCGCTGGCGCTGCTCGGGGCGGCGGCCTATCTGGGGCGCGGCCAGATCGCCCGCACCGCCCGCCCTCTGGCGGCCCGGGTGGCGCGGCCGATGGTCGCGCGCGGCGTGCGCCGCAATCCGAGAGAGGCCATGCGGCTGGCCGTCCGTCACCCGCGGCAGGCGCTTCGCCTGGCCGGAAGTCTTCGCTAGCGCGGCCGTTTACGAATCTTCACGCGCAATTAAGGCTGAAGAGCGACCCTGGAGATCAGTGATTTCCGGGGGCCCGCCTTGCGCAGTCTCGTCGCCGCCGTCGAGCGTATCGATCCTCTGACCGTCTCCGGCCGTGTGGCCGCCGTGAACGGCCTCCTCATCGAGGCCAAGGGCGGCGTGACGCGCCTGGCCGTCGGCGCCCGCGCCGAGATCGTGCGCCGCGCGGAAACGCCGCTCGCCGCCGAGGTGGTGGGCTTCCGCGACTCCCGCGCCCTGCTGATGCCCTTCGGCGCCGTCGAAGGTGTGGCGCCGGGCGCGGAGATCAAGATCGAGCCCATGGGTTCGGCCGTCCGTCCCACCAAGGGCTGGCTTGGCCGCATCGTCGACGCGTTCGGCGAGCCGATCGACGGCAAGGGGCCGTTGCCCAAGGGCCTGGCCTCCTACCCCTTGCGCGCGCCGCCGCCCCCCGCCCATGCCCGCGACCGGGTAGGCGAGCGGCTGGACCTGGGCGTGCGGGCGATGAACGTCTTCACCACCTGCTGCCGCGGCCAGCGCCTGGGCGTCTTCGCCGGCTCGGGCGTCGGCAAGTCCGTCCTGCTCTCCATGCTCGCCAAGAACGCCGACTGCGACGCCGTCGTCGTCGGCCTGATCGGCGAGCGGGGCCGGGAAGTCCGCGAATTCATCGAGGAGACGCTGGGCGAGGAAGGTCTGAAGCGCGCCATCGTGGTGGTGGCCACCTCCGACGAACCGGCGCTGAAACGCCGCCAGGCGGCCTATATGACCCTCGCGCTGGCCGAGTACCTGCGCGATCAGGACATGGAAGTCCTCTGCCTGATGGACTCCGTCACCCGCTTCGCGATGGCCCAGCGGGAGATCGGCCTGGCCGCCGGCGAGCCGCCGACGACCAAGGGCTATACGCCCACCGTCTTCACCGAACTGCCCAAGCTGCTCGAGCGGGCGGGCCCCGGACCGATCCGCCCCGACGGGACGCGGGCCGGTCCCATCACGGGCCTCTTCACCGTGCTGGTGGACGGGGACGACCACAACGAGCCCATCGCCGACGCCGTGCGCGGGATTCTCGACGGCCACATCGTCATGGAGCGGGCCATCGCCGAGCGCGGCCGCTTCCCGGCCATCAACGTGCTGAAATCCATCAGCCGGACCATGCCGGGCTGTCAGCTCCCGCACGAGCGCGAGATCGTCACCGCCGCCCGCCAGACCATGGCCGCCTTCTCCAACATGGAGGAGCTGATCCGCATCGGCGCCTACCGGCCCGGCTCCGATCCCCAGGTCGACCGCGCCATCGAACTGAACCCGGCCATCGAGGCCTTCCTGCGCCAGGACCCGTCCGACGCCACCGGCCTCGATGAGTCCTTCGCCACCCTCGGCCACATCCTTGAAGGGGCCGCCGCATGAGCTGGGCCGACTCTCTCGTGAAGCTCTCCACCTACGAGGTGGAGGTGCTCCAGAAACGCATGGGCGAGATCACCCAGCGCCGGCGCGACGCCGAGATGCGGCTGCTGATGCTGGAGGCCGAAGCCGAGGCCGAGGCGGCCAACGCCCGCGGCGACGCCGAGGCCGGATGGTACCACATCGGGTTCGTCGAGGGCCTGCGGGCCCGCCGCGCCGCCATCCAGGCCCAGATCGACGAGATCGCAGTCGAGGAGCAGGGCGCCCGCGACGCGCTGAACGGCGCCTTCGAAGAGCAGAAGAAGTACGAACAGGTGGCCGAGGAGATCCTCCTGGCCCGGCGGCGCGAGGCCGCCCGTAGGGAAGCCGCGGTGATGGACGAGATGGGCCTGCGCCGCGCCGCCGCCGGCCGGTGATCCTGCCGAATTCCCTCTATGGGCTGAGCCGCCGCGCGGTCGTGGGCGGCGCCCTGGCGCTGGCGGGCTGCCAGAGGCCGGCCAGTTCGCAGGTCGCGCCGGTTCACGTGCCGCCGCTGAAGTCCCTGGCGTCCTTCCCCGTGGGGACCGCCGTGCAGGCGGTTCATCTGCAGGATCCCGTGCTCTCGGGCCTCATCGCCGCCCAGGCCTCCCAGCTCACGCCCGAGTGGGAGATGAAGATGGAGTACATCGTGCGTGACGACGGCGGCTTCCGCTTCGACGCGCCCGACGCCATCGCCGCTTTCGCCCGGGTCAACGGCCTTCGTCTCTTCGGCCACACCCTGATCTGGTACGCCCAGAGCCCGCCGGCCTTCGAGGCCCTGGACGAGAGCCGGGTCAGCTTCGCCGAGGCCTATCGCAACTACATCCACGCGGTCGTCGGCCGCTATCGCGGACAGGCCGTCGGCTGGGACGTGGTCAACGAGGCTGTGGCGGAGGACGGCGAGGGCTGGCGCGACAGCCTGTGGAGCCGCAGGCTCGGCCCCTTCGATCACATGGTCCTGGCCTTCCAGCACGCGCGCGAGGCGGACCCGGCCGCCATGCTGTTCCTCAACGACTACAATCTCGAATGGCTGCCGAAGAAGCGGGCGACCTTCCTGCGCCTGGCCGAACGCCTGATGGCCGCCGGCGCGCCCATCGACGGGGTCGGCACCCAGACCCACATCGCCGCCGACCAGGATCCGGGGGAGCTTCGCCAGACCATCGCCGAACTGGGCCAGCTCGGCCTTCTGGTGCACGTCTCGGAATTCGACGTTTCGCTCAGCCGCGCCGAGGGCGTGTTCAAGGATCGGCGGCGGCTGGCGGAGGGGCAGGCGGCCCTCTACGCCCAGGCCGCCGAGGCCTTCATGGCGCTGCCGGCGTCGCAGCGCTTCGCCTTCACCTTCTGGGGTCTCCGCGACGCCGAATCCTGGCTCAAGCGCGAGGACGGCGCCGATACGCCGCTGCCCTTCGACGATTTCGGCCAGCCCAAGGCCGCCGCCGCCGCCTGGGCCGAACGCGTCGCCTAGGCCTGAGGACGCGGGGGCGTCGGCCGGGCGGCCAGGCGCTCGGCGTCGGCCTGCTGGCGCAGGACGTGCAGATCGTCGCTCAGGCGGAAGATGGCCACGTAGAACTCACAGAACGAGCGCCACAGCAGGATCAGCGCCCCCACCACCAGCAGGCCCGCCACGAGCACCGGGATCGCCAGCATGATCCCCATCAGGCTCTCTTCGCGCAGCGCCACGCCCACGGCGGCCCCGATGGTGCCGAAGGCGCCCAGCGCGATGACGCCGAGGCCGGCCCAGTAGATCAGGTGGATGACCGCATTGGTCATCAGCCGGTCGAAGGTGAGGAGGTCCCAGAACAGGGAGGCGCCGGCGCCGCGTTTCGCTCGGGATTTGCTGGCCATTCCAATTCCAACGCTAGATGGGACCCACGCTGGCCCGCGCGGCAAATCGCTACCAGCGCGAAGCTTTTTGGGCAACTTGCGAAAAGGCCCGAGCTTCGCCGTGGGTTCCCGATCGGCGCCTCAGATGGTCCCCATGGTCTTCAGGCGCGCCTTGGGGTGGACCTCGTTCTGGCTCATCACCGGGGTCTGGCCGCGGAACCGCTCGATGATGGAGCGGACATAGGGGCGGATGCCGGGGCTGGTCAGCAGGACCGGCGACTCGCCCGACAGGGCGGCGCGTTCAAAGACTTCGCGTACGCCGCGGATGAACTCCTGCAGGCGCGACGGAGCGAGCGCCAGCTGCTTCTCCTCGCCGGGGCCGATGAGGGCTTCGGCGAAGGCGTTCTCCCAGTCCGGCGACAGGGTGACGATGGGCAGGGCGCCGTCGTCGCCGCGATAGGCGTAGGACAGCTGGCGGGCCAGCCGGGCGCGGACCTGCTCGACCAGCATGGCGATGGAGCCGGTGTGCGGCGCCGCCTCGCCGATCCCTTCCAGGATGGCCGGCAGGTCGCGGATGGACACCCGTTCGCGCAGCAGGGCCTGCAGCACGCGCTGGACGGTGGTGGCCGTCACCGTGTTGGGGATCAGGTCCTCGACCAGCTTCTTCTGCTCGCCCGGGAGGTCCTTCAGGAGCTTCTGCACCTCCGCATAGGAGAGCAGCTCGGCCATGTTGTCCTTGAGGATCTCGGTCAGGTGCGTGGTCAGGACCGTGGCCGGGTCGACGATGGTGTACCCGCGGAAGGTCGCTTCCTCGCGCAGGGAGTCGTCGATCCAGGTGGCCGGCAGGCCGAAGGCCGGCTCGCGCATGTGCTCGCCGGGCAGCTCCACCTGGCCGCCGCGCGGGTCCATGGCCATCAGCGAGCCCAGACGGACCTCGCCGGAGCCGGCGTCGAGCTCCTTGATGCGGATGCAGTAGCCCTGGGAAGGCAGGCGCATGTTGTCGAGGATCCGCACCGAAGGCATGACGAAGCCGTACTCGGCCGCCAGCGTCTTGCGCAGGGCGCGGATCTGGTCGGTCAGCCGGCGGCCCTCCAGGTCGTTGATCAGCGGCAGCAGGCCGTAGCCCAGCTCGATCTTCACCTCGTCGATGGCCAGGGTCTCGCTGATCGGCTCTTCCTGCGGCTCGGCCGGCGCCTGCTCCATCTCCATGGGCGCCGGTTCGGCGGCCTTGCGGCCCCGCCGATAGGCGAGCACGCCCGTGCCGATGGAGACGGCCGCGAAGGGCAGGATCGGCATGCCGGGAATGAGCGCGATCACCCCGGCGCAGGCCGAGACCATGCCCAGACCGACGGGGTTCATGGCGAGCTGCGCCACCAGCGCCTTGTCCGCCGAGCCCTCGACGCCCGCCTTGGAAACCAGGAAGCCGGCGGCGATCGAGATGATGAGCGCCGGAATCTGGCTGACCAGGCCGTCGCCGATGGTCAGCAGGGTGTAGGAGGAGGCCGCCTGGCCGATCGGCAGGCCGTGCTGCACCACCCCGATCAGGATGCCGCCCACGATGTTGATGGCCACGATGATCAAGCCGGCGACGGCGTCGCCGCGCACGAACTTGCTGGCGCCGTCCATGGCGCCGAAGAAGGTGCTCTCCTGCTCCAGCTCCTTGCGGCGCTTCTTGGCCTCGGACTCGTCGATCAGGCCGGCCGAGAGGTCGGCGTCGATGGCCATCTGCTTGCCGGGCATGGCGTCGAGGGTGAAGCGCGCCGCCACCTCGGCGATGCGGCCCGAGCCCTTGGTGATGACCACGAAGTTCACGATCACCAGGATGATGAAGACGATCAGCCCGATGACGAAGTTGCCGCCCATCATCAGGTGGCCGAAGCCCTCGATGATGCGGCCGGCCCCGCCCGTGCCCTCATGCCCGTTGCCCAGGATCAGCCGGGTCGAGCCGATGTTCAGCCCGAGCCGGTAGAGGGTGGTGACCAGCAGCACCGTCGGGAAGGCGCTGAACTCCAGCGGCTTCTTGATGAGCAGCGAGGTCATCAGGATGAGGACGGCGCTGGTGATCGAAATCGCCAGCAGGGCGTCCAGCAGGAAGGCCGGGATCGGCAGGATGAGCAGGACGATGATGCTCACCGCCCCGATGGCCATGGCCACCTCGCCCCGCGCCAGCCAGCCGATCATCTCGCGGGCCGACGGCGCGCCGGGTCCTGTGGCCTGAACGTCTGACATGCCTTGGCTCGCCCGCCTGGAGATGGCTTAGGCCGCGCTCGCGCCGGCGCCCTGCGGCGCCGGAACGGCCACGCCGGCCTCGCTGTATTCCTTCAGCTTGTTCCGCAGGGTGCGGATCGAGATGCCGAGGATGTTGGCCGCGTGCGTCCGGTTGCCGGCGCAGTGTTCCAGGGTGTCGAGGATCAGCTGCTGCTCCATCTCGGCCACGGTCTGGCCGACGAAGGTGTTGCGGACCGCCTCGGCGGCCGCCACGCTGGCGGCCTGGGCCGTGCGCATGCCGGCGTCGGCGGGGGCCAGCGGCTGGCCGTCCGGCAGGCGGATGGAGTCCTCGGTGATCTGGTCGCTGGGCGACAGCAGCACGGCCCGGTGCATGGCGTTCTCGAGCTCGCGCACATTGCCCGACCAGCGGTGGGCGACCAGGCGGCGCTTGGCTTCGTCCGACAGCGGCTTGTCGGCCATGCCGTTGGCCGCGGCGTACTTCTTCACGAAGTGCTCGGCCAGGACGATGATGTCGCCCGGACGCTCGCGCAGCGGCGGCAGGCGCAGGTTCACGACGTTCAGGCGATAGAGCAGGTCCTCGCGGAAGGTCCCTTCCTTCACCGCCTGGGCCAGGTCGCGGTTGGAGGTGGCCAGGATGCGGATGTCCACCTTCACCGGCTTGGCGCCGCCGACGCGGTCGATCTCACGCTCCTGGATCGCGCGCAGCAGCTTGGCCTGCAGGCGCGCGTCCATCTCGGAGATTTCGTCGAGCAGCAGGGTGCCGCCGTTGGCTTCCTCGAACTTGCCGATGCGGCGGGCGAGCGCGCCGGTGAAGGCGCCCTTCTCGTGCCCGAACAGCTCGCTCTCCAGCAGGTTTTCCGGAATGGCGGCGCAGTTGACCGAGATGAAGGGCTTGGCCGAGCGACGCGACTTCTGGTGGACGTAGCGGGCGATGACCTCTTTACCCGAGCCGCTCTCCCCGGTGATGAGGATCGAGGCGTCGGAGGGGGCGACCTGGTCGGCGAGCGTCAGCACCGCCTTCATGGCCGGGTCCTGCACCACCATCGGCCGGTTGTCGTCCGACACCGCCGCCAGCACGGCGGCGATCAGCTCGGCCTCGGGCGGCAGGGGGATGAACTCCTTGGCCCCGGCGCGGATGGCCGCGGCGGCCTTGACCGGGTCGGGGCCGACGCCGCAGGCCACCACCGGCACCCGGATCCGCTCGGCCTCGTTGGCCGCGATCAGCCCGGCGATGTCGATCTCGTAGTCGACCAGCAGCAGGTCCGCGCCCTGGCCGGCGCGCAGGGCGTGGGTGGCCGCGGACGCGGTCTCCACGTGGCTGACCTTGGCGCCCGCGCTCATCGCCATCTTCACGGCTGACGAGAGCTGCCCATCCAGTTTTCCGACGACCAGAAGCCGCATGTTCAATCCTCCTTGCGCCGTCGCCTCAGGCCGACGTGTCGCCGTCCTTGATGATTTCGGTCATGGTCACGCCCAGGCGTTCGTCGACGATGACGACCTCGCCCCGGGCGACCAGGCGGTTGTTCACATAGATGTCGATGGCCTCGCCGACCTTGCGGTCGAGTTCGAGGACCGATCCGGACGACAGCTGCAGCAGCTGGGCGACCGACATGTGGGCCCGGCCGAGCACGGCGGAGATGCTGACCGGCACCTCGAAGACAGGCGCCAGGTCCGAAGCCTGCTTTTCCTCGCCCTCGCCGCCCATGTCGGCCATCGGCACGTCGCCGGGGCCCAGCTCGTCCAGTTTCAGCTCGTTGTCGGACATGGCTTTCGTCCTTTCTCCGGTCAGGCGTCGCCGCCGGGAATG
The DNA here is from genome assembly GCF_013911965.1 of Phenylobacterium sp. Taxonomy (GTDB): domain Bacteria; phylum Pseudomonadota; class Alphaproteobacteria; order Caulobacterales; family Caulobacteraceae; genus Phenylobacterium. The sequence goes on along the minus strand of NZ_JACESE010000008.1, from coordinate 93,713 downwards.
AGGGGTTCGGCGTGCAGGCCCTCGGCGGCCAGCGCCTCGTGCAGGGCGGCGGCGACGCGCTCGGCGGCGGCGGCCGGATCGAAGCGGGCCGCGCCGTCGCCGAAGTCGAGGCTGAAGGCCGCGCGGCCGGCGGCCGGATCCGGACGCACCTGGATCTGGCCGGCGAAGCCGATGGCCTGGGCCGTCTGGCTGAGCAGGGCCTCCAGATTCTCGGCCAGGGCCGGCGGCGCGGTGACCACCAGCCGCGGCGCGGATTCGATCTCGCGCGCCAGGGAGTCCAGGGCCGCCTGGATCGGGGCCCGCGGGAAGGCGTCCAGGGCGGCGTCGGCGATGGCCTGCCCGCAGGCGAGCGCCAGCTCGGCCGAGCCGACGCGGTGCTCGTGGGCCACCTCCGCCAGGCGCGGCAGGGCGGCCTGGCAGGCCTGGGCGATCTGCGACAGGGCGGCGGCCTGCTGGGCCTCGATGCGGGCCATGGCGGCGCGCTCGCCCTCGGCCATGGCCTGGGCGCGGATCTGCTCGACCTCTTCCAGGGGATAGAGGCGCTTGGGGCGGGCCGACGCGCGGGCGACCGCGCCGTCATCGGCGAAGACGGTGTCGAAGTCGAAGGGGCGGGGGGCGGACGTGGTCATCAGTAGATCAGCTCATCGTCGCCGCCGGCGCCGGCCAGCATGATCTCGCCCTTGGCGGCCAGATCCTTGGCCACCTGGACCATCTTCATCTGCGCCTGGTCGACGTCCTTCAGGCGGACGGGGCCCATGCCCTCCATGTCCTCGCGCATGATCTTGGCGGCGCGCTCGGACATGTTGGAGAAGAACATCTCGCGCAGGGCGTCCGAGGCGCCCTTGAGCGCCAGGGCCAGCTGATCCTTCTCCACGCCGCGCAGCAGGGTCTGGACGCCGCCGGGATCGAGCTTGGAGAGGTCCTCGAACACGAACATCAGGGCGCGGATCCGCTCGGCGCTCTCGCGGTTGCGCTCCTCCAGGGCGGCCATGAACCGGCTCTCGGTCTGGCGGTCGAAGGCGTTGAAGATGTCGGCCATCATCTCGTGGCTGTCGCGCTTGGAGGTGCGCGCCAGGTTCGACATGAACTCGGTCCGCAGGGTCTGTTCGATCTTGTCCAGGATTTCCCGCTGCACCGGCTCCATGCGCAGCATGCGGGTGACGCACTCCAGGGCGAAGTCCTCGGGCAGGGCCGCCAGCACGCGGGCGGCGTGGTCGGACTTCACCTTGGAGAGGATGACGGCGACGGTCTGCGGGTATTCGTTCTTCAGATAGTTGGCGAGGACGGCCTCGTTCACGTTGCCGAGCTTGTCCCACATGGTGCGACCCGCCGGACCGCGGATCTCCTCCATCAAGGCTTCGACCTTGTCGGGCGGCAGGAAGGCCTGAAGCAGCTTCTGGGTCTGCTCGTAGGAGCCCATGATGGTGCCGGCCCCCGACATGCCGGCGACGAACTCCACCAGCAGAGCCTCGACCACATTGGCGGCCACCGTGCCCAGGCTCGCCATGGCCTGGGAGACCTCCTTGATCTCCTCGTCGTCCAGGCCCGCCCAGATGGTGGCGTGATCCTCGCCGAGCGCCAGCAGGATGACGGCCGCCTTCTCCGGCCCCGTCAGCTGCGAGGGGTCCGTAATGGCCTTCGACCGGCCGCCGCCTCGAACGACCAGGCTCATGCGGATTCATGCAGCCAGCTGCGAAGGATCGCGACCGACTGTTCCGGATGGGTTTCGACGAAATCGGCGACGCGCTTGACCGAGGAGGCCTTCACCTGGCCCTCGATGCGGGCGATGTCGATCTTCTGCTCCAGCTCGCCGGGACCGGGCAGGGCGAGCGGCTGCCCCGTCTCCGGATCGACGCTGACCTGGACGGGCTGGCCGTCGGGCGTAGTGGTGACGACGCGGGTGATCGTCTGGGTGGGCGCCGGCAGGCCGCCATTGCCGCCGCCGGCGTTCTTCAGGAGCGGCCGGACCACGAAGAAGATGATCAGCAGGGCGACGATGGCCAGGACGCCCAGTTCGGCGGCCCGCATGATGTCGTTCTTGTCGAAGTCGGTCAGAGGGTTGGCCGACTCCACCCCGCCGGCCGTCTCCGGCGCGGTGAAGGGCACATTGACCACCGTCACCTGGTCGCCCCGGGACTCGTCGAAGCCGACGGCGGTGCGGACCAGCTGCTCGATGCGCTGCATCTCCTCCTCGGAGCGCGGCTGGTACTCGCCGGCCTGGCCGTCTTCGCCCACCGGCCGCAGGCCGTCGACCGCGACCGCGACGGACAGGCGCTGGATCTTGCCCGGCTCCTGGACCTCGGTGCGGGTGGTCTTGGAGATCTCGTAGTTGGTGGTCGATTCGGTCCGGCCGCTGGCCGAGCTGACCTGGCCGTCTTCTCCGCCCAGGCCGCCGCCGGGGATGTTGGCGTCGGCGGTGACGGCGCCGGCGTTGTTGGGCTCGTTCTCGTTGGCGCTTTCCTCGACCGTCTGCTCGGACCGCACGACCTGGCCGTCGGGATCGAAGGTCTCCTGCTGCAGGGTCACCCGGGCCAGGTCGATGTCGGCGGTGACATTGACCCGCGCCTTGCCCGGACCGACGACGCTTTCGACCAGGCCCTTCACCGTCTTGGCGATGCGCTGCTCGACCTCGCTCTTGCGGCTGTCGGCCATCTCGCCGGCGAAGCTCTCGCCCCCGGCCGACAGGGTCTTTCCGTGCTGGTCGACGATGGTGACGCGCGCCGGCGTCATGCGCGGCACGGCGCCGGCCACCAGGTTCTGGACCGCGCGCACCTGGTCGGCGTTGGGCTCGCGCCCGCCGACGCCGAGGGTGACCGAGGCCGACGGCTCCTCGGCCTCTTCCTCGAAGAGCTGGCGCTTGGGCAGCACCAGATGGACGCGGGCGAAGGTCACGCCGTCCAGGCTGCGGATGGTGCGGGCGAGTTCGCCTTCCAGGGCGCGCTGGCGGTTCAGTTGCTGGACGAAGTCGGTCTGGCCCAGCGCATTGGCTTCGTCGAAGATTTCGTAGCCCACCGAGCCGGCCGTCGGCAGACCCTTGCTGGAGAGCATGAGGCGGGTGGAGGCGACCTCGTCGCGCGCCACCAGAATGGTCGAGCCGTCGCCCTTGACCTCGTACTTCACGCCGGCGGCTTCCAGCGCCTGGGTGATCGAGCCGGCCTCGCGCAGATCGAGATTCGAATAGAGCAGGGCCTTGGGTTCGCCGAGGTTCATGGTCAGGGCGAACAGGGCCGCGGCCACGCCGGCGCCCACCCCGAGGATGGCGGCCAGGCGTCCGATCCCGAACCTCTGCAGCGCGGCGACAAACTGATTCAAGGCGCGTCCCACCCCAAAACGGTACGGGACCTGCCCAGTTCGGCCGCCCGCTAGGCAGGATTTACCCAGTTGATGGTAAACGCGGCGTTTAAGGGTTGGGTTAGCGCCTCAGCTTTCTTGCGCGGTTTGTCGCACCCCCGCCGCCCACCGGCCCGTCAGCTGCTCCAGGGCGTCAGCGCGCCCCAATGGAACAGCACCACCGCCAGGGCGGCGTAGATCACGGTCGTGGCCGTAAAGGCCGCTTTGCGCTGCAGGGACCAGCTGTCGAGCCGCCGGCCGCCGCGCCAGACGGCGGGCAGGGCGGCGATGGTGACGATGGTCAGCAGGGCGGCCACGAGGGCGCAGGCCGAGGCCAGGATCAGCCGCACGCCCGGCCAAGTGTAGACCACCCGGGCCGAGTCCCCGCTGCCGCTGACCCAGGAGATGAAGAGGCCGACCGCCAGAAGCCAGAGCACCGCCTGGATCGTCTGGACGACGCTCGCCTGGCTCTGCGTCTGGGTCTGGCGCAGCTCGCGCCGGTTACGAAGGGCGAGACCGCCCAGCGTCGCTCCGGCGGCGAGCACCGCCAGCGCGGCCAGGAGCCCCAGGAACCAGGGCTGGCTCCACAGGCCCACCCGCTGGAATCGCTGGTCGTTGGAGCCGAGCTGGAAGGCGCGCGCCTTGCCGTCGCGGATCTCGAAGATCAGCCGTTCGGGGCCCGTGGTGGAGACGAAGCGGCCGGCGGCGGGATCGCCTTCCGGGACCCAGGTCTCGACGCCGTTGAGACCGGCGGTGGTCAGCCGGCCGTCGCGGGAGACCGAGACCGAGCGGCCCGACAGGACGTAGCCCACGAACCGCTCCAGCCCGACATAGGCGCGCCGGGTGCCGAGGTAGTGCCCTTCATAGACGTCGGCGCGCCGCGCCAGGGCGGGGTCGCCCTGGCGAAGAGCCGGGGGACCGGGGGCGAAGAACTGCTGGACGATCTCGCCGGGCAGCCGCATCGCCAGGTCGCCGCCGCTCTCGGTGTTGGCGCTGACGAAGACGCCCAGGCCGAGCTCGGGCGCCACGACCATGTTCGACATGAAGGAGAGGGTGGCGCCCGAATGACCGTAGCCGACGTGGCCGCCGGGGAGAGAATAGACCGCGAAGCCGTGGGCCCAGCCGTTCGTGCCGCTGGCGTCCTGGCGCAGCGGCGTCCGGAAGGCCTGCGCCGCCCGCGGGCCGAAGATCCGCCGCTCGCCGGCCACGCCGTTGCTGAGCAGCAGGTTCATATAGGTCGCCATATCGGCGGCGGTGGAGGAGGCCGAGCCGGCCGGCGCCAGGTGGCCGAGATACTCGAAGGCGCGGGCCTCGAAACCCGTCGCCGGCGACCAGCGGAACGGTTCGGACAGGTTCCCGGCCAGGGCGGGGGCCATCGGGGCGGGAATGCCCGCCTTCGGGGGGTGCGGTTCCCGGAAGGTGGTGCGGCTCATGCCGAGCGGGCCGGTGATCCGCTGCTCGACGAGAGTCTCGAAGGGCTGGCCGGTGACATAGACGAGGGCCTGGCCGGCCAGGCCGACGCCGTAATTGGAGTAGGTCGGGAACTGGCCCGGTTCGCGCACCCGGCGGGGACGCTCCTGGCGCAGATAGACCTCGAGCGGCCGCTCGCGATCGAAGCTGCGCTCCATGAGCTGGCCCAGCACCCGGTCCTCGAAGCCAGGGGTGTGGTCGAGGAGATTGATGACCTTGACCGGCTCGCGGAAGCCCTGGTCGCGCACCTGGACGCGCTCGGGCAGGTAGAGGTTGATGGGCGCGTCCAGTCGGATGCGGCCGGCCTCCACCTCGTTCATCAGCAGGATCCAGGTGAAGGTCTTGGAGATCGAGCCGATGCGGAAAAGGGTCCGGTCGGGATCGACGCGACGCACCGGATCGAAGCTCGCATAGCCGTAACCCTTCTTCAGAACGACCTGGCCGTTCTGGACGACCGACACGGTCACGCCGGCGATATGGTCGCGGTCCATGGCGCTGCGCACCGCGCCGTCCACGAAGGCCTCCAGCTCGGCCGGCGGCAAGGTCGCGACGCCGAGGGGCGCAGCCTCGGCCGAGGCCTGGGCGTCGGTCGCCGCCGCTGACGCCGCCGCGGGGGCGGGGCGGCGCGGGACGGCGCGCTGTGGCGCGGGGCGTGGCGGGTTCAGCGTTTCATAGGGGATCGGCGCGCTGGGAGTCGCCGGCGCCGCCTCCTGGCCCAGGCTTGCCGAATGGACGCCAAGCAGGACGGCCAGCGCCGCCGGGACGACCTTGCACACGAGGCGCTTCAACCCGTCTCTCCCCCGTTCGAACCAAGCGACTCCTTCTAGGGCGCCGCGGGAGTCGCTCCAAGGCCGCTTGGCCTCAGGGCGAGGCGGGGGCGGCGAAGGCGTAGAGGGGCAGGACCGGGCGCAGCTGGGGGCCGATCCAGAGCTGCGGCTCGGAGGGCGGGCTCACCCCCTCGGCCTGTTCCTTGTCGGCCACGCAGCGCCGGACCTGCGCCGCCAGGCCGCTGAAGTCGCCGCTGTCGTCGAGCGCGCCCAGGAAGCACTCGTCGAAGAAGGGGTAGCGGTTCGATTCTCCACAGCCGAAGGAGGTGCGATCGGGCCGGGCGGCGGTGAAGACCATGCGGTTGGGCTTGGCCAGGGCCGGAACGAACACGCCGGAGAAGCAGGCCGAGATCACCACCACGGTGGGCTTGGCCCCGCAGGTGTTGTCGAGCATCAGGCCGAGCAGCGACGGGGGCAGGATCTCGTCGTCGATCACGACCCCCTGGGGCGCCCCGTGCGAGGTGAAGTAGACGAAGCAGCCCGGCGCGCCGGCCGCGACCGCCTTCAGGCTCTGGTAGATGGCCTTGGGGGTCGCCAGCAGGGGCGTCGGCCCCGCCGGCTCGGCCCGCGGCCGGACCGACAGCTGGCGCAGCTGCGCCGAATCGAAGCCGAGGCCGGAAAGAGCGGCGGCCACGTCCCGGCGGGCGTTGTCAAAGGCGTCTGTCGGTCCGCCGTTGGCGGCGCGCCAGTCGCCGGCCACGACGATGGCGCCCCATCCGGCGAACGATGACTCCGCCGCGGCGGCGGTCGGGAGGACGAGGGCGAACAGGGCGAGCGCCGCGCCGCAGATCCGAACCCTCAGACCCGCGCGCCGCCCCACCGGGTCAGCTCTTGTAGGACTTGAACGGCGTCGGCATGGCCGTGCCCGTCGCCTTGGCCAGCAGCTTGCCGTCGGGGTCGTAGAGCTCGCCCTCGGTGAAGGCGACGCTGCGGCCCCACTTCACGACCCGGCCGATCCCCTTGATGGCGCCCGGCTTGGCGGGGCGCAGGAAGCTGGTCTTCATCTCCAGCGTCGGCGCCACGTGCGTCATGCCGGAGGCGACCATGCAGGCGACGCTCATGCACTCGTCGAGCATGGCGCACAGATAGCCGCCCTGAATCTGCTTCATCGGATTGAGCAGAAGCTCGGCCTTGGCGTCGAAGGCCACCTCGACCATCTTCTCCGCCTGACTGACGGCGACCATCTGGAAGCCCAGGGTCTGTGAGCCGGTCGGCTGGTTCTTGGTCCGCAGGAACCGGGCGAGGATGGCCTCGTCGGTCAGGGCTTCGGGCTCGGGCGCAGAGACGTCGCTCAAAGGAGGCTCACTTCTTCCGGAACTGGTCGAGGGAGACGACCTTCTCGGCCGGATCCGTCGGCGCGGGCGGGGGCTCGGACGGCTCTTCCGGCGCCGCGGCCGCCTCGCCCGGTTCGCCGCTGACCTCGAACTGCAGCAGGAACTGGACGCTGGGATCGTAGAACCGGGTCACGGCGGCGTACGGCACAGACACCCGCTTGGGCGAGCCGCCGAACTTGAGCGTCACCGAGAAGAAGGTCTCCCCCGGGGCCAGGTCCCAGTACTGGTGCTGAAGGACGATGGTCATCTCGTCGGGGTACTTCGACAACAGATCAGCCGGACCCGAAACGCCCGGGGCGTCGGTCTTGAAGGTGATGTAAAAGTGGTGGGCGCCCGGAAGGCCCTCGGGCGAGGCCGCACGCTTCAGCGCCGACTTCACCACGCCGCGCAGGGCTTCCTGGGCCAGCGCCTCGTAGTGCATCTGATCTTGGGCCGGCGGCTCTTGGGCCATGGAATCTCCACCGAGGACGGATGAGGTGTCCATCCGAAGGTAGCGTCTGCGTTCGACGGCGCAAGCGGGCGGCCCGACGCAGGCGCGCGATCTGCGCCGACTGACGCACCGGCGCCGCAGGCGCGCCGGCGGCAGGACGGAGAGGGAGGAAGAGTGGAGGGATTCTGTTGCCAGGCTCCCTCCGGCCCCGCCTAAGGATCTGAACCCCTAGGACTTAGGTCGGATGTCTCCGGACCGCATTACGCGGCCAGGCGAACTTCCTCAGCGAAGTTATCGTTCGCAGTTAGTTTAATGACCCGGAACGGTGGGTCAGGCCGAGAGAAAGCAACGCCTTTACACGTCTGTCGATGCTGATCGGCCCCATGCTTGCCCGGCGATAACCCGGAGAAGGTGTTGGTGGAGCCGCCGGGAATCGCACCCGGGTCCAGTCCGCTTATTTCGCGCGCGTTTATCCCCATAGTCCGGCGAACCGGACCTTTCGAATATAGGCCCCGGGGGTTGAGATTTAAAGACCGTCCCGTTGCGCGGCGGCGTCGGAGGGCTTGATCCGCCCATCCTGGGCGATCAGGCGCTGATAGGCCGCGCGTTCGCGGGAGAAATCGGCGCCGTCCTCGAACAGGACGTCGATCCGCGGCTCGTGGCCCAGGCCCGCCCCGATCACAGCCTCCAGTATGTCGGCCACCTGGCCCACCTCGGCGTCCTCGCAGTCGCGCCGCAGGGCGTAGCCGCCGTTCTCGGTCAGCAGGATCAGGTCGTAGGCCGCCCCCTCCAGGCAGATCGAGCCGACCGTGGCGGCCGACTCCTGGGCCACCACGTCCCGCGGCGTCGCCCAGGCCGACTGCTCGGCCAGGGCGATGAAGCGGTCGCCCAACTCGCGCGGCAGGACGGCGTCGAAGCCCACGCGACGGGAAATGTCCGGCGCGCAGCAGGCCAGGCCCGCCCGACCCTGCACGAAGACCTCTCCGTCGTTGCGGCGGATCACCCGGAAGACGCTCTGGCGCACGCTGTTGGAAGGCCGGCGCCAGACCTCCATCACCAGTTCGCCGCGGCGGACGACCTGGGTCTGCAGGGGCGGCAGGCCCCAGAGCCGGTAGAGGGTGGGTTCGATGGGCGTGACCGCCGGCGGCGGCCGGTCGCGGGGCAGGCGGCGCCCGCCGAGCGGATCGGCGGCTTCCGGCGGCTCAGGCCGCTCCGCCTCCCACCAGGACTGCGGATCGGGCGGGGGGAAGGCGTAGGCGTCCCAGCCCTCGATCGGCACGGCCTCGACGGCGCCGTCCGAAGGCGGCGCGTCCTGCGCGGCCGCGGCCGTGGCGGCGAGCCCGGCGGCGAGGGCCAGAGCGATGCGTCTGCAGGCGATCGGGCGACGCGCCAAGGGCTCCTCCCGGCTAGAAGGCCTCCGCCCCCCGGGTGATGGAAAGCACGCCGGTGCGCGACAGTTCCACCAGGCCGAGCGGCCGCATCAGTTCGGCGAACTTGTCGATCTTGCTGGGCGCGCCGGTGATCTCGAAGACGAAGCTCTCGTGGGTGGTGTCGATGACGCGCGCGCGGAAGATGTCGGCGACGCGCAGGGCCTCGACCCGGTCGGCGCCCGTGCTCTTCACCTTCACCAGGGCCAGTTCGCGCTCCAGGCCGTTGGGGTCGCGGGTCACGTCCTGGACGTGGCGGGTGGAGACCATCTTCTCCAGCTGGGCCTCGATCTGGCCCAGCACGTGCGGCGTGCCGCGGGTGACGATGGTCACGCGGCTGGTATGGGCGTTGCGGTCGGTTTCGGCGACCGTCAGGCTCTCGATATTGTAGCCGCGCGCGGCGAACAGCCCGACCAGCCGGTGCAGGACGCCCGGCTCGTTATCCACCAGCACGGCGAAGGTGGCCAGGGTCTCGGCCTCCTGCTTGTGGTCGAGGTCATATACGGAGGCGGGCTGGGGGTCGGGCATCGGGGTCTCTTCTCTCGGCTCGGCCGTTCAGGTGTCACAGGCGCAGGCCGAGGGCAACTGGCCCCCGGCCGCCGCGCCAGGTCTCACACCAGCCGTTTGCCCGCATCGTCGATGATGGAGCCGAGGTCGCGGGCCTCTTCGGCCATGATCATCTCGTTGTGCGCCTTGCCCGAGGGGATCATGGGGAAGCAGTTCTCCTCCTTGGTCACCCGGCAGTCGAAGAGGACCGGCTTCTTCACCGCGATCATCTCGGCGATCTTGTCGTCCAGCTCGTCCGGATGCTCGGCCCGCAGGCCGACGCAGCCATAGGCCTCGGCCAGCTTGACGAAGTCGGGCAGGCTCTCGGAGTAGGAGTGGGAGTAACGCTCGCCGTGCAGCAGCTGCTGCCACTGGCGGACCATGCCCATCCACTCGTTGTTCAGGATGAAGATCTTGATCGGCAGGTCGTACTGCACCGCCGTCGACATCTCCTGCATGGTCATCTGCACGCTGGCGTCGCCGGCGATGTCGATGACGAGCGAGTCCGGATGGGCGATCTGCACCCCGACGGCGGCCGGCAGGCCGTAGCCCATGGTGCCCAGGCCCCCGGACGTCATCCAGCGGTTCGGCTCCTCGAAGCGGAAGTACTGGGCCGCCCACATCTGGTGCTGGCCGACCTCGGTGGTGATGTAGACGTCCTTGTCCTTGGCGTGATGGTACAGCCGCTCGATGGCCTGCTGCGGCTTGATCAGCTTGGAATCGGGCGTGTAGGCGAAGCACTTGCGGGCCCGCCAGGCGTCGATCTGCTTCCACCAGTCGGCCAGCGCAGCCTGGTCCACCGACAGACGCATGGCCTTCCAGGCGGCGATCATGTCCTCCAGCACGCTGGCGGCGTCGCCGACGATGCCCACGTCGCAGCGGACGTTCTTGCCGATGGACGAGGCGTCGATGTCCACATGGATCTTGCGCGAGGTGGGCGCGAACGCGTCCAGGCGGCCGGTCACCCTGTCGTCGAAGCGCGCGCCCAGGGCCAGCATGACGTCGCAGTCGTGCATGGCGTTGTTGGACTCGAAGCTGCCGTGCATGCCCACCATGCCCAGCCACTTGGGGTCGGCCGCCGGGAAGGCGCCCAGGCCCATCAGGGTCGAGGTGACCGGCGCGCCGGTCAGCTCGGCGAACTCGCGCAGCAGCTCGGCGGCGCGGGGGCCGGCGTTGATGACGCCGCCGCCGGTGTAGATGATGGGCCGGCGGGCCTGGGCCAGCAGGGTGACCGCCTCGGCGATGCGGCCGGTCTCGCCCTTCACGCGCGGGCGATAGTCGTGGGCGTGGGTGACCTGCTCCGGACCCTGGTAGGGCGCCTTGGAGAACTGGACGTCCTTGGGGATGTCGATGACGACGGGACCCGGCCGCCCGGAGGTGGCGATGTGGAAGGCCTCGTGCATCACCCGCGGCAGGTCGTCGACATTCTTGACCAGGTAGTTGTGCTTGGTGATCGAGCGGGTGATGCCGATCGTGTCGCACTCCTGGAAGGCGTCGGTGCCGATCAGGTGGGTGGCCACCTGGCCGGTGATGACCACCAGCGGGATGGAATCCATCAGGGCGTCGACGATGCCGGTGATGGCGTTGGTCGCGCCGGGGCCGGAGGTGACCAGAACGACGCCGGGCTTGCCGGTCGACCGCGCATAGCCTTCGGCCGCGTGGGTGGCGCCCTGTTCGTGGCGGACCAGGATGTGGCGCAGGCGCGGCTCGGAGAAGAGCGCGTCATAGATCGGCAGCACCGCGCCGCCGGGATAGCCGAAAAGGACCTCTACCCCCTGATCGATCAGCGCGCGGACGACGATCTCGGCGCCGGTCAGGGTCTCGGCGTCGGTCTGGGTGGCGGTGATGGTCTGGTGGGCGGTCATGGCAGGGGCCTTCTGGGCTGGCCTTCAGGGCAATAAAAAAGGCCCTCGCGGGGGCCTGGTTCAAGCGACCTCGTTCGCGCTGATCGTTCGATCAGCCCGGCTAAGGTCGCCTCGGGATTACAAGAAGCTCGCGCACGCGGTTTTCTCCGGAAGAGAGATTTGGGCTCTTCGCATGCGTGCGCCCCCGCGTCAAGGCGAGGTCAGCGCAAGAAACTGCCCCCATTGGCCCTCGGCGTCCGCGGCGGTGATCTTCGGCCAATCGGGCGTCTGGTTGCGGAACCAGGTCGCCTGCCGCTTGGCGTAGCGGCGGGTCTCCTGCTGAGCTGCGGCCAGCGCCTCGTCCTTCGCCAGCTCGCCCCGGCGCCAGGCGGCGATTTCCCGCATCCCGAGCGCCTTCATGGCGGGCAGGTCCGGATCCAGCCTGCGCGCGAGCAGGCGATCGGCCTCCTCCACCGCCCCGCCCTCGAACATGGCCGCCAGCCGGGCGTCGCAGCGGGCGTAGAGCGCCGCGCGCGGCGGGTCGATGACGACGCCGCGCCAGCGTTCCGCGGCGATGGCGGGCGCGGTCTGGGACTGCAGGTCGGACAGGGCGGCTCCGCTCGCCGCCCAGACCTCCCAGGCCCGCGTCAGCCGCTGGCGGTCGCCGGGCGCGATGCGCGCCGCCGCCGCCGGATCGACGCCCGCCAGCCGTTCGCGGAACGCCGCCTCGCCCAATGCTTCGAAGTCCGCCGCCGCGGCCGCGCGGGTTTCGGGCGGCACGTCCGGCGCTTCGGCCAGGCCCTGCGTCAGGGCGCGGAAATAGAGGCCGGTGCCGCCCACGACGATGGCTTCGCGTCCGCGCGCGGCGAGATCCTGCAGGACGGGCAGGGCGGTCCGCAGCCAGCGGCCGACCGACCAGGCCTCGGCCGCATCGGCCACCCCGAACAGATGATGGCGCGCCTGCGCCTCCTCCTCCGCCGTGGGCCGGGCGGTCAGCACACGCAGGTCGGCGTAGAGCTGCATGGAGTCGGCATTGACGATCTCCGCGCCGCGCTCGCGGGCCAGCCGCAGGGCCAGCGCCGTCTTGCCGCTTGCCGTCGGGCCGCCGATCAGCCAGATGCGGGGCTCCATGGAACTCGCAGTCACCCTCGTCAGCCCGGACGCGGCCGCGCCCTCCGCCGCCGTCGCCGAACTCGCCCAAGCGCTCGCAGGCGTGCGCGCCCGCGTCAAGGAACCCCGACCGCTCGGCCCGGGGGCGCTCGACCTCTCCGTCGAGGCCGAGGCCGTGGCCCCGGTGCGCGAAGCCGCCGAGCTCCTGCTGGCCGGCCGCGCCATCGATGTCTGCGTCCAGCCCTGGAACGGCCGGCGCAAGCGGCTGCTGATCGCCGACATGGATTCCACCATCATCGGCTGCGAGTGCATCGACGAACTGGCCGACTTCGCCGGCGTGAAGGCCAAGGTGTCGGAGATCACCGAACGGGCCATGCGCGGCGAACTCGACTTCGAAGGCGCCCTGCGCGAGCGGGTGGCGATGCTCAAGGGGCTGCCCCTGGCCGATCTGCAGCGGGCCTATGACGAGCGGGTCCGTCTGAATCCGGGCGCGCGGACCCTGGTGCGCACCATGGCGGAGAACGGCGCCCGCTGCGTGCTGGTCTCCGGCGGGTTCACCTTCTTCACCAGCCGCGTCGCCCAGGCCGCCGGCTTCCACGCCAACCGCGCCAACACCCTGTTGGAGAACGGCGAAGGGCTGGCGGGCCTGGTCGGGGAGCCGATTCTCGGTCGTGAGGCCAAGCTCGCCGCCCTGCGCGAGGAAATCGCCGCCCTTGGCGCCGACCCTTCCGCCGCCCTGGCGGTCGGCGACGGGGCCAACGACCTGGCGATGATCGAAGCGGCGGGCCTGGGCGTCGCCTATCGCGCCAAGCCGGTGGTCGCCGCCCAGGCGGACGCCAAGGTGGACCATTCCGACCTGACGGCGCTGCTCCATTTCCAGGGCTACCTGGCCGAGGAGTTTGTCACCGATTGAAGCGCGGTGTGACTTCGATCCCGCCGCGGTTCGGCCTATGAGCCCGCCATGACCCTGCCGCGTCCCGTCTCCGCCGTCGTCTTCGACATGGACGGCCTGCTCATCGACAGCGAACGCCTGATCCTCAAGGCCATGGACGAGGCGGCCCGCGCCATCGCACGCGAACTGCCCTTCGAGGTGTTCCAGCAGATGGTCGGCCTGACCCACGCCCACAGCGACGCGATCCTGGTCGAACACTTCGGCGAGGGCTTCGTCCTGGCCGACTACCACGCCGATGTGCGGGCGCGGCTGAACGACGTGCTGGCCGCCGGCGTCGCCCTGAAGTCCGGCGTGGTGGAGATGCTGGACCACCTCGACTCGGTGGGCGCGCCGCGGGCCGTGGCGACCTCCTCCGGCCGGAACTCGCTCGAGACCCACCTCGGCCATGCCGGCCTGCTCGACCGCTTCGACGCCTTCATCACCCGCGAGAGCGTCACCAACAGCAAGCCGCACCCCGAGCCCTATCTGAAGGCCGCCGAGGCGCTGGGCGTCGATCCCGCCCACTGCGTCGCGCTGGAGGACAGCCACAACGGCGTCCGCGCGGCGGCGGCGGCCGGCATGATGACCATCATGGTGCCGGACCTGCTCGATCCCACCGAAGAGATGCGCGGCCTGTGCGTGCGCATCGCCCGCGACCTGCACGAGGTGCGCGACCTGCTGCAGGTGATGGTCCGCAAATGAAAACGGCCCCCGATCGGATGATCGGAGGCCGCTTCGTCTGGTTCTGAACCCGCCGATCAGCGGGCGCCCGGTCCCCGCTCGAAATAGCGGAAGAACTGGCTGTCGGGCGACAGCACCATGGTGGCGTCCCCCTGGCCGATGGAGGCCTCATAGGCCTGCATCGAACGGTAGAAGGAGGCGAAGCCGGGATCGCGGCCGAAGCTCTGGGCGTAGATCCGCGTGCGCTGGGCGTCGCCCTCGCCTCGAATCTGGTCGGCCTGTTCCTGGGCGGTCGCGAGCGTGATCGTCACTTCCTTGTCGGCGTTGGCGATGATCTCGCGCTTCTGCTGTTCGCCGACGGCGCGGACCTGGGCGGCTTCCTGCTGACGAGAGGTCTCCATCCGACGATAGACGGCCGCCTGGTTGGCCTCCGGCAGGTCGGCGCGGCGGATGCGCACGTCGATGACGGCGATGCCCAGCCGCGAGGAGTCGGCCCGGGCCTTCACATCGGCCAGGGTCCGCTGCATCACGCCGCTGCGGGCGCCGGAGATGATGTCGTTCGACGTCGCCGAACCCAGCACCTGCCGAAGCGAGGAGTTGACCAGCCGCTGGATGCGGTCGCGGGCCGTGCGGTCGTCGCGCAGGGTGCGGTAGTACTGCAGCGGATCCTCGATCCGGTAGCGGATGAAGGCGTCGACCACCAGGCGCTCCTGGTCGGCGGCGATGATCTCCTCCTCCTCGGTTTCGAGGGCGAGGTTGCGCTTGTCGAAGGTCAGCACCTGCTCGAGGAAGGGGACCTTCATCTTCAGGCCGGCGGCGGTCTCAGGGCCGGCGTTGATCACCCGGACCGGGTCGCCCAGGCGGACCACGACCGCCTGCTCGCGCTGGTTCACAACGAAGAAGGTGTTGGCCAGGACGATCAGAACGACGACGGCGCCGATCAGGTAGGGGATGTAGCGACGGTTCATTGCGCGTTCCTCGCGCCGGGCGCTTCGTTGCCGGTGGCCACCGGGCCCTGCGGCGCGGCCGGGGCTGCGCCGCGCGGGCGGAACACGTCCGGAGGCAGGATGATCGGGGCGGTGGCGCCCTGTGAGTCGATGATCACCTTGTTGGAGTTCTCCAGGACCCTCTGCATGGTCTCGATATAGAGACGCTCGCGCGTCACGGCCGGGGCGGCGCGATACTCGGCGTAGATCTGGTTGAAGCGCGACGCTTCACCGGTCGCCTCACGCACCGCCTGTTCGCGATAGCCCTCGGCGGCCGAGACGATGCGCGCGGCGTCGCCCTTGGCCTCGTTGATCACGCGGTTGCGGTAGGTGTTGGCCTCGTTGACCGCCGACTCCGCGTCCTGGCCGGCATTGGCCACTTCGCGGAAGGCGCCGACCACTTCCTGCGGCGGGTTGGCGTTGCGGATCTGGACTTCCACCACGCTCACGCCCGCGCCCCAGGAATCCAGGGTCTGCTGCATCAGCTCGGCGGCCTGGGCCTGCACCTCGCCGCGGCCGCGGGTCAGGATCGATTCAAGGTCCGAGCGGCCGACGACCTCGCGCATGGCGCTCTCGGCGACGGCCTTCACCGCCTCTTCCGGATCGCGAATGGTGAAGATGTAGCGGGCCGCGTCGGCCACACGCCAGGTGACGCTGAAGTCCAGGTCGACGATGTTCTCGTCGCCGGTCAGCATCAGGCTCTCTTCCGGCACGTCCGCGCCGTCGGCGCCGCCGATGTCGATGCGGTTGAGCGAGGTGACCGCCACCTTCTCCACGCGCTCGATGGGCGCGGGCAGATGGTAGTTGAGGCCCGGCCCCGCCGAGCGGCTGTAGGAGCCGAAGGTCGTGACCACAGCCTGCTCGTTGGGCTGCACGAGGTAGAAGCCCGAAAGCGCCCAGAGCGCGAAGGCCACGCCGGCGACGGCGGCCACCGCGCCAGGGCGAACACCGTCACCGCCAGGGCCGCCGAAGAAGTTGCGCAGCCGCGCCATCAGGCGTTCGAGCAGGGCGTTGAGGTCGGGTTGGGGGCCGCGCGGGCCGCCAGGTCCGGGCCGCCGGGGTCCGCCCGGTCCGCCCGGGCCTCCCGCGCCGCCGCCGCCACCGCCTTGCGGCGGGGGATTCCCCCAGGGACCGGGGTTCACATTGTCATTCCAGGGCATTCGTTCTGTGCGTCGTCTTTCTGGGTCGCGTCGTTCTAGGGACGTCTCGTGTCTCGGCGCGGCCGCGATCGTGGGTCCGCCGAGGCGGACTTGTAAACCGGCGCTGTCAGCCGGATATGAGACGCCCTAGCCGCCAAAGCAAGCCGAAGACGACATGAACCAGACCCCCAAGCCCGATCGCGACGCCGTGCTGGCCGCCCTCGACCAGGTGCGCGATCCGCGAACCGGCAAGGGCCTGGCGCAGGCGGGCCTGGTGCAGGGCCTGGTGCTGCGCGAGGACCGGGCGGGCTTCATGCTGGAGGCTCCGGCTGGCCAGCTCGAGGCCTATGGCCCGGTCCGGGAAGCCGCAGAACAGGCGCTTTTGAGCGTTCCGGGCGTCGCGCGGGCCCAGGTGGTTCTGACCAACGCCGAGGGCTCCGCCGAACCCCCGCCGCCGGCGCCGGGAGTCACCCGCGTGCGCAAGGGCGCGCGGCTGGCGCCCGATCCCCAGGCCCGCCCCGCGCCGCCGGCGGACGCCGTTCGTCCGCCGCATGTGCGGCGCGTGGTCGCGGTGGCCAGCGGCAAGGGCGGCGTGGGCAAATCCACCACGTCGGTCAATCTCGCGGCGGCCTTCGCGGCGCTCGGCCTGCGGGTGGGCCTGCTGGACGCCGACGTCTACGGCCCCTCCGCGCCCCGCATGCTCGGGGCCGACGGCGATCCCGAATACCATCCCGAGAAGAAGCTCATCCCCCTCGAAGCCTGGGGGCTGAAGGTGATGTCCATCGGCTTCCTGGTGGACGAGGATGCGCCGATGATCTGGCGCGGTCCCATGGCCTCCTCGGCCGTGCGCCAGATGATGCACGAGGTGGCCTGGGGCTCGGAAGAGGCGCCGCTGGACATTCTGGTCGTCGACCTGCCGCCGGGCACCGGCGACATTCAGCTGACCCTGATCCAGAAGATGAAGCTCGACGGTGTGGTCATCGTCTCCACGCCGCAGGAGGTGGCGCTGATCGACGTGCGCCGCGCGGCCTCCATGTTCCAGAAGACCGGCACGCCGATCCTGGGCGTGATCGAGAACATGGCCTATTTCGCCGATCCCTCGACCGGCGCGCCGATCCCGATTTTCGGCCAGGGCGGCGCGGCCAGGGAGGCCGAGCGGCTGGGCGTGCCCCTGCTGGCGGAGATCCCCATCGACGTGGCCCTGCGGCAGGCCTGCGACGACGGCCGGCCTCTGACCGCCGTCGCCCCGCAGAGCGTCCCGGCGCGCGCCTTCCGCCAGGCGGCCGAACGGGTCCGCCTGGCGCTGGAGCGTCAGCCGGCCTAGTCGGCGCGCCGGGGCTCCACCGGCACGTCGGGCAGGGTGGCCGACAGGGTGAGGCTTTCGGTGATGGGCTCTTCCATCTCGATGGCGCGGTCGCGGGCGTCCAGCCTCTCGCGGATCTCGGCGTGGCGCTCGGCGTTCAGCCCATAGCCGAAGAAGCAGGCGCCGCCGACGAGCACGAAGACGATCGGCGCGAAGAGGTAACACATCTCCAGGCCGAAGATGGCCTCGGGCGTGTTCACCGCATTGTCGGCGGCGTTGTAGCCGACCAGCGACAGGACCGGGAAGATGATGCCGACCGAGATGGCCGCGCCCACCTTCTGGGTGCTGGTCACCATGGCGTAGAGCAGGCCGACCTGCTCCTTGCCCTGTTCCAGGCGGATGGCGTCGCCGACGTCGGCGACCATGGCCCGGACCAGCAGGATGAAGGCGCTGGAGGTGAAGCCCACGGCGAACATGCCGATCGCGGTGGGGACGAACAGGGCCTTGGGAATGGCCATCAGGATGGTCTGGAAGACGGCGTAGCAGACCGCCGCCCCCATCAGGGTCTGGTGCTTGCCGAACCTCTGGGCGATGGCCGCCCAGACCGGAGCGCCCAGCAGGCCGGCGCCGATGAAGGGCACCAGCAGGATCGAGGTTTCGGCGTAGGTGAAGCCCTTGGCGTCGTGGAAGAAGAAGACGTAGATCGCCGCCGTCGTGCCGGGGCCGAGCGCCAGGGCGAGGTCGGCGGCGATCAGCCGGACCATCTCGGGGCGCTTCAGCGCCTGCCAGTACTCCTTCAGGTCGAAGGTCTCGCGGGCCGTCTTGGGCGCCACCTTCTCCGGCGAGAAGAGCACGCAGAGCGCCGTGGTCAGCGGAATGCCGATGATGATGATCCAGCCGATGGTCGGCATGCTCTCGCCCGTGCCGGGTTCAACGCGGCCGCCGGTCAGCACGGGCAGCAGCAGCAGGCCCACCGAGCCGGCGACGCCGACCGCGTGCATCCAGCCATAGACGCGCGAGCGGTCGTGATAGCTGGTGGCGATGGCCGCGGCCCAGGCGGCGTGGGCGAGCGTCAGGATCGACAGGGCCGCATAGATCACCAGCAGCCAGAGGATCAGATAGCCTTCACCGGCGCCCACCGGCGGGTTGAACAGCTTGTAGACCCCCAGCATCATCACCGGGACGCCGGCGATCATCCATGGGCGGTAGCGGCCGATGGGCGTGCGGGTGCGGTCCATCACCGCGCCGATGAAGGGGTCGAAGGCGATGTCGATCAGGCGGACGATAGTGAAGGCTGCGCCCACCGCCACCAGGCTGATGCCGATATGGCCGGCGAAGTAGCGCGGCAGGAAGACGCCGAGCGCCAGGGCCAGGACGGTGACGGGAACGCCGGTGGAGGAGAAGGCGAGGACGGCGGGCAGGGACAGGCGTCCCGCCCCGGCGGACGCTGTCGCGCCCCTGGCGGCTGAATTCACTGGAACGTCTCCAAATCTATCGTTTTGGCGTCGTCCCGAGGGGAACCGCGAGGCGGCGCGATTATGCGCGCAAGAAGACGCCCGCGCGCGGGGTTCCGCAAGCGGGCGCCATCAAAAAACACTGGTATTTCAGCTCTGTCGGGGCTCGACCAGCGGGGTGGGGATGGACGGCTCGCCGGCCAGCGTGTCGATCACCGGCGCCTGGTCGTAGAGGGCGTCGCGTTCGTCGAGCGCGTCGCGGATGCGGCTGTGCTCGTCCTCGCCCAGCTTGTATCCGATGAAGCAGAGGCCCCCCAGGGCGACGAAGACGATGGGGCCGATCAGGAAGGCGAGTTCCAGGCCGCGGATCGCCTCGGGCGTGTTGACCGCCCCGTGGGTGGCCTCGTAGCCGACGCGCTCCAGCACCGTGAAGGTCAGGAAGATGGCCAGCGCCCCGGAGATCTTCGAGGTCAGGGTCGTGATGGCGTACAGCAGGCCCGAGCGTTCCTTGCCCTGCTCCAGCCGCACCTCGTCGGCGACGTCGGCCGTCATGGCCCGCGTCAGCACCTGGAAGCCTGCGGCGAGGAAGCCGGCCGTGAACATCTGGAAGGCGCCCACCAGCAGGTCTCCCTTGGGCAGGAAGGGCAGGACGACGAGCGAGACCGCGTAGCCCGTCGTCGCCACCATCACCGCCCGATGCTTGCTGATCCGCATGGCCAGGCGGCCGAGCAGGGGCGCGCCGGCGAAACCCGCCAGGATGTAGACGCCGAGAAGGCCGCTGGCCTGGCTGGTCGTGAAGCCGCGGCTGTCGGTGAAAAAGAAGAGGTAGAGGGCGCTCATCCAGCCCGGGCCGAGCGACAGGCAGAGGTCGGCCAGCACGATGCGGCCCATGGAGGGGCGCACGATCAGCCGCCAGTACTCCTTCAGCTGGAACTGCTGGCCCGGTACGTCGGGGGCGATCTTCTCGGGCGTCACCGCCACCACCAGCCAGACGGCGAGGGGGGTGAGCATCAGGACGAACCAGCCCATGGCCGGGACGCCGGCGCCTTCCTCCATGCCCAGGGCGGCGACCAGGAAGGGCATGCCCAGCACCAGCACAGACCCCATCACCCCGACGGCGGTCATGATGGCGAAGACTCGCGAGCGATCATTGTACCTGGGCGCCAGAGTCGCGGCCCAGGCGGCGTGGGAGAGGTGCAGGATCGAGGTGCCGAGATAGAGCACCAGCAGCCAGAAGATCAGACCGCTCACGCTGCCCGAGGGCGAGATGAACAGCATGTAGATGGCCAGCATCAGGACAGGCGCGCCGATCACCGTCCACAGACGGTAGCGGCCGAACCGCGTCCGCGTCCGGTCCATGGCCAGGCCGAGCAGCGGGTCGAGCGGAATGTCGATCAGCCGCACCAGGGCGAAGGCCGAGCCGACGGCGGCCAGGCTGATGCCGATCTCGGCGGCGAAGTGCCGGGGCAGATAGACCGCCATGGCGATGGTCAGCGCCGACAGCGGCAGGCTGGTGCAGGCGAAGGCAAGAATGGTGGACAGCTTCAGCTGTCGCGAAGTGGCAGCCGCGGCTGCGTCTGTCTGGGCCACGCGGGCGTCTCCCCATGTCGATTGGTGACGCCTCTGTCGGGCGCATCCTTGGGCCTAGGTTACGCGCGATAACCTATGCCAAGGCAAGGGGATTCACGCAGGCCGCGCCCCAAAACGAAAACGGGCGGCCGCTGGGGCCGCCCGTTCGCGAATAGGCCGAACGCTCAGGCGGATCAGCCGCCCGACATCTTGCGGAAGAACTTCTGGCTCTGCTCGCCGCCGGCGTTGTAGGCCTGCTGGCCTTCGGGGTCGGTGATCTTCGACCAGTTGTCGCGCACCTCTTCGACCGACAGGCCGCCCTCGCCGAGATAGACGCCCTCGGTCTCGTAGATGCGGGCGAGCGCGAAGGCGCCGGCGCCGGCGGTCAGGATGGCGCCCGTGGGGGCCTCTTCCGAGCAGAGATAGACGACGCCCGGCGTGACGTATTCCGGCTTCAGCCGCTCCAGCACCTGGGGAGGCATCAGGTTCTCGGTCATCCGCGTGGCGGCCACCGGGGCGATGGCGTTGACGTGGATGTTGTTCTTCTGGCCCTCGAGGCGCAGCGTGTTCATGAAGCCGATGACGCCGAGCTTGGCCGCGCCGTAGTTGGACTGGCCGAAGTTGCCGTAGAGGCCCGAGGAGGAGGTCGTGCAGACGATGCGGCCGTAGTTCTGCTCGCGCATGATCTCCCAGACGGCCTTGGTCGGCTTGACCGTGCCCATCAGGTGGACGTTCACCACCAGTTCGAAGTCGGCCATCTCCATCTTGGCGAAGGTCTTGTCGCGCAGGATGCCGGCGTTGTTGACCAGGATGTCGATGCGGCCCCACTGGTCCATGGTCTGCTTGACCATGTTGGCCACGCCGGCGTCGTCGGTGACCGAGGAGCCGTTGGAGATGGCTTCGCCGCCGGCCGCCTTGATCTCTTCGACCACGGCGTCGGCCGCCGCCGAGGAGCCGCCCGAGCCGTCGACCGAACCGCCCAGGTCGTTGACCACGACCTTGGCGCCGCGCCGGGCCAGTTCGAGGGCGTGCTGACGGCCCAGGCCGCCGCCCGCGCCGGTCACGATGGCCACTTTGCCGTCGAAGCGGATGTCCGCCATGGAAGTCTCCCGAGATCAGGTGAAGGAAATCGGGCGCGGTTGTGCGCGGCCAAACCCTGTGGCGTCAAGGCGCTGCTGCGCTGCGGCGCGCGGCGCTCAGCTCGCCTGGGCCAGCTGCGCCCCCTCGCGCAGGAACTTCACCAGCACCCGCTGGCCCACCAGGAAGGGCGCGCCGTCGGCGCTGACCACCACCTCGACCACGCGATCGTCGGTCCGCTCGGTGGGGTCGTCGGAGACCAGCTTGCGGGCGCCGAACACCGCGGCGCGGCGGATGACCTTGCCCTGATAGGTCTCGGCCGGATCGGCCTCGGAGGCGATCTGCACCGTCTGGCCGACCTCCACGTGGGGCAGGGCGCCCTCGGCGATCTCGGCCCGGACGATCCGTTGGCCGGCGGGCTCCAGGTCGAACATGGTCGAGACGTTCAGGGTGGAGGCGCCCGAGCCCGGATTGGCGTAGCGGCGCACGATGGTGCCGTCGGCGGGCGCGCGGATCACCGTCAGCTCCAGATTGTAGTTGGCCTCGGCCAGCCTCGCCTCGGCGGTCGCCACGGCCGCCCGCTGGGCGCGCAGACGGGCCTCGGCGGAGCGGATCGCATCCTGCGCCTGGTCGAGCCTCTGGCCGGCGACGAAGTTGGAGGGCGCGAGCGCCTTCAGCCGCTCGTACTCCCGGTTGGCGGTGGAGATCTCGACCTGGGTGAGCGCGATCTGGGCGCGCGCCTGCTCGACCTCGGCGGCCGCGCGCTGCGCGGACAGTCGGGGCTCGTCGTCCTCGAGCCGGGCGAGGATCTGTCCCTGGCTCACCTGATCGCCTTCCTGGACCAGGACCTGGCGAACGATGCCGGCGCTGCGGGCGGCGACCTGGATCAGGCCGCCTTCCACGTCGGCCTTGCCGTTGGCGATGGCGACGAAGGGGCTCTGCGGCGCGGCCTTGGCCGCCTGGGCGGCTTCGGCTTCCTTCTTGTCCTGCGCCTGGCTGGCGAGGACGAAGGCGCCCCCGCCCAGCACCAGGACGGCGGCGGCGGCGAACCAGACGGTCTTGCGTCGGAAAAAGGCGGGCATGTCGTTCAGGCCTCGATCAGGGAGGGTTGCGGGGCGGCCGAGGAGCCGTGCGCCGTGCGCCGGTCGTCCAGGATGCGGCCGTCCTCGATGTGGATGATGCGGTCGGCGTAAGCCTCGAGCCTTGGGTCGTGGGTGACGCAGATCACCGCCGCCCCGTGCGCCTTGGCGGCCCGCTGCAGCAGCTTGATGACGATCTGGCCGTTCTCGCCGTCCAGCGCCGAGGTGGGCTCGTCGGCGAAGAGCAGGCGAGGCGACTTGGCGAGCGCCCGGGCGATGGCCACGCGCTGCTTTTCGCCGCCGGAGAGCTCCGCCGGCCGCATGTTCAGGCGGTGACCCAGGCCCACCTCCTCCAGCGCCGTGCGGGCCCGCCGGCGCGCCTCGTCCTTGGTGAGGCCGGTGTGCTTCAGCACCGTGGTCACCTGGTCCAGGGCCGAAAGCGCCGAGAACAGGTTGAAGCCCTGGAAGATGAAGCCGCAGTGGTCGAGCCGGAAGCGGTCGATCCGGGCCGTCTTCAGGTTCCACAGGTCCTGGCCCAGCGCGGTGACCTGTCCCTCGTCCGGCCGCAGCAGGCCCGACAGGCAGGCGACCAGGGTCGACTTGCCCGAGCCGGACGGCCCCATGACCATGGTCAGGTCGCCGTGGCGGGCGTCGAAGTCCACCGACTTCAGCACCTCGATATAGGTGCGGCCGGTCTTGAAGCGCTTGGTGAGGCCGGTGGCGCGCAGGGCGTCGCCGTGGGGGAGGGGAGGGCTCATCGCAGCAGGTCCGCCGGTTGGCTCTTCTTGAGGACGCCCAGGGACATGAGGCCCGAGGCGAGCGAGATGAACAGCAGAAGGATGGCGACGCCGGTGACCCAGCCCACCGGGAAGCCCATCGGCATGCCGGCGCCCTTGGCCAGGAGCGAGATCAGGAAGGTGAAGACCGCTGTGGCGGCGAGCCCCACCAGCCCGACCCAGAAGGAGAGCTCCAGCACGATCAGGCGCAGCGATCCCATGGAGACGCCCAGGGCCCGCAGGCTGGCGAATTCCTTGATATTGGCCAGGATGGCGCCGCGGAGCGTCTGGGAGGTGATGCCGACGCCGATCAGGAAGCCGAGGAAGACCGAGAAGCCGAGCATGATGCCGATGATCTGCTCCTTCATCAGCGCCCCCTCGTTGGCCTTGGCGAGTTCGGCGCGCGTCCAGGCGCGGTAGCGGTCGTCGGCCACGGCGTTGAGCTGGTCGCGGACGATCTCGGCCCGGGCGGGATCCTTGAGCTGGATCATCAGAGGCCCGACCTTCTCGCCATCGTCGGCCATGCCGAGCAGGCGGAGGGTGTCGCGGGAGACGACCACCGAGGGCTGGTTCACCGACGGATAGCCATCGAGGAAGGCGCGGATATGAACCGTCTTGCCGTTGATCGTCGCCTGGTCGTTCAGCGTCACGCCCAGCCGCGCCTGACTGCTCCGGTCGATGACGGCCGCGTAGGGCTCCAGCAGGGCGATCCGCACCTCCTCGGGGTAGTCCACCGGCAGGGTGACGGCGCCGGGCGTGGTGTCGACCACGTCGACCTGAACGAACTGGGTGACGCGTTTTTCGCCCTCCTCGGGCGTGTTCATCCAGCGGCCGCCCGCGCCGTCGAGGGCGGCGACGGCCACGACCTCGGGATGCAGGTACATCTGCGGCAGCAGCCTGCGCGGCAGGCCGTTGGAGCCGGAGTTGATCAGGCTTTCGGACTGGGCGGGCAGCACCATCAGGTCGGCGCGCGAGCGGTCGATGGTGGCGGTCGCCGCCTGCACGATGCCGGTGAACATGCCCACCTGGGCGAGGATCAGCAGGCCCGAAAACGCCAGGGCGATCACCGCCGCCAGATAGCGCCGCCATTCGTAGATCAGTGTGGCCAGAGCCAGTGACATGCCCGTCCTCCTCGCGCCCAAGGAGTGGCCGCGCCGGGCGCTCAACCCAAGTTAAATCGAGGTAAGGCGGCGCTCGGCCGGTAGCCATCGACTGTGACGCCTGTTACGGCGGACAAAACGGGCCCTTTCAGGGCCCGGGTCTTCCGCGAAAGGCTTGCTTCATGCTCCGCTCCGCTCTCGCCGCCTCCGCCAGCGGCGTCGTCCTTCTCGCCCTTTCGGCCGTCCCCGCCGCCGCCGACGAGGGCATGTGGACCTTCGACAACTTCCCCGCCGACAAGGTGGAGGCGGCCTATGGCGTGAAGATCGACCAGGCCTGGCTCGACCGGGTGCGCTCGGCGTCCGTGCGCCTGACCAACGGCTGCTCGGCCTCGGTGGTCTCCGGCCAGGGCCTGGTGCTGACCAACCACCACTGCGTGGTCGAATGCGTCCAGGACCTCTCCAGCGGCGAAACCGACTATGTGCAGTCGGGCTTCCTCACCGCCAGCCGGGAGGAGGAGCGCAAGTGCCCCGGCATGCAGGCCGAGATCCTCGTCGAAAGCCGCGACATCACCGACCAGATCCAGCTGGCCGGCGAGGGGCTGGACGGCCAGGCCTTCGTGCGCGCCCGCGACGCGGCGATCGCCAGGCTCGAGCAGGAAGGCTGCGCGGGCGACGACCGCTATCGCTGCCAGGTCGTCAGCCTCTACCGCGGCGGCCAGTACCGCCTCTACAAGTACCGCAAGTACGCCGACGTGCGCCTGGTCTTCGCGCCGGAGTTCGCCACCGCCTTCTTCGGCGGCGATCCGGACAACTTCAACTTCCCCCGCTACAACCTCGATGTCGGCTTCGTGCGGCTCTACGAGGACGGCAAGCCGGTGGCCACGCCCCAGCATCTGACCTGGGTCGCCCGTGCGCCGAAGGCCGGGGAGGCGACCTTCGTCTCCGGCAATCCGGGCTCGACCGACCGCCTGCTGACGGTGGCCCAGCTGGAGACACAGCGCGACCTGGCCATCCCCGTCGGCCAGCTGCAGCGCTCGGAGCTGCGCGGCCGGCTGATCCGCTTCTCCGAGGAGAGCGCGGAGAACAAGCGCATCGCCACCGATCCGCTGTTCGGCGTCGAAAACAGCTTCAAGGTCTTCTTCGGCCGGCAGTTCGCGCTGAACGATCCGGACTTCATGGCCGCCAAGGAACAGGCCGAGGCCGAGCTGAAGGCCCGCGTGGCCGCCGACCCGAAGCTGAAGGCCGAGATCGGTGATCCGTGGGCCGAGGTGGCGGCGGCGCAGCGCGCCTATGCCGACAACTACCTCCGCTATCGCCAGATCGAGGCCGGGGCGGGCTCCTATTCGGACCTCTTCGACTATGCCCGGGCGCTGGTGCGTGCGGCTCAGGAGCGCGAGAAGCCGAACGCCGAGCGCATGGCCGAGTTCGCCGAGGCGCGCCTGCCGCTCCTGGAGAAGCAACTGCTGGACGAGCGTCCGGTCGATAAGGCGCTCGAGGAGCTCTACCTCTCCTTCTGGCTCTCCAAGACTCGGGAATACCTGACCACCGACGATCCGGCGACCAAGCTGCTGCTGGGCAAGGAGAGCCCGGAGGGCCTCGCCGAGCGCCTGGTGGCGAGCTCCAAGCTGGACGATCCGGCGGTGCGCAAGGCGCTGTGGGAGGGCGGGCTTTCCGCCATCCAGGCCTCCGAAGACCCGATGATCCAGCTCGCCCTGCGCATCGATCCCATGGCCCGCCAGGTGCGCGAGACGTGGGAGACGGAGGTGGAGGCTCCGACCGCGCAGGCCGCCGAACGGATCGCCGCCGCCCGTTTCGCCGCCTATGGCGACCAGGTCTATCCCGACGCCACCTTCACCCTGCGGCTCTCCTACGGCCAGGTGAAGGGCTGGACCTATCGCGGCCAGACCGTGCCGGCGACCACCACCTTCGAAGGCCTTTATGAGCGCGCGACGGGCGCGGAGCCCTACCAGCTCGCCCCGCGCTGGGTGGCGGCGAAGGACAGGCTCGACATGGACACGGTCTACAACTTCGTCACCACCAACGACATCATCGGCGGCAATTCCGGCTCGCCGGTGGTCAACGCCCAGGGCGAGGTGCTGGGCGCAGCCTTCGACGGCAACATCCATTCGCTGGGCGGCGCCTACGGCTATGACGGCGAGATCAACCGCACGGTCGTCGTCGCCACCGCGGCGGCCACCGAGGCCCTGCAGAAGGTCTATGGCCGCGAGGCGCTCGTGAAGGAGCTGATGGGCCGCTAGTCGCGGTCGGTCGCCTCAGCCTCGTCGAGGCGGCGGTTCAGGGCCTGGACCGCCGTCCTCAGGGCGATGATCTCGGAGAGGTCGCCGCCCAGCCGGCAGGCGATGGCGGCGGGCACGCCCCGAGCCTCGGCGCGCAGGGCTTCGCCCGTTTCCGTCAGGCTGATCCGCACCCGCCGTTCGTCGGCCGGATCGCGGGCGCGCGTGACGAGGCCCGAGGCCTCCATGCGCTTGAGCAGCGGCGTCAGCGTGCCGCTGTCGAGGCCCAGCGCCTCGCCCAGCTCGCCCACCGTGCGCGGGCTCCGCTCCCAAAGTCCCAGCATGACCAGGTACTGCGGATAGGTCAGGCCGAGGGGCTCCAGCAGGGGCCGGTAGAGCCGCGTGATGCGGTTGCTCGCGCCGTAGAGGGCGAAGCAGAGCTGCAGGTCGAGGCGGAGAGGATCGACCCCTCCGCCCGCCGCTTCAGCTTCGCTGGTCGTCTTGCTCACAACACCGCCGTGGTCAGTTCCACGTCGATATTGCCACGAACCGCGTTGGAGTAGGGGCAGACCTGATGGGCCGTCTCCACCAGTCCGCGCGCGGCGGCCTCGTCGAGGCCCTCCACTTCCGCATCCAGCTTGACCGCCAGCTTGAAGCCGCCGCCGTCGCGCGGGTGCAGTTGAACGGTGGCGGTCACCGAGGCGTTCTTCAGACCGAGCTTCTGTTGCCGGGCGACGTAGCGCATGGCGCTCTCGAAGCAGGCGGCGTAGCCGGCGGCGAAGAGCTGTTCAGGGTTGGTGCCGTTACCCTTGCCGCCCAGTTCGGGAGGCATGGCGAGGTCGACCTTCAGCAGGCCGTCGGGCGTTTCGGCGTGGCCGTCGCGGCCGCCGACGGCGCGAGCGCAGGTTTCATAGATGGCGGACATGGGCATCTCCTTTGATAGTGCACAATTAGATTGTGCGCAATATAACGTGCCGCAAGGGTGGGCGCCCGACTTTCTGCGACCTCTCCGCCCTTGCGCGCGGAGAAGGCATCCTTTTCAAGGGGTTCACGAAGCCGTCGCGACTCGGGCGCCGGGCTTGAAGGATGCTTGATGTTCCGGCCGGAAAACGCCCAGAGCCTGCTGGGGCTCTCCCTCGTGCTTCTCGTCTGCTGGGCCCTGTCGGAGGACAGGTCCCGTTTCCCCTGGCGTCTGGCGCTCGGCGCCCTGGCGGTGCAGGTGGTGCTCGTCCTGCTCCTCTTCGGCCTGCCCGGCGCCCGCTCGGTGGTGCGCGCGATCAATGACGGCGTCGACGGCCTGGCCGCGGCGACGGCCCAGGGCACGCAGTTCGTCTTCGGCTACATGGGCGGCGGCGCCCAGCCCTATGAGGTGACCAACGAGAGCGCGCTCTTCGTCTTCGCCTTTCAGGTCCTGCCGCTGATCCTGGTCATCTCCGCCCTGTCGGCCCTGCTCTGGCACTGGAAGATCCTGAAGTGGGTCACCCGCGGCTTCGGCTTCGTCTTCCAGAAGACCATGGGCCTGGGCGGCGCCTCGGCTCTGGCCGTGGCGGTGAACATCTTCCTGGGCATGATCGAGAGCCCGATCGTCATCCGCGCCTATCTCGACAAGCTGACCCGCTCGGAAGTCTTCCTGATGATCGTGGTGGGCCTGGCCACCGTCGCCGGCTCGACCATGGTCGCCTACGCCACCATCCTGCGCGAAGTGCTGCCCAATGCGGCGGCCCACGTGCTGGTCGCCTCGATCATCTCCGCCCCGGCCGGCGTGCTGCTGGCCCGCATCATGGTGCCGGAGAAGAAGGGCGTCGGCGGCTACTACGCCGACTATGGCTCGCTCCTGAAGTACGACTCCTCCATCGACGCCATCAGCAAGGGCACGATGGACGGACTGACCGTGGCCCTGAACATCTCGGCCATCCTGATCGTCTTCGTCTCCTTCGTGGCCATCGCCAACGGCCTGCTCGGCGTCTTCCCCGACGTGGCCGGCGCGCCGATCTCGGTGGAGCGGATCCTGGGCGTCGTCTTCGCCCCGCTCGCCTGGCTGATCGGGGTGGAGTGGTCGGAGGCGCCGCGCGCCGGCTACCTCCTGGGCGTCAAGCTGATGCTCACCGAGTTCATCGCCTTCATCCAGCTGGGCGGGGTGCCGCCCGAGGAGATGGGCGAGCGGACGCGCATGATCATGACCTATGCGCTCTGCGGCTTCGCCAATATCGGTTCGGTGGGCATCACCGTGACCGGCATGGGCGTGCTGATGCCCGAACGCCGAGCCGAGATCATCGGCCTGGTGTGGAAGGCGCTGCTGGCCGGGTTCCTGGCCACCTGCATGACCGCCGCCGTCGTCGGCGCCATGCCCCGCGAGCTCTTCGGCCTGTGACCGCGACGGCTTGACCGCCGCAGCGTCACGGCGCCTCTTTCGGCGGCCAGTCCGGGAGGAACCAGATGAAGCTCTATGACACCCAACTCGCGCCCAATCCGCGTCGAGTCCGCCTGTTCATGCACGAAAAGGGCATCAACGACGTCGAGATCGTCTCGGTGAGCCTGCTGGAGGGCGCTCACAAGCAGCCCGACTACCTGCAGAAGGCCGGTCTGGCCAACGTCCCGATGCTGGAGATGGACGACGGCACCTGCATCACCGAGTCGCTGGCCATCTGCCGCTATCTGGAGAGCGTCTATCCCGAACCCAACCTGATGGGCCGCGATCCCAAGGAGACGGCGATCATCGAGATGTGGACCCGCCGGGCCGAGATGCTGGTGGCCACGCCCCTGATGATGGCCGTCCGCCACGGCCACCCGGCGCTGGCGGCCCTGGAGAAGCAGAACCCCGCCATCGGCGAGTACAACGTCGAAGCCGGGACCAAGGCGCTGAAGGTGTTCGACCGCCGCCTGGCCGAGAGCGAGTGGATCGCCGCCGACCGCCTGACCATCGCCGACATCGTCGCCTTCGCCTCCATCGACTTCGCCCGGATGATCAAGTTCCGGCCGCCGGAGGAACTGACCCATGTGAACCGCTGGCTCGAGGCCATGCGGGCGCGCGAGTCGGTGCAGACCGCCAAATGAGGCGGCTGATTCCGGCCCTGGCCGCCGTTGCGCTGCTCGCCGCCGCCGCGCCGGCGCTGGCCCAGGATCTGAGGGTGACCCGCGCCGACGGGACCTCGGCCGCCGTCACGGCCGCCGCCCTGGCCGACCTGCCGCGCGCCACCGTCACCGTGGCGGGCGGTTCCGGTTCGCAGGTCTATGAGGGGCCGGCGCTCGCCTATGTCATGCGGGCGGCCGGCCTGCCGGTCGGCATGCGCGCGCACGGCGAGCCGATGAAGGGCTATCTCGTCGTCCGCGGCGCCGACGGCTATGCCGCGGTGCTCTCGGCCGCCGAGGCCGACAAGGCGCTGCACGAGGACGTGGTTATTCTGGCCGACCGCCTCGACGGCCAGCCCCTGCCGGACAAGGAAGGCCCCTGGCGGCTGGTCGTCGACGACGACATCCGTCCCTGGCGCAGCGTCCGTCAGGTGGTGGCGATCGACCACCGTTTGGCGGAATAGGATTCGACCCTTACGCCCTCGGATAGAGGATCACCTGGGTGCAGCGGAAGGCCGCCATCAGCTTGCCGGTGGCGGCGTCTTCGACGCGGGCGTCCCAGACCTGGGTCGTGCGGCCGCCGTGCAGCATGGTGGCCGTGCAGAGGACCTCGCCCTCGCGCAGCGTGCCGACGAAGTTGCACTTCACCTCCGCCGTGGTGAAGCCGCTCGCCCCCTCCGGCCAGGCGGTGGAGACGCCATAGGCGCAGAGGATGTCGGCGACCGACAGCACCGCGCCGGCGAGCAGGAAGCCGGTGTGCGCCACCAGGTCTTCGCGCACCTTGAAGCGGCCGACGACCTTGCCGTCGCCGACCTCGACGATCTCCAGGCCCAGGTGGCCGGGCAGCTTGCCGAGATTGGCGTCGTTGAGGCGTTCGCGGCTGGTGTTGTTCGTCGTGGCGGGCATGGCGACAGCTAAGCTGGAAACATGCGGCGACGCCAGCGTGGGATGAGGCCGATGGGCCGCAGACCCCCTCAGCCGCCTTCGGCGCCAGCTCCCCCTGGAAGGGGGAGCATCTTGCGCCGAGCTGGCGACGACCGCTGAGCAGATCCTCCCCCTCAGCGTGGGGGAGGTGGCCCGAAGGGCCGGAGGGGGCTTGCTGTGGCGGGAGGCATAGCTGCAGGCGCCGAGACTCTCACCCCGCTTTGATCAGCTCCAGGGAGCGGATGCGGGTCGCAAGCGTCGGGCCCGAGGCCATGACGAGGAGCTCGTCGGCGCGGGCCTCTCGCGCCTTCTCCGCCAGCCGGGCGCGGACGTCCGACGCCTCGCCCACGATGCTGCGCGCCTCGATGTCGGCTAGGCGCGGGTCGCCGGCGAACTGGGCGAGGTAGGCCTGGGCGTCGGGGATGGAGGGGAAGCGCTGGCGCTGGCCGGTCAGGGTGGCGAGGCTGGAGGCCCGCCGCGGCGCGTCCAGGCGCACGGCCTCGTCATGGTCGTCGGCTGCGAGCGCGATGGTGGCGATCCCGGCCCAGGGCGTCTCGCGGAAGGGGGAGGGGCGGAAACTGTTCCTGTAGGCCGCCACCGCCGGCCCGCCGTCGCTGCGGGCGATGAACTCGGCGAAGACCATGCCCACGCCCGCCTGGCCGGCGAAGGCTGCGCTTTCCGCCGAGGAGCAGAGCATGAAGAGGTCGGGATGGCTCGGCCCCTTGGGATGGGCATGGATGTCGTGCGCCGGATGGTCGGCCCCGATCGGCTCCTTGCCGGCGGCGTCGAGCAGCCAGGCGTTCAGCAGGGCGAAATAGTGCGGGAAAGCCTCCGAGGATGAGGAGCGCAGGGCCGCGCCCGTGCGCCCGTCGGCGCCCAGGGCCCGGCCGACGCCGAGGTCGATGCGGCCCGGCGCCAGGGCCTCCAGCTCCATGAAGACCTCGGCCACCTTCAGCGGCGAATAGTTGACCAGCATCACCCCGCCCGAACCCAGGCGGATGGTCGAGGTCACCTGGGTCAGGGCCGCGATCAGGATCTCCGGCGCAGGCGAGGCGAGCCCGCCGATATTGTGGTGCTCGGCGACCCAGAAGCGGTGATAGCCGAGTCGCTCGGCGGCCTTGGCCACCTCCAGGCTCTCGCGGACCGCCTGGGCCTGGGTGTTGTCGCCGCTGACGGGCGACAGGTCGAGGACCGAGAGCAAGCTCACGCCCGCGGCGACTTCAGCTCGCGGGCGATCATCCGCACGCCATAGGCCGCCGCAAGGCCGGAAAAGATCAGGACCACGATGGAGACCGGCATGGCCGTGGGCTCGGCCGGCGTGATCCACCGGTCCGGCGCCACGCCGGTGAAGAAGAAGGCGAGCTCGACCGCCTTGAACAGCGCCACGGGCCCGGCGATCAGCGCCAGGGCCGCGCCCATGGCGATCTGGCCGAGATTGGGCTTCTTGGTCTCGTTCATCGCACCGTCCTTCACCGGCAAGAGATGGCGCGGCGCCGCCGCGCCGCAAGGCTCACTTGCGTGGCCCGCGCTTCTTGATGACGCCGGAGAAGCTCATCACCGGCTCGCCGCCGGTGGTGATCAGGCCGCGCACGAAGACGAGCGAGCGGGCGGCGCGCACCACCTCGCCCGTGGCCTCGACCAGCGCGCCCAGGGGCACGGCGCCGACGAACTCGCCGTTCAGGGTGGCCGTCACGCTGTGCTGGCCCTCCAGGGCGTCGCGGGCGATGGCGAAGAGGGAGAAGTCGGCGAAGGTCATGATGCAGCCGCCGTGCATGAAGCCGCCGCCGTTCATGTGCTTCTTCTCCGCGCGGAAGGCGCAGCGCGGCGTGCCGTCGGCGTCGTAGCGGAAGTAGAAGGGCCCGGCGTGATCCTCGAACGGATCGGAGCCCTCCCAGGTGCGCCAGCCGGCCCACTCGCCGTCCTTGATCACGCCGCGATCGTCTTCGCCGCCGCCATCCATGTCCCTGATCCCCTCGTATGCCCACATGGCGGGTTTGCCCCGCACGCGTTCGAACAGTAGTTTGCGCGCCCGCAACAAACCGGCCGCGCGGCTGCGCGTGGCCTAGGGGTCGAGGAACGATGATGCAAGGCCGGACCGTCTATCTCTGTGCTGGTGTGCGCAGCCCCATCGGCCGCTACGGCGGGGCGCTCGCCAAGGTCCGCGCCGACGACCTGGCCGCCCATCCGATCAAGGCCCTGATGGAGAGCCTGCCCAAGGTGGACTGGGAGCAGGTCGACGAAGTCGTCTATGGCTGCGTCAACCAGGCCGGCGAGGACAACCGCAACGTCGCCCGCATGGCGCTGCTGCTGGCCGGAATGCCGAGCTCGGTGCCGGGCATCACCGTCAACCGCCTGTGCGCCTCCGGCCTGGATGCGACCATCGCCGCAGCCCGCATGATCGCCGTGGGCGAGGCCGACCTGGTCATCGCGGGCGGGGTGGAGAGCATGACCCGTTCGCCCTTCGTCATGGGCAAGGCCGACAGCGCCTTCTCCCGTTCGGCGGAGATCTTCGACACGACCATCGGCTGGCGCTTCGTCAATCCGAAGATGCAGAAGGACTACGGCGTCGATTCCATGCCGGAGACGGCCGAGAACGTCGCCACGGACTACCAGATCGCGCGGTCCGACCAGGACGCCTTCGCCGCCCGCAGCCAGCATCGCTATGGCGCCGCCCAGGCCCGCGGCTATTTCCAGGGCGAGATCGCCCCGGTCACCATCAAGGACCGCAAGGGCGAGACCGTCGTCGCCCAGGACGAGCACCCGCGCCCCGACACCACGCTGGAGGCCCTGCAGGGGCTGAAGCCCATCGTGCGCCCCGACGGCACGGTGACCGCTGGCAACGCCTCGGGCGTCAACGACGGCGCCGCGGCCCTGCTGCTGGCCTCGGCCGAGATGGTGCAGAAGCTGGGCCTCGAGCCGCTCGCCCGCATCGAGGGCGGCGCCTCGGGCGGCGTCGCGCCGCGCGTCATGGGCGTTGGGCCCGTGCCGGCGGTGGACAAGCTGTGCGGCCGCCTCGGCCTCTCGCCCAAGGACTTCGACGTGGTCGAGCTGAACGAGGCCTTCGCCGCCCAGGCGCTGGCCTGCACGCGAGCCTGGGGCCTGCCCGACGACGCCGAGCATGTGAACCCGCACGGCGGCGCCATCGCCATCGGCCATCCGCTCGGCGCCTCTGGCGCGCGCATCGCGCTGACGGCGGCCCGCGCCATGAACGAGCGTGGCGGCGAACGCGCGCTCGCCACCATGTGCGTCGGCGTCGGCCAGGGCTCGGCCCTGGCGCTGGCCAAGGCCTGATCCGAAGACAACCTCCAGAAGCGACAAGAAGACCGACATGGCCCTCGACGCCGAAACCCGCGATCAGCTGATCGACACCGTCCGCCGCTTCGTCTCCGAACGCCTGCGCCCGCTGGAGGCGCACGTGTCGGAGACCGACACCATGCCCGACGACGTCGTGGCCGAGATGAAGGAGCTGGGGCTCTTCGGCCTGTCGATCCCGGCCGAATACGGCGGCCTCGACCTCTCCATGGAGGACGAATGCCTGGTGGCCGTGGAGCTCGGCCGCACCAGCCCGGCCTTCCGGTCGGCCTTCGGCACCAATGTCGGCATCGGCAGCCAGGGCCTGGTCATGTTCGGCACGGACGAACAGAAGGCGAAGTACCTGCCGGGCATCGCGTCTGGCGACATCATCACCTCCTTCGCCCTGACCGAGCCCGAGGCCGGATCCGACTCCGCCTCGGTGCAGACGCGGGCTTCTAAGGACGGCGACGCCTACGTCCTGAACGGCTCCAAGCGCTACATCACCAACGCCAACAAGGCCGACCTCTTCACGGTGATGGCCCGGACCGACCCGAACAAGCCGGGCGGCGGCGGCGTCTCGGCCTTCCTGGTCCCGCGCGACCTGCCGGGCCTGTCGGTGGGCAAGCCCGAGAAGAAGATGGGCCAGCAGGGCGCCCATGTCTGCGACGTCATCTTCGACAATGTCCGGGTGCCGGCGGAGAACCGCCTGGGCGCCGAGGGCGAGGGCTTCAAGGTCGCCATGCAGGTCCTCGACCGCGGCCGGCTGCACATCTCGGCCGTCTGCGTCGGCGTGGCCGAACGGCTTATCGCCGACTGCGTGGCCTATGCCAGCGAGCGCAAGCAGTTCGGCCAGGCGATCAGCCAGTTCCAGCTGGTCCAGGGCATGATCGCCGACTCCAAGACCGAGGCCCTGGCGGCCAAGGCCCTGACCATGGAGACGGCCCGCAAGCGCGACGCCGGCCAGAGCGTGACCATGGAGGCCGCCGCGGCCAAGTACTTCGCCTCGGAGATGGTGGGTCGGGTGGCCGACCGGGCCGTGCAGATCTTCGGCGGCGCCGGCTACATCGCCGAGTACGGCATCGAGCGCTTCTATCGCGACGTGCGCATCTTCCGGATCTATGAGGGCACCAGCCAGATCCAGCAGGTGGTCATCGCCCGCGAGACGCTGAAGCGCGGCGGCTGATGGCCGATCCCATCGAGACCGTGATCCTCGACCTGCTGGCGCCCCTCGCGCCCGGCAAGTCGATCTCGCCCGAGGAGGCGGCCCGCGCCGCCGATCCGGAAGGCTGGCGGCGCACCTTGCCCAAGGTGCGCGCCGTCGCCGTCGGCATGGCCCGTGAGGGCCGGCTGGTCATCACGCGGCACGGCAAGCCCGCCGATCCGAACCAGTTCAAGGGCGTCTACCGCCTGCGCCTGCCTCTGGAGGGCGAGGGGGCGCCGGAAGCCTGAGGTTCAGCCCCGGCCGCCGGCCAGGGCCGCCAGGCGCGCCTGCTGGGCGTGCACCGGATTGGTCGGCGCGCCGGAGAGCTGGAAGCGGTCGACAGATTCGGCGAGGTGGGCGGCGTGCTGGTCCAGCGTGCGGGTGGCGGCGTTGGCCTCCTCGACCATGGCGGCGTTCTGCTGGGTGACCTTGTCCATCTCGTTGATGGCGGTGTTCACCTGAGCCAGCCCCACCGACTGCTGTTCGGCGGAGGCGGCGATCTCGGCGATGACGTGGGAGATCTCGGCGACCTTGCCGACGATGCCCGACAGGGCCTCGCCGGTCTGGCCGACCAGCTCGACTCCGCTCTGGACCTGCTGGCCCGAGGCGTCGATGAGGCCCTTGATCTCCTTGGCCGCATCGGCGGAGCGCTGGGCGAGCGCACGCACTTCGGAGGCGACGACGGCGAAGCCGCGGCCGGAGTCCCCGGCGCGGGCGGCCTCGACCCCGGCGTTCAGCGCCAGGAGGTTGGTCTGGAAGGCGATCTCATCGATCACGCCGATGATCTTGCTGATCTCCTGGGCCGAGCTGGCGATGGCGCCCATGGCGGTCACGGCCTCGCTGACCACCTGGCCGCTGCGCTGGGCCTCGGTCTGGGCCTGGGCGACGGAGCCGTTGGCCTGGCGGGCGCCGGCGGCTGTGCGCTTGACCGTGGCGGTGATCTCGTCGAGAGCCGCCGCCGTCTCCTGCAGGCTCGCGGCCTGGCGTTCGGTGCGGTGGGACAGGTCGTCGACGGCGGTGGAGATTTCACGCGAACCGGAGCGGATCTCGCCCGCGGCCGTGGCGATCGAGCCGATGGCGCCCTCCAGCCGGGCGATGGCGGCGTTGAAGTCGGCTTTCAGCTGCCGGTACTCCGGCGCGACCTCCACGGCGACGCGGGCGGAGAGGTCGCCGCGGGCCAGCTTGGACAGTTCGCGGGCCATGGCGTCGACCAGCACCTTCTGGTCCCGGCTGGCCTGCTCGAAGGCGGATTCGGCGGCGGCGAGGCGACGGTCGAGTTCGCCGCGCGAGGCCTCGGCCTCGGCTTCCAGGCGGGCGCGGGCCTCGGCGTTCTCGCGGAAGACCACCACGCTGGCGGCCATGTCGCCGATCTCGTCGCGGCGCTCGGCCCCCGGAATCTCGGCGACAGCTTCTCCGGCCGCGAGCTTGCGCATGGTGACCGACATCTTCGAGAGCGCCGTGATGACGAGGCCTTCGAAATAGAGCGCGCCGATCACCACGCCGACCACGGTCGCCACCCCGATGCCGATGGCGACGGTGGTGGCCATCTTCAGGATCCGCTCGGCCTCGGCGCCGCCCCCGGCCTCGGCCACCATGTGCAGAAGGGCGATGTTCAGGCCCGCCAGGGCCAGCATCGAGAGCATGCCCACGCCCCAGGAGAGGCGCATGCGGCCCTTGATCGTCGTCAGCATTGGACTACCCGTCACAGACACTCAGCCGTCCGGCCGCGTCGGTCGCAGATCTGATTCGAACGCAGCCGGGATTCAGCCGCTATATGCCCTGATGACCCTGGAGACAGTCTTAACGGAGATTGCGCAGTGCCGGGCCTGCGCGGACGAGTTGTCGCACGAGCCGCGGCCGGTGGTTCGCGTCCGCCGCGAGACGCGCCTCCTGATCTGCGGCCAGGCGCCGGGCCGGCTGGTTCACGAGACGGGCCTGCCGTTCAACGACCCCTCCGGCGACCGGCTGCGCGGGTGGCTCGGCGTGGACCGGGAGACCTTCTACGGACATCCGGCCATCGGCGTGGCGGCCATGGCCTTCTGCTTTCCCGGGACCAATCCCAAGGGCGGGGACTTTCCGCCGCCTTCGCGCTGCGCCGAACTCTGGCGACCCCTGCTGCTGTCGCACCTGCCCAGGGTCGAGCTGACCCTGCTGGTGGGATCCTACGCCCAGGCCTGGGCCCTGAAGGCCGAGCGCAAGGCCAATATGACCGAGACCGTGCGCGCCTGGCGGGACTATCTGCCGGCCATGCTGCCCCTGCCGCATCCGTCCTGGCGCAACACCGCCTGGTTGAAGCGCAACCCCTGGTTCGAGGCCGAGGTGACGCCCTATCTTCGCCAGCGTGTGGAGCAAATCCTGCGCCCATGACCCGCATCGCCATCCTGTTCGCATCGCTGCTGCTCTGCGCCTGCACCCCGCTGGTCACCCAGCAGGCGGGCCAGCCGCCGCTCGGCTTCCAGGGACCCCGCATGACCGCCGACCACTTCGTGACCTTCGATGGAACGCGCCTGGGCCTGACGACCTGGGAGGCCCGGACGGAGGAGCCGTGGGCCGTGATCGTCGCCGTCCACGGCATGAACGACTACGCCAACGCCTTCCACCTCGCCGCGCCGTACTGGGCGGAGCAGGGGGTGACCACCTACGCCTACGACCAGCGCGGCTTCGGCCGCTCGCCCGAGCGGGGGCTGTGGCCGCAGGAGGAGCTGCTGCTGGAGGACCTGCGCACCCTGGTGGCCCTGGTCCGCCAGAAGCATCCGCATGCCCTGGTGGCCGTGGCCGGCGAGAGCATGGGCGGCGCCGTGGCCATCCGCGCCTTCGCCTCGCAGCGGCCGCCGCAGGCCCATCGCCTGATCCTGATGTCGCCGGCGGTGTGGGGCTGGTCGACCCAGCCGCTGCCCTACAAGACCCTGCTCTGGTTCGCGGCCCATATGACCGGACCGAAGGTCTATACGCCGCCGGAGTGGGTGACCGATCGGGTCAAGCCGACCGACAATATCGAGGAACTCCGCGCCATGGGACGCGACCCTCT
The DNA here is from genome assembly GCF_013911965.1 of Phenylobacterium sp. Classification (GTDB taxonomy): domain Bacteria; phylum Pseudomonadota; class Alphaproteobacteria; order Caulobacterales; family Caulobacteraceae; genus Phenylobacterium. The sequence continues at coordinate 55,550 of NZ_JACESE010000008.1, read as the reverse complement.
GATGATCTGGGGCGCGCGGTCGGACACCCTCTATGGCCTGGTGGACCTCATGGAAGGCGCCTGGCGCGACATCGGGCGGCTGCAGGTCCCGACCCTCTACCTCTACGGCGCCAACGACGAGATCATTCCGGCGCGGCCGGCCTTCCAGGCGGCGGCGAAGCTGAAGCCGGAGGACCGGTCGGCCTATTACGAGAAGGGCTGGCACCTGCTGACCCGCGACCTGCAGGGGCGGGCGGTCATGGGCGACGTCCTGGCCTTCGTGAAGGATCCGCAGGCGCCGCTGCCCTCGGGCGCGCCGCCCATACCGACGGCGCCCCAGGGCGATGACTGGACGCCGGCGCCCGACCGTGCGACGGCGGGCTTGTGAGCCCCGCGCCGGCGGCGTAGAGCGGGCCGCCGCCAACCGGTTTCAATCGCAACGATCTTCGAGCGCGCATGACCCTCTTCGACTCCCCCGACTTCGAAGGCCACGAGGCCATCCACGCCTTTTCCGACGAGGCCACGGGGCTGAAGTGCATCATCGCGGTCCACTCCACCGCACGCGGTCCGGCCGCCGGCGGATGCCGCATGTGGCCGTTCCCGACGTCGGAGGACGCCCTGCAGGACGCCCTGCGGCTGTCCCGGGCCATGTCCTACAAGAACGCCATGGCCGATCTCGACCTGGGCGGCGGCAAGGCGGTGATCATCGGAGACTCCCGCACCCAGAAGACGCCGGCCCTCTTCGAGGCCTTCGGCCGTGCGGTCGAGGCGGTCGGCGGCGCCTACTGGACCGCCGAGGACGTGGGCGTCTCGCCAGCCGACCTGATGCACGCCCGCAAGCACACCCGCTATGTGGCCGGGCTCGAAGGCCATCCGGCGGCGTCCGGCGATCCCAGTCCGGTGACGGCCGAGGGCGTCTTCCGCGGCGTCCAGCTTTGCGTGCGGCGCCGGCTGGGGCGTGAGCTCGACGGCGTCACCGTCGCCTTGCAGGGCGTGGGCCATGTGGGCGCTTATCTGGCCGACAAGCTGCACGCGGCCGGCGCGCGCCTGATCATCACCGACGTGAACGCCGACGCGCTCCAGGCGGTGGCGGCCCGCACGGGCGCCCAGGTGGTGGCGCCCGATGAGATCTTCGACGTCGAGGCCGAGGTCTTCGCCCCCTGCGCGCTGGGCGGCGCGGTCAGCGCCGAGACCCTGCCGCGGCTGAAGGCCAAGGTGATCGCGGGCGGCGCCAACAACCAGCTGGCCGACCCGGCCGTCGGCAAGACCCTGTTCGACCTCGGCCTGCTCTATGCGCCGGACTATGTCATCAACGGCGGCGGCATCATCAACGTGGCCGGCGAGATCCGGGCCCTGGACGCCGGGACCGCCTATGACCCGGCCTGGGTCGAGGGCAAGCTCGCCCGCCTGATGCAGACCCTGGAAGAGGTGCTCGACCGCTCTGCGGCGGAGAAGCGGCCGACGCACGAAGTGGCCGGCGAGATGGCCCGCGAGCGGATCGCCCGCGGGCGTGCGGCGGCCGCGGCGGCCTAGGGCTCAGCCCGCCGCCCGCGTCGTCCTCGGTTCGCGCACGAAGAGAAGCAGCATCGTCAGTCCCGCCGCCAGAAAGGCGATGGAGGTCCCGAACACGCTCTCATAGCCGAGGGCGGCGGCCATGACCCCGCCCACCAGCGGTCCGGCTGAGGCCATGATGCCCTCGGCGGTGGACGAGAACGCGATCCGCATCGGCAGGTCGTCCCGTGATCCGAACTCCAGGATCATGGTCTGGGCGCTCATCATGTAGCCGGACTGAGCCGCGCCCAGACCGAAGAAGGCGACGAAGATGGCGGCCACCTCGTGGACGTTCATCAGCAGGACCGTCGCCGAGATCCAGACCACGAGCGAGCTGATCAGCACGAGGCGGAAGCCCGTCTTGTCGCCCAGATAGCCCCAGGCCAGGTTGGCCAGGGTGTCGGCGCCCAGGAAGGCCAGCGACAGAAGCCCGATATTGGCCCCGGTCAGCTCGATCGTCGATGCGGCGTAGAGGATGTAGAAGGGCGTCGCCATGCGGCCGGTGATCGCCAGCATCTGCACGATCATGAAGAACATGAACCCCCGGTCCTGGCTGATCAGGCGGGGAAAGTCCTTCAGGCGTTCCCGGAACGGCGTCTGGGCCCGCGTGGTCGGCGGTTCGGGCTCGATCATCAGAAACTGCAGCGCCCACAGGCCCAGCGAGGTCAGGATGGCCGCGAACATGAAGGTGGTGGCGTAGCCGTTGCCGAAGAGGTCGGCCTCGACGAAGTACTTCCCCGCCACCCAGGCCAGGCCCGCGGCGATCAGACCGCCGGTGGCGTTGCGCCAGGCCTGCAGCCGGCCGCGCCGGCTGATCGGGATCACCTTGGCCATCAGGATGGAGAACACCACGCGCTGGGTGCCCATGAAGAGGCCGAAGAGGAACATGAAGCTCAGGATGGCCACGATCAGCGGCTGCCCCGAGAGGAACCAGCCGGCCAGGGCCATGCCCACGATCTGCACCCGCGCCAGGCCCCCCATCCACACGGCGGCGGGCATGACCCGCTTGCGGTGCTCGATCTGGGTGGCGCCGAAGATGGGCGAGAGCACGCCGCCCACCTGCTGCAGCGCCAGGCCCAGGCCGACGATGAAGCTCGAGCCGGAGATGGCGAAGAGGTAGGCCGGCAGGAAGGTCGGCGCATTGACGAGGCGAAAGCCTGTCATGCCCAGCATGCCGTGCAGGTAGTGGGCGATGTAGTTGCGCTTCAGATTGGCCCAGACGAAGGTCTCGTACTCGGCCTCGCGTTCGGCGAGCGTCTTCCCCTCAGGGTCGGCATGGACCACGACCGTCTCGCCCTCGGCCGTCGTGGAGGTTTCCTCGATGTTCTTTTCCAACAGCGTCCCACCCGCGCGCGGGGTCGCAAGGGTCGCGCGGGCGACTCCCTAATTTTTGAACAGCTAAAACAATCCTCTCGTCCTATCAGAGTCCGGGACGGGGAAAAGCCGATTTCTCGGGGACCGGCCGCGGGCGGCTCAGGCGGCGCTCGCCAGGGGCGGGCAGAGGCGGACGTCCACCTTGACCTCCATCCGGCTTTCGCCCGGGACGCCGATGATGGCGCCGCTGATGGGCGCGGCCTCGGCCGGCGTGCGGCTGACGGCGACGGGGATGAGGGCGGCGGCCTCGGCCAGCGCGTTGGTGGGGTCGAAGTCCATCCAGCCGAACGCCGGCAGGAAGACCTCGCACCAGGCATGGGTGGCGCCTGCGCCGCGGACTCCGTCCAGCCCCGGCGAATGGAGGTAGCCGCTGACGAAGCGGGCGGCGAAACCCAGCCGCCGAAGCACCTCCACCATCAGCCAGGCGAAGTCCCGGCAGGTGCCGCTCCGCCGGGCGACCGTTTCGAACGGCGCCTGGACGCCCTCTTCGTAGCGGGCCTGGTATTCGAAGGCGTCATGGATGGCGCGATTGAGGCGCAGGACATAGTCGAGCGCGGGCTCGCCCACCTCCGGCGCCTGACCGTGCAGCCACCGCAACAGGACGCCCTCCGGGTCGTCGGTGGCCGGCTCGACATAGGGACCGAGCACGGCGCGGTCATTGGCCGGGTAGACGATCGGCGTGGCCGTCCGGGGGTCGTCCACCTCCTGTGGGGCCAGGGGCGCTGGAAACCGCTCGATCTCCAGTTCGCTCACCACCAGGAACTCGGCGGCTTCTTCCAGCAGGGTGAGCTGGCAGACGCAGTTGCCATAGGCGTCGTAGCGCCAGCGGGTCTCCCCGCGGGGGGAGAAGGTGAGGGAGCCCTTCACGACCCGCAGCGCATGGCCGCCTCGCGGCCGCAACAGCAGCTCATGCGGCCCGAACGCGACGGCGTGCTCGTAGGCGTAGCGGGTTTCGTGGCGGATGGTCAGGCGGGACATGCCGCCACCAAACCCGCCCTTGCAGCTATGGTTCCGGGCGTCCGGCCCCGGCCCTTATCCTGCGTCAGGCCGCGGGCCATGACGGCGTTGGCGTGGCCGGAGGCGGGCCCCGGACGAAAGGAGCCCGCCCCCGCCGTCCCTAGACCTGCGCCAGTCCGCCGTCGACGAAGACCTCGCCGCCCGTCATGAAGCTGGCGTCGGCCGAGGCCAGGAAGGCCGCGACGGCGCCGGTCTCCGCCGGATCGCCGAGCCGGCCGATGGGGGTCGCCGCGCCAAGGGCGTGGAAGGCCTCCTCGCCGACCACCTCCAGCGCCAGATCCGTCAGGGTCGGTCCCGGCGAGAGGACGTTGACCCGAATGCCGGTCCCCTGAAGATCCACCGCCCAGCTGCGCGCCAGATTGCGCACCGCCGCCTTGCTGGCGCTGTAGATGCTGAACTGGCCGGTGCCCATCACGCCGGTGGTCGAGCCGGTGAGGATGATGGAGCCGCCCGCCGACATCAGGGGCAGGGCCTTCTGAACGGTGAAGATGAGGCCCTTCACATTGACGTCGAAGGTCTGATCGTACTGCTCAGACGAGATCTCCCCCAGCGGCGCCACCACGCCGGTGCCGGCGTTGGCGAAGACGATGTCCAGCCCGCCCCGCTCGGCCTTCACGGCCTCGTAGAGGCGGTCGAGATCGGCCGCATCGGTGACCGAGCCGCGGACGGCGCGGGCGTTGGGGCCAAGCTCGGCCAGGGCGGCGTCGAGGGCCGCCTGCCGACGGCCGAAGATGTAGACGAAGGCGCCTTCCTCGACGAACCGCCTGGCGGCCCCAAGGCCGATGCCGCTGCCGCCGCCGGTGATCACCGCCGTCTTGCCGGAAAGTCTGCTCATGGTGTTGCTCCTGCACTGAGGTTGCCATGAGCTGGCGGCGCACCCACCTATCGACAAGTATGCACCTTTCGGTAAGTGGGCAAAAATGTCATCCGAACACGCCGCCACAGCTTCAGACGCCCCGTCCGCGGACACGCAGACCTGCACGCCGACCTTGCCGGGGTTCACCTGCGGACTCGATGCGACGCTGCGGGTCATCGCCGGCAAGTGGAAGCCGCTGATCCTCTACTTCCTCGCCCAGGGCGGCCCGACCCGCTATGGCGAGCTCCGCCGGGCGGTGCGCGACGTCAGCGACAAGATGCTGATCCAGCAGCTCAAGGAGCTGGAGGCCGATGGCCTGGTGAAGCGGACCGACTACAAGGAGGTCCCGCCGCGCGTCGACTACAGCCTGACGCCGCTGGGCGTCAGCCTGGCGGAGGCCCTCGTGCCGCTCTGCGCCTGGGGCACGGAAAACATGGCCGAGGTCACCCGCGTCTTCGCCGAACGCGCCGCCTGGAGGGCCCGCGCCTAGAGCGCGTTCCGAAAAGTGGGAACCGGTTATCGGGCGAAACGCGCGTCGGTAATGAATCTAGAGCGGCGATCTGATCCCATCAGATCGCGTCACGCTCTAGGGGTCAGCCCTGGGCCGGCGGGGCCTCCGCATATTGCGGCAGGCCATCGTCGATCCTCAGCCAGGGCTGCCGCGAGGACGTCCAAATGTGCATGGTGGGCTGAAACACCGACGGGTCGTCCAGCGTTCCGCTTGTCAGACCGATCAGTCCCTGGCTCTCACGCGCTGAGAACAGCGTGGAGCCACAGGTCGCGCAGAAGCCCCGCGCCAGCTCAGGCGAGGAATTGAACTGGCGGATCTCCCCGGTGATCTCGACGTCTGAGCGGCGGAACAGCATGCGGGCGTTAAACGCCGCGCCGATCGCGGCTTGGCACATCCGACAATGGCAGATGCGGACATTCACGGGTTCTCCGTCGGCGACGTACCGGACCTGGCCGCAAAGACATCCACCTTCGACACGCACCGGAACACTCCTTACGCAGATCCAGTGGCGGAATCCGCCCTGGTGAAGGCTCGCAGAAGAACGGCTGTTGGCGTCTGCCTGCAAGACCAAAACCCCACGGCGCCGCTTGCGGAACAAAATGGGAACATTAGAATGGCCCCATGGCCGTTCTCGACCTCAAGCAGAAGCTTTCCATCCTCGCCGACGCCGCCAAGTACGACGCCTCCTGCGCCTCGTCCGGCGCGAAGGGGCGAGACTCCCGGGGCGGTAAGGGTGTCGGGTCCACCGAGGGCATGGGGATCTGCCACGCCTATACGCCCGACGGGCGGTGCGTGAGCCTTCTGAAGATCCTGCTCACCAACTACTGCATCTATGACTGCGCCTACTGCGTGAACCGTGTGTCCTCCAACACGCCGCGCGCAAGGTTCTCCGCGCAGGAGGTGGTCGACCTCACGCTCGGCTTCTACAAGCGCAACTATATCGAGGGGCTGTTTCTCTCCTCCGGCATCATCCGGTCGGGCGACTACACCATGGAGCAGCTGGTGAAGGTCGCCCGCGACCTACGGCAGGTCCACGACTTCCGCGGCTATATTCACCTCAAGCTGATCCCCGAGGCCTCGCCCGAACTGGTCAATGCGGCGGCCCTCTACGCCGACCGTGTCTCCATCAATATCGAATTGCCCAAGGACGAGAGCCTGGCGGCCTTCGCGCCGGAAAAGGATGCGGGCGTCATCCGCAAGGCCATGGGGGCGGTGCGCCTGGGGATCGAGGCCGGCGCCGAGCCTGGGCGCAAGGCGCGGCCGCCCAAGTTTGCGCCGGCGGGGCAGTCGACCCAGATGATCGTCGGCGCCGACGGGGCTTCGGACGGCGAGATCCTCGGCCGCTCGGCGAGCCTCTACGGCGCCTATGGCCTGCGCCGCGTCTACTATTCGGCCTTCAGCCCCATCCCGGACGTGTCCAAATCCCTGCCGCCCCAGCGGCCGCCGCTGATGCGCGAACACCGGCTCTACCAAGCCGACTGGCTGATGCGGTTCTACGGCTTCGAGACAGAGGAGATCGCGCCGCCGGGCCAGGACCTCGATCTCGCCATCGATCCGAAGCTTGCCTGGGCGCTGAAGAACCGGGACCGGTTTCCCGTCGATCTGAACCGCGCCGATCGCGAGACGCTGCTGCGGGTGCCGGGGCTGGGGGCCATGGGCGTGGAGCGCCTGATCGCCGCCCGTCGCCTGGCCCGCCTGCGGCTGGCCGATCTCAAGCGCATCTGCCGCAGCCTGGAGAAGCTGAAGCCCTTCGTCGTGCTGGAGGACTGGCGACCAGGGGGCCTGACCGACGCCGAGGGTCTTCGGGCGCGCTTCGCGCCGGCGCCCGAGCAGCCGAGCCTCTTCTGACATGCGCGTCGTGAGGCTGGCTTCTGAGACCGATTTCGAGGGCTGGCGCGAGGCGGCCAGGGCCCTGCGGACGGGCGGCGTCTCCCCGGCCGACGTGGTCTGGACGGTCGACGACGGCGCGGCCGATCTGTTCGCCGAGCCGGCGCAGGACGAGGGCGGGGCGGGCGCCATCCGCGTTTCGCGCAGCTTCGTCGATCTGGCCCAGCGGGTCGTGCTGCACCGCTCGCCGGCGCGGTTCGACCTGCTCTACCGTCTGCTCTGGCGATTGCCGGAGACGCCCCATCTGCTCGCCCAGCCGGCGGATGAAGATGTCGTCCGCGCCCGCGACATGGAACGCCAGGTGGATCGCGCCGCTCACAAGATGAAGGCCTTCGTCCGCTTCCGGTCCGTGGCGGCCGCAGCGGACGAGGAGGCCTATGTCGCCTGGTTCGAGCCGGCCCACCGGGTGACCGAAGCCACCGCGCCCTTCTTCGTCCGGCGGTTCGCCAACATGCGCTTTTCCATCCTGACGCCGGACGTCTGCGCCCATTGGGACACCGAGACGCTCCGCTTCACGCCAGGCGCCGATCCGGCCGATGCGCCGGCCGAAGACGCCCTGGAGGCGTTCTGGCGCACCTACTATGCGGCGACTTTCAATCCGGCGCGGGTGCGGCTCTCGGCCATGCGGAAGGAGATGCCCAAGCGCTACTGGCGCAACCTTCCCGAGGCTGCGCTCATTCCCGAACTGACCCGTTCCGCACAGGCCCGGACAGAGACCATGGTCGCCCAGAGCCCTTCCGAACCCGCCCGCCGCATCGTCCGCGCCGCCCGGCGCGCCAGCCGCGACGCCCCCTATGAAGGGTCGGCGCCGGCGACGCTGGCCGAGATCGCCGCCGGGGTCGACGCCTGCCGGCGCTGCCATCTCTGGAAGGACGCGACCCAAGGCGTGGCCGGCGAGGGGCCGGAGACCGCGCGGCTGATGTTCGTGGGCGAGCAGCCCGGGGACCAGGAGGACCTGGCCGGCAAGCCCTTCGTCGGGCCGGCGGGCCAGATGTTCGACCGCGCTCTGAACGAGGCTGGCGTGCCGCGGCGCGAGGCCTACGTCACCAACGCGGTCAAGCACTTCAAGCATGAGCTGCGCGGCAAGCGGCGGCTGCACAAGACGCCGGACGCGCCGGAAATCGAGGCCTGCCGCTGGTGGCTGGAGGCCGAACGGCGGATCGTGCGGCCGCGCGTCGTCGTCGCCCTGGGCGCCACCGCGGTGCGCGGCGTCATGGGCAAGAGCCTGCCGATCGGCAAGTCCCGCGGCCAGGCGTTCCAGCTCGAGGACCAGGCCCAGGGCGTGGTCACCTGGCACCCCTCCTACCTGCTGCGGGTTCCGGACGCCGAGGCCAAGGCCCGCGCCTATGCCGAGTTCGTCCAGGATCTGCGGTTCGCCTGGAGCCTGGTCGCCTAGACCCGTTCCAGTTTCCGGAAGACCGCCGGCGCCTCAATGGCGATGGCGTCGCCGGGCCGCACGAGGCCGCCGGCCAGAACGATCCCCATCACGCCGGCCTTGCGCACCAGGCCGCCCTCGGCGTCGCGGCCGAGGCTGGCGGCGGTCAGGCCGGGCTGAAAGGCGTCCAGCTGCCAGCACGGATTGCGCAGGCCAGTGATCTCCACCACCGCCTCGTGGCCGATCCGCAGCCGTGAGCCGGCGGAAAGCTCCAGCAGCGCAATCCCGCGCGTCGTCAGGTTCTCGCCCAGGTCGCCGGGTGAAACGTCGAAGCCGGCGGCGTTCAGCTCGTCATGGAATTCGCCGGCCATCAGGTGCACCTGGCGCAGGTTCGGCTGGCTCGGATCCTTGGCGACGCGCGAGCGGTGCTGGACGGTCGCCCCCGCATGTCCGTCGCCCTCGACGCCCAGCCCGGCGATCAGCCGGATCTCGGTCTGCAGAGTCTTGGAAAAGGAATGGCCCGGCCGGCTCGCCACGTGGGTGACGAGGGCGCCGCCCATCAGGCCAGGAAGCCGGCTTCGGCGAAATCCACCATGCGGGCCAGGAGCCCGTCGGCGTCCTGCTCGCGCGTCAGTCCGTCGGACAGGTGGTGCAGGCGGTCGAACTCGGCGAAGCGGTTGTTGTGCACCATGCCCAGGCAGAAATGCAGGCGCCAGTAGACGTCCTCCAGCGCCAGGTCGGGACGGGCGGCGATCAGCGCATCGGCGAAGCGGCGCAGGTGCGAGACGTCGTTCTGCAGCACCTCGCGCATCTCGGCCGTGCCCTCGCTGCGGGCCCGGATGATGAACTGGACGGAGATGCGGCGGTCGCCGGCCGGGTCGGCCCACTTCAGCGGGGGCGCGAAGAAGGCCTCGAGGATCTCGCGCACCGGCGGCTTGCCGCCGTGCCGGTCATTGGCCTCGTGCAGCATGCGGGCCCGCTCGCGGTTCAGCTCCGCCGTGCGCCGGCGGAAGATCTCGAACAGCAGGCCGTCCTTGGAGCCGAAGTGGTAGTTCACCGAGGCCAGGTTGACGCCCGCCTCGGCGGTGATGTCGCGCACCGACACGTTCTGGAAGCCGTGCAGGGCGAACAGCCGCTCGGCCGCGCAGAAGACGGCGGCCTTGGTGGCCGCCTCCTGCATTTCCGTCTCCGGCTCGGGCGGAGACGTGGGGACGGGGTCGGTCATGCGAATCTGATGCTCCGCCGGCAGCATAACAGCCGTGAACGGACGGCGCCTGCGGCCTAGCGCGCCAACTCCCGCATCGCCTTGTCCAGGCCCTCGATGGTCAGCGGGTACATGCGGTCGTTGACCAGCTGGCGCATCACCTCGATCGACGGCGTGTGCGCCCAGTGGCGCTCGGCCGTCGGGTTCAGCCAGACCATGTGCTCGTAGATCTGGGCCACGCGGTCGATCCAGACGGCGCCGGCCTCCTCGTTCCAGTGTTCCACCGAACCGCCCGGATAGGTGATCTCATAGGGGCTCATGGTGGCGTCGCCGACGAAGATCACCTTGTAGTCGCTGGAGAACTTGTGGAGCACGTCCCAGGTGTTCAGCTTCTCGGTGTGCCGGCGGCGGTTGTCCTTCCACACGGTCTCGTAGAGGCAGTTGTGGAAGTAGTAGAACTCCATGTTCTTGAACTCGGAGCGGGCCGCGGAGAACAGCTCCTCGCAGACCTTGATGTGGGCGTCCATGGAGCCGCCGACATCGAAGAAGATGAGCACGCTCACCTTGTTGCGGCGCTCGGGCCGCATGTTGATGTCCAGATAGCCCTTTTCCGCCGTGCCGCGGATGGTGGCGGGCATGTCCAGTTCCTCGGTCGCGCCCTCGCGCACCCATTTCCGCAGGCGGCGCAGGGCGACCTTGATGTTGCGGGTGCCGAGCTCGACGGAGTCGTCGAGGTTCTTGTACTCGCGCTTGTCCCAGACCTTGATCGCCTTGCCGTGGCGGCTCTTGTCCTGGCCGATGCGGACGCCTTCGGGATGATAGCCATTGGCGCCGAAGGGCGAGGTGCCGCCGGTGCCGATCATCTTGTCGCCGCCCTCGTGGCGCTCCTTCTGCTCGCGCATGCGCTCGGCGAGCATCTCCATGAGCTTGTCGAAGCCGCCCATGGCCTTGATCTGTTCCTTCTCCTCCTCGGTGAGGAACTTCTCGCTGATCTTCTCCAGCCACTCCGCGGGAATGTCGGCCGTGCCGATCCCATCGACCTTCTCCAGCCCCTTGAACACGTGGCCGAAGACCTGGTCGAAGCGGTCCAGGTTCTTCTCGTCCTTCACCAGGGCCGAGCGCGACAGGTAGTAGAAGTCCTCCACCGACCGGTCGATCACGACCTTGTCGAGGGCTTCCATCAGCATGAGGTATTCCTTCAAGGTCACCGGGACCTTGGCCTCGCGCAGCTCGGTGAAGAATCGCATGAACATGGGGCGGCCTTCCCAAATAGCGGGACGAACAGACGTTTGATCCCGGAGGATGGGGCGGCGAGGCGGCGATGTCCAGCGCCGCCCTGCGCCTTCGTCAGGGCCGAACGGGCGCGCCGATCGCGAAGGTCAGGCCTCCATCGCGCGCAACTTGCGCCAGACGGTCATGCGCGACACGCCGAGGCGACGGGCGATCTCCACGGGGCCGACCCCGGCCTGCTGCAAGGCGCGGATCTCCTCCGGCGCCGGCGCGCTGCGGCGCTTGCGGCCGCTCCAGGCGGGCTCCACGGAGGCCACCGCCTTCAGCGCCGCGCGCAGGGCGCGGCCGCCTTCGCCGTCGGTGGACAGCTCCGGTTCGATCACGAAGAGGCTGGCCCGGCGCTGCTCCAGCCGGTCGATGACCTCCAGCACGGTGCGGGTGGAGTGGGCCAGGTGCTCCAGGCGCGTGACGACCAGCTGATCGCCCTCGGCGATGAAGTCGAGAATCGAAGACAGGACGGCGGAATCGTCGGCGTCCGGACCCGCCGGTTCCTCGGCGCGGACCACATGGCAGCCGAAGCCTTTCAAGGTGGCGGTATCCTCCGCCGAACGCGCGTCCCGCAGTCGGACGTACCCAATCCTCAGCATGCCGACCGACGCCTCTCCGTTCAGCAGGTGACCTGCGACAAATTCTCAGAAACCGCGCCCTGCGTCAAAGCGCGTACCGTTAAATCTCGGCAATATTCCACCAGCTGAGCGGGTGGAAGGCTGGATAGGGGGCACGTGTCGACCTTTTGTGACAGGGTGATCAGAAATTCTGTGCCCTTCGGCGGAAGATGAACTCGCGGTCCACCGTGGCCCCCACGTGGAAGCCATATTCGCCCACGGGCAAGAACCCATACCTGCGGTAGAACCGCTGCGCGCCATGGTTTTCGGACCAGACCCCGAGCCACAGGTCCTTGGCGCCGGCGCCCTGCAGCCAGCTCACCATGGTCTCGAAAAGACGGGCGCCGTGGCCGCCGGCCTGCACGGCCTTCAGAAGGTAGAGTCGCTTGATCTCGCCGCAGGTGGCGGTGACCTCCGGATGGGGAAGGTCGCAGGGGCCGGCCAGGCCGTGGCCCACCGCGGCGCCGTCAGCCTCTGCCAGCCAGAAGGCCCAACGGGGATCGGCCGCGAGCCGCGCGAGCTTCGCGACCCCGTAGGCTTCTTCGAGGAAGGCGCTCAGATCCGCCTCCGGATAGAGATGGCCGAAGGTCTCGACGAAGGTCAGGCGGCCGATGGCCGACAGCGTCTCGGCCTCTTCCGGGCCGGCGCGGCGGATGGTGATCTCGGGCATGCGTAACGGGCGTTTCGCGCTAGGATGGGACGTGATGCTGGCTCTCTATACCCATGAGGACATGCTCGATCACCGTCCGGGCGAAGATCACCCCGAGCGGCCCGAGCGGTTGGCCGCGGTCATCGAGGCGCTGGAGGCGGCCGATCTGGACCTCGAGCCGCGCGACGCGCCGCTTGCGGAAATCGAAGATCTCCTGCGCGTGCACGACCGGGCCTATGTGGAGGCCATACTGGCGGCCGCGCCGAGGGCGGGCCGCGTCCAGCTCGATCCCGACACATGGCTCTCGCCCGGCAGCCTGGTGGCGGCGCGCCGGGCGGCCGGCGCCGTGGCCGCAGCCGTCCGGGCGGTCGCGGGCGGCGAGACCCGGCGCGCCTTCTGCGCCGTCCGGCCGCCGGGTCATCACGCCGAGCCGGCGGCGTCCATGGGCTTCTGCATCTTCTCCAACGTGGCGATCGGAGCCCTCGTGGCCCAGGCCTGCGGCCTGTCGCGCGTCGCCGTGGTGGATTTCGACGTCCATCACGGGAACGGCACTCAGGCCGCCCTGGCCGGGCGGCCGGGCGTGCTGTTCGCCTCGATCCAGCAGTGGCCGCTCTGGCCCGGCACCGGCCATCCCTCCGAGCCCGCGGCGGACAACATCCGCAACGCCGTCTCGCCGGCCGGCGGGGGAGCGGAGGGCTGGCGTGCGGCCTTCGGCGACCTGATGGCCCAGGTGCGGGATTTCGCACCGGATCTGATCCTGGTCTCGGCTGGCTTCGACGCCCATCGCGACGACCCGCTTGGCGGAGGCCCGGACGGCCAGCAGCTCACCGAGGCCGACTACGCCTGGGCGACGCGGCAGATCGTGGCCGCCGCCGAAGCCAGCGCGCGCGGCCGGGTTGTGTCGGCGCTCGAGGGCGGATACGACCTTCAGGCTCTGGGCCGGTCTGCGGCAGCGCATGTCCGGGCCCTGCAAGAGGGGTAGGGGCCTTGCGGCCTTGGGCGCAGACCTTCGGATGACATGGCCGATTCCTTGACCGTCGATTCGCCGCCCCCGGGGGCCATCGTCGTGCGACGCGCCGGCTCCATCGTCCTGGCCCGCCATGGTGAGCCGGCCATCAGCCGAAAGGTGTGGATCAACGCCGAGGGCTATCGTCAGTTCTGGGCGCAGTACGAGGTGCTGGGCATCCTTCCCGGCCAGACGCCGCCCGGCGCGCTGATGTCCTTCGTCGCCAAGGCCGGCGCCATCATCTCCTCCACCCGGCAGCGGTCCATCGACACCGCGCTGGCCTTGACCCAGGGGCGCGAGTTCGTCAGCGAGGCCATGTTCGTCGAGGCGCCCCTGCCGCCGCCGAACCTGCCGAACTTCATCAAGCTGACCCCGGCGCTCTGGGGGTTCGTGGCCCGCGTCTGGTGGTGGTTCTTCCACCATCATGGCCAGGAGACCCGCGGTCAGGCCGAGCAGCGCGCCGACGAGGCGGCCGAGCGCCTGATCCAACTCGCCGAGGGCGGCGAGGACGTGGTCGTCCTCGCCCATGGCTTCTTCAACTTCATGGTCGGCCGGGCCCTGCGCCGCCGTGGCTGGCGGATGACGGCGAGCGAAGGCTACAAGTACTGGTCGATGCGCCGTTTCGAGCGGCCCTGAACCTGTGGCCAGGCCCCGTTGCGGCGGCCGCCTCGCCTCTCTAGGTTGGCGGTTCTCCCGAGGAGCGAAATGGCCGAAACCGACGACATCCAAGCGCTGACCTTCGAACAGGCGCTCGCCGAGCTGGAAGGCATTGTGGGCGAACTCGAATCCGGCCGCGCGCCGCTCGAGGACTCGATCCGCCTCTATGAGCGCGGCGCCAAGCTGAAGGCCCACTGCGAACAGCGGCTGGAGGCCGCGCGCCTGCGGGTGGAAAAGATCGTCGTCGGCGCCCAAGGTCCGCAGGGGACGCAACCGGCCGAGTTCAGCTGATGTCGGAGGTGGCGCGCCGCGTGGCCGAGGCGGCCGACCTGGTCACCGTCGCGCTGGACGAGCTGCTGCCCCGGGCGGACGGGCCGGAATCGCGCCTGACGGAGGCCATGCGCTACGCCGCGCTGGGCCCGGGAAAGCGGCTGCGGCCCTACTTCGTGCTCGAGACGGGCCGCATGTTCGAGCTGGAGGAGCGGCCCCTGCTGCGGGCGGCCTGCGCGCTGGAATGCGTCCACGCCTACAGCCTCATCCACGACGACCTGCCGAGCATGGACGACGACGACCTCAGGCACGGACGCCCGACGGTCCACAAGGCCTATGACGAGGCGACCGCCGTCCTGGCCGGCGACGCGCTCCAGGCCGCGGCGTTCGAGATCCTGGCGCATCCGGACACCCATCCCGACGGAGCGACCCGGGCCGAGCTGATCCTGCGCCTGGCCGCGGCGGCCGGGGCCAGGGGCATGTGCGGCGGCCAGATGATCGACTTGCTGGGAGTGCGCGACGACCTCGGCGCGGTGGCCCGCATGCAGCGCATGAAGACCGGCGCCCTCATCGCCTGCGCCTTCGAACTGCCGTTGGCCATGGCGCACCTCGGCGATCCCGAACGCCACGCCCTGATGGCCTTCGCCCAGGATCTCGGGCTCGCCTACCAGATCGTCGACGACCTGCTGGACGCCGAGGGCGACCCCGACCTGATGGGCAAGCGGGCGGGCAAGGATGCCGCCATGGGCAAGGCCAACTATGTCACCCTGCTGGGCGCCGAGGCGGCCCGCCAGAGGTTGCAGATCTTGGTCGAACAGACCAAGTCCCACCTCGATCCCTTTGGCGAACAGGCCGATTTCCTGCGGGCCAGCGTTGATTTCGTGCTACAGCGCCGCAACTAGTTCGCCCACCAGCAGCTTGCTTATTCATGCCGCCGATCACGCCTCTGCTCGACAAGGTCCACACCCCCGCCGACACGCGCGGCCTCTCTACGGCCGAGCTGCGCCAGCTCGCCGACGAGGTGCGGGCCGAGACCATCGACGCGGTCTCCCAGACCGGCGGCCACCTGGGGGCCGGCCTGGGCGTGGTCGAGCTGACGGTGGCCCTTCACCATGTCTATGAGACCCCCAAGGACATCCTGATCTGGGACGTCGGCCACCAGGCCTATCCGCACAAGATCCTCACCGGCCGGCGCGACCGCATCCGCACCCTGCGCCAGGGCGGCGGCCTGTCGGGTTTCACCAAGCGGTCGGAGAGCGAGTACGACCCCTTCGGCGCGGCCCATGCCTCCACCTCGATCTCCGCGGCGCTCGGCTTCTGCGCCGCACGCGACCGCTCGGGCCGCGACAACCGCGTGGTGGCCGTGATCGGCGACGGGGCCATGAGCGCCGGCATGGCCTACGAGGCCATGAACAACGCCGCCGAGACGACCAAGCAGCTGACCGTCATCCTCAACGACAACGACATGTCGATCGCCCCCCCGGTGGGCGGGATGAGCGCCTATATGGCCAGGCTCGTCTCGGGCGGCGGCTACCAGTCGCTGCGCAATCTCGGCAAGTCGGTGGCCAAGGCCTTTCCGCGCCCGATCCAGGAAGCCGCCCGCAAGGCCGAGGAATACGCCCGCGGCATGGTCACCGGCGGCACGCTCTTCGAGGAGCTCGGCTTCTATTATGTGGGTCCCATCGACGGGCACGACATGGAGTCGCTGGTCGCCGTTCTGAAGAACGCCCGCAGCATCGTCGACAGGCCCGTGCTGGTCCATGTGGTGACGCAGAAGGGCAAGGGCTACGCCCCGGCCGAGAAGGCCGCCGACAAACACCACGCGGTGGTCAAGTTCGATGTCGTCACCGGCCAGCAGGCCAAGGCCCAGGCCAAGGCGCCGAGCTACACCAAGGTGTTCGCCACCGAGCTGATCAAGCAGGCCGAGCGCGACCCGACCATCTGCGCCATCACCGCGGCCATGCCCTCGGGCACGGGCCTCGACCTCTTCGGCGCGCGCTTTCCCGAGCGGACCTATGACGTCGGCATCGCCGAGCAGCATGCGGTGACCTTCGCCGCCGGCCTCGCCGCCGACGGCATGAAGCCGTTCGCGGCCATCTATTCCACCTTCCTGCAGCGCGGCTACGACCAGGTGGTCCACGACGTGGCCATCCAGGGCCTGCCTGTCCGCTTCGCCATCGACCGCGCCGGCCTGGTCGGCGCCGATGGGGCGACCCACGCCGGCTCCTTCGACATCGGCTATATGGGCGCGCTGCCCGGCATGGTGCTGATGGCCGCCTCCGACGAGGCCGAGCTCGCCCGCATGGTGGCGACCTCCGTGGCCATCGACGATCGGCCGAGCGCCTTCCGCTATCCGCGCGGGGAAGGGACGGGGGCCATGATCCCGGACCTGGCCGAGCCGCTGGAGATCGGCCGCGGCCATGTGGTCCGCGAAGGCGGCGCGGTGGCGCTGCTGTCCTTCGGCGCGCGCCTGCCCGAATGCCTGCGCGCCGCCGACCTGCTGGCCGCCCGCGGCTTCTCCACCACGGTGGCCGACGCCCGCTTCGCCAAGCCGCTCGACATGGACCTGATCCTGCGCCTGGCGCGGGAGCACGAGGCCCTGATCACGGTCGAAGAGGGCTCGGTCGGCGGTTTCGGCGCCTTCGTCCTGCACGCCCTGGCCGAACGCGGCGTGCTGGACCGGGGCCTGAAGATCCGCACCCTCACCCTGCCGGACATCTTCCAGGACCAGGACAAGCCCGAGGTGATGTACGCCCAGGCCGGTCTCGACGCCGACGGCATCGTGCGGGCGGCGCTTGGCGCCCTCGGCGCGACGGACGCCGCCGCGGCGGGGCGCCGCGCCTAACGGCAGTAGCGGAAGAAGCCCCGCAGCTCGCCGCGCGGCGCGGGCGGCGGCTCCACCACCGCCCCCAGAGCCGCCAGACGAATGACGCCTTCGTCGGCGAAGGCCTCGGCCACCGGCGCCCGGTCGGCGAACTCCACGCGCACGATTGATCCTTCGCCGCTGGCGTCGACGATGGCTTCCCCCGGAATGGTCGTCTGATAGGGGCCCGAGCTCAGGGTGACGCTGATCGGCCAGGGCGCCGGCCGCCCAACGTCGTCGAGCCAGAGGCCGTTCTCCTGGCGGACGCCCAGGGCCTGGGCCGCCGGAAAGGCCGCGATGATCTGCCCGCTGTCCTCCCTGCAGGTGAAGGCGACCACCCAGTCGTCCGTGGCGGGCGTCGCATAGGCCAGCTGGGCCGGGTCGGGCTCCCGGCGCAGCATCCAGGTGCGCTCCTGGGCAGCGGCGGGGGTGAAGGCGACGGCGGCGGCGAGGCCGAGGAGCAGGGCGCGGATCATGCGGCGAGCTTAGCCGCGGCGCTCGCGGCGCTCCAGTCGATCGCCTCAGGCCGAGCGGCGGCAGGCGCCGAAGAAGTCGGCCACCTTCGTGCGATCCTCGCCACGGGCGGCGGCCTTCACGGCGCGTCCCTGCCCGCTGACGGTCAGGTCGCCGCTGCGGGCGAACCGGTCGAGCGCGGGCTGGCCGGCGTCGGTGTGGGCCATCACCAAGGCGACGTCGCCCATCGGACTGGGCGCCACGTCGGCGGCGAGCTCCAGGCGCTCGCCGCGGGAGGCCAGGCCGATGCGGCCCTGGGCGCGGTCCTGGGGCGCGGTCATCGAAACCTCCACCCGGCCCGAATGCATCTGGCAGGTCATCATCACCAGCACCTGGTCGGTCTGGGGCACGCCGTAGGCGAGCTTGGCGCCCTCGCTCTCGGTGTGGTTCAGGGACCAGCTCATCGGGGGCGCGCTCTGCGGCGCCTCGTGGGCGCAGGCGGCGAGGGTGAGGGCGGCGGCGAGGCCGAGAGCCGAGCGAGTGCGCATGGACGTCTCCTTCGGATCAGGAAACGTCGGGAGACCCGCCCGGTTCATTCCGGGGTCGGTCAGAAGGGGGAGAAGGTCTCCACCAGCGCCTGGCCCGCGGGGGTCTTCTGAACGCGGCTGATGTCGCCGCGGCCGCCGTAGCTGATGCGCGCCTCGGCGATCTGGGTGTGCCGGATCGTGTTGGCGGAGGAAATATCTTCCGGGCGGACGATGCCGGCCACCGACAGCTGGCGCACCTCGGCGTTGGTGCGGACCTCCTGGGTGCCCTGGATCATCATGTTGCCGTTGGGCAGGACCGCGGTGACCACCGCGGCGATGGTCAGGCTGATCTTCTCGGCGCGCGAGACCGAGCCGGAGCCGGCGTTGTTGCTGGCCGAGTTGGTCGAGATCGCATTGGCCGGATCGAAGCCGCCGGGCAGGACGCGGCCGAGGCTCGACTCCAGGCCCAGGAAGTTGGGCACGCCCGCCGAGGCGCCGGAGGTGCGCGAGGACGAGGTGGAGTTGGAGGTCTGCGCCCGGTCGTCGATCTCGATCTGGACGGTCAGGATGTCGCCGACGCGGTTGGCCCGCTGATCGATGAAGAAGGCGCGCGCGCCGGTGCGCCACAGGGAGTTGGCCGAGGCCGGCGTGGCCATGGGCTGGTTGGCCGAGGCCAGGATCACCGGCTGCTGCTGCGGCACCAGGGCGGCCGGATAGCGGACCGGCGTCAGGTCGGGTCCGGCGACCGCTTCGTGGACGGTGGAGCAGGCGCCGAGCGGGAGGAGGGCGAGGGCGGCGAGAAGGGGAAGGCGCATGGGCGAGGGCCTCTGAGGGATTCGGATCAGCGCTGGGCGTAGCGGAGGGCCGGGCTGGCCATGAGGAGATCGGCGGCGGGGCCGACGGCCGCCTGGCCGGGCCCAACGGCGACGGCGAGCACGGTGCGTCTGGAGGTCAGGTTCTCCGCCTCGAAGGCCTCGCCGACCGTGGCGCGGCCCTTGGCCTTGGCCTTGACGGTCAGCACCATGCCGTCGGCCTCGTAGGTCAGGGTGATGAGGTCGCCCGAGGCGATCACCTGGGGCGCGGAGACGTCGCGCGCGGAGACGGCGGAGCCGGCGCGCAGCGGCCGCCGGGCCTCCAGGCCGATGATCTCGGCCGCATCGTCGGGGGCGTCGGCCGGCGCGACGGCGAGCTTGGCCCAGATCAGGTCTTCCGGCTGGACGATCTCGCCGGACGACAGGCTGCGGGCGTAGGTCAGCACGTCCACATTGCCGCGCTGGGCCGGGGCGGCCGAACCGCCGCCGCTCGCGCCCGAGCGGACGACGATCCGGCGGATGCCTTGCGCATTGGCCCAGTCGAGGCCGGCGCGGCGGGCGACCTGCTGCACGGCGCCGGCGTCCAGGACGATGCTGAGGCCGGGCTTGGCCGCCACGCGGACCTCGGCGGCGGATCCGGCTCCGTCGAACAGGTCGCCGAGGGTGACGACGCCGTCGGCGTCGAGGGTTTCGGCCCTCAGGGTCACGGCCTGGCCGGCCTGGGCGGCGCCCGCGAGCGTCAGGAGAAGCGCGGCGGCGCCGCAGAGGAGGCGGGTCTTCATCTTACGACTTCACCGCATTGGCGGCCTGCAGCATCTCGTCGGCGGCGGAGATCACCTTGGAGTTCATCTCATAGGCCCGCTGGGCCACGATCAGGGCCGTGATCTCGGTCACCGCATCCACGTTGGAGGCCTCGGTATAGCCCTGCAGCAGGGTCCCGAAGCCGTCGGCGCCGGGCGCGCCGACATTGGCCGGGCCGGAGGCCGCGGTCTCCATCAGCAGGTTGTCGCCGATGGCTTCCAGGCCGGCGTCGTTGACGAAGGTGGCCAGTTCGATCTGGCCCACGACCTCGGCTTCGGTCTGGCCGGCGCGGATCGCCTGCACCTGCCCGCTCTTGGACACCGCGATCGAGGTGGCGTCGTTCGGCACCGCAATGGCCGGCTGGATCTCGTAGCCGTCCTCCGTGACCAGCTGGCCGTCGGCGTTCAGAGAGAAGTTGCCGGCGCGGGTGTAGGCGGTCTCGCCCGAAGGCATGAGCACCTGGAAGAAGCCGCGCCCTTCGATGGCCAGGTCGTAGGGGTTGCCGGTATTGGTCACCGCGCCCTGTTCGGTGATGCGATAGACCGACCCGGCCTTCACGCCGCCGCCGATCTGCACCCCGGCCGGCACGATGGTGCCCTGCTCGGACGACTGCGCGCCGGCCCGTTCGATGGTGTGGTAGAGCAGGTCCTGGAACTCGGCCCGCTGCTTCTTGAAGCCCACCGTGTTCATGTTGGCGATGTTGTTCGAGATGACCTCGACGTTCAGCTGCTGGGCCGACATGCCCGTCGCTGCGGTGCGGAGCGCCTGCATCGTTCTACTCTTTCCTTAGTTCGCGCGACCCATGCGCTCGACGGCGCGGCGGGACAGGTCGGCGGTGGATTCCATCATCCGGGTCACGCTCTCATAGGCGCGGGTCACCTCGATCAGGCGGGTGATCTCCAGGATGGGTTTGACGTTGGAGCCTTCCAGCATGCCCTGGCGGACGCGCACGTCCGGGGCGGCCTCCGGCTGCAGGTTGGAGACGTTGCGCAGCAGGTTGTCGCCGGCCTTCTCCAGGACGGACAGGTCGTCGAAGCGCATGACGGCGATCTTGCCGATCGCGTTCTCGCCCTGGCTGACCGTGCCGTCGGCGGCGATGGTGACCGCGCCGTCCTGCGGGTTGACGATGATCTCGCCGCCGCCGTCGCCGGAGACCGGGTCGCCGGCCTGGGTGACGATGCGGCCGAGTTCGTCCAGCCGGAAACGGCCGTCGCGGGTGTAGCGGGCGCCTTCCTCGGTGGTCACCTCGAAGAAGCCGTCGCCCTCGATGCCGAGGTCGAGGTCCGAACCCGTCGTGAAAAGGGCGCCCTGGCCGAAGTCGCGGGCCACCCCGGCGTCCAGCACGAACTTGACCGGCTTGGGCGCGCCCAAGGTCTCGGCCGGCGCGGCCGGCTCGGTGCGGGCCATCAGGCTCTCGACCTTGAAGCCCACCGTATCGGCGTTGGCGACGTTGTTGGCGATGATGTCGAGCTCGCGGCGCAGGATCATCTGGCGCGACAGACCGACGTAAACCGCATTGTCCATGAGCGCCTCCTCTTGCCTGCGACACGATTGCGCGCCCAGTGGCCTGCAAGGAGCGGGCCAAGTCGAAAACCCAATGAAAATCAGGAGTTAAGAAGGTTAATTTTGCGCCGGCGGCGCCTTCTGCCGGGCAGGTTCGAGCCCCTGTTAAGGAGTGTAAAAACCTATCCTTAACCTCGATGCGCGATGGCTGAGGGTCTAGAATCTAAGGAACCGCGCGCGTGGCCAAGGACAAGGTCAAGGAAGCTCCGGAGGATGGCGCCGAAGCCGGCGAGGACGGCGAAGGCGCGCCCGGCAAGAAAAAGCTGCCGCTGAAGATGCTGATCATCGCCGGCGCCGGCGCGCTCGTGGTGCTGGGCGGGGGCGGCGCGGCGGCCTTCATGTTCCTCAAGCCCAAGCCGGCCGCCGAGGGCGAGGCGGCTCACGGCGAGAAGGCCGAAAAGGGCAAGGAAAAGAAGGAGAAGAAGGGCGAGAAGGGCGACCACGGCGGCGAGGGCGAGGGCGGCGAGAGCCCGGCCGTGATCCGCGCGGGCCCCGACGGCGTCGTCTTCTACACCCTGCCCGACATCGTCGTGAACATGCAGACGGCCGACGGCAAGGCGACCTTCCTGAAGCTCAAACTCACCCTGGAACTGCCCGACGACTCGGTGACCCATGAGCTCGATCCGAACCTCCCGCGGCTGCAGGACATGTTCCAGACCTTCCTGCGCGAACTGCGGCCCGAGGACCTGTCGGGCAGCCAGGGCAGCTACCAGCTGCGCATGGAGATCCTGCGCCGGGTGAACCTGGTGATCGCCCCGGCCAAGGTGAACGCGGTGCTGATCGAGGAGATGCTGATCAACTGATCCGCGCCCGCGCGGTCGGTTGGCTTTCGCCATGGCAGACGATTCCGACATGCAGGACGACAACGCGGCCTGGGGCGCCGGCGGCGGCGAGCCCGATCCCTTCGCCGGTTCCGAGCGCATCCTCAACCAGGACGAGATCGACAGCCTGCTGGGCTTCGATCTGTCCGACGACGAGTCGTCGGAGCGGACGGGCATCCGCGCCATCATCAATTCGGCGCTGGTCTCCTACGAGCGCCTGCCCATGCTCGAGATCGTCTTCGACCGCCTGGTGCGGCTGATGACGACGTCCTTGCGCAACTTCACCTCGGACAATGTCGAGGTCAGCCTCGACAACATCTCCTCGATC
The DNA here is from genome assembly GCF_013911965.1 of Phenylobacterium sp. Taxonomy (GTDB): domain Bacteria; phylum Pseudomonadota; class Alphaproteobacteria; order Caulobacterales; family Caulobacteraceae; genus Phenylobacterium. The sequence continues at coordinate 33,151 of NZ_JACESE010000008.1, read as the reverse complement.
CGTTTCGGGGACTATCTGAACTCGATCCCGCTGCCGGCCATCCTGGCGGTCTTCAAGGCCGAGGAGCTGGAGAACTACGGCCTGCTGACGGTCGATTCGAACCTGATCTACTCCATCGTCGACGTGCTGCTCGGCGGCCGCCGCGGCACCGCGGCCATGCGCATCGAGGGCCGGCCCTACACCACCATCGAGCGCGTGCTGGTGCAGCGGATGGTCGAGGTGGTGCTGGCCGACGCCCGCGCCGCCTTCGAGCCCCTGACCCCGGTCTCCTTCACCCTCGACCGGCTGGAGACCAATCCGCGCTTCGCCGCCATCGCCCGGCCGGCCAACGCCGCCATCCTGGTGAAGCTGCGCATCGACATGGAGGATCGCGGCGGGCGCATCGAACTGCTGCTGCCTTACGCCACGCTCGAGCCCATCCGGAAGATGCTGCTGCAGCAGTTCATGGGCGAGAAGTTTGGCCGCGACAACATCTGGGAAGGCCACCTGGCCACGGAGCTCTGGACCACGCAGATGGAGGTCCGCGCCGTGCTCGACGAGATGCAGATTCCGCTGCAGAGGCTGCTCGACCTTCAGGTGGGCGACACCATCACGCTCAATGCGACGCCGGAAAGCCCGGTGGAGCTTCGCGCCGGCGCCATCCCACTCACCCGCGGTCACATGGGACGCCGCAACCACAACATCGCCGTTCGCGTCGAGGCGCCCCTGTCGCCCCAGGCCCGCAAAGCCGTGCAGAGGATCCGATGAGCCTGATCGCGATCGCCATGAACCTGCTGCTGGCCGTGCTGCTGGCCGCGGCCCTCTTCATGGGCTGGCGCCTGAACCGCCGGCTGAAGGCCCTGCGCGACAGCCATGAGGGCTTCGCCCAGGCTGTGGCCGAACTGGACGCCGCGGCCCGCCGCGCCGAGCAGGGCCTGGCCGACCTGCGGGCGGCCACCGACGAGGCCGCCGAGACCCTCAGCGACCGGATCGAGAAGGCGCGCCAGCTCAGCCAGCGTCTGGACCGGCAACTGAAGGACGGTCCGGCGCTGCGGGACGAAGACCCCGACGAGGCCGAGCGCGCCGCCGAGCGGCGCCTCGGCGCGCTGCTGTCGGGCGCGCACGAGCTGCGTCCGGCCCGGCCCCGCGCCGAACCCGCACGGCCCCGGCCCGCCAGCCGCATGGGCCGCGCCTTTGACGAAGACCTTTTCGACGAGCCCGAGCGTCCGACGCCGGGCGTCCTGCGTGGAGATCGCCGGTGAAGTCCGTGCCCCGCATCCTGCCCATCGTCGGCGTCGCCATGGGCGGCGTCCTGGCCGTGAACGCGCTCTCGGGCGCCCAGGCCCTGCCCGAACTGGTCTCCGGCGCGCGAGCCTTCGCCGAAGAGGCCGTCGGCAAGGGCGGTGAGGGTGAGCCCGACAAGCCGGAAGCCGCCGCCGAGGGGGAGACGGCTCCCACCGGCGAAGCGGCCGACGCCGCCGCGAAGACGACGATCCCGAAGCCGGCCCAGGTCTGCGCCCCGACGGCGGCGGAACTGGCCAAGGAGGCGGGGCTCTCGCCGGCCGAACTGCAGGTGCTGCAAAGCCTCGGCGAGCGGCGTGGCCAGCTGGACCAGCGCGAGGCGTCGCTGGACACCCAGCTCGCCCTGATGGCGGCGGCCGAGACCAAGCTCGACGCCAAGGTGAAGGCGCTGAACGATCTCAAGGCCCAGATCGAGGGCCTGATGGGCGAGGCGGCCGAGCGCGAGGACGCCGAGGTGGCCCGTATGGTCAAGGTGTTCGAGGGCATGAAGCCCAAGGACGCGGCGGCCCGGATGGTGGTGCTGGACGACGCCGTCCGCCTGCCGATCGCCTCGAAGATGAAGGAGCGCTCCCTCTCGGCGGTGCTGGCGGCCATGCCGCCCGTGGAAGCCAAGAAGCTGACCGAGAGCCTCGCCAAGCGGTTCGCCGAGGCCCGCGCCCTCGGCGACGCGCTCGCCAAGACCGAGGCCGCGGCCGCCCAGGCCGCCGCGCCCCCGGCCAAGGCGGCCGCTCCGCCGGCCAAGGCGGGCGCCTAAGGTCATGCGCCTGCGCCGGGCCCTGCACAGCGGCGTCGCGGCCGTCTGCATCGCCGCCGTCGCGGCCCCGGGCGGCCTGGCCGCACAGACGCCGCCGGCGGCCGCGACCCAGGCGCTGGACGTCCGGGTGGCCCAGGCGCGCGACTTCTCCCGGATCGAGTTCCACTGGAAGGGCCAGGCGCGGGTGACCAGCCGGCGGGACGGCCAGGTCCTGACCCTGCGCTTCAGCCGCGACGCAAATCCCGACCTCACGCGGCTGCGCGTGTCGCCGCCCCGCTGGGTGAAGGGCGCCGAGGCGCGCCACGTCGGCGGCGTGCTCGAACTGGCGCTGACCCTGGAGGAGGGCGCCGACGCCAAGGTCGGCCAGGCCGACGGCGCGGCCTTCGTCAACGTCTTCGCCGCGCCCCCGGTCGAGACGGCCGAGGCCCCCGCCGCCGCGGAGGCCGCCGCTGCGCCCGCCACGGCCGCGCCCGCGCCCCTGGCCGAGCCGCAGCGCCCCGATCCCACCCCGCGGTCCGGCGTCGTCAAGCTGGAGACGAAGCTGGTCAACAGCCAGGTGCTGCTGTCCTTCCCCTGGGCCGCCCCGGGGGGCGCGGCCGTCTTCCGGCGCGGGAACGCCGTCTGGGTCGTCTTCGACGCTCCGGTCCGACTGGACGTCTCCGGCGCGCCGCGCGGCCTGCGCCAGTTCACCAGCATGCAGGCCTTCCGCGGTCCGGACTATTCGGCGGTCCGCATCGCGAGCCCCTCCGACACCCCCGTCTTCGCGATAAGCGAGGGTTCGACCTGGACCATCGCCCTGGGCCCCGGCGCCCAGCCCCAACCGACGCTGGTCCAGGTGCGCCGGGACGAGGCCGGGGGGCCGGCGGCGCTGACGGCGGCGATTTCGGGAGTGACGCGCGTCGTGCGGGTGCCCGATGCGGTCGTGGGCGACACGCTGGTCGTGGCCACCGCCCTGGGGCCGCCCAAGGGCCTGCCGTCGCGCCGCGAGTTCGTGCAGATGGCCCTGCTGCCGTCGGCGCAGGGCCTCGCCATGGAGACCTTCGCCGAAGACATCACGCTGACCCGCAGCGGCGATCTGGTCGAGATCGGCCGTCCGACCGGGCTCGCCCTGTCCTCGCCGTCGGTCGCCATGCGCCGCGCGGAGGCGCCGGTCGGCGCGCCGCAGCCGGCCGGACGCCCGGCCCTGATCGACTACGACAACTGGCCGAAGACGGGCTCGGGCGGCTTTCTGTCGCGTTACAACGCCCTCGTCACGGCGGCCGCCGAGGAGGGCCTCGACCCCGCCGACCGCCAGACGTCCGCACGTATGGCGCTGGCCCGCTTCCTGGTCGGCTCCGACCTGTCGTTCGAGGCCATCGGCGTTCTCAACGACCTCGCCCGCGACCAGCCCCAGGTCCTGGGGGATGCCGAGTTCCGCGGCCTTCGCGGCATCTCGCGCGTCATGGCTCGGCGCTACAAGGAGGCGGCGGCCGACTTCTCGGCCCCGACGCTTTCCGACGACCCTTCGGCGGCGCTGTGGCGTTCGTACCTGGCGGCCAAGACGGCGCAGTGGCCGGAGGCGCGCAAGGAGTTCGCCGCCGGCGCCTCGGCCTTCAACCAGTTTCCCGCCGTGTGGCGCGCCCGGTTCGCCCGGGCCGACGCCGAGGCGGCGCTCGCCATGGGCGACATGGACGGGGCGCGCGCCCGAATCCGCATGGCGCTGGACGAGAAGACCGACGCGCTTGAGGAACTGGCCGGCCGACTGCTGCAGGCCGAACTGGCCGAGAAGGAAGGCCAGACCGGCCGGGCGCTGAAGATCTTCCAGGCGGTCGCCCGCGCGCCGGTGGACCACCTGGCCGCGCCGGCCCTGCTGCACGCCACACGGATCCGCTTCGAGGAAGGCGCCATCACGCCGACCCAGGCGGCGGCGGCCTATGACAGCCTGCGCTTCCGTTGGCGCGGCGACGCCACGGAGCTGGAGACCATCCGGGCGCTGGGCCGCCTCTATCTCAGCCAGGGCCGCTACCGCGAAGCGCTGGAAGCGCTGCGCTCGGCGGGGCAGCGCCTGCCCGACCTGCCTGAGGCGCTGGGCCTGCAGGCGGACCTGAACGCCGCGTTCCGCGCCCTCTTCCTCGACGGCCTGGCCGACGGCCTGGAGCCGGTGCAGGCTCTGGCCCTCTTCTTCGACTTCAAGGACCTGACGCCGCTCGGGGCCGACGGCGACATGATGGTGCGCCGGCTCGTTCGCCGCCTCGTCGATGTGGACCTGCTCAACCAGGCCGCTGAACTGCTCAGCTATCAGGTGGACAACCGCCTCGACGGCGTGCCGCGGGCCCAGGTGGCGACGGATCTGGCGCTGATCTACCTGATGGACCGCCGGCCGGAGCAGGCCCTGGTGGCGATCAACGGCTCACGCTCCACCGTGCTGCCCAAGGCGCTGAACGCCGAGCGGCGGCTGATCGAATCTCGCGCCCTGGCCGATCTCGGGCGTCTCGATCATGCGCTGGAAGTCCTCGCGCGCGAGGATTCCGCCGACGCCCGCGACCTGCGCGCCGAGATCGTCTGGAAGCAGAAGGACTGGCCCAGGGCCGGCGAGCTGTTCGAGGCCTCGCTCGGCGACCGTTGGCGGGACAAGAGGGCGCTGACGGTGGAGGAGGAGAGCAAGCTGCTGCGCGCGGGCGTGGCCTTCAGCCTGGCCGGCGACGACGCCGCCCTGGAGCGCCTGAACGGCCGCTACGCTGGCTTCGTGGGCCAGGCCCGCAATCCCGAGGCCCTGCGCGTGGCGCTGACCGGGGTGGCCGCAGGGCCCATTGGCGTGGGGGAATTCGGGCGCATGACGGCGGACAACGAAGCCTTCTCGGGCTGGGTCTCCAAGATGAAGGAGAAGTTCCGCCAGGCCGCCGATCAGGGGGCCAAGCAGGCCGCGGCGCCGTCGGGGGCCAAGAACAAGCAGAGCTGAACCGGTCTGGGAAACCTCGCGGCGGCCGTCACGTTGCGGAAGCCAGGAGGCCCCCATGGCGCAGGCGCAGACCCACGGGCTGAGCGACGTCCTCGATCAGCTGGAGGAGACCGCTCACGGCGAGAGCATCGCGGTTCAGGAGGTGGTCGAGAAGCTCGGCCGCCACGCCTTCGCCTCCCTGATGTTGGTCTTCTCCCTGATCTCGCTGTCGCCGGCGAGCGGCATTCCGGGCGTCACGACCGTCGTGGCGGCGATCGTCTTCATCCTGGCCGTGCAGATGGTGGCGGGCCGCCAGTGCCTGTGGCTGCCGCGCTTCATCACCCGCCGGCAGCTGTCCACCGCCAAGCTGTGCAAGGGCGTCGGCTGGCTGCGCCGGCCGGTGCAGGCCGTGGAGAAGCTGTCCCGGCCGCGGCTCCGGATCCTGCTGCACAGGCCCTGGATCTACCTGCCGCTCGTCCTGATCCTGGGGCTCACCCTTCTCATGCCGGTGATGGAGGTGGTGCCCACCTCCGGCTCCATCGCCTCGGGCGTCATCGCCCTCTTCGCCGCCGGCCTGCTGACCCGCGACGGCGTGTTCGTCCTGATCTCGCTGGCCCTGCTCCTGGCCGTGCCCGTGGCCGTCTGGCACTTCGGCTTCAGCGGGTGAGGGCGCCGCAACGAATCCTTTGACCTCTCCCCACGCCCCATGGCTTCGTCGCGCGACCAAGAAGACCGACGGGGAGATGCGCCATGCCGCAGTTCGGCAGCTATCAGAACGAGATCTACGGCCTGGGCCTCCGGGGCGTCCTGCCGACCGTGCCGGTGGACTATGCGACGCTCGTCCAGCGCGCCACGGCGGCCATGCCAAGCCACGTTCTGAACTATGTCCAGGGCGGCTGCGGCGACGAGTTCACCCAGGACCAGAATGCGGAGGCCTTCCATCACTGGGGCATGGTCCCGCGGATGATGGTCGAGACCAGCACGCGGGACCTGTCGACCGACCTCTTCGGCCACACCTATCACTCGCCGCTGTTCATGGCGCCCATCGGCGTGACCGGCATGTGCACCCAGGACCAGCATGGCGACATCGCCGCGGCCCAGGCCTCGGCCCTGACCGGCGTGCCGATGGTCGTCTCCACCCTGGGCAACGACACCATGGAGGAGGTGGCCCCGCACCTGGGCGACACGCCGGGCTTTTTCCAGCTCTACACGCCGCGCAACAAGGAGCTGGCGGAGAGCCTGATCGCCCGGGCCGAGGCGGCCGGCTATCGCGGGATCATCGTGACGCTCGACACCTGGGTGACGGGCTTCCGCCCGCGCGACCTGAACGCCGGCAACTTCCCGCAGCTGCGCGGCCACGTGCTGAAGAACTACACGGCCGATCCGGTCTTCCAGAAACTGCTCGGCAAGGACGCGTCCGATGCCCCGGCCGAAGCCGTGGCCCTGTGGGGGTCGCTCTTCGGCCGTCCCATGCTGTGGGAGGACATCGCCTGGCTGAAGTCGGTGACCAGGCTGCCCATCATCCTGAAGGGCATCTGCCATCCCGATGATGCGAAGAAGGCCGTCGATCTCGGCGCCGACGGGATCTACTGCTCCAACCACGGCGGCCGCCAGGCCAATGGCGGCATCGCGGCCATCGACATGCTGCCCGACGTGGTCAAGGCGAGCGGCAAGGTCCCCGTCTGGTTCGACTCCGGAATCCGTTCCGGTTCCGACGTGGTCAAGGCCCTGGCCATGGGCGCAGCCGCCGTCGGCGTCGGCCGGCCCTTCGTCTACGGCCTGGCGCTGGACGGCGCCGCCGGCGCGGCCCACGTGCTGAAATGCATCCTGGCCGAGGCCGACCTCTTCATGGCCGTCAACGGCATGCCGACTCTCGCCGACCTGCGGCGGGAAGGGGTGCGGCGGCTGTAGGTTCTTGCGCGCCGCAGGCGCTGTTCAAGGGGTGTCACAAAGCACACCAAGAGAAGCAAAGGACACGAAGAAGGGCCCCGACCCTTCGTGTCCTTCGCGCCCCTTTGTGTCCTTTGTGTCGCTTCTTTGGTCAGGCGCTGACGCGCCGGATCAGCCCCCGCCGGCGCCGCGCTGGAAGCTCTCGACCAGGCTGCCGGCGACCAGGCGCCAGCCGTCCACCAGGACGAAGAAGATCAGCTTGAAGGGCAGGGAGACGACCACCGGCGGCAGCATCATCATGCCCATGCTCATCAGCACGCTGGCCACCACGAGGTCGATGACCAGGAAGGGCACGAAGAGCAGGAAGCCGATCTCGAAGGCCCGCTTCAGCTCCGAGATCATGAAGGCCGGGGTGACCACGCGAAGCGGCAGCTCCTGGAGGGTCTCCGGCTGCTCCACCCGCGACAGGCGCACGAAGAGGGCGAGATCCTCGCGGTCCACCTGGGACAGCATGAAGGTCTTCACCGGATCGGCCGCGGCCTCGAAGGCCTGGGGCAGCTCCATCTCCTGGTCGAGCAGGGGCCGGATGCCGTCCTGGTAGGCCTGCTCGAAGGTCGGCGCCATGACGATGGCGCTGAGGAAGAGGGCGAGGCTGATGATCACCGCATTGGGCGGGCTCTGCTGCAGGCCGAGCGCCGTCCGCAGCAGGGAGAGCACGACCACGATCCGCACGAAGGAGGTGGTCATGATGACGATGGACGGCGCCAGCGAGAGCACGGTCAGCAGGCCGACCAGCTGGACGACCCGCTCGGTCAGGCCCGCGCCGGTGCCGAGGTCGATGTTCACCGCCTGGGCCAGCGCCACCGCCGGCCAGGCGAGGCTGGCCAGCGTCACCAGGGCCGAGAGGCTCGCGGCGCGGCGCAGATCGAGCGCCGAGACCGAGGCGGCGCGGCGGAGCAGCTTGCGCATCAGGCCTTCTCCCCGGCGGGTTTGGCGGGAGAGCGGGCGGGGCGCTTGGCCGCCGCGGGCGGGCTGAGCATCTGACCCTCGCCCAGCAGCAGCAGGCGCTCCTCTCCGTCGCAGGCGACGAGCACGAGGCGGCGGGTCGGGTCGAGCACCAGGGTTTCGACCACGGCGAGGCGTCGTTCGCCCTGGGCCGGAGCGAAGCGGGCCATCAGATCGGGACCGAACCGGCGCAGGGCGACCGCGGCCAGGCCGATCAGGCCGACAGTGATGGCGAGCGCGAAGACCGCGCGGGCGAAACTGGCGAAATCCATGGCGCACCTGGCCGGCGCATTCGATCGCCGGGCTGACCTCTAAGTGCCGCAGGACCCTTAAGGAGCGATTAACCCTGTTTATTCACCATGTTGGCGATGAACCTGGCCGACATCCCCCTCTTCTCGATGCTGCGCGGCCGCCTGGGCTATCTGGGCGAGCGCCAGAAGCTGATCGCCCAGAACGTCGCCAACTCCGAGACCCCCGGCTACAAGCCCCAGGATCTGAAGCCCTACAGTTTCGACGCCCAGGTCCGCAGCGTGCAGCTGACGGCGGCGGGCGCGCCGGCGCGCACCCAGGCCGCCCATATGGCCGGGACGGTCAGCCGCAGCACCTCGAGCGCCGGGATCAAGGCGATCCGGACCAAGGATTCGGAGACCACGCTCGACGGCAATTCGGTCGTCCTCGAAGAGCAGATGATGAAGATGTCGGAGGCCCGCATGGCCTATGACGCCGCCGTCGGCTTCTACCAGAAGTCCCTCAACCTCCTGCGCACGGCCGCCCGCCCGCCGGGCCGCGGCTGACCGAGAAGGGAGCTGACCGCCCATGCCCGAGATCAAGACGACGCAAGGCGCCGCCCAGGCCATCGCCGCCTCGGCGCTCCGCGCCCAGCAGGCGCGCATGCGCGTCATCGCCGAGAACCTGGCCAACGCCAACTCCACCTCGCGCGAGGCGGGCGGCGATCCCTATCGGCGCCAGGTGGCCATCTTCGAGCCGGCCAAGATCGACGCCGGCCAGGGCGTGCGCATGAGCCGGGTGGAGGCCGACCCCAGCGAGTTCCGCACCGAGTACGAGCCGGGCCATCCCTCGGCCGACGCACAGGGCTATGTGAAGCTGCCCAACGTCAACACCCTGGTCGAAGCCATGGACATGCGCGAGGCCCAGCGCGCCTACGAAGCCAACCTCAACGTCATCGAGACCGCCCGCTCCATGGAGATGCGCGTGCTCGACCTGCTCAAGCGCTAGGGGCGCCTTAAGCCATGATGACGCCGCTCGCCGCCGCCAAGGCCTATGCCGCCGCGCAGGGGTCCGCCCTTCCGGCCGCCTCCAGCGGCGCGGCCGCGCCCGCCAGCGACTTCGGCGCCATGCTGAAGGACGCCATGCAGGATGCGGTGCAGACCTCCCGCGTGGCCGAGACCCAGATGGCCGCCCACGTCCAGGGCAAGGCGCAGCTGGTCGACGTGGTGACCGCCATCTCGGCGGCCGAGACCAGCCTCGAAACCGTCATGGCCGTTCGCGACCAGGTGATCTCCGCCTATCAGGAAATCATGCGGATGCCGATCTGACGTAGCCCCACCGCCGCAGGGAGGGCCTCGGGCCCTGCGCCACATAGGCCGCCTTGCGCGCGGCCAGGGCGTCTCCGCCCCAGGCGGCGATCTCCTCGGGGCTCGCCCCATAGAGCCGGGCATTGTTGCCGCCGAAGATGGCGGACTTCACCGGCCCGTCGGCCGGGCCCAGTTCGGCGAAGCCGTGGCGCTTGCGCATGTCCTCGGGAATCTCGAGCCGGCGCAGCCCCTCGATCTGCCACTGCGGCGCGCCGGTCCACACCGCATCGGTCCCCCAGCAGACGTGGTCGGCGCCCAGCCCCTTGATGAGGATTCCCATCAGGGCCGCACAGACCTTCGGCTGGGCGATCATGGTCTGGGCGAAGACCTGGCCCAGGTCGGCATAGACGTTGGTGACGCCGTACGTCTCGGGAATCTCCGCCAGGTCGCTGACCCACTCCAGACGGCCGGTCTTCTCGAACTGGGCGAGCGCGGCGGCCGGGTCTCCCAGCCGGTAGCCGGCGTGGTAGATGACGAAGGTCAGGTCCGGCCAGTCCTTCGCCGCCTGGCCGACGTCGCGCACGTCGGCGAACGGGCGCAGGTGCGGGAACTGCGCCTCCGCCTCGGCGGAAAACAGGCCCTTATGGACGCAGACGATCTTGCGGTCGGCGGCGGCCATCTTTTCGTAGCCGCGGTAGGTCACCGCCTCGTCGTCCATGCGCCAGGGATAGCGGCTGGTGGCCTTGTGGGTGTTGTCGCCGACCGTATAGCCCTTCAGCGAGTCCGGACGCAGTTCGAGGGCGGCGTCGAGCTCGTCCAGCCAGCCGGGCGCGCCCGGCCGGAAGATGGCGTGGGTGAAGAGCCGCCGTCCGCCGGCCTCTCCGTTCACCCGGTCGCGCGCCTGGGCCATCTGGGCGTTGGTCAGGAACCAGTCCTCGGGAATGTCCGACGGGGCGCTCGAGATCAGGGCCGCCTTGGTGTCGCTGTCGAGGAAGATCTCCTTGACGTAGTTCCCGAACTTCAGGTCCTCGAGCGTCTGTTCCTCGGCCTTGAGGGCCGGGTTCCAGCCCTGCCGTCCCACCGCCTCGCGCATGCGCACGAAGCCGGTCAGGCGCGTGTCGTCGCGCAGGAAGTGGGTGTGCATGTCCATGATGAGCTGGCCCGACAGCGCCTTGGCCCGCGCGTCGGCCATGTCCGGCGTGGCGGCCTCGGCCGTGCTGGCGGAGAAGACCGGGCCATAGACGTCGTTCAGGGCCACGAAGGCCGCCGCCATTCCGGCCGATGTCTGAAAGAAGCGTCGGCGCGAGAGGCCCTGATGGCGCGACAGCCGCTCGCCCATGTCCAGGACGCGGGCCTGGACCTCGCGCTGCGAGGCGCTCTGGGGCTGCGGGGCGTATTCGTCGGTGGCGACCATCTGCAGGGGCAGGGGCGTGCGCGGCAGGCCGTGCTCGGCTCCCGACAGCTCGGCCCGATCCTCGTCGCTCAGGAACCGCATCTCCGCCCTCCCGCCATGTCCGTTTGCGGCGAGCCTAGACCGGCGGCGCGCCAGCGGCCCGACACAAGCCGGTGAGGCGAGGCGCGGCGAAAGCGGGAGCCACCGCGGCCCTGGCGTGTTACGCCTTGACCATGGCCGAGCCCCGCATCGCGATCGACCACGTCTCCAAGTCCTATGGCGCGCACCGGGCGCTGGACGATGTGAGCCTCACCGTCGCCGCCGGCGAGTTCGTCGCCCTGGTGGGGGCCTCGGGCTCGGGCAAGACCACGCTTCTCAAGACCATCAACCGCCTGATCTCGCCCGATGCGGGAACCGTGCGGATCGAAGGCGAGGATGCGGGCGCACAGCCGCCGCACCTGCTGCGCCGGAGGATCGGCTACGTCTTCCAGGACATCGGCCTCTTTCCTCACCTGACGGTGGCCGAGAACATCGCCGTCACGCCCAAGCTGCTCGGCTGGGACAAGCCGCGTCTGGCCGCCCGCGTCGACGAGCTGCTCGACCTCGTCGCCCTGCCGCGCGACTGGGGGGCGCGCTTTCCCGCTGCGCTTTCCGGCGGACAGCGGCAGAGGATCGGCGTCGCCCGCGCGCTGGCGACGCAGCCGAACATCGTGCTGATGGACGAGCCCTTCGGCGCGCTCGACCCCCTGACCCGGGACGCCCTGGGCGAGGACTACCGCGCCCTGCACGAGCGGCTGGGCCTGTCGACCGTCATGGTCACCCACGACATGACCGAGGCCCTGCTGCTGGCCGACCGCATCGCCGTCCTGGCCGGCGGGCGCCTGATCGCCGAGGGGCCGCCCCAGGCGCTGGCCAGGTCCGACGATCCGCAGGTCGCCGACCTGCTGGCCGCGCCGCGTCGCCAGGCCGCGCGCCTGGCCGAGCGACTGGGAGGGACGGCATGAGCGCCGACCTCGCCGCGGCCCTCTCGCGCCTGCCGGAATACCTCGCCTGGCACGTCCTGCTCAGCGCTTCGGCGCTCGCGCTCGGCCTTCTGATCAGTCTGCCGCTGGCGGTGGCCGCCGCGCGCAACCGCCACATCCGCTGGCCGGTCCTGGCCGGCGCCAGCCTGATCCAGACCATTCCCAGCCTCGCCCTGCTGGCGCTTTTCTTCCCGCTGTTGCTGGTGGTCTCGGCGCTCAGCGAGGACGTGATCGGACAGGGCTTCTCGGCGCTGGGCTTCCTGCCGGCCCTGCTGGCGCTGACCCTCTATTCCATGCTGCCCATCGTGCGGAACGGCGCGACCGGCATCCTGTCGCTCGATCCGGCCATCATCCAGGCGGCCGAAGGCGTCGGCATGACTCCGCGCCAGCGCCTGTTCCAGGTGGAGCTGCCGCTGGCCGCGCCGGTCATCATGGCCGGCGTGCGCACCGCCGCGGTCTGGACCATCGGCGCCGCCACGCTGTCCACGCCGGTCGGCCAGACCAGCCTCGGCAACTACATCTTCTCCGGCCTGCAGACGGAGAACTGGGTCCTGGTGCTGTTCGGCTGCGGCGCCTCGGCCCTGCTGGCGCTCGTCACCGACCAGCTCCTCGGCCTGATCGAAGTGGGGGCGGCCCGGCGCGACCTGAGGCGGATCGGGGTCGGCGCGGCCGGCCTCGTCGCCGGGGTGGTTCTCGCCCTGCTGCCTCTGGCCAGTTTCGGCCAGCCGGCCAGCTATGTGGTGGGGGCCAAGAACTTCTCCGAGCAGTACATCCTGGCCGAGCTGATCGCAGAACGGATCGAGGATCGCGGCGGGCAGGCGCGGCTGAAGGAGGACCTCGGCTCGGCCATCGCCTACCGCGCCTTGGCCTCCGGCGAGATCGACGTCTATGTCGACTATTCCGGCACGCTCTGGGCCAATGTGCTGAACCGGCAGGACAATCCCGGCCGGCAGGCGGTGCTTGAGGCGCTGACGCGAGAGCTGAACGCCCGCGACGGCGTCCTCGTCCTGGGCTCCCTCGGATTCGAGAACGCCTATGCTCTGGCCATGAAGGCCGAACGTGCGCAGGCCCTGGGCGTCTCCGATCTCGCCGACCTCTCCCGTCTGGCGCCGCAGCTCACCATGGGCGGCGACCTGGAGTTCTTCGCCCGGCCGGAGTGGCGTTCGGTAGTGGAGACCTACGACCTGGAATTCCGCAACCGCCGCTCCTTCCAGCCGACCTTCATGTTCCGCGCGGTGAGCTCGGGCGATGTGGACGTGATCTCGGCCTTCTCCAGCGACGGGCGCATCGCCGCCGACAATCTCGTGCTGCTGGACGACCCGCGCGGCGCCCTGCCGCCCTACGACGCCGTGGTGCTGGTCTCGCCCGAGCGGCGCGACGACGTGCGGCTGCTGGCGGCGCTGCGGCCCCTGATCGGCGCGATTTCCGTGGAGACGATGCAGCAGGCCAACCTCAGCGTCGACCGTGACGAGGGCAAGGTCCGCCCGGCCGAGGCCGCCCGGGCCCTCGCAAGGCGCCTGGAGCTGCCCTAGCCGCCCGGCCGGTCAGTCGTCGCCCGCGGCGTCCCGCGCCAGAAGGGCCGACCCGGCCGGCGTGATGTCCCAGCCCTGACGGCTGCGCCGGGCCAGGCCGTGCGCCACGAGGGCCTGGGCGTCGGCGATGTTGACGAAGGGCACGGCCTCGCCGCCGAGCTTGCGCGCCAGGTCGCGCAGGGCCCGGATCTGTCCCTCGGTGAGAGGGGCGCTCAGCGCTTGTCGCCCGGATGCAGGATGCGCTGCAGGCTCCCCTCGCGGGACGACGCCGCCGGCTTCGGCTTCTCGGCCTTGGGCTTGCGCGGTTCGCGCCCCGATCGCTTCTGGCTCTTGGCCATGTTCGTCGTCCTTGCTCAGCGGGTGCTCCGTGGATCGCTCAGGGCGGGGCGTGGCGCGCCCTGGATGCGCGGGGCCCCCGTGGAACGCGCGTCGTTCAGCCCCCGGAGGGGCTTGGCCGGCGGGGCCGGTCGTGCGGGATAGTTTTTCATGGACATGGCCTTTCCGGCCGGGGCGGCGATGGTTTCATCGCGCCAAGGGGTTGATCATAGCACCTTGCAGGCCTTGAGCGCCATGACGCACAGAGCGCCGTGCGGCGTGGAGGGCGGGCCCCGTCTCGCCGCACGCGCGCCGGGACACGAGCCGCCTCGACGGCTAAGGCTGGCGCGGCCTCGGCGACAGGCCGCATCCGATTCCACTCGCAGGAGCCCCCCATGAGCGTCCACGTCCTCGTCACCGGATCCAGCCGCGGCATCGGCGCGGCCGTCGTGGAGGCGCTCAGCGGACGCGAGGCCCGCGTGATCGGCCACGCCACCTCCGCGGCGGAGGGGCGGATCGCCGCCGACCTGGCCGATCCGGCCGCCGCCGACCGCCTGTGGGACGAGGCGCTGGCCCGCCTCGACGGCCGCATCGACGTGCTGGTCAACAACGCCGGGGTGTTCGAGGCCGTGGCCGACGACGCCGATCCGGACGTCTGGCGCGAGGCCTGGGACCGGGCCTGGCGGATCAATCTTCAGGCCGCCGCCGACCTCTGCCGGCGCATGGTGCTGCACGTCCGGGAGCGGGGCGGCGAGGGGCGCATCGTCAATGTCGCGAGCCGGGCGGCCTATCGCGGCGATTCTCCCGCCCACTGGCACTATGCGGCGTCCAAGGCCGGCATGGTGGCCATGACCAAGTCCATCGCCCGCGGCTATGCGAACCGCGGCGTTCTGGCCTTCGCCATCTGCCCGGGCTTCGTCATGACCGGCATGGCCGACGAGTACCTGGCGAGCCGCGGCGGCGATAAGCTCCTCGCCGACATCCCGCTGGGGCGCGTGGCGCAGCCGGAGGAGGTGGCGAGCGTGGCCGCCTATCTGGCGCTGGAGGCGCCCGCCTCCATGACCGGCGCGGTGCTCGACGTGAACGGCGCCAGCTTCGTGCGCTGAGACGTCAGTGACGATCGACCTTGGCCGCCAGCCAGTCCATCAGCGCCAGCAGTACGCCGGATATGACGAAGGTGACGTGGATCACCACGAGCCAGTAGAGGGAGCGCTCCTCGATGCCATGCCCTTCGGAGAGCTGCATGAAGGCGCGCAGCAGGGAAATGGCGGAGATGGCCACGATCGAGGCGATCAGCTTCATCTTCAGGCCGGAAAAATCCACCGTGCCCATCCAGCTCGGCCGATCCTCATGGTTGGCGGTGTCGATCTTCGAGACGAAGTTCTCGTAGCCGGAGAAGATCACGATCAGCAGCAGGTTGCCCGCCAGCGACAGGTCGATGAGGGAGAGGACCAGCAGAATGGCCTCCTCGGCGCTCAGAGACCCGATGGTCGGCAGGGCCACCAGGAGCTTCTTGGCGAAGACGACCATGAGGGCGGCAAGCGCGACCACCAGGCCGACATAGAAGGGCGCCATCAGCCAGCGAGCGTGGAACAGGCCGCTTTCCAGCAGCCGCTCGGCGCGGGGTTTCCTCGACACGGAAGCGGGAGTCTCGCTCATCGTCTGCGCCTCTCTCCAGGACCGCGGGAGATATAGCGAAGCTTGTCCGCGGCGCCAGGGCGCAGCCTTCTGGTAGGTCTTCGTTAACCACGTTTGGGCAGGGTCGGCCGCAAGTTCCAAGTTCGTATCGAGAGGCAGCGCGATGAACGGCGCCGAGGTTCTGGACGTCGGGCGCGACGCCATCTGGCTCACCATTCAGCTGTCGGCGCCGGTGCTGATCGTCGGCCTGGTGGTCGGCGTGGCCATCGGCCTGATGCAGGCGCTGACCCAGATCCAGGAAGCGACCCTGGTCTATGCGCCGAAGATCGTGGCCATCTTCATCTCTCTGCTGCTCTTCCTGCCCCTGATGGGCGCGCTGATGAGCGGCTTCATGAACCAGATCGCCGCCCGCATCGCGGCGATGTAGGCGGGAAGGGCGGCGGCGCCGTGGAATCCTACGCCACAGCCTCTCAGGTCTACGCCGCCGGGCTCGTCTTCGCCCGGCTCGGCGCCATGCTGATGCTGATGCCGGGCGTCGGCGACGGCTCGGTGCCGGCCCGTATCCGGCTGGCCTTCGCCTTTCTGTTCGCCCTCATGCTGTTTCCGGTCCTCGGCGGCCAGGTGGGCGCCGTGCCGGAAAGCACCGGCGCGATCTTCGGCCAGATCCTGCGCGAGATCCTGATCGGCCTGATGATCGGCGCGGTGCTGCGCATGTTCCTGGGCGCCTTGGGGATCGCCGGCGAGATCATCTCGATCCAGTCGACGCTCGCCTTCTCGCAGACGGCCAATCCGGGCCAGGCCCAGCCGTCGACCTCGCTGTCGACCTTCCTGACCGTGCTCGGCGTGACGCTCATCATGACGACCGATCTGCATCACATGTTCCTGGCGGCGATCGTCTCCTCCTACCGGCTCTTCCCCTTCGGCGGCGACGTGCCGGTGGGCGACGCCGGGCAGCTGGCCGTGCAGACGGTCGCCCAGTCCTTCGCCATGGGCCTGCAGCTGGCCGCGCCGGTGGTCGTCTTCGCGCTCATCTTCAACGCGGCGACGGGCCTGGTGGGCCGCGTCATGCCGCAGTTCCAGATCTTCTTCGTGGCCACGCCGCTCCTGGTGCTGACCTCGCTCTCGATCTTCGCGCTCGGTCTCGGCGTGCTGGGCATGGTGTGGGTGGAGCGCTACCGCGAACTCCTCAGCGTGTTCCTCTAAGCCATGGCCGAGCAGAACGACGAGGCCTCGAAAACAGAAGAGGCCACCCCACGGAAACTCGAACAGGCGCGGGACAAGGGCGATGTCGCCAAGTCGTCCGATCTCGCGCCCCTGGCCGCGCTCGCCTTCTCGGCGGGCGTGTTCGCCATACTGGGGGGCTGGCTGACCAAGAACCTCGCCAACGCCCTGCTGCCCTTCATCGCCCACCCCGAGCAGATCCCGCTGGAGGGGGCCGGCGGCGTCTGGGTCGCGCGTCAGGCCATGACGGCCGCCGCCCCGGTCCTGGGCGCCGTGCTCGTCACCGCCGCCTTCGGGGGGATCGCCGGGAACGTCATGCAGCACGGGCTGATGTTCACGCCCGACAAGCTGAAGCCGGAGTGGAGCAAGCTCTCGCCGCTCTCGGGCTTCAAGCGCATCTTCGGCCCCGACGGACTGTTTCAGTTCGGCAAGTCGATCGCCAAGATCCTGGCCGTGACCGCCGTGGCCTGGTGGGTGCTCAAGCCCCACATGCACGAGTTCAAGGGACTGTCGGCCCTGGACCCGGCGGCCATGCTGCCCTTCTCGGCCGAGATCCTGCGTCAGCTGGTCTTCGCGGTCCTCGCCCTGATGCTCGTCATCACGGGGGGCGACTGGCTCTGGCAGCGGCAGCGCTTCCTCAAGAAGATGCGCATGAGCCGCGAGGAGGTGAAGGAGGAGTTCAAGCAGACCGACGGCGACCCGATGATCAAGGCCAAGCTGCGCCAGCTGCGCCATGAGAAGTCCCGCCGGCGCATGATGCAGGCCGTGCCCGAGGCGACCGTCGTGGTCATGAACCCGACCCACTACGCCGTGGCGCTGAAGTACGAGGCCGGCGCGGCCGCCGCGCCCGAGTGCGTGGCCAAGGGTCTGGACGCCGTCGCGCTCAAGATCCGCGCCATCGCCGAGGAGAACGGCGTGCCTGTGGTCGAGGACCCGCCCCTGGCCCGCGCCCTCTATGCCGCCGTCGAGATCGACGAGGCCATCCCGCCCAAGCACTACGAGGCGGTCGCCAAGATCATCGGCTTCATCCTCAGCGCCAAGAACAGGCCTCGCCCGACGCCGCGGCCGATGCGCTAAGGCCGGCCCTGGACATTGCAGCCCCAAGAGGGCCGGCGGCATAGCCAACAGCCTCCGAGCCGTGTGATATACCGCATGCAAGAATGGGCGATGCGGTCCGCGGGGAGGCGACCATCATGACGACGGAACTCAATCGGCGCTGGGTGCTGGCGGGCGGGCTCTGGCTGGCCGCGGGTCCGGCGTTTGCGAAGCGCGCTGCGCCGGTGGCGGAGACCTCGGCCGGCAAGGTGATGGGCGCCGAGCGCGACGGCGTGCTGGTCTTCAAGGGCGTGCCCTATGGCGAGCCCACCGGCGGGGCCAACCGCTTCCAGCCGCCCCGGCCGCGCACCCCCTGGGCCGGCGTCCGCGAGGCGCTGGACTACGGCGCTTCGGCCCCCCAGACGGTGGTGGAGGGCGTGCGCCCGCCCAGGCCGGAGGGCGCGCCGGCGCGCTATCCGAGCCCGATCCGCTCGGACATCAAGCCGCCGCCGGAGAGCGAGGACTGCCTCTTCCTCAACGTCTGGACGCCTTCGACGACGGGCAAGCGGCCGGTCATGTTCTGGATGCACGGCGGCGGCTTCTCCACCGGCTCAGGCTCCTCGGCCTGGTACGACGGGACCAATCTGGCGAAGAAGCAGGACGTGGTGGTGGTGACCATCAACCACCGCCTGAACGTCTTCGGCTATGCGGACCTTGCGGCCTTTGGCGAGCGCTACGCCGCCAGCAGTTCTGTGGGCATGCTCGACTGCGTGGCGGCCCTGCAGTGGGTGCGCGACAATATCGAGCGCTTCGGCGGCGATCCCGACCGCATTCTGATCCATGGCGAGTCCGGCGGCGGCCGCAAGGTCAGCGTCCTGATGGCCTACGAGCCGGCCAGGGGCCTCTTCCAGCGCGCGGTGGTCCAGAGCGGGTCCCAGCTGCGCACGGACGGACCGGAACTCGCGGCGGAGAAGGGGCGGCGGCTGCTCGCCGAGCTCAACCTCTCGCCGGCCGACATCGACAAGATCCACGATGTGCCGATGGCGGACCTGCAGCGGGCCGCGGCGAAGGCCAGCTCGGGGCTCGGCCAATGGCGCCCCAGCGTGGACGGCAAGCTGCTGCCACGCCATCCCTTCGACCCCGACGCGCCGGCCATGTCCGCCGAGGTGCCGATGATGATCGGGACCAACCGCACCGAGATGTCGGTCTTCCTGGGCTCGAACCCGGCCATGGACACGCTCAGCGAGGGCGGCCTCAGGGCGATGATCGGCGGGTTCACGTCGAAGGCGCGGGCCGACGAGGTCTACGGCCTCTACAAGCGGCTCTATCCCGAGAGCCCGAACGCCGAGCTGCTCTACATGGTGGCGACCGACCGCGGCTACTTCCTCGACTCGACCCTCCAGGCCGAGCGCAAGGCCGCGCAGGCGGGCGCGCCAGCCTACTACTACGCCTTCTATCGGGAGACGCCGGTGCAGGACGGGCGCTACTTCGTGCCTCACGCCCAGGAGATCCCCTTCGTCTTCGACAACCTGGACAAGGCCGATGTGATGGTCGGACCGGTCACGCCGCAGGCCCAGGCCCTGGCCGACCAGATGAGCGCCGCCTGGGCGACCTTCGCCCGCACCGGCGTCCCCGCCGCCCCCGGCCTGCCGGCCTGGCCCGCCTACAACGGGGAAACGCGGCCGGCCATGGTGTTCGACGAACCGCGGAGCCGGATCGAGAACGACATCCGAAGCGAACAGCGCAAGCTCATGGCCAGCTTCGGCTCCCAGCAGGACCGGCAGAGCGAACTGCCGGCGCCGGGGGAGAAGGGCGGCGACGCGCCGGTCTAGGTCCGGCGGCGGGCAGGCCGCTGCGCCTCACCGCCAGGCGAAGACCGGCTGGTCGAGTTCGCTCACACGGGTGATGCGGCCGGCGGCCAGTTCACGGAGCTGATAGACCACGGCGGCGGTCGGGGCATGCAGGTGCTGGTCGCCGATGCGCAGGCGGATGACGGGCCGCGGCGTCTCGGGGATCGTCTCGAAGCTGACCGCGCCGGGGTCCATCAGTTCGTCCAGGCGGATGCGGTGGACCGAGGCGACCTCGTCGGGGTTCGGCCGGATCTCGCCGGGATCGTCCAGCCAGGCGACGACCGGGGCGATGGCGTAGCCCGAGCGGGTCGGATAGTCGTCGAGCACGCCCAGGATGTCGGCCGGGGGCAGGGACAGGCCCAGTTCCTCCTCCAGCTCGCGCAGAGCGGCGACCTCCAGGGTCTCGCCCGGATCGCAGCGGCCGCCCGGCAGGGCCCACTGGCCGGCATGGGCGCGCAGCGACGTCGCCCGCCGGGTCAGCAGGAAGGCGGCCTGGCCGGAGCCGTCGTCGGCCTCGACCAGGGTGATCGCCACGGCCGCGAGCTTCAGCCCCGGCGTCGGGTGGACGATGCGCGGAAAGGCGCGGCAGCGCTCAGCGAGCGCCTGCCGCAGATCCGGTCCGAAGGCGAAGTCGGCGGGCATGGTCGCCTCAGCTCTGGGCCGCCTCGATCTTGTCCTGGGTCTTGGTGTCGAAGTCGCTGGCGTCGTGGCGTTCGCGCAACTGGTCGGCCGGGTCGCCGCTGGCGCGGTTGACCTTGCGGCCGCGCTTGACGGCCGGGCGCGCGCCGATCTGGTCGGCCCAGCGGATGACGTTCTTGTACTCGTGCACGGACAGGAACTCGCCGCCCTCGTAGAGCAGGCCCTTGGCCATGCCGCCGTACCAGGGCCAGACGGCCATGTCGGCGATGGTGTAGTCGGCGCCGCCCAGGAACTCGCTCTCCGCCAGGCGGCGGTCCAGCACGTCCATCTGGCGCTTCACCTCCATGGCGAACCGGTCGATGGCGTATTCGATCTTGATCGGCGCATAGGCGTAGAAGTGCCCGAAGCCGCCGCCGAGATAGGGCGCGCTGCCCACCTGCCAGAAGAGCCAGGACAGGCACTCGGCCCGCCGGGCCGGATCGGCGGGCAGGAAGGCGCCGAACTTCTCGGCCAGGTGGATCAGGATCGCGCCGGACTCGAAGACGCGGATCGGCTCCGGACCGCTGCGGTCCATCAGGGCCGGGATCTTGGAGTTGGGGTTCACCTCCACGAAGCCGGAGGAGAACTGCTCGCCCTGGCCGATATTGACCAGCCAGGCGTCGTACTCGGCGCCCGCATGGCCCAGCGCCAACAGCTCCTCGAGCATGATGGTCACCTTCTGGCCGTTCGGCGTGCCCAGCGAATAGAGCTGCATCGGGTGCTTGCCGACGGGCAGGTCCTTCTCGTGGGTCGGACCGGCGATGGGCCGGTTGATGTTGGCGAAGCGGCCGCCGCTTTCCTTGTTCCAGGTCCAGACCTTGGGCGGGGTGTATTCAGCTTCGCTCATTCCGGCATCTCCCATGCGGTTTCGGCGCGTCTCTCCGCGCGCCCGTCGGATGTGGGTGGCACGAAGCGGCTTTGCGAGTCGAGGGCGGCGCCGGCCCGGCCCTTTCGCCGCGCATCGGCCTCGACAGTTCGTGGTCCGGCCCCACAGGATGAGCCGCGACGAGGGGGAGGGAAAGGCATGCTCTATCTGCTGGCCAAGGCGGCGATCAGCGGCGTCATCATCGCGGTGGTGTCCGAGGTCGCCAAGCGCAGTCCGGGATTCGGCGCGCTGATCGCCTCCCTGCCGCTCGTCTCCGTGCTCGGCATGATCTGGCTCTGGCGGGACACGCGCGATCCGGTCGGCATGGCCGCCCACGCTCAGGCGACCTTCTGGTTCGTCCTGCCGTCCCTGCCGATGTTCCTGCTGATCCCGTGGCTGCTGCGGCGGGGCGTGGCCTTCGGCCTGGCGCTGGGGCTCGGCTGTCTGCTGACGGTCCTGCTCTATCTGGGAATGACCTGGCTCGGACCCCGTCTCGGCCTCAAGCTTTGAAAAAACTGCGGCGACCGGCCGCATCCGTCTCGCCACAGAAAGGTCTCGTAAGGGTCTCACGACACCTTGTGGAGTATGATGTCCGATGATTCGCTGGGGCGCTTCGTCCCGCAACGGAAAGCAAGCCGCAGGTTCGCCATGGCCGAGATGACGCCTAGCGAGGCGCCGCGCCGCCGGTTCGACCCGCTGACAGCGGTTGCGGTGGTGTTTTTCCTGATGGCTGTGGCCTTCGCCGCGGCGCCGGCGATCAACGCCGGCCCGGCGACGCTCGCCGGCCTGATGCTGCTGGTGGGTCTCGCCGGCGTCGCCTGCCTTGGCCTCTTCGTCCTGCGTTCGAGCCTGGAGGCTCCGGCCGAACACGAACCCAGCGCCGAGCGTCTGGTCGAGGCGCTGGACGAGCCCGCCGCCCTGGCCGCCGTCGACGGCCGCATCCATGCCTGCAACGCCGCCTGGCGGGACGCCGTGGGCGAGGCCCCGCGCCTGCCCAAGTCCGGCGCTTCGGCCGCCAGCCTGTTCTCCGCGCTCGCCGCCGCGCGCCGGGGCGAGGCCGCGCACGCGCAGCTGAAGCTCGCCGGCGCCGAGCACCATGTCGAGGTCGCGCCCGTCGGGCCCCGGCGGTTCCTCGTGCGGCTGAAGCCCGCCCGCAGCGAGCCGCTGGCCCTGCCGACCGCGGCGCTGGAGGTGCTGACGGCCGCCGCGGGGGCCAAGCCGCCGCCGCCCAAGGTTCTGGACGCCTTCGCCGCGGCCTCGCCCTTCGGCGCCGCCCTCCTGGAGGGGGAGGATCCGTTCAACGCCGTCATCGTCGAGGCCAATCCGGCGCTCGGCGCCATGGCCGGCGCGATCGCCAAGGGGCAGGCCTTCGGCGATCTGATCGAGGCCGCCTCGCGCCAGGACGCCGCCCAGCGCCTCTCGGCCGGCGGCGAGAACGCCCTGGAGGTGCGGCTCTCGCGCGATCCGTCGAAGATCGCCCACCTCTATCTGTCGCGCACCGACGGCCGCTGGGTCGCCTATCTGGTCGACGTCTCCGACCAGAAGCAGATGGAGCTGCAGCTCGCCCAGAGCCAGAAGATGCAGGCCATCGGCCAACTCGCCGGCGGCGTGGCCCACGACTTCAACAACCTGCTGACCGCCATCCTGATGCAGCTCGACAGCCTGGCGGCGCGCCACCCCGTGGGCGACCCGTCCTATGAGGGGCTGAACGAGATCCGCCAGACCTCGAACCGCGCCGCCGACCTGGTGCGCAAGCTTCTGGCCTTCTCGCGCAAGCAGACCGTGCAGCGCGAGATTCTCGACCTCGGCGAGCTGATCAGCGAGTTCGAAGTGCTGCTGCGCCGCGTGCTCTCGGAAGACGTGACCGTCGAGACCGAGTACGGCCGCAACCTGCCGCACGTGCGCGTCGACAGGGGGCAGCTGGAGACGGCGGTCATGAACCTGGCCGTGAACGCGCGCGACGCGGTTCGCGCCCATGGCGGCACGACCGTCCGCATCCGTACCGCCCGCGTCAGCGAGGCCGAGGCGTCCGCCCTCGGCTATGCCGGCGCGAAGGGCGACCAGGCCCTGATCGAGGTTTCCGACGACGGCCCCGGCATTCCGCCCGAGGTGATGGACAAGATCTTCGACCCCTTCTTCACCACCAAGCCGGTGGGCGAGGGGACGGGCCTGGGTCTTGCGACGGTCTATGGCATCGTCAAGCAGTCCGAGGGCTGGATTTCGGTGAACTCCAAGCCCGGCGAGGGCGCGGCCTTCCGCATCTTCCTGCCGATCCACCAGCCGGCGGTCGACGCCCCCGCGCCGGCCCCGCTGGTCAAGCCGAAGACCGTCGCCCGCGACCTGTCCGGCGCCGGCCGCATCCTGTTCGTCGAGGACGAGGACGCCGTGCGCGGCGTCGCCGCCCGGCTGCTTCGCGCGCGGGGCTACGAGGTTATCGAGGCCGGTTCGGGCGAGGAGGCGCTGGAGCTGGCCGAGCAGCACGCCGGCGAGATCGACCTGATGATCTCCGACGTCGTCATGCCCGGCATGCAGGGCCCGGACCTGCTCAAGCAGGCGCGGCAGTACCTGGCCGGCGCGCCGGTGATGTTCATCTCCGGCTACGCCGAGGCGGAATTCTCCAACCTGCTCGAAGGCGAGAAGAACATCTCCTTCCTGCCCAAGCCGATCGACATCAAGACCCTGGCCGAGCGGGTGAAGCAGGAGCTTCAGAAGGCGGCCTGAACGGGCTGTCCGGTCGAGGCGCGCGGCGGACGGGGCGAGCGGCCACCCCCTCCGCGTGTCAGAACATGCCGACCAGGGTGGCGACGAAGGCGATCGCTGCGGCCAGCAGGGCGTTCCAGATCAGGATCAGGATGATGACGCTGATCGCCGCGGCCACGCCGCCCACCAGTCCCGCCAGACCGTCGCGCTCCAGCAGCCCGAAGCCGAAGGCGGCGATGGCGAAGGAGGGCAGCATGTTGCCGAAGGGGATCGGCAGGAAGACGATCACCGCCAGCAGCACGCAGACCGCCCCGATGAAGCGGTCGGCGATCGGGCCGTAGAGGAATTGCAGACGCGGCCGCAGGTGCCGCTCCAGCCGCTTCAGGTGCGGCCGCAGCCGCACGGTCATGGTCAGGAACTCCGCGCGGCGCATGGACCGCTTCATCAGCGCCTTGGGCAGCCAGAGCGTCGGCCGCCCGATCATCTGCTGAAAGGCGATGAAGATCAGCGGCGCGCCCAGGATGGCCGAGACCCCGGGCGGCATGGGGAGGGCCAGGGGCGCGGCGAACACGGCCAGCAAGGCGCCGAACGCCCGGTCGCCAAAGGCGTCGAGAACGTCGGCCACCGTCACCTTCGAACCCGGCCGTTCGGCGAGGGCTTCGATGATGTCGGAAAAGCGATGAACGTCGTCGGCCAAGGCGGTCCTGCGGGGCTGGGAAGGATCGGGAAGTCAGATGGACGCGCGGCGGGGAAATTGCACCCCCCGGGCGACGCCTGAAGATCGAATGGAGAGGCCTTGTGGCCCGTCGTCCACGCCTCAGGCGGCGGCTTGCTGGCTCAGGACCACGCCCAGGAGCACGGCGGCGTAGTGGATGCCGGCGCCGCCCACCACATGGCCGTGCCAGATGGCGCGCCGGAACCGCAGCTTGCGCATCATGTAGAAGATGACGCCGACGCTGTAGAGCACGCCGCCGGCGGCCAGCAGGCCCATGACCGGCAGCGGCACGGCGGCCAGCATCGGCTTGATCGCCACGACGACGGCCCAGCCGAGCGCGAGATAGATGGCCACCCACAGCTTCTTGTCGAGCCCGGGCAGGAAGAGCTTGCCGGCCACGCCGAGCGCCGCCACGCCCCAGATGGCCGCCGTCATGGCCACGGCCCAGGCGCCGGACAGACTGGCCACCGTGAAGGGGGTGTAGGAGCCGGCGATCATCACGAAGATGGCCGCATGGTCGAGGCGCCGAAGCAGCGGCCGATGGCGCGCAGGGGCGAAGTTGTAGGCCGTCGAGCAGCCGAGCATCACCAGCAGGCCGGCCGCATAGACCGCGACGGCCGCCGTGATCGCCGGCGTGCCGGTCCAGGCCGTCAGCACGAGCAGCACGATCCCGCCGATCAGGGCGGCGGTCAGGCCCGCCACATGGACGCACAGGTCGGCGCACTTGGCCGAGGGCGTGGGATAGTGGCGGGGCGGCTTGGTCGCGGGCGGGTTCACGGGCCTCTCCTTACTGTCGCACCTCTACGTCAAACGCACCGGCGGCGCCCAGGGGAATCCCAAACTGGCGCCGCCCTTTGTCCGTATTGCGACATCTCAGTCCATACCGGCCGCCGCCAGGATGGCCAGCAGGCCGACGCTCATTCCGCGCACCGTCTCCACGGGTTCGACGTCGATCCATTCGTCGAGCGCATGGGCCCGCCCGCCCGATCCGCCGGAGCCGACCGTCACGGCGGGGATCCCCAGGCTCATGGGGATGTTGGCGTCCGTGGAGGAGGCGTTGAACTTGGGCTCGTAGCCCATCTCGGTGATGGCCGCCGCGACGTCGCGCACCAGCGGCGCCTCCAGCGGCGTGCCGCCGGCCGGACGATCGCCGATCTTGCGCAGGTCGAGGCTGATCTCGCCCTGCGACGTGGAGCGGGCCGCGTTCTCCTCGGCCACGGCCTTTTCGAAGATGGCGAGCAGCTTGGCTTCCAGGTCGGCGAGCGCTTCGGGGCTTTCGGAGCGCATGTCGTACTCGGTGAAGACCTCGGCGGGGATGGAGTTCACCGACACGCCGCCGCCGGTGACGCTGGCCGAATAGGTGGTCTTCGGGCTCGCGGGGACCTCGACCTCGTAGAGGTCCGCCGTCGCCCGCGCCATGGCGGCCATGGGGTTGACGATCCCGAAGGCGCCGAAGCTGTGTCCGCCCGGCCCGCGGAAGGTGGCGCGGTAGCGCTTCGACCCGACCGCCCCGGTCACCACGCGCGTGGGATCGGAGCCGTCGAAGGAGAAGAAGGCGGCCACCCGATCCTTGTAGGGGCCCTGGCTGAAGAAGTGGCGGACGCCGCGCAGGTCGCCCTGGCCTTCCTCACCGACCGTGCCGACGAACAGGATGTCCTTCTCCGTCTCGATTTTCGCCGCGTCCAGCGCGCGCGCATAGGCCAGCAGAACGGCGAGGGAGCGGGTGTCGTCGCCGACGCCGGGGGCCATCAGGCGCGTGCCCTCCCGGCGCACCTTCACGTCCGTGCCGGCCGGGAAGACGGTGTCGAGGTGGGCCGAGACCACCACCACGGGGCCGCCCGCCGGACCCGCGCCCCGGCGCAGACCCATCACATTGCCCTCGGCGTCGATCGTCACCTCGCTCAAGCCGTGCGCGGCGAGCATCTCGCGATAGGCCTCGCCGCGCGCCGCCTCCTGGAAGGGCGGGGCGGGGATTTCGGTGAGGGTGACGATGTCCCGGACGGTGCGGTCGAAGTCGCTCGCCAGATGGGCCTTGGCGGCCTGGAACGCGGCGCTCCCGGCGATCTCCGGCACAGGGCTCGCCGACGCCTGCGCCAGGGCGGACCCGGCCAGACTCACGCTCATCGCCGCGGCGGCCACGAAGGATCGGAACGCACATGGAATCATCGGCCGGGCCCTTTTTCATCTCAGATTGGCTGCGAGTCGGGCGCCATGATGCGCCGAACGCCGCAGCGACGCCCAGGCCTTTCGTGCCGGCGCCCCGAGCGGGCAAGGACTTGCAACGGGACTGGTCAAATCCGCGCCGGCAGGTCTAGGGTCGCGCCTTCGCGCCCGGCGCGGGGCCAAATCGGGGGAAATCATGGAAGAGACCGGCGCCCTTGCGGGCTTCTACGCCCAGGTCACCAACGTCAGCGACTTCATCTGGGGCGGCGCCTGGAACGGCCAGACCGTCCTGCCTTTCCCGCCCATGGTCGTGGCCCTGCTGGGGGTCGGGCTGTGGATGATGATCGGCCTGCGCTTCTACCCCATCACCCATCTGGCCTCCGCCTTCGTCGGCCTTTTCAAGAGCGAGAAGGAGGCCGACGCCGAGGGCGACGGAAAGGCCGGCGAAATCTCGCCCTTCGCCGCCCTCTCCACCGCCCTGTCGGGGCAGGTCGGCACCGGCAACCTGGCGGGCGTGGCCACCGCCATCTCGCTGGGCGGCCCCGGCGCCCTCTTCTGGATGTGGATCACCGCGCTCATCGGCATGGCGCTGGCCTTCGCCGAAGGCGCGCTCGCCATCCGTTTCCGTGAGCGCGGCGAGGACGGCAGCTATCACGGCGGCCCGATGACCTATATCCGCCGCGGCCTCGGCAAGAAGTGGGGCTGGCTGGCCGTCCTCTTCTGTATCGGCACCCTGTTCTCGTCGGTGACCACCGGCAACATGATCCAGGCCAATTCGGTCGCCGACTCCATCTCGGGCCTGACGGGCATGCCGGAATGGGCGGCGGGTCTGATCGTGGCCGCCGCCGTGTTCGCGGTGATCATCGGCGGCATCAAGTCCATCGGCGCCATCGCCGAGAAGGTCGTCCCGGCCATGGCTCTGGCCTACATCTCCATGGCCGTCATCGCGCTGGCCCTGAACTTCAGCGACCTGCCCGGCGCCTTCGCCACCATCTTCGAGAGCGCCTTCAACGGTCACGCGGCCGCCGGCGGCTTCCTCGGCGCCGGCATGATCATCGCCATCCGCGCCGGCGTGGCCCGCGGCCTGTTCTCCAACGAGGCGGGCCAGGGCTCCACGGCCATCGCCCACGCGGTCGCCCAGACCAACGACCCCGCCCGCCAGGGCCGCTTCGCCATGATGGGCACCTTCATCGACACCATCATCATCTGCACGGCCACGGGCCTCGTCCTGCTGACCGTCCACGGCGCCTTCCCGCACACCGGGCCCGACGGGGTCGAGACCCTGCAGCGCCACGTCTGGACCTCGGACCTGAACGGCTTCGCCATGACGGAGGCGGCCTACGCCGCCGCCTTCCCGATGCCGGTCTTCGGCTTCCCCATCGGCTCGCTGGTCGCCTCGGTGGCGCTGATCCTGTTCGTCTTCACGACGCTTCTCACCTGGAGCTACTACGGCGAGCGGGCGACCACCTTCCTGTTCGGCGAGAAGTTCGCCCTGCCGTTCCGGCTGGTCTGGGTGCTGATGATCTTCGTGGGCTCGTTCCAGGAGATCACCTTCGTCTGGCGCCTGGGGGACATCTCCAACGCCACCATGGCCCTGCCGAACCTGCTCGCGCTGGCCATGCTCTCCACGGTGGTCTTCGCCCTGGCCAAGGGCGACCGGCGCGCCGGCAAGGACCACGACGACTGAGGCCGGGGGCGTTGAGCCCCCGGCGCCGGCCTTCATGACGGCGAATTAAGGCGCGAGGCGGCGCCTTGCGGGTTTCCCTGCGACGGCGGCGCCCTTAGCGTGGCCTGTAACAGACGTAACAGCGACAAGGAGTCCGCCCGTGCACACCCGACGTCAGATGCTCTTCGGCGCCGCCGGCGCCCTGGCCCTGGCCGGCGTCGCCGGCCGCACCGCGGCGCGGGCCGCCACGCAAGGCGGCGCCGAAGCCCGCCTGGACGCCATGCTGGAGGCCTTCTACCAGGAGGCCCTTGAAGACAGTCCCGAACTCGTCACGCAACTGGGCCTCGACCAGGGCGCCCGCGCCGCGGCCAAGGGCCAGCTGAGCCCGGCCTCGCTGGAGGAGCTGGCGCGCGACCGCGCCAAGACCGCCGACCAGCTGGCGCGGCTGAAGACCATCCCGCGCGAGGAGCTCACCGGCATGGCGCGGGTCAACCGCGACGCCGTCATGTTCTCGCTGGAGACGACCGACGCCGCCAACAAGCGGTTCGTCTATGGCGACGAGGGCGCCGGCCAGCCCTACGTCCTGTCGCAGCTCACCGGCGCCTATCAGTGGGTCCCGGACTTCCTCGGCTCGCAGCACACCATCGAGACCAAGGCCGACGCCGACGCCTATCTGGCCCGTCTGGAGGCCTTCGGCTCGGTGATGGACCAGGAGATCGAGCGCGTCCGCCGCGACGTCGGCCTGGGCGTCGTCCCGCCCGACTTCATCATCGAGCGCGCCCTGATCCAGATGAACGGCCTCAAAGGCCCGGCGGAGGATTCGCCGCTCGTCACCAGCGTGGCCACGCGGGCGGCCGAAAAGGGCATTGCGGGCGACTACGCCGCCCAGGCCTCCAAGATCTATCTGGAGAAGGTCGTTCCCGCGCTCGAGCGTCAGATCGCGCTGATGACGGAGCTTGCGCCCAAGGCCGTGCACGATGCGGGCGTGTGGCGCCTGCCCGAGGGCGAGGCCTATTACGAGCACGCCCTGCGCGCCTCGACGACCACGAGGCTTTCGGCCGAAGAGGTCCATCAGCTCGGACTCGAACAGGCGCGCGAGCTGTCGGCGCGGGCCGATGTGATCCTGAAGGCCGAGGGCTACACCCAGGGCAGCGTTGGCGAGCGCATCGCGGCCCTGTTCAAGGATCCCAAGCACCACTTCCCCAACACCGACGCCGGCAAGGAAGAGCTGATCGCCTCGCTGAACGTCATGGTCGACGCCATGTCCAAGCGCCTGCCGGAATACTTCGGGACGCTGCCCAAGGCGCCGGTGGAAGTCCGCCGCGTGCCCAAGTTCATCGAGGCCGGCGCGCCGGGCGGCTACTACAACCAGCCCACCCTGGACGGATCACGGCCGGGCATCTTCTGGATCAACCTGCGGGACTCCGCGGAGAACCCGACCTGGACCCTGCCGACGCTCGCCTATCACGAGGCGGTTCCCGGCCACCACATGCAGCTGGCCCTGCAGCAGGAGGCCGATCTGCCGATGATCCGGCGGGCCACCTTCTTCTCGGCCTACGGCGAAGGCTGGGCCCTCTATTCGGAGGAGCTGGCCAAGGAGATGGGCGTCTACGAGGACAACCCGCTGGCCGAGGTCGGCTATCTCCAGGCGGCCCTGTTCCGGGCGGCGCGCCTGGTGGTCGACACCGGTCTCCACGCCAAGCGCTGGAGCCGCGAGAAGGCCATCGAGACCATGACCTCGATCGACGGTTCGCCCACCTCGGCGGCCACGACGGAGATCGAGCGCTACTGCGTCTGGCCGGGCCAGGCCTGCAGCTACATGGTCGGCAAGCTCACCTGGCTGCGCCTGCGCGAAGAGGCCAAGGCCAAGATGGGGCCGGCCTTCGACATCCGCGCCTTCCATGATGCGGGTCTGCTGTCCGGCGCCATGCCGCTGACCGTGCTGGAATCGGTGATCGGCGACTACGCCGCAAGCCGGACCTGAGCTAGCCCCAGCTCTCCACCGCCCCCCGGCGCCGCGCCGCGGGGGCGGCCGCGGCCCGGGCGGGGACGGCGGGCGGCGTCGGTTCGCGGGCGGCCGCGCCATAGAGCCAGCCCTGCGCCATGTCGACGCCGGCCTTGCGAATGACGTCTTCCACGAGCGGCGTCTCGACCATCTCTGCCAGGGTTCGCACCTTCATTTCGCCGCACATGCGCACGAGCTGGCGGATGAAGGCCGACCCGCGCGTGTCGTGCTCCAGTTCGCGGATGAAGCTGCCGTCGATCTTCACCACGTCCACGTTCAGCTGCTGCAGATAGGCCAGCGAACTGGCGCCCGCGCCGAAGTCGTCCAGGCAGACCTCGCAGCCCTCGGCGCGCAGCGCCTGGATGTGGCGGTCCGCCTCGGACAGGTCGCCGACGGCCACGCTCTCGGTCAGTTCGAAGATCAGCCGCCCCCGCACGCCCGGCGAGGACTTCAGACGCTGTCTCAGATGGGTGACGAAGGCGGGCTTGCTCATCGAGCGGCCGGAGATGTTCACGGCCAGTACGAGCCCGGGAACGGCCAGGAGCTTGTCCAGCGCCCGGTCCACCACCGCCGCGTCCAGCGCGCAGACGAGGTCCATCTCCTCGGCCATCCGGATCATCGGGAAGGGCGTGCCCTGATCGCCGAAGCGGATGAGCGCCTCGTAGTGGTGCAGCCGCAAGTCGCCGCGCAGGCTGACCACCGGCTGGTAGACGAGGCTGAAATCGCCGCCCTCGACGCGCTGGCCCAGGGCGGTCACCTGGGCGAGCGTGCGCGCCAGCGAGCGCTCGAAGGCTTCGCCGAGCGTGGCGGGCGTCGCGCCGGCCGCGCCTTTCTGCACGAATTCGTCCACCGAATAGCGGATCGCCTTGAGGAGCTGTTCGGGCGCCGTGTCGGCGCTCATGGCCACCGAGCGGACCACCGGCTCCAGTCCCAGGCCGGCGTCCAGGTCGAGCAGCCGGCCGATCCGGCGAGAGATCGTCTCGGGACTTTCGCCCCCTTCGCGGAGCAGGGCGTACCGATCGCCGCCAAGCCCGGCGGCCGTGGCGCCGGCGAAGGATTCGGCGCGGATCACCGCGGCCAGCCGCGCCTGGAGCGCCGATCCTTCGGGTTCGCCGGCCTGGCGGGTGACCTCGGTGAAGCCCGGGACCTCGACCATGGCCAGCTCGACCTCCAGGCCGCTGGTTCGGGCGTGCTTGAAGAGCGCCGTGGCGGCGTCCTCGAAAGAGCGGCGGTCATGCAGGCCGTCGGGTCCGGCCGCCTTGGGCGCCGCCGCGCGGGTCAGGGCGCAGGAGACGGCGCCGCCATTATCCGGCAGCCTGAAGGCGGACAGGTTGACCGCCCGCGCCGCGCCGTCCGCCTGCGGGGCGAGCCGGACCACGACGGGGCCGGCGCGCATGCCGTCTTCCAGCCCCTTCAGCACCATGCGGACCAGTTCCTGGTCGGCCGGCGCCACGAAGCCGGCGAGGGAGGCCCCCTCGATTTCGCGATCGGCCGCGCCGGTGAGCGCCTCGCCCGCGCCGAGGGCAAGGGTGATCTGTCCCTCTGACGACAGCTCGATCAGAAGGTCTGCGGAGGCGAAAGCGAAGCCGAGGAGGCGTCTGGTGAGCAGCAAGGCGGGTCTCCCGTCGGCCCGGAGACTGGCAGAACGGGCTTAATCCGACGTAATAAGGGTCGAGCTTGCCGCGCCGCGCTAAGGTGAATTTCCCCGGATCGGGGAGGTTCGCCGCGCCCATTTTGTCATACGCCGGTCGCGCACCGGCTTCAGAACCGCCCCATGATCAGCGCCCTCGTTCTCGCCGCCGCCCTCGCCCTTCCCGCCGACTGCGACCTGGAGGCGCCCAGCGGGCGTGACGGCTGCACCCGCGCCGCCGTGGACGCCCTGCCGATGAACGCGCTGCAGGCGGTCGGCACCCACAACTCCTACAAGCTGGCCATCGCACCGGCGGAGATGGCGCTGCTGCAGGCGACCGCTCCGGACACGGCGCGCAGCCTCGACTACGCCCATCGCCCGCTGGCCGAGCAACTCGCCGCCGGCGCGCGCCAGCTCGAGATCGACGTGCTGAACGATCCGGAACCCGGGCGCTACGCCGACCCCGCCGCCCGCCGGATCGCCGCACAGACGACGCCTTACGACCTCGCGCCTCTGCGGGCCCCGGGTCTGAAGGTCATGCATGTGCAGGACATCGACTACCGCAGCGTCTGTCCGCTGTTCGTCCAGTGCCTGGGCGAGATCGCCGCCTGGTCGAAGGCTCACCCCGACCACGCGCCGCTGCTCATCCTGCTGAACCTGAAGGAGGGGGATGCGCTGCCCATTCCTGGCGCGGTGGCGCCGGCGCCCTTCGATGCGGCGGCCATGGACGCCGTCGATGCGGAGATTCGCAGCGTCTTCGCGCCGGAGCGACTGATCACCCCCGATGACGTGCAGGGCGAGCATCCGACCCTGCGGGCGGCCGCCGCGGCTGGCGCCTGGCCGAAGCTGGGCGAGGCGCGCGGGCGGGTGATGTTCGCCCTCGACGCTCCGCGCAACCAGGTCGATCTCTACCGCGGGGGGCGGTCCTCGCTCGAGGGGCGGGTCATGTTCGTCAACATCGAGGAAGACGAGCCGGCCGCCGGCTACATCACGCTGAACGACCCGGAGGGCGAGGCCGAGCGCATCGCCGCGGCGGTGGCCGCCGGCCTGATCGTGCGTACCCGCGCTGACGCCGACACCACCGAGGCGCGGACCGGCGAGACGGCGCGGCGCGAGGCGGCCTTCGCCTCCGGCGCCCACTATGTTTCGACGGACTACATGGTCCCCGACCGCCGCCTGGGCGATTACCAGGTGGTTCTGCCGGGCGAGGGCGCCGCGCGGCTCAATCCGAAAGCCGCCAGTCCCGCCCGCTAGGTTCTGAACCCATAAAGCTTGCTGGCTGAGGGCGACGCTGATTCAAGGCTTCCGAAAGGAGCTTGAGATGGCGCGCTACGACCTGAG
>NZ_JACESE010000007.1 GCF_013911965.1 Phenylobacterium sp. | reverse complement strand
AGCGGCTCAATCAGCCGCCACTCCGCTTCACTCAGGTCGTAGCGCGCCATCTCAAGCTCCTTTCGGAAGCCTTGAATCAGCGTCGCCCTCAACCAGCAAGCTTTATGGGTTCAGAACCTAGAGCGCAGCCTTCACCGCCGAAACCACCTCCGGATCCTGCGGTTCGGTCCGGGGGCCGAAGGCGCCGATGAGGGCGCCGTCCTTGCCCACCAGGATCTTGTGGAAGTTCCAGGCCGGATCGGCCGCCTCGCCGAGTTCCGCCTTGGCCCACTTATAGAAGGGGTGGGCGCCCTCGCCCTTCACGTCGGTCTTGGCCGTCAGCGGAAAATCGACGGAGAAGCGCGTCTCGCAGAAGTCCTTGATCTCGGCCTCGGTCCCGGGCTCCTGCCCCATGAACTGGTTGCAGGGTACGCCGAGCACCACGAGCCCCTGGTCGCGGTAATCGGAGTAGAGCTTCTCCAGCCCCTCGTACTGCGGGGTCAGGCCGCATTTCGAGGCCGTATTCACCACCAGCACGACCTTGTCCTTGAAGGTCGCCAGCGGCAGTTCGCCGCCCTCGATGGACTGAAAAGAATAGTCGTAGGCGTTGGTCATGGCGCGCTCCCTCGGTTCAGGTCCAGTCTAGCCCAAGCCTGCGCCCCTCGGGACGCCGAATCCGACCGCGGCGCCGGGCGCTTGGCCCGGCGGCCCGCCAGCTATATCTTGTCACTGACTGACAGTTGTTCCGCATCCCGCCATGCCTTCCGCTCCGAATCCTTCCATCGAGCCCCTGGGCGTCCGCGCCCTGGCCAAGCAGCGGACGGCTGAAGCGATCGTCGACGCTGCGCTGCCGCTCTTCCAGGCCTGCGGCTACGACGCCGTGACCACCGAGCAGATCGCCCGGGCGGCCGGCGTCACCCAGCGCACCCTGTTCCGCTACTTCCCCCGCAAGGAGCTGATCCTTTACGCGCGGCGCTACGACTATGTGGACCGCTACGAGGCCTTCCTGAACGAGGCCATGTCCATCTGGCCGAGGCCCTATGATGCGGTGCGCTCCGCCTTCCAGTCTCTGACCGGCTTCTATGAGGCGAACCGCGCTTCGGTTTCGCAGGTCTACGCCATCATCCAGGGCTCCGATCAGCTGCAGGCCATCGAACGCGGCCACCAGATGCGCATCGACGAGCTGACCGCCTTCGCCCTCGACGGAGCCGAGGCCTATTTCGCGCGGCAAGGGCGGCCGACGCTCGAGTCGCGCATCGTCGCCTCGGTGCTCTTCGGGACCATCCGGCCGATGTTCCGGGAGTGGCTGCGGGGCGAACTCCCCGGCGAACTGCGCCTCTATGCGGAGATCGGCTGGGCGAACGTGGAGCCCACGATCCTGGCCGCCCAGGCCTATGCGGACACCGCCGTCGCCGCCTTTCGACGCGTTCCGCCGCGCTGAGTCCGCCAAGCCGCCGTCCCTTCACCGAACCGTCAGACGAACGTCACTTCCGCCGATTATGACAGCGACTGACGGATTTTTCCGTCGTCGGGGATAGGCCGGCGCGACGCCAGGGCGCGCGCCAGTCCGCTCGCATGCGGACCTCAGATCGGGGATGTTGGAGATGAAGCTGAAGCTGGCGGCGTGCGCGTCCGTGGCCGCCCTTTGCGCGGGCCTGTCCACCGGCGCCGCAGCCCAGGAGGCCGCGGCGACCACGCAGGTGGACGAGATCATCGTCACCGGAGAGAAGTTCGGCCGGAACATGCAGGAGACGGCGACCAGCGTCGGCTACGTCTCCGCCGAGGATATCGAAACCTCCTCCATGATCTCCGGCCGCGACGTGTTCGAGCGGCTGGTGAACGTGAACACCGCCGGGGCGAACGGACGGTTCGCCATCCGCGGCGTGGCCTTCGACAACATCACCGGCGCGGGCTTCGGCGCCCTCGGCACCCTCTATGTCGACAATGTCCGGATGAGCGACAAGTCGACCCGCTTCGGCCCGGACCTGCTGTGGGACGTCCAGTCGATCGAGGTGCTGCGCGGCGCCCAATCGACCCTGCAGGGGCGCAACGCCCTGGCCGGCGCCATCTACATCAAGTCCGTCGACCCCAGCTATGACTGGCAGGCCAAGGGCCGGGTGATCGCATCGGATGGCGGCGGCCAGGACTATGCGGTCGCGCTCGGCGGTCCCCTGATCGCCGACACGCTCGCCTTCCGGCTCTCGGCCGAACGGCGCCTCAGTGACGGCTTCCTCGAGAACCCGGTCCTTGGGACCGACAAGGTGGACTATGCCGACGACCTCCAGGTTCGCGGCAAGCTGCTGTTCGAGCCGACCGACGACCTGACCGTCCGCCTGGCGGTCAACTATGCCGACATCGACCGCCGCGATGCGCCGTCCGACACTCGCATCCTGGGCGCGAACGGCTATCTCGACGCGGGGCAGAAGGGCCCCGGCTTCGAGGCGGGGGTCGCCGGGCAGGACGGCGCCGAGCGCCGCCTGAGCTTCGTCAACGTGCCGGAGTTCGATACGACCGAGACGTGGGCCGGCGCCCTGACGGCGGAGTGGCGCCTCAATCCGGCCCTCACCCTCATTTCCGAGACGGCCGGCCAGCACTCGGAGAACTACAAGCAGCGCGACGGCGACGGCGGCGTCTTCGCCTACGGCTACGCCCAGCCGGTGACGCTGCAGAACCCCTACGGCATCGGCGATTTCGGCTATCTGGGCGACGGAACCCTTCCTGTCGATCCTGTCGAGCTGCAGGAGGAGACGGTCGAGATCTTCAGCCAGGAGCTGCGCCTGAAGTACGACGCCGGCGGCCGGCTGAAGGCGCTGGGCGGCCTCTACTTCACCCGCGAGCACGAGTCGGAGGACAACTTCACCTTCCTCGTCTTCCGCAATGTCCGTCCGCTGGTGGTTCAGACGGCCGCCGGCTTCGGCCTGACCGGCGCCACGGCGAACCTGCTGGCCAGCTTCTATTCCAACGATGCGCCGCTCTACACCTTCAACGCCCAGCCGGTCAGCGTGACCAACTACGCCGCCTATGGCGAGGGCGAGTTCGAGGCCACCGAGCGCCTGACCCTGGCCTTCGGCCTGCGCTACGACCACGAGGAGAACACCTCGCGGATCACCAATTCCGGCCTGGTGTTGGGCTTGGCCAATCCGGCCCAGCTCGCCCCGATCAGCCCGCAGCTTGCGGCGCTCGCGGCGGGCATCAACGCCGCCCTCGACCCCTTCGCCGAGGCCGAGAGAGAGGCCACGCAGACCTTCCACGCCTGGCTGCCCAAGGCCTCCGTCCGCTACGACCTGACCGAGGACGTCTCGGTCGGCGCCGTCGCCCAGCGCGCCTATCGCGCCGGCGGGGTCAGCGTGAACGTCGTGCGCCAGCTGGTGACCCCGCTGAAGCCGGAATACACGTGGAACTACGAGCTCTTCCTGCGCTCGGAGCTGTTCGACAAGCGCGCCCGCTTCAACGCCAATCTCTACTATGTCGACTGGAAGGACCTGCAGGTCACCATCGACCTCTCCGACCAGGAGACCGACAGCATCGGTGCAAACGCCGGCCAGGCGGAGCTCTACGGTTTCGAACTGCAGGGCGACTTCGATGTGAGCCGGAACCTGAAGCTCTATGGCGGCCTGGGCTACAGCCACACCGAGTTCACCGAGTTCGACGTCACCGTGCCGGAGGCCGCCGCGGCGCTCGGCATCACCGTCGACCCCACCCGGCTGGACGGCCTGGAGGGCAACAGCTTCGCCTATGCGCCGGAATGGACCGCCGTGCTGGGCGGCGCCTGGCAGGGCGAGGACGGCTTCTTCGCCAGCGCCAACGCCAACTACCAGAGCACGAGTTTCGCCGACACGGGCAATACGCGGAAGAACGAGGCCCGCACCCTGGTGAACGTGAAGGCGGGCTACGACTTCGGCCGGGTCACGGGCGCTGTCTTCGTGCGCAATCTCTTCGACGTGGACTACGTGAAGGACGCCAACGCCGCCCGGCCGCTGCTGGGCGAACCGCGGGTGTTCGGCGTCTCCCTCGAAGCGCGCTACTAGGACGGGACCTTGGACCCCTACGTGCTCCAGCCGCTGCTGCTCGCCGCCGCCTTCCTGGCCGCGGCGAGCGGTTGCCTGGTCCTCCTGCGGCGGCGGCCGAACGTGCGGCGGGGACGACTGGGCGCGGCCGTTTCGGCAGCCGGCTTCGTCATGCTCGCGGCCGCCTCCGGCTTCGTCGGCCTCTTCCATGCGGTGACCGGATGAAGCTCTCCAGGATCGCCGCCGGCCTCTGCGCCGCCCTCGCCCTGCTTCCAGCGGCGCCGGCCTGCGCCTGGGACGGCGTCACCCACGGCCACATCACCGATCTGGCCGTCGAGCAGGTCCAGACGCCGGAGCTCCGTCGCTTCCTGCAGACGCACCGCGACGCCGTGCAGTCGGGCGTCGCCTTCCCCGACTGGGGCCATGGGCTGAAGCCGCACGGCGAAGCCCTGCACGCCCATTATCTCGACGCCGCCTGGAGCGATCTGCAGCGGCCGCAGACGCAGGCCCAGCCGAACCACGACGAGCTCTTCGCCCACTATCTCGGCGCCTACGCCCACGTGGTGGAGGACCGCGTCCTCGACGCCACGCTGAAGAAGCACGCCAAGGCGGTCGGGGAGCCGGACCGCGACGACATGGAAAACGCGATGCTGGGCATCGCCGGCGAGGGCCTGCTGCGCTGGACCTACCGTCCCTTCGTGCCCGACGCCGACTTCGCACGGATCTATGAGCGTTCGGCCTATTTCGGCGAGACGCGGCTGAACGCCGACAACCTCGCCGAGGTCATGCGCGACACCATGGGGCGAAGCGCCGACCTGGAGCGGCAGCTGAAGCTGCTCTCCTTCCTTTCGGCGGGCTATTCACGGCGCGCCTGGCCGTGGGGTGCGGCCAATCTCGCCAAGGCCCCCGGCGGC
The DNA here is from genome assembly GCF_013911965.1 of Phenylobacterium sp. Lineage (GTDB taxonomy): Bacteria > Pseudomonadota > Alphaproteobacteria > Caulobacterales > Caulobacteraceae > Phenylobacterium. The sequence continues at coordinate 201,076 of NZ_JACESE010000007.1, read as the reverse complement.
TACGAGTCCAACGCCCGGGCGGTGGCGGCCGGCTGGGAGGCGATCTGGGCGCAGGCCCATGGTCGACCCGCGCCCTTCTTCGTCTTCAGCATCCCTGCCGACGGCGGCCGTCTGCCCAGCGCCGAGGCCCTCGACGGCTACGGCCGGATCACGGTGGTGACGGCGCAGCGGTTCGACGTCCGCGACCTCACGCCCGACATGGTGACGCTGACCGGCCCGGCCGGGCCGGCGCCGGTCCGGATCTGGCCCTATATCGACATCCCCGGACACGACGTCGATCTGGCCTTCCAGATCGAGGCGGAGAGGCCCTGGATCGCAGGCGCCGGCTACCGGCTGCGGATCGCCCCGGGTCCCGGCGCCGGCGCGCCCCTGGCCGACGCCCCCGCTTACGAGATCGCCTTCCAGGCTCCGACCGAGCCGCAGTTCCAGGACCGCGCGCACGCGCGCCGCCCCTGGGCCATGGGGTTCTTCCTCTTCGCCATCGTGGGCGGCGCCGCCGGCGTTCTGTTCGGCCTCGGCGACCTCGCCATGCTCGCCGTCGGCGCCGAACGGCGGCCGCCGGCGCTCGAGGCCCTCGACATCGGGCTGAAGGCGGTCGCCGTCCTGATCTTCGCCGGCGGCCTGTGGCTGCTCGTCACCGACGGCGCGGCCTTCATCGAGTTCCTGCGCCGCCACCACTGAGGCGCGGCCGGCTCAGCCGATCTGTTCGAGGCCCTGTTCGACGGCGAGCGCCAGGTCCAGCGCCCGGATCGCCTCCGCGGCGGTGACGATCGGACGCGGCGCCTCGCCGCGCACGGCGGCGAGGAAGCCCTCGATGCTGGCGCCCAGGGTGTCCCTGGCCGCCGGCGTCTCGGCGAAGTCGGGATCGAGGGTGAAGCCCGTGGTGTTGCGGAAGGCCCGCGTCAGGAAATCGATCTCCAGCTCGCCGCTGGGATAGACCACCTTCATCGTCCGCTCGCGGGCCTCGGCCTGGCGGGAGACGTCGAAGATCGCGGTGAAGCCGTCGTCGAAGGTGACTTCCGAACGGGCCGTGTCCCACGACCCGCTGCGCACGATGGTCCCCTCCCCCTCGGCGGTGACCGGCTCGGCGGCCGACAGCGAAAGCGCCAGATCGAGATCGTGGATCATCAGGTCCAGCACCACCGAGACGTCGAGGCTGCGCTCGGACGGCGTGCCATGGCGCACGGCCTCCAGCCGCAGGGGGCGAGCGGGGATGTCGAACAGGCCCATGACCTGGAAGAGGACGCGCTCCTGATGGCCGCAGGCGACCACGGCGCCGCGTCGGGCCGCCTCGTCGGCCACCGCCTGAGCCTTGGCCACGTCGATGGCGATCGGCTTTTCGATATAGACGGACTTGCCGGCCTTCACGGCCGCCAGGGCCTGCTCGGCGTGGAAGGGCGCAGGCGAGGCCACGGTGACCACGTCCACCGCCTCCAGGAACTCGTCCATCTGGGCGAAGGCGCGGCCGCCGAGCGGCATGGCGAGGCCCGCCGCGCGTTCCGGATGCGGGTCGAGGACGCCGATGAAATCGACGCCCTCCAGGCGCGCATACTGCCGGGCGTGGTAGGTCCCGAAGACGCCGGCGCCGATCACGCCGCCGCGCAAGGTCTTGCTCATGTGGCCTCCGCTGTCCGCGCCGCGCCTAGCATGATCCGTGCGCGGCGCGCCACTGCGGCGGAAGGCTCCTAGCGGGCGGACAGCTCGGTCAGGACCGGCATGGGCTCGGCCGCCTGATAGCTGAAGGCCACCCGCGAACCCGGCTCCAGCGGGGCTTCGGCCAGGACGGTCGCGTAGGCGCGGAACTCGTGCCGGCCGGCGGGCAGGCCGCCCTCCACCGCCTCGTGGTCGATGGCCATGGTGCGGCCCTCGAGGCTGGCCACCGTGCCCACGCCGCTGAGGACCGGGCCGGTGGGGACCGGCTCGACGTCGCCGCCGCCGACCGCGGCCGGCGCGGCGCCCTGGGTCTCCGAAGACTGCCCGCAGCTGGCGAGCGCGAGGGTGGAGACCAGGGCGGCGGCGAGGACGAAAGCTCTCATCAGGGATTCTCCGGATCCGAACGAAGGCGCACCATAGCGATCTTGTGTGTCTTGTGAACGACCACGCCATTGGCCCGCGAGGGTCAAAGCGGCTACAACCGGCTCACCCCCACCCCCGGAGTTCAGACCCGTGACGCGCCTCTTCAGCGCCTATGTGATCGTCGACTGGAGCGCGGCCGCCAAGCCCGCCACCGGCGCGGACTCCGTCTGGATCGGCGTGCTCAAGCGCGACGTGCGCTTCCGCATGTCCTTCGAGTCCCACAATCCCGCCACGCGTCAGGAGGCCGAGAAGGTCCTGGCTACGGTGCTGGACGACCTGAAGAAGCGTGGCGAGCGCGCCCTGCTCGGCTTTGATTTTCCTCTGGGATTCCCCCGCGGCTTCGCAGACGCCCTGAAGCTGACGGGCGATCCGCCCTGGCGGGCGGTCTGGGACCAGGTCGACAAGATGGTCAAGGACAAGGCCGACAACACCAACAACCGTTTCGGCGTCGGCTCCGAGCTCAATCGGCGGATCACCGGCGGCCCCTTCCCGTTCTGGGGCTGTCCGCCGAAGGATGCGCTGACCACTCTGCAGCCCAAGCGCACCCGCGCCCACGGGCCGGGCGACCTGCCGGAATTCCGGCACACGGACCTGGCGGCCAAGGGCGCGGCCTCGATCTGGAAGCTCTACTACAATGGCTCGGTCGGCGGTCAGGCCCTGCTCGGCATCCCGGCGATCAAGCGGCTGAAGGCCGCTCGCGGCGAGGCGGTGCGGGTCTGGCCCTTCGAGACGGGGTTCAAGGCGCTGAACGAGGCCGATCTGGAGGGTGTCGAGGCCGTGGTGGCCGAGGTCTACCCTTCGCTTCTGAAGATCAAGGCCGCGCCGGGCGAGGTGAAGGATCTCGTCCAGGTTCGTGAGACCGCCGAGCACTTCGCCCGCCTGGACGAAGCCGGCAAGCTCGCCGAGCAGTTCGGTCCCGCCGCCGACATGGATCCTGCGGTGGTGGTCGACGCCGAGCGCGAGGAAGGCTGGATCCTCGGGGCCGGACGCTAGATCGGCCGTCGCGCCAGGATCCAGAAGCGTCCCGCCAGCAGGCCCGCCGAGATCAGGCTGGCGATGATGACCGCCCAGACGATGCCGGCGACCCCCAGGCCGCGCGGCAGGGCCAGCCACCAGGCGAGCGGCATCATGATCAGGATGTAGCTGGTCAGGTGGGTGAAGGTCGGAAGCCAGATGTCGCCGCGGGCTCGCAGGGCATGGGCGATCACCACCTGCATCCCGTCGGCCAGCAGGAAGAGGCACGACAGGACGAGCGCGCCCGTCGCCACCGCCAGCACTTCGGGATTGGTGGTGTAGGCCGCCGCGATCCATGGCGCTGCGGGCCAGACGATCAGCGAGACCGCGACGCCGAAGACGGCCGTCACCCCGAAGCCGACCAGGCCGGCGCGGACCACGCCCTCCCGCTCGCGGGCGCCATAGGCGCTGCTGACCAGCACGGCGGTCGCCGCGGCGATGCCCAGCGGGGCCATGAAGACGATGGCGACGACGTTGAGGACCACGGTCCAGGCGGCGAGCGCCAGGGCGCCGATCCACCCAGCGACCACGTTCAGCGAGGCGAAGGCCGCCACCTCGAAGAAGTTGGAGGCGCCGGCGCCGTAGCCGACCCTGCGCTGCTCGGCCTCGGCCACGCGGTCACGGACGGGTTTGTCGAAGACGCCGAGGCTGCGCGCCTCAGCCATGTTGGCGATGTAGGCCAGCAGCGCGATCAGCAGGAAGCCGCGCGCGGCGAAGGTCGCCCAGGCCGCCCCCACCGCGCCGAGCGCCGGCAGGCCGAAGGCGCCGGGCACCAGCAGCAGCAGGAAGGCCAGGTTGACGATGTTGGCCAGCCACATGGCGACGGTCGCCGGCCCCGGCCGCGACAGACCCTCCAGCCAGAACGAGGCGACACAGGAGAGCACATAGGTCGGCAGCGACAATGCGAAGACGATGACCGGCACGACGGCGCCGTTCGCCAGGCTCGCCTCCAGGCCCATGCGCGGCAGGCCAAGGGGGCCGAGGATGGCCAGGGCCACGGCCGAGGCGATCCCGATCCAGGCGCCATAGACCATGCCCCGGCGCAGGACCGCCCCGCTCTCCTGGCGCCGTCCTTCGCCGACGGCGCGCGCCGTCATCACCTGCACGCCGGTGAGCAGGCCGATGGCCATGGTCAGCACGACCGAGGTCGGGGCCCAGGCCAGGGCGTGGAATCCCAGCTGCTCGGCCGAGAAGCGCCCGACCACGATGGCGTCCATCAGCCCCATGGTCATGATGCCCAGGCGCGCCAGAACCACCGGCCCCGCGAGCTTCAGGAGCTTGGCGAGGTCGGCGCGAACGAGACTGGGGCGTCCGGCGGGCGCCGGCGCCGTGGGGGCCGACAGACCGGCCATGGGAGCACCTGGAATGAGAAATAGGGCGCGGAAAGTGAGCGCGCTCCCCTCGCCGCGCAAGCCCCCGGCTCCGCCTCCGCGCCGGTTCCGCGGCGGGGGTGGCTGGAAGGGCACAGCGGAGATTGCGCTCCCTCAATGGCGGCCGCCGGGCGGTCGATAGAATTCGCTCGATCCGGAGAGAGAGATGCGCCCCGCCGAAGCCCTGTTCCTGGCCTCTCTCGCGGCGGCCTTCCTGCTCGGGTTCACCTCGCTCGCTGGGCTCGGCCGACTCGCCGCCAGCGTACTGCTCGTCGGCGGGCTGCTTCTCGTCCATCTGACGGTCGACGGCGCGCGGTGGCAGATGATCCCGGCCTACGCCTCCGCCTTCGGGCTCGCAGCCCTCGTGGCGGGGCGCCTCTTCGGTCCCGCGCCGACCCTTTGGCCGTACGGCGCCGCCCTCGGCCTTGTCGGCGTCCTCGCCGCAGCGGCGGCCGGACTGGCCGTCCCAGTGTTTCGTCTTCCAGCCCCGCCTGGACCATATCCGATCGGGACCAGCAGCATCGCCCTGACCGACTGGGACCGGGCCGACCCCTTCACGGGCGAACCGGGCCGGCGGCTGGTCGCTCAGATCTGGTATCCGGCGCAAGCCGGGACGGGCGTCGGCGCGGCGCCTTACATGGAGGACGGCGCAGCCCTCGCGCCCCTTGCGCGGCTCCTCGGCCTGCCGGGCTGGGCGTTGGGCCATCTCGCCCTGGTGCGAACCCATGCCCGCAGCGAGGCGGCTATGGCGGCTTCGTCCGAACGCTGGCCGGTCGTGATCTTCGCCCATGGGCGCGGCGGCTTTCGCCAGCACAACACCGGCCTTGTGGAGGCGCTGGCCTCGCATGGCTATGTCGTCGTCGCTCTCGATCAGCCCGGCGCGGCGGCCGGCGTGCGGTTGCCCGACGGGCGAAGGCTGGACTTCGATCCGCGCATGGCCGACCGCGCCTTCGCGCACGCCATGGCGCCGGCCCTGGCCGAAGACATCACCTTTCTCATCGACGCATTGCAGAGGCTGAATGCTGGCGACCTGCACGAACGGTGGAAGGCGCGCTTCGATCTGACCCGCCTCGGGGCGGCCGGAGTCTCGCTGGGCGGGGCGGTGATCGCCCAGGCCTGCGTTCTTGACCAGCGAATCCGAGCCTGTCTTCCGATCGACGTCTATATGCCGCCGGCGGCGGCCGCGGGCGGCCTTTCGCAGCCGACGCTCTGGATCACGCGGGACGCCGAGACCATGCGGCGCGAGGGCTGGGCGGAAATCGACGTCGCCGAAACGCAGGAGACCATCGCTTCGGCCTGGTCTGGAATGGCGGCGCCGGGATACGTCCTGCGCGCCCCGGGGGCCTACCACGTGGACTTCTCGGACGCCGCCCTGATGGCGCCGGGGCCTGTCGGACGGAGGCTCGGCCTGATCGGTCCGGCGAAGCCGGGCGTCGTGGGCCAGCTCACGACGAGCGCGGCGATCGCCTTCTTCGATCACGCCCTGCGGGGCGCCTCCATCGAGCCGCTCAAGGCTGCGGCCCGCAGGGCCGGGGCAAGCCTCGAACTCAACGCCGCAGCGCGTCTCAGCTCGCCGCCCGCTGGGCCACCTCGGTCCGCTCTTCCTTGAGCTTCTCGGCCACCAGGAAGGCCAGCTCCAGCGCCTGCTCCCCGTTCAGGCGCGGGTCGCAGTGGGTGTGGTAGCGGTCCGCCAGGTCGCCCTCCGTCAGCGCCCGGGCGCCGCCCAGGCACTCGGTGACATTCTGGCCGGTCATCTCCAGGTGGACCCCGCCGGGATGGACGCCCTCGGCCTTGGCGATCTCCACGAAGGACTTCACCTCCGACAGGATGCGGTCGAAGGGCCGAGTCTTGTAGCCCGTGGCCGCCGTCAGCGTGTTGCCGTGCATCGGGTCGATCGCCCAGACCACGTTGCGGCCGCCGGCCTTGGTCGCCTGCATCAGGCGCGGCAGCCGGTCGGCAATCTTGTCGTGGCCGAAGCGCCCGTAGAGGGTCAGGCGGCCGGGCTCGTTGCGGGGGCTCAGCACGTCGATCAGGCGCAGCAGTTCGTCGGGCTCGACGGTCGGGCCCACCTTCACCCCGATGGGATTCTTCACGCCGCGGCAGAACTCCACGTGCGCGCCGTCGAGCTGGCGGGTCCGCTCGCCGATCCAGAGCAGGTGGGCCGAGGTGTCGTACCAGTCGCCGGAGGTGGAATCGACGCGGGTCATGGCCTCCTCGAAGCCCAGCAGCAGGGCCTCGTGAGAGGTGAAGAACTCCACCCGGTGCAGGTCCGGCTGGCTCTCCGGCGTCACGCCGATGGCGGCCATGAAGGTCAGGGCTTCGCTGATCTTCTCCGACAGCTCGCGGTAGCGGGCGCCCTGCGGGCTGTCCTGCACGAAGCCCAGGGTCCAGCGATGGATGTTGTAGAGGTCGGCATAGCCGCCGCCGGCGAAGGCGCGGAGCAGGTTCAGCGTGGCCGAGGACTGGGCGTAGGCCTTCAGCAGGCGCTCCGGATCGGGCGTGCGCGCCTCGGCCGTGAACTCCATGCCGTTGATGTTGTCGCCGCGGTAGGAGGGCAGCTCGACATCGCCCACCTTCTCCACCGGCGAGGAGCGCGGCTTGGCGAACTGGCCGGCCATGCGGCCCACCTTCACCACCGGCTTTCCGCCCGCAAAGGTCAGGACCACCGCCATCTGCAGGATCAGGCGGAAGGTGTCGCGGATGTTGTCGGCGTGGAATTCCTTGAAGCTCTCGGCGCAATCGCCGCCCTGCAGCAGAAAGGCGCGACCCTGCGCCACATCGCCCAGCAGGGTCTTCAGCCGCCGCGCCTCGCCCGCGAAGACCAGGGGCGGCATGCCGCGCAGGGTCTGCTCCACCCGCTCGACCGCCGCGGGGTCCGGATAGTCCTGCGGGATGTGCTTGGCGGGCTTGGCCCGCCAGGCGGAGGGCTTCCAGTTCTCGCTCATGGCTCAACGCTCCGGGCCGCCGGCGACCAGCGGCGGAAGAAAGACGGGGTTTCTACTCCGACAGATGGGGATAGGTCGATGCCTTCGCACGCACGGAAGAGGCCGCGGGGGCGCCCGCGCCCGCCGCCAGCCGCTGCGCGCCGAGGCTCGCCACGACGGCCAGAGCGCCCAGCGCCAGCCACCATTCCTGCCACACGCCGAAGCTGACGGCCGCAAAGGTGAGATAGGCCACGGCCGCGGCGGCGCCGGCCATGGCGCCGGGATCCGGGGCGCGGCGCTCCAGCCGGTGGAACAGGCTCGCCCAGAAGACCGCCGCCGCAGCCGCGCCTATCAGGCCGAGCTCGAGCCAGATCTGCAGGGCGCCGTTGTGCGGGTGCAGGCGGATGCCCGGCCCGAACATGCGGCTGGCGTCCAGGCCCCAGCCGCGGAACGGCTTGTCGCCGATCCAGCCGAGCGCATAGCTCCAGTAGTCCATCCGCATGCTCCAGGAGAGCGACACCGCCGCCTGCAGGCGGGCGTAGAGCCCCGACTGCTGCAGACCCCAGACGATCAGCGGCGCGGCGAGGAAGAAGACCGCCGCGCCGGCGGCCATCACCCGCGGCGCGCCGAGGGGCCAGCGCCATACGGCGGCCGCGGCGGTCACGCCGGCGGCGAGCGCGATGATCGGCGCATCGGCGGCCAGGCCGATGCTGCCCGCGGCGACGGCCGCCGCCAGCAGGACGGCGAGCTGCCACCAGCCCAGCCGGATCGCCGCGAGCGCCGCCGGCGCCCACAGGACGGCGAGGACGAAGACGCCCTGGGCGACGTTCTTCACCGCCAGGTCGGGCCGGATCGGATCGCCGATGGCCGCACGGACGGCCTGGTAGAGCCGTGCGCCTGTCGCCGCTTCGAAGATGACGACGGCCGACAGCAGGCTCATGCCGGCCAGGAAGACCCACAGGGCCTGCCGCAGGATCGCGGGGTCAGCCCGGCGCACGGCGCACCAGGCGGCCCAGTAGAGAAGCCCCTGCGCGGCGAGTTTCGCCGCCGTGCCGCTCCAGATCACGTCCGGCTGGAACGGGCTCCAGATCATCGAGCTCGCCGCCCAGAGCACCGTGACCAGCAGGGCGATGGCCGCCGGCCGGTCGGCTTCGCGCACCTCGAAGGCCGGCAGGGTGAGCAGGCCGACGATCGCCATCAGCGGCGCAAAACCCAGCGGCCCCAGCCAGCCGAGCAGCGGCGTCATCACGGCCGCGAAGACGAGGACCCAGCCGCACCAACGGGCGAAGAAGGGGCCGAACCGGCCCTCGCTCGCCGTCACGCCGCCGCGCCCAGTTCCTGCGGCACGTGCTTCTCCCGCATGGTCACCAGCTCCTCGGCGAGCGTCGGATGGACGGCGCAGGTGGCGTCCCACTGCGGCTTGGTCACGCCCATCTTGAGCGCGATGGCCGCCATCTGGATGATCTCCGGGCCGTCGGGGGCCACCACATGGCAGCCGAGGATGCGCTCGCTCCCCTGCTCCACCACCAGCTTGATCAGCGCCCGCTCGTCGCCGCCGGCGAAGGTGTTCTTCATGGCCCGGAAGCGGGACAGATAGATGTCCACCTTATGGCCGGCGTGGCGCGCCTCGGCCTCGCTCATGCCCACGGCTCCGATCGCCGGCTGCGAAAAGACCGCCGAGGCGACCATCTCGTGGTCGAAGGTGGTGGGGTTGCCGTAGAATTCCGTCTGGGCGAAGGCGGCGCCCTCGCGGATGGCCACCGGCGTCAGGTTGATCCGGTTGGTGACGTCCCCGACGGCCCAGATGTTCGCCACATTCGTGCGGGAATAGGCGTCGACGGCGATGGCTCCGTCCGTCAGCTCCACGCCCGCCTTCTCCAGGCCCAGCCCCTCCACATAGGCCTCCCGACCCAGGGCGAAGAGCACCACGTCGGCCTCCACCCTGGCGCCGCCGGTCAGGTGGCTGACCAAGCCCGAGGCCGTCTTCTCCACCTTCTCGTGCTGGCTGCCCAGCAGGACGTTGATCCCCTTCTTCTCCATCTCCTCGGCGAGGTGGGCGCGCACGTGGTCGTCGAAGCCGCGCAGGATGTTCGGCCCCCGATGCACCAGCGTCACATCCACGCCCAGCCCTTTGAAGATGCAGGCGAATTCCACGGCGATGTAACCCCCGCCGGCGATCACCATGCGTTTGGGCAGGCGCTCCAGATGGAAGGCCTCGTCGGAGGTGATGACGTGCTCGATCCCCTCCAGGCCCCGCGGCAGCCAGGGCCGGCCGCCGGTGGCGATCAGGATCTTTTCGGCCGTCACCGTCCTGTCCTTGCCGACCAGTTCGACGGTGTGGGCGTCGAGAAGCCGCGCCTTGGCGTGGACGAGCTCGGCGCCGGCGTTCTGCAGGTTGGTGACGTAGATCCCCGAGAGGCGGGCGATCTCCTTGTCCTTCTCGGCCAGGAAGGCGCTCCAGTCGAAGCTCGGCTCGCCCAGCGTCCAGCCGTAGGCCTTCGCCGTCTTGAAATGGCTGGCGTACTCCGAGGCGTAGACCATGAACTTCTTGGGGACGCAGCCGCGGATCACGCAGGTCCCGCCGACGCGGTGTTCCTCGGCCACCGCAACGCGGGCGCCGCTGATCGCCGCCAGGCGCGCCGCGCGCACCCCGCCGGAGCCGGCGCCGATGACGAAGAGGTCGTAGTCGTACTCAGCCACGGGGGCGCGCTCCTTACGGTTCCAGGGTGATCACGCCGTCGGGCGTTCCCACCAGGGCCATGTCGGCCAGGTCGAGGAAGAGGCCGTGATCGACCACGCCGGTGACGCTCTTCAGCGCATCGGCCAGCGCCGCGGGTTCCTCGATCCGGCCGCAGGCCGCGTCATAGATGAGGTTTCCGCCGTCGGTCCGCACCGGGGCGCCGTCCTTCATGCGCAGGCGCGGCGCGACGCCGAGGTCGCACTCGGCCAGGGCGTCGCAGATCCGCAGGGCGGTGGTCTCGTGGCCGAAGGCGACCACTTCGATGGGCAGGGGGAACTTGCCGAGCGTCTTCACCTGCTTGGCGGCGTCGGCGATGACGACGCACCGCTTCGAGGCCTCCCAGACCAGTTTCTCGCGCAGCAGGGCCGCGCCGCCCCCCTTGATGAGGGAAAGGGCGGGTCCGATCTCGTCGGCGCCGTCCACGGTCAGGTCGATGGACTTCACCTGGCCCAGTTCGCCCAGCCGCACGCCGAGGCCCTGCGCCAGCTCGGCCGTGGCGAGCGAGGTCGGCACGCCCAGGACGTCGATCCCGCGCGCCGCCAGCGCCTTCACGAACCAGGCGGCCGTGGAGCCGGTGCCCAGGCCCACCGTCATGCCCGGCTCCACCAGGGCGGCGGCGGCCTCGCCCGCGGCTCTCTTCTGTGCGTCAGCGTCCATCGCGCTCTCTCGATGCTCCTGGTCCGGACAAGGGTCCGTTCATAGGCGCCCGCCGCGCCGCCGTCAGCCCTTGGCCTTGGACTTCTTCGCCATCTTGGCGGCGCGGAAGCGGGCGGCCCAGCCGGGCTTCTCGGCCTGAACCGCGCGCTCCAGGGCCAAGGCGTCGGGCTCCACGTCGCGGGTGATCACCGAGCCCGAGCCCGTATAGGCGCCTGCGCCCACGCGCACGGGGGCGACGAGCGCGGTGTTGGAGCCGATGAAGGCCCCCTCGCCCACATGCGTCTCGTGCTTGTCGAAGCCGTCATAGTTGCAGAAGATCGTGCCGGCCCCGATGTTGGCGCCCGCGCCGACCGTGCCGTCGCCCAGATAGGTCAGGTGATTGGCCTTGGCGCCTTCGCCCACCTTGACCTTCTTCACCTCGACGAAGTTGCCGATGTGCGCCTGCGGCCCGATCTCGGCGCCCGGCCGCAGCCGCGCATAGGGACCGACCAGCGCGCCCTCGGCCACGCTTGCGCCCTCCAGGTGGCTGAAGGCGCGGATGACGGCGCCGGTCGCCACCTTCACGCCTGGCGCGAAGACGACGAATTGTTCGACCGTCGCGCCCGGCTCGATCTGCGTGTCCCAGGAAAAGTGCACGGTGTCCGGCGCCGGCATGGCCACGCCGGCGCCGAGGAAGTGGGCGCGGCGGCGCTGCTGGAAGATGGCTTCGGCGGCCGAGAGCTGGGCCTGCGAGTCCGCCCCCATCACGGCCGTCTCGGGGGCGAACACCGCCCGCACCTGCGCCTCCTCGGCCACGGCGTGGGCGACCACCTCGGTCAGGTAGTATTCGCCCTTGGCGTTGTCGTTGCCGACCTTGGCGAGCCAGCCGAACAGCCGGTCGCGGTCGGCGACCATCATGCCCGAATAGCAGGCGCGGACGTTCCGCTCCTCCTGGCTGGCGTCGCGCGCCTCGACGATGCGGATCACGTGGCCGTCGGCGCCGCGGATCAGCCGGCCATAGAGCGCCGGATCGGCCGGTTCGAACCCCAGCAGGGCCAGCGTCGCCCCCTTCTGGCGCAGTTCGAACAGGGGCTCGAGGTCCCTGCCCTCCAGCAGCGGGCAGTCGGCGTTGGTGACCAGCACGTCGCCATGGAAGGCCGCCAGCGCCCCTTGGGCGGCGAGCACCGCATGGCCGGTGCCGAGCGGCGGGTCCTGCACGGCGATGGCGTTTTCGCCGAGGCGGGCGACGGCGGCGGCCCGCACCTGAGCGCCCGTCTCATGCGCGCCCACGACGACCACCACCTTCTCGCAGCCGGCCGCCTGAACCGCATCGATGGCGCGGTCGAGCATGGTGCGCCCGCCGACCTTGTGCAGCACCTTCGGAAGGGGCGACTTCATCCGCGTGCCCTGTCCGGCGGCGAGGATGACGGCGGCGCGTTCGGTCATGGGCGACAGGCTCCCGAGTCGGCGGCGAGGTTTGCAATCTTGCGGCGTTTAGCCGAAACCGCGACAGGTTTCGACGCAGGAGGCGCCTCGCCTTGTCCGCCCATCCGCACTTCGCCGCCCTCGACCTCTCGCCGCTGGCCGGCGCCACGCTCGCCTTCGACCTCGACGGCACCCTGGTCGACACCGCCCCGGACCTGGTCGGCACGCTCAACCACATCCTGCAGGAGGAAGGCCACGCCCCCCTGCCTGTGGACGACGCCCGCCCCTTCATCGGCCGCGGCGCCCGCTTCCTGCTGCAGCGCGGCTTCACCGCCGCCGGCGCGCCGATAGAAGAGACCTTGATGCCCGGCCTCTTCGAACGCTTCATCGCCCGCTACAACGCCCACATCGCCGACGAAAGCCGCCCCTTCGACGGCGTGATCGAGACGCTGGAGGCGCTCTCCGAGGCCGGCGCGCGCCTGGTGGTCTGTACGAACAAGCGCACGGACCTCTCCACCAACCTCCTCGACACCCTGGGCATGACCCGCCACTTCGCCGCCATCGTCGGCGCCGACGCCGCCCCGGCCCAGAAGCCCGACCGCCGCCACCTGGAGACCGCCATCGCCAAGGCCGGCGGGGCGCCCGATCGCGCCCTGATGGTCGGCGACGCCGCCCCGGACGCCGGCGCGGCGCGCAACGCCGGGGTGCCGCTGGTGCTCGTCAGCTTCGGCTACACCGAGATCCCCGTGGCCGAGCTGGAGCCCGACGAACTGATCCACAGCTATCTCGACCTGCCGGCCGCCGCCTTGCGGCTTCTGACCGCTTGCCCTGCGCGAAGCGACGCGTTATAGGCGCACCCCTTCCGGCGGATGCGTAGCTCAGCGGGAGAGCACCTCGTTCACACCGAGGGGGTCACAGGTTCAATCCCTGTCGCATCCACCATTCCTTCCGATTGAATTGGCGTTGCGGGCTGAGCGCCGCCTTGGAATTCGCCTCAGGGCCTGAAGGTCTCGGCGCACGGCGCGAAACCGAGGCGCGGGTGATCCGTTGAACGCCTCCGCATGGATGATCTCAGACGGTACTTCGTTCCGGCGCCCCACGGCGAGGTGAGCCTCGTCTTCGATCGCCTGGCGCGCGCCGAGGTGCTCGCCATCATCCACGGCGCGGCCCGGCGATCGCTGCAGCTCAAGCCGTGGGCGGAGCGGAGCGCTGTGCTCGTCGAGCTGCCGGGGCATGGACAGGCGCCGATGATCGAGGCCAAGGTCGAGGTCTGGGCCGCGGCGTTTCAGGCCGCGTTGCGGCAGCTCTGGGCGGCCCAGCCGATAACTCTCGTCGGCGAGAGCCTGGGCGGCGTCATCGCCCTCCATATGGAAGCCGAGCGCCGGATCCTCCTCGATCCCCCCATGGAACCGACCCCGGCCGTGGCGCACGAGATCCGCTGCGGCAATGTCGCGCCCTGGCTCCAGCCCCTGATCACGAGCGACTACTGGTCCCTGCTCGACAGCCAGGACCAGCGGGTCGAGGCGGTCTGCGCATCGAATGGCATCCTTCCCCAGGCCGCCCGCGACCGCCTGTCCGCCCACCCGAACGTCGACTACGGCGAGATAGCCGGCGGGCACGTCTTGCTGGATGACAATCCGCAGGCGGTGCTCCAATTGATCCAAAAGAGGTCTCCGGGCCGCGATTGACCGGCGAGCCGACCCGCGATCATCGCCCGCAATTTTTCTGATGCCGCCGCACGCCAAGGTGGCGCTGTCGTGGTAAGGCACGCCCGCGATCGGGTTTCGCGCCTCCGGCGAAGGCCGGCGGGGTGTTCAGGAGTGTCTCAGTGGCCAGTGGCGTTGTTGTCGGAGCAAGTGGCTCCTCGTCGATCGATTCCCTGCTTTACGGTACGAAGTGGGACGGGACCGCCCTCACCTACGGCTTCCCTGCCCTGGCGAGCGAGGTCACCGGCTATACGACGCCGCCCGATCCGTCCCACTTCCAGGCTCTGACGGCAACAGAGATAGCCGCCTTCCGGGCGGCCCTGCGGGAATGGGCGGACGTGGCGAACATCACGTTCACCGAGACCACGGCCGAGACGTCGGACCTCCGCCTCTATCGCTATGACGACGGCGGCAACCTGACCGCCCGGGTGGTGAGCTATCCGGGCGCGTCGCCCGAGGGCGGCGACATCCAGATCGGCGCCGCCGTCGCCGGCGACTTCACCCCGGGACGGTTCCAGTTCTTCACGCTCGTCCACGAGATCGGCCACGCGCTGGGCCTGAAGCACCCGAACATGACGGCGAACGGCTTCCCGGCCGCCGACGCCGCCACCGACGGCGTCGAGAACTCCGTCATGAGCTATCGGAGCGTCCTGGGCGGGTCGACCGGAGCCTATACGATCGCGTCCGGCTCCTACCCGACCAGTCCGATGGCCGACGACATCGCCGCGATCCAGTACCTCTACGGGGCCAACTGGACCACCAACGCCGGCGACACGACCTACAGCTTCGATCCTTCGGCGTCGGTCATCTTCCTGACGCTATGGGACGGCGGCGGCGTCGACACCCTCAACTTCGCCAGCTTCACGACGGACCTGGAGATCGACCTTCGGCCCGGCGCATGGAGCGACCTGGGCGGACAGTTCGCCGTTCTCGACAATGTCGCCCCGACCTACGCCAGCGGCAATGTCCGCATGTCCCACCTCTATCAGGACGACGTGCGCTCGCTGATCGAGAACGCCAACGGGGGGAGCGGCGACGACCTGTTGCAGGGCAACCAGGCCGACAACCGGCTGCAAGGCGCCGGCGGCGACGACACGCTGCAGGGCGCGGCCGGAGCCGACACCCTGCTGGGGGGTGCGGGCCAGGACAGCCTCGCGGGCGGGGACGGCGCGGACGAGCTTTCGGGCGGCGACGACGCCGACACCCTGCAGGGCGATGCCGGCGCCGACAGCCTGACCGGCGGCGCCGGCGTCGACAGCCTCAGCGGCGGAGCCGACGCGGACACCCTTGATGGGAGCGCAGGCGCCGACACCCTCAGCGGCGGATCGGGCGCGGACCAGCTGACCGGCGGTCTCGGCGCGGACCGGCTGGAGGGCGGCGACGGCGACGACGACCTGACGGGCGGCGGCGACGCCGACACGCTCGCAGGCGGCGCGGGCGCGGACACCTTGCGCGTCGGCGATGGAGACGTGATCATCGGGTTTGAAGCCGGCGACCGCATCCTCGTGACCGGTCTCGATCCGGCGACCGCCACCGCGACCTACGCCGCCTCGGTCCTGACCATCGACGCCGACGGTCCGGCCGCGGGGGCCGCCATCTCCGTCACCCTGGACGGCGGCGTCCCGGCCGGGCTCCAGGTGAGCCTCAAGGCCGGCGGAGAGATCATTCTGGAGCCGATTCCCAGCCCGCCGGCGCCGCCGGCGCCGACGGCGGGCGCCGACAACCTGACCGCGGGTCCGGAGCCCCTGTCCGCAGGCCCGGGCGGCGACGTCGTGATCGCCTTCAGCGAAGCCAACTGGCTCCACGGCAATCAGGGGAACGACACCCTGCACGGCGGCGGCGGATCGGACACCGTGCTCGGCGGCCAGGACAACGACCGCCTGCTGGGCGAGGACGGCGACGACAACCTGTTCGGCGACCAGGGGGCCGACAGCCTCGAAGGCGGCGGCGGGGTCGATCTGCTGTACGGCGGGATCGGCGACGACTTCCTGCAGGGCAACAGCGGCGACGACTGGGCCTCGGCCGGCGACGGGGCCGACACCGCCCATGGGGGTCAGGGCGATGACTTCGTCCACGGCAACGCCGGCGACGACATCGTGTCCGGCGACCTGGGGGCCGATACGGTTCACGGCGGCCAGGGCGCGGACCGCCTGCTCGGCGGCGAGGGCGCCGACTGGCTCTCCGGCGACATGGGCGACGACGTCCTGACCGGCGGCGCCGAGGCCGACGTCTTCAACTTCGTCGGCGGCCAGGGCCGCGACGTGGTCACCGACTTCGACGTCGCCGGCGGGGACCGCCTGAGGATTGCGATCGCCGACGCGCCGGACTTCGCCGCCCTGATGCAGAACGCCGCCACCGTGGGCGCCGACACGGTCATTACGCTGGACGACCAGACGATCGTCCTCGTCGACGTCCAGTTGGGCAGCCTCACCGCCACCGATTTCGTGTTCGCCTGACGCCGGACGCGAACCGCTGCGGGAGGCGCGCCTCCCGCCTCCTCCGATGGGAAACGCCATGGGCCCCGAAGACGAAGATGCCGAAGACGGCGGCGGGTTCGACGCCGACGACTGGGCGCGGCTGAAGCCGTTCGCCGGGGCGGTGGCGGACCTGGCGGACGTGCAGGCCAGGCGCGCCGTCTTCGCCCTCGCCGACACGCACGACCCGCGTCCGATGGCGCTGCCCCTGCCGCAGCCTGTGATCTGGTGGGAGGATGACGGCGAGCAGGCGGCGGTCGCGGTCCAGGCCGAGGTCCACGTCAATTCCGACGGCGAGGAGATGGAGGTCCTGGGCCTCATCCTGCCGGACGGCGGCGCGGCGGTGGCCCTGATGGAGGACGTCGACCTGGTCGACGACACCGATCCCACCTGGCGGGCGCTGGTCGAAAGCGCGATCGAGCCTGGCGCGGAGGAGGACGGCGTCTGAGGGCGCCGAGGCTCACCCGCCCGCGTCCGGTCCCTCCGCCGGCAGGGCGAAGGCGATGAGCTGGTCGCTGACCTCCGGCTTGAGGATCGAGTTGCCGCCGACGACGAAGGCCACGTACTGGCGGCCGCGATAGGTGTAGACGGCGGGATTGGCGACGGCCGGCGCGTCGACCTGCGCCTTCCACAGGACCTCTCCGTTGCGGATGTCGAGCGCCCTCACCCGGGCGTCCATGGACGCGCCGATGAAGATGAGGCCCGAGGCGGTGACGGCGGGACCGCCGATGGTCACCGAGCCCCACGACTTGGGCATGTAGAAGCCCCACTTCTGGACGACGCCGAAGGGCTTGCGCCACAGAAGCTCGCCCGTATCCATGTCGTAGGCCGAGATCGAGCCGTAGGGCGGCTTCCAGCAGGGCATGCCCAGCGGATTGAGGAAGTTGGTCAGCCGCAGGCCGTAGGGCGACCCTGTCTGGGGGTGATAGCCGGTCAGCTTCTCCTGTCCGCTCGTCTCGCGCTCGTAGTCCTCCCGCGTGAGCAGGCGATAGATCATCGCCACGTGCGAACTGTTGACCACATAGGTGTTGGTGCGCGGGTCGAGCGCTCCGCCGCCCCATTCCACCCCGCCCGGCGTGCCCGGAAAGACGAGGCTCCCCTCCCCCAGGCTCGGCGGCGTGAAAAGGCCGTCATGGCGCAGGGCTTCAGCCTTCCGGCTGCAGTAGCCGAGGCTCAGTATGTCGGCGAGCCTCGAGACGCCCGGCCAGCGGTCGGCGATCACCGGTTCCGGGCGCGGGACGTAGGGCTGGGTCGGATAGGCCCGCTCGCCCGGCACGTCGGAGGCCGGAACCGGGCGCTCCTCGATCGGGTAGATGGGCTCGCCGGTCAGGCGGTTGAGGACGAAGAAATGGCCCTGCTTCGTCGCCTCGATCAGGGCCGGGATCGTCTCCCCGCCGCGGCGGATGTCCACCAGCGTGGGCGCGCTGGTGCCGTCATAGTCCCAGATGTCGTGGTGGACCATCTGGTAGGCCCAGACCTCTTCCCCCGTCTCGGCGTCGAGGGCGGTGATCGAGGTGGCGTGCGGGGCCCGCTCCAGACGGTTTCCGCCATAGAAGTTGGGGCTGGGCGAGGAGACCGGCAGGTAGACGAGCCCGGCCTCCTCGTCGACCGACATGGCGGTCCACACGTTGGCCGTTCCCGACGTCGCCGCCACCTCCGGCGGCAGGGTGTGGAAGGTCCACTTGCGCTCGCCCGTGCGGGCGTCGACCCCGAAGACGCTGCCCGGAGGCGTCTCCTGGCTTTCCCAGTCCTTGCCCGCCCAGCCGAGGATCAGGGTGTCGCGATAGACGGTGGGCGGCTGGAGCTGAGACAGCGGCCACTTGGCGTCGGGGGCGTTCCACTGATTGACGTCGAGGACGCCGTTCACGCCGAACTCGGCGCACGGTCGGCCGGTGTCGGCGTCGACGGCATGCAGTTCGCCCATCATGGTGCCGAGGTAGAGGCGCTTCTGACACGCCGCCCCGGCCACGGGCTCGGCGGCCTGCCAGTAGGCGAGACCGCGGTTCTTGAGCGAGGGCTGGGTGACGGCCTTGAGCTCGGCCTTGGAGTCGTAGATCCACTTCACCTCGCCCGTGTCCGGGGTGACGGCGAAGATGCGGTAGAAGGGCGTGCCCACATAGACCGTGTCATTGACGAAGAGCGGCGTGGCCGACCAGACGGTCGACGGCAGGTCGCCCTCGCCGTCGGAAACGTCGCCGGTGTGCAGTTCCCAGGCGACCTCCAGTTCGTCCACATTGTCGGGCGTGATCTGTGCGGCGGGTGAGTACTTCTGTCCGTTCGGCTGGCCGTTGAAGCTCGCCCAGGCGCCTTCGGGAGTCCGGTTGGCCGCCGATGTGGCAGCCTGCGGCGACGGACCGGACGGGGGCGCCTGCGACTGCGCCAGGGCGGCGACGCCGACGAGGGCCGCCGCCACGGGGGCGGCGATCAGGGCGGCGCGGGCGATCATGCGAAGGCTCCTTCCCGTCGAGCCCCGCCGCCGAAGGCGAGAACCAGCCAAGCCAGGAGCGCCAGGGCCATGGCGGCCAGCAGCACCCAGGCCTGAAGGAAATAGGCCGCCAGGCCCGTGCCCAGCACGTCCAGCAGGCAGAGCGCCAGCAGCGTGACCCAGCCCCAGCCCGGCAGGGCCGCGACGAAGCCGATCAGGAGCGCTGCGCCGGCCAGGAGCGTCGTGGAGACGATCACCAGGAGCGCGCCGGGCGTGCCGTCGATGCCGGTCGCGGGTGTGAAATAGCTGTAGACCGCCGCCGCCAGGCCGACGACCGCCAAGGCCGCCAGCCCGAGGGCGGCGGCCGGGGCCGCGCTGCGCCTCATCTTCCTAGTCCCCTGTCCTCCGGCCCGGCCGTCGGATGCGCCGGGCGCTGAGCAAGCCGGCAACTTGTCAGTCGCCGATGCTGTTCCCAGGGAGGACGGAAGAGATCAGGCCGTCGCTGCGGCGCCCCGCCCCTTGCGGGTGGTCCAGGCGTACCAGAGCAGGCCGATCACCAGCCAGGCGAGCAGCAGGGCGTAGGGCCGCCTGTCCGTCTCCAGCCCAAGGGCGGCGATGCCGACGGCCGCCAGGACGCCGAGGGCGGAGAGGACCTGCACGGTCGCCCGGCTGAACCGCAGGCGCGCCTCGGCGTGAACCTCCGGATGGTTCCGCGCCACGCTGAAGGCGGCCAGGCAGGTGCCCATGTACTTCATCATGGTCGGCACGTTCACCGCCAGCAGCAGGAAGAGCAGGCTCGACGGCAGGAAAACCGCCGCCACGCAGGCGCAGAAGGCGACGATGGTGGCCACGTGCGGCGTGCCGAAGCGCGGGTGCACCGCGCCCAGCGCCGACGGCAGCACGCCGGTCCGGCCCATGGCGAACAGGAAGCGCGCATAGACCAGGAAGACCGCGTTCATCGACTTGGCGAGCGCGAAGACGGCCGCGGTGACGATCAGCGGCGTGGCGAACGGGCCGAGCGCGACCTTGGCGGCGTCGAGCAGGGGCGCGGTGCTGCCGGCCAGCACCTGCGGCCCCACCAGGCTGAGCGCCGCGAAGGTGACGGTCAGATAGACGAAGACGGTCAGCGCCAGGGCGCCCGCCATGCCGAGCGGGACCACGCGCTTGGCGTCGGCCACCTCCTCGCCGACCTCGGTGGCGGTCTCGATGCCGAGGAAGAGCTGGATCATCAGCGGCAGGGCCGCGACGATGGGCAGGAGCCCCCCTTCCGCCGCCTCGACGAACAGGGCTGGCCGGAAGGACGGCGCAGCGGCCGCCACGAAGACGGCGAGCGCCCCGAGCAGCAGGAACATCAGGATGGTCTGAGCGCGGGCGGCGACCGCGACGCCCACATAGTTCAGGGCGAAGATGGCGGCGAACATGGCCAGGATGGCCGGCGTGGCCGGGAAGTCGACGACCATGGAGAGGTAGTTGGTCAGGACCCGGGCCAGCACGATCATCACCACCGCATTGGACAGGACCCGCATCCAGACGATGGCGAAGGCCAGCGACGGGCTGGTGAACTGCCGCTGCCACTCGTAGGAGGCCGCCGTCCGGGGCGCGGTCGAGGAGAGGTAGGCGTAGACGAGCGCGAAGAGCCCCATCGGCACGGCGGCGAGCGCGGTGGCGATGAGGATGCCCGACCCGCCGACCTGGGCCGCCGGGCCCAGCACTGTGAAGATGGCCGCGCCGATCGCGGTGCCGGCCCCCAGCATGATGACGTCGATCAGTCGGACGCCGCGCTTCAGCCCGGCCGCGGTGACGGAGGGTTCGGTCATGGCCCTGCCCTTCCTAGTCGGCCTGCGCCGGACGCACCGGCGGCGGCGGCGCGAAGGGCTCGATGCTGAAATGCTCGTAGATCTCGGCCGGGAAGTAGGCGACGCCGCCCACCATGGTCATGCGCGTCTTGCGGATGTCGCTGATGTCGGCGGTCGGATCGCCGGCGACGAGGATCAGGTCGGCGAGCTTGCCCGCCTCGATGGAGCCGAGCTCGTCCTCACGGCCGAAATAGGCCTCCATGTCGTAGGTGGCCAGCCGCAGGGTCTTGCCCGCCGGAATACCGGCCTTCACGTAGAGCTCCAGCTCGCGCAGCAGGGTGAAGCCGGTGCCGTCGTCGGTGCCCGGAAGCAGCAGCACGCCCTCGTCGTCCAGCAGCTTCAGGGTGTCGAGCACCTTTTGGAATCCCTGACGATAGGCGCGGTCGTCGTCCGGACCGTAGAGCGAGACGAAACCCCGCTTGCGGTAGCGCTGATAGCCGATCGGCACGTGCGACAGGTAGGGCGCGTCGCCGGGGTTCACCTCGCCCGAACGCGACAGCATCAGGCGCTCCAGGATGACCGCGGTGGTGTCGAGCGCGACCTCGTTAGCCTTCATCGCCTCCACCGTCTCGCGCACGCGCGGCGAAGACAGGTCGAGGTTCGCGCCGCGGGCCATACCGGTCAGGCGCAGGGGCGTACGGGTGTCCTCCCCCGCCTCCAGGATCCAGCCCAGCATCAGCTGGTTGACGTGGGCGATGTCGTCATAGCCCTCGAAGATCACCCGGTCGGGGCTGGAGAAGGCCGGCACGTGGCCGGTGACGCCCATGCCCAGGGCGTGCGCCTTCTCGATGACCGGGGCCACCCAGTCGGGATTGAAGGAGTTATAGATCTTGATCTGCCAGTAGCCGTGGTCGTGGTACCACTCCACGTCCTTCAACGCCTCCTCCAGGCTGTCGGCGATGAAGCCGTGCCGCGCGGAGTAAGGGCTGCGCCCCTCCAGGAAGCCGTTGCGGACGATCCGCGGGCCGGCGATCTCGCCCGCCTCCAAGAGCTTCGTCCATTCCAGCAGGGCCTCGTTCTCATTGCCCTGGTCGCGCACGGCGGTGACGCCGGCCGCAAGGTTGAAGAGGGCCGAGGACAGGCTCGTATGGTGGTGCATGTCGTGCAGGCCGGGCAGCAGCGCCCCGCCCTGCCCGTCGATCACCGTCTCGCCGGCGGCGGGCCTGGCCGCGCCGTGGGCGGTGACGGAGACGATCCTGTCGCCTTCGATCAGCACGTCCGAAGGCGCGCCGAGCTTCATGGTCAGGGGATCGAAGACCCGGACATCGGCGATGCGCACCGGCCCGTCGAAGCTGTGGGCCAGCTTGTCGCGCGCGGCCTTGGCGCGGTCCATCGCCAGGTCCCGGTTCATGTCGCGAAGCGCCTGCAGCTCGGCCTCGTAGCCCTCGCGCACGACGCCGGCGCCCGGCAGGGCGAAGAGGTCGCCGTCCGCCTCCAGCACCACATAGCCGGGCTCCAGGTCGATGCCGCTCATCTCGTAGATGGTCAGCGCCTTCGCGCGGCTCCCCTCCCCCAGGGTCACGTCGCGCACCTTCTCGAGCTTCAGCGAGCCGGACGGCAGGACCGGCAGGGTCTGGCCCGGCGCCTTGAGCAGCACGCGGGCGAACTGCCCCTCGATCCAGGGGCTGGCGTCGGCGGGCACGTAGAAGATGGGCGCCGCGGCCTCCACCTCGCCTTCGTCCGGCGCGCTCTTCCAGGCGGCCTCGCCATCCTTCCAGGCGTAGCGTTCGTCCACCGCATTGCCGAACAGAGACGAGCCCTTGATCGACCACTCGACGGGAACGCCGTCCGGACCGAGCGTGATCCTCTCCTGCGCCTTGGGGCCGCGCCCGTTGTTGCTGACCGCGTAGTCGATCTCGACCTGCGAACCTTCGACCTCGGCGGTCAGATGGCCGACGCGCTCGCCATTGGCGATGACGACGTAGCTCTCCGTCTCGGCGGCGGCCGGACCGGCCAGGCTGATCAGGGCGGCGAGGCTCGCGCCCAGGAGGGACATGCGCATGGGATACTCCTTCACGGCCGCACGAAGGCGCGGACGGCGTCGGCCAGGGCTTTTCGGTTGGTCTCCTCCGTGAAGACCGAATGCCCGCCGGGAAACTGGGCGGCGACCAGGCGCTCGGGCGGGACGCCCGACTGGTCGAGGATGTAGCGGCCCCGATAGGAGGGCGTGGTCAGGTCGTAGAGGCCCGAGACCCAGAAGAGGCGCAGGTTCGGATCGGCCTGCATGGCCTGGCCCAGGAAGCCGTTGGCGTCGCCCCCGCCCTCGAAGTCCCAGGCCGAGTTCACGTCCAGGTTCAGGGAGTTGTAGGTCTCGGCGCTCTCGAAACCGAGCGTCTGGCGGTAGTAGGCCTCCAGCGCCGGCGGCTCGTCGCTGGTCGCCGCCACGCCCTCGACCTTCGGCGGCGCCGGCGGTGCGGCCGGCGGCGGTTCCAGGCTGAAGTTGAGGCCGGGGTCGTCATAGGGCGGGCGCTGGGCCGGCGCATCCAGGCGACGCGTGGCGCGGCCGTCGAGCTGGCCCGTGCGCAGCCCCTGGTCGGCCAGAAGCTGGAACATGAAGTCCTCGTTCTTCAGCCGCAGATCCTTGGACTCGATATAGTCGGCGGGCAGGCCGATCAGGTCCGACATGCGCTGCGCGATCCGGCGCTTCTCCGCCGCAGGCAGGCTGGCGCCGCGGATCAGCGCGCTGACATAGTCGGTTCGCGCGAACTCCACCGCCTCGTCATAGATCTGCTGAGCGGTGCGGCCGTCGCGGTCGATCTTCCGGTGCCACCAGGCGACCGCCGCATAGCTCGGCAGGCTGGTGACATAGGGCATCTCCAGTCCCTCGGGGCTCGCCACCAGGGCGAACAGCAGGACGCCGTCGAACTTCACCTCACCCAGCTTCACGATCAGGGCGGCGCGGGTGGTGCCGTAGCTCTGGCCGAGCAGGTAGCGCGGCGAGGCCTCGCGGCCGTTGGCGGCGAGCCAGGTCTCGATGACTTTGGACACCGAGGCCGCGTCGCCTGAGCGGCTCCAGTACGGCTGGCCCTCATGCCCCGGCAGCGGCCGGCTGTAGCCGGTGCCGACGGGATCGATGAAGACGAGGTCGACGGCGTCCAGCGGACTGTCGGGATTGTCGACCATCACCTGGGCCGCCCCCTCGCCCAGCCGCCGTTTCGGGCCGAAGGCGCCGAAGTGCAGCGGCGTGGTCGAGGCGCCGGGACCGCCGTTGAAGATGAACATGATCGGGCGGGAGGCGGCGTCCGCGCCTTCGCGCAGATAGGCCGTCGTCACCACCGAGGCGGCCGGCGCGCCGGCCTCATCGGTCAGGAAGGTCTCCGAGACGAGCGCGCGGTAGCGCACCTCCTTGCCGTTGAAGCGGCCGGTATGACGCGTTTCGGCGACCTGCGGCGCGCGAGCGGCCACGGCGGCCGCGGGCTCGGCGGATGCGATGGCCCCCGGTCCGACCAGGACAAGCGCCGCGGCCAGGGCGAAACTGCGCATCGACATGGTTCGAACTTCCCCCGCCCGAGACGACAACCCACTGCGCATCATCCTACCTTCCAGACCAGGCATTTCTATTCGAACTGCCAGCGGCGCCTCCGATCGGCCGCATGGCTGATGCACGACTGCGCGAGGGTCCGGCATAGGCTATGCGAGCCCCGCCGATGCGACGCGGCTGTTCGAAAAGAAATGCCGGGCCGCCGCCGCTAATCTGGCGCAGACGGACAGAATTGGGGGCGGATATGGCGTTGATCACCAAGCGGCAAGTGCTCACCGCGGCCACGGCGGCCGCAGGCCTGGCGGCGGCGGGAAGGGTCATGGCCCAGCCGGCCGCACCGCCCTTCGTGACGCGTCATCAGGGCGTCTTCAACGGCGAGCGCGTGCGCTACGTCGCCACGGTGGCCGAGACCGTAGTGACGAACCCGGCCGGTGCGCCGGCGGTGCGTTTCGTCACCACCTCCTATGTCCGCGAGGGCGTGGACAAGGCCCGTCGCCCGGTCCTGTTCGCCTTCAACGGCGGGCCCAGCAGTTCCTCGGCCACCCTGCACATGGTCGCGCTCGGACCGAAGCGGATCCTGGTAGCTCAAGACCTCGACGCGCCCGAACCCCCGCCGCAGACGGTGGACAACGCCGAGTGCGTTCTGGACGTGGCGGACATCGTCATGATCGACCCGCCCGAGACGGGCTTCTCCCGCGTCCTGGCCGGCGGCAGCCGGGAAGATGTCTATTCCGTCAATGGCGACGCGCGAGCGGTGTCGGATTTCGTCCTCGCCTGGAGCAGGGCCAACGGCCGCGAGGCCTCGCCGAAATACGTGCTGGGCGAGAGCTACGGCACCATCCGGGCGGCGATGATGGCGGGCCTGCTGGCCGAGACTGCGCCGCTCGACGGCGTCTTCCTGTTCGGCCAGGCGGTCAACATGATCGAGACCAGCCAGCGGGCGAAGAACGCCCTGGCCTACGCCACCAACCTCACCGCGCTCGCCGCCATCGCCGCCTATCACGGCCGGGCCGAACGCAGCGACCGGCCGGTGGGCGAGATCATCGACGAGGCCTGGACCTGGGGCATGGGCCCCTATCTGATGGCCCTGGTGCGCGGCTACGACCTGCCGCAGGCCGAACGGGCGCAGATCGCGGCCCGGCTGCAAGCTCTGACCGGCGTCGGCGCCGACTACTACCTGGCCAACGATCTCGCCATCACCAAGATCGCCTTCGCCCGCGAGCTCCTGAAGGACAAGGGCTTGCGGCTGGGGACATACGACGCCCGCTATGTGGGGCCCGTCCCGGCGGACGGAGAGCGGATCCCAGATCCTTCGGCCAAGCCCATGCAGGCCATCCAGCCGATGATGCTGGAGCACTACGCCCGGTTCCTGAACGTCCCCTGGTCGGCGGCCGAGTATCGCCCCTCGGCCCCGGAGACCGGCGACTGGGAATGGAACGGCACGCTCGGCCCCGGCGGACCGTTCCTCGACTTCGACTATCCGGCCGAGATCTCCAAGGCGTTCGCGGCCAATCCGGACTTCCGGCTCATGATCGGAACCGGCGTCTACGACCTGACCACCACGGTGGGACCGGCCCGCTACATGGTCGCCCGCAGCGACTATCCCCGCGACCGGGTGATCCAGCGCGAATATGTCGGCGGCCACATGGCCTATACCGACGAGCGGACGCTGAAGGCCTTCAACGGCGACATCCGCGTCTTCGTGACCGGCGGCAAGCCGGCCTGAGGCCGGCCCGTCTCACCCCGCCTGAACGAAGGTCCGCAGGTCGGCGCTCGCCTGGCGCCGGCCGACGGGGTCGGAGAAGATGGAGTGGCCCGCCTCGAACAGGCGGTGGGCGAACCGGTCGCTCGGCAGGTCGGCCGCCAGATACTCGTTCAGCGGCCCGGCATAGGGAATGTTGAGGTCGTAGCAGCCCAGCATCAGGCTGACCCGCAGGTCCGGGTCGGCCGCCATCAGCTCCTTGAAGACGAGCGGCATGGCGCGGGGGCCGCCTTCGACCTCGTGGTTCCAGCCGCCGTTGGCCTCGTAGGAGAGCCGCACATAGGGGCCCAGCGGCCTGTAGCCGAAGACCTGACGATAGAGATGCTCCACCGCCTCGGTCAGGTTGTAGGTCAGCGTATAGGGCGAGGTGGACGGATCGTCATAGGGCGGCCGCTGCACGTCGGTGACGAAGTACGGCGCGTGGGCGCGGGCGTCCGACAGGCCGATACGCGCCTCCCGTTCGGCCAGGAGTTCGCGGATGAAGCGGTCCATGGGAATCCGCAGATCTGCGGCGAGGATCTGGGCCTCCGGCAGGCCCAGATAGCCGGAGAGTTCGCGCGCCACCTTGGCGCTCAGAGCCGGGGAGATCGTTTCGCCTTTCGCAAGCGCGCGGGCGTAGTCGCCCTCGGCCCAGCCGCGCGCAGCCTCGGCCAGGACGGCCGGCTCTGCGCCCGCATGGGCCGACTTGCCGTAGTAGAGCGCCGTCGCCGCCTGGCTCGGCAGGGCGCGGACGGCCGGATCGGCGGCGGCGGCGAGATCCTTCGCGCCCCGCGTGCCGGTGGAGGGCGAAACCAGGACGACGCCGTCGAAACGGACCGGTTCCGGCAGCCGCGCCATCCGCTCGGCGACCATGCCGACGCGGATCCCGGCATAGCTCTCGCCCACCAGGTACTTCGGCGAGGCCTCGCGGCCGTTGGCCTTCAGCCAGATGGCGATGAAATCGGCCACGGCGCGGGCGTCCTCGTCGACGCCCCAGTAGCGGGCGGCGACGCCAGGCTTCAGAAAGCGGCTGTAGCCGATGCCGCCGGGATCGACGAAGACGAGGTCGCTGGCGTCGATCAGGGTGTCGGGATTGTCGGCCAGCCGGAAGCCCCGGCCCGCAGCGTTGCGGGTGTGGACCGGCGCCAGGCCCTCGCGCAGGTCGATGGTGGCGGCGCCCGGACCGCCGTTGAAGAAGAAGGTCACCGGCCGCGCCGCCGCATCCTCGCCCTCGGCGAAATAGGCGGTGGAGAAGAGGGTCGCCTCCGGCGCTCCGTCCGGACCGGGCAGCACCGTCTCGGCGGCCACGGCGCGGTAGGCCACCGTCCGGCCGCCGGCCTTCGCCTCGCCTCGGATCACGGCCGGTTCAGGCGCCAGGGGCTCGGCCGACCAGGCGCGCCCGACGGCGAGGCTCGTGGTCGCCAGGCCGAGCGTCAGGCCGCCTGTGAGGGCGCGGCGGGTCAGTCTCATGATGCAGGTCCCTCTAACGTGCGGCGGCGGCTGCGCGCACATCCTCGATGTAGCGGTCACGCAGCAGGCGGCTGCGCGAGGTCAGAGGCTGGACTTCGCCGCCGATGACGACGTGGCGGGCCACCGTGCGGGTCTCCAGCGGATCGCCGCTCCAGACGACGAGGTCGGCGGCCTTGCCCACCTCCAGGGTTCCGGCTTCGTCGGCATAGCCGAACATCTCCGCCGGGTTGCGGGTGATCGCCGCCAGGGCGGCCTCCCACGGCAGGCCGTAGCGGACGGTGCGGCCGGCCAGGAACCGCGGCGTGCGGATCAGGAAGACGATGCGGGCGATGCCGGGCTTGAAGGCGATCTTGACGCCGGCGGCGTGCAGGATGGCGGCGTTCTCGTAGGTCGCGTTGACCGTCTCGAAGGTGAAGGCCTGGTTCTCCTCGGCGTCGAGCACGACGGGAACGCCGGCGGCGGCGATTTCGTCGGCCAGCCGCCAGGCGTCTGCGGCGCCCGACAGGATCACCCGGACCTTCTCGGCGCGCGCCAGGTCCAGCACCATGGCGATGTCCGCCGCGCGGTTGGCCTCCACGAGCAAGGGCGCGCGACCGGCGACGACGGGCCTGAGCGCTTCCAGATCGGCCTGCGAGAGGGAGAGCGCCTCCAGCCTGTCGGGGGTGACGGCGCCCGGCGTGCGGGCGTGGAGCCGGGCGAGCGCGAGCTGTTCGGACACCAGGGTGCGCCAGGCCCCTCGCCCGCCCCCGGCCGCAGCTGCGCCGGCGTCCCCGCCGGAAGCGACGACGGCGACGGCGGCGTCCAGGATCGGCGGCCGCCCCTCGCCCAGGCTGACCAGGGCGGCCTGGCCGGCGAACGCCTTGCGGCCGCCGCTCTTGGAGGCCGGCGGCGGATTTGGCGTGACGACGGCGCGGGTGACGCCCTCCACCCGCGCCTCGGGGATCTGGACGTTGTCGGGGTTGTAGTCGGCCGCAATGCTGAAACCCGCGCTGAGGCGGTCGGCGCTGGAGGTCAGGCCCGGCCAGCCGCTGCCGATCAGGTCGTTCAGGCCGAGCGGCGTGACGGTCGCGACGAGGCCGGGGGTGACGGTCAGACCTGCGCCCTCGATGATCCTCGCCCCCGCCGGCGGCCGCACGTCGCGCCCCAGGGCGGCGATGCGCCCGTCGCGCAGGACGATCGTCCCCTTGGCGATGTCGCCGGCCGGCCCGAGGGTGACGAGGCGCGCATCGACGATGGCCAGGGTCTCGGCGGCGGCCGGCGCCGCGACGGCGAGGATCAGTACAGCCAGCAGGCGGGCGATCACGGCTGGAACTCCGGCGGCTTGCGGACGCCGAGCTCGAAGTCCGAACGCGGCGTCTCGGGCGCGGCGCTGCGGTCGTAGAGCAGAACGCCGTCGATGAAGACCAGATCGGCGCGCGAATAGACGCTGAGCGGATCCTTGTCCCACAGCACGAGGTCCGCCGCCTTGCCGGGTTCCAGCGAGCCGGTTTCGCCGTCGACGCCGAGGATCTTGGCCGGCTGGGAGGTCACCCAGGCGATGGCGTCTTCCTCGGTCACCGGCAGGCCCGCCGCCTGCCCGGCGGCGAGCGCGCGGGCAGCCTCCTGGTTCAGATGCTGCATCAGGGCGACATTGTCGGAGTGCATGGCCACGACCCCGCCCGCGGCCTCGACGAAGGCGGCGTTCTCCACGATGGAGTCGAAGGCCTCCATCTTGTAGCCGAACCAGTCGCCGGCCCAGGTGACGACGGCGATGTCCTCCTCGACCAGCCTGGGCGCGATCTTGAAGGCCTCCAGCGCGTGGTGGAAGGCCGCGATCTTGAAGCCGAACTCGTGGGAGAGCTCGATCATCTGCAGCATCTCGTCGGCGCGGTAGCAGTGGATGTGGACCTTGATATCGCCCTTGAGCGCACCGGCCAGGGTCTCCATCGCCGGATCCTCGGCGCCGGGCTTGGCGGCGTAGGCGCGCGCCGCGGCCCACGTCTTTCGATAGGCCTGCATGGAGCCGGCGCGGGTGCTGGGCTTGCCCGGACCGCCGGTGGGGTTCTCGCCGCAGGCGATCTTCACGCCGTAGGGCGCCCCGGGGAACTTCATCTGCTGGGGCGAAAGCGCCGGCACGTTCTTCACGACCACCGTCCGGCCGTTGAACAGATTGGCCGAGCCCGGGAGAATCTGGATGGTGGTGACGCCCGCCTGCAGGGCGCGTTCGAACATCGGATCCTGCGGCCAGACCGAATGCTCCACCCAGACGCCGCCAGGATTGGGGCCGGACTCGTTGGAGCCGTCGCCATTGGCCTCGGTCGGGCTGGAGCCGACGCCGATATGGGCGTGGGGGTCGACGATGCCCGGCGTCAGAAAGCGTCCGCCGGCGTCGATCACCCGCATGCCGGCCGGCGGCGTCACGTCCGCGCCGACCTCGGCGATGCGCCCGTCGCGCACGATCAGGGCGCCCCTGGCGATCTTCTCACCCGCGCCGGTCAGGATGACGGCGTTGACGATGGCCACCGGCGGCGCGTCGGCCGGCCTGTAGCTGGAGGCGAACGGCGGGTCGCTCTGGGTCAGCGCCTTGGGCGGCTCGCCGGCCGCGGCGGCCGGCGCCGGCGCCGGACCTTGCGTGGCGCAGGCGCAGAGGGACAGGGCGGCCAGCGACAGGGCCAGGGGCGATAGGCGGAGCACTCAGCTCTCCCCGCTGCGATAGAGGGCCTCGGCGGCCGCCAGGTCCTGAACGATGTGGCCGAGTGACTTGTAGACGGTGATCTCCTCCGCCGAACGCCGACCGGCAAGGTCGCCCGCCAGGACCTGACCGATTTCGCCGACGACATGGTCGTCGTCCACCCGGCCGCTCGCCTTGGCGTTCAGGAACTCCGCCCCCTGGGCCAGGACGCCCTCGCGGCTGTCGGCGATGAAGCGCGAGCCCGCCACCAGGTCTTCGTCGGCCTCCGCCGGTCCGGCATAGCTGGAGCCGACGAGATTCACATGCGCGCCGGGCCTCACCCAGCGCCCCATCAGGATCGGCTCGGCGGCGCCGGTGACGGTGCAGATGATGTCGGCGTCCGCGACCGCTTCCTGCGCGGTCACATAGGGCCGCGTACAGACGCCAAGCTCGTGCCAGAGTCGCGCGGCGAAGGCCGAGGCGCGATCGGGCGAGCGCCCCCAGACGGTGATGGACGACAGCGGCCGCACCTTGGCGATGGCGTGGGCGTGGGTGTGGGCCTGCTCGCCATAGCCGAGAATGGCCAGCCGTGTGGCGTCCGGGCGGGCGAGCGCGTCGGTGGCCACGGCGCTGGCGGCCGCGGTGCGGATGGCGGTGATCTCGCCCGCATGGGCGACGCAGACGGGGCGACCGTGCTCGCCGTCGAACAGGACCACCACCCCCTGGTGCGACTGCCGCCCCTTCGCGAAGTTCTCCGGATAGACGCTGACCAGCTTGGCGCCGAAGACGGCGCGCTCCCCGAGCGCGCCCGGCATGACGCCGAAGGCGCGCCCCTCGCCCAGGGGGATGATCGAACGCAGCAGCTGGCGCGTCTGGCCGCGCGAGAAGGCGATCATCGCCTGGCGCACGAGCGGGATGCAGACCTCATAGGTCAGGCGCGCACGCACCTCGTCGCGATCGATGACGCGCATCAGTCCCTCCGCCCGTCGAGCCATGCCACGCAGGCCAGGTCCTGCACGGCGTGACCCAGCGACTTGTAGACCGTGATCTCCTCGGCCGAGGTGCGGCCAGGGAGCCGGCGGGCATAGACCTCGCCGATCTCACCCGCGATGTGGGCGTCGTCCACCCGACCGGCGGCCTTGGCGCGAAGGAACTCGCCGCCATGGACCAGGACGTGCTCGCGATGGTCGACGATGAAGCGGGACATCGCCACCAGCTCGGCATCCGCCTCGGCCTGGGCCGGACCGCTGGAGCCGACCAGGTTGACGTGGGCGCCGGGCGAGACCCAGCCGCCTTCCAGGATCGGATCGGCCGCAGCGCTGACCGTGCAGACGATGTCGGCCCCGGCCACGGCCTCGCGGGCGCCGGCATAGGCGGTCACCGAAAGGCCGGTGCGGCTGCGGACGGCGTCTGCGAAGGCGCCGGCGCGGGCGGCGTCGCGCCCCCAGACGCGCACCTCGCGCAGATCGCGGACCTTGGAGATGGCCTCGATGTGGGCCTCGGCCTGGCGACCGAGCCCGAGAATGGCCAGACGCGCCGCGCCCGTGCGAGCCAGGGCGTCGGTCGCCGCCGCGCTGGCCGCGGCCGTGCGGATGGCGGTCACCTCGCCGGCGTCGGCCAGGCAGAAGAGCACGACCAGCCCCTCATGGCTCTTCCGGCCGCGACCGTCGGCGAAGACGGAGACCAGCTTGGCGCCGAAGACGGCCGGACGGTCGAGGGCGGCAGGCATGATGGCGAAGGTCCGCCCCTCGCCCAGCCCGATGAAGCTGCGCAGAAGCTGGCGCACCTCGCCCGAGGAGAGCGCCGCCATGGCCTGGCGCACAACCGGGATGGCCGCGTCGTAGGTCAGGGCCGAGCGGACCGCCTGGGCGTCCCAGATCCGCAGGCCGGCCGTGGTCACGGCGCCGGTCATCGAGGCCCCCTCTCAAAAAAGACGTGGGCGGCGCCGCCGTGGGGTGGAGGCGCCGCCCTGCGGGAAGCCGGGCGCGAACGGACCCGGCTCCTGCGTTCCTTCTTAGAACCGCGCGGTCACACCCATGAAGTAGTAGCGACCGATGATGTCGCCGTGGGTGCGGGTCGGGTAGGACGGCTCCTCGTCGGTGAAGTTGTTCACCCCGCCGCGCAGCACGTAGGTCCCGAAGTCGTAGGAGGCCGACAGGCTGTGGCGGATGTTGGCGTCGATCAGCCAGTGCTCGCGCTGTTCGATGGTGTCGCCCTGGGCGCTGAGCACCTCGGAGAGGTAGTTCAGCGTGTAGGTCGCCCGCAGCGGACCGCGGCGGTAGCGGGCGTCGAAGCGGCCGCTCCAGTCCGGGATCGCCACCGTATTGTCGGTCCGCGTCAGGTCGAAGCCCGTGACGGAGGTCTCGAGCTTGGCCGTGTGGGTGGCCTCGGCGTTGAGCTCGATCGAGCCCAGGTCGCGATCGCCGAAGAACTGGCCCAGCGGGAAGGCGTAGTTGATGTTGTAGACCTCACCCCGATAGGTGATCTGGCCGGCGTTGAAGGTGGTGTTCAGGGCCGAGATCACATCGCC
The DNA here is from genome assembly GCF_013911965.1 of Phenylobacterium sp. Classification (GTDB taxonomy): domain Bacteria; phylum Pseudomonadota; class Alphaproteobacteria; order Caulobacterales; family Caulobacteraceae; genus Phenylobacterium. The sequence goes on along the minus strand of NZ_JACESE010000007.1, from coordinate 168,558 downwards.
TTGCGCATTGCGGGTGAAGGTGGCGCAGATCTCGTCCGGACGAACCGTGGAGTCATAGCAGGTCGCCATGAAGTTCTCCGGCGCGAAGGCCGAGAGACCGTCGGTCAGATCCACCTCGACCCGGTCGATGACGATCGTCAGGCCCGGAACGAAGCTCGGCTGGAAGACGACGCCGTAGGTGACCGTGTCGGAGACCTCGTTCTGCAGGTCCCGGTTGCCGCCGGTGGTGACGTTGGCCGAAGAGAAGTTGGTCGAGTCGTTCTGGTGCTGCGTCAGGTCGCCATAGCCGTTCGCCGTCCATTCGGCCTGGCAGTTGGCCTGCCGCACCGAAGGCGCCGGGCCGGCGTTGATATAGCGGAAGTCGCAGGGATCCTGGCCGACGGAGCCCAGGGCCACGCGGGTGGGTGCGAACAGCTGCTCGAGCGTCGGCGCACGGAAGTTGCGGCTCTTCGAGGCGCGGAAGGTCAGGCCGTCGACGACCTCCCACTTCAGGCCCGCGCCCCAGACGGTCTCTTCGCCGGCGATGGAGTGATCGACCCAGCGATAGGCGCCGTTCAGTTCGACCGACTGCGCGAACGGCAGGCTGAAGTCGCCGCCGAGGACGGGCACCAGCACCTCGGCCGACCATTCGTTGGTGTTGTAGCTGGCCGACTGGGCGACCGTGGCCACACCCGAACCCGTGAGGCCGCGCTGCTCGGCTTCCGACGGCGTGAACTTGGCCGACTCTTCGCGGCGCTCGAAGGCCACGCTGAACTGGGCCGGGCCGGCCGGCAGGTCGAACAGTTCGCCGCCCAGGGTGGCGAGATAGTCATCCTGGGTGTTCAGGAACTCTTCGCCGATCGGCGTGGTCACGTAGTTGCGCGCTTCGAAGCTGGCGTTGCCCACCCCGAACGGGTTCAGCGGCGCGCAGGCGGCGTCGTTGTTGGTCGGATCGGCGTCGGCGTTGACCGCGCAGACGATGTTGCCGGCGCTGTCGCGCACGGCGTTGACCGCCTTGTTGAAGTTGGCCGTGATGACGCCCCAGCCTTCTTCCTTGCCCTCGGTCTGGCCGCGGCTGGCCGAGACGCTCCAGTAGAAGTTGCGTTCGCCGATGTCGAAGTCGCCCTCGACGCCGGCCAGGACGCGATAGGTCTCGGTGTTGGTGAGGACTTCCCGCGTCGGCAGCAGGTCATCGCCCCAGACCTTGGAAAGGTACAGCGGCGGACCGCCCGGGCCGAGCGCCGCACGGACCGAGTCGGAGAGGTAGGGGTTGGTGCGGCTGATCGGGATGGCGCCGAAGCCGGTGGCCGCGCCGTTCAAGATCGTGGTGCTGAAGTAGGTCCCGTACGGATTTCGCCCCTCGACCTCGGCGTACATGGCCTCGCCGAAGAGGCGGATGCGGTCGGTCAGGTCGACATGCCCGATGACATTGCCGCTCCAGCGCTCGACGCCCGTGCGCAACGAGGAGATCTCGCGATAGTCCCAGCCCTCTCCGCCGGACGCGAAGGGCACGCCAAACCGCGTCCCGATGTCGTAGGGGATCAGCGACTGGCCATCGGCGCTGAACTGCTGCGGCACGCCGGCCCGGCTGAAGATGAAATCCGGACGGGGCGCCGGCGCGGGCGTGAACAGCAGGCCGTTGTAGTTGAACTCCCAGAAGCGGGCGTTGAACACCTCGGTCACCGCCGGGATGCCGTCGTTCGGCCCCGTGTTCGCCGGATTGGTCGCCGTCAGGCGGCCCAGGTTGGAGATCGGGCGATCGTAGTTCAGCAGGGAGTCGGTCTTCGACCACTCCAGGTTCACCGCGACGTTGGCGCGGTCGTCCAGGAAGTTCTTGCCGCCGGTGACGCGCAGGCTGCCCTGCGGATAGTCCTCACGCGAGGAGATGCCGTAGTAGGCGTCGAGTTCCAGCCCCTCGAAGTTGTCCTTCAGGACGTAGTTGATCACGCCGGCGATGGCGTCGGAGCCGTAGACGGCGGCGCCGCCGGCCTGCACCACGTCGATCCGCTCGATCAGGCCGGTCGGGATGATGTTGGTGTCCACCACCCGGTCGCCCAGCCCTTGCGAGGACGTCACGAAGCGGCGGCCGTTCACCAGGGTCAGCGTCCGGCCCGGGCCGAGGCCGAAGAGGTTGGGGAACTGCTGACCGCTGCCCGAGCTCGCCCCCGAACCGTCAGCCTGCGGATAGGACGGGACGACCGCGGTCATTTCGTTCAGCGCCTGACCCGGGGAGACGAAGCCGCGCTCGGAAATCGACTGGGCGTCGATGACCGTCACCGGAGCCTCGGTGGTCGTCTCGGCGCGCCGGATGCGCGAACCGGTGACGACGATCTCGTCCACCACCTGCGGCTCGGCCGCCGCCGGCGTCTGGGCGCTGGCCGGAGCCGCGGCGAAGGTCGCCATCAGGGCCGCCCCGCCAATCACGCTGGAGGCGAACAGGCGCCCCTTCACTGAACTTCCAACCATCTGATCCCCCAACTGCTCTGTCGATGACTGCCCAAAACCCCAATAGCCGCCCGACTCCGCGGGCTTGGCTTGCCTGAAAGGCTAGTCATGTCCGACCGGCATTTCTTTGCGTAGTCACGCCCTTGGCCTGCCCGACACAGATTGGTCATGCAATGGTCGTGATGCAGACGCATCAGCTATGCGCCGAACGCGGCCGCCGCGAAGCCAGGGCGGCGTGCAACCGGGCAAGGCCGGCATCGAGTTCCCCGGCGTCGCCCCCGAAGCCGACGCGGATGTGGCCCGGAAGGCCGAAGTATTCGCCCGGGGCGACCACCAGTCCGTGCTTGGACCAAAGCTCTTCAGCCAGTGACCGGGTGTCGGAGACGCCGACCACCTGCGGAAAGTACATGCAGCCATAGGGCGGGAGATCGCCGGCCAGCAGGCCGTCGTCGATCATCGCCTGGGCGTGGCGCGCCATGACGGGGCGCGTCTCGGCCAGCACGCCGCGCCAGTGGGCTTCGAACGGCTCGGGCGCCTCCAGCACCAGGGCGGCGACGGCATGGGCCAGCTTGGAGACCCCCAGATCGCCCTGCGGATTGGCCGCCTCGATGCGCGCGACATGCTCCGGCGCGGCCACGAGCCAGCCGCAGCGCAGGGCGAACAGCCCCTGGACCTTGGTCAGGCTGCCGGCGACGATGAATTCCGGCGCCACACGCAGGGCGCTCGCCCCGCCGCCGATGAAGTCGGCATAGACCTCGTCCACCAGGATCGGCGTGCGCGCCTGGCGGGCCACGCGCGCCAGCGCCTCCAGAGCGCCCTCGTCGAGCGCGGCGCCCGAGGGGTTGTGCAACTGGGTCAGGATGATCAGCCGGGTGTCCGGGCCGATGGCCGCGGCCAGCTCGCCAGGGTCGACCCCGAAGGCGGGCGGACGGCGGCTGACATAGGAAATTCGCGCCCCGGCGTCCTGCGCCAGTTGCGGCAGCAGGTCGAAGCATGGCGTCTCGACCACCACGTGGTCGCCTGGCCGCACGAAGGCGCGGATGGCCATGGCCATGGCCGAGGTCGCGCCGGTGGCGGCGATGACCTGGCCCGGCGACACGCCGTGGCGCGACGCGACCGCGCGGGCGACATAGCGGTTGCCGGCCGAGAAGACGCTCTCGTACCGGTCCGTCACCGGACCGGCGAAGGCCTTGCGGACGACCTGCGCCAGGAGCTCGGTGGGCTCGCGAATGGTGGAGTCGAAGAGAAGGGCCGCCTTGGGCTCGGCGGCGACCCGCGCCAGCACCGAGCGCACCCAGCGAGGATAGCTGTCGGCCGGACGGGGGGATGCTTCGCGGCCCTGCGCCGCGCTGGAAAATGTCACGCCGTCCCCCGTCCCTACTGCATGCCTCGCAGCGCAGAACGCCCGCTGGAGAGCATAGGCGATGCTAATCCGGGCTCAGGGTTTTTCTTGTCTTTGTGGTGCTTGACACCGGCGGGGCGCGCATTCGCTATGCATCTCTAAGCTGGGAGGCACATAAGGTATGCCGTTCACTCTCGACGCGATCGACATCAAGATCCTCGACCTGATGCAGCGCGACGCTTCGCTGTCGACCGCCGAGCTCGCCGAGCGCGTCGGCCTGTCGCAATCGCCCTGCTGGCGGCGCATCCAGCGCCTGCGCGAGGAAGGGTACATCAAGGCCGTGGTGGCCATCGTCGACCACCAGAAGCTCGGCTTCACCATGCAGATCTTCGCCCAGGTGAAGATGACGACCCTGACCGAGGAGGAGCGGGAAAACTTCTACAAGGCGATCCACAACATCCCGGAGATCCTGGAATGCTGGACCGTGTTCGGCGAGATGGACGCCATGCTGAAGATCATGGCCCCGGACGTCTCCTGGTATCAGGACTTCATCTTCGCGGTGCTGCTGAAGCTGCCCGGTGTTGTCGACGTGCGCTCGATCGTGACCCTGGCCGAGTCCAAGAGCACGACGGCCGTACCGCTGCGGGCGCGTCAATTCCGATAGACGCCGATCGCCAGATCATACGCCGCGGCGCCTTCCGGGCTGGCGCATAAACAATGCCGGCTGCGGACGCCGCGCGATCCACTCCGCAAGGATAATCCCGTGGCCGGCGGCTAAGCTGCCGCCGTCCGAGGAGGTGTGATGGACTTCACCCGACGCGCCCTGGTCGCCGCTGCGGCCGCCACGCCGGCCCTGGGCGCCGGCGCCGCCCGCGCCGAGACGGCGTCGCCGCCGCCCCTGCCGACGGAGCTTCCCGCCAGGTCGGCCTTCGCCGAGATGCCCTTCGTCTATCTGGATTCCGGCGCCACGCATCCGATGCCATTGGCGGCGAAGGCGGCGCTTTCCGACTACCTCGCCTACAAGACCCGGGCGAAGGGTGCGCCCGACCTCGACATGGGCGAACTCCAAAAGACCATGGTGGAGAACTTCGCCGCCCTGGTGGGCGGGACGGCCGACGAGATCGCCGTCATCCAGTCCACGACCATGGGCGAGAACCTGGTCCTGCAGGCGCTCGGCATCCCGGCCTCGGGCGGTCGGATCGTCACCGACGCCCTGCACTTCTTCGGCTCCTACTACACCTATGGCCGCCTCGGCGAAGCCGGCATGGACGTCGTCACCCTACCCATGACGCCTGAGGGCAAGACCGACATGGACGCCATGGCCGCGGCCATCGACGGCAAGACGAAGCTGGTGGCGATCAGCGCCGTCTCCACGGTCAACGGCTTTCAGCACGACCTCAAGGCGGTCTGCGACCTGGCTCACGCCCACGGGGCCTACGTCTATGTCGACCTGGCCCACGCCGCCGGGACTGTGCCGCTGGACCTGCGGGCGGCGGGCGTCGATTTCGCGGCGACCTCTTCCTACAAGTGGCTGATGGGCGACTTCGGCCTGGGCTTCCTCTATGCGCGCAAGGAGGTGCTCTCCGAAATCGCGCGGCCGTGGTGGGGCTATCATCAGGTCTCGCGCTTCACCTCCCACGTCCTGCCCTACGATCCGCCCGGCGAGACGGTGGCCGACTACGCCGCTTCGGAGACGGCGGAGGGCTACTTCGCCATGGGCACGACCTCGTGGACGGGCGTGGTGCAGCTCGCCACCACCCTGCCCTGGATCCGCCAGCTCGACGTCGCCCGCATCCAGGCCTGGCGGCAGCCCCTGGCGGACGCCGTGCAGACCGAGCTGCGCGGCCGCGGCTACGAACCGCTGACGCCGATGGGAAGCCCAACGCCGCTCGTCGCCTTCGCGCTGAAGGACGCCTACGGCAAGCTCGGCCCGCTCCTGCGCGAGAAGGACGTGCGGATCACCGTCTCGCGCAATCGGTTCCGCGTCTCGCTGTCCGTCTTCAACGACATGAACGACCTCGACCGGCTGTTCGCCGCCCTGCCCAAGGCGCCGCCGGCGTGATGCGCAGGCTCCTTCTCGCCGCAGCCCTCATCTGCGCCGCCCCGCCCTCAGTCGCCCAGGACATGACGCTGGTGACCTCTCCGGACGGCGCGGCGCGATCGCAGGCGCCGGTTCCCGCGCCGCAGCGCTTCGTCACCCGCCACCGCACGACGATCCGCGGAAAGACGATCGACTATGTGGCCACGGCCGGCGAGACGCACCTGTTCAACGCCGCGGGCGATCCCGTCGCCAGCCTCTTCGCCTTCTCCTATGTGAAGGACGGCCCCCGCGAGCCCGACCGCCCGGTGATGTTCGTCTTCAACGGAGGTCCCGGCTCATCGTCCCTCTGGCTGCACATGGGCGCCGTCGGACCGCGCCGCGTCGTGCTGGACCAGGAGGTGAACCCCGCCAACGTCCCGCCGTTCGGCGTGGCGGACAATCCCGACAGCCTGCTGGACGTCGCCGACCTGGTCTTCATCGACCCTGTCGGCACGGGCTACAGCCGCGCCATCGGGGCCGGAAGGCCGGAGGACTTCTGGGGGGTCGATCAGGACGCCGACTCCGTCGCCCAGTTCATCGAGCTCTGGCTGTCCGAAAACGGCCGCTGGACCTCGCCCAAGTTCCTGATGGGCGAGAGCTATGGCAGCGTCCGCGCCGCCCTCCTGCCCCGCGCCCTGATGGGCGGGCCCACCTATGTGGGCGTCATGCGCGGGATCACCGTCAACGGCGTCGTGCTGCTGGGCACGACGCTGGGCGGGCGAGGCGGACCGCCGGATCCGGACCGCGCCGTATCCTCGGCGGCGAGCGATCTGACCGCCCAGGCCGCCACCGCCTGGGCGCACGGGCGAACCGCGCATCAGGCGAGCGCCCTGCCCGCCTTCCAGGCCGAGGTGGAGGCGTTCGCCCGCGGCGCCTATTCGGACGCCCTGCGCGCCGAGCGGTCCGGCGCGCTGAGCCCCGGCGCGCGCGCCGCCGTCGTTCGGACGCTGACCGGCTATACGGGGCTGCCGGCCACCGCCTACGCCGAAAGCCTGGCCGTGCCGAGCGGCGCCTTCGCCCGTACCCTGCTGGCCGACCAGGGGCTGGCGCTCGGCCTCTACGACGGCCGCTACACCCTGCCGCTGGAGCCGACAGGCGGCGAGCCGGTCGCCGACGATCCGGCCATGACCCGCTATGTCCCCGGCTTCGTCGCCGCGTTTCACCAGATGCTCCGCGACGACCTGAAGGTTGTGATGAAGCGGCCCTATGGCGCCATCGTCTGGAAGGACCTGCTGGCCAACTGGAAATGGGACCGCGCCCAGGTCGCGCCGGGCCAGAGCTTCGCCCAGGACCTGGCCATCGCCATGCGCCGCAATCCGGACCTGCGGGTGCTGGTGGCCTCCGGCCACTACGACCTCGTCACCACGCCAGCGGCCGCGCGGCGGCAGATCGAGGAGGCCGGCCTTCCGTCCGACCGCGTGACCTTCAAGGACTACCCGTCGGGCCACATGCTCTATCTGGGCGACACGGCCGCGGCCTTCTCCGACGACGTGCGGGCCCTGATCGCGGCGGCGAAGTAGCGGCTCAGACCGGCAGGGCCGTGGTGTACTTCACCTGGCTCATGGCGAAGTGCGAGGCCGAGGTCGCCACATTCGGGTGGTTCAGCAGCTCGCGCATCAGGAACCGCTCGTAGCCGGCCACATCGGCGACGACGATGCGCATCAGATAGTCCCACTCGCCGGACATGGAGTAGCACTCCATGATCTCCGGCCGGCCGCGCAGATAGGTCTCCAGCTCGCGCCGGGCCTCCGGGTCGTGCGACTTGGCGCGGATCTGCAGCATGACGCTGACGCCCCGGGCCACGGCCTGCGGATCGACCAGCCGCACGGGCTTCATCAGCACACCGGCCTCCTCCAGCGCCTTGATCCGTCGCCAGCAGGAGGTGGGCGAGGCGCCGACCCGCTCGGCCAGGGCCGCGTGGCTGAGAGTCGCGTCCTCCTGCAGGGCGCGCACCAGCTTGCGGTCGATCTCGTCCATGGCGACCATCGTTTCGCCCCTCGCGGAATTTGAGAAATCTCATTCCGAATATCATCGAGTTCGCCTAAAGTCTGAAACCCCTTTTCGCTCGTTTGCGCGCAAACTTGTCGCATGAGCGATGGCAGCGCACATCCTTTGACGACTCCGCCCGCTGGCGCGGCGGCGGACTGGACCATCCCGCAGGGCTGGGCCGACTACACGGCGGATGAACACGCCATGTGGGACCGGCTGTTCGCGCGCCAGTCGCAGATGCTGCCGGGCCGCGCGAGCGAGGCCTTCCTGAAGGGCCTCGACGTCCTTCGCCTGTCCAAGCCCGGCATTCCCGACTTCGACGAGTTGTCGGAGCGCCTGACCAAGGCCACCGGCTGGCGGGTGGTCGCCGTGCCGGGCCTCGTGCCCGACGACGTCTTCTTCCGGCACCTGGCCAATCGCACCTTCGTCGCCGGCCGCTTCATCCGGCGTCCCGACCAGATGGACTATCTGCAGGAGCCGGACGTCTTCCACGACGTCTTCGGCCATGTGCCCCTGCTCGCAGACCCCGTCTTCGCCGACTACATGCAGGCCTATGGCGAGGGCGGCCTGAAGTCCCTGGGCCTGGGGGCCCTGCACCGACTGGCGCGCCTCTACTGGTACACGGTCGAATTCGGCCTCGTGCGCGAGGCCGGGGCCTTGCGCATCTATGGCGCCGGCATCGTCTCCAGCTATGGCGAGTCCGTCTTCGCCCTGGACGATCCCTCGCCCAACCGGGTGGGCTTCGACATCGGCCGTGTGATGCGCACGCCCTACCGCATCGACGACTACCAGCAGACCTATTTCGTCATCGAGAGCTTCGAAGACCTCCTGCGCCAGACGCTGGAGGCCGACCTCGCCCCGCTCTACCGCCAGCTGGAAACCGCCCCGGACCTCGACCTCGCCACGCTGCAGCCGGGCGATGCGGTGCTGACCCGGGGGACCCAGCACTACGCCCGATCCAAACAGGAGACCGCGAGATGACCACCGCTGTCGCGGCCCGTTCCGACGCCCTCTTCGAAGGCCTGACGCCGCAACCGCCGGACGTTGTGCTGTCGCTGATCCGCGCCTTCGCCGAGGACCCGCGCGAAGGCAAGATCGACCTCGGCGTCGGCGTATACAGGGACGCGGCCGGCCGCACCCCCGTCTTCGCCGCCATGAAGGCCGCCGAGGCGCGGCTGCTGGCGACGCAGGAGACCAAGTCTTACCTGGGGCCGGAGGGCGACTTCGGCTTCCTTGAGGCCATCGCTCCGATCGCCTTTGGCCAGAGCCTTTCGGCCGTCTGCATGTTCGGCGTGCAGACGCCCGGCGGCACCGGCGCTCTGCGCCTGGCCGCGGAGCTGGCCAATGCGGGCCGCCCCGGCGCACGCATCTGGCTCGGAACGCCGAGCTGGCCCATCCACAGCCAGATCTTCGCCGAGGCCGGCCTGACCGTCCGCACCTTCGAGCAGTACGACGCCTTCGAGCAGCGTCTGATGTTCGAAGAGATGATGACGGCGCTCGGCCGGGCCGAGGCCGGCGACGTCGTCCTGCTGCACGGCTGCTGCCACAACCCCTCGGGCGCCGATCCCAGCGCCGAACAGTGGCGGCAGATCGCGACCCTGGTCGCCGAGCGCGGCCTCGTCCCCCTGATCGATCTCGCCTACCAGGGGCTGGGCGACGGGCTCGAACCCGACGCCGCAGGCTTGCGCGCCGTGCTGGCCGCCTGCGAGACGGCCATGGTCGCCTATTCCTGCGACAAGAGCTTCGGCCTCTATCGCGAGCGGACCGGCGCCCTCTTCGTCCGCGCCGGCCGTCACCAGGAAGCGGCGCGCACCAATGTGCTGAAGTTCGCCCGATGCGCCTGGTCCATGCCGCCCGACCACGGCGCTGCGGCCGCCCGCATCATCCTGGAGGACGAGGCGCTGTCCGCCGAGTGGCGCGCGGAGCTGGAGACCTGCCGGCGGCGCCTGGCCTCGGTGCGCCAGGCCCTCGCCGAGGCCGAGCCGCGCCTGGCGGCCATCGGCGAGCAGAAGGGCATGTTCTCCATCCTGCCGCTCACGCCCGACCAGGTCGGCCGGATGCGCCAGGACTTCGGCGTCTACATGCTCGGCAACGGCCGCATCAACCTGGCCGGTCTCACCCCTTCCAACATCCCCGCCTTCGTCCGCGCCTTCCGCGCCTGCGCAGAGGAGTAGTCCGTCATGACCATCACCCCTGAGAACCCGCTCGGCCTGGACGGCTTCGAGTTCGTCGAATTCACCAGCCCCGATCCGGCGCGCATGAAGGCGCTGATCGAGCAGATGGGCTTCACCGCCTATTCCAGGCACAAGACCAAGGACGTGGTCCGCTACAAGCAGGGCCGCATCAACCTGCTGGTCAACCAGGAGCAGGCGGGCCAGGTCGCCGAGTTCCGCGCCGCCCACGGCCCCTCAGCCAACGGCATGGCCTTCCGCGTGGCCAATGCGAAGAGCGCCTATGAGACCGCGCTCGCGCGCGGCGCCAAGGCGGCCGATGCCTCCCAGGGCGTCCTGGGCGAGGGTTCCTATGCGCTGGAAGGCATCGGCGGCTCGCTGCTCTATCTGGTCGACGCGGCCGACCTCTACGCCGACTGGGAGGCCGTTCCCGGCGCGGCCGAGGCCGAGCGGGTCAACAGCGTCGGCCTCGACCTGCTCGACCACCTGACCCACAATGTGCGCCGCGGCCAGATGCGCACCTGGTCGAGCTTCTACAATCAGATCTTCGGTTTCGAGGAGCAGAAGTACTTCGACATCAAGGGCCAGGCGACCGGCCTCTTCAGCCAGGCGATGATCGCGCCCGACAAGGCCATCCGCATCCCGCTGAACGAAAGCCAGGACGACAAGAGCCAGATCGAGGAGTTCATCCGCGAGTACAATGGCGAAGGCATCCAGCACCTGGCGCTGACCACCGACGACATCTTCGAGACGGTGGAGAAGCTGCGCGCCCGCGGCGTGAAGCTTCAGGACACCATCGAGACCTATTACGAGCTGGTCGACAAGCGCGTGCCCGGCCATGGCGAGGACCTGGAGCGGCTGAAGAAGAACCGCATCCTGATCGACGGCGACGTGGAGAAGGAGGGCATCCTCCTGCAGATCTTCACCGAGAACCTGTTCGGGCCGATCTTCTTCGAGATCATCCAGCGCAAGGGCAACGAGGGCTTCGGGAACGGCAACTTCCAGGCGCTGTTCGAGTCCATCGAGCTGGACCAGATCCGGCGCGGCGTCATCAAGGTCGAGGCGTAGAGACGAACGTGAGCACCACGCGCGGGGCGAACGCCCCCCTGGCCTACCAGAGCGGCTTCGGGAACAGCTTTTCCACCGAGGCCGTCGCCGGCGCCCTGCCCGAAGGCCGCAACTCGCCCCAGCGGCCGGCCTTCGGCCTCTACGCCGAGCAGCTCTCGGGCGCGGCCTTCACCGCGCCGCGGTGCGAGAACCGCCGTTCGTGGCTCTATCGCCTGCGCCCCTCGGCCGGCCATCCGCCCTATCGCCCCTACCGAGGCGCCGGCCTCCTGCGGTCGGGTCCGTTCGACGAGGTCCCGCCCTCGCCCAACCGGCTGCGGTGGGATCCGCCGGAGATCGCCGAGGGCGTCGATTTCGTGGACGGTCTGGTGACCTATGCCGGCGCGGGCGATCCGGCGGCCCAGGCCGGGATCGCGGTCCACCTCTACGCCGCCGACCGGTCCATGACGGACCGCGTCTTCTATGACGCCGACGGCGAGCTGCTGATCGCGCCGCAGCAAGGGCTGCTCCGGCTGGCGACCGAGCTTGGACGCCTGGAGGTGTCGCCGGGCGAGATCGCCCTGGTCCCCCGCGGCGTCCGCTTCCGCGTCGAGCTCTCCGGCCCCTCGCGCGGCTATGTCTGCGAGAACTACGGCGCGCCCTTCCGCCTGCCGGAGCTCGGCCCCATCGGCGCCAACGGCCTGGCCAATGCGCGGGACTTCCTCTCACCCGTCGCCTGGTACGAGGACCGCGAAGCGCCCGTCGAGGTGGTCCAGAAGTTCCAGGGCGGCCTCTGGACGACCACGCTCGACCATTCGCCGCTCGACGTGGTCGCCTGGCACGGCAACCTGGCGCCGGTGAAGTACGACCTGGCCCGGTTCAACACCATGGGCACGGTCAGCTTCGATCATCCGGACCCGTCCATCTTCACCGTCCTGACCTCGCCGTCCGAGGTTCCGGGCACGGCCAACTGCGACTTCGTCATCTTCCCGCCGCGCTGGATGGTGGCGGAGGACACCTTCCGGCCGCCCTGGTTCCACCGCAACGTCATGAGCGAGTTCATGGGGCTGATCCATGGCCAGTACGACGCCAAGGCCGGCGGCTTCGCGCCCGGCGGGGCCTCCCTGCACAACTGCATGAGCGCGCACGGTCCCGACCGCGAGAGCCACGCCAAGGCCACGGCCGCCGAACTCGCCCCCCACAAGATCACAGACACCATGGCCTTCATGTTCGAGAGCCGCTTCGTCTTCCGCCCGACCCGCTTCGCCATGGAGACGCCCCTGCTGCAGGCCGACTACGACGCCTGCTGGGACGGCTTCGAAAAGGCGGAGGTCCGCCCGTGAGCGTCCAGATCGACGAAACCCACGATCCGTCCCGCCGAAGCTGGGTCGCCTCGGCGCAGGGCTCGGACTTCCCGATCCAGAACCTGCCGTTCGGCGTCTTCAGTCCCAAGGGCGGCCGTCCGCGCGGCGGCGTCGCCATCGGCGACCGCATCCTCGACCTGTCTCTGGCCGCCCGTTCGGGCCTGCTCAGCGGAGAGGCCCGGGCCGCGGCCGAGGCCGCCGCGGGCGAGACGCTGAACGCCCTGCTCGGCCTGGGCGCCGGACCGCGCCGGGCCCTGCGCCGCCGGCTCTCGGACCTGCTGACCGAAGGCGCGCCGGACCGGGCGGAGGTGGAGACCTGGCTCTACGCCGCCGCCGACTGCGAGTTGCGCCTGCCCTGCGCCATCGGCGACTACACCGACTTCTACGCCGGCATCCATCACGCCCTGAACGTCGGCCGGCAGTTCCGCCCCGACAATCCGCTGCTGCCCAACTACAAGCACGTGCCCATCGGCTATCACGGCCGCGCCTCCTCGGTCCGCGTCTCTGGCGCAGCCGTGCGCAGGCCCAACGGCCAGCAGAAGGCGCCCGAGGCCGACGCCCCCGTGTTCGGCCCGGCCAGGCGCCTCGACCTGGAGCTGGAGCTCGGCGTTTGGATCGGCCCCGGCAATGCGCTGGGCGAGCCCGTCCCCATCGGCGAGGCCGACGCCCACATCGCCGGCCTCTGCCTGCTCAACGACTGGTCGGCGCGGGACCTTCAGGCCTGGGAGTACCAGCCTCTCGGCCCCTTCCTGGCCAAGAACTTCATGACCACGGTCTCGCCCTGGATCATCACCGCCGAAGCGCTGGCCCCGTTCCGTACGGCCCAGCCGAAGCGGCCCGAGGGCGATCCGGCGCCCCTGCCCTATCTGATGGACGAGGCCGACCAGGCGAGCGGCGCCTACGCCCTGGAGCTGGAGGCGCTGATCCGCACCCGCGCCATGCGCGAGGCCGGAGTGCCGGCGCATCGGCTGGGCAAGGGACCGGCCACCAACCTCTACTGGACTATGGCCCAGCTCGTGACCCACCACACGGTCGGCGGCTGCGACCTGCGCCCCGGCGACCTCTTCGGCTCGGGCACCATCTCCACGCCCGACGACAGCGGCCTGGGCAGCCTGCTGGAGCTGACCCGCGGCGGCAAGGAACCGCTCACCCTGCCGAACGGCGAGACGCGAACCTTCCTGGAGGACGGCGACGAGCTGATCCTGGCCGGCCGCGCTGTGGCCGAGGGCCTTGTCGCCATCGGCTTTGGTCCCTGCTCAGGCGTGGTCGCGCCGGCCCCGAAGGCGTGAACGCGCCCGCCCGCATCCACAAGACGCCCGCAGGCGTGACGCTCGGCCCCCTCGACCTGATCGCCGAGGGGGCGGCGCGCAACTTCGTCCTGCAGATCGGCGAGGCCTATTTCCACGGCTTCGCCGTGCGCCTGGGCGAGGAGGTTCGCGGCTATGTCGACCGCTGCCCCCACGCCGGCCTGCCGCTGGCCCAGACGCTCGACGAGTATCTGACGCCCTCCGGCGACCTCATCGCCTGCAGCTGGCACGGCGCCCTCTTCGACCCCGAAACCGGCGCCTGCGTCGGTGGGCCGTGCGTGGGCGCCAGGCTCACGCCCTGGCCGCTCGAGGTGCGTGGGGGGATGATCGTCACCGCCTGATCAGGCGCCCTGCAGATCCACCCACTCCAGGGGACGGCGCGCGGCATGCGGCACGGCCTTGAGCGGGCGGCCGAAGCGGAAGGCGAAGGTGAGCCGGCCCCCGCCGCCGGCGAGTTCCGCCACCCGCTTCCCCCAAGGGCCGTCCCGGCCGAGCTGGCGGTCGCGATCCGCCATTTCCGGAACCTGGTTCAGGGGCTGAGCGGCCAGCCCCTCGGCCGTGAAAGCCAGGTGCAGCCGCTGCCAAAGCCGCCCGGCGGCGATCTGCCCCGCACGGTCGTCGAGGTCGTCCACCAGGATCCAGCCGAAGCCGCCCGCGCCGGCCAGCTGGTCCTTCGTCGAGGCCAGCCAGTAGCGCCCGGACGTTGCGGCGTCGACCGGAGGCAGCATCTGGCCAAGCGCCGTCATCACCGGCGAGAGCCCTGCCGTGGCCACCGAGACGCCGTCCCGGTGTTCGGCCACCTCGCGCGCCGTGTTGCGGAACCACACGTGGCCGTCCCGGCTCATCTGCGCGTCGGCGTTGATCGCCTCCGTCGCCTCCAGCGTCATGGCGGCCAGGCGACGCCCCGCCTCGGTCTCCCGCCCGGTCAGCACGATCCGGGCGCCGGCCACAGGCCCGGTCAGGGCCAGAACACGCTCGATCTGATCCGGCGCGACGGGCGCCGGATCGTAGGGCGCGCGGTTGGTCCGCCGCTCCGCCAGGGCCGCCGCCAGCGGGTGCGGGGCCACGGCGGCGCGCGCGATCGACGCCTCGATCCGCCCCGCCCCGGCGGCGCCCGACCAGGCGATCTGCGGCTCGGCCAGCGCAAGGCCCAGCCCGGGCGCGGCGACTTCCGCCGCCCCGAAGGCGCCGCCAAGGCCGATCCACATTTCGCGCCGGAAGGGGTCGAAGGCGCCGAGGTGACGCGCCTCGTCCGCCTCGACGACCAGCGCGGCGTCGGACAGGCCGACGCGCCACGGCTGGGTGTTGTGCGGATTGGAGGCCAGGATCGCCGCGGCGCACAGGCCCTCGCGCTCGCCAGGGCCGTACTGACCCAAGCTGAACCAGGGCGCAAAGGGCGCGGGGTCCTGATAGATCAGACCGGCCTCATGGGCCCGCCACCCCGCACCGGCCGCGCCGATGGCGGCGGCGCCGCCGCCGACGGCCGTGGCCGTCACCAGAAACCGCCTGCGATCCATGGTCGCCTCCCTCGATGGGTCGACGGTATGGCCGCGCGCCAGCCATGCCAATTGACTGTCTGCGGTCTCAATGCATGCATGGATGCATGCAAAGCGCCGAGATCGACGAAGCCGACTGGCGACTCGTTCGCGCCTTCGTCGCCGTCATGGAGACGGGCAGCCTCAGCGCTGCGGCCCATCGCACGGGCGCGACGCAGCCGACGCTGGGCCGACAGATTCGCGAACTCGAGCGTCGGTCCGGCGTGACGCTCTTCTTCCGACGCGGACAAAGGCTCACGCCCACCGAGCGGGCCCTGGCCCTCTTTCCCCGCGCGCTTGACGTCTCGCGCGCCGTCTCGGGCCTGGTGCGCGAGTTCGGCCGTGCGGAGGACCCGGGCGAGGCGCGGCCCGTCCGGCTGACCCTGCCCACACTGCTGGCCGACGAAATGCTGCCGAGCTTGCTGCCGGCCCTGCAGGTCGCGGCGCCGCAGGCGGCGTTGGAGGTCCTGCCCAGCGATGGGGTCCAGGACCTGCTGAGGCGCGACGCCGACATCGCCCTTCGCATGATCGAGCCGCGCCAGCCCGAGCTGGTGGCCCGGCGGATCGGCGAGGTGACGCTGGGCCTCTACGCCGCCCGCGCCTATCTGGCCGAGCATGGGACGCCGCAGACCCGACGCGAGCTTCTCGGCCATCGGTGGATCGCGCCGCTGGACCAGGCGGTCCTGGAGGCCGGCGCCGCCGCAGCCGGCCTGGACGACGCGCTTGCGAACCTCAGGGCGCTTCGCTCGGACGACCTGCGCCACCGCCTGGCCCTGTTGCGGGCGGGGCTCGGCCTCGGCCCGTGCCACACCTGGATCGGCGACCGCGACCCGAACCTTATCCGCCTCCTGCCGCAGGCGGACTTCGGCCGCATGGGCGTGTGGATCGTGGCCAATGACGACCTGCGCCGCAGCCCAACCCTGCGGGCGGTGTTCGACGCCCTGGCGCGGGAGACGTCGCGCCGCCTGCGCGCGGCGGTCTAGAAGCGGCAGGCGCTTTCCGGCGTCGCCGGATCGCGCGCCCATCCGTACGCCTCGACCGCCGCGCCGCGGGGCAGGAAGGTGATCGTCTGGCGCCCGCCCTCGCGCTCGACCACCAGGGTGACCGTCCCGTCCTGCGTCTTTCGGGCGGTGTTCAGGTCCTTCACCTCGGCGATCCGGTCGCCTTCGCGCAGGCCCGCCTTGGCCGCCTCGGAGGCCGGATCGAGCTCACGGACGATACGCTCGTCGTTCAGGGAGGCGCGCGCGAAGCCGAGCTCGAACACCCGCACCGGCCGCTTCACCACCTTCAGGCACGGCGCATAGAGCTCCTCCGGCGGGATCAGCAGGCCGCCGGAGACCATGTGGTCGTACATGGCCTTCGCCTCGTCCTCGCCGAGCCGCGCGCCCACGAGCCGCAGCCAGTCGGCGATCCCGTAGGACTCGCCCGCGACCTGACGCCGGCGCATCTCCTTGACCACGTCGTCCAGGCTCTCGGCGCCGTCGGTGGCCGCGCGGATCGCCGCATCGGTCTGCAGCAGGTACATCCAGCCGCGGCCATAGGGGACCGTCTGGGCCACCGGATCGGTCCAGAAGATCTTGGCGGCCTCCGGATTGGTCAGGCCGCGATAGGGATTGGAATAGTAGGCGTCCGCCCGCTCGTTCATCGTCTCGACGACGCGGTCGAGACCGATGGCGCCGGAGCGCCAGGAGAGCGCCAGCGAGTAGAACTCGGCATTGCCCTCGCTGTACCAGGCGGTGTCGCCGTGCTCGCCCTCCATGGAGGGCCAGGTGTGGGCGATCTCGTGCGACAGCAGGCCCTGCAGGTCATCGACCGTCGGCTCGGACGGCGCGTGGTAGCCGAACATGAAGGACCGGGCGAGGCCCGTGCCGCCCGTGCCCACATAGGGGTTTGAGCGCATGAAGACGCGGTACTGGCCGGCCGCCTCGCCGAAGAAGGCGGACATGGCCTCGTAGAGCTTGCGCACGCCCTCGCCCAGCACCTGGGGATCGAACGGCGGGTCGCTCATCCAGAAGAGGCCGAAGTGCGGATCCGCCTCCGGATACCGCTTCAGCGGGCCGCTGGCGTAATAGCTGAAACCGAGGAGCTGGGACGGCCCGACGGTTTCGACCGTTCCTTCGCCCATGGACCAGACGCCGCGGGCGCCGGCGGGCTCGGCCGAATGGTCCCATTCCAGACGGATGCGCCACGGTCCGGGCGCGACGGGCGTGGCGATGAAGCCGTTGCCGGCGCCCAGGAAGGCCTGCCCCTCGGCGCGGAGGTCGAAGAGCGGGCCATTGTTGGTGGCCGCCGTGACGTGGCGGGGCGTGGCGCGATAGGTGACGATCACATCCCCCCGGGTGGCGCGGCCGACGCTCCAGCGGCGATAGACGCCCTGCGGCGTCGGCGGCTCCTCGTCCTGCGTCAGCGGCAGGGGCCCGGCGTCGTCGCGGGCCTGCAGGGCTTCGCCGTCGTAGCGGGCGCTGGGAATGCCGACGAGCGTCAGCGGCAGGCGGACCAGGCCCTCGCCCTTCGCCAGCCTGGGCGCCTCCATGCGCATCTCGACGGCGATATAGCCTTCGTCCGGCGTGGCGGCCGGATGGGGCGCCAGCTTCAGTTCGAGCCTCGGCGGCGGCCCCTGGGCGGCTGAGGGTGAGGTGATCGCAATGGCGATGGCCGCGATGGCGCAGAGCAAGGTCGTCTTCATGGGCCCCTCCCGTTCGGAGCCCACTCTATCTGCTGGGGGCGGAAAATCCCTTTCGATCGAGGAGGCCTTCGCCCAACTCCTGCATGACTTATGCGCGAGCTGCGGCGGTCGAGGCGCCGGCGTTCGCCGCCACGCCCCCCTTCAGCCCGAACAGGGGGCGCAGCGGCCCCAGCCGCCGAACGATCTCGTAGCTGGCGAAGCAGGCGGCGAAGGTGACGGCGATCAGGACGGCCGCCTCCAGGGCCTGCGGCAGCCCCGCCCTCGCCAGGTGATGGCCCGCGACCACGATCACCGTCTGGTGGACGATGTAGAAGGGGAAGACCCCGACCGTCAGGTAGCGGAGCGCCGGACCGCCCCGGTTCAGATGCCTGGCGCCGAACCCCAGGGCCGCGGCGATGAAGGCCCACTGGTCCAGGCCATAGGCGACGCGGCCCGCCCACCGCAGCGCCTCCGGCGGAACGGCGCCCTCCCCGCGATAGACCCAGGCGTAGCCGGCCCAGCATCCATAGGCGGCGAGCGCCACGGCCAGGGCCGGCCAGCGCCAGGCGACGAAGCCCGCCTTCAGCCGCTCCGACTTGGCGATCAGGAAGCCGAACAGGAAGGCGCTGAACGAGAGCGCGTGGTTGTACCAGTCGTCCACAAGCGCGTGGGTGATCTCGAAGAGCGGGGCCAGGGTGAGCCGCAGCAGGATCAGGAAGGCGGCCGGCCAGATCAGCACGCCCGGCCCCGCCAGCGCCTGCTCCAACCCCTTCTGCACGGCCGCGATCCGTCCGCGCGCCAGGGCCAGAAGACCGCCGAGGGCCAGGCTGTAGACCAGCAGATAGGCCACGAACCACATGTGGTTCCAGGTGGGCGTGATCAGGCAGCCGTCGGCGTCGCACCAGTGGCCGCTGGAGGTCGCATATCTGGGATAGAAGTCGGCGAAGGTCCCCGCATAGCCGATCTGCTCGACGATCTCGTAATAGCTCTGCGGCGGCACGATCACGAACATGGCGAAGACCAGCGGCGGCAGGAGCCGGGCCACGCGCGAGCGGGTGAGCGCGCCTGCGCTCATCTTGTCCGCCATGAATCGGGTGGCCGCGCCCGAGACGAGGAACAGCAGGGTCAGGCGCCAGGGATTGGTGAACACCATCACCGGCTCGAGCCACTCGACCGGCTGCGGCGACTTCACGTGCCAGTCCCAGGGCACGTAGAACATGCCCACGTGATAGAGAATCAGCAGGCCGAAGGCGATGACCCGGATCCAGTCGAGGTCGTAGCGGCGGTCGGTGGAAGCGGCGGCGGGCAAGGTCGGGGTCCCATGGAGATGCGTTTGGCCGTGACGGTGCGCACCGGAGCGTCCGCCGCAAGGCGGCCGGGGCCGTTCGGCCGGCCGCCGGTGACGAACGGCGGGCGGCTGTGACGAACGGCGGCCTGATGGGGACCAGCGGCGAGCGGCGCGTCCTGTGGCAGGGGCTGACGGCGCTCAGCGCCTATGTGCTGCTGCTCAACACCGTGAACATCTTCTCCATCCTGCGGGACGCGCCCGGAACCGATCCGGTCGTGCCGGTGGTGCTGGAGATCACCAGCTTCCTCGCCGCGCCGCCGGCCATACTGGTGGGCTGGTTCGCCTTCCGCCTGGCGCCGCCGGACCGCACCCCGATCTGGCGCAGTCTGCTGGTCCACGCCGTGGGCGCGGTGACCCTGTCGGCGCTCCACGTGAGCCTGTTCGTGATCCTGCGGAAGCTGGTCTTCGGCGCCCTGGGCCGCAGCTACGAGTTCGGCTCCCTGGCCAACTTCCCGTACGAGTTCCGCAAGGACCTGGTCGGCTACGCCGTGGGGGTGGCGACCTTCTGGGCGCTGACCCGCCTGGCCGAGCGGAACGACACCGCCCGGGCGCCGGCGGAGGCGACGCAGGAGCCGCCGCGCTTCGACATCCGCGACGGCGCCAAGCTGATCCGCACGCCGGTTTCGGAGATCCTCGCCGCCACCTCCGCCGGCAACTATGTGGAGTTCCACCTGGCCGACGGCCGGCGACCGATGATGCGAATCTCGCTCTCGGCCCTGGAGGCCGAACTGGGGCCCCACGGCTTCGTCCGCACGCACCGCTCGTGGCTGGTCAACGCCGGCCAGGTGCGCGAACTGCGGCCGGAGTCCTCCGGGGACTACCGGGTCGTGCTGGGCCCGGTCGAGGCGCCGATCTCGCGGCGCTTCCCCGAGGCGCTCAGCCGGTTGCGGGCCGGCCTCTAGCCGGTCGCCGGCGGCCGGTGGGCCAGACGGCGGTCCAGAGCGGACAGGATGTGGTCGGCCAGCGCCTCGGCGGCCGGGGGCACCGCCGAGCGGCTGCGCAGCAGGGCGATCTCGGCGTCGGCCAGGGGCGGCAGGCCCGCCTCCTCCGGCAGGATCTCCAGATCCGGCGGAGTCATGTCCCGCGGCAGGACCGTCGCCCCCAGACCTGCGCGCAGGGCCGCGTGCTGCCCGGCCAGGGACGGACTGGTATAGGCCGCCCGCCAGCCGACATTGCGGCTCTCCAAGGCCGCGATGGCGCGCTTGCGATAGACGCAGGGCGACGGCGCAAGCACCAGCGGCACCTGGGCGGCCTGATCGAGCACGCCGCGGTCGGCCGCCACCCAGACCAGCGGCTCGCGCCAGACCCGCACGCCCATGTCGGGCCCCAGCGGCTCGCGCTTGACCAGCACGAGGTCGAAGGCGCCGTCGCGCAAGCCGTCCAGCAGCCGCAGGGTGAGGTCGCAGGTGACCGTCAGCGCCACGTGCGGGTGGGCGCGCGCGAAGGCGCCGAGAATCTCCGGCAGGTAAAGGGTGGCGAAGTCCTCGGGCGCGCCGAGGCGGACCTCGCCCTGCAGTTCGTCGCCGCGAAGGCCGGCGATGATCTCGTCGTTAAGGCGCAGCAGGCGCCGCGCCTGCGGCAGCAGGGCCTCGCCCTCCGCCGTCAGGACCACCCGCCGCGGATCGCGCAGGAAGAGCGTCGCGCCCAGGCGCTCCTCCAGCCGCCGCAATTGCAGGCTCACCGCCGACTGGGTGCGGCCCAATCGCTCGCCGGCCCGCGTGAAATTCTGCGCCTCGGCGATGGTGACGAAGGTGCGGACGAGGTCGAGGTCGAGATTGTCGAAGCGTTCAGCGGCCGGCATGATTTGAGTTCATTATCTATGAGATGGCGACAATCAAGGAAGCAGATTGTCGAGCGAGACCGGGGCGGGACGATCCGGCTCTTCTGAGCACCTCCACGCCCGCCCTCGCCACCATCCCAGGACCGTCAGGCTCGGCGACGGCGTCGACCCCGGGTTGATGACGGCCAGCCTGCCGGTTTTGGCCGGTTCTGGAAGCCGCCACGACACGCTCCAGGCCAAGAAGCGACGCGGCTATTTCTGAGGGGGGCATGGCGCAGGCCGGGGCGGCGCAAGGCGGCCGCCCCGGACAACCGTCTCAGAAGCGGACGGGCGAAAGCCCGGCCTCGGCCAGGAAGATCTGGTCCCGCAGGTTGAGCTTGCGCCGCTTCAGTTCCTGGATCCGCAGTTCGTCGCGGTTCGGCCGCCTTTCCTCCCGGCGGATCTCGCGATCCAGCCAGCGGTGCTCGTTCCGAAGGCGATAGAGGCGGATGTGATGCATGTGGGCTCCTCCAAGAATGGAGGGCGCGCCCGGCCCGAAACGGAGGGGCTGTTGGGGGAGAGATCTCCGCTCCGCAGCCGGACGCGCCCGCTGCGGTCCGACATCGCGATCACCATGATCGCCAGAGGGGCCCGGCCCGCACTGGAGAATTTCGGGGTCCGGACGCGTCGGTTCAAGGCGAACCGTCATTGGCGGCCGCAATGGCCATGATGAATCGTCCGTGAGACCCGGGCGCATCATCAGCGGCGCTCATGACGACCATGGCCGCCGCGGGGGGCGCGAAAGCCGCGCCCGCCTCCAATCTCGAACCTCACGACACCGCCATCTGAGGCGGAGAAGGGAGGACTGAGATGTTGAACAAGATGTGGAGCCTGACCAGCGCGGTCATCCTGGCCCTGCTGATGGTCTGGGTCTGGGCCTATCCCAAGTTCTGGGCCGGCTACGAGGTGCATCCGGTGTTCGGCTGGAGCGAGCTTCTGAGCGGGTTCTCCGCCATGGACCCCTATGTCCGCTGGGCGGCCGGCGCCGTCACCCTGGCGAGCATCGTGATGCTGTTCATCGCCCGGACCCGGATGCTGGGCGCGTTGCTGGCCGCGGCCCTGTCGGTCTTTTACCTGGCGCTGCACAGCACGCCCTGGCTGGGCCTGGCCATCCCGAGCCATGAGGCCCTCGTCAACGGCCTGGCCGCCGGCCTGAGCGCCGAGCAGATCAGGGCCATGAGCCGCGGCGAGGACCTGCACCTCGTCATGACCCTGGTGAACGGCCTGATGGCCGCCGTGGTCATCGCCGCGGAGTACGCCCTGCGGCACGAGGCGCGCGAGGCCAAGCAGCCGCGCACGACCCTCGTCTTCGGCTGAGGACCGGCGAAGGCGCGCCCCGCCCCCGGACACCCCACGCGCCTTCGCCCGGGCGCCGCGGCTCCCCCCGCGGCGCCCTTTTCCTTCCAGCCGTCCCGCCCATGGCGCCACCGTCTTCTAGAGCCCGCTCGCCCCTTTCCAGGGCCTGGAACCTGCGGCCGGCGGAGCCTCTCCGCCGGCCGTTTGCGTGGTGGCCCGGCCGCGACAGCATCCGGCCCCGCTTGGCGAGCCCGCGTCACAGGACCGTCATAGCCTCCCTGCCTGTGACCGGCGGAAGGTCCGGCACGAGTTGGGACAACCAAAAAGGGGGATTGTCATGACGCGTCTCAAGTCGTTCCGCGGCCTGCTTCTGGCCGGGGCCGCCTGCCTGGTGGCCGTTCCGGCCGCCGCCCAGACCGCGCAGCAGTCGCGCGGCTCCACCCTGGTGGAGGAGATCATCGTCACCGCCACCAAGCGCGAGGAGAGCGTGCGCGAAATCTCCGGCTCGGTCAGCGCCGTCAGCGGCGCGCAGCTGGAGGCGCTCGGCGCCCAGTCCTACGCCGACTACATCGCCCGCACCCCGGGCGTGGTGTTCAACGAGTTCCAGCCCGGCACCTCGCACGTGGTGATCCGCGGCGTCGCCACCAGCTCGGGCAACGTCCAGGGCCAGGGCACGACCGGCTACTACATCAACGAAGTCCCGCTGACCGAACCGGGCTGGACCATCGTCATCCCCGACATCGACGCCTTCGATGTCGATCACGTCGAAATCCTCCGCGGTCCGCAGGGTTCGCTGTTCGGCTCGGCCTCCATGGGCGGCGCCGTCAACTACGTGGCCAACAAGGCCGACGCCTCGGGCTATGACGCCGAGGTCGAGGGCACGCTCTCCCAGACCAAGAACGCCGACCTGGGCGGCGGTCTGAAGGGGATGATCAACATCCCGATCATCGAAGACACCCTGGCGGTGCGTGCGGTCGGGACCTACCGCAACGATCCCGGCTATCTCGACAATGTCGGCATCGGCGAGGACGGGTCGAGCGACATCACCATCTCCGGCGGCCGGCTCTCCGTCGTGTGGACGCCCAGCGACGCCACCGAACTCTCGTGGATGAGCCTCTATCAGAAGACCGAGGCCGACGACGCGCCTTACCGCAACCCGGCGATCGGCGACCTGGCGCGCTCCACGGCGCTCGCCGAGCCCAACGACACCGACGTCACGCTGCACAGCCTTCGCCTCGACCAGGACTTCGGCTTCGCCACCCTGACGGCGCTGGCCGCCTATCAGGAGAAGTCGCAGGACTTCCTGTTCGACTACACGCCCTGGCGCAGCGCCTACAACGCCGACCTGGGCCTCAACCTCACCTCGCCCCTCTATATCGAGAGCGGCGGCGAGTCGGAGGGCAAGAGCCTGGAAGTCCGCCTGGCCTCCAACGGCGAGGGCCGCTTCGAGTGGCTGTTCGGCGGCATGTACTATGAGAGCGACAAGTTCCTCTACGAACAGATCGGCGCGGCCGGCGCGGCCGCGGCCTTCGACGCCTCGCCCCTCTACGGGCCGGGATCGGGCGCGGTGATCTCGCCCGACGGGGAGATCTTCAACGCCTACTTCACGGACCTGAAGGCCAAGGAGACCGCCCTCTTCGGCGAGGCGAGCTTCAACTTCACGCCGGAGCTGAAGCTCATGGTCGGCGGCCGCCTCTTCAAGACCGAGATCGACAGCGTCTCGACCCGGGTCGGCTTCTCCACCTATCCCGGCGCGCCGGTCGTGGAAGCGACCGTCGACGAGCAGGACGGCTTCTCGCCCAAGGTGTCGCTGACCTACGCGCCCAATGACGACTTCATGGTCTACGGCCTCTACTCCGAAGGCTTCCGCTTCGGGACGCCGAACATGCAGGGCCTGTCGTCCTATCCGGTGCCGTCGGGTTCGGAGAGCGACAGCCTGAAGAACTACGAGGTGGGCGTCCGGTCCAACCTGCTGAACGACGCCCTGCTGCTCGATGCGACGGCCTTCTACATCGACTGGTCGGACATCCAGCTGCGCCTGCTGACGCCGGACAACTACAACTACGCGGCCAATGGCGGCGCGGCGAAGATCAAGGGCCTGGAGGTGTCGGCCAGCTACAGCCCGACGCCCCAGCTCGACCTGCAGTCCACCGTCACCTGGATGGAGGCGCGTCTGGACGAGCCGCTGTTCATCCTCTGGTACGGCACGGCGCCCGAGGGCTCGCGCCTGCCAGGGTCGGCGGACTGGTCGGTGTCGAACACGCTCTCCTACCGGTTCGAGACGGCCTACGACCCGACGCTGATCCTGTCGCACCGCTACCTGTCCTCGGGCATCAGCGACCTGAACTCCGCCGTTCCGGGCATCACGCCGAACACCCAGGGCGACTACAACCTGATCGATCTGCGTCTGCGGGCGAACTTCGGCCAGACGACGGTGACCCTGTTCGGCTCCAATCTCGGCGACGAGCGGGGCGTCACGCGGACCCTGCCGGAGGCCAATGGCCTGAGCCAGGGCCTTGTGCGGCCCCGCACCTTCGGCATCACTCTGAACTGGGCCCTGTAAGAGAGCAGGACGGACGGGCGTAAGGGAGGCGTACGGCATGGACCGCAGACGGCTGTTGCTGCTGGCGGGGAGCGCCGCCCTTGCGCCCGGACTTTCCTGGGGCGCCGATCCGGCGGCGCCCCAGCCGCCGATCCCGCCGCGGCGGGACCGTTGGATCGAGCAGCTGGGCCGGCGGCGCAACGACCCCTATGCCTGGCTCCGCGACCCCAACTGGGCCGAGGTCTCCCGCGACACGAGCCTGATGCAGCCGGAGATCCGGGCGCATCTGGAAGCGGAGAACCGCTATGCCGAGGCCCTGCTGGCGCCGGTCCGGCCCCGTCAGGACGCCTATGCCGAGCGGATGATGGCCCTGGCCGCCGGCGACGACGCCGAGCCGCCCGTGCCGGACGGCCCCTGGGCCTACTACACCTATGTCCGCCCCGGCGAAGATCATGCCGTCCATGCGCGCCGTCCGGTCGCCGGCGGGCCGGAAGAGATCCTGCTGGACGAACAGGAACGCGCGGCGGGCCGCGACTACTTCCGCACCGAGGGCGCGGCCCACAGCCCCGACCACAGCCTCTTCGTCTGGGCCGAGGACCTGTCGGGCGGCGACCGCTATCGGGTCTGCGTCCGCGACCTGAAGACCGGCGAGATCCGCACCACCGGCGAGGCCGAGGCCTACGGGTGGGAGGGGCTGACCGTCTCGCCCTGCTCGCAATGGGTGTTCTGGATCTGGCGCGACCCGCTGGGCCGGCCGGCCAAGGTCTATCGCCGGCCCGCACGCGGCGAGACCGACGAGCTGGTCTATGAGGAGCGCGACCCGGCGCTCTTCATGTCGCTGATGCGCATGGCCTCGAACGCCTATGCCGCCATCCATATCCAGGGGCCCGACGTCGACGAATTCCGCCTGATCCCGGCGGAGGCGCCGACCGCCGAACCCATCCTGGTCGAGCCGCGCCAGCCCGGCCTGCACTATCAGGTGCAGGCGTGGAACGGCCAGCTGGTCATCCTGACCAACGCCGACGGCGCGATCGACGGCAAGATCATGACCGCACCGCCGCAGACGCCGGGCCGGGCGAACTGGCAGGACTGGATTCCGCATCAGCCCGGCCGCCACATCCTGGGCCTGCGTCCGTTGCGCGACCATCTGGTCCGGCTGCAGCGGCGGGACGGCCGGCTGGAGGTCGTGGCCGTCGACCGCCAGGGCGCGCAGACCGAAGTCGCCTTCGACGAGCCGGCCTACGCCGTCGCGCTGGAGCCGCAGCAGGAATACGACACCGCCGTGCTGCGACTGACC
Source organism: Phenylobacterium sp. (assembly GCF_013911965.1). Taxonomy (GTDB): domain Bacteria; phylum Pseudomonadota; class Alphaproteobacteria; order Caulobacterales; family Caulobacteraceae; genus Phenylobacterium. The sequence continues at coordinate 142,335 of NZ_JACESE010000007.1, read as the reverse complement.
TATCAGTCGCCGCGCACCCCGACGCAGTGGCTGGCCTGCGACCTGGCGACCGGCGCCCGCGAGGTGGTGAAGCAGCGCCGCATCGGCGGCGGCTATTCGGCGGAGGCCTTCGAGGTCCGCCGCCTTTCCGCCCCGACAGAGGACGGCCAGCAGGTCCCGATCACCCTTCTGATGCGCAAGGGGACCAGGCTCGACGGCTCAAGCCCTCTCCTCCTCTACGCCTACGGCGCCTACGGCGTCTCCAGCGAGGCGGAGTTCTCGATCCCCGCCATCGCGCTCGTCGAGCAAGGCTTCGTCTACGCCATCGCCCATGTGCGCGGCGGTTCGGAGAAGGGGCGGCGCTGGTTCCTGGAGGGGCGGCGCTTCCAGAAGGCCAACACCTTCACCGACTACATCGCCTGCGCCGAGCACCTGATCGCTCAGGGCTATACGGCCAAGACGCGCATCGTCGGCTACGGACTCTCGGCCGGCGGCCTGCTCATGGGCGCGGCGGCCAACATGCGCCCGGACCTGTGGGGCGGGATCATCGCCCAGGTGCCTTTCGTCGACATGCTGAACACGATGAGCGACGCCGACCATCCTCTGGTCCCAGCCTTCCGCCCCGACTGGGGCGATCCGCTGGCCGATCCGCAGGCCTACGACTACATCGCCGCCATCTCGCCCTATGAGAACGTCAAGGCGCAGGCCTATCCGCCGATCCTGGCCACCGCCGGCGTGCGCGACCCGCGCGTCAGCTACTGGGAGCCGGCCAAGTGGGTCTCGGAGATCCGCCACCGCATGACCGGCGGCGGGCCGGTCCTCTTCCTGACCGACATGGCGGCCGGCCACCAGGCGAGCGGCGGGCTGTCGTCGCAGTTCGCCCAGATGGGACTCTTCTGGGCCTTCGCCGAGCAAAGCCTGGCGTGGTCGGCATGAAGCTCTCCGACGCGCTCGCGCTCGGCCGCCTCGACGCCCACGACCAGTCCGCCCTCGCCCGCCGGGGCGAGCTGAGCGCGACCGAACTGGTCGAGGCCGCCATCCTGCGCATCGAGGCGCTGGACCCGGACATCGCCGCCGTGAGCTGGCGCGCCTATGACCTCGCCCGGGCCCGTGCGGCCGGGCCCCTGCCCGATCATCCGCTGGCCGGCGCCCCCTATCTGCTGAAGGATTCGCTGGACTATCCGGGCCTGCCCAGCCGCGGCGGGTCGGCCAGCCGGGACGAGCAGCCGAAGGCTGCGGCCTTCGCCTATGTCGAACGGCTGGACGCCGCGGGCCTGATCCCGCTCGGCAAGTCGGCCATGCCGGAGTTCGGCCTCCTGCCGGTGACGGAGCCGAAGATCGGACCAGTGACCCGGAACCCCTGGAACCTCGCCCGCTCGCCCGGCGGCTCCAGCGGCGGCGCGGGCGCGGCGGTGGCCGCCGGACTTGTGCCGCTGGCCCACGGCAGCGACGGCGCCGGCTCGATCCGCATCCCCTCCTCCGCCTGCGGCCTCCCCGGCCTGAAGCCCGGGCGCGGGACGACGGTGCGGGTCCGCGCCCGTCATGTGGTGGAGGACCTGCTGGTGGGCGACGCCCTGATGGCCCGCAGCGTCCGCGACGTGGCCGCCGGCTTCGCCCTGGCGCGGCCGGATCGGGCCCCGCCGGTGACGGCCGCCAGTCCGCGGCGCCTGCGCATCGCCTACGCCGCCCGCACGCTCGCCGGCGCAGAGCCGCATCCGAGCCTGAAGGCCGCCCTCGAGCAGGCCGTGGCGCTGTGCCGTGGACTGGGCCATGAGGTCGTCGAGGCCTGGCCCGACATCGACGGCCCCGCCGCCGACCGGGCCGAGCGCGTGCTGTGGAGCCATATCGGCGCCGACTGCGTCGACGCCGTGCGCGCCAGCGGCCGCGACCCGGCCGCCTGCCTGGAGCCCTGGACCTGCGCGCTCGGCGACATCGCCGCCGGGCTGACGGGCGCGGATCTGGAAGCCGCGCTGGGCCAGCTCGCCGTCCTGCCGCGCCAGCTCGCCGCCTTCTACGGCAGGTTCGACGTGCTGCTGACGCCAACGCTCTCGGCCCCGCCGCCGCCCATCGGCGAGATGGCGCCCGACCAGCCCGCGGACCTCCTGATGGAGCGCATGTTCGGCTGGTGCGGCTACACGCCCCTGCAGAACCTCTCCGGCACGCCGGCCATAACCCTGCCGCTCGCCTGGGACGCCGACGGGCTGCCGCTGGGGGTCATGTTCGCCGCCGACCGTGGGCAGGAGGACCGGCTGCTGGCCCTGGCCTTCGAACTGGAGGCTGCGGCGCCCTGGCGGGACCGCTGGCCGGCGGCCTCCGTCGCGGGGGGCGCCTGATGGACGCGCCCCCGGAAAAGTTCGCGCCCCGGTCCGAGGCCGACGTGCTCGACCTCGTCCGCCGCCACCCCTTCGCCTGGGTGGTCAGCGCGGGCAAGGCGTTCGGCGCCACGCCCCTGCCCCTGCGCCCTGGCCTGGACGCGGACGGGCGGCTCGTCGCCCTGGTCGGCCATTTCGGCCGTTCCAACCCGCAGATCGCCCGCCTGCGCGCCGATCCGCGGGCGCTCGTGCTGTTCATGGGGGAGCACGGCTATGTCTCCCCCTCCTGGATGGCCGACCGCACCCAGGCGCCGTCCTGGAACTATGCCTGCGCGGCCTTCGACTGCCAGCTCACCTTCACCGAGACGCCTGAGGAGACGGCGGCGCTGCTGACCGACCTGGTCGGGGCCATGGAGGCCGGCCGGCCCAGGGCCTGGACGGTGGCGGAGATGGGGGCCCGTTACGCCGGCCTGTCCCGCGGGGTGGTGGGGTTCCGCGCCGATATTCGCGCCAGCCGGGCCGTCTTCAAGCTCGGCCAGGACGAGCGCGACGACGTCTTCGCCGACATTCTCGAGGGGCTCCGCGGCGAGGGACAGTCTCCGCTCGCCGATCTCATGGCCCGCCACGGCGCGGGGCGCTGAGGTCAGTGCGCGGCGTCGAAATACTGGCTGGGCGCCACGCCGAAGGCGCGATGGAACATGGCGGTGAAGGCGCTGGGGCTGTTGTAGCCCACCTCGAAGGCCACCGTGGTGACCGACCCGCCCAGGGACAGCAGCGAAAGGGCGTGGGCCAGGCGCACCTGCTGGCGCCACTCGCTGAAGCTGATGCCCGTCTCGCGCCGGAAGCTGCGGGTGAAGGTGCGACGCCCCATGCCGGACAGGTCGGCATAGTGGTCGAGGTCTCGCTCCTCGCCCGGCGCGTCCATCACCTCCCGGCAGGTGCGAAGCAGGCGGGCGTCGCGCGGCATGGGCACCTGCAGGGCGGAGACCGGGTGTTCCGTGGCGACGGCGATCTCGTCCAGGATCAGAGCCATGATCCGCGCCTCGCGCCCGTCCAGGGCGTATTCCACCGGCAGCTCCGAGGCCTCCAGGATCAGCTCGCGCAGAAGGTTGCTAACCTTCAGCACCTGGCACCGCTTGGGCAGGCGCGCATCGGCGCCGGGCTCGACATAGAGGGTCCGCAGCGACACGTGGCCCCGGCAAAGCGCCTGGTGGCGCACGCCCGCCGGCATCCAGACCGCACGCTGCGGCGGAATGGTGAAGCTGGTCTCGTCGGTCATCACCGACATCACCCCCGCGCTGCCGTAGAGCAGCTGCGCCCGCTCGTGGCTGTGGGGCGGGTCGATGAAGTGCGGCGGGTACTCGTCGACCAGCACCGCGATGGGTCGCGGCACGTGCTGGTAGTCCTCGCCGCGCGTGCTCCTCTGCATGTGGCCCACGCTAGACAGTCGTGGGCCGATAGTCGATGGCGAGCCACCGCGCATCCGGATAGCAGCGCCGGACGCACGCTTCGCGGGCGCCTTGCCTGCGCCTTGGGCGCCGGTCGCCACCATCTCCTTCTCCAGGACGTCTCATGACCCCGATCCTCAGCCAGGCCGGTCGCGATCTCGATGCGGCGGTGCGCGAATTCATCGCCCGCACCGGGGCGGACCACGCGCGCTACGCGGCAGGCCGGACACTCTCCCCCGCCGAGGCGCGAGAGGTGGCGGAGAAGGTGCGCGCGCCCTGGCGCGCCGGCGGGCCGAAGATGCGCGCCAGCGACGATCGCATGATCCGCACCGCCCAGGGGCCGTTGCGTGTGCGCATCCACGACCCCGACCCCCGGCCGGGCAAGCCGGTCCTGGTCTATATCCATGGCGGCGGCTGGATCCTGTTCAGCCTGGAGACGCACGACCGCGTAATGCGGGAGTACGCGGCGCGGGCGGGCGTGGTGGTGGTCGGCGTCGACTATGACCGCTCGCCCGAAGCTAAGTTTCCCCGCGCCCTCAACCAGTGCGTCGCGGCCATCGAATGGGTGGCGGCCGGCGGCGTCGGCCCGGCGGCCGATCCGGCGCGGATCGCCGTCGGCGGCGACTCGGTCGGCGGGAACATGTCCCTGGCCGCAGCGGTGAAGCTGCGGGACGAGGGGCGGCCCGACGTGATCTCGGCCCTGCTGCTGAACTACGGCGCCTTCGACGTGGACCTGGATCCGCAGGACGTCGCCCGCTACGGCGGCGACGGCTACATGCTGCTGGCCGAGGAGATGCCCGTCTACTGGAACGCCTATCTGGCGCGGCCGGAAGATGCGCAGAACCCCCTCGCCGTTCCGGCTCGGGCCGAACTGGCCGGTCTTCCGCCCGTCTTCCTGACCATCCCGGAGTGCGACGTGCTGGCCGGCCAGAGTCACACGCTGGCCGCCCGCCTCCGCGCCGAGAAGGTAGCAGCGCAGGCGCAGGTCTATGCCGGCGCGTCGCACAGTTTTCTGGAGGCGGTCTCCATATCCGACCTCGCGGCGCGCGCCCTTCAGGACGGCGCCCGGTGGCTTGGCGAGACTCTGAGCCATACGCAGGCCGCCGCCCGCTGAGCGCGGCGGGCGAGGCGTCGCACGGGTCCGCCACCGGAAATTGCGCCACAGAATCGCTCTACCGAAGCCTGCGGAGAACGCACGGAGTAGGCATATGCGGACGGGCTGGCGGAAAGTCGCACATCGGGCGCTCGAGCTCAGCGGTCTGATCGGGCCCCTGCACCGCGCGCAGGAGCGCCGGCTGGCTCAGGCGGACGTCGAGGCCTTCGATGACGGCCGCCCCCTGCCCCCGGCGGAGCTGCGGGTGCTGGTCGGCGGGGCCGCCGATCCGAAATGGTTCTCCCATCGCGGACGCGCCGATGCGGAACGTTTCATGGACCTGGCGCGCCGGCACGGCTCGCCCTTCGAGTCGGGGCTTTCGGTCTGGGATCTCGGCTGCGGCTGCGGCCGGATCGCCCGGTGGACCGCGCCCGTGGTGCTGAACGGCGGCGGCGCGTTCCGAGGCACGGACATAAACCCCCGCCTCGTGGAATGGTGTGCGGCCCATCTGCCCGGGAGCTACCGCCGCAATCCCTTGAAGCCGCCTTCGGACCTGGCGCCGGAATCGATCGAGGTCATCTACGCCTATTCGGTCCTGACCCATCTGCGCGAAGGCGTCGCCCGCGCCTGGCTGGCGGAGATGGCGCGGGTCCTCAAGCCCGGCGGCCTCGCCATGGTCACCTTCCATGACGATGACTATGCCCGCGCCTGGGGGCCGCCCGAAGCGCAGGCGCAGATCGCCCTGGACGGCTACTTCGTTCTCAACGACGCGCTGGAGGGCTCCAACTACATGTCGAGCTGGACCACGCGGCAGGGCTTCCGCGCGCTGCTTCCGGCCCAGCTCGAGGTCTGCGAAATCCGTCCAGGCCAGCTCGACGCGCCCGTCCAGGCCATCGCCGTCCTGCGTCGCCGGACAGTCTGACGTTCAGCCGCCCGCCGAGGCCGCCTCGCCCGTCTCCTGCTCCGCCGCGAACGGGAATGACCGCGGCTCGCGCTGCACGGTGATCCACTGGTCGGTGGTGAAGGCCTCCACCGCCCATGCCCCGTTGAACCGGCCAAGGCCGGAATTCTTCTCGCCGCCGAAGGGGTTGAACGGCAGGTCGTTGACCGGCTGATCGTTCACGTGGGCCATGCCGCTCTCGATCTGTTCGGCGAAGCGGACGCCCCGCTCCACGTCGCGCGTGAAGACCGCCGCCGAGAGGCCGCGATCCGTCGCGTTGGCGATCCGCAGAGCGTCGGCTTCGTCGCGAGCGCGGATGATGGGCGCCACAGGGCCGAAGATCTCCGACTGGGCGAGCTCGCGATGATCCTCCGGCACGTCGGCGAAGACGTGGGGCGGCAGAACGCGGCCCTCGGCGTCCCCGCCGACCACCTCGCGAAGACCGTCGGCCCGGGCCGCTTCGATCGTCTTGCGGATGCTCTCCAGTTGGCTGTCGTTGATGATCGGGCCGATGAAGGTGGAGGATCTGGCCGGATCGCCCACCCCGAGAGTGCGGACCTTGGCGGCGAAACGCTCGACGAAGTCCTCATAGATGGCGTCCTCCACCACCAGCCGGTTGGCGATCATGCAGATCTGGCCCTGGTGCAGGAACTTGCCCCAGGCGGCGGCCTCCACGGCGTAGTCCAGGTCGGCGTCCGCCAGGACCACGAGCGGGCTGTTGCCGCCCAGTTCGAGCTCGAGCTGCTTGATGATCTCGGCGTCGGCCACCTTCCGCGCCACGCCGCGTCCCACCTCGGTCGAGCCGGTGAAGGAGATCACCCGCGGCGCCGGATGGGCGATGAAGGCGTCGCCGATCTCGCTGCCGGGGCCCGGAACCACGTTCAGCACGCCCGCCGGAAGGCCCGCCTCCTCGAAGATGCTGGCGAGCAGCAGGCCGCCGGTCACCGGCGTATCGCTGGCGGGCTTCAGCACCACCGCATTGCCCACGGCGAGCGCCGGGGCGACGGAACGGTTGGAGAGCTGCAGCGGCCAGTTCCAGGGGCTGATGACGCCCACCACGCCGACCGGCTTTCGCAGGACGCGGGCCGCCTTGCCCGGGAAGGTCGGCGGCGGAATGCGACCCTCGACCATGTGCGGCAGGGCGGCGGCCTCGAGCATGCCGCCCTGGACGGCGGTCCATTCCAGGGTCGCCTTCAGCCGGGTGGAGCCGCTTTCCTCGATCAGCCAGTCGATGATCTCCTCGCGGCGGGCTTCCATGACGGCGGCGGCCTTGCTCATGATCGCCGCCCGCTCGCGCGGCAGGCGCGCGGCCCAGTCCTTCTGGGCGCGGCTCGCCGCCGCGTAGGCCGCGTCGAGGTCGGCGGCGTCGGCCTGCGCGATCTCGGCGATCACCTCGCCGTTGTAGGGATTGTGGTCCGGGCGCCGTCTGGCGCGCCCTTCGCGCCATGCGCCGTCCACGAAGATGCGGTCGAGAGGGGATCGGGCGCGCCCGGGGCGGCCGCGGCTGGCGGCGTCGTCCATGTGTGTCTCCTGGCGAAAGGCTCGTCCAGGGAACCCGCAACCCCGCCGACCGGTTCGCGGCCAAAGTCCCGCAAGCCAGGAGCGTCAGATGAAAGCGGTGCGGATCCACGAGTTCGGCGGCCCCGAAGCCCTGAGGATCGAAGACCAGCCCCTGCCCGAACCCGCCGCCGGCGAGATCCTGGTCCGCGTGCAGGCGTCCAGCGTCAATCCGGTCGACTTCAAGATGCGGAACGGCGGCTATGTGGAGAAGGACAAGCTGCCGCTCACCCTGGGGCGGGACATGGCCGGAACGGTCGACCGCGTGGGCCACGGCGTCTCCGACTTCGCACCCGGCGACGCCGTCTACGCCCTCCTGCCCTGGGACCGCGGCGGACATGCCGAGTTCGTCAGCGCGCCTGCGAGAATCTGCGCCCGAAAGCCGGAACGTTGCGACTTCGTGCAGGCCGCCGCGGCGCCGCTGGCCGCGCTCACCGCCTGGCAGGGTCTCTTCGACCACGGCGGCCTGAAGGAAGGGCAGACCGTCCTGATCCACGGCGCCAACGGCGGCGTCGGCCATTTCGCCGTGCAGTTCGCCGCCGTCGCCGGCGCCACGGTGGCGGCGACCTGCCGCGGCGAGGACCGGGACTTCGTCCGCAGTCTCGGCGCAACCCACGTGGTGGACTACAGGGCCGAACGGTTCGAGGCGGCCGTGCCGCGCGTCGACCTGGTGCTGGACCTGGTCGGCGGGGAAACCCAGCGCCGTTCGTTCGAGGTGCTCGGCCCCGGGGGGATGCTCGTCTCCACGCTGGGCGAACCGGACGCGGAGGCCGCCGCCGGCTCCGGAGCCAAGGGCGTCGGCTTCCTCGTCGAACCCAACGGCGAGCAGCTGGCCATGATCGCTCGCCTCATCGATCTCGGGCGCGTCATGCCGACCATCGACCAGGTCTTTCCCCTTGAGCAGGCCGCCGCGGCCGAACGGCGGCTGGAGACCGAGCATGTCCGCGGCAAGATCGTCGTGCGCCTGCCCTGAGCCCGATGGGCTAGGCTCCGCCCATGCCGCAGACGATTCGCCCCCGCCCATGAGCAAGCCCCCCGAACTGAAGTACCGCCAGCTGCCCGACGGCCGGTTCGAGATCTGGCTGCACGCCGTGGTCAGCCAGGACGCCCTGCTCGGCGTCCATGGGGTTCTGGCCCAGTATGGCGCGGAGGGTCCGCCGGAGGACGAGGACGAGGAAGCCGAGGACGGCGGTCTCGCCCACTAGGTCCGCTTCGTCGCCTCCAGGAGTTCGCGCCGGCGGAGCCAGGTGACCGCGAAGTCGTAGGGATAGGCCAGGCGTTCACGCGCCACCATGCGGCGCCACTCGCCAGGGGCCATGCCGCGGCCGGCCGGCATGACCGGCCCGGCCTCCGCCTCCAGGCCCAGCTGGCCAAAGATCATGCGAGCCCGCGGCACGTGATAGGCGTCCGTGCAGACCACGGCGCGAGAGAGTCCGCTGCGGCGCATGAAGGTCGCGGCGGCGACCACGTTCTCCAGGGTGTCGCGGCTGTCTTCGTCCAGGACGATCCGTTCAGACGCAATCCCGCAACGGCCGAGGTGAGCCGCCATGACGGCGGCCTCCGACGGCGGGTGGTCGCCGACTCCGCCGGAGCAGAAGATGGGCGCATCCGGCCAACGGCCGGCCGCCTCCAGGCCATAGCCGATCCGCCGCGCGAGGGCGGGACTTGCCGCTCCGCCCGGCCAGACGGCCGCGCCCAGGATCACGATGGCGACGCTCATCTCACCAGGATGACGCCCGCCGCCGACCGGGCAAGCCTCAGGCTTCCGGCGACGCCAGGCTGTCCTCGCCTTCCGTGCGGCGGCTGGGCTCGGGATTCAGCGGCGGCCGATAGGCTTCCACCAGATCGTTCTGTTCGGCCTCGCGGATGGCGCGGAGCACGTTGAGCCGCAGGAGCATCTCCGCGTTCGACCAGTGCTGGCGGGCCGTCTCCAGCGGATCGCGCCAGTCGGCGTTGATCACGCTTTCGGTCTCCCCGGCATAGAATATGCGGGTCTCGCCGTCCTCGCCGAAACCGGCGATGACATAGTTGGCGCCCGAGGTTGGGAGGATCCGATCCTCCTCCACGGTGGTGTAGCGGTAGACGGTTCCGGACTTGCCGACGAGATCGAGTTGGCGGGCCAAACGCACGCTCCCAGCCTGTTGTACGCACTTGCTGTGTCCGCGCCCGTCGCGGAGACCTCTCTCTACACGGTCAAATCGGGCGAAAGCGAGGCTAGACCATTGTTAAGCTTCCCATTTCGGGGCCGAAGCTGTGGACGGAACAACCTGCGCCATAAGGCGTTCGGCCCAGACGCGCCCTCTGCTAGGGTCTGGCGCAGCGGCGAGTCTGGCCGCCGTTGAAATGGAGCCGGGTCATCCGTACCGCCACCGCACAGGACCAAAGCGCCGCCGAATTCGAGATCGTCGGCGACGGCGCTGAGCGGACCGTCCGCCTGACCGGCGACTGGACCCTCCAGGCCCTGGGCGGGACCGGCCGGCGGCTGCGCCAGATGCTCGAGCGCGAACCGGCGCAGCGCTTCGACCTGACGGGCGTGGAGCGGCTCGACACCGCCGGCGCCTTCGCCCTGGTCCGGGCGGCCGGCGACGGGTTCGACCCCGAGCAGGTGACGGCCCGGCCCGAATCCGAACGCCTGATCGGCCTCGTGACCGAGGCCGCGCGCAAGAAGCCCAAGGTCAAGCGCGAGCCTCGCGGCTGGCACGAGATGACGGTGCGGATCGGCAAGGGCGTGGTGAGCACCGGCTACGACGCCTTCGACACCCTGGTCTTCGCCGGCCACCTGCTGATCGTCTTCGGCAAGAGCCTGGTCAATCCGGCGCGGATCCGCTGGGCGTCCGTCTTCTCCCTGGCCGAACGCGCGGGTCTCGACGCCATTCCCATCGTGGCGACGACCTCCTTCTTCATCGGCGCCGTCGTCGGCCTGCTCGGCGCCAACATGCTGCGGGAGTTCGGGGCTCAGGTCTTCGCCGTCGAGCTGATCGGCATCGCGGTCCTGCGCGAGTTCAACATCCTCATCACGGCCATCCTGCTGGCGGGCCGCTCCGCCTCGGCCTTCGCCGCCGAGATCGGCTCGATGAAGATGAACCAGGAGGTCGACGCCATGCGCGTGCTGGGCGTCGATCCCTTCGAGGCCCTGGTCTTTCCCCGCTTCATGGCCCTTCTGGTGACCATTCCGCTGCTCACCTTCGTGGCCACGCTGGCGGGGCTGGTGGGCGGCCTGGCGGTAACCTGGAGCGTCCTCGACATCGGGCCGAACTTCTTCTTCCAGCGGATCCTGGAATATGTCGGGCCCACCCACTTCTGGGTCGGCCTTTCGAAGGCGCCCGTCATGGCCGCGGTGATCGCCGGCGTCGGCTGCCGCCAGGGCATGGAGGTCGGCGGCGACGTCGAATCCCTGGGCCGGCGCGTCACCGCCGCCGTGGTCCACGCCATCTTCGCCATCATCATGATCGATGCGGCCTTCGCCCTCCTCTACATGGAGCTGGACATTTGACGGGCCAGGCGCAGGAAACCCCCGTCATCGAGGTGCGCGGCCTGAGGTCCCAGTTCGGCGACCACGTGGTCCACGACGACCTCGAGCTGACCGTCCGCCAGGGCGAGATCGTCGGCCTGGTCGGCGGCTCGGGCTCGGGCAAGTCGGTGCTGCTCAACACCATCATCGGCCTGAAGGAGCCCGAGGGCGGAAGCGTCCGGGTCTTCGGCCAGGACGTCACCGAAGCCACGGGGCGCGGCGCCGAGCAGCTCGAGCGCCGCTGGGGCGTGCTGTTCCAGAGCGGCGCCCTGTTCTCCAACCTGACCGTGCGGGAAAACGTCGAAGCGCCGATGCGCGAGCATACGAGCCTGACGCCCAAGGAGATGGAGGAGCTGGCGGACCTGAAGATCGCCCTGGTGGGCTTGCGGCCCGACGCCGGCGCCCTGAAGCCTGCGGAGCTCTCCGGCGGGATGCGAAAGCGCGCGGCCCTGGCCCGGGCGCTTGCGCTGGACCCCGAACTCCTCTTCCTCGACGAGCCCACCGCCGGGCTGGACCCGATCGGCGCCGGCGCCTTCGACGAGCTCATCCGCGACCTGTCCGACAGCCTTCACCTGACCGTGTTCATGATCACCCACGACCTCGACAGCCTGTACGCCATCACCGACCGGGTGGCCGTGATCGCCGACAAGAAGGTTGTCGCCCAGGCTCCGGTCGCCGAACTGGAGCGATCGGAACATCCCTGGATCCGGGAGTATTTCCTGGGACCGAGAGGGCGGGCCGCGGCGAGAACCGCGCGCACGCCGAGCGAGGCCTGACCATGGAGAAGAACGCCAACTACGCCCTCGTGGGGCTCTCGACGCTGATCCTGTTCATCGGCCTTGTGATCTTCAGCGTCTGGCTGGCGCGGGTGGCCTTCGCCCGGGACTTCGACGTCTACGACATCCTCTTCCAGGGCCCCGTCCGGGGCCTGACCGAGGGCGGCGAGGTGCACTTCAACGGCATCAAGGTGGGCGAGGTGACCGAGATCTCGCTCGACCGGACCAATCCCAGCCGGGTCCTGGCGCGCGTCCGCGTCGGTTCCGACGTGCCGATCCGCGTGGATTCCTACGCCACCCTGGAGCCCCAGGGGATCACCGGCCTCAACTATGTGCAGATCACCGCCGGCACGCCGACCAAGCCTCTGCTCAAGGAGGTCGCCCCGGAGGGCAAGATCCCCATCATCCAGAGCCAGCGGAGCACCCTCTCCGACCTGCTCGAAGGCGGCGGCACGGTCCTTTCCCGCACCGTGGAGGCCTTGGATCGCGTCAACCGCGTGCTCTCCGACGAGAATATCCAGACCTTCAGCGCGGCCGTCTCCGACGCTCAGGCGGTTACGGCCGAACTGCGCGAGCGCAAGGAGATCATCGCCGACGCCCAGACGGCTCTGCAGAACATCGGCGCGGCGGCCGAGGAGATCCGCGCCCTGGCCGAGTCCACCAACACCATCGTCGACACCGACGGACGTCAGGCCATGGCCAGCCTGAGCGACGCCGCTTCCGAGGCCGAGGCGGCCGCAGCCGACCTGCGCAAGATGCTGGCGAGCCTGGAAGGCCCCACCGCCGACTTCGCCACCAATGGCCTGCCGCAGATCGCCAACGCTGCGACGGCGCTGCAGGAGGCCGCCACCTCCCTGTCGCGCCTGGCCGACGAGGTGAACACCAATCCGCGAGGCGTTGTCGGCAAGGGCCCCGCCAAGGAAATCGAGGTGCAGCCATGATCGCCCGCCAACTTCTGCGCCTGACGGCCGTCGCCGGGGCCGCCAGCCTGCTGGCGGGCTGCATTTCGGTGTTCCCGGACGCCGATCCGTCCCAGCTCTACAGGTTCGAGGGCGCCTTGCAGGGCGAGCGCGCCACGGCGCGGGCGGGCACCACCTTCGGCGTCTTCCTGCCGAGCAGCGGCTTCACCGAGGCGAGCAGCGGCGACCGCCTCCTCACCACGACAGGGACGGAGGCCGCCTATATCGCCAACGCCCGCTGGGTGGCGCCGGCCGAGGTGCTGTTCCAGGAGGCTGTGGAGCGGGCTTTCGACGCCAATCCCGGCCCTGCGCGTCTGGTCGGCCGCGGCGGCCTGCGCCAATCGGAGCGGACGCTGCGCCTCGACGTCCGGCGTTTCGAGGCGAACTACGACAACGGCCAGAAGGCGCCGCCGGAAATCATCGTCCGGGTGCAGGCGATCCTGGTCAGCCGCAACGACCGCAGCTTCGTGGGCGAACAGACCTTCGAGGCGCGCGTCCGGGCCGACGACAATCGGGTCAGCGAAATCGTCGAGGCCTTCGATGAGGCGACCGCGGAGGTCCTGACCGAACTCGTCGACTGGACGAACCGGACCGCCGCTCCGGCGTCCTAGTCCAGGCCGTTCAACCGCTTGGCGGCGGTGACCGTGTTCTGCAGCAGGCAGGCGACGGTCATCAGCCCGACCCCGCCGGGCACCGGCGTGATCCAGCCGGCCACCTTGCGGGCGGCCTTGTAGTCGACGTCGCCGACCAGCTTGGTCTTGCCCTGGGCGGCCTTTTCCGGATCGCTGAACGGCACCCGGTTGATGCCGACGTCGATGACCGCGGCGCCCGGCTTGATCCAGTCCCCCTTGATCATCTGCGGCCGGCCGACGGCGGCCACCAGGATGTCGGCCTGGCGGCAGACTTCGGGCAGGTCGCGGGTGCGCGAATGGGCGATGGTGACGGTGCAGTCGGCCTGCAGCAGCAGGTTGGCCACCGGCCGGCCCACAAGGACCGAGCGCCCGACCACGACCGCGTTCTTGCCCGACAGGTCGCCCAGGCTCTCGCGCAGCATGATCATGCAGCCGAGCGGCGTGCAGGGCACCATGCCCGGCTCGCCATTGGCCAGGCGTCCGGCGTTGACCACATGCAGCCCGTCCACGTCCTTGTCCGGATGGATGGCCGCCAGCGCCGGCCGCTGATCGAGGTGGGCCGGCAGAGGCAGCTGCAGCAGGATGCCGTGGATGCGCGAGTCCTCGTTCAGGCCGGCGATCAGCAGCAGGAGCTCGTCGAGGCTGGTGTCGGCCGGCAGGCGGTGGGTCACCGAGTGCATGCCTGCGGCCAGCGACTGCTCGCCCTTGGAACGGACATAGACCTGGCTCGCCGGATCCTCGCCCACCAGGATCACCGCCAGACCCGGCTGCAGGTCGTGCTCGGCGCGCAGGCGGGCGACCTCCTGGGCCACCTCGGCGCGGACGCGCTCGGAAAAGACCTTGCCGTCGATGATCTGGGCTTCGGACATGGCGGCTCCTGGCGACTCCGGTCTGGAGCGCCTGCCACTAGCCCCTGCCCGCCCGCGAGGCAACGGAGGCGATGAGGCGGACGCTCAGCGTCGCAGCCAGTTCACCAGGGCCCAGACGTGGCTGTCGCGGCTGAGCAGGCGCAGAGCCTCGTGAGGCTCGCGCCACATCAGCTCGTGGTCGGCCTCGACCTTAGCCTCCGGCCGCTCCTCCAGCACCTCGGCTGCGAAGAAGACGCCACGGGTGTTGAAACGCTCGCCCTTGCCGTTCTCGAAGTAGTGGTCGGCGCGGACCAGTTCGGCGCGGGCGCGCACCACCAGGCCGCTCTCCTCCAGGAATTCCCGGGCCATGGCCTCGCCGGCGCTCTCCCCCGGATCGATGCCGCCGCCGGGGAGGTCGATGCGCGGCGGCCCCTCCGGAGGGTCGACATGAACGAGTGCGATCAGCCCCGCCCGCTCGGCGACGCCGAACGCCACCGGCCGATCGGGATAGGCCAGGCCCGGCTTGGGCTCGCCGAACTGCGGAACGGCGGCGGCCATCAGTCGACCGAGTAGAGGGCGTCGAAGGGATCGACCCGGCCGGCCTCCACGTCGGACACCTTCACCGGCTTCCAGCCGACCTGGGAATCGGCGCTGTCGCGCCAGGCCTCGACGATCAGGTCACGCAGCTCCGAAGCGCCGGCCGCGGCCCGCTCGGTCGCGAAGGCGACGCCGCGGGGATCGGCCGCCTCCAGGCCGCCCGCCTTCTCCAGGGCGTAGAGCGGCTCGATCTGTTCGAAGGTCGTCAGGATGTAGTCCACCGTACGCTCTTCGACGGGGCAGCCGCAGCTCTCGAACGGACGCATCTGCGCCTTCAGCCCCGGCAAGGTGACGTTGGCGCGGGTGAATTCGCTCTCGAACGGGCCGTGGATGCGGGCGGTCGTGTAGCCCTTCGGGTTCGGATAGTCGCCCCAGCCATTGTAGTGCACCGAGACGTGCAGCGGCTGCGAGCCGTCCGCGACGAAATGCGAGAGATAGCCGAGGGTGCGCTTCAGAAGCGCCTCGCGCCGCGCGCGGTCCTCGGCGAACCAGGCGCGCCGGCCGGGATCGGCGGCGTGCTTCTCGGCCGCCTTCAGCACCCGCCAATAGGCGAAGTCGAGCGTCAGCTGCTGGTACTCCTCGACGATGGAGTACTGCAGATAGCCGGCCTTCCAGCTGTCCGTGCCGGCGGCGCGCAGGCCGGTCTCGTAATCGGCGCGAGTCGGCGGCAGCGGCGCCTGGAACACGGGGCCGCCCATGACGCGGCGGGCGTCGTCCAGATCGACGAAGTGGCCCGGATCGCGATTGCTGTCGTGGATCTTGCCGGCGCCCTTGGAGCGGTCCGGCTCCCGCGACAACTCGCCCACGTCGGCGATGACGGTCGGATCGCGCAGGAAGGCCGGGACTTCCTCCGGCAGGGCCTCCATCGCCGCCACGCCGACGATCCGGTGGCCGTGACCGCCCCAGGCGAGCGCCTGGGCCGGCAGGGCGAGGCTGAGCGCCGCTGCGAGGGATAGCCGGATGATCCGCATCTGAACCGAACTCCTAGTCCGTGATGGCCAGCGCCGTCTCCACGCGCGCGACCCACGCCTGAACCCTGGGATAGCGGGCAAGGTCGAACCCGCCCTCGCCCGCCCAGCGGGTATAGGCCACGAGCGCGACGTCGGCGAGGCTGACGCCGGAACTGGCCAGGAAGTCGCGGCCCGCCAGGCCGTCCTCCAGCCGCTGAAGGGCGCCGTAGCCGCGCTCGACCAGCCTGGCCTCGAGTTCCTCGGGCGAGCGGCCCTGGTAGCGGACCAGGAAGCGGGCCACGGCCACATAGGGCTCGTGGCTGTACTGCTCCCAGAACATCCATTCGAGCATCCTGGCCCGCTCATAGGCGTCGGCCGGGACCAGGTCGGATCCCTCCGCCAGATGCAGGATGATGGCGTTGGACTGGGCCAGGGGCCGGCCGTCCGGAAGGACCACGGCGGGGACCTGGCCGGCCGGATTCATGGCCAGGAAATCCGCCGTTCGGGTCTCGCCCTTGAGGATGTCGATTTCGATCCACTCGTAGTCGAGGCCGAGGTGGTCGGCGACCCACTTCACCTTCAGGCAGTTGCCGGAAATCGAATCGCCGAAGATGCGCAGGACCATGATCGCCTCCGATTGATGCCGTCACGCCTCTAGCGGAAGCAGCGCCGCCGCCAAGACAGTTCGTCTGCGGGCGCCCCAAGAAGGCCTAAATTGAACGGGTTGTCGAACGCCGATCGCCCGGTTAGAGGACGGACACACCAGACCCACGACGCAGGATGACGCCGCGATGCGACGCACCCTCGCCGCCCTGGCGGCGCTTCCCATGCTGGCCCTCGCCTCGAGTTCGCAGGCGGCGGCCACCGATCCCATCGGCGATCTGATCGTCTCGGCCCTGACCGGTTCTCCGCTCGGGACCCCGGCCTACAAGCTCAAGGCGACGCTCTATCACGCCGGCGCGGCGGGTGTGGGCGCGCTCGACTCGCTGGGCTGCAAGGTCGTGGCGATGCGCACCGCCGCCATCGACAAGAACGTCATTCCGCGCAGAACGATCCTTTTCATCCAGGAAACGGTCGGCATGCCCCTGCCCGACGGCGGCACGCACGACGGCTACTGGTACGCCTCCGACGTGGGCGGCGCGATCAAGGGCGAGAAGATCGACCTGTTCACCGGCGCCGGCCGTTCGTCCATGAAGCCGATGATGCCGCTGAACCTGTCGGAGCTGACCGTGACCAAGGTCGGCCAGTTCAAGGGCTGCCCGCCGGCCGAGTAAGGCCCTCTCCTGCGTCAGAATCAGAAACGGCCGGGCGTGCGCCCGGCCGTTCTTGTTTGCGCGCCCGCGAGAGGCGCCGATCAGGTCTCGACGAAGGCCTTTTCCAGGACGAAGTCGCCGGGGCTGGCGATCGAGCCCTCTTCGTAGCCCCGCTCCACCAGCATGGCCTTGAGATCGGCCAGGACGGAGGGGCCGCCGCAGAGCATCAGGCGGTCCACCGCCGGGTCCAGCGGCGGCACGCCGAGGTCCTCGAAGATCTTGCCCGAGGCGATCAGGTCGGTGATCCGCCCTTGGGTCTTGAACGGCTCCCGCGTCACCGTCGGATAGTAGCGGAGCTTGCCGCCGATCACTTCCGACAGGATCTCGTCCTTGGGCAGTTCTTCCTCGAACAGCTCGCGGTAGTTCAGGTCGGCGATCTCGCGGACCGTATGGGTGACGATCACCTCGTCGAAGCGCTCATAGACTTCCGGGTCGCGGGCCAGCGACAGCCAGGGCGCCAGACCCGTGCCGGTGCCGATCATGTAGAGCCGCTTGCCCGGCCGCAGGCCGTCCAGCACGAGCGTGCCGGTGGGCTTGCGCCCGACCAGAACCTGATCGCCGACCTTGATCTTCTGCAGGCGCGAGGTCAGCGGACCATCCGGCACCTTGATGGAGTAGAACTCCAGCTCCTCGTGCCAGGCCGGGCTGGCGATGGAATAGGCGCGGACCAGCGGCTTGCCGTCCACCTCCAGCCCCACCATCACGAACTGGCCGCTCTGGAAGCGCAGGCCCGGATCGCGGGTGGTGCGGAAGGAGAACAGACTGTCGGTCCAGTGCTGGACCCAGGTCACGGTCTCGAGGTTGAAGGCGCCGGACGCCTTCTTGGCCGGCGCGGCCACGGTCACGTCAGTCATGATCAGGTCTACTCTTTGCGTTCGCGCGGGTCAGATGTCGCCGCCGACATTGGCCGGCGACCCTGCGACGCCGACGCCGGGCGCCCGCGTCAGATGTATGCCGCATTCGCTCTTTTGCGAGCCCTTCCAACGGCCCGCACGCACATCTTCGCCCTCTTCCACCGGCGAGGTGCACGGCCAGCAGCCGATGGAGGGGAAACCCTGGGCGACCAGCGGATGGGCCGGCAGGGCGTGCTTCGCCGCATAGGCGTCCAGGTCGTCCTTGGTCCAGTTGGCCAGGGGATTGAACTTCACCTGGTGCTCGGCCGCCTCGACCACCGGCAGGGACAGGCGGTCCCCGCCATGGAACCGCTTGCGGCCGGTGATCCAGGCGTCGAAATCGGCCAGGGCGCGGTCCAGCGGCAGCACCTTGCGGATGTGGCAGCAGGCGTCGGTGTCGGTCTGCCACAGCTTGGCGTCCGGGTCCGACACGGCCAGGTCCTGATAGTGCGGACGCAGGTCGCGCACGTCGGTCAGGCCCAGGCGCTGGGCCAGGTTCTTCCGATAGTCCAGGGTCTGGCCGAAGAGCATGCCGGTGTCGAGGAAGAGGACCGGAATGTCCGGCTTCACCTGGGCGGCCAGGTGCAGAAGCACCGCGGACTCCGCCCCGAAGGACGAGACCATGGCCAGCTTGTCCCCGAACGCGCGCACGGCCGCCTCGAGAATGGCGGCGGGCTCGGCGTGGCGCAGTTCGGCGTCGAGCCGGGCGGCCAGGCCCGGCTGGTCCGCCGGCCGATCGGTCTGGTCGTAGGCCATGCTCACCCTCCTTCGCGCTCCAGCCAGGCCGGCGCGCGGACGTCGGCGGCGCGTTGATAGACGTGGCGGTGACGGGCGACGGCGTGAGCCCAGTCCTGCGGGCCCGATCCGTCGGCCGGGGCGAAGGTGTCGATCCCGCAGCGGACCATGAAGCCGGCCTGCTCGCGCAGAACCTCGCCCACGGCGCGGATCTCGCCCTTGAAGCCGAAGCGCTCGCGCAGGAGCCGCGCCGAGGTGTAGCCGCGGCCGTCGCGGTACTTGGGGAAGACCAGCGCGACCAGAGCCAGGCGGGGCAGGTCGTAGGCCAGGGCCTCCACCTCCTCGGCCGGCTCCAGGCGCACGCCCACGGCGCGACCCTCGGAGAGCAGGTGCTCGCCCTCGGACTGGAAGCGGGTGACGGAGATGATCAGGTCGCCCTGCGGCAGCATCTCGTCGTCGGCCACTGAGGTGAACGGATCTTCGGCGAGGACGAAGCCCTCGCCTTCGCGCTTAATGAGCGTCGGCATAGACGGCCTCCTTGAAGGGTTCGACGCCGGTGCGGCGATAGGTGTCGAGGAAGCGCTCCCCGTCCTTGCGTTCCCGCAAATAGACGTCGACCAGGGTGTCGATGGCGGCGGCGACCTTGTCGTAAGGCAGGGCCGGGCCCAGGATCTTGCCCACCGCGGCGTCTTCGGCGCCCGAGCCGCCCAGGGTGAGCTGGTAGAACTCCTCGCCCTTCTTATCGACGCCCAGAATGCCGATGTGGCCGACGTGGTGGTGGCCGCAGGCGTTGATGCAGCCGCTGATCTTGATCTTCAGCTCGCCGATGGCCTCGGCCTTGTCCTGGTCGGCGAAGGTCTCGGCGATCTGCTGGGCGACCGGGATGGCCCGCGCATTGGCCAGAGCGCAGTAGTCCAGGCCCGGGCAGGCGATGATGTCGGAGATCAGGTTGACGTTGGCCGAGGCCAGGCCGGCGGCCTTCAGCCGCTCATAGACGGCCGGGACGTCGTCCAGCTTGATGTGCGGCAGGACGAGGTTCTGCTCGTGCGTCACCCGCACATCGTCCTGGCCGTACTGCTCGGCGAGGTCGGCCATCACGTCCATCTGGTCGGAGGTGGCGTCGCCGGGCGTTTCGCCGACGGTCTTCAGCGAGACCTCGACGATGGCGTAGCCCGGCTTCTTGTGCGGCCGCAGGTTGTTGCGCACGAATCGCGCAAAGCCGGGATCGGCGGCCCTGGCGGCCTCGAAGGCGTCCGAGGTCGCCGGCAGGCTCTCGAAAGCCACCGGCGCGAAGGCGGCGCGGATGCGGGCGAGTTCGGTGTCGGGCAGGTCGCCGGCGGGGCCGATCTTCTCCCACTCCTCCTCGACCTGGCGGGCGAACTCGTCGGCGCCGAGGGCTGCGACCAGGATCTTGATCCGGGCCTTGTAGAGATTGTCCCGCCGTCCGTGGCGGTTATAGACCCGCAGAATCGCCTCCAGATAGGAGAAGAGGCGCGCGGCGGGCAGGAACTCCTTGATCGTCGGGCCGACATAGGGCGTGCGCCCCAGACCGCCGCCGACGATCACCTCGAAGCCCAGCTGGCCGTCGCGGCCGCGGCGGACCATCAGGCCGATGTCGTGCACCTTGGCCGCCGTGCGGTCCTTGGGCGCGGCGGTGACGGCGATCTTGAACTTGCGCGGCAGGAAGGAGAATTCCGGGTGCAGGCTCGACCACTGGCGGATGGCCTCGGACCAGACGCGCGGGTCGTCCAGCTCCTCGGCCGTCGCGCCCGCATAGGGATCCGACGTCACGTTGCGGATGCAGTTGCCGCTGGTCTGGATGGCGTGCATGTCCACCTCGGCCAGATGGTCGAGGATGTCGGGCGCGTCGCGCAGCTTGATCCAGTGGAACTGCAGGTTCTGGCGCGTCGTGAAGTGGCCGTAGCCGCGGTCGTAGGTCCGGCCGATGAAGGCGAGCTTGCGCAGTTGGCGCGAGTTCAGCGAGCCATAGGGGACGGCGATCCGCAGCATATAGGCGTGCAGCTGCAGATAGAGGCCGTTCATCAGGCGCAGCGTCTTGAACTGGTCCTCGCTGAGCTCGCCCGAAAGGCGGCGGGCGACCTGCTCGCGGAACTCCCGCGAACGGTCGGCGACGAACTCCTTGTCGAGGGTGTCGTACTGATACATCCCCGCTCTCCTACTTGCGCTTGATCAGGTTGACCCGGCCGCTGGACCGGGCCGCGCCGGCGGCGTGCTGCAGCGCCTCGACGACCTCGCCGCCCTCGGCCTGCTTGCCGTGGGCCAGATGATTGGTGGGGCCGAGCGCGCGGATGCGTTCGCGATAGCTCAGCGGCGCCCAGATCCCGTCTGCGTCCATCAGCTCGATCAGATAGGGGTCGATCACCACGGTCGGCTGCGACTTGGCGTGGGCCTCGGCCGCTTCGCCGGCGGCGTCGTCCTCGAAGAGGTCGGCGTCGGCGAACCGCTCCACCCACTTGCCGCCCTTCCAGAAGACGACCTCGCCGTCGATCAGGCGATTGGCGGTCAGAGCTTTCATCCTACTTGCCTCCCAGCTCGGCGATGCGAGCCGCAAAAACCTCGACTTCGGCCGGCGCGTCGGCCCGCGCCAGGGCCATGGACTCGCCGACGATCAGCAGGGCCGGGCCGGAAAGCTCGGCGGCGGCGTCCGCCAGGCCGGCGAGCGTGGTGGTCCGCCTGCGTTCGTCCGCGCGGCTGGCGTTCTCCACGATAAGGGCCGGTGTGGCGGGCGAACGGCCGGCCTGAGTCAGCCGTCGGGCGATTTCGGGGGCCATGGACAGGCCCATATAGATGACCACGGTCTGGTTCGGGCGCGCCAGGCTCTCCCAGTCGAGATCGGGCTCAGAACCCTTGGCCGCGTGGCCGGTGACGAAGGTGACCGCCTGGGCCGCCCCGCGGTGGGTGAGCGGCGCGCCGGCGCCGGCGCTGGCCGCCAAGGCCGCCGTCACGCCCGGCACCACCAGGCATTCGACGCCGGCCTCGCGGCAGGCTTCCAGCTCCTCGCCGCCGCGGCCGAAGATGAAGGGGTCGCCGCCCTTCAGGCGCACCACCTCCAGCCCCTGCAGGGCGAAGGCGACCAGCATGCGGTTGATCTCGTCCTGGGCGTAGGAATGACGCGACTTGCGCTTGGCGACGCTGATCCGCTGGGCGGCGGCCGGGGCGAGCGCCAGGATCTCGTCGGACACCAGGCCGTCGTGGACGACGACCTGCGCGCCCTGCAGCGCCCTCAGCGCCTTGAGGGTCAGAAGCTCGGGGTCGCCGGGACCTGCGCCCACCAGCCAGACGCGGCCGGCGGCCGGGCGCGCGCCGGCGCCGTCCAGGACCACCAGCCCTGCAGCCGCCTTGGCGCCGGTCTTGGCCCCCGCCTTCGAATGTCGCGTTTCGCCCGCCATCGGTTTTAGCTTCTCTATACGCCACGGCCCCGGATGGCGATGGGGCGGACTTTCGCCCGCCCCACCGGTTATCCGCCGACGAAAAGGGCCGATACATCGCCGGATGCTTGCAAACTGGGGAAATGAGCCCCACTTCGCAACCCAAGGAGTTCTGCCCGGGGGTTCAGGAATTCTCATGGAACGAAACGCCGAGCGAACCGGCGATCGCCGCCGCCTTCCGCCGCTCAACGCGCTGCGCGCCTTCGAGGCCGCCGCCCGCCACCTGAACTTCAGCCGCGCCGCCGACGAGCTTTCCGTGACGCCCGGCGCGGTCAGCCAGCAGATCCAGAACCTGGAAGACTATGTGGGCGCGGCCCTCTTCAAGCGAACGCCCAAGGGCCTGCTGCTGACCGACGCGGCCCAGACCGCCCTGCCCGCCCTGCGCGAGGCCTTCGACCGCCTGGCCGAGGCCGCCTCCCTGCTGACCGCGGCCGTGGACGGCCGGCGCCTGACCATCACCGCCGCCCCCTCCTTCGCCGCCAAATGGCTGGTGCCGCGCCTGGGCAAGTTCGAAGAGGCCCATCCGCAGGTGGACGTCTGGCTGTCGGCCGGCATCGAGGTCGTCGACCTGACGGCCGGGGAGGTCGACCTCGCCATCCGCTACGGCTCCGGCCGCTATCCGGGGCTGGAGGTGGCGCGGCTGATGAGCGAGGCGGTGCTGCCGGTGGCCAGCCCCGACCTGCTGGCGCGCCAGCCGCTGGCCGAGCCCGCCGACCTGGTGAACCACGTCCTGCTGCACGACGGCTCGCCCGAGCTCGACGATTCCTGCCCCGACTGGTCCATGTGGCTGGCCGCCCGCGGCTTGAAGAATGTCGACGGCGCGCGGGGGCCTCGGTTCAACCAGTCCAGCCTGGTGATCGAGGCCGCCGTCAACGGCCGCGGCGTGGCTCTGGCCAAGCGGACGCTCGCCCAGGCCGACCTCGACGCCGGGCGGCTGGTGGCGCCATTACAGATCGCCACGGCGGTGGACTTCGCCTATTACCTCGTCCATCCCAAGGCCAAGGGACGGCTGCCCCAGGTCAAGGCGTTCGTCGCCTGGATCAAGGCCGAGGCCGAGGCCCACGAGGCCGCCCTTCGCGCCATCGACAATGGGGCCGGCATCTGAGGATCGCCGGCGCCGCCAAGCTTAGAGCGCCGCATGCGAATTGAGATCGACGACCACAAGGATCCCGCCGACTGCACCACCATGGCCGAGGTGCGGCAGGGGGTGGACGCGCTGGACCGGGCGCTGGTCGCCCTGCTGGTCCGCCGCCAGGGCTTCATGGACGCCGCCGCCCGCATCAAGCCGCACCGCGGCGTGGTGCGCGACGAGGCGCGAATCGAGGACGTGGTCGCCAAGGTCCGCGCCGCCGCCCGCGAGGCCGGCCTGTCCGAAGCCATCGCCGAGCCCGTCTGGCGCACCCTGATCGACCGCTGCATCGCCTATGAGTTCGGCTCCTGGGACCGCAGCCGCACGCCCGAGGGTCAGCCCCTGGAAGGGGTCTTGAGGGACTGAAGCGCCAGCTCGTGCAAGTACGCGGCCACGTCGGCGAGGGCGAGGTCGAGGGCGTAGTGCACATCGGCCAGCCGCCCCTCCCCCTCCCGCTCGGCGGCTTCGCAGGCCGCAGCCAGGGCGCCGGCCCCGATCCCGCGGGCGGTTCCCTTGACCGTGTGGACGGCGTCCGGCCAGGTCTCGCCCCCCTCGGCGATCAGGGGCCGCCAGATCTGGGCCTGCTGGCGGAAGAGCTCCAGCACCTCCTGGACGACGGCGAGGTCGCCGGCGGCGTAGGATTCCAGATAGGCGAAGTCCACCGCCCCGGTCAGATCGCGCCTGGCCATAATTCTTTCGCGCCCCCGCTTGCCATCGGCCGAAATCTGGCTATGTTCCGCGCCCTCGCCAAGGCCCCGCATACGAGGCCTGACGCGACGGGTGTATAGCTCAGTTGGTAGAGCAGCTGACTCTTAATCAGCGGGTCCAAGGTTCGAATCCTTGTACACCCACCATTCTTTCAAAGACTTAGATCGACGCTGACGGCCGCTTAGGCGGCCGCCTCGACGTCTGCGCCGACCCAGCGGGCCAGACAGGCCTGCAGGGTCTCCAGGTCGATGGGCTTGCCGACGCTGTCGACCATGCCGGCCTCACGGGTGCGGGCCACCTGTTCGGGCAGGACGTCGGCGCTCATGGCGATGATCGGCACGGCGCCCGCCGGCCCGTCCATGGCGCGGATGGCCCGGGTGGCGGCCAGGCCGTCGACGCCCGGCATGTGGACGTCCATCAGGATCGCGTCATAGACGCCGCTGCGGGCGGCTTCGATGGCTTCCCGGCCGTCGCAGGCCAGGTCCACCTCGCACCCCACCAGCCCCAGCATCAGCTGACCAAGCTCGCGGTTCATCGGGTGGTCGTCGACGAGCAGGATCCGCGCGGCCAGGGCGCCCCCCCGCCCGTCCTGCGGCGCTTGGACAGGGACCGCTTCGGCCCGCGGCAGCCTCAGCTCCAGCCAGAAGGTGGACCCCGCGCCCGGCGCCGAGGTCACGCCGACGCGGCCGCCCATGGTCTCGATCAGGCCCTTGCAGATGGCGAGGCCCAGCCCCGTGCCGCCGTGGGTCCGGCTGACGGAGGAATCGACCTGGCTGAACCGCTCGAAGAGGCCGGGCTGCGCCTCGGGCGCAATGCCCACGCCGGTGTCGGTTACGGCGATCCGGACCTGATCGGCCGCCCCGCCGGGAACGACCTCGAGACTGAGGGTGATCTGGCCGGCGTCGGTGAACTTCACCGCGTTGTTCAGATAGTTCAGCAGGACCTGGCAGAGCCTGTGATCGTCGCAGACATGGCCGCTGGCGACCGGTCCTTCGGTCTGCAGGGCGAGGGAGAGGCCCTTGGCCTCCGCCGCCTCCGCCACGATGGCCAGGGCGTCGCCGCAGACGTTGCGCAGGTCCACGGCCTTGGGGTCCAGCTCGATGCGCCCCGCCTCGACCTTCGAGAAGTCGAGGATGTCGTTGACGACGGTCAGCAGCGCGTCGCCCGAGCGGCGCACCAGGGAGACATGGCCGCGCAGATGGCCGGGCAGGTCGTCGCTGCGTTCCAGGAGCTGGGAAAAGCCGATGATGGAATTGAGCGGCGTGCGGATTTCGTGGCTCATCGTGGCCAGGAAGTCGGTCTTGGCGACCGAGGCCGCCTCGGCGCGCCGCCGGGCCCGTTCATGGCTGACGGCGCGCCGCTGCATGAGATCCTTCAGCCGCTGCTGGTGGGTGGCCGTCAGCGACGAGAGGATGCCGGTGGCGAAGACGAGCCCGAAAAAGGTCTGGAACAGGGCCACCCGCTGCGGCAGTCCGCCGGCCCCGCTGAGCAGCGGCGCCTGCCCCCAGAGGAATCCGGCCGCCAGGATGGTGAGGCAGGCCATGGCCACCGACCAGGTCACCGCCTGGGGGCCGGCCCTCAGGCCGAGCACCGTGACCGCCGGAAACAGCGCCAGGAGCGACATCGCGCCGAGCGGCGAGAAGGCGAGGCCCGTCAGGGCGACGACGGTCAGGAAGCCCAGCACCACCTGCCAGGCGGGCGCCGGAAGGGCGGCGCGGAAACGCCTTTGGCCGAGAAACAGGAGCGCCGGCAGCAGGATTCCCATGCCGAGGAACTTGGCCGAGAGACGGCTGGCGAGCATGGACAGGGCCACCTCGCCCTCGATCAGCCGGATGCCGATCCCCAACAGCACGGTCGCGCCCACCAGGGTCGGCGCCAGGGCGTAGAAGATGAGGCGGGCGAACCGGTCGGGCGTGGTCAGGCGTACGGCGTTGAAGCGGCGGGCCAGGCCGACGACGGCGATCGCCTCGACCACATTGAGCAGGGAATAGCCGACGGCGCCGTAGGCCGGGTGCCCGAAGCCGAGGATCACGGCGCACTGGATGACGAAACCCGCGGCCAGGCATGCGCCCGACCAGCGGCGGGGCAGCAGCAGAATGGCGGCGACGACGAAGGCGTTGGCGGTCCAGATCGTGTCGACGCCGGCCCAGTTGCTGACCACGTTCGTGATCCACAGGTTGGCCGCATAGAGGACCGCCAGGGTCGTGGCGACGATGATGTGGTGCTTACCCAAGGCCAGATTCCCCCACCTCGTTCCCCGCTCGACCTGCGGCAGGCTGACGCTAGGGGCTGCATCTCAAGCAAAGCTTAACCTTGAGACGCGCGCGGCGCCGAAGCGGGCCGGCGCGCTCGAATCGCGACAAGAGTCCGGCATGTCCCGCCCGCCCGCCGCCCCGGTCCTGCACGCGCTGAAGGCGCGCGGCAGCCGGCTTGAGCGCCAGGGCGACCTGCCAGGCGCCCTGGAGGCCTATCGGCAGGCGCTGGCTGCGGCGCCGGGCGACCCTGAGATCCTCGCCAGCCTGGCCGGCGTCGCCGAACGCCTGGACATGGCCGAAGCCGCCGAAGCGCTCTGGCGCCAGGCCCGGGCCTCGGCCCCGGCGAGCGCCGAAGCCGTGGACGGCCACGCCCGCGCGCTGGGGGTCCTCGGGCGGTTCGACGAGGCCGTGAGCCTCCTGCAATCGGTCCTCAGGGCCGATCCGGCGGATGCGCGGCTGTGGAACACCCTGGGCGTCACGCTCACCCGCCAGGGCCGGGCCGACGAAGCCCTGCCCTTCTTCGACGAGGCCCTGCGGCTCGACCCCCGCTCGGCGACCGCCGCCTACAACCGCGCTTCGGCCCATTTCGACCTGGAGGGCTATGAGGCCGCCGAGATCGATTTCGCCGCCGCCCGCAAGCTGGCGCGCCGGCCGGCCGACGCCGCCATGATCGACTTCGCCGCCGCGACCCTGGCCCTGGCCCGCGGCGATCTGGCCGCCGGCTGGGCCGGCTACGAGTCCCGACTGTCGCCCCACGCGCCGCGGCCGGTGAGCTTCGAGGCGCCCGGCCGCAGATGGACGCCGAACCTGCCCCTGGAGGGCCGGCGGCTGCTCGTCTTCGCCGAGCAGGGCCTGGGCGACGAGATCCTGTTCGCCAGCCTCGTTCCCGATCTCCTGGCCACCCTCGGCCCAGACGGGCGGCTGAGCCTGGCGATGGAGCCCAGGCTGGTTCGGCTTCTGGCCCGGAGTTTTCCCGAGGCGGAGGTCGTGGCCCATCACACAGAGACGCGGGACGGCAGGCTCCGCCGCAGCGCGCCGGACCTCGCGGCGCCTCGCGCGGTCGAACTGTGGACCACGCTGGGCTCCCTGCCGCAGCGATTCCGACGGCGGATCGCCGACTTTCCCGCAGCGCCGCCTCCCCTGCGGCCCGACCCGGCGCGGGTGGCTCACTGGCGCGCCTGGCTCGGCGACGGCCCGCCCGCGGTGGGCCTGAGCTGGCGCAGCGGCAAGCTCGGCGGCGACCGGCGCCGGCACTATCCGCCGCTGGAAGCCTGGCGTCCCGTCCTGCGCGAACAGGGCATCCGCCTGGTGAACCTCCAGTACGGCGCGGAGGTCGAGGAAGTTGGCGCCCTGAGCGCGATCGCGGGGCGGGCCCTGATGCAGCCGCCGGGGCTCGATCTCAAGGCCGACATCGACGACCTGGCCGCGCTCTGCGCCGCACTGTCGGGAATCGTCGCCGTCAACAACGCCACGGCGCAACTCGCCGGCGCCTGCGACGCGCCGACCGTGATGCTCTGCGGCGCCGGCGCCTGGCTGACCCTGGGCCAGGACCGCTATCCCTGGCGGCCCAGCGTGCGCCCTGTGGCGCCGAAGCGTTTCGGCGACTGGAGCCAGGCCATGGACGGCGCCCTCGCAAAGCTGCGGGAACTCCTGGCGGCGGACCGGCGCCGCCCCGCTTCCTAGACAAGTGCGACCACCGTCCCGGAAGCTTCACGCTTCAGCCGACAAGCCGTCTTGGAATCATCGCGGAACTGAGGCGCCGAGGCCGTAGCAGACCCTGTCAGGAAGCCGGCCCCAGACGAGGCGCCGGACGGAGACGGGGGTCCTCCAGATGAAGCGTTCCAACATTGGGGTCCGCACGACCCTGCTGCTGTCGTCCAGCGCCGTGGCGCTCGCCATGATCGCCGGACCGGCGATGGCCCAGAGCGCCGACAACGAAGTCTCGGAACTGGTCGTCGTGGGCTATCGCGCCCAGAACGCCCAGGCGATCGAAGAAAAGCGCGAGGATGCGCGCGTCGCCGAATACCTGTCGGCCGACGACATCGGCGCCCAGCCCGACTACAACATCGCCGACGCCCTGCGCCGCCTGCCCGGCGTCCAGACCCAGTTCGACGAGGACGAGGGCCGCTACGTCTCCATCCGCGGCCTGAACCCCAGCTACACCCTGGGCGCCATGGACGGCGCGACGCTCGCCACCGCCGAGCGCCAGAACCGCCAGCTGAACATGGAGGCCATTCCCTCCGGCGCCGTGCGCCAGGTGGTGGTGGCCAAGTCGCGCACGCCCGACATGGACGGCAACGCCATCGGCGGCACGCTGAACCTGGTCACCCGCTCGGCCTTCGATGTGTCCGACTTCTACGCCGCCGGCACGGCCATGATCGGGACCTCGGACTCCCAGGCCGTTCCCGGGGAAGGCTTCAACCGCGACACCGACGACGGCCTGAACTACCGCCTGGACGCCACGGTCTCCAGGCGCTTCGGGGCCGAGGGTCAGTTCGGCGTGCTGTTCGGCGTCAACTTCATGGAGCGTAACCGCGACCAGGAGCGCCTGCTGCCGCAGACCGTTCCGGCCGGGATCAGCGCCACGCCGACCCCGGTCGCGACCCTGGGGACCACCGACCTGCTGTGGTCCAACTACCCCAACACGATCACGCGCTATGGCGGCATCCTGAAGCTGGAATGGGAGCCGATGGCCGACCTGCGCACGGCGCTGACGCTCGCCCACTATAAGCAGGACGACAACGAACTGCGCCACAGCCAGCGGCTGCGCAACCAGACGGGCGGCAACGCCAGCTTCGTGCGCTTCAACGACTTCCCGCTGGAGAAGCCGCTCACCGTCGTCCAGTGGAAGGCCAACTGGGATCTCGACGACAACCAGAGCCTGGAAGCCCGCGCCTCCTATTCCGAGGCGACCTTCCTGGAGCCGTCGAACCAGATCCAGTTCAACCTGACCGGACCGGCGCTCGCCTTCGATCTGGCCCTCAACGGCGACGGCGTGCCGGTGGCCTCGAACATCGATCCGCGGGCCTTCAACCCGGCCAACTATGCGCTGGCGAACAACACCTTCTCGCCCTACGAGGACGACAGCGACGAGTACGTCCAGGAATTCGGTATCGACTACGGCTTCAACATCGGTCCCGGCGATCGCGGCTGGGGCTTCGGCCTGGGCGCCAAGTGGCGCGAGATCACCCGCGACAACGATCGCACCACCTGGAGCTGGACCTATACGGGCGCCCCGCTGACCCTGGACCAGTTCGACGTCGCCCACGGCTACACGCCGATCTATGCCGACTTCAACCAGCTCTTCATCGACTTCGACGCCTTCAACACCTTCTTTGAGCAGAACCGGGCGAGCTTCACCGGCGGCCGTAACGAGGCGGTCACCTCCGACTGGGTGTTCGAGGAGCAGGTCGGCGCCCTCTACGCCCTCGCCCGCCACGCCGGCGAGCGTCACAGCGTGATCTTCGGGGGCCGCTTCGAGGACACCCAGACGACCGTCGAGCGGGCCCGCACCGAGGGCGCCAACGTCACCCGCGTGACCCGCGACGGGTCCTATGACGACTTCCTGCCTTCGATCACCCTGACCTATGATCTGACGGACCGGCTGAAGCTGCGCGCGGCGGCCTTCCAGGCGATCGGCCGCCCGAACCCGAGCCAACTGGCGTCCGGCGAGACCGTCAATCAGACGACCGGCGCCATCAGCCGCGGCAATCCGGACCTGCAGGCCCGCAAGGGCGACAGCTACGAAGCCTCGCTGGAATACTACCTGCCGGGCGACCAGGGCCTCTTCGCCGTGGGCGTCTTCCGCAAGGAGATCGAGAACGAGATCATCACGCGCCTGACGCCGGGCGCCGGCCCCAACGGCGAGGACGTGACCCAGCCGGTCAACGTCACCACGGCCGAGGTCAACGGCCTGGAGCTGAACGCCGTGGTGAACAGCCTTCCCCTGCCCGGCCTTCTGTCCAACTTCGGCGTCTCGGCCAACGCCACCTTCCTGGACGGCAGCTTCGACACCGGCGGGACGCGCGGCACGGTGGACATGCTGCAGGGCCAGTCGGACTTCCTGTTCAACCTGGCGCTCTTCTACGAACAGGGACCATTCCGCGCCCGCGCCAGCTACGCCCGCATCGGCGAGGCGACCACCTCGGTCAGCTCCACCGACGCCACCGGCGCGTCGGACCGGATCGACGAGGCGACCGACACCGTCGACATGCAGGCCCGCTACACCCTGTCGAACGGCGTCGAGCTGATCGCCGAGGTGCGCAACGTGACCGACGAGAACAAGGTCAATACGACGGGCGACGGCGTCTATCGCGACGTCTCCTTCTACGGCCGCCAGTTCTGGATCGGCGCCTCGGCCAAGTTCTGAGGATGAGGACGCGCGCGATGAACCGCAGGTCGACACTCGCTGGCGTCTGTCTCCTGACGCTTGCCCTGACGGCCTGCGCGACGCCGCGTGCGCAACACCCGTCCGACGCCGGCGTCCGCGGGGAAGCCCTGTTCCCGGGCGGGCGCTACTGGCGCGAGAGCCGGACCGATCCGGCGGCGATGCAGGTCCATGTCCTGGAGCTGGACCTGCGGCGGGTGCGTCTGGAGCTCACCGCCGGCGACACCTCCGGCGGGCGTGAGCATGTGGCCCAGACGACGTCCGACTACGCCCGCCGCAACGGCCTCGCCGCAGCGGTGAACGCCAGCTACTTCACCCCCTTCAAGGGCGGCTCGAAGGGCGGCGAGGACTACTATCCCCACGCCGGCGACGGCGCCGACGTGTCCGGCGCGGCCATCGCCTTCGGCCAGGTGGTCTCGCCCGTCGAGCCGGACGAGGATGAACGCGTCAACGCCATCGTCTGCATCCGCGCCGCCGCCGTGACGATCCGCGACGGGCAGGACTGCGGCGGACCGGTCGATCATGCGGTTTCGGCCGGCCCGCGTCTGCTGGCCGACGGCCAGGCCCGCAGCTTCGAGGCCTTCGGCCAGGCCTATGGCGAGAACCGCCACCCGCGCACGGCGCTCGGCCTGGACGACGACGCGCCGCGGGCCTGGCTGGTCGTGGTCGACGGACGGCAGGCGGGCTACAGCGAAGGCGCCTCCCTCGCCGAGCTCATCGCCATCTTCCGAGCCCTGGGCGCCGAGCAGGCGATCAATCTCGACGGCGGCGGCTCGTCCACCCTGGCGGCCCGGCGCGACGGCGAGGTGGTGGTGCTCAACTCGCCCATCCATACGGGCGTGCCCGGGCGGGAAAGGCCGTCCGCCAACCATATCGGCGTCCGCGTGCGCCCCTGACCCTCTCGTGGAGATCGACATGACCCCGCTTGTCCGCGCCGCGCTCGCCGCCGCCCTGTTCGCCGCCGCGGGGTCTGCGCTCGCCCAGCCCGTCGCCTCGGAGCGCCCGCCGGTCTATGCGCCGCCGCCGGTGGTCGAGCTGCAGGCGAAGATGATCCGCGAATACGCCGCGCCGGAGGCCCGGCAGGGCGTGGCCGTCGACGCCGACCACGTCTACGCCATCGTCAACACCGTGATCGGCAAGTACGACAAGGCGACCGGCGCGCGCGTCGGCCGCTGGGCCGCGCCGCGGGAGGGCCTGATCCGCCACATCAATTCCTGCTTCGCCGAGGCGGGGAAGCTGTGGTGCGCCAACTCCAACTTCCCGCTCGTGCCGATGGCGAGTTCGGTCGAGGTGTTCGACACCGCCACCATGACCCATGCCGCGAGCCACAGCCTGGGCATACTCGACGAGGGATCGCTGACCTTCTTCGAGCGCTTCGGCCAGGGCTGGATCGCCGGCTACGCCCACTACAACGAGGACGGCGGCCTGCCATACAAGGACGCCGCCTATGCCGGCGTGGTCTTCTACGACGCCCAGTGGCGGCGGACCGGCGGCTACGCCCTGCCGGCGAGCGTGCTGGCGCGGATGGCGCCGCACGCGGCCTCGGGCGGGGTGCTCGGTCCCGACGGCCTCCTCTACGTCTTCGGCCATGACCGCCCGGAACTCTATGTGCTGGCCAGGCCGGTGATGGGCCCGACCCTCATCCATGTGGCCACGATCGCCATAGACGCCGCGGGCCAGGCCATCGCCTGGGACCGCACCGCACCGGGCCGCGTGATGTACGCCATCAACCGGCCCACCGGCGTGATCCGCGCCTTCGAGCTTCCGCCCGTCAGCCTCGACCACAGCCCGGACGCGCGTCCGCTGAAACCCGAATAGGCTTCCGTCACGTCCGGCTTCCCCTCCCCCGCCCCCCTCCTCTATGTCCGCAAGACAAGCGACGGGAGGCGGCGATGGAGCGGGACCAACTGGACGGCGTACTCGACACGGTGCGCAGGCTCTGCGCCCGCTTCCCCGGCGAGTACTGGCGTGCGCGTGACCGCGAACGCGCCTATCCGGCCGAGTTCGTGCAGGCCCTGACCGAGGCCGGCCTGCTGGGCGTCCTGATCCCCGAAGCCTATGGCGGCAGCGGCCTTGGCCTGTCGGCGGCCGCGGCGATCCTGGAGGAGATCCACGCGAGCGGCTGCAACGCCGCGGCGGTTCACGCCCAGATGTACACCATGGGCACCCTTCTGCGGCATGGGAGCGAAGCGCAAAAGCGCCAGTGGCTGCCGGGGATCGCCTCGGGCGAGCTGCGCCTGCAGGCCTTCGGCGTCACAGAGCCGACGGCGGGCACCGACACCACCTCCATCGCCACACAGGCTGTCCGCAAGGGCGATGTCTATGTCGTCAACGGCCAGAAGGTCTGGACCAGCCGGGCCGAGCATTCCGACCTGATGGTGCTGCTGGCCCGCACGACCCCGAAGGACCAGGCGGCGAAGAAGACGGAGGGCCTTTCCGTTTTCCTGGTGGACATGCGCCAGGCCGTCGGCCGCGGCCTGACGATCAAGCCGATCCGCACCATGTTCAACCACGCCACGACCGAGGTCTTCTTCGACGACCTGGAGATCCCCGCCGCCTCCCTGATCGGCGAGGAAGGCAAGGGCTTCCGCTACATCCTCGACGGCATGAACGCCGAGCGCATCCTGATCGCCGCCGAGTGTGTCGGCGACGGTCGCTGGTTCGTGGAGAAGGCCCGGGACTACGCCAGGGCCCGCGTCGTTTTCGGTCGGCCCATCGGCCAGAACCAGGGCGTCCAGTTCCCCATCGCCCGCGCCTACGCCCAGGTCCGCGCCGCCAAGCTGATGACCTATGAGGCCGCCGCCCGCTACGAGGCCGGCGAGCCGGCCGGGGAAGAGGCCAACATGGCCAAGATGCTGGCCTCGGAGGCGTCCTGGGCGGCGGCCGACATGTGCGTCCAGACCCACGGCGGCTTCGGCTTCGCCGAGGAGTACGATGTCGAGCGCAAGTTTCGCGAGACGCGGCTCTATCAGGTGGCCCCAATCTCGACGAACCTGATCCTGGCCTATCTCGCCGAGCACGTCCTGGGTCTGCCACGGTCGTACTGAGGATCGGCGCAAGACTGTCTCGGAACCTGAGCCGCTCTGCCCGGTTGTGGCCGAGGGTTATTCAGGAGACCGACATGAAATCTATGATCCTCACCGCCTCGGCGACCGCGGCCCTGCTGTTGGCTGGATGTCAGGACAACGAGGACCTCGGCCAGACGCCGCCGGTGAACGCCGTCCAGGACGTCGCCTCGACGGGCGTCGGCATGGCCTCGGCCGTGGTCGGCGGACTGCAGGCCGAGACCTATGTGCCGGCGGCCCACATCGCCGACATGTACGAAATCCGCGCCGCCGAGATCGCTCTGGAGAAGGGGCAGGACGCACGGGTCCGCGAACTGGCCCAGATGATCATCAGCGATCACCGGACCATGGCCTCGCAGATGGAGGCCGCCCTACCTCAGGCTCAGCTGGAGGAGAACGTCACCCTGCCCGAGCAGATGGACGAGCGGCGCCAGGGCATGATCGACAACCTGCAGGCCGCCAGCGCCGACACCTTCGACCTGGCCTATCTTCACCAGCAGCTGGCCGCGCACCTCGAAGCGCTCACCCTGCACAGCGAGTACGCCGAGGCCGGCGACAGCGAGGTGCTGAAGCCGATCGCCGCGCAAGCCGCCGAGAAGATCGAGAAGCACCTGGCCATGGTGCGCGAGGTTGGCGGCGAGGAACTGGAAGCCATGGCCAACTGATCGACCGGCGGCGCGGAGCGGAACCGGCAGGTCGGCTGCGGCATTGCTTGGCTGTAGCAGGAGGACATCCATGA
Source organism: Phenylobacterium sp. (assembly GCF_013911965.1). Classification (GTDB taxonomy): domain Bacteria; phylum Pseudomonadota; class Alphaproteobacteria; order Caulobacterales; family Caulobacteraceae; genus Phenylobacterium. The sequence continues at coordinate 108,060 of NZ_JACESE010000007.1, read as the reverse complement.
CCGATCGACGTCTCAACCGCGCCGCCGCCTTCGCCGCCGTCCTGGCCCTTGGCGGGGCCCTGGCCGCCTGTGGCGGACAGGACCAGACCGAGGCCGGCGACCGGCTGGACGGCGGGGCCGCGCCCACCTATCCCGGCGAAGGCGCCGCGGGTCTGGTCACGACCGATGACGCCGGGGCCGCCGAAACGCCGACGACGCCCGCCCTGCCCGGCGGACCGGCCGGCCAGACGCCCGACTATGACGAGGTGGGCGGCGTCGGCTCTCAGATCGAGACCGACCAGTCGACTCAGCCGAGCGGCGCCGCCCACAACACCTCGACCGACGGCGCGCGCTAGCCTTTCCGGCTACGGCGTGGCGAAGAAGCCGTGTTCGCCGCTGACGCGGACCTGGCAGGGGCGGCCCTGATCCTGGGCCGCTCGGGCCCGCTTGTTGGCGGCGGCCTTGGCTTCTTCCTTGTCGCGGCTGTGGTCCGAATAGGCGCCGTCATGCTCCACGGCCCACTGCCCGTCGTGGCGCGCCACGGTGAAGACCATGCGATCGGGGGTCTCGCGCATATGCTGCTCCCTTGAGTGTCCGCGCGAAGTCGCCGGCGGCGATTTCAGCAGCGGAAATGACGATTGAGCGAACAAAATAGAGGTATTTTCACCGCGCGTCCGGCGCCATCTGGAAATATTTCTTGCATCGTCGACGCGCTTCGTGCGAAAAAGCAGGCATCGAATATCGTTTTGGCTCGCCTAAGCTCCAGCACCGCCTTCGGGCCATATGCCACTGGACATCTCGACCTCTCCGAAAATTTGATCTTTCGCCCATTCGCGGGCGTTTGAATACTCGACCCGGAAAGGGATCAAGACATGGCTACCGGCACCGTTAAGTGGTTCAACGGCCAAAAGGGCTTCGGCTTCATTCAACCCGACGACGGCGGCGCTGATGTGTTCGTGCACATCTCGGCCGTCGAGCGCGCGGGCATGGCCTCGCTCCACGAAGGTCAGAAGATCGACTTCGAGCTGCAGCGCGACGCGCGCAACGGCAAGATGTCGGCTGCGAACCTGCAAGCCGCCTAAGGGCGAGCCTCAGACGCAATGACGAGAAGGGCCGGCGCTTGCGCCGGCCCTTTTTCTTTGGGCGAAGATCGGGCGCTCACCGCCCGTAGATGCGGTCCAGCACCTGGGCGGCGGCCAGCACGTCTTCCATCGCCGGATCGAACCGAGCCCCAGCCGCCAGGCGGCGCGCCCAGTGGGCGGCGGCCCGCCCGCCCCAGGCGTCCGGCGGAAGGGCCAACGTCTCACGCGCGGTGCCGCGAAAGCGTTCGGCGGTGAAGTCGTAGAAGGAGCCGTTCACGTTGCGGAACGCCGCCCCGCCCTCAGGGCCGTAAAACGCGGCGCCGATCACCGCATCCTGGCCCGCCGGCAGCCGCCAGGAACAGGCCAGCCGCACCACCGCCCCGGTGTCGAGCCTCAGGGTGGCCAGCGCGAAATCCTCGGTGCGGCCCTCAGAATCGATGAGCGGACGCCCCTCGGCGAAGAGGTCGGCGGAGACGTCGACCACCCTCGCCGGCGCCAGCGTCCACAGCGCCAGATCCACGAGATGGACGCCCAGATCCATCACGCAGCCGCCGCCTGAGAGCGCCGGATCGTAGAACCACGGCTTGTCCGGGCCATAGGCGTTGTGGAAGGTCAGATCCACGGCGTGAACGGCCCCCAGCTCGCCCGAGCCGACCAGGTCGCGGATCTTGGCCATCCCTTCGGTGAACCGATAGGACATGTCGACGCCCAGCAGGCGGTCGGCCCGACGCGCGGCGGCGAGCACGGCCTCGACCTCGGCGGCCGTGCGTCCCAGCGGCTTCTGACAGAACACCGCCTTGCCGGCCTGCAGCGCGCCGATGGCCTGCTCGGCATGCAGGGCGCTGGGGGTGGCGATGACCACGCCGTCCAGATCCATGGCCAGGAGCTCGTCGAAACCGCCGGCGCGGCGGGCGTCCGGCGCAAGGCGGCAGGCCTCCGCGGCCGTCGCATCGTCGGCGTCGAGTATGGCGACCGCCTCGGCGAGGCCTGTCGCCAGCATGGCCTCCATTCGGTTGCGGCCGATCCAGCCCACGCCGACGAAGCCGAGACGGGCCGTCCGTGCGCCCGCGGCCGGGGGCCGCCGTTCGCGCGGCTCCGGGGGTGCAAGCTCGCTCATGGGAAGGTCACCAGAGCCTTGAGGAAATCGCCGGGCCGGTCGCGCGTGGCGTCCAGCGCCTGGTCCAGCTCCTCGAGGCCGTAGGTGTGGCTGTAGAGCGGACGCGGGTCGAGGCGGCCGGAGACGATGGCCGCCACCGCGTCGCGCACGCCTTGGGCATAGACGGCGGGGTCGCGCTCGTGGGCGTTGACCACGTCGAGGCCGCGCCAGTTCCAGAGCTGCATGTTCACCTGCCGAGGGCCGTCCTGGTGGTAACCTGCGATGATGAGGCGACCCCGTTCCCGCGTGAGTTCGGCGGCGAGGTCGAGCGGCCACTGCTTGCCGACCGCCTCGATCACCCGGTCGCAGAAGAGGCCGCCGGTGAGGTCCTTCACCTGGCCGATGATCCGATAGTGGTCGTCCATGGGGATGGTCTCGGCCGCGCCCATGCGCCGCGCAAGATCGAGAGAGAAGTCCCGGCGCGAGATGGCGATGACCCGCGCCCCGGCCTCCGCCGCCAGCCGCGTGAGGATGGCGCCCAGGAAGCCGATCCCGACGATGGCGACCGTCTGCCCGGCCTCGATCTCACAACGGCGGAAGATGTTCATGGCGCAGCCCAGGGGCTCGCCCGGAAAGGGCTGGCCGTCGAGTTCGGGCGGCAGGCGCACCACGGCGCCCTGATCGGCGACGTCGAACTCGGCATAGGAATTGTGGGAGAGCGCGGCGACGCGGTCGCCGACCTTCAGGCCCTTCACCCTCTGCCCCACCTGGTCGATCACGCCCCAGCCTTCGTGGCCCAGGCCGCCCGGCGGCGTGGGGAACTGCATCCATTCCGGGCCTTCCCAGGGCGTCAGGTTGGAGGCGCAGACACCGCAGCCCTCCAGGCGGATGCGGACCTGGCCGGGCCCGGCCTGCGGCGTCTCGACCTCCCGCACCTCCAGACGGCCCGGTCCGGTCAGGACGGCGGCGCGCATGGTCTTCTGCGTCACGTGGACGGTCATGGCGTCTCCTTCTGCGGTCAGGCGCTGAGCGCGGCGGAGTCTTCGGCTTCCGCGGGCTTGGCCGGCAGGCTGTCGAACCAGGCGATGGTCGCCTTCAGGCCCTGCTCCAGGGGCGTGGTGGGCTTCCAGCCGAGCACATCGGCGGCCTTGGAGATGTCGGGGCGGCGGCGCCTGGGATCGTCCACCGGCAGCGGCCGGAAGACGACTTCGGATTCCGAGCCGGTGATGGCCAGGATCACCTCGACCAGTTCGCGCACGGTCAGCTCGGTGGGATTGCCCAGATTGACCGGACCCGGCTGCGGACCGTCGTGCTCCATCAGGGCGATCAGACCGCCCACCAGGTCGTCGACATAGCAGAAGGAGCGCGTCTGGCTGCCGTCGCCGAAGACGGTGATGTCCGCCTCGGCGAGCGCCTGGCTCACCAGGTTCGACACCACCCGGCCGTCGGCGGCCGAGAGACGCGGGCCATAGGTGTTGAAGATGCGGGCCACCCGCACCTCGCCGCGGCCGGCGCGGTCGAAATCGAAGCTCAGCGTCTCGGCGCAGCGCTTGCCCTCGTCGTAGCAGGCGCGGGGGCCGGTGGAGTTGACGTTGCCCCAGTAGGTCTCCGGCTGCGGGTGGACTTCCGGATCGCCGTAGATCTCGCTGGTGGAGGCCAGCAGGAAGCGGGCGCCGCAGGTCTCGGCCAGTTGCAGCAGGTGGCGCGTGCCGACCACGCTGGTCAGCAGGGTGTGCTCGGGATCGGCCTGATAGAGCGGCGGCGACGCCGCGCAGGCCAGATTGTAGATGCGGTCGAACCTCCGCCTCGCGAGGCGGCTCGGCAGCGGGTCGACGATGTCGGCCTTGACGAACTCGAAGTCAGGATGGGCGAGCGCCCGTTCCAGATTGTCGAGGCTGCCGGTCTGCAGGTTGTCGAGGCAGACGACCTGGGCGCCCTCCGACAGGAGACGGTCGCAGAGGTGCGAACCGAGGAAGCCGGCGCCGCCGGCGACAAGAACCCGTTGCTGCTTCTTCTTCATGGTGGTGAGCGTCTCACTGGTGCTGACGGGGGTGTGGGAAGCCGCGGCGGCGCTGGGTCGGCTCACGCGCCGCTCGATGGCGGCGAGGAGCTCGGTCTCCAGGGTCTCGGCGCGGTGGTGGGAGGTGTGGGCGTCGAGCACGCGTCGTCGGGCGCCTTCAGCCAGGCCGGCGCGGACGTCGTCGCCGGCCCGCAGGGCGGCCAGCGTGTCCTCGGCCGTTTCGGCGAGAACGATCTCCTCCTCCGGCCGGAACAGGGTGTCGAGCCCAGTCCAGACGTCGGAGATGATCGGACAGCCGCAGGCGCCGGCCTCGAACAGGCGCACGCTGGGCGCATAGCCGGCGGCGACCATGTCGGCGCGCGTCACGTTCAGGGTGAAGCGGCTGGCCGAATAGAAGTCGGGGTGATCGGCCGGGGCGACATGCTCCAGCCGCTCGACATTGGCCGGCCAGTCGATGTCGCGGGGATACTGCGGACCGGCGACGCAGAAGTTGAGCTCCGGCGCCGCCCGGGCCGCCTGCAGGAGCAGCCGGTCGAGCACGGGCTGGCGGTCGGGGCTGTAGGTGCCGAGGTAGGACAGATCCCATCGCCTCGCGGCGCCCGTCGGCTGGTAGATCTCGGCGTCGGCCGAGCAGTAGAGGGCCCGTGCGGCCGGCGAGCCGTAGTCCCGCTCCAGCCGCGTGAGCGTCGGGCCGCCCGTGAAGGAGAGATAGAGGTCGTACTGGGCGACCTGCTCGGGCGAGAGATACTCGACATCGCCGCGGAGGAGCTTACCGAGGGTGACGGGCGTGTCGATGTCGTAGAAGGCCACCGGCCCGCTCGCGGCCTCCATGGCCCAGCGGCCGACGGCCACGCCCTCGGGCGTGAAGGAACCGACGATCACCGCATCGGCCGAGGCCACCTCGCGGCGCCACCGCTCCAGACCCGCCAGGTCCTCGTAGAAGGCGAGCCAGCAGTAGTCCGGATTGGTCAGGTCGCGGTTCTCCGCGTACCAGGGGACGTTCCGCTCGAGGAACAGGATCTCGTGCCCGCGGGCGGCCAAGGCCTTGAGAAGGCTCCGATAGGTGGTGGCGTGGCCGTTGCCCCAGGACGAGGAGAGGCTGAGCCCCAGGACCACGATTTTCAGACGGCGGCTCATGCGGCGCTCCTTTCGGCGCGGACGGCGCGCAGTCTTCGCAGCAGGGCGTCGACCTCCACGGCGCGCTGCGCATAGGTGTGGCCGTCGAGGATGCGGGCGCGGGCCGCCTCGCCGATCTGCGCCGCCCGCTCCGCCGTCAGACCGGACAGGTGATCGGCCACGTCCTGCCCGTCGCGGGCGACCAGCACCTCGCGGCCCGGCTCGAGAAAGAGCTCGATCCCTTCCCAGGCGTCGGTGATCAGGCAGGCGCCGGCGCCGGCGGCCTCGAAGACCCGGGTGGCCGGCGAGAAGCCGACCTCGGCCATGCTGTCGCGGGCGACGTTCAGGACCGCGCGCGGCGTGCAGTTGAAGGCGTTGTGGTCGCCCGTCCCCACATGGCCGATGGCGCGTACGTTCGCCGGCAGGGATTTGTCGCCCCAGCCGTTGCCGCCCAGCAGGAACTTCTGCAGCGGCAGGCGGCGGGCGGGCTCCAGGAAGAACTGCTCGATGCGTGTTTCGCGGTCGGGCAGCCGGTTGGCCAGGAGGGCGAGGTCGCTCTCGAACCGGCGATCGGCCGGCGCCGGATGGTGCGTCGCCGGATCCAGCGCGTTGTAGATCGGGCGGCAGAGACGCGCGCCGAGGCTCTCATAGGCGTTCACGACCGGCGGCCCGCCGCCATAGGTGAGCACCGCATCGAGGTCCGGCAGGACCTGGCGCAGCGGGCGCTCCGGGTTCGCCTTGAGGTCCGCCAGGGTCGCGGGCGCGTCCACGTCCCAGAAGATGCGCACGGCATGGGGCGGGGCGATCTGGAAGACCTCCAGCAGTTCGTCGTCGAACACGCCGACGCCGCTCGCCTTCACCACCACATCGGCCTGCGCGGCCTCGGCCATGACCCGGGCGCAGGCCTCGGGCGCGGCGTCGTAGACCACCACCCTCGCCCACTCCGGCGGCTCCATGTCCCGATGGCTCTGACGCTCGAAGGCGTCGGGCTCGTAGAAGGTCACCTCCCAGCCATGCCGGGCCAGTTCCGACAACATGCCGCGGTAGTAGGTGGCCGCGCCGTTCCAGTAGGCCGACAGCAGGCTCGATCCGTAGAAGGCCAGTTTCACAGGGCGTGCTCCAGATCAGGTTGGGGGTTGGCGATGGGACCGCCGAGACGCTCCGCCACCGCCAGCAGCTCATCGACTCTGTGGGCGCAGGTGTGCCGCGCCCGGATGGCGGCGAGGCCCTTGGCGGCGAGCGCCCGGCGCAGGTCGACATCCTCGCGCAGGTCGCGCAGGCGGGCGGTCATCTCCGCGCCGTCCCGGGCCGTCAGGAAATCCTCGCCCGGGCGGAACAGGTCTTCGCTGTCCTCCCAGGGCGCGGAGACCAGCGGAATGCCGCAGGCCAGGGCCTCGAAGACGCGGATGGTGGGAATGCCGGGCAGCTTCGTCGAATAGAACCGACGCGGCACGTGCACGGTCGCCATGTGGCTCGCGAACACCTCCGGCGCGCGCGCATTGGCGATCCAGCCGCGGTGGCGGGCGCCGTAGCGCCGCAGCATGGTCAGCGCCTCGGGCGGATAGCGGACGCCGTGGATGTCGAGCGTGAGGCCCGCTTCGCGCGCCGGCGCGAGCAGGAAGTCCTCGATCTCGCGGGTGCGCTCGCCGTCGCCCCAGTTGCCGATCCAGACGAGGCCCTGGCGCTCGCGCTCGACCTCCGGCGGATGGAACAGCCGAATGTCCGCCGCCTCGTGCCAGACGAAGACGCGGTCGCCCCAGCCCCAGCGGCGGTAGACCTCGGCCAGGGTTTCGCCGAAGGCGAGCACGCCGTCATAGTCGGCGAGGTCGAAGGCCTTGATCCCCTCCGGCTCGCTGACCGCGCGGTGATGGGTGTCGTGGAAGAGCAGCGTGAACCGCGCGCCGCGACGGCGCAGGCGCCCCACGGCCGCAACGAGCGCCGGATCGTTCCACTCGTGCACGATGACGAGGTCGGCGTCCTGGCAGGCCGCGGCGACGTCGAAGCCCTGCGCGGCGTAGCGGCGGGTGTTCAACTCCGGATAGCTGTTGAGCCAGGGTTGCAGGCCCGCCCCGCCGTGATCGGCCAGAAGGTTGGAGAGGCTCCAGGCGTCCTCCGGCTCATAGGCGGCGACCTCATGCCCCCGGGCGATCAGTTCGCGCAGGACGCCGCGCAGGAAGTGGGCGTTGCCGTGGTTCCAGCAGGAGGCGAGCGAATGGGTGAAGTAGACGACCTTCATGCCGCCGCTCCCGCCAATCGCGGCGCCAGCGCCTGGGCGTAGGCGGCGAGCGTCCCCTGGGTCATGGCCTCGACCGTGCAGGCCGCCGCCCGCTCGGCGGCGAGCGCGCCAAGGCGACGGGCTTCGTCCGGATCGGCCAGCAGGGCGTCCATGACGGCGGCGGCCTCGGCGGTGTCGTCCGGACGAACGAAGATCGCAGCCCCGCGCCAGAGTTCACGGAAACTGGGAATGTCCGAAAGCACCAGCGCACAGCCGGCCTGGGCGGCCTCGAGCACGCCGAGGCCGAAGGGCTCGTATCGGGCCAGGGAGGCGAAGACCTGGGCGGCGTTCAGCGCCTCCGTCATCGCCTCGGCGTCGAGCGCGCCCAGCGTGCGGACGGAACCGACCGCCGCGGCGGCCCCGCCCGGCCCGGTCAGCGGACCAGCGGCGCGGACCTCGCCCCGCATGCGCGCGGCCGCCGCGTCCAGGGCGGCGAGGTTCTTCCCCTCGTCCCACAGCCGGCCGGAAGTGAGGACGTGGGCGCGCTTCTGGCCGCCGGCGAGGCGGCCCCCGCGGGAGCGACCGTTGCGGACCGAGGCGACGTCGACGCCATAGCCGGCCGACGTCGCCTCTGCGAAGGCGGCGCTGGGCGCGATCAGCCGGTCGCAGGCGCGGTAGCCCTCGGCCAGGACGCGGGTCCGCCAGCGGAAGTCGTCAGGCATCGCGCCGCCCTTCACGGCCGCCCACCAGGTGGCGAGGCAGGAGTGACAGGCGCCGACCACCGGCAGGTCGAAGGCGCCGGCGGAGGCGAAGGCCGGGCTGTTGAGGTGGACGAGATCGGCGCTGCTGGCCCGCGCCAGTTCGGCCAGGCGGCGACCGCCGGCGGCGATCGCCGTCGGCTCGTCCTCCATCCAGTCCAGCGTCAGTCCCGTCTCGACCAGCGAGAGGCCCGGAACGCCGGCGCACAGGGCGAGCTGGCCGGGCGACGGCGCAGGCCCGATGACGGCGAGCGTGGTGCGAACGCCCGCCTGCGCCAGGCCGGCGGCGAGGTCGGCGACATAGGTCCAGACGCCGCCGACCGCGTCGGCGATCATGAAGACGTGACGGGGCGCCGGGCGACTGGGCGGCGTGCTCATGCCGCCACCCCGGTGCGGGCGCGGGCGGCGCCCTCTTCCGACAGCCAGCGGGCGAGCTCGACCACGCCCTGGCGCCAGCCGAGCGGGTCCGGCAGGCCCAAGGTGCGACGAACGTCCCGGGTGTCGGCCACGAAGTAGCGCTGGTCGCCGGTCCGCCAGTCCTCGAAGACGAGGTCCACCCGGCGGCCGACCACCTCCTCGATATAGGCGAGGATCCGCCGCAGGCTCACCGTATTGGCCGGCCCGCCGCCGAGGTTGAAGGCGCGGCCCTTCACCGCCTCGATCTGCCGCCAGGCGGCCACATAGGCCTCGACGGCGTCGCCGACGTTGAGGATGTCGCGCACCTGCAGGCCGTCTCCGAAGATGGTGATCGGCTGGCCGGCCAGGGCGCGGATCAGGAAGTGGGCGACCCATCCCTGGTCCTCGGTCCCCATCTGGCGCGGACCATAGATGCAGCTCATGCGCAGCACGCAGGTCGGCAGGTCGAAGCTGCGCGCATAGTCCAGCACGTACTGGTCGGCGCCGCCCTTGGAGCAGCCATAGGGCGTGTGGAAGTCGAGGGGCCGGGACTCGCCCACCCCGGTCGCGCGCAGCGCCGGATCGGCCGGCAGATACCCGTCGTCGGTCAGTTCAAGCGGAATGTCGGAAAGATCGCCGTAGACCTTGTTCGTGCTGGCGAAAATCACCGGCGCCTTTTCTTGCCGAGCCGCCTCCAGCACGTTCAGTCCGCCGAGTAGGTTGACCTCGAAATCCTCGCGCGGGTCGACCAGGCTGGAGGTGACCGCCACCTGGGCGGCCATGTGGAAGACGCCGTCGACGCCCTGGGCGGCGCGGCGCACCGCGGCGGCGTCGCGCACGTCCTCGGTCATCCGCACGATCCGGTCGCCGTGCCGGCCTTCCAGCCATTCCAGGTTCTTCGCAACACCCGGACGGGCGAGCGTGTCGAGGATCACCACCTCACAGCCGTCGCGCGCGAGGCGGTCGGCCAGGTTGCTGCCGATGAAGCCGGCGCCGCCGGTGACGAGCACACGCGAGCCGGTCATGCCACCAGTCCCCGCGCCTCGAGCTCGCGCCGCGCCTCGGCGACCCGATCCTTCGACTCCTGCCGGGCCACCCATTCGGCCAGCTCCTCCAGGCCCTCGGCGAAGTCCTGCCGCGCCGCGTAGCCGAGCTGCTCGCGGGCCTTGGTCAGGTCGGGGACGTTGTGGCGGATGTCGCCCGCACGCGCCTTGCCGGTGATTTCGGGCTCGAGATCCGGCCGGCCCATGGCCGCGGCCTGGAGCCGGGCCACCTGCTCCACCGTGCGGTTCTCGCCCGAGCCGATGTTGAACACCTCGCCGTCGGCGGCGTCGTTCTCCAGCGCCAGCATGAAGGCCCGCGCCACGTCGGAGACGTGAACGAAGTCGCGCTGCTGCTGACCGTCCTCGAAAATCATCGGCGGCTGCCCGTTGGCGATCCGCGAGGCGAAGATGGCGAGCACGCCCGTATAGGGGTTCGAAAGCGCCTGGCCCGGACCGTAGATGTTCCACAGCCGAAGGGCGCTGCCCTTCATTCCGTACTGTGCGGTCAGGGTCAGCGTCAGGCGCTCCTGCACGTACTTGTTGATGGCGTAGACGCTGCGCAGGGCCGGCGTCTTGGATTCCGGCGTCGGCGCCGGCGACATGGGCCGGCCGTCCGCGTCCAGCGGGTCCCAGGAGCCATCCGGGTTGCGGCCCTTGCGGACGACGTCGGCGACCAGCTCTCCGTCGGCGGTGCGGTAGAGGCCTTCGCCGTAGATGCTCATGGACGAGGCCACCACGACGCGCTCCACCGGCCGGTCGATCAACTGCTGGAAGAGGACGGCGGTGCCGAGGTCGTTAACCGAGGTGTAGCGGTCGACCGCGTACATGCTCTGGCCGACGCCCACCTCGGCCGCGAGGTGGACCACCTGGTCGACCCCCTTCAGCGCCTGGCGTACGGCGACCTCGTCGCGAATATCCCCCACCTGCAGTTCGACCGCCCCGTCGAGTTCCGCAGGACGGACGCGATCGGGGTGCACCTGCTCGATGAGGCTGTCGAACACGCGAACGCTGCAGCCCTCGTCAAGCAAGGCGCGGGCGAGGTGGCGGCCGACGAAGCCGGCGCCGCCGGTGATCAGTACGGATTTTGTCATGCGGGCTCCGACCGTCAGCGGTCGATGAACTTGGAGAAGCGGCTCGTCTCGCCGCCGGCGGTCTCGTCCTGCTCAAGCAGGGCCAGCTTCCGATCCTCGAAGATGTCGAAGAACTCCTCCCAGGAGATCTCCTCCAGGGACTCGTCGCGCTCGCCGAAGTCGAACCGCAGGATTCCGCCGCCCTGTTCTCCTTGAGTGTCCTTCACCTTCGCCGGGCGACCACCTCGCTCCTCGGCCCAGGTCCGGATCTCATCATGGTTTGTGAGGGTCTTGGCTTCTGACATCTCACCACTCCCGGTTGCCACTTCGCAGCAGCAACATCTTCATCAACCGGTCAGTTCCTGCCCCCCATCAACAATTCTGAACGGAGCCATGAAGTTCCTTTGACTGATAAAGGGAAACCGCTCGCCGAAATGGTGAAGCTTATAACTTGGTTGTATCGGAGTTATTCACATTTGTTTCTAGCTTCGCTGGAACCGCGAGCTTTGTAGATGGCTTTAGGGCCTTGTCGGCCCTCCGTCGGGGGCCACGACGGGAGCTTGCTATGCCTCAGGGAAAAGTTCGGGTCGGGCTCGTCGGGGTGGGAAACTGCGCCTCTTCCTTCGTGCAGGGCGTCAGCCACTATGCCGGCGCCTCGACCAATGAGCCGCCGCCCGGCCTGATGTCCGTCGAGCTCGGCGGCTATCACGTCGGCGACGTGGAGATCGCCTCCGCCTTCGACATCCACGCCGGAAAGGTGGGGCGGGACGTCTCCGAAGCGATCTTCACCCGGCCCAACAACACCATGCGTTTCGCTGAGCCGGAGGCGACGGGCGTGCGTGTGGCGCGCGGGCCGACGCTGGATGGCCTTGGCAAGTACCTGGCCGGAGACATCGAGGAGTCGGATGCGCCGGCGGAGGACGTCGCCGAGGTGCTCCGCCGCACCGGAACGGATGTCCTCGTCTCCTACCTTCCCGTCGGGTCGCAGTGGGCCACGGAGTACTACGCCGAGCAGGCGCTGGCCGCCGGCTGCGCCTTCGTCAACTGCATCCCCGTCTTCATCGCCTCGGACCCGAAGTGGGCGCGTCGGTTCGCCGAGCGCGGCCTGCCCATCGTCGGCGACGACATCAAGAGCCAGGTCGGGGCCACGATCCTGCATCGCACCATCGCCAACCTGATGCGCGAGCGCGGCGTGCGGGTCGACCGCACCTATCAGCTCAACTTCGGGGGCAACACCGACTTCAAGAACATGCTCGAGCGCGAGCGGCTGGAGTCGAAGAAGATCTCCAAGACCCGCGCCGTGACCAGCCAGATGGACCAGTTGCTGGACACCGACCAGGTCCACATCGGCCCGAGCGACTTCGTTCCCTGGCTGGACGACCGCAAGTGGGCGCACATCCGGGTGGAGGCCACCACCTTCGGCGGCGCGCCCCTGAACATCGAGCTGAAGCTGGAGGTCTGGGACAGCCCCAACAGCGCCGGCGTGGTGGTCGACGCCGTCCGCTGCGCCAAGCTCGCCCTGGATCGCGGGGAGTCCGGGCCGCTGGTGGGCCCCTCCTCCTACTTCATGAAGTCGCCGCCCGAGCAGTTCACCGACCAGGAGGCGCGCGAGCGCACCCTGCGCTTCATCGCAGGTCTCGACGCCGTCCCGCCGCGCCTGGTCTCGTGAGGCCCCGCACGGTGAGACTGGTGCGCCACGCCGCTCACGGCGCGCTGGGCCACCGGCTCTGCGGACGCCAGCCCGGCGTGCGGCTGAGCGACCAGGGCCGGGCCGAGGCGCAGGCGCTGGCGCGGCGTCTGGCCGGCCTGGGCGTGACCCGCGTGCTGGCGAGCCCCATGGAGCGGGCCCGCGAGACCGCCGAGCCCATAGCCGAGGCCTGCGGCGCGGCGGTCGAGACCGAGCCGGCGCTGAACGAGATCGACTTCGGCGAGTGGACCGGCGCGGCCTTCGAAGCGCTTGACGCCGATCCGCGCTGGCGCGCCTGGAACGCCGACCGAGGCCGGACCCGCCCGCCCGGCGGCGAGGCCATGACGCAGGCGCAGGCCCGAATGGCCGCCTGGCTCGCCCGCTGCGCGACGGACGAGGACGAGGCCCCCCTCGCGGCGGTGAGCCACGCCGACGTCATCCGCGCCGCCGTCGCCCACGTCCTGGGCCTGCCCCTGCACTTCTACGACCGCTTCGACATCGCCCCGGCCTCCATCACGACGCTGGAGCTGACGGACGCGGGGCCCCGCCTTCTGAGACTGAACGAGGTTGTCCATGACTGACCTGTCCGCCGACCAGATCCGCGCCCGGGTGGCCGAACTGGGCCAGTGGTTCCACAACATGGACCTGAACGGCGTGCAGACGGCGCCGGATCACTTCCTGCACGACTATCCGCGCAACAAGTTCCGCGCCTTCGAGCACGCCATACCGGCCGACCTGGCCGGCAAGAGCGTGCTCGATATCGGCTGCAACGCCGGCTTCTACTCCCTGGAGATGAAGCGTCGCGGCGCCGACCGGGTCCTGGGGATCGACTTCGACGACCGCTATCTCGACCAGGCGCGGCTGGCGGCGGAGGTGGCCGACGTCGAGATCGAGTTCCGCAAGCTATCGGTCTACGACCTCGCCAGGCTGGGCGAGCGCTTCGATCTGGTGATCTTCATGGGCGTGCTCTACCACCTGCGCCACCCTCTGCTGGCGCTCGACCTCATCCACGAGCACGTGGCGGACGATCTGCTGGTCTTCCAGTCGATGCAGCGCGGCTCCGATCAGGTCGAGCCGGTGGCGGCCGACTACGACTTCTTCGAGACCGACCACTTCGACCGGCCCGGCTATCCGAAGATGCACTTCATCGAGCACCAGTACGCCGGCGACTGGACGAACTGGTGGGCGCCGAACGCGGCCTGCTCCGAGGCCATGCTGCGCAGCGCCGGCTTCCGGGTCGTCGATCACCCGGAGGCCGAGGTCTTCATCTGCCGCCGGACTGAGCGCCCCACCGAGGCCGGCGCTGTCTATCCCGCGCGTCCCTGAACAACGAACGGAGGGTCCCGAACATGATCGAAGCCGTGAAGATCTGGAACGAGCCCAACAACAAGTCCCACTGGGATCCGAGCCTCGACCCCGAATGGGACCAGTTCGCCCGGATGACCCGACTGGCCGGCCAGGCCGTCGCCGCGGAGAACAGCGGGCTCGCCCGCGTGCTGGGCGGCATGTCCCCGATCGATCCGAGCTTCCTGCAGCGTCTGGAGGGCAAGGGCGCGCTGGAGGAGATCGACGTCGTCGCGGTCCACGGCTTTCCGCTCGACTGGAACCTCTGGCAGATCGACGAGTGGCCGGCCAAGGTCGCCGAGATCCGCGCCGTCACCGACAAGCCGGTCTGGGTGACCGAGGTGGGCGTCTCCGCCTTCGGGTCCGAGGAGGTGCAGGCCTGGGGCGTGGAAAAGACCGCCCGGCTGCTGATCGGCCAGGCCCCGCGCATCCACTGGTACAGCCTCTACGACCTGCCCAAGGCGTGGGAGGCCACGACCCGGCACAGGGAGGCCGAGGGCTCGTCCTACTACCGCCACTTCCACATGGGGCTCCTGCGCGAGGACGGGTCGCCGAAGCCGGCCCTGGACGCCTTCGCCCCCTTCGCCGGCGAGCTTGGGCTCTGCCAGTGGTTCCACTTCGAGGATCACCGGCTGGACGAGGCGGTCGCCTGGCTGAAGCGCCTGGGCGTGCGCCATGTGCGCACCGGCCTGTCCTGGGCCGACAGCTACCGGCCCGACTATCTTCGCTGGTTCGACCGTCAGATGGAGGCGTTGGAGGACTTCGAAACCACCATCACCTTCTGCTTCACGCCCGAACACAGGGGCATCGAGCCGCACCACACAAGTCCGCCGCAAGTGGCGGAAGAATATGCCGAATTCTGCGCCGCAATGGTGCGGCGGTACGCCCCCGCCCGCGGCGGCGCGGCCGCTGGCCGGCCGATGGCCCTGCCGCAGGGGGTGGCGTGAACGGGGCTCAGCCCCGCCGCTCGCGCGCCTTCTCCTCCGAGGAGGCCTGACCCGCATGCTTCATCCCCGGCGCATGGCCATGATGGACGTCGCGCTCGCCGCCTCCGCCGGAGACCTGGCTGTGCGCCGCCAGGTGATCGGGATCCTCGGCGTCCTTCACCGTCGGGTCCGGCGGCGGCTTGGTGCGGTCTTCGTGACTGGCGCCGGGCCCGCCCCAGCGCAGGGTGTTGGGATGCTTCTCAGGCATGGTGGTTCCTCCGTTGCGTCCCTGGCCAACAGGCGCCCGATGCTGTGGGTTCCGACAGCCAGGCTTGGCGGGGCCGGGAGATGAGCCCCAGCGGTCGGATGCCCAGACCGCCGGCCGGCGCGCTTTCGCCGGCCATCGCAAAGCTTTCGCGCCTGTCGCCCCTCGAGGACGAAGCCGTGAGCCTGCTGAACCGGCTGGACCGCCTGAGCCGCCACCCGGGCGGCGCCGCCCTGGCCCGGGAAGGCGAGGCGCCGCCGCCCGGATTCCTGATCAGCGGCTGGGCCGCCCGTGTGCGCCGCCTGCCGGACGGACGCCGGCAGATCCTGGGCCTGCTGGTGCCGGGCGACGCGCTGGGCCTGTCGGCCCGGATCCGGCCCCTCGACCTGTGCGACGTGGTGGCGTTGACGCCGGCCGAACTGGTCGGGGCGGGAGCGATGATCGCAACGCTGAACGACGAGGCGAGACCCCTGCCCGGCCTCGCCGAAGCCGTGCACCTGAGCCTGGCCCTGGATGAACAGCGCCTGCTGGACCAGATCATGCGGCTGGGACGCCGCAACGCCGCCGAGCGGATCTGCGACCTGCTGCTGGAACTGCGCGACAGGCTGGCGTTCGCCGGCCAGGGAGACGAACGCCGCTTCCCCATGCCGCTCACCCAGGAAGCGGTCGCCGACGTCACGGCCCTGAGCATCGTCCACGTAAACCGCGTCCTCCAGCAGCTTCGCCGGGAAGGATTGCTGGAGCTGCGCAACGGCGAGGCGCAGCTCCGCAGGCCCGAACTGCTGGCCGAACGCGCCGGCCGGCCGCCGCCTCGCGGCGCTCCGGCGCCTCGACGGCCAGAACCTCGGACGCCCTGAGCCGTTGAACCCCCGCCGAGCCTGTGAGGAGCCGATCATGCCGACGCAGTGGGTCATTGAGGTCCGCCTGGGCGAGCGAGCCGACGCCCGCCCGCTGAGACGCGCCGTTGTCACGGCGGCGACGGAGTTGGACGCCCTGCGCCTCGTCCTCGCCCAGGCGGAAGACGAAGCCGCGCCGTCGCGGGACGAACTCGAAATGGACGGCCAGGAGGAGGTCTTCTCCCACGAGGAGGTCGCGCTTGGCCGAGTCGAACACCACAGCGGAGAGGATGACGGCCGCTAGGGCCGGCCCTCGACCGCGAAACAAGAAAGGTCCGTCACATGTCCGATCCCCTGGCCCCCAAGGGCCGAGATGCGAACGCCGCCGAACCGGCCTTCGACCCCGGCGCAGCCTCCGCCTCCGCCGACGCCGAGGCGGCGGGCGCGCCTCGCCAGGCGCCGGAGGGGCGGGCGTCCAACATTCCGCCGGACGGGAACCGCGACCCCAGCTCGCCCGCCCGGCCCGGGGTCAAGCTGCCGCCCGTCTTCTGGGTCGCCGCGGCCGGCGTCCTGCTGCTGGCGCTCATCCTGGCGGGCATGGCGAGCTTCTGAGCGTCCAGGCGGCGAAACGGCCCCGCCGGTCGGAGAACCCGCGGGGCCGCGTCGGGGCGGCGCGCGATCAGGGGTTGGTGCGGCCCCGCTGGTTGGGATCGACCCCGCCCGCCGGATTGGCGTCGTTGCCGACATCGCCTTCGACCGTGTGGTCGCCGGATATGATGTGGGGATCCTCCCCCGCCCGGGTCGTTCCCTTGGAGCGGCCGATCCCCGGATCACAATCCAGATCGTTGGCGGGAAGCGGGTTGGGCTCGCGCCCGGACTGCGGATGCTTGCTGGTCATTCGACCTCTCCTCTGGCGGTGGATGTCTCCCTTCCCAACCGACAGGCCGGCTCTGCCGTTGCCGCCTTTCGGGACGTCCGCGCGATTTCTTTGCGGCCCAGTTCGAACCCACGTCCGTGCGCCGGGTTGTCTGCACGGGGCTGAAAACACATGACGATTCAAGGAGGCGACGACATGAACGTCAGCCAATGCATGAGCACCGACGTGCGGGTCTGCGCGCCGGAGGATACGGTCCGCCAGGCCGCGCAGACCATGGCCGAGATCGACGCCGGCATACTTCCCGTGGGCGAGAACGACCGGCTGATCGGCATGGTCACCGACCGGGACATCGCCGTCCGCGGCGTCGGCGAAGGCCGAGGGCCCGAGACCGAGGTGCGCGAGGTGATGAGCCAGGATGTGCTCTACTGCTACGACGACGCCGACCTCGACGACGTGGCCCTCCAGATGAGCGACCTGCAGGTGCGCCGCTTGCCGGTGGTCAATCGCGACAAGCGGCTGGTCGGCATGATCTCCATCGGCGACATCAGCAAGGCGGGCGACGGCCACGCTCAGCGCGCCTCGGCCGCCCTTTCGGGCATCGCCCAGCCCAGCGAACGGCACAGCCAGCACTGAGGGCTGCGCCGCCCTCAGTCGGCCGCGACGTGCAACGTCCCGGCCGGCGAGGGCGAAAGGAGGGCCTTGCCCGGTCCGTCCAACCGCAGCCAGTCGACAGCCTGCCGGCCGGTCAGGATCACCGGCTGTCTCGGATGGTGGGGGGCCATGTCGGCGCCGGCGGCGCAGGTCGCCAGGGCGAAGCTCTCCAGCGCCCCCTCGTGTCCCGCCGGCCGGGCGCGGTCCCAAAGCCCGGCGAAGAAGAAGATCTCCTCGCCGGCGGCCGTGACCCGCCACCGTGTCTTGGGGCCCTTCGGCCTGGCCGGGTCCAGCGGCGACCACTCGAAGAAGTGGGTGGCCGGCACGAGGCAGCGGCGTCGGCGGTACGGTTCGCGGAAGGTGGCGGTCGTATCGATGGATTCGCTGCGGGCGTTGGTGGTCAGGGCCTTCCAGTCCTTGACGCCGCCCTTGTGGAAGAACGGCACGAGCCACCACCGCATTTCCGAGAAGACGACGCCTTCGCCCGCCGCCGCCGGCGCCAGGGGGCGCAGAACCGGCGCCGGATCGGTCGGACGGATCAGGTCCCGAGGCGGCAGGTTCGGCACGGAGCCCTCAGCCCAGGTCATGGGCAGGTCGAGTTGCCGGAACACGTCGATCAGACGGCTGATCGGCGCATTGAAGCCATAGGCGTTGCACATGCCACGGGCTTAGGCGACGGCGGAGCGACAGCCTAGGGGTGGTCTACGCCGCTTCGCCTCAGCTGCGGGGGCCGGGACGCTCGCCCTCGGTCAGCCGCACAACGGCCGCGCCCGGCCCGTCGAGCTGCGCGACCGGCTCGAGCGACTCGACGAAGGCCACGAGATCCTCGATCTCCGCCGAGGTGATGTAGATCGGCGGCATTTCTCCATGCCCCTCGCGCGCGATGCGTTCGAGCGTCCGCTCCAGAGCGACCTCGTTGTGGCGAAGGCGGATTACGGCGAACGACGGCGCGGCGGTGTTGGGGCTCCGCGCCGGCGCGGCGAAGGCGTGGCATCCGGCGCAGGCGCGTGCGGCGAACTGCTGGCCGCGCTCCGCCGCCGGCGACAGGGGCGCGGGCGCAAGATCTCCGCCGCCGGCGCAGGCGGCCAGGCTCAAGCCGCAGATCAGCATCGCAAGGCTTCTTCGCACCACGTCAGTCCCTCCGCTCCGCCGCTGTGCGGGGCCTGGCCGAAGCCTAAGGCGCCCAGGCCGCCGCACCGACTCCGTAGCCCTACTTAGGCGTCGTTCCGGAATATGCCCCCAGAGCGATTGTGGGAATTCTGCGCCGCAGATCCATCTCTCATGGGGGAATTCTGATGACCGCTCACGACCTCATGCTCGGCCTGATCGTCGCCACGTTCGCCACCTTCGCCGTCGTTCTGCTCGGCGTGAGCCTCTGGGCCGGCGGCTCCAAGAACTGAGGCTCTGCGCCGCCGGTCGCGCCAGACTAGGCTTGCCAATCCGTGGAGTGGCTTCTACCGCATCTATCGATGCAGTGGTTGAGTAGGCTCGCTCAGAACGATCGTGCGCCGGTCTGGCAGGGCTATGCCTGGGCGGCTGCGGCCGTCGCCCTCTGCATCCTCGCCTACATCGCCGCCCTCCCCGTCATCGGCGCCCGGACCCTGTTCGTGGTCCTGCTGCCGGCCGCGGTCGTCGGGGGCCTGGCGGGGGGCTTCGGTCCGGCGATGATGGCGACGCTCGCAGGGCTGGCCGCCGTGGGAGCCCTCAACGGCGCAGCCCTTGTGGCCGATCGCGCCAACCTGCTGGAGGCCGCCCTTTTCCTGTTCGCCGGCCTCGGCATCGCGGCCGCCGGACATTTCCACCAGAAGCGCGCCGAGGACGGCGCCCGGGCCGTCGTCCATCTGGCCGAGAGCGAGGCGCGGCTGCGCTCCATCCTGGAGACCGTCCCCGACGCCATGATCGTCATCGACGAGCGCGGAATCATGCGCTCGTTCAGCGTCGCGGCCGAACGGCTCTTCGGCTGGACGGCGTCCGAGGCGGTCGGACGCAACGTCTCCATCCTGATGCCGAGCCCCTATCGCGAGCAGCACGACGCCTATCTGGAGCGCTACTACCAGACCGGCGAGCGCCGCATCATCGGCATCGGACGCGTGGTGGTCGGCGAGCGGAAGGACGGCTCCACCTTTCCCATGGAACTGGCCGTGGGGGAGATGGAGACCATGGGGCACCGCTTCTTCACCGGCTTCGTGCGCGACCTGACCGAGCGGCAGACGGCCGAGCGGCGGGTTCAGGACCTGCAGTCGGAGCTGGTGCACGTCTCGCGTCTCACCGCGCTTGGCGAAATGGCCTCCGCCCTGGCGCACGAGCTGAACCAGCCGCTCTCGGCGATCGCCAACTACATGAAGGGATCGGAGCGCCTGCTGGAGGCGCCCGAGCCCGATCGCGCCAAGATCAAGGGCGCCCTGTCCAACGCCGCCGAGCAGGCCCTGCGCGCGGGCCAGATCATCCGCCGCCTGCGCGACTTCGTGGCCAAGGGCGAGGCTGACCGGCGCATCGAGAACCTGCCGCAGCTGCTCGAGGAGGCCGGCGCCCTGGCCATGATCGGGGCCAAGGAGCGCGGCGTCCGCCTGCGCTTCAACCTCGACCACAAGCTGGACCTGGTGCTGGCCGACAAGGTGCAGGTCCAGCAGGTGGTCCTGAACCTGATGCGCAACGCCATCGACGCCATGGAGGACGCGCCCCGCCGGGAGCTTGTCGTCTCCACGGCGCCCGCCGAGGGCGACATGGTCGAGGTCGCGGTGGCCGACACGGGCCCCGGCATCGACCCCGGCATGGCTCAGCAGCTCTTCCAGCCTTTCGTCACCACCAAGGCTCACGGTATGGGGGTGGGTCTGTCGATCTCGAGAACGATCGTCGAGGCGCATGGCGGCCGGATCTGGGCCGAGCCGAATGAAGGCGGCGGCACGGTGTTCCGGTTCACCCTGCGCGCGGTTCGAAGGGAGGAGCTGGATGGCTGAACCTGTGGTGCACGTGATCGACGACGACGAGGCCATGCGCCAGTCGCTCGCCTTCCTCCTCGACACCGCCGGCCTCGCCGCCCGCACCTATGAATCGGCGCCGCAGTTTCTGGAGGTCCTCTCGCAGGTCGAAGCCGGCGTTGTGGTCACCGACATCCGCATGCCCGAGATGACGGGGCTGGAGCTCGTCCGGCGCCTCCGGTCCGTCGGCGCGCCGCACCCCGTGATCGTCATCACCGGCCACGGCGACGTGCCGCTGGCGGTGGAGGCGATGAAAGCCGGCGTGGTCGATTTCCTGGAGAAGCCGTTCGAAGAGGACGCCCTGCTGGCGGCCATCCAGAGCGCCCTTGCGAACTCGCCGCAGGCGACGGAGGAGGATCCGGAGCGCGAACGCATCCGCTCGGTGCTGGACGGCCTCTCCCCCCGGGAGACCGAAGTGCTCGAAGGCGTCGTCGAGGGCAAGCTCAACAAGGTCATCGCCCATGAGCTGGGGATCAGCCCCCGGACGGTGGAGGTCTACCGCGCCAATGTCATGTCCAAGACCGGCGCCCGCGGACTGTCGGAACTGATCCGGATGGTGCTTCTCGCCCGCGGTTGAGCCTGCGGCGAGAATTTGCGTTGCATCAAGGATGCCGCCGCGCCGGCCGCTAGCTTCTGCAGCTGTCGACACTGCGCTCAGAAACCGTTGAATGCCCCCCACCCCCGACTACGCCGGCAGGATCGTCCTGGTGGACGATGACGCGGCCCTGCGCCAGGCCCTGAAGTTCTCTCTGGAAATCGAGGGATTCCAGGTGGAAACCTGCGAAACCGGCGAGGAACTGGTCGCCCACAGGCTGCCCGAGGGCGAGGCGTGCCTCGTGCTGGACTACAAGCTGGGCGGGATGAGCGGTCTGGACGCGCTGGAAACCCTGCGCGCCCGCGGCGTGGACCTGCCGGCCATCCTCATCACAAGCAACCCGAAGCCGGGCACGCGGGCTCGCGCCCAGCGCATGGGGGCCGCCATCGTCGAGAAGCCGCTGCTCGGCGACCTGCTGATCGCCAAGATCCGCGCCGCCCTGACCCACTGACGGCTCAGCGGCCGGCCTCGCCCAGGGCCTTCATCCGCGACAGCCACCTGAGCCGGTGGCCGAGATCGCCGCCCTCGACATTGCCGATGATGCTTTCCCGGATGGGGGCCATGCCGGAAATCCAGAGGATGCCGCGGCTCACCGCCTTCAGGCCGTGGGCGAAGAAGACGAAGCGGAAGAAGGCCGCGGGCATGCCCATGGTGACCACCACCCGCGCCGAGCGGCCGGAAAGCAGGCCCTTCACCCCCCGCGCGTCTCCCGGCGCGGCCAGAGCGAAACCGTAGCGGAACACCTGCTCCAGCCAGGCCTTCAGAAGCGCCGGCGGTCCGCCGAGCCAGAGCGGATAGATGATCACCAGATGATCGGCGTCCACGATCACCTTCTGCACGTCGGCGATCGCCGGGTCAGGCGGCGCCATGAAGGCGTCCCGGCTGCGCACCAGCGGCGCGTCGGAGCTGGCGACGTCGATGCGGCGGATGTCGTGCCCCGCCTTGGCCGCCCCCTCCACATAGGCCTGGGCGAGAGCGGCGCAGAAGCGCTCCGGCCGCGGATCCGGATGGCCGTTGATCAGCACGATCCTTTTGCGGACTTGCGGCGCGGCGGTCATGGGCGTCTCCTTGGCGGGCCAGTGGGGCCGCGCTGGGACGAAGGCGCCTTGACCTCCGTCAAGCCGGGGCCGCGACAGCCATGACCGGGGTCAATGCAGGCGCGCCCAGGCCTGACTTTGATCCTCCCAGGAGAGCCCGCCATGAAGCACGCCGTGATCGTCGCCCATCCGAACCGGAACAGCCTGACCTGCGCCGCCGCGGAGGCCTATGCGGCCTGCGCCACGGCCCTCGGGCACCAGACGCAGGTGCGCGATCTCTACCGGCTGAACTTCGACCCCTGCCTGAAGGCGGGCGAGATCCCGGGCCCGGAGGGCTACGAACCCGCTCCGGACGCGGCGGCCGAGCGCCAGAAGCTGCAGGACATCGACGTCTTCGCCTTCGTCTATCCCCTCTGGTTCAACGCCCCGCCGGCGATCCTCAAGGGCTATGTGGACCGCATCTTCAGCGCCGGCTTCGGCTTCGAGCCCGGCTCGGCCGGCGCACGCCCCCTGTTGAGCGGGCGGCGCATGATCAGCTTCACCTTCTCGGGCGCGCCGGACGCCTGGGTGAAGGAGACGGGGGCCCTGGACGCGCTCGCGACGCTCTTCGACCGGCACGTGGCCCAGATGTGCGGGCTTCGGCTCATCGACCACGTGCACGTGGGCGGGATCGTTCCGGGCATCACCCAGGAGGCCTTCGAGGAGGTGATGGACACGGTGCGCCGCTCGGTGCGCGGCCGCTTCGGCGACGCTGCGGCGCACTGACACATCCGTAGGGTTACTTAGGGATACGACCCGAATACCGAGGGCCGGGCGGCTGGGAGAGTATGCCTCATCGGCTCAAGGAACCCCGCCATGACCCTCGCCTACGCCACCGACACTCACCACGCCACGCCCGCGATCGCCGACGTGATGTCGCGCCTGGGTCTGCGAATGACCTTCGCCAAGGACGAGGAGATCTTCTGCCAGGACGAGGACGCCGACCTCATCTACATCGTGGTGTCCGGCGCGGTCCGCACCACCCGCCTGCTGAGCGACGGCCGTCGCCAGGTGGGCAGCTTCTACTACCCCGGCGACCTCGTGGGCCTGGAGACGGGCGACACCCACCGGTTTTCCGCCGAGGCGCTTTCCGAGAGCACGCTGCTGGTGATCAAGCGCTCGGCGCTGAAGGCCTTCGCCGGCGACGAGGAAATCGACCGCGCGATCTGGGAAGCCACCCGCCGCGAGCTGGAGCGGGCTCAGGAACATCTGCTGGTGCTGGGCCGCAAGACGGCCTGCGAAAAGGTCGCCAGCTTCCTCATGGATCTGGCCGAGCGCGAGGGCGCCGACGAAGTCGCCCTGCCGATGGGCCGCCAGGACATGGCCGACTATCTCGGCCTCACGATCGAAACCGTCTCGCGGATGCTGACCCAACTCCAGGGCGCCTCCGTGGTCGAGTTCGAAGGATGCCGCCGCTTCCGTGTGAAGCGGTGGGATGCGCTGGAACGTCTCGCCGAATAACCCCCCGGCGCCAGCGCCTGCCGGCGCGGCTATCCCCCTGCCCAGGACCCCGCCCTCACGGATCCGGGCGTGGCCGCGCCGGCGACCTACTTCTCCTACCCGTGTCACTTGCCGCCCGGCGCTCCCCCGCGCCGGGCGTTTTCTTCGCGCGGATCCGGCTCAGGCGCCGCGCGCGGCGGTCCCGGCCGGATGCGGGTGCGGGCGTTCAGGGCGTGAGGACGGCGGCGCCGGCGAACCGGCCTGCGCGAAGGTCGTCCAGCGCCCGATTGGCCTCGGCCAGGGCGTAGGGCGTGACCTGCGGCCGCACTCCGGCCCGGGCGGCGAGCGGCAGGTACTCGACGGCGTCCTTCCGGGTCAGGTTGGCCACCGAGACGAGGCGGCGCTCCTCCCACAGCCAGGCATAGGGAAAGGACGGAATATCGCTCATGTGGATGCCGCCGCAGACGACCGTTCCCCCCTTCCGCACCGCCCGCAGGGCGACGGGGACGAGGGCGCCGACGGGGGCGAAGATCACCGCGGCGTCGAGGGGCTCGGGCGGGGCCTCGTCCGACCCGCCCGCCCAGCCGCACCCCAGAGCCCGCGCCAGGTCCTGGGCGGCCTGGTCCCCGGGTCGGGTGAAGGCGCAGACGGCCTGCCCCTCGCTCAGCGCCAACTGGGCCAGCAGATGGGCGGCCGCCCCGAATCCGTAGAGGCCGAGACGGCGCACAGGCCGCGCCTCGCAGGCCTTGCGCCAGCTGCGGTAGCCGATCAGGCCGGCGCACATCAGCGGCGCGGCCTCGACGTCGCCATAGAGGTCCGGGATCGGGAAGCAGAAGTCCGCTCGGACCACCACCTTTTCGGCATAGCCTCCGTCCCGCGTCCAGCCGTGGAATTCCGGCGCGTCGCAGAGATTCTCCTCGGCCGTGCGGCAATAGGGGCAGCGGCCGCACACCCCGCCCAGCCAGGCCGCCCCGACCCGCTGGCCGGTCTTCAGGCCGCCGACGCCGGGGCCCAGGGCTTCCACCACCCCGACGATCTCGTGGCCCGGCACTAGGTCCGCCCGCCGCTGCGGCAGATCTCCGTCAGCCACATGGAGGTCGGTGCGGCAGACGCCGCAGGCGCGCACGGCGAGACGGACCTCGCCGGGGCCCGGGCTGGGATCGGGCCGCTCGACCGCCCGCAGGAGCTGGCCCGGCCCAGGAAGGATCATGGCGCGCATCAAAACCTCCTGAACCGGGCCGCGCCGAGCTTACGCAGACTGCACAGGCACAGTCTTCTTCTCGATGTCGGGCCGCTTCGGGGCGACGATCTTCAGGACGCCGTGGCTCATGCTCGCCTTCAGCGCGCTCCCGTCGATGCTGCGCGGCAGGACGAAGGAGCGGGCGAACTCGCCATAGCTGCGCTCGAGGATGCGATAGTCGCTCTCCTTGCGCTCGCTCTCGGACTTCTTCTCGCCGGTGATGGTCAGGACGTCGCCCTCGACGGTGACCTTGACGTCCTCCTCCTTGAGGCCCGGCAGCTCCACGGAGATCTCCAGGCCCGCCTCGGTGTCGACGACGTCCATCCGCGGCGTCAGGCGCGTGTCGGAAAAGGACTCCCAGCCTTCGCCGAGTTCATCGAAGAGGCGGTTCATCTCGCGCTGGAGCGGACCGAAGGCCTGGCGGGTCAGGCGGGGAAACAACGATCTGGATTGCGACTGCGCGTTCATGACGGTTCCCTTTTGTGAAAGGCCGGCCATGCCGGCCGCCCCTACTCCTCGCCTGACGCCGCCGGCGCGCCTTGAGCTGCGTCAACCTGGGGCTGCGCGCCGCCGAGCCGCAGCGTCCGCGCGCAGAGGCGCAGCGGCGCGGGTCGATGGCTGATCAGGATCAGGCCCTGACCGGTGCGTTCGAGTCGGGCCGCCAGGCGGCCCACCACCAGCGCCTCGGCGGCCGGATCGAGCCCCTCGGTCGGCTCGTCCAGCACGAGGAAGGGCGCGGGACGCAGCAGGGCGCGGGCCAGCGACAGCCGACGGCGCTCCCCGCCCGACAGGCGCGCCCCGCCCTCCCCGATCCAGGAGTCGAGGCCCCGCGGCAGGGCCGCCACGCGATCCTCCAGCCCGGCGTCGGCCAGGGCCAGCCAGAACTCGGCGTCCCCGGCGCGCGGCGAGGCGAGCGCGAGGTTCTCGCGAACCGTGCCGGTCAGCAGCCGTGCGTCCTGCGGCGCATAGGCGAACTGGCTGCGGACAAAGGCGACATCCAGGCGGGCGAGCGGGGCGCCGGCGATGGCGAAGCCGTCGAGATCGGCGGTGCGCAGGCCCAGGAGCCGCTCGATCAGCCGCGTCTTGCCCGCCCCCGAGGCGCCCAGGATCGCCAGCCGCTCGCCCGGCCTCAGCTCCTCGCCCCCGGGCAGCCGGATGCGCCGCTCGCCGAACGGGTCGGCCATGGGGCTGGACGATCGTGCGACGTCGAGGATCTCGTCCAGGCGGCGCTCGGCCCCTTCGGCGGCGCCGGAACGCTCGAAGGCCTTGAGCACGCCTGCGGCGCCCTCGAGGGCGACCGAAGCGGCGAGGCCGGCCAGGGCGGCCAGCGGCGCGCCGGCTCCGGCGGCCGCCAGGATGACGGCCGCCACCGTCAAGCCGGTGATCGCCGCCTGCAGCGCGCCGAGCACGGCTTCGGCGTCGAGCGCGGCGAGCTGGGCCTCGCCCAGGGCCTCGTCCCGGTCGAGCACGGCGGCCAGAGCGGCGGCCTCCAGGTCGTAGCAGACGAGCTCCGGCCCTGCGGCCAGGTAGGCCGCCACGGCGTCCTTCAGGCGCCCGACCCCGGCCTGAGCCGCGCGGCCCGGTTCTTCGGCCAGCCGTCGCGCAAGCCCGCGTCCGAGGCCGATCAGGGCGACGAAGGCGGTCAGCAGGACCGCCGCGGCGATCGGGCTGGCCAGCGCCGTCAGGGCCAGGCCCGCAAGCATGGCCGCGCCCGCCGCCCAAGGGGCGGACAGGCGCACGAACATCGTCTCGACCGCATCGACGTCCTGCACCAGCCGCGCCGAGGCCTCCCCGGAGGACAGGGCGAGCGCGGTCTCCGGCCGCCCGGCGGCCAGCGCCCTGAAGAGGGCCGGCCGGATCTCCGCCAGGGCGTTGAGGGCCGCGGCGTGCCCGGCCAGCCGCTCGCCGTAGCGGGCGACCGTGCGCAGGATGGCCAGGAGCCGCACGCCGGCGCTGGGCAGCAGGTAGTTGAAGGCGAGCGCGGCGGCCTTGCCCGCGGCGCCGGCCGCCGCCGCCGCGGCGATGAACCAGCCCGAGAGGCCGAGCAGGAGGACCGAGGCCAGGGCGACGGCCGCCGCCGCCAAAGCCGCCTGGGCCAGCGCCGTTCCCTGGGCGCGGCGCTGCTGGCGGACGAGAGATCTGAGGGAACCCGTCATGCCAGGCGCACCACGTGATCGGCCTGTGCGGCCAGGCGTTCGGAGTGGGTGGCCAAGAGCACGGTGCGCCCCTTGGCCAGGTCGCGCAGGCGGGCGATGACCTCGTGCTCGGCGGCCTCATCCAGGTCTGCGGTGGGCTCGTCCAGCAGCAGGATGGGCGCCGGCTTGAGCCAGGCGCGCGCCAGACCGATCCGCCGCCGCTCGCCCCCCGAGAGCCCCGAGCCGCGCTCGTCGAGTTCCGTCGCCAGGCCGTCGGTCCGCTGGCGCAGCGCCGGCTCCAGGCCGGCCAGGCGCGCCGCCTGCGCCACCTCGCCGGGCGGCGCATCCGTCCGCCCGAGCCCGATGTTGTAGGCGATGGAGCCGGGGGCGAGGGCGGGCGTCTGGCCCGCCCATGCGACCGATCGGGCGACGGAGCGCACCTTCGAGATCGGGTGTTCGCCGACGAAAACCTCGCCGTCCGCCAGCGGCGCGGCGCCCACCAGCAGGGACAGAAGCGAGGTCTTGCCGGACCCGCTCGGCCCCAGGATCGCGGTGACCGCTCCGGCCGGGGCGGTGAAGCTGACGGGGCCGATCAGCGGTCCCTCCGGATGACGCACCGCAGCGCCCTCGAAGCGGATGGCGGGGGCCGCCTCGATGGCCGCGCTCGACGGCTCCGGCGCGCTCGGCCCGTCCAGCACGCCGGCCAGGCGCTCGGCCGCGGCCTGCCCCAGCTGCTTGTCGTGATAGGCCGCCGCCAGGCGCCGAAGCGGCAGATAGAGCTCCGGCGCCAGGGCGAGCACGAAAAGGGCGCGCGGCAGGTCGAGCTGCTCGGGCACGGGAAAGGGCAGCAGGCCCAGCAGGTTGAAGCCGCAATAGACCGCCACCAGCGCCACCGACAGGGCGGCGAAGAACTCCAGCCCCGCCGAGGAGAGGAAGGCGAACTTGAGCACCGCCAGGGTGCGGCGCGCGACGCCGCGCGCGGCGCCTTCGACCTTGGCCGCCTCGGCCTGTTCGGCCTGGAAGGCGAGCACCACCGGCAACGCCCGGACGCGGTCGACGAACAGGCCCGACAGATGGGCGAGCGCATCGAACTGTCGGCGCGAGGCCTCGGCTGCGGCCATGCCGGCCAGAGCCATGACGAGGGCGAAAGGCACGAGGGCGCTGATCAGGATCAGGGCGACGACCGGACTGGCGACGGCGATGGCCCCCAGGATCAGAACGGGCGTCAGGCGCGAGGCGAAGCCCAGCGGCTCGAAGCGGGCGAACCAGCCGTCCAGCGCCTCCACCTCGTCGACGACGGCGGCCACGCGCTCGCCCAGGCTGGCCGCCTGTCCCGGCGGCGTGCGCAGGGCCGCCCGCATCAACCGCTCGCGCAGGAAGCGCTTCAGCCGCCGGGCGCGCACGGCGCCCAGGCGCGAGGCGGCGAAGACCGCGCCGGCCCGGATCAAGGCTCCGCCGACGATGAGGGCGTACCACGGCCACTGCGCCGCGCCGGCCGCCGGCAAGGCGCCGACGGCGAGCGCCAGGCCGAGCGCGAAGGCGACCGCCCCGGCGCCGTCGGCGACCCACAGGAACCCGGCGAAGGCGAGCGGCGGGGCGGTCGCCTCCTTAAGCTGCGCTTTCAAGGGGAAAACCATGATCAGCCGTCCCCTACAGCCTGGCCGTCGGGTTGATTGTGATCTGCATCAAGGCGGGGAAGGCTCCGGAAACATAGCGATCAGCGAATATACAAGGAGTCCCTCCCCATGGACCTCGCCGTCGTCGAGCTCTCGCGGCTCCAGTTCGCCCTGACCGCGATGTATCACTTCCTCTTCGTGCCCCTCACCCTCGGTCTCTCCTTCATGCTGGTCATCATGGAGAGCATCTACGTGATGACCGGCCGCCAGATCTGGCGGACCATCACGCGGTTCTGGGCCACCATCTTCGGCATCAACTTCGTGCTCGGTGTCGCCACCGGCATCACAATGGAGTTCGAGTTCGGGACCAACTGGTCCTACTTCTCGCACTATGTGGGCGACATCTTCGGCGCCCCCCTGGCCATCGAAGGCCTGATGGCCTTCTTCCTCGAAGCCACCTTCGTCGGCCTGATGTTCTTCGGCTGGGACAAGCTTTCGAAGCTCGCCCACCTGGGCGTCACCTTCATGGTGGCCCTGGGCTCGAACCTCTCGGCCCTGTGGATCCTGGTGGCCAACGGCTGGATGCAGAACCCGGTGGGTTCGGCCTTCAATCCTGAGACCATGCGGATGGAGATCGTCAACTTCCAGGAGGTGATCTTCAATCCGGTCGCCCAGGCCAAGTTCGTCCACACGGTCAGCGCCGGCTATGTGCTGGCCTCGGTCGTCGTGCTGGGCATCTCGGCCTTCTACCTGCTGAAGGAACGCCATCGGGCCTTCGCGATCCGCTCGTTCACGGTGGCCGCGGCCTTCGGCCTGGCCTCCTCGCTCTCGGTGGTCGTCCTGGGCGATGAGTCGGGCTACGCCCTTACCGACAACCAGAAGATGAAGCTGGCCGCCCTGGAAGCCATGTGGGAGACCGAGGCTGCGCCGGCCGGCCTGACCCTCTTCGGCCTGCCCAACCTTGAAGACCGCCAGACCCACGCGGAGTTCAAGGTGCCCTATGTCCTGGGCCTGATCGCCACGCGGAGCATCGACCGGCCGGTGGAGGGCATCCTCGACCTGGTGGCGGTGGCCGAAAGCCGCATCGAGTCGGGCGTCATCGCCTATGACGCGGTGGAGACGCTCAAGACCGATCCGACCAACCTGGCCGCGCGCGAGCAGTTCGAGCGCCACAAGCGGGACCTGGGCTACGCCCTGCTGCTGAAGCGCTACACCGACGACCCCCGCGAGGCCGACGCCGCGATGATCTCCACGGCCGCCTGGGACACGGTGCCGGATGTGCCGGTGATGTTCTGGTCGTTCCGCATCATGGCCGGCATCGGCTTCCTGATGATCGCCTTCTTCGCCACGGCCTTCATCCTGGCCTCCATGCGCCGGCACGAGACCCGCTGGTTCCTGCGTCTGGCGGTGGCGATCATCCCCCTGCCCTGGATCGCCGCCGAGCTCGGCTGGGTCCTGGCCGAGGTCGGCCGCCAGCCCTGGGCCATCGAGGGCGTCCTGCCGACCTTCCTGGGCGCCTCCAGCCTGACCGTGCCGCAGCTGTGGACGACGATCGCGGGCTTCACCCTCTTCTACGGCGTGCTCGCCGTCATCGAGGTCGGCCTGATCCTCCACACCGTCAAGAAGGGTCCCTACGCCAGGAGCGAGGACCAGCATCCCGCCGACGAGCCCGTGGGCCCCGTGCCCATGGCCGCCGAGTAAAGGAGCCTCACCATGGATCTTCCGATCGACTACGCGACGCTCCGCGTCATCTGGTGGGGCCTGATGGGCGTCCTGCTCATCGGCTTCGCCCTCACCGACGGCTTCGACCTCGGGGTCGCCGCCCTCCTGCCCTTCGTCGGCCGCAACGACGCCGAGCGCCGGCAGGTGATCAACACCATCGGCCCGACCTGGGAAGGCAACCAGGTGTGGTTCATCCTCGGCGGCGGCGCGATCTTCGCCGCCTGGCCCTTCGTCTACGCCGTCAGCTTCTCGGGCTTCTACCTCGCCATGTTCCTGGTGCTCTCGGCGCTGATCCTGCGCCCGGTGGGCTTCAAGTACCGCTCCAAGCGGCCGAGCCGAGCCTGGCGCGCCTTCTGGGACTGGGGCCTGTTCGTCGGCGGCTTCGTCCCGGCGCTGGTCTTCGGCGTGGCCGTGGGCAACGTGCTGCAGGGCGTGCCCTTCCGGCTCGACGGCGATCTGCGCTCCTTCTACGAGGGCCCCTTCCTCGGCCTCTTCACCCCCTTCACCCTGGTGTGCGGACTCCTGTCGGTCGCCATGCTGCTGACGCACGGCGCGGCCTGGCTGACCATCAAGGCCGACCATGGGCCCGTGCGTGACCGGGCCCGGACCATCGGCTCCGTCACGGCGCTGGCCTCGGTCGCGCTGTTCGCGGTGGGCTTCGCCTTCGTGAAGTTCGGCGGCCTCGGCTTCCGCCTCGAAGGCGCGGCGGACATGGCCGGTCCGTCAAACCCGCTCCGGTCGAACACCGTGGCCGCCGCCGGCGCATGGCTCGACAACTTCGCCGCCTACCCCTGGATGATCGCGGCTCCGGCGCTGGGCTTCCTCGGCGCCTTGGCGGCCTTCCTCGGGATCCGCGCAGGCAAGGAGCCGCTGGCCTTCGGCGGCTCGTCCCTCGCCGCAGTGGGCATCATCTCGACCGTCGGGCTGTCGATGTTCCCCTTCATCCTGCCCTCGAGCATCGATCCCAAGTCGAGCCTGACGGTCTGGAACGCCTCCTCCAGCCACACGACGCTCTTCCTGATGCTGATCGTCACGGCGATCTTCCTGCCGATCGTGCTCGCCTACACGGCCTGGGTCTTCAAGGTGCTGTGGGGCCGGGTCTCGCTTGGCGAACTGCGCACCAATCCCGACCTCTACTGAACCGAAGGAGCCTTCCCATGTGGTACTTCGCCTGGATTCTCGGGGTCGGCCTCGCCGTCGCCTTCGGCATCCTCAACGGACTGTGGCACGAATTCGGACTGCCGATCGACGACGACGCCGAATAGGCCTGATCGGACGCATCGCCACGTTTCGGCCCGGCGCCTCGGAAGGGCGGCGCCGGGCCGCTTCGTCGTTCAAGAGACTGGATCTGTGAGACGCCTCGACCGCCGCGCCCGCCTCTTCGCCATCGTGCTCGCCGCGGCCGCCGGCTATGTGGACGCCGCCGGCTTCCTGATGACGGGCGGCTTCTTCGTCTCCTTCATGAGCGGCAACTCGACGCGGCTGGGCGTGGGGCTTTTCCGGGGCGCCGAGGAGGCCCTGATCGCCGGCGGCCTGATCGCCGCGTTCGTCTCCGGCGTGGTGATCGGGGGCGTCCTGCGCCGCGTCGTCGCCGGCCGCCCGGAAGCCGCGATCCTGTCCGTTCTGGCCGGGGCGCTGGCGGGGGCCGGCGTCCTGGCGGCGCAAGGCTGGCCCCTGCCCGCGGCCCTGCTCCTGGCCTGCGCCATGGGAGCGGAGAACCTGATCTTCGCCCAGGGCGGCGAGGTCCGGGTCGGGCTGACCTATATGACCGGGGCCCTGGTGAAGGTCGGCAAGGGGCTTGCCGCGGCGATCTTCGGCGAGGATCGCGGGCCCTGGCTGCCCGACCTGATGCTCTGGGCCGGGCTGGTGGCGGGCGCCGCCGGCGGAGCGGTCGCCTACGACCGACTCGGCGCGCCGGCCCTGTGGCCCGCAGCGGGCGCGATGGCGGTGCTGGCCGCGCTGTCATTCTCGGTCTTCCCCCGCGGCGCCGCGGCGGAGCCGTCGCGGGTTTGATCTGCGTCACGGCGGCGGCGGGCGGTCCGCGCAATCTGCGCCCATGACCGTCGTCTACAATCCCCAAGCCCCCGCCGACGCGCACCTGATCGCCAAGTACGATGGGCGCGCGCCCCGCTACACCAGCTACCCGACTGCGGTGCAGTTCACGCCGGAGGTCGACGAGAAGACCTATCGCGCCTGGCTGGCGCAGTTGCCGGTCACGGCGCCGGTCTCGGTCTATCTGCACATCCCCTTCTGCACGCGGCTGTGCTGGTACTGCGGCTGCAACACCCGCGCGGTCAGCCGGCATGAGCCGGTGCGCGACTATGTGGACCTGATGATGCGGGAGCTCGCCACGCTCGAGCAGGCCCTGCCCGGCAAGCTCGCGGTCGGTGACATCCACCTGGGCGGCGGCACGCCCAACATGCTGAATGTCGAAGAGCTGGGGATCATCTTCGGCAACCTGCGCCACGTCTTCCACGTGGCCGAGGACGCCGAGATCGCCGCCGAGCTCGACCCGGCCGTCCTGTCGCGGGACTGGATCAAGGCCGCGGCCTGGCACGGCCTGTCGCGCGCCAGCCTGGGGGTGCAGAACCTCAGCCCCGAGGTGCAGCAGGCGGTCAATCGCCAGGAGTCCTTCGAGGACATCGCCGACTGCGTCGCCGCCCTGCGCGAAGCCGGCGTGCGTTCGGTCAATCTCGACCTGATGTATGGCCTGCCGAACCAGACCACGCGCAACACGCTGTCGACCATCGACGCGGTCCTGACCCTGCGGCCGGAGCGGCTGGCCCTCTTCGGCTACGCCCACGTGCCGTGGATGAAGGCTCACCAGCAGCTGATCGACGAGGCCGCCCTGCCCGGGCCGGCCGAACGCCTGGAGCAGAGCGAGGCCGCCGCCGAGCGGCTGCAGGCCGAGGGCTATGTCCGCATCGGCCTCGACCACTTCGCCCTGCCCGAGGACGAGCTGGCCAAGGCCGCCGTGGAGAAGCGGCTGCACCGCAACTTCCAGGGCTACACCACCGATGCGGCCCGCACCCTGCTCGGACTTGGCGCTTCGGCCATCGGCACGACGCCCGGCGGCTTCGTGCAGAACATCGCCCAGGAGCTCGGCTGGCGCCACGCGGTGGCCGACGGCAAGCTGCCCATCGCCCGCGGCGTCGCCGTCACCGACGAGGACCGCTTCCGCGCCGACATCATCGAGCGGCTCATGTGCGACCTCGAAGTCGTGCTGCCGGAGGTGTGCGAACGGCACGGCCGCGGCATGACCGAGCTTCGCGCCGCCATCGCCCGCTTCGAGGACTTCCGCCAGGACGGCCTGCTGGAGTGGGACGGCCGCACCCTGAAGGTGACCCCGCGCGGGCGCCTGCTGGTGCGCTCCATCTGCGCCCTGTTCGACGCCTATCTGGCGCCGGACGCCCAACGACACGCCAAGGCCATCTGAGCCGCTGACATTTCACCGCCGGCGCCCTAGGCCTGCCCGCAGTCGAAGCGGGGGAAGCCATGAGCGTCTGCGTCCTGGGCGGCATCAATCTGGACCATGTGGCCTCGGTGGCCGAACTGCCCCGCTGGGGCGAGACGGTGGCGAGCCATGAACTGGCGCAGTTCCCAGGCGGCAAGGGCGCCAATCAGGCCGTGGCGGCCGCGAAGCTCGGGGCCCAGGTGCGCCTGCTCGGCGCCGTCGGCCAGGATGCGGCCGGCGACTTCATGCTGGGGGTGCTGGAAGAGGCCGGCGTCCAGACCGCAGGCGTCCTGCGCGCCAGGGACCACCCGACGGGCCAGGCCTTCATCACCCTGGATCGTGCCGCGCGGAACATGATCGTGGTGGCGGCCGGCGCCAACGCCCTCTTCGGGCCGGAGCTGGCGGGCGCCGCCGACCTGGGCGGCGCAGGCGTGATCCTCACCCAGTTCGAGGCGACCCTTGACGCCATCGAGGCGGTCTTCGCCCGCGACGAGGCCAGGGGCGCGGTCAAGATCCTCAACACCGCCCCGGCCCTGGCGGAGGGCGCCCGCCTCCTGGCGCTCGCCGACATCCTGATCCTGAACGAGAGCGAGCTCGCCCGCTTCGCCGGCCTGGAGGCCGAACCGGCCGACGCCGACCAGGCCGCTGCGGCGGCCCGGCGGCTGGCGGCGCCGCATCAGACGGTGATCGCCACCCTGGGCGCGGCTGGCGCGGTGGCGGTGCGCGGCGACGAGGTCTTCCGCGCCGCCGGAGTCAAGCAGCCGGCCGTCGACACCACCGGCGCCGGGGACTGCTTCTGCGGGGCGCTCGCCGCCGCCCTGGACGAAGGGGTCGACTTGGCGAAGGCCATGCGGTTCGCCAACGCCGCAGCGGCGCTTTCGGTGACACGGCGGGGCGCGGCGGCCTCGATGCCGACGCGGGCGGAGGTGGAGGCGATTCTAGCCGCCTAAGCCGCTTCCGCCTCGCCGCCCGCCGCCGCGCGACGGTATTCTCGCGGGGTCACCCCGTAGGCGCTGCGGAAGGCGCGGCTGAAATGGGCCGAGCCGTTGAAGCCCCAGCGGAAACAGATCTCTGAGATCGAGAGTTGGGCGCAGGCCGGGCTCGCCAGGTCCGCGCGGCAGCGCTCCAGCCGCCGGGCGCGGACATAGC
Source organism: Phenylobacterium sp. (assembly GCF_013911965.1). Lineage (GTDB taxonomy): Bacteria > Pseudomonadota > Alphaproteobacteria > Caulobacterales > Caulobacteraceae > Phenylobacterium. Next base: position 73,294 of record NZ_JACESE010000007.1, on the reverse strand, counting down.
CGGTGAAGCTCTGCCCTTGGCTGGCGAACAGCTTCTGCAGGTAGCGAGGCGAGACGCCGTCCTCGTCGGCGACGCGGCGCAAGGTCAGGTCCGGTTCGGCGAGCAGGATCTCGATGGTCTGGCGCACCCGCCGCATCTGCACCGCCCGCGCGCCCTCGGCCCCGCCGCGCGCGGCGGGATCGCCGTCCTGGGCCAGGCAGGCGACGAGGAACTCGGTCAGCGCCAGCTCCACGGGGCGCAGCTGGTCGCTGCTCAGTTCGTCCAGAGCCTCGGCCGTGGCCCGCAGCAGGCCGGAGAAGACATGGTTCACCCCCTCGCCCGCCGCCAGGTGGCCGATCCGCAGCGCCGAGGGCGCCAGCAGGCGGTGGTCCAGCGCCAACCTGGGCGCGGTGATGAAGAGCAGCTTGAAGCGCGTCGTCAGGCGCAGGCCCGCCGTCTGGCCCGTCGGGCCATAGACGATGTCCCCCGCCGCGACGGGCATCTCCCGCACGCCGTCGGAGAGGATCGCCTCGCCCTCCAGCAGGACGGCGAGCCAGACCGCGGCCGGCTGGTCGGGATTGCGGCCGGAGATCTCCTGCGGCGTGGAGGCGACGACGGCGAACTCCACCCCCATGGGCGAGGTCAGGCTGGAGACCTGGGCGTGGAAGGCGCCTTCGGCCGGCAGATCGCCGACGGGCAGGCGCAGGCGCTCCATGGCCTCGCGCCAGGCGGCCCGGCGCTCAGGCTTCAGATAGGCGTCGGTGGTGAACTGCCAGGCCTTCAAGCGTCCTCGCTCTAGCTCGGGTCCTTGACGCTCCCCTTGGCCGGGAAGATGCCGCGCGGCATGCGCACGTGGATGCCCTGGGTCCCGTCCACCACCTGGGTGATGGCGAAGTCCGAGGCCACGCTCATCAGCGAATAGGCGTCGTTGCGCGACAGGCCCTGATGCTCGTGGAGCAGGTGGAGCATGTCCAGCGACGCATTCTTCATGGCCTGGTTCAGGTCCGGGTCGAAGCCGTGGACGATCCAGTAGTTGGGGGTCTCCAGCAAGGGCGAAGGGAAGCTGAAGTCCTTGCGCAGGATGATCTGCATCAGGACGTTCAGCGAGGCCTCGATGGCCGTGCCCGAAATCTCCCCGTCGCCCTGGCTGACATGCGGGTCGCCGATGGAGAAGAGCGCGCCTTCGACCTGGACCGGATAGTACATCGTGGCGCCGGCCCCGATGCGCCAGTTGTCGATATTGCCCCCGTGCAGGCCAGGCGGAATGGTGCTGACCCGGCCCTTCACGTCCGGGGCGACGCCGGCGGTGCCCAGGTGCGGACGGACGGGCACGCGCACGCCCGGCAGGGCCGACTGGCGGTCGCAGACGGGGCAGCTGGTGATGGTCCCGGGGACCAGATACTTGCCGGGAAAATCGTAGGCGTAGAGGGCGCTGGCCGTATTGGCGTTGGGGTCCAGCTCGTAGATGGTCACCCGCTCCTTCTGGCCGAACTCCTCGTAGAGGTGGCCCCAATTGGCCGCCAGGTTCGAGCCGTAGTTGCAGCGCGGCGTCATCTTCAGATAGCGCACCTCGAGCATGTCGCCGGGCTGCGCGCCCTCCACGAAGATCGGGCCGGTCATGATGTGGACGCCGGGATTGCGGTCGGCCTCCGGGATCTCGCGGAAGATGGCGGTCACCGCCTCGTCCATCATCAGCTCGGGATCGTCGCCCGCGTGATGGGTGATGGCCTCGGCCTGGACGAGGTCGCCGCTCTTGATCCTTAGGGACGGGCCGCGGGCCGGGTCGAAATAGCCCCAGTGCACCGTCTTGGGCGTCGCATTCAGGGTGTGCAGCGCGGTCGGCAGGGTGTCGGCGCGGGTCTCGGCCGGTTCGCAGATGAAGGCCATCGGGTCCCCCTTGGAATACGGATCAGGCGGCCTGGGCGGCCGGCGCGCGGCTGTCGAGCATGAGGCTGGTCATGCTGAGCGAGCCGTGTTCGATGTGGTCGGGGCCGAAGACCGCCCGGTCGCCGGGCAGGCGCGCGCCCAGCACATAGAGCAGCGGCCAGTAGTGGTCCGGCGTCGGCACGGACTTGGCCGCAGCCTCCCCCAGGGCCTCGAAGCCCACCACCTTTTCCGGCTCGTCATGGGCGATGGCGCTGCGGATCGCGTCGTTGAAGGCTTTGGCCCAGTCATAGGGCGCGCAGTTCCGGTCGCCCCAGTCCATGGCCGGCAGGTTGTGGACGATGTTGCCGGTGCCGACGATCAGGATGCCCTCGTCGCGCAAGGGCGCGAGCTTTCGGCCCATCTCGTAGTGCCAGGCCGGCGGCTTGGCGGCGTCCATGGAAAGCTGGACGACGGGCACGTCGGCCTTGGGATAGGCCTTGCAGAGCACCGACCACGTCCCGTGGTCGAGACCCCAGTTCTGGTCCTGAACGACCGGCAGGGGCGCCAGCGCCTCGGCCACCCGGCGGGCCAGCGCCGGATCGCCCGGCGCCGGGTACTGCACGTTGAACAGGGCCTGCGGGAACGAGGCGCCGAAGTCGTGGATCGTCCTCGGCCGGTCCATGGCCGTGACGCCGACGCCGCGGGTCAGCCAGTGGGCGGAGACGCAGAGGATGCCGCGCGGCTTGCCGATGGACTCCCCCATCGCCTCCCAGGCCGCGGTTGTGGCGTTGGTCTCCAGCGCGATCATCGGGCTGCCGTGCCCGAAGAAGACCACCGGCAGGCGTTCGCTCCCGCCGCTCATGCCGGAACGCCTTGACCGGCGTCGGCGCGCATCGCCTTCCAGGTCTGCTGATAGCGCGGCGTCAGCCAGCGATTGAAGGCGATCTGGGCGCCTTCCTGCCAGGAATAGCGGCCGCGGATGGCGAAGCGGGAACGCAGGCCCGCCTGGACGAGGCCGTCGACGTGCAGGTCCTGGCTGATGATGGCCCCGGCGGCGGCCATGTTCATGGCCAGCTTGTGCTCGAAGGCCGGGTCCTCCATGGCGCCCGGGGCGAACAGCAGGCCGGTGTCCATCTCGTGGCTCTCGGGCCCGTCGGCGCGGACGATCAGATAGATGACCATGTCGCTCGTCACCACCAGCGACAGGGTCGGCGGGATGTTGGCGAAGGTCATCCGGTTGCGCTCCACGTCGCTGAGGCCCGGAAAGACCGGCAGCAGGGCGCGCTGCGTGGCGTTGAAGCTGGCGTCGGGATGCAGCGTGCCGTTGAAGCGGAGATATCCCGCCGCCCCTTCCGGCGGATCGGGGAAGACGGATTGGGCGCTGGGCACGAAGTCGTGCAGCGGCCCCTGGTGCAGGCGGCTGGCGTGATAGCCGTCGTTGTTGTTCTCGAACATCACCTTCCAGTTCCAGGGGAACTTGGCGGCGGGGTCCGGGCGGGGGCCGACCGCGTTGGCGAGATCGTAGCCGGCCAGGGCCTCGGCGATGTCGGCGACGCGGGGCGCCAGCGGGGCGGCGTTCTCGTCGAAATTGACGAAGATGAAGCCCAGCCAGACCTCCACCTTGAAGCGCGGCAGGGCGATCTTCGTCTTGTCGAAGCCGCAGGTCTTCTCCATGGCCGGCGCGTTCACCAGCTTGCCGTCCAGGCCGTAGGTCCAGTGGTGGTAGGGGCAGACGAAGCCGCGAGCGTTGCCGTGGCCCTCGGCCACCAGCATCGCCCGGTGCTGGCAGACCGAGCTCATGGCCACCAGTTCGTTCTGGCGCGTGCGGGCCACCACGATGGGCTCGCCGATGATCGAGGTGGTGAAGTAGTCGCCGGGCTCGGCCACCCAGGACTCGCGGCCCACGCAGAGCCATTCGTGATTGAACACCGCCTCCTTCTCGAACTCGTAGAAGCCGGCGTCCACATAGCAGGCGGGCGGCAGGGTCTCGGCGGTCTCGAACCCCTCCATGGAGGTCGAAAGGCCGTCGAAGAAGGCGTCGGTGAGTATCGGCTTGGTCATGGTCTTGACCCTCGGCTCTGCGGTCGGTCGAGGCCTTCACGCTATGGGCGGCGGCAAGGGCGGTCTTGCTCCTGCGCGCACGACAACTTGGCCGGCGCAGGGTCGGTGGGCCCCGTCGCCCGGTTTGCAGGCGCTGGTGGTCAGAGCCTGGTCAGGCCGCGTGCGACCGCCCGCCTCCGGGGCAAGCAAACGTGCGCGGACGGACAAGACGGGGCGCGCCCCCGGCCCTAGGGTGGCGGCAGACCTTCGGGAGCTGCGCCATGACCACCGCCGTCCAGACCAAGCCGGGCCAGATCGAGACGAGAGAGCTGAAGCCGGGCTTCGGCGCCGAGTTGCTCGACGTCGACCTCGCCACCGCCGACGCGGCGACCCTGGCCGGCGTGGTGGACGCCTTCCACCGCCACGGCGCCATCCTGCTGCGCGACCAGACGCTGGATCCGGGCCAGCTCACCGCCTTCGTGGCCAATTTCGGCGAGCCGGAGGATCACACCCAGCGGCAGTTCACCCTGCCCGGTTATCCGAAGGTCTTCGTGCTCTCCAACCGGGTCGTCGACGGCAAGCCCATCGGCGCCCACAACGACGGCGTCGGCTGGCACACCGACTATTCCTACAAACCCGAGCCGGTCATGTGCACCATGCTCTATGCGGTCGAGGTTCCGGACGAAGGTTCCGACACCCTGATCGCCGACGGCTGCGCGGCCTGGAACGCGCTGTCGCCCGAGCAGCAGGCCAGGCTGGACGGGCTGAAGCTGCATCACAGCTACCAGTACTTCATGGCCACCCGCGAATTCGGCCGCCAGGAGCTGTCGGAGGAGATGAAGGCGGCCAATCCCGACGTGGAGCACCCGCTGATCCGCACCCATCCGGCCGACGGGCGCAAGGCGCTGTGGCCCTCCACCGGCACGGTCACCCACGTGGTCGGCATGGACAAGGACGAGGCGGAGAAGGCGCAGGGGCTGAAGCTGGTCGACGAGCTGGTGGAGTTCCTGACCCAGGACCAGTTCGTCTATCGCCACAAGTGGCGGGTGGGCGACGTGCTCATGTGGGACAACCGCTGCACCCTGCACACCGGCACCCTCTACGACGACACCAAGTACTTCCGGACCATGCACCGCCTGTGGGCCAAGGGCGACGCGCCCTACTGACATGGCGCGCACCTGGTTCATCACCGGCGTCAGCGGCGGCCTGGGCCGCGCGCTGGCGCAAGCCGCGCTCGAGGCCGGCGACATCGTGGCGGGCACGGTCCGCAAGGCGGCCGACGCCGGCGCCTTCGAGGGCCTCTCGCCCAACGCCCACGCCTATCTCGCCGACGTCACCGACGAAGCCGCGGTGCAGGCCGCCGTCGCGGGGGCCGAGGCCCTGGCGGGCGGCATCGACATCCTGGTCAACAACGCCGGGTACGGCCTGACCGGCGCGATCGAGGAAGTCAGCCTCGCCGAGGCCCGCGCCCAGTTCGAGGCCAATGTCTTCGGCCCGCTGGCCGTCCTGCGCGCCGCCCTGCCCGGCCTGCGCGCGCGGCGGTCGGGCCATGTGATCAACATCACCTCGGTCAGCGGCCTGGCCGCCTGGGCCGGCACGGGGATCTACTGCGCCAGCAAGTTCGCCCTGGAAGGCATCGGCGAGACCCTGGCCCAGGAGGTCGCGCCCCTGGGGATCAAGGTGACCAATGTGGCGCCCGGCGGCCTGCGCACGGCCTATGCCGGCGCCTCCCTCACCCGCGCCGGACAGGTGATCGAGGACTATGCCGAGACCGCCCACCTGGCGCCCCGGCTTCTCGCCGAGCACGCCGGCCAGGAAAGCGGCGACCCGGCCCGCGCGGCCGCCGCCATCCTGAAGATCGCCGGCGCCGAAAACGCCCCGCTGCACCTGCTGCTCGGCCAAGACGCCCTACACTACGCGATGCGGAAGATGGGCCAGATGACCACCGAAATCGGCGACTGGGCCGGCCTCTCCACCAGCATCGCCTTCCCGGACGCGTGACGGCTAACCCCTTGTCCGTCTCGCCCCCCGCCGCGGCGCCTGACGGCGTCGCGGCGGAGCTCTTCGGGGCCGGCCGCGATCGACATTCTTGAGACCTTGTCGGGCGGTGCTGAGTTGTAGCGTCCTTGTTTCACACGGCCCGGCGGGCGGCGAACAGGGAGGCGCGGCCCATGAGCGAACTGACCATCTGGACGTATGATTGGGTTCCCGAGGGCCCGCGCGGCTTTGTGCGCGACCTGCGGCTGCGATGGGCCTGCGAAGAGGCGGGACTGGCCTACACGGTCCGCACCGTTCCCTTTGAAGGCAGGGGGCCACAGCATCTCGAGCGCCAGCCGTTCGGCCAGGTTCCGTTTCTGGACGACGGCGGACTTCAGATCTTCGAAAGCGGCGCCGGCCTGTTGCATCTCGCCCGGAAGAGCGAGGCGCTGTCGCCCGCCGACCCTGCCGGGGCAGCTGAAACGCTTCAGTGGACGGTCGCAGCGCTGAACTCGGTCGAGATGGTCAGTGTGCCCTGGTGGTTCCTGAGCATTTCCGGCGTCGAGGACAACAGGCTGGCCGGTTGGCTCGGCCAGCGGCTCGACCGCCTGGAGGAGATCCTGAAGGACCGGGAATGGCTCGTCGCGGGCCGCTTCACAGTCGCAGACCTGTTGATGGCCGATGTGCTGAGGGTTCCGCTCGTCCGTGGCTTCGGCGACAGGCCGGCGAGCGAAGCCTATGTCGACCGCGCGACGCGCCGCCCCGCCTTCCGGAAGGCTCTGGCAGACCAGATCGCGCATTTCGAAGCCGCCGACGCCGAACGCAAGCCCAAGGGCGCGGGTCCAGCGGCATAGCCTGTGACCCTGCTCGCGCTCGTGGGCCTCGTGCTCAGCTGCTTCGGTTGGCGTCCTGCGCGCTGAGTTTTCTCAGAACGGCTTATCCCCCGCCACCGTGACCCGGAAGCCTGACCGGGTGTCCGGGAAGTAGTCCCAGATGGCCTGGTGCCAGGTGCAGCGGTTGTCCCAGAAGGCGACCGAGTTGGGGCGCCAGCGGAAGCGGACCTGGTAGTTCGGGTTCATGCAGTGGACGTAGAGGAATTTCAGGATGGCCTCGCTCTCGTCGTCCGGCAGGCCCACGATGTGGGTCGTGTAGGACGGGTTCACGAAGACCAGCTTCTTGCCCGTCACCGGATGGGTGCGGATCACCGGGTGGATCGAGCGGTTGTACTTGCGGTCCAGGTCCGGGAAGAGGCGCTGATAGACCGGGTTGGCGTCGTGGACGGCCTCCAGCCCCTCCAGATAGACCTTCATCTTCTCCGACAGGCTGTCATAGGCGTCGTACATCGAGGCGAAGACGGTGTCGCCGCCGCTGTCGGGCACGACCCGCATGTAGAGGATGGAGCCCAGCGGCGGCTCCGGATCGCAGGTCAGGTCCGAATGCCAGTTCTCGCCGGCCACGAACTTGGACTCGGCGTCGGCGTGGATGGCGACGATCTCCGGATGGCCCTCGATGCCGGGAATGGCCGAGTGGATGGCCAGCTCGCCGAACAGGCGCCCGAAGGACTTGTGCGCGTCGTGGTCCATCTCCTGGTCGCGGAAGAAGAGGACCTGGTGGCGGGCCAGCGCCTCGCGCAGCTCGGCCGTCTGTCGGTTGGAGAGCGGCTTGCCCAGGTCGATGCCGAACACCTCGGCGCCGATGCGCCGGGTCACGGGCTTCACGTCGAGGACTTCGTATCCCATGGCTTGTCGTCCTATTGGCCGAGGAAGCGGCCCTGGCAGTAGATCAGCGGCTCCCCGGGCTGGCTGCGGATGGAAAGCCCCCGCCCGATGAGGATGTCGTGGTCGCCGGCCGCGTGCAGCGAGTGCAGCCGGCAGTCGATATTGGCCAGCGCGCCCGGGATGTGCGGCGCGCCCAGGCCGCCGGGCTCGCACTCCAGATCCTGGAAGCGGTCGACGGCGCCGGGACCGGCGAAGGTCTTGGCCAGGTCGCCCTGCCCCGCGGCCAGGATGTTGATGCAGAAGTTGCCCGCCTTGCGCACCGCGGCCCGCGTGCGGCTCTTGTGGTCCAGGCAGACCAGCAGCAGCGGCGGATGCAGGGAGACCGAGGAGAAGGCGCTGACCGTGGTGCCCACGGGGCGGCCCTCGTCCAGGGTGGTGACGATGACCACGCCGCTGGCGAAGGCGCCCATGGCCTGTTTCCAGTCGTCGGGCGCAAAGCCGCCGCCGACCTCCACGTCGCCGAATGCGAGGGGACCCGCCATCAGTCGTTCCCGAAGGGGTTGTCGCCATAGACGGGCGCGCGGTGAGCCTTGGCCGCGACATTGTCGGCCCTGCCGCAGACGGCGAGCGCGGTCAGCGCATAGACGAGCGCGCTGTCGGTGAGGTCCTTCGGCGAGGGACGCCAGCGCTTGAAGCCGGTGGTGATGGCGGGAATGCGTTGCATGTTGAAGACGTTATGGTCCCGCCACATGCTTGAATAGACCGGCGCGGCCCGCTGCACCGGATGGCCCAGCGACAGGCGGGTGGCCGCGTCCACCGCGCCGACCAGGGGCGCCACCTCGGCGGCGTCGGCCTCGAAGCCGTGGCGGACGACCACAGGCTCGATGTCCACCTCGCCCACGCCCGCCGCGCGCGCCATGCGCTCGAGCGAATGCTGGACCTCGGCGATGCGCTGGCGAGGGTTCAGGCCCACCTCCAGATAGAGGTTCACCAGCTCCGTCCCCGCGCCGAAGGCGTAGGGAATGCCGCCGCGGACCGAGGCGATCTGGGCCTTGGGCAGGGCGACGCCGCCGGCGCTCTCATAGGCGCTCTCGGCCTCGTACCTGCGGCTCCACTCGTGGATGGCGTCGGTGAGCGCGCCCAGGCGGTAGATCGGGTTGGGGTGGTCGGCCGACGTCTCCGGCTGGCTCAGCAGCGGGGTGAAGACCCCCTCCCCCCACAACCGGATGCGGAAGACGGCGTAGCCGCAGCCCACCCAGGTGAGGCCGTAGTCGCAGCCCTCGGCGGCGATGGCGTAGTCGGGCGCGACCCCGCCGTGATGGAACAGGTAATGGGCGCCGATATCCTTGCCCATATAGTCGACGCCGCGATGCTCCTCGATCGGCTCGGGCCCGATCTCGCCGGGACAGGCGGTCAGGTAGAGCTTGCCGGCCAGGTCGTAGCCCGCGGTCTTCAGCGCCTTGGCGGCGATGAGGAAGCAGGTCATCGGCCCGCGGTCGTTGGCGATGGGATAGCCGTAGAGGACGCCGTCCTCGAGCCAGCACTTCTCCCACTCCGGATTGGCCAGGGTCTCGGCGCGGTACTTGTAGGCGTCGAGGTCGGGGTTCCAGGTCGGCGCCTCGGTGTCCAGGTGGGCGGTGAAGAGCAGGTTCTTGCCCTCGCCTGCGCCGCCATAGGTCCCGATGATGTTGTTGCGCTGCGGCGTCGCCCCGACCTTGCGGGGATTGAACCCCTCCCTGGCCATCCAGTCGTAGACGAAGTTGCCCGCCTCGAACTCGTGCCCCGCCGGGCTCGGAATATTGCCCAGCGCCAGGGCCAGCTCGACGGCCTCGGTCTCGTCGATGGCCGCGGCGATGGCGGCCCGGTCGGCGTCGGTGACGGCGAAGGGCGCCTGCGCGCCGGGCAGTTGGACTCCGTCGGCCATTACGCGGCCTCCTCCCAGGCGGCGACCACCTGGTCGGTGTCGACCAGGATCGCGCAGTTGAGTTCGAGCGACTTGAGCGCCGCTTCGTGGACGTCGGGCTCGTAGGCGGCGCAGGCGTCGCGGGCTACGAACACGTGGTAGTCGAGGTGGAACGCGTCGCGGACCGTGCAGTCCACGCAGCATTCGGTGGTCAGGCCGGCCACCACCAGGGTGTCCACCTTCAGCCCCTTCAGCACCCCGTCGAGATCGGCCTGGTGGAAGCCGCTGTAGCGCGCCTTTTCCACCACAGGCTCGCCCGGCAGAGGCTGGGGGCCGTAGAAGTCGACGCCGCGCGTACCGGCGCGGCACAGGCCGGAGTCGCTCTCCGCATCCCCGCCGCGACGGCGCATCCGCTCGCGCCAGGCGACGGAGTCGGTCTCCTTGCGCGTCACCAGGGCGACGAAGACGACCGGCGTCCCCGCCTTCCGCGCCGCGGCCGCCAGGGCCTGCGCCTTCTCCAGGGCCGGCGGAACGGCGGACAGGTCCACGCCCCACTGGCCGATCTGGCCGTCCGGCGCGGCGAAGTCGACCTGCATGTCGATGATGACGAGGGCCGTCCGCGCGGGCGCGATCCAGGCGCTCAGCCCGTCTCGCGCGCCGGCCCCGGCTTGGGCCGCGGCGTTCATGCGAAGGCCGAGCGCAGGCCGGGCAGGATCTCCGCGCCGAACATCTTCAGGCCCTCCACATAGTCGGGGAAGATCAGCATCAGCCCGTCGAGCTGAGCGAATTCCACATACTCCTGCACCTGCTCGGCGCAGGTGGAAGGCGAGCCCACGGCGGTGTGGGTCATGAAGGCGCCCTGCTGTTTGGCGACCACGTCGAGCTTGTCGGCCGGCACGCCCCAGCTGCGCAGCATCTCCAGGATGGCGCCCATGTCGGTCCCGGTCTTGTAGTGCTCGACCATGGCCTCGGCTTTCGCGTCGGTCTCGCCGTGGACGATGGTGCACATGGCGTAGGTCTTGATCGACTTGCCGAGCTCCTCGGCCACCTTCTTGGCGCGCAGGGAGTTGTCGCGGCGCTCTTCCGGCGTGCGGCCGCCGATGAAGCAGATGTCGGCCTCGCGCACGGAGAACTGGAAGCCGCGATCGGACTGGCCGGCGCAGATCAGCTCGGGCCGCGGCCGCGACAGCGGCTTGGGGTTCGACTGGGCGTCCTTCATGGTGAAGAAGCGCCCCGCGTGATCGACGCTCTCCTCCTTCCACAGGCGCTTGACGATCGCCGTCCATTCCTCGGTGAGCGCGTAGCGGGCGTCGTGGTCGAGGCTGTCGTCCCACATGCCCATCTGGTCGAACTCGGCGCGATAGGCGCCCGCCACGATGTTGAGGCCCGCGCGCCCGCCGCTGATGTGGTCGAGCGTGGCGATCATCTTGGCCGTCACCGCGGGGTTCTGCAGCAGCGGATGGACGGTGGCCCAGATCTTCACGTTCTTGGTGGCCTCGGCGATGCCGGCCATCATGGTCACCGACTCCAGCGAGTGGCCCCAGTGGTTGGTCTCGCCGCCGAAGCCGCGCCACTTGCCCATGGACATGACGAAGTCCATGCCCACCTCGTCGGCGGTGATCGCCGCCGCACGGTTCTGGGTCCACAGGTCGTCGAGCGGCGGCGAGGTCTTGGAGATGATCCAACCGCCGTTGGCCACCGGCAGGAAGACGCCGAATTCCTTGTTGGGGGAGGGCTTCTGATACATGGCGCGCGCCTTTAGACAGGATCGTTGATCAGGCCGGCCGGGACCGCGGCGCCCTCGCCCGCCCTCTTCATCTGCGGCGGGCGCATGAAGAGCGAGGCGACGAAGACGCCGGCGGCCACCAGGCCGAAGAGCTGGAAGGTGGGCGAGAAGCTGCCCAGCAGGTCGCGCAGCGAGCCGCCGATCAGCGGACCGAGCGCGGAGACCGCTCCGACGAGGCAGACCGTGGAGAAGATCTCCAGATTGTTCTGCCGGCCGTAGTAGTTGAGCAGGAGGATGGTCACGGCGAGCGCGGTCAGGCCGAAGCCGACGCCTGTGCCGATGGCGTAGACGATCATCAGGGCGTAGCTGTCGGCCACGCTGAGGGCCAAGGACCCCATGCCAAGCGCCCCGACCGCCAGGATCAGCAGCCACTTCGGATCGATCCGATCCCCGATAAAGCCCCCGCCCAATCGGGCGACGGTGGCCATAAGGCCTTCCAGGCTCAGCATGCCGGCCGCCACGCCGGCGGCGACGCCCCGCTCGGTCAGGTGCGCCACCGAAAGGCTCGACACCGTCACGCCGGACAGCAGGTGGACGAAGTAGGCCGCCACCAGGATGTAGAACTGCACCGTCCCCATGGCCTGCTTCAGCGTCCAGTCCTGGACCGTGCGGTACACCGCCAGAGGCGCGGTCTGGGGCGCGGCCGCAGCCGCTTCGGCCTCGGCCTTCACAGCCGCGTCGATCCTTTCCGAGGAGGCGCGCAGCCAGGCGCTGCTCGGGATCAGCAGGGAGCAGAGGACGCCGATGGCGAGCGCGGCGATCGCCTGCAGCGCCCAGAAGGGCCGCCATGCGCCGCCGGTCAGCTCCATGACGGCCAGCGCCATCATCGGGCCGGCCACGCCGCCCAGGCCGCCAAGGGTGAAGTAGAGGCCAAACGCCATGGCCCGCTTCTGGAACACCGCCGCCAGGACATGCGTGCCCGGGATCAGGGCCATCAACTGGTAGGCCACGCCGCACAGCGCCGTGCCGAGGAAGTAGATCCAGACGTTGGGCGTCGCATAGAGGCAGAGGAAGCCCGCCGCCATGACCGCCGTGCCCAGCAGCAGGGCTGCACGGACGCCGAACCTGCGGATGACGATGGGCGGGAACCAGGCCGAGCCGCCGCAGCAGGCGCCCAGCAGGGTGAAGCCCAGGCCCGCCTGGGCCCAGCTCCATTTCTGGTCGGCGACCATGGCCGGCAGGACGACGCCCAGAGACGAAAAGGTCGCGCCCGAGATCAGGAACAGGAGCAGGCTGAAGACGCCCAGGAGCACCCAGGGACGCAGCGATTCCAGTCGGGGCATGTCATGCCTCCTCGAAACTCACAGAGCGGTCCGCCGGCCGGCCCGGCCGGCGGACGCATGGATCAGAACGACCGCTTCAGGGTCACCCGCCATTCGCGGCCCTTGCCCGGAAGGGCCGCGAGGTTGGCGTAGGAGTCCGCGGCGGGCGTGAAATAAAGCTCGTCGAAGACGTTATCGACGTTCAGCGAGGCCTGGAACGGACCGCGCTGGTAGAACATGGACAGGCTGGCGGTGGTGTAGGACGGATAGGTGATCGGGTTCTCCACCGTCTGCGCGGTCTCGCTCACATAGGTGGCGCCGAACGTTCCGCCCACCTGGCCCCAGGCGTACTCGTCGCTGGTGTAGCTGCCATAGAGGCTGAGCACGGTTTCGGGGATCAGGGTGTAGTCGTAGTCGCCGCCCCGGCCCGGAAGGTCGGAGAAGGCCCACACCACATAGGTCCCGCCGAAGGCGTTCACCGGATCGACGCCCGTCACATAGTAGGGGATATAGGCGAAGCTCGCGTCCGGTCCCTTAATGGTCGTGCTCTGGTTGTTGCCGGCGAAGGTGAAGCTGAGATTCTCGCTAGCGAGATAGCGCACCTCGAGCTCGACGCCCTTGGAGCGGCTGCCCCGCACCGTCGGGTTCGGTCCGCCGGTCAGCTGGGTCCGGTTCTGCCGGTAGGCGGCGATGGAGCCGACCAGCGTGCCCTGCAGGAGCTGGAACTTCACGCCCGCCTCGGCGAGGTCGGAGTCCGACAGCCAGGACTGGTTGGCGATCAGCGAGGGGGCGATGTCGCCGGCCTGGCTCATCTCGAGCGCCGCGGCCTCGGCATAGGTGATGTAGGGCATCAGGCCGAAGTCGAACTGGTAGGACAGCGAGGCGGTGTAGGTGCCCTTCCCCTTGCCGTCCTTCTTTTCGCCGGCCGGCTGATAGCTGACCAGGCCCGTATCCTCGGACTCGACCTTGTAGTCGTCATAGCGGCCGCCGATCATCAGGTTCAGCCGCTCGCCGAAATAGATGTCGGAGGTGAAGAACACGCCCGCCTGGCTCCAGGTGGAGGCGTTGTCGTTCTCCCACTGCAGGCCGTAGGGCTCGACGGAATAGGGCTCGTCGATGATGTCGTTAGGCGTGGCGCCGAAGGCGATGTCGCGGCGGTCGAGCGCGATCAGGCCGGAGTTGTAGCTCTCCTTCCGATTGCCGTCGAACTTGCGATAGGAGGCGCCGACGAAGGACTGCGACGTCATGAAGGCGAGGTCGTAGTCGAAGTTGTAGGTGACCCGCGCCTCACCCACCCAGGAGTCGAAATAGGCCGGATAGCCGTAGGACACGAAGCGCTTGTTCTTCAGGTCGTCGTAGAAGAGCTGGAACTTCAGCGCCGAGCCGTTGTCGAAGTCCTTGACCAGGTCGAAGTACGCCGTCCGCGTCCAGGTGTGCGAGAAGTCGGCGTCGCTGATGTAGACCGTTCGCGGGTCGAGCTTGGTCGTGCCCACGCCGGTGTCCAGCGTGTGGTTCGCGTCCGACTGCGGGAAGCCGTAGTAGGCGAGATAGAGCGCCGAGGCGTACGGGTAGAAGCCGATCTCGTTCGGCGTGAGCTTGCCGTCGCCATTGGCGTCCGTCAGCGTGGTGTCCCGGCCGGTGATGTAGGTCTGGTCGTCGATCAGTTCCTGGGTCAGGCGGTTCCAGCCCGGCGTCTGGACGTCGCCGTCGGAGTGGTAGGCCATGCCGCCGAAGGCCGTGCTCCAGCCGTCGCCGAGCTCGAAGTCGACGGAGGCTTCGATGATCTCCTTCCGGGGCGTGATCCCCCGATAGAAGCTCTCGGAGTTCTCCGCCTCGGCGAACAGGTGGAAGCCGCCCTCCGTGCCGCCGAAGTTGAGCGGGATGCTGATCTGCCCGTTGGCCAGCTTCTTCTGGTACGAGCCGACGGTCAGCGAGACGTCGCCGCCGATCTCGGAGATGTACTCGCCCTCCATCTTCCCGGACTTGGGGATGAAGTTGAGCATGCCGCCCACCTTGCCCGCGCCATAGATGGGCGTGGGCGGGCCGCGGACGATCTCGATCTGCGCCGCGTCGGCGATCGGCGTCGAATAGGTGCCGCGGTTCTCGATGCGCTTGAAGCCGCGGAAGTAGTTCTCCGCCAGGGTGCCGCGAATGTTCAGGGCGCCGGGCACGCCATAGAAGCTGGCGGTATAGGTGCCGGGCGAGACCGCCGTCAGGTCGTCGATGGACTGGATGCCATAGCGCTCCAGCGTCACGTCGCTGGCGAAGCTGGCCGAGCGCGGCGTCTCGATAAGGGCCTTGTCCAGGCCGAACACGCTGTCGCTGGGATCCTTCTCCAGAAGGCCCGTCTTGTCGCGCGCCGTCACCACCACTTCGTCGACCAGGTCGGCCTGGGCCCAGGCGAACCCAGGGCTTGCAATCAGTGCGGACAGGGAGGCGCCCGCCACCAGCAGAAGTCTCTTTGACATTTCGCCCTCATCCGAGAGCGCGGACCCTCCGCCGGGTGGCGGTTATCCCCGCGTCCGCGCTGCTCTTGGACACAAGCTCGCCCGCCGCGCCCGGCAGGTCAAAAATGTCACGTGAAATGTCAGACGGAATTTCAGAGGCGCCCGCCTGACGCTCAGTTTCGGCGATGCGGCGCCCGCCCGTGGATCACCCCCGGGCCGGGGATCAACCAGAAGGTGGTCAGGCCGCACCCGCGCTCGCCGATTGCGCGTCCTCCTCGCCGAAGCCGGTGAGAGAGCGCCGCACGGTCTGGGGCATGGAGCCGAGGACGAGGATCATGGCCGCGCGGGCGCCCTCGGCGTCGCGGGCGGCGATCCGCTGGGCGATGGCGCGGTGGTGGCAGATGTCGGCCAGCCGCTCCTCCTCCGTGGTCGCGCCCATGGAATAGACCCAGAAGCGCGCCGCCTTGTGCTGCAGCGGAATGAGGATGCGGGCGAGCGCGGCGTTGCGGCTGGCCCGCGCGATCAGCGCATGGAAGCGCTGGTCCATGGCCACGAGGGCGCGGCGGTCATAGTCGCGCGTCGCCCGCTCGGCGTCGTCGAAGGCGGCGAGGATCTGGGCGATCTCGTCCTCGTTGGCGTTGCGCGCGGCCATGGCCGCGCAGTGCGGCTCGATCAGGGCGCGGGCCTCGTAGCCTTCGCGGAGATCGACGAGGTCGAGCGGCGAAACCGTGGTGCCCGCGCGGGAGCGGCGGACCACCATGCCTTCCAGGGCCAGGCGACCGAGGGCGTCACGCACCCCGGCCAGGCCCGTATTGTAGCGGCGGGTGAGCGCCTGCTCGTCGAGGCGCGCCCCAGGCGCCAGTTCGCCCAGGATGATGTCCAGCAGGATCTGCTCGTAGGCGCGCGCCTTCTGCAGTTCCGGCGACCACTCTCCGGTGGCGGCGATGATTCCCTCGCCCTGGGTCTCTCTGCCTGCCGCAGCCGGGTTCACGCTGACACTCCGTCCCACTCTTCTTCCTTCCTCCGGACGCCGGGCTCTTCGGCCTGGTCACCCCAAGTGCTTAGTCTGAAATGTCAGGACCGGCCAGCGCCGCGGCGATTCCGCGGCCCGCCGTCAGAGGATCTGGCAGGCCTCCTCGAAGGCCAGCCTCGGATTTCGCGGATAGACGCCTTCGGGCTTGCCGCGGCCCAGGGCCACGAGGAAGTTGGACCGCCAGCTCGTGCCGGCGAAGAAGGCCTCGTCCACGCCGGCGTTGTCGAAGCCCGACATCGGGCCGCAGTCGAGGCCGAGCGCCCGGGCCGCCATGATCAGATAGGCGCCCTGGAGGCTCGAATTTCGCAGGGCGGTCTCGAAACGGACCTGAGGATCGGCGAACCAGTCCTTGGCCTTGGGGTCGTGAGGGAAGAGATAGGGCAGCTTCTCGGCGAAGTTCAGGTCGTAGGCGACGATCACGCACACCGGGGCGGCCATGGTCTTGGCCCGGTTGCCGCGCGACAGGTGCGGCGAGAGCTTCTCCTTGGCCTCGGCCGAACGCAGGAAGACGAAGCGGCCGGGGCCGCAGTTTCCGGAGGTGGGCCCCCACTTCAGAAGCTCGTAGAGCGCGTGGAGGGTCGCCTCGGAGATCGGCTCGTCGGACCACACATTGTGCGTGCGCGCCTGGCGGAAGAGCTGGTCGAGCGTACGGTCGGCGAGGTCCTGCACGTGAACTCCTGGGATCGAGGAACTGCGATGCCGCCCAGGGTGGCGGCTGCGGCGCCGGTTTGACCAGTCCTTTTGCACATTTTCAGTAAAATTTCAGAAGAGCGCTCAGAGCTTGTTCTTTGCGCGCTCAGGCAAGGTCCTCGGCGCGGACGGACAAGAAGCCGAGGCCCGCCCTCCCCTAGGTTCCGCGTGCGCCGCGCAGGCGGCCTGTGAGCCAAGAGGAGTTCCCGTGGGCTATCCCAACACCCTGATCTTCGTCGACCTCGCCGCCGACGACCCCGCCGCCGCCGGCCAGTTCTATGCCGAGGTCTTCGGCTGGCAGGACGATCCCCGGCCCAAGGGGCTCTATCACCGGCTGGTTCCGGGCGGCCAGTTCCGCAATCCGGACGGCAGCGACAGCGAGATCGGCAATCTGCACATCGGCATCCACAAGACGGCCAACGCCCGGCCGCATCCGAACCCCGAGGGCGTCGAACCCCGCACCGTCAGCGACGGCCGCAAGCCGCGGGTCTGGATCCTGATCAGCGACGACGACACGCCCGAACGCATCCTCTCGGCCGCCGAGGCCCGAGGCGCGACCATCCTGTGGAAGAACCACTACTGGGCCGAGTTCAACGGCTTCAACCACGCCTTCCGCGACCCCTGGGGCAACGAGATCGTCCTGTGGGGCAAGGCGGGCAAGGAGCCGAAGATCCCGGACCACTACACGCGGGAATAGCGGCCCGAAGGGGCTGGGGCGGCGTCAGTCGCCGCCCTTCTTCCCGAACATCTTGAGGCCGCCGGTGGCGACGAAGCCGATGAGGCAGGCCACGACGAGGAAGCCGGCGATAAAGCGCACCGCCTCCACCAGAAAGCCGACAATCGCCGCAGCGATCATCACCAGCAGGAAAATTCCGGCCCACTTCAGCATTCGACGCCTCCAAGCTTGAGCTTGGCAAACGCGTCCGGCGGCGGGCCGTTCCGGGCGATCAGTTGCGGGTCTGGCTCCAGGCGACGAATTCCGGCCCGTTGATCACGCCGTCGCCGTCCGTATCGGCCTTGTCGAACTCCGCGGCGGGAAGCTTGTAGGCCACCCATTCCTCCCGACTGATGCGGTCGTCGCGGTCCGTGTCGGCCGGGTGGATGAAGCGGCCCTCGGCGGCCGAAGCCGATCCGGCGGCGAACAGGCCGCAGAGGGACAGGGCGGTCACGACGAGGCGGCGAGGCATGGCGGAGATCTCCTGCGGTTCAACGGCCGGCCCCTGCTCCCACGGGCTCGTGGCGGAAATGGGTCGCCCCCCGCCTCAATGGAGCGTCGCCCCCGCCGGGCGGGCGGCGCCCGGCCGGATCTGCGGCTTCGGATCGGAGAGCCTGACGGGCAGGTCCAGACCTTCGTGGGCCAGCACCATGTTCACGGCGCGGGCGAAGACCACCACCGGCTCGGGCTGGTGCACCAGGGGCGTCAGGAGGGCGCGCGCGGTCTGCATGTCGATGCGGCTGATCCCGCAGGCGACGACCAGGCGCTGCTCGTCGGGGGAATAGCCGGCGCAGCCGCCGCACCGGAAGTCGAGGGGCCGCCGCGTCTGCTTCTCGAGGCTCTCCATCATGGCCACGAACAGGGCCGCGGCACGGTCGCTCGCCCGGGCCGCAACCAGACTGCGGACCGGCCCCTGCGGCTCCTGCCCCGCAAGGCGCAGGCTCGCCCAGTACCGGCAGCCGGCGAGCACGAGCTGCTCGCCGCAGGTCAGGCCCTGCGGCCCCTCGTGTTGGGGAAGTGCGGTCCACGCCTCGACGCCCGCCATGGCGACTCTCCATTTGCGAATGGTTCTCAATATCGATACTGGCGGAGAGATGGGTCGTCAATGCGGCGGCATGCGACCCATTCTGCGGCGACACGTTTCTGCGCTAACGTGAAGCTGATCGGAGGAGCCCGCCGCATGTCCCAGACCCGCCGCGCCATGACCCCTGCCCGCCGCCTGACCGCGCCAGCCCTGGCCATGGCGCTGGCCGCCTGTTCCTACAATTCGGATCTCGGTCGCCAGCAGGTGCTGCTGGTCGACCCGGCCGCGCTCTCGCAGCAGGGCGCCCAGGCCTGGGCGCAGATGAAGCAGACCGAACGGCTCTCCAACGACCCGGCGGCCAATGCGCGGGTGCGGCGCGTCGGCGGCCAGATCGTCCAGGCCGCGGCCCTCGGCGGACAGGCCTGGGAATACGCCGTCTTCCAGGACGACGCGATCAACGCCTTCGTCCTGCCGGGCGGCAAGGTCGGCGTGACCACCGGCATGATGAAGTTCGTGGCCAATGACGACGAACTGGCCGCCGTGCTGGGTCACGAGGTGGCGCACGTGACCGCCAACCACGCCGCAGAGCGCTACTCGCAGACGGCCCTGGCCCAGGTCGGCGCCGGGCTCGTCGGCGCCGCCACGCAGAACGCCGAGAGCGGCCTGGCCCAGGCGCTCGGGCGCTACGCCGGCCCCGCCCTGCAGGTGGCGGTTCTGATGCCCTATTCGCGCCAGCATGAGCTGGAGGCGGACCGGCTGGGCCTGGACCTGATGGTCCGCGCGGGCTTCAGCGCCCGCCGCGGGGTGGACCTTTGGCGGCGCATGGCCGCCCGGGCGAGCGGGTCCAGCGGACCGGCGATCCTGTCGACCCACCCCTCGGACGCCGCGCGCGTCCAGCAGCTGGACGCCTACATCGCCGCGCGCGGCTATCCTTAAGCCGGATCAGACCTCGGCGGAGCCGCCGTCGCAGGGGATGGTGGCGCCGGTCGTGTAGGCCGAGGCGCGGCTGCCCAGGAAGATGGCGACGCCGGCGATGTCCTCCGGCTGGCCGATGCGGCCGCGGGGATTGTTCTTGGCGATGGCGTCGCCCGCCTGGGCGAGCGTCGCGGCCATCATCTTCGACGGGAAGGGCCCCGGCGCGATGGCGTTGACCAGTATGTGCTCCGGCGCCAGCCGCTTGGCCAGGTGGCGGGTCAGCATGATGCAGCCGGCCTTGGAGGTCGAATAGGCATAGGTCTCCAGGGCCGGCGGCTCGATGCCGTTCACCGAGGCGATGTTGATCACGCGCGCGGGCTCGTCGGCGCTGGCCGCGGCCCGCAGCAGGGGCAGCAGCTTCTGGGTCAGGAAGAAGATCGATTTGACGTTCAGGTCGACGGTCTTGTCCCAGCCGTCCTCGGGATACTCGTCGATGGGCGCGCCCCAGGTGGCGCCGGCGTTGTTCACCAGCACGTCCAGGCGGGACTCGCGTTCCTTGACCGCATTGGCCAGGCCCTCGATCCCGTCCATGCCGCCCAGGTCGAAGGGCAGAGAAATGCAGGTCCCGTATTCCGACAGCTCCTCGGCCACCCGGTCGCAGACCTCGGCCTTGCGCGAGGAGATGTAGACCTTGGCGCCGTTCTCCACATAGCCGCGGGCGATCATCTCGCCGATGCCGCGGCTGCCGCCGGTGATGAGGACGACCTTGCCCTCGACGCTGAACAGGTTCTTCAAAGCAATCTCCTGAATGAAAATGGTTTTCAGCCGATGCGGCTGGACATGCCGCCGTCGACCGGCAGCAGCACGCCGGTGACGAAGCGGCTCTCGTCGCACGCCAGGAACAGGGCGGCATAGGCCGTATCCCAGGCCGTGCCCATCTTTCCGCCCAGAGGCACTCGGGCGCTGCGCGCCTCTCGGACGGCCTGCGGCGTCTGGCCGGTGGCGCGGGCGATCCCGTCCACCGCCATGGGCGTGTCCATCAGCCCCGGCAGGACGGCGTTGCAGCGAATCCCGTACTTGGCGTTCGACTGGGCGACGCTTGTGGTCAGCCGGTTCATCGCCGCCTTCGACACTTCGTAGGCCACCTGGATGCCGCCGGCGATGGAGGCCAGGGACGAGATGTTCACGATCGCTCCGCCGCCCTGTTCGCGCATCACCGGAATGGCCGCCTTCGACGTCAGCCAGGCGCCCTTCAGGTTCACCGACAGGATGCGGTCGAAGGCCTGCTCCTCCACCAGGTGCGCGGGCGCGTCGCCGCCCCCGATGCCGACATTGTTGACCAGGACGTCCAGCGCCCCGAACTTCTCCCGCGCCGCAGCCACCGCCGCCGCAGCGCCTTCGGCCTTGGAGATGTCGGCCTCGAGCCACTCGGCCGCCCCGCCTTCGTCGGCGGTCATCCGGGCGGTTTCGGCGGCGCGCTCTCCCACCCGGTCGACGCAGAGGACCTTCGCCCCCTCGCGGGCGAACAGCAGCGCCATGGCCCGCCCGTTGCCGAGCGTCTCGCCCGGCGTCTGGCCGGCGCCGCAGATGACCGCGGCCTTGCCGTCCAGCCGGCCCATCAGAAGGCCTTCAGGTCGGGATCGAGCGTCTGCCCCTCGTCCAGCTGCACGCCGAAGGTGTTCAGCATCATGGAGACCTGGGTGTACTGGCCGGCGGTGAAGACCACGTCCATCCGCTGCTTGTCGCTGAAATGCTCGCCCAGGGCCCGCCAGGTCGGCTCGGTGACGAACTGGTCCTGGTGAAGCTCGTCAGCGGCGCGGATCAGGGCGGCGTCGGCCGCGCTCCAGCCCGGCGCGTCGGGGCCGGCCTTGAGGCGCGCCACCTCCTCGTCGGTCAGGCCGGCCTGCTTTCCGATCGGGACGTGTTGGGTCCACTCATAGCCCGAGCGGCAGAGATAGCCTGTCCGCAGGATGACGATCTCCCGCTCCCGCGCCGGCAGATCGTTGCGGCGGGACATGACGTAGTTGCCCCAGCCCATGAAGCCCTTCATCGCCTTCGGCGCGCGCGCCAGGGTGCGGAAGATGTTCAGGACCCGGCCGCGGTCGGCCATGGGCGCCAGGAGCTCCTTCTGGTCGGCGTCGAGCTCCCCGTCGGCGAGGGGGGCGATCCTTGGCTTGGCCAGGCGCATGGCTGGGGTCTCCGCTTCCGTTCAGGGCCCGCAGATCTCGCATCCTCGCCGAATTCTAGGGTTCGGTGTGGGACAGGGAGCGCGGGCCGCAACTCCTCCGGCGGAGAGTCATGCGTCGGAGTGCGGCGTCGGGTCAATCTCCGCCGGTCAAGAACCGGGCGCCGGGGCCGCCGTCTCCGGCGCGCCGCCGGCCGCCCGCCCGGCCCCCACGGGCCGGCTGAGCGCAAAGCCGACGAGCGTCGGGATCAGAATGCCCGGCAGGCCTTCATAGACCTGCCCTTCCCAGCCCATCATCCGCCACCAGAGCGCGATGCCGACGCCGCCCAGCATGAGGCCGATGGCGACCGGCTGGTTCACCCGCCGCCCCAGAGCCTGGATGATCATCAGCGGGCCGAAGGCGCAGGCGAGCGTCGACCAGGCCAGGATGACGAGGCTGAAGACGCTGCGCGATCCGCTCAGGGCGAAGCCGAGCGCCAGCAGCGTCACCGCGGCGGTGACCGACTTCATGATCCAGGGCCGCTGGATGCGGTTCTCGGCGAGGTCGCTGGTGATCGCCGCCGAGCACGCCAGGACGAGGGAGTCGGCCGTCGACATGGTGGCGGCGAAGATGCCGGCCAGGATGACTCCGACCAGCACCGGCGGCAGCAGTTCCACGGCCATGGTCGGCAGGGCGAGTTCGGGGTGAGGGCGGCGAGATCGGGCAGATAGAGGCGCGACATCATGCCGACGCCGGTGGCCAGCAGGTAGAAGAGGGTGAAATAGCCGTAGTACCAGCCGCGCGCGGCGGCCATGTCGTCGGCTTCCTTCAGCGCCATGAAGCGCACCATGACGTGCGGCTGGCCGATGACGGAGAGGCCGGCGGCCATCCAGCCGAGCACGAACAGCGCCATGCCCAGGAATCCCGGGAACAGAAGGTCGTCGGGGAAGAGGTTCAGGAAGCCGGGTATGGCCGCCATCTCGGCGTGGGTGGCGTCCAGTCCGCCGCGGCCGGCGACGGCGACGAACAGCAGCAGGCTCATGGCGAAGACCATGACGATGGACTGCGCCGCATCGGTCCAGATCGAGGCGCGGATGCCCCCGAAGGCGCTGTAGGCCAGGATGAGGATGGCCGAGATGATGGCGCCCGACTGCGGGGTCCAGCCGAGCACGCCCTGCAGGGCCTTGCCGCCGGCGGCGATCTGGGCGGCGGCATAGGCGCCGAGGAAGATCACGGCGATGACCGCGGCGATCTTGCGCCAGACGCCGAAGTCCTGCCCCGACCACTTGGCCACGACGGCGGCGAACGAGACCTGACCGGAAACTTCCGTCACCTCGCGCAGGCGACGGTGGATGAAGAGCGAGGCCAGGAAGTCCCCGAGGATCCAGCCAATCATCAGCCAGATGGCCGCCAGTCCCGTGGCGTAGGTGAAGCCGATCACCCCGATGAACATGTAGCCGGAGTTGTTCGTGGCCACCGCCGAAAGCCCGGCGAAGGCGGGATGTACGCTGCTGCTGGCGAGGTAGTAGTCCTTCTTCGAGGCCTTGGCCTTGCGGACCGAGGCAAGGCCGATGGCGACGAAGGCCGCCAGGCACAGCAGGAATACGAACATCGTCACGGGTCGCCCTCCTCCGGGTCTTGTTCTTGGCCGTCAGCAAGAAGCCCGCGGCGCCGGGGCCGCGGGCTTCCGCCGGATCAGGCGGCGCTGCGCATCGGCCTCGCCAGGGAGGCCTCCTCCTCGACGAGCCGTCGGTGGAGCGCCGTCACGGCGGCGGCATAGTCGTCTTCGGCGACGGTGAACTGGATGTCCACGCGACGGGAGAGCTGCTGCATCCCCAGGACCTCCACGCCGGCCTCTCCGAGCGCGACGGTGGCGCGGCTGGTCAGGCCCGGCACGTTCAGGTCGCTGCCGATGGCCGCCACGATGGCCACCTTCTGGGTGGAGATGGCCGCATTGGGGAATCGCTCCTCCAGTTCGGCGATGACCCGCTTCACCTGCTTGGGGTTGGCGTCCAGATGGTGGGTGATGGTGTTGGCGTTCGACGCCTTGGAGACGATCCGCACCTTGTGGCGCGTCAGAACCTCCAGGATGCCGGCGTCGTAGCCCTTCACCCCCACCATGTCCTGCTCGAGCAGTTCGAGCGCCGTCACGCCCTTCATGCCGGCGATGATCTCCACCCGCGGCGTCTCGGAGACGAAGTCGCCGCAGATGGACGTGCCTCGGTCTTCCGGCTCGAAGGTGTTCTTGACGATCAGCGGGATGTTGGCGTGGCGCAGGCCGCGCGCCGCGCGGGGGTGGATGGCCTCCATGCCCAGGTTCGCCAGCTGGTCGGCCACGTCGTAGTTGGTGCGGCCGATCTTGCGGACGGCGTTCTCGCCCACGAGCTTGGGATCGGCGCTCGAAAGGTGGAACTCCTTGTGGATGATGGCTTCGCTGGCGCCGGTGATCACGCCGATGCGGCTGAAGACCACCTCGCTATAGCCCCGCCCGAACTCCTTCATCAGGCCGTCCTTGCGCTGGGCGAAGCCGGTGACGATGGGCAGCTCGCTGGTCACGTCGACCCCGGCGAAGGCGTCGGCGATGCGCTCGTCCAGGCTCAGCGCCCGCTTGTCCTCCCAGGCCGTCAGGTCGACGAAGCGGGCGTTCACGCCGCGGGCCTTCAGCTCCAGCGTCAGGTTATGCGCGCTGTGGGCCTCGCCCATGGACGCCAGCATCTCGCGCACGACGCCCAGCTGGGTGTCGAGGCGGAAGTGGCCGTGGGCGCACAGGCGCTGCAGATCGGTCAGCGCCGAGCGGGCGTCTTCGATGCGGGCCAGGATGAACTCGTCGGCCGTCCTGCGATCGGGGCCGTCGCCGAACCGGTCGGCGTTGATGCGGAGCATCTCGGCCTGCAGCTTGGCCAGCGAATCCAGCCAGGCCGACGCCTCCAGCGCCGAGGCCGAGGCGAACAGGGCGTAAACGCCCGGCTCGCCGGTCTTCTTGTGCTCGAGCAGGTGGTTGGTGATGCCGGCATAGGCCGAAACCACGAAGATGCGGTTGTACAGGTCATCGCCCTTGCGATCGGCGATGAGGATGTTGGCGAGCACCGCGTCCGTATTGGAGATCGAAGTCCCGCCGATCTTTTCGACCGTATGTCCCATCAGGCCGCCCTCACCTGCTCGGCCAGGCTGCCGCGGACGGGAACCAGGCGCTCTGTGTGTTCGCGCGCGCCGATGAATTCGGGGCGCGGCGTCTGGGCCGCGAACGGCGCCTGCAGGGCGTTGCTCTCGGCGTTGTAGACCATGAAGGCGTTGGCCCGGGGATACGGCGTGATGTTGCCGTTCGAGCCGTGCATGGTGTTGCAGTCGAAGATCACGACCGAGCCCGCCGGGCCCGTCGGCGCGGCGATGCCGTGCTGCTCGGCCAGCTTGGCCAGGCTCTCACGGTCCGGCACGCCGTACTCCTGCTTGCGCAGGGACTGCTTGTAGTGGTCCTCCGGCGTCTCGCCGACGCAGGTGACATAGGTCTTGTGCGAGCCGGGCATCAGCATCAGCGGCCCGTTGAACTCGAAATTGTCCACGAGTTGCACCGACATCGAGATGGCGCGCATGCGCGGCATGCCGTCCTCGGTGTGCCAGGTCTCGAAGTCGGAGTGCCAGTAGAACTCCTTGCCGTCGAAGCCGGGCTTATAGTTCAGGCGCGACTGGTGGATGTAGACCTCGTCGCCCAGGATGTGCTTGGCGATCGACACCAGGCGCTCGTCCGAGGCGAGCCGCCCGATCAGGGCGCTCTGCCGGTGGATGGCGAAGATCGAGCGCAGGGCGCCCGAGGCGGGCTCGGCGACGATGGTCTCGGCGTCGAGCGTGGGCGGCATGCCGCGCAGGCGGTTCATCTCCGCCTGCAGGGCGGCGATTTCGTCTTCCTCGAACACGTTCTGCAGCACCAGGAAGCCGTCGCGCTCGAAGGCCTCGTGCTGGGCCTGGCTCAGCGGCGATTCCGAGTGCCACGGGCTGTGGACCACCGGGTCCTTGCGCTCCAGCCAGGTCGGCTGGTCGGCCACGCGTGATGGATAAAGATCGGTCATGGAAGGCGTCCTCCTGCCTCGCATCCCGCCCGGCGGCCGTCGGGCGCCACGGCGGGTCGGAAAGTCAAAGGGTGATGCGGGCCGGCCCCGCGATCGGGGCCGGCGATCCTGCCTCAGACGGTCTCGGCCTCCAGGGGATAGGCGCCGGTGTCGTCATGGACTTCCAGGCCGTTGAGCGGCGGATTGAAGACGCAGGCCATCTTCATCTCGGTCTTGCCGCGCAGGATGTGCTTGTCGTGCTTGTCCAGCGCGTACATGACGCCCGGCTTGATCTCATGGACTTCGCCCGTGGCGGTGTCCTCGATCGAGCCCTCGCCGGAGATGCAGTAAACCGACTCCAGATGGTTCTGGTAATGCATCGGCAGTTCCGCGCCGGCGTAGATGGTCGTGATGTGGAACGAGAAGCCCATCTGGTCGTCCTTCAGAAGAAGGCGGGTGCTCTCCCACCCCTTCGAGACGACGCGGCGTCGGGTCTGGTTGGCTTCGTTCAGGTCGCGGACGATCATAAGCTTACTCCCTTAGGCCGCCGAACCGAGCGCCTGGCGCTCCGCGGCTTCGGCCACACAGTTGGAAAGGATCTCCAGGCCGGCATCGAGGTCGGCGTCGGAGATGTTGAGGGGCGCCAGGACCTTCAGGATCTGGTCGTGGGCGCCGCTGGTTTCGATGATCAGGCCCTTCTTGAAGGCCGCATCGACGACGGGATCGGAAATCTCGCTCGAGCCCACGTCCAGGCCGCGCATCATGCCGCGGCCCTTCAGGCCCTTGACCACGCCGCGGTTGGCCATGGCGATTTCCTGCAGGCCCTTGCGCAGGCGCTCGCCCTTGCGCTGAACCTCGGCGGCGAAATCGTCGTCCGACCAGAAGGTGTCGATCGCCGCCTTGGCGGTGACGAAGGCGTGGCAGTTGCCGCGGAAGGTGCCGTTGTGCTCGCCCGGCTTCCACTGGTCGAGCTCGGGCTTCACCAGAACCAGCGCCATCGGCAGGCCCATGCCCGACAGGGACTTGGCCATGGTGATGATGTCGGGCTTCAGGCCCATGCCTTCGAACGAGAAGAAGGTCCCGGTGCGGCCGCAGCCGGCCTGGATGTCGTCGACGATGAAGAGCGCGCCGTGCTTGCGGGCGATCTTCTCCACCTTCTGCAGCCACTCGGCCGAGGCGACGTTGAGGCCGCCCTCGCCCTGCACGACCTCGACGATGATGGCGGCCGGCTTGTCCACGCCGCCCGACGGGTCGCTGAGCATCTTGTCCAGCTGGGCGGCGGTGTCGACGCCCTCCCCGAAGTAGCCGTCATAGGGCATCCGGGTCACGCCGCTGAGCGGGATGTGGGCGCCGCCGCGGTGGTGGCTGTTGCCGGTGGCCGCCAGGGCGCCGAGCGTGACGCCGTGGAAGCCGTTGGTGAAGGCGATGACGTTGGTCCGGCCCGTCACCTTGCGCGCCAGCTTCAGCGCCGCCTCGACGGCGTTGGCGCCCGTGGGGCCGGTGAACTGGGCGAGATAGTTCATCCCGCGCGGCTTGAGGATCTTGCTCTCCAGCGCTTCGAGGAACTCGCCCTTGGCCTTGGAGTGCATGTCCAGGCTGTGCACCACGCCGTCGGACTGGATGTAGTCGATCAGCGCCTGCTTCATGGCCGGGTGGTTGTGGCCGTAGTTCAGCACCGAACAGCCGGTCAGGAAGTCGATATAGCCCTTGCCGTCCTTGTCGTACTGCCAGGAGCCCTCGGCCCGCTCGAAGACGGCGGGGAAGCTGCGGCAGTAGGAGCGGACCTTGGATTCCATCCGCTCGAAGGTGGCGAAGGGGCGCGGCTCGCGCGCCGTGGGGGTTTCGGCGTCGTACATGTGATTTTCCCTCCCGGGTGGTTGGGTCGAAGTCGTGGGGTGAAGGGGTTCAGGGCCGCCGATCGGCGGCGAAGGGTCCGATCGTGACGAGGTGCTCCGTCTCGTGGCCGTTCGGGAAATGCTTGTCCTTCAGGAACCAGGGCGCGTCGGAGATGTCCGCCTCCAGCCCCTTGGCGAGCCCCTTGAACAGCGCCCAGGAGGCGCCGTTGTCGGGGGTGATCGTGGTCTTGATGCGCGCCACGCCCGCGCACGAAGCGCGGTCCAGGATGTGGCGGATCATGCGCTTGGCGAGGCCTAAGCCGCGCGCCTCCTCGGCGACGGCCACCTGCCAGACGAAGAGGACGTCCGGCTCCTGCGGCGGGATGTAGCCGGAGACCCAGCCCACCAGCCGGCCCTCGCGCTTCACCGCCACGCAGGTGTCGGCGAAGTGGGTGCATTGCAGCAGGTTGGCGTAGACCGAATTCTGATCGAGCGGCGGGCACGCCGCGATCAGCGCGTGGACGGCTGGACCATCCTCGGCGCCCGGCGCCGAAAAGCCCAAATCCCCCCCCGAGCGCTCTCCGGCCTCGGGCGAGCGCGCCGGAACCGTCTGAAGGCTCTCCATATCCATGCCTCGTATTTGGTTCGTCGATCTAACTATGTCAACCCTTGGCGCCCAGCGTTTACGCACAATCGCCCGGTGGGTTCCCGGAAATCGCGGGAAAAACGTGCACCGACATGAGAATTCGTCAGATCAATTGTTTTGTTACTCGAATGATCGTGAAAACGGAACTTCGAGGCGCTTGCGCGGCTGCCGTCGGCGCGTCATGAGGGGAATCGCAATGACTCGGTCGGGAGGCGCGGTCGGCGGATGGAATCTCGCGTCAGTGACGCCCTGGTGGCGATCCGCCGGATCGTGCGGGCGGCGGAGTTCGCTTCGCGCGACCTGACGCGGGCGACGGGCCTGACGCCCTCCCAGCTGATCGTGCTTCAGATCGTGGCCCGCGCGGGCGAGCCCGGCGCCGGCGCCATCGCCGAGGCCGCGCGGCTCAGCCAGGCCACGGTCACCGCCCTTCTCGACAAGCTGGAAGCGCGCGGCTTCATCGTGCGCCAAAAGACCAGCGCCGACCGCCGGCGCATCTCCGTCGTCCTGACGCCGGAGGGCCGCAAGGCGCTCGCCGAGACCCCGGACCTGCTGCAGGACCGCTTCGCCGCCCGCTTCTCAAAACTGGCCGACTGGGAGCAGGCCTCCATCATCGCCGCCCTGGAACGCGTCTCCGCCCTCATGGACGCCGAAGGCATCGACGCCTCGCCGGTGCTGGACGTGGGGCGGCTGGACTAGAGGCTCCGCCCCTCCCCGTCATTCTCGGCCTTGCGCCGAGAATCCCTCGCGCTGCCCGCGCCCGCCCTCGACAGGGATGCTCGCCACAGGGGCGAGCATGACTTGGGTGGCGGTGGCATCCTGGGAGCGGGGGATGCTCAGCGCGGCGATGGGTGGCTAGAGGACCGAGGCTGGCGACTCGTTTGGGCCTTCCGCTGCAGCGCCCACGATGTTGGTATCTGGCGAGATCAGCGGGACCTGCCATGAGAATTCGGACTGCCCAATGCGCCTGTGGCGCATGCTTGGTCGAGGTTCAGGGCGAGCCGGTCAGCAGCGGACTATGTAGCTGCGACAACTGCAAACGGCGTACGGGCGCTCCGGTCGGCTGGTCAGTCTACTTTCAAGATGAGCAGGTCAGGAGAGTGGAGGGTCCGCTGGCTGTTCTCGAGGGCTTTGGCAAACGCTGGTTCTGCTCGAAGTGCGGTTCAACCATCTATTGGCGGTCGTTCGGAGCGTGGAGGCCCGGACAGACCGGATTTGCCGGAGGCTGCTTCGCCGATCCGACGCTGCCGGTTCCCACCATCGCGGTGCGCTGCGCACAGGGCATGCCGTGGATCGCGTACCCTGATGGCTGCGCAGTGTTCGACGATATGCCTCCCGTCGCTCCACCTTCGCCAATCTGAGCTTGCACAAAGGGTTGTGAGCGGAGGTTCGTCCACGCCCACCGACCCTCAGCCCTTCAGCTTCTCCGCATGAAACGCCACGTGGTCGGCGATGAAGCTGGCCATGAAGAAGTAGGAGTGGTCGTAGCCTTCCTGGCGGCGCAGGGTCAGCTTCTGGCCGGCGGCGGCGCAGGCGGCTTCCAGCAGGTCCGGCTTCAGCTGGCCTTCCAGGAAATTGTCGGCCAGACCCTGGTCCACCAGGATGTCGTCGAACCGCCCCTTGGCCGCGCCCGCCTCGATCAGGCGTGCGGCGTCGTGCTCCGCCCAGGCCGCGCGATCCTCGCCCAGATAGGCGGAGAAGGCCTTCTCGCCCCACGGGCAGCGGGTGGGCGAGCAGATGGGCGCGAAGGCTGAGACGCTGCGGAACAGGTCCGGATGGCGCAGGGCGAGCGTCAGGGCGCCATGGCCGCCCATGGAGTGGCCGGAGACGCCGGTGCGGGCGCGGTCGACGGGAAACGCGGCGAACACGGTCTCCAGCAGATCGCCGGTGACATAGGTCTCCATGCGGAAGTGCGGGGCCCAGGGGGCCTGCGTGGCGTCCACATAGAAGCCTGCGCCCTGGCCGAGGTCATAGGCCTCGTCATCAGCCACGCCCTCGCCGCGGGGGCTCGTGTCGGGCGCGAGGATGGCCACGCCATGCGCCGCGGCCGGGCCATAGGCGCCGGCCTTGGTGGTGAAGTTGTCCTCGGTGCAGGTGAGCCCTGAGAGCCAGACCAGCAGGGGGAACGGTCCCTCCCCTTCCGGCAGGAAGAGGGAGAAGCGCATGGGCGTGCCGGTGGCGGCGCTGTCGTGGCGGACGTAGCGCAGGGTCCCGCCGTGGACGCGATGCTGCTGCAGGATTTCGACGCTCATCGCCCGCGGCCTCAGTAGACGATGACCGAGCGGATCGACTTGCCCGCGTGCATCAGGTCGAAGGCCTCGTTGATGCGCTCCAGCGGCAGGGTGTGGGTGATCATCGGGTCGATCTCGATCTTCCCGTTCATGTACCAGTCGACGATGGTCGGCACGTCGGTGCGCCCGCGCGCCCCCCCGAAGGCCGTGCCGCGCCAGACTCGGCCGGTGACCAGCTGGAACGGCCGCGTGGCGATCTCGCGGCCGGCCTCGGCCACGCCGATGATGATGCTCTCGCCCCAGCCGCGATGGCAGGCCTCCAGCGCCTGGCGCATCACCTCCACATTGCCGGTGCAGTCGAAGGTGTAGTCGGCCCCGCCGCCGGTCAGCTCCACCAGATGGGCGACCACGTCGCCGCTGATGGTCTTCGGGTTCACGAAGTGGGTCATGCCGAAGCGGCGGCCCCATTCCTCGCGGTCGGGATTGATGTCGACGCCGACGATCATCGAGGCGCCGACCATCTTCAGCCCCTGGATGACGTTCAGCCCGATGCCGCCCAGGCCGAAGACGATGCAGTTGGCACCCGGCTCCACCTTGGCCGTGTTGGTCACCGCGCCGACGCCGGTGGTGACGCCGCAGCCGATGTAGCAGGCCTTGTCGAAGGGGGCGTCGGGCCGGATCTTGGCCACCGCGATCTCGGGCAGGACGGTATAGTTCGAGAAGGTCGAGCAGCCCATGTAGTGATGAATCGCCTGGCCCTTGTAGGAGAAGCGGCTCGTTCCATCCGGCATGACGCCCTTGCCCTGCGTTCCGCGGATGGCGGTGCAGAGGTTGGTCTTGCGCGACAGACAGCTTTTGCACTGGCGGCATTCGGGCGTGTAGAGCGGGATCACGTGATCGCCCACCGCCACGCTGGTCACGCCCGGCCCCACCTCGACCACGACGCCCGCGCCCTCATGGCCCAGGATCGAGGGGAAGAGGCCTTCGGAGTCCAGGCCGTCCAGGGTGTAGGCGTCGGTGTGGCAGACGCCGGTGGCCTTGATCTCCACCAGGACCTCGCCGGCCTTGGGGCCTTCCAGGTCCACCTCCACGATCTCGAGCGGCTTCTTGGCTTCGAAGGCGACGGCGGCGCGGGTCTTCATGGGAGGCTCCTTGGACTGTGCGCCCTGGGTGGCGCCTCCGCGCGGCGGGATCAAGAGTCCTGCAAGGCAAGACGCGGCCGCCTGGCCTGTGCCATGGTGGGCGCCGCTACGAGGGAGGTCCGACCATGAAAGGCCGCGCTGCCCCGGCCGTCCTGACCCTGCTGGCCGCCATCCTGGCCATCTGGACGATGCTGGCCGCTCCGGCGGCGGCCCAGACGCCGGCGGCGAACGGCCCGGTCATCGCGCTGGACCTCGACGGCGCGGTCGGCCCGGCGACGCGGGAGTACATCGCCCAGGGCCTGGAGGAAGCCGCCGAGCGCGACGCGGCCCTGGTGGTCATCCGCATGGACACGCCGGGCGGCCTCGACTCCTCCACCCGCGACATCATCTCCGACATGCTGGACTCGCCCGTCCCCGTGGCGGTCTTCGTGACGCCGGCGGGCGCGCGGGCGGCGAGCGCGGGCACCTACATCCTCTATGCGAGCCACCTGGCGGCCATGACGCCCGGCGCGCACCTGGGCGCGGCGACGCCCGTCCAGATGGGCGGCTCCAACCCGCTGGCGCCCGATCCCGAACCGGGCGAAGGCGAGGAAGAGAAGGCCGCGTCGCAGGACGCCATGACCGCCAAGGTCACCAATGATGCGGCGGCCTATATCCGTTCGCTCGCCGGCCTGCAGGACCGCAACGCCGAATGGGCCGAGGCCGCCGTGCGGCGGGCCGAGACGCTGACGGCGCGCGAGGCGCTGGACCA
The DNA here is from genome assembly GCF_013911965.1 of Phenylobacterium sp. GTDB lineage: Bacteria > Pseudomonadota > Alphaproteobacteria > Caulobacterales > Caulobacteraceae > Phenylobacterium. The sequence goes on along the minus strand of NZ_JACESE010000007.1, from coordinate 41,129 downwards.
GAACGTGATCGAACTGCTGGCGCGCGACATGGACGATCTGGTGACCCAGGCCGATGGCCGCGCGGTGATGCTGGACGGCGAACCCTTCACGCTGCGCACGGCCGGCGCGGAGGTGGTGGAGATCGCCCCCGACTGGCGGGCGAGGCTTCTCGCCATCATCACCAATCCCAACATCGCCTACCTCCTGCTGATGGTCGGGGTGTACGGCCTCATCTTCGAGTTCATGTCGCCGGGCGCGGTGGGGCCGGGCGTGGTGGGCGCGGTCTGCCTGGTCGTCGGCCTGTTCGCTCTCAACATGCTGCCGGTGAACTATGCCGGCGCGGCCCTGCTGCTGCTGGGGATCGGCCTCCTGACCGCCGAGGCGCTCGTGCCGGGCGTCGGCGTCTTCGGCCTGGGCGGCGTCGTCGCCCTGGCCATCGGCTCGATCCTGCTGTTCCGGGACGCGCCGGGCTTCCGCCTGTCGCCCTGGGTCATCTTCCTGACCATCGCGCTCAGCGTCGGCTTCTTCCTCATCGCCCTTCGTGCGGCCGTGCGCGCCGCACGGCGCAAGGTGGTGACCGGCGCCGCCTCCCTCATCGGCGCAGCCGGAAAGGTGAAGAGCTGGAGCGCCGGCCGCGGCTTCGTCCACGCCCAGGGCGAGAGCTGGCAGGCCCGCTCCGAAGCCGCCCTCATCCCGGGCCAGGCGGTGCGCGTCACCGGCCGCGACGGCCTCACCCTCATCGTCGAACCCGATCCGTCCGCCTGAACCCGGAGAGTCCCATGATCGACCTCGCCAGCTATCTCGCTCTCGCAGTCCTCGCCATCATCATCCTGATGCAGGCCGTGAAGATCCTGCGCGAATACGAGCGCGCCGTCGTCTTCACCCTGGGCCGCTATTCCGGCGTCAAGGGGCCGGGCCTGATCCTGCTGATCCCCATCGTCCAGCAGATGGTGAAGGTGGATCTGCGGACCATCGTGCTCGACGTGCCGAGCCAGGACGTCATCAGCCGCGACAACGTCTCGGTGAAGGTGTCGGCGGTCCTCTACTTCCGAGTCATCGATCCCGACCGGGCGGTGATCCAGGTGGAGGACTATATGGGCGCCACCAGCCAGCTCGCCCAGACGACGCTGCGTTCGGTGCTGGGCAAGCACGACCTCGACGAGATGCTGGGCGAGCGCGACAAGCTCAACCGCGACATCGAGGAGATCCTCGACGCCCAGACCGAGGCCTGGGGCATCAAGGTGGCCAATGTGGAGATCAAGCACGTCGACATCGACGAGAGCATGGTCCGCGCCATCGCCCGCCAGGCCGAGGCCGAGCGGAACCGCCGCGCCCGCATCATCAACGCCGACGGCGAAAAGCAGGCCGCCCAGGCCATGCTGGAGGCCGCCCAGACCCTGGCCGGCCAGCCGGAGGCCATGCAGCTGCGCTACCTCTCGACCCTCTACGACATCGGCGCCGACAAGAACTCCACCATCGTCTTCCCGATGCCGGTGGAGCTGGGGACGCTGCTGAGCAAGATGGCCAAGGCCGACTAGCTCCGCACGCCAAATCCGTCATCGCCGGCCCTGCGCCGGGAATCCCGGACGAGGCTCGCGCCTGCCCCTGCAAGGGATGCTCGCCACACGGGCGAGCATGACGGGCGGAGTTTGAGTCTCACCCCGAGGCCACCACCCCCGCATCGTGCAGGCGGGCGATCTCGCCGCCGCTCAGACCGAGCAGCCCCGCCAGCACCTCCTCGGTATGCTGACCCAGGCGCGAGGCCGGAAGCGCCGGCCGCCGCGCGTCCTGCGGCAGGGTCGCGGCGTAGCCCGGAACCGGATAGGTCTCGCCCGACGGCTGGGTGAGCTCGGAAAAGATCGGGTTGCCGGCGAAGAGGCGCGGATCCTCCAGCGCCTCCTCCAGCCGCTGATAGGGCCCCCAGCAGACGCCGAGTTCGTCGAAACGCGGCAGGATGTCGGCGCTGTCGGCGCGGGCGAAGCCATCCTCGAAGATCGGCATGAGCACGTCCTTGTGCGCGAACCGCAGCCCCTCGTCCTTGCGGAAGTCGACATCGCGCGTGCGCTCCACCGCGGCCACGGCCTCGCCCACGCCGAGGACCTCGATGAGCCCCGTCCACTGGCGCGGCGTGATCGCCACCACCATCAGCCGCTTGCCGTCGCGGGTGACGAAATCGCGACCGAAGGCGCCGAAGAGTTCGTTGCCCAGGCGCGGCCGCAGGCCCCCGCCGGCCAGGATCTCGGCTGTCATGCCCATATTGGCGAGGCTGGCGGCGGCGACGTCGGACAAAGGGATGCGGATCTCCCGCCCCTGGCCGGTCCGATGACGGGCCAGCAGGGCCGCGACGAGGTTGAAGGCCGCGAAGGCGCCGGTCAGCAGGTCCCAGGCCGGCAGGACGTGGTTCACCGGCCGCGGATCGTCCGGATGGCCGGTCATCAGGGGCACGCCGACGGCGCTGTTGATCGTGTAGTCGACGCCCGGGCCGCCGTCGGCCCAGCCCATGACGCGCACGCAGATGACGTCCTCGCGCAGGGCCTTCAGCCTCTCGTAGGCGAGGAACCCTTCGACAGGGAAGTTGGTGACGAAGAGGCCGGCGTCCTCGCCCGGCGCGGCGGCCAGACGCTGGGCGAGCTCCCGCCCCTCGGGCCGGGAGAGGTCGATGGCCACCGACTTCTTGCCCTTATTCAGCCCCTCCCAATAGAGGCTCGCCCCGCTGGCGGCCAGCGGCCAGCGCCGGAAGTCCGGCCCGCCGCCGATATTGTCGAAACGGATCACCTGGGCGCCCAGCTGGGCGAGATAGAGGCCGCAGGTGGGACCGGCGATGAAGGCCGAACCCTCGACCACCGTCAGGCCCTTCAGAAGGTCGTACATGGCGTCTCTCCCTTGCGAGCCGCTTAGCACGTGCGCGCCTTGACGCTAGGGGCGCCCTGGCCCGGCGCGGCGCTTGGGTGTTCTATCGCGCTCTCAGCGACTCAGCCCCGCCCCGGAGGACGCTTGGACCAGTTCCGATCCCTGCTCTTCACACCCGCCACGCGGCCGAACCGCTTCGAACGCGCCCTGACCAGCGGCGCGGACGCCGTCTGCCTCGACCTCGAAGACGCGGTGGCGCCCCAGGACAAGGACCGCGCCCGCGACGAGGCGGTCCGCTTCCTGGCCGCACGCGCGAAGTCGCCGGTGAAGGTGGGCCTGCGGCTGAACGGGCGCGGCACGCCCTGGTTCGACGCCGACCTGCAGGCCGCCGCACGCGCAGAGGCCGACTTCTTCATGATCCCCAAGGCCTCCGGCGCGCAGGAATTCGCCATGCTGCACCGTGCGCTCGGCGAGGACCGGCCCTTCTGGCCGCTGATCGAGACGCCCGAGGGCCTGATGCGCTGCTGGGACATCGCCGGCGCCACAGCCGTGGCCGGCGTGCTGTTCGGCGCTTTCGACTATTCGGCCGAGGTCGGCTGCGACATGGCCTGGGAGCCCCTGCTCTTCGCCCGCAGCCAGCTGGCCGCCGCCTGCGCGCGCGCCGGCGTGCAGCTTCTGGACGCCCCGCCGGCCGCTGTCGGCGAGCCGGAGGTCCTGACCGCGGAAACCGACCGGTCGCGCCGGCTGGGCTTCACCGGCCGGGCCTGCATCCATCCCGACCAGGTGGGACCGGTGAACGCCATCTACACGCCCGCCGAGGCCGAGGTGGCGCACGCCCACCAGGTGATCGCGGCCTTCGAGGCGGCCGCCGGCGGACCGGTGCTGATGGACGGCAAACTGATCGAACTGCCCGTGGTGCGGACCGCCCAGCGGGTTCTGGAACGGGCGAAGGGAGGCCAGAGGTGAAGACGGTCAAGGAGGTGGCCCCCGGCCGCTATCGCGAAACCTTCGGGCGCTACTACGACGACTTCGTCGTGGGCGACGTCTACGAGCACCGGCCGGGCAAGACGGTGACCGAGGCCGACAACCACCTCTTCACCCTGCTGACGCTGAACACCCACCCGCTGCACTTCGACGCCGAATACGGCAAGCAGACGGAGTTCGGGCGCAACCTCGTCGTCTCCACCTACACGCTCGCCCTGCTGATCGGCATGAGCGTCAGTGACTGCTCCCAGAAGGCCATCGCCAATCTGGGCATGGACGAGGTGAAGTTCCCCGCCCCCGTCTTCGCTGGCGACACCATCTATGGCGAGAGCGAGGTGCTGGCCAAACGCGAGAGCCAGTCGCGGCCGGGCCAGGGCATCGTCACCATCCGCACCATCGGCAAGAATCAGGACGGCAAGGTCATCGCCACCTTCCGGCGCGACATGCTGATCCCGGCCCGCGGCCACGCCGTCGAGGACAAGCCCGGCAGCCTCTACTGACCGGCGCAGACAATCAGGGGGAAACGAAAGCCATGACCGCGCCCAAGGACGCCACCGAAGCCACCCTGCGGGCGCACGAGACCCTGCGCGCCGAACTGCCCGCCGACGACGGCCAGGATTTCGCCGATGCGCGCCGCGGCTTCATCGGAACCATCCCCGACGCCAGGATCGAGAACGCCTCCGGCGGGGTCGTCTGGAACATGGGCGCCTTCGCCTTCGAGGAGGCCGAGGCGGCGCCGCCAACGGTCAATCCGAGCCTCTGGCGGCAGGCGCGGCTGAACGCCCTGCACGGCCTCTTCGAGGTGACCAAGGGCGTCTACCAGGTCCGCGGCTTCGACCTCTCCAACATCACCTTCATCGAGGGCGAGCGGGGCTACATCGTCATCGACCCGCTGATCTCCGCCGAGCCGGCGGCCGCCGCGCTCGCCCTCATGCGCAGGCATCGTGGCGACAAGCCGGTGAGCGCGGTGATCTACACCCACAGTCACGTCGACCACTACGGCGGCGTCCGCGGCGTCCTCTCCGACGCCGACATCGAAGCCGGCATGCGCATCATCGCGCCGGAAGGCTTCCTGGAGGAGGCGGTCAGCGAGAACGTGCTGGCCGGCAACGCCATGGGCCGACGCGCCACCTACATGTACGGCGCCCTGCTGCCCCGCGACCCGCGCGGCCATGTGGACTCCGGCCTCGGCAAGACCACCTCCATGGGCGCGGTCAGCCTGATCCCGCCGACGGAGAGCATCTCCAAGACCGGCACGCGGCTCACCGTCGACGGCGTGGAGATCGAGTTCCAGGTGACGCCCGACACCGAGGCGCCGGCGGAGATGAACTTCTTCTTCCCGCAGTTCGGCGCGCTCTGCATGGCCGAGAACTGCACCTGCCACCTGCACAACATCTACACCCCGCGCGGCGCCCAGGTGCGCGACGCCAAGCGGTGGGCCTGGTACATCGACGAGGCGAGCGAGATGTTCAGCGCCCGGACCGAGGTGCTGTTCGCCAGCCACCACTGGCCGCGCTGGGGCCGCGAGCGCGCCGTCGATTTCCTGAAGAAGCAGCGCGACCTCTACAAGTTCATCCACGACCAGACGCTGCGCATGGCCAACCACGGCCTGACGCCGCTGGAGATCGGCGAGGCCCTGAAGCTGCCGCCGACGCTGGCGGCCGAGTGGCACACCCGCGGCTACTACGGAACGCTCAACCACAACGCCAAGGCCGTCTACCAGCGCTATCTCGGCTGGTTCGACGGCAATCCGGCCAATCTGCATCCCCACCCGCCGGTCGAGGCGGGCAAGCGCTATGTCGAGCTGGCCGGCGGACCGGACGCCCTGCTGGCCAAGGCGCGCGAGGCGTTTGCGGCCGGGGACTACCGCTGGACCGCCCAGCTGGTGAACCACCTGGTCTTCGCCGATCCCGGCCATACGGAGGCCCGCGAGCTGCAGGCCGACGCCCTGGAACAGCTCGGCTACCAGGCCGAGTCCGGGCCCTGGCGGGCCTTCTACCTGACCGGCGCCCAGGAGCTGCGCAATCCGCGCCCGCCCTCCCCCACGCCTCGCCAGGGCGCGGCGGGCCAGATCCGCAACCTTCCGCCCGAGCAGCTTCTCGACTCCCTCTCTGTCCGCCTGAACGGCGACAAGGCCGGCGCGCAGGAGATCGCGCTCGACCTCACCTTCTCCGATACGGGCGAGCGCTACGGTCTGAGCGTGGAGAACGCCGTCCTGCACCATGGGCGGGACCGCATCGCCCCCGGCGCAACGGCCGTGACGCTGACCCGCGCCGCGCTGGTGGGCCTCGTGCTCGGGGAGACGGAGCTGGACGCCGCCATCGAACAGGGCGCGGTGACGACGGCGGATCCGACACCCCTTCGGACCCTTCTCGCCCTCCTCGACCGCTTCGACTTCTGGTTCGAGATCGTCATGCCGTGAGGCGGGGATCAGAGCGCGCATGTCCCTGATCATCGACGACGTGGCCAAGAGCTTCGGCCGCCATGCCGCGCTTGGGGGCGTCTCCCTTGAGGCGCGCGAGGGCGAGTTCCTCGCCCTGCTCGGTCCCTCGGGCTCGGGCAAGACCACCCTGCTCCGCGTCCTGGCGGGCCTGGAGCGGCCCGACCGCGGCGCCGTCCGTTTCCAGGGCGAGGACCTGCTGGCCGTGGACGCCCGCGAGCGGCGGGTGGGCATGGTCTTCCAGCACTACGCCCTCTTCCGCCACATGACAGTGGCCCGGAACATCGCCTTCGGCCTGGAGGTGAAGGCGCGCAAGGCGCGGCTGCGCCCTGACGAGATCGCCGCCCGCGTGGAGGAGCTTCTGAAGCTCGTCCAGCTGGAGGGCCTGGGCGGCCGCTATCCGGCGCAGCTGTCCGGCGGCCAGCGGCAGCGTGTGGCGCTCGCCCGGGCGCTGGCGATCGGCCCGCGCATGCTGCTGCTGGACGAGCCCTTCGGCGCGCTCGACGCCAAGGTCCGCCGAGAGCTTCGGGTCTGGCTGCGAAAGATCCACGACGAGACGGGTCTGACGACGATCTTCGTGACCCATGACCAGGAGGAGGCGCTCGATCTCGCCGACCGGGTGGCCATACTGAAGGACGGTCGCCTGGAGCAGGTCGATACGCCCCAGGGGGTCTATGAGACGCCAGCCTCCGACTTCGTGTTCGCCTTCGTCGGCGAAGGGGTGCAACTGCCCGGCCAGGTCCGGGACGGCGTCCTCGCCGTGGCCGGATGGAGGACCCCGGCGCCGGCCGGCGCCCCCTCCGGCGAGGTGACGGTCAGCTTCCGCGCCGAGGCCGCCGATTTCCTGCCCGCGCACGGAGACGGTGCGCCAGCCCGCATCCTCAACCTCAGCAAGCGCGGCGGATCGTCGCGAGCGACCCTGCAGATCGGCGGACGGGTTTTCGACCTCCAGGTCCCGCAAACCCTTGTAGAGCTTGGCCCTGACATCCGGGTGGCGCCCCGCCGGCTGCTGATCCACGGCCGACAGCCTTAAGTTCCACGCAACCTTTGCCGTCTAGCCGACGACACCGGATGCCCGACGAACACGGGTGTCCGAACGGAGAGATTCGACCGTCATGACGCTTCGTCACACCCTCGCCGCCGGCGCCTCCCTGCTCGCCGCCAGCCTCGCCTTCGCCGCGCCCGCCGCCGCCCAGACGAAACCCTGGACGCTGCACGACGCGGTCGGCGCGCCGGACAACCTGACGCTCTCGGGCACGTTCCGCGCCCGCTACGAGAGCCTGGACGGCCAGTTCCGCCCCGCCTATGGCGACAGTTCCGACCAGGCGCTCGCCTTCCGCACCACTCTCTTCGCCGAACTCGACCTCGCGCCCGTCCGCATCGGCGGCGAGATCATCGACGCGCGGGTCTATCTGAACGACAGCGGCTCCCCCACCGGCACAGGCGACGTCAATGCGCTGGAGCTGATCCAGGGCTATGTGGCGCTCGACGCTGGGGACCTGCTGGTCGAAGGCTCGGAAGCCGCCCTGACCGCCGGGCGCTTCACCATGGACCTCGGATCGCGCCGCCTGGTCGGCCGCTCGTCCTACGGCAACGCCACCAACGCCTTCGCCGGCCTGCGCGCCGACTGGAGCGCCGAGGCCGTGGGCGAAGCGACGCTCTTCTACACCTACCCGCTTCAGAAGCTGCCCAGCGACCGGGCCGGCATCCTGGACAACGAGATCGAAGCCGACCGCCAGAACGACAATCTGGTCTTCTGGGGCGGCATGTTCACCACGCCCAAGGTCCTGCCGGCGGGCGGTCAGCTGGAGGTGTTCGCCTTCCGCCTGGAGGAGGAAGACTCCGCCGAGCTCGCCACGCGGAACCGCCGCTTCACCACCTTCGGCGGCCGGGCCATCCGCGAGCCCTCGAAGGGTGCCTTCGACTACGAGATCGAGGGCGGCTGGCAGACCGGCAAGGCGCGCAATTCGTCCAGCGCCACCGATCGCCGCGACCTGGATGTCGACGCCAGCTACCTCCACGCCGAGGTCGGCAAGACCTTCGACGCCGCCTGGTCCCCGCGCGTGGCCTTCGAATACGACTTCGCCAGCGGCGACGAGAGCTCGGCCGACGGCGACTACAACCGCTTCGACGGCCTCTTCGGCCCCCGTCGTCCGGACTTCGGTCCGCCCGGCGCCTATGGCCCGCTCGGCCGGTCCAACTTCGTCTCTCCGGGCGTGCGCCTGGAGGTGAAGCCCAACAGCCGCTGGGACGCCATGGTCTTCTACCGCGCCCTCTATCTCGACGAGGCGACGGACTCCTTCGCCAGCACCGGCGTGCGCGACGCGACCGGCGCGTCGGGCGATTTCGCCGGCCACCAGATCGAGGCCCGCGCCCGCTACTGGGTGATCCCGAAGTCCACCCGCCTGGAGTTCGGCTTCGCCAAGCTGGCCACCGGCGAGTTCCTGGAGGATGCGCCCAACGCCACCGGCGGCGAGCCTCTCTTGGGCTACGTCGAGATCAACCAGAGCTTCTAGAGCTTCCTCCCCCGAAGGCCCGAGGCAGGGTTGGGCGGTTCTGCGGAATCGTCCGACCCTGCGGCCTTTCAGGATGGTGGGGAGCCGGTCGTGCGGTTCGTTCTCTTCAAGGGCCAGGGGCAGTACGGATCGCTGCGGCTCCACGCCGACCAGCTGGCCGCCGCCCTTGTCGAACTCGGCCACGAGGCGCGCCGGATCGATCTGGCGGCCGACGGCTGGGTGGACGAGGTGAACAGCGCCCTCGCCGACCCGCCCGACTGCTTCTTCGGCTTCAGCGGCATGGGCGTGGGCCTGCAGACGCCCGACAATCCCGTCTTCGACCGCTCCGGCGCCGTCTTCGCCTCCATCTATGTGGACCATCCCCTGCACCACGTGCAGCGGCTGACGACGCCAGTGAAGAAGAAGGTGGCCTTCTTCCTCGACCGCACCCACGTGCAGTTCATGACCGCCTGGGGCCAGGCGCCGGCCTTTCGCCAGATCGGCTTCCTGCCCTGCGGCGCCAACGAACTCGGGTCGCCGCCGGACACCTCCGACGAAGCCTTCGCCGCCCGCGACATCCCGCTGCTGTTCACCGGCACCTACAGAGGCGATCCAGTCCGCGCCTGGGCCGACTGGCCCGACAGCCCGGCCCGCACCCTGATCGAGCAGACCGCCGAGCGCATGGCCGCCGACGGGCGCCTGCCCGCGCTGGACGCCCTGAAGCAGACCCTTTCCCAACTGGGCGTCGAACTGAACGCCGAGACCTTCGAGCAGCTGCTGCCCCTGCTGCAGACCGTCCAGTCCTTCGCCGAGGCCTATCACCGCGACCGGCTGCTGCACGTGCTGGGCGCGGCGGGGACGCCGGTCCGGGTCTATGGCCTCGGCTGGCAGGCCATGGCCGACCGCTATCCCGGCTTCGACTATGGCGGCGAAGGCAGCTTCCAGGAGACGCTGCACCTGCTGCGCCAGGCGCGGCTGGTGCTGAACACCAACAACGGCTTCGTGGCCGGCGGCCATGAGCGGGTCTTCACCGCCATGTGCGCGGGCGCCGGCGTGATCTCCGACCAGAGCCGCTACTATGCCGAGGCCTTCAAGGAGGGGCGCGAGATCGCGACCTTCACATGGAGCGAACTCGACAAGGTCCCCGGCCAGATCGAGGGCCTGCTCGCCGACGAGGCCGCGCTCGCCGCCATGGCCCGGGCCGGAGCGAAAAAGGCCATGGCCGAGCATCGCTGGACCGATCGGGCGGCCAAGCTCGCCAAGGCGGTCAGGCAGGCGAAGTGAGCGCCGCGTACTCGGCCGGCGTGCCGCAGAAGATGACCTCCTTGCGCGCGATCAGCCGGTAGCCGACCTCCGCGCCGGCCGCGATCAGATGGTTGTAGAGCGGCGCGACATAGAGCTCCGGCGCCTGCGGCGCCTCGCGCTCGGCGGCCAGGGCCCGGCGGAAGTCGCCGGCCCGGGCGAAGTGGTAGAGGCCGGTGCAGCAGAGGTCGGAGATCGGCTTCTTCTCTGCGGTCTCAAGCGCCACGGGCCGATCCCCTCGCCCCGGACGCACATAGGACCAGTTGGCGCCCTCGCCGCGAAAGACCTCCAGCCAGCCCGCCATGCCGTCCAGCGGCGGCCCGGGGAAGACGAAGCCCGGCCGGAAGGTGTCGATGTTGAAGATGGTGAGCGGCGTCGGATCGCTGACGCCGAGGGCCCCCAGGCCCAGCTCCACCGTCTCCGCCTGGCCGGCGGTGGGGCCATCCAGGCTGACGAAGTCGGCGCGCCCGACGCCGAGCGCCAGGCACTCGGCGCGGACGAAGTCGGCCGCCGCCTGGCCCGGCGGCAGGATGAACAGGAAGGGCCGCGTCGCGAAGTCCGCCGCGAAGCTCCCCACCGCATGGGCGAAGACGCTGCGGCCCTCGAGCGGCAGCATGAACTTCGGCCGGTCGTAGCCGGCGTCGTAGAACCTCTGGGAACGCCCGGCCATGGGGATGACGATCACGCGTCCAGCTCCCGGAAGAGGCGCAGGGCGTTGGCGATGAAGGCCTGCTGACGCTCCGGGCGGTCGGCGTGCAGGGGCGGCATGGAGAGGAAGAGGCTGGTCATGACCGCCCGAACCTCGGACGAACCGCCGGACACCCCGCCCACCTGGAGATCCCCCAGGGCCGCCTCCAGCCAGGCCTGCGCGGCCAGCGGCTCGAACTCGATCTGGAAGTCGTCGCCGACGACGCTCGTCCGGCAGCGCCCGGCGATGATCTGGTCGTAGCGGCCGACGATGGAGTGGGCGAGCTTGGCGAGGTCGTAGCGGCTGTCGCCATAGATGGTGGAGCGGGCGCCCACCAGGCCGCGCGGATCGATGGCTTTGATCCGCCTCACCCGCGAGTCGTAGAGGATGTTGGAGAAGCAGAAGTCGCCGTGCATCACGCACTCGCGCCGCCCGCCGCCGAGGCCGTAGGCCGGCACGAGACGCTCGGCGATCTCCAGCAGCGAGGGACAGGGCTGTCCGCCGTAGCGCAGCGGGCGGTCGATGGGAAAGCCCGTCGCCCGGGCATAGGCTTCCAGCCGCTCGCGGGTCTTGTCGCCGGCCAGCGCCAGCAGGGCGTCGTCGGCTGCGCCCCTGCCCTCCTCGGCCGCGCAGGCGGCCAGGAAGGCCTCGCAGGAGGCCATGATGCGCAGCCATGGCCGGCGGGCCACGGCGCCGAAGACGAAGAGCTCCGAGAGGACCGGCAGGAACTCGTACTCGGTCTCGTAGAAGACGCGGCCGTCCTGGGCGCCGAAGCCGAGCAGCCGGGCGCAGTGGATCTGGACCGCCGGTGGGATCTCCTGCAGCCAATGGGCCTCGGCCCAGATCTTGGCTTCGTCGGCGCTGGACTTGCGCGCCGTCTGGCCGTCGATCCGCACCGTGTTGAAGGCGCGCGCCGTGGTCACCGCCAGCTTGGATTGGAAGAAGGTCTGAAGGTGGCCGAAGTCCAGCCAGACCTTGGCCGGCGCCAGCCGCACCGGCCGCTCGGCGACATAGTGGTTGAGGCCGGCGATGAAGTCGCCGCGCATCCGCGTCAGGGCGCGCAGCAGGTCGAGGCTCGAAGAGAAGGCGAAATAGCCCGCCGCGATCGCCCGCCCCTCGCCGCCCGCCTGCCCGGCCGAGGTGGTCTCCAGGCGGGCGATGGCGCCGTCCTCGTCCAGCACGACCTCGGCCCAGGCGTATTCGTTGGTGCGCGCGCCGCTCACGAAGACGTCGCTCTGCGCCACCGGCGCCCCTTCGATCAGGGTGTCGCCGTGCAGGATGTGGACCGGGACGTCGCCGGCGCCGATGGAGTTGAGCGCATAGACCACCGCCTCGCCCAGCGTCAGGCCCTCGGGCGCCTCGACGACCGTGACCCCCAGCCCCGCCAGCCGGCCGCGGTCGTAGTCCGACAGGACGTAGCTCTCCGGCAGCACCATGTGCAGCGGCCCTGCGCCCTCCAGCGCGGCCACCTGCAGCTCGTAGAGCCGCTGGACCCCGACCGGCAGGAGCGAGGGCGGCAAGGGGCCGAACTCCGCGGCCAGCTCCTGCCCCACCGCTGCGCCCGACATGATCAGCCGGACCGGCGTCATCGCGCCTGACCGGCCTCGCGCGCCAGCAGGTCGGCGATCTCCTGCAGGCTCAGCCGGGCGAACTCGCTCGGCCGGACGGCCTTGTCGTCGATGTAGAAGCCCTCGGTCCCGCACCAGGGCTTGCCCACATGGAGCTCGTCATAGGGGACGTCGTGCCGCGCCAGCCAGTCGAGGATGACCGGCAGGGTGTGGGCGTTGATCTTGCCGAGCTGGCCGCCGAAGGTGCGCATGTTGCGGGCCGAGCAGATGACGATCTCGAAGCCCAGGGCGCGATACTCGCGCAGCTTCTCCACGACCTCCAGATTGGGCCGCCGCTCGGCGTAGTCGACCTGCGGATCGTCGATGGTCAGGGTGCCGTCGAGGTCGAAGACGAGCCGCTTCATGGGTTGGATCCGGGGTTCAACGCCCCAGGTTTAGGACGATTCTGAAACCGCCGCCGAACCGCCGTCTGGCGCATCACCCCGCGCCTCCCCATCTGCGGCCGAGCTTGAAGCCCTGAGGAGACGCCCGTGCCCATCACGCTCTACGACGCCTCGATCCCCGTCTATCTCCAGATGCTCCGGAATCTGGCCGCCCTGCTGGACAAGGCCGAGACGCACGCCAGCGCGAGCGGCATGGCGCTGAGCGAGCTGACGGAGGCGCGCCTGGCGCCCGACATGCATACCCTGATCGGACAGGTGCAGCTGGCGAGCGACGCCGCCAAGGGGGGCGCGGCGCGGCTGTCGGGCCAGACGCCGCCCTCCATGCCGGACACCGAGACCACCTATGAGGAGCTGAAGGCCCGGATCGCCAGGACCATCGCCTTCGTGGAGACGATCACGCCCGAACAGGTGAACGGCGACGAGGACCGGATCATCGAGCTGCCGACGCCGAGCCGGACGCTGACCTTCACCGCCAGGGACTTCGTGCTGAAGTTCTCCCTGCCGAACTTCTTCTTCCATGTGACGACGGCCTACGGCCTGCTTCGCCACAAGGGCGCGCCCATCGGCAAGCTGGACTTCCTGGCCGGCGCGGCCCAGGTCTAGAGGTCGCCCCACATCCGCAGCAGGTTGTGATAGGCGCCGGTCAGCGACACCAGCTCCGGCGCCCCGGCCCCCACCTTTCCGGCGAGCTGCTGGATGGCGATGTCCATCTGGAACAGCAGGGTCCGCTGCGCATCTTCACGGATCATGCTCTGGATCCAGAAGAAGCTGGAGACCCGCGCGCCCCGCGTCACCGGGCGGACCTGGTGCAGGCTCGACGCCGGATAGAGGATCATGTCGCCCGCCGGCAGCTTCACCTCGTGGACGCCGTAGGTGTCCTCGACCAGGAGCTCGCCGCCATCATAATCCTCGGGCTCGGTCAGGAAGAGGGTCGCCGACAGGTCGCTGCGGATGCGCACCCGGCCGTCGGGGCTCTGGCGCACGGCGTTGTCCACGTGGAGGCCGAAGGTCTGGCCGCCGGCGTAGCGGTTGAAGAGCGGCGGGAAGACCGTCTGCGGCAGGGCGGCGGTGACGAAGAGCGGATTGCGCGACAGGGCGTCGAGGATCCGCTCGCCCGCCTCCCGAGCCGCCGGCGAGGCTTCGGGCAACTGCTCGTTGCGCTTGGCGAGCGCCGACTGCGTGCCCGAGGTGACGTTGCCGTCGACCCAGTCGGCGGCGTCGATCAGGCGGCGAAGGTCGGCGACCTCGGCCTTGGTCAGGACTTCAGGGATTTGCAGCATCATCGCAGGTCGGGCCTCGTCGCCGTGATCTAAGCCGAACAGGCCCTGCGGCGGAAACCGCAGGGCCTGCCGAACGCCAGTTTCCGGTTGGGATCAGAACTTGGCGTTCAGGGTCAGGATGGCCTGTCGCGCCGGCCCGTAGTCGGCGTGGTGGACGCCGTTGGTGCGGGCGATGTAGTCCTCGTCCGTCACGTTCTGGACGTTGAGCTGAAGGCTCAGCCGCTCGTTGATCTGGTAGCTGGCGAAGGCGTCGAACCGCCAGTACTCGGGCGCGTAGACGCCGTTGGAGCCCCCGCCGGCGCCGCCCTGATTGCCGCCGAAGCTGTCGGAGACGTAGTAGGCGCCGCCCCCGAGGCTGAAGGCGTCGGTGAGCGCATAGGTCGAGAACAGGCTGAAGCTGTGTTCCGGCGTATTGGCCAGCGGGTCGCCGACATTGACGTTGTTGTAGGCGCCCTTCACCAGCTCGCTGTCCATATAGGTGTAGCCGCCGAAGGCCGACCACTTGGGCGTGACCTGGCCGCTGACGCCGAGTTCCAGGCCCTTGACCTCCGTCTCGCCGGCCTGGGCGTAGACGCCCGGTTCGATCTGGATCTGAGCGTTCTCCCGCTTGAGCTGGAAGATCGCCGCGGAGGTGGTCAGGCGTTCGCCGAAGAAGGCCCACTTCACGCCGGCCTCGATCGAGGTCGTCTCCTCAGGATCGAGGACCTCGACGCCGTTGCCGCCGACGCTGGAGCCGTTCTGGTCGCCGCCGGAGATGGTCGGCGGCGTGGAGGCGGTGCCGTAGGAGACGTAGACGCTGCTGCTCGGCGTCGGCTTGAAGACGAGGCCCGCCTGATAGTTGGTGAAGCTCCAGTCGGCGTCCGACACCGTGATCTCGCCGGTGCTGGAGGCGTTGCGGCCCTCGACCTCGTACTGGTCATGACGGACGCCGAGGTTGAGCATCCAGCGTTCGCCGAAGGAGAGGGTGTCGAAGAAGTAGACCGCGGCGGTTCGCGTACGGGTGCTTGAGAGCGGATTGCGCGTCAGCGTCCCTTCCCACGGGTCCGAGGGGTTCGGCGCATAGACGAGGGTGCAGTCGCCTGTCCCCGGATTGGAGAAGCCGGCCGGGCAAGGCGAGCCTGCGATCGTCGTGACCGTGTAGCTCGCGTTCTCGTTCAGCTCGCGGGACAGTTCGAGACCCACGTCGTAGTCGTGGGTCACGGCGCCCGTCCGGAAGCGGCCATAGATGTCGGCGACGGCCGCGGTCGTGGTCGCGGGGTTGTAGCGGGACTTCGTGCCTCGCTTCATCCACCACTGGCCGTCGACGAGCTGGGCCGAACCGCCGTCGCCGGGATTGGTCACCACATAGTCGTTGACCGTCTTGGCGTAGCGGAAGACGCCGCGGAAGGTCATGGCGTCGTTGATGTCATGTTCGCCGGTCAGGGTGGCGATGTCGGCCCGGGTCTCCTGGAAGTCGCGGGCGGTCAGGCCATAGAAGGACTCCCGCGGCACGTCGAGGACGCCGGTCTCGGTGGGCGTGACCCCGGGAAGCTTGCGCGACAGGGGCACGCCATAGTCGGGCATGTCGTTGCGGGTGAGGTGATAGTAGCTCACGCTCAGCCGGCTGTCGGTCCCCAGGCCCATGGCGGCGGCGACCGCAGCCCCCCAGGTGTCGAAGTCCACCGCATCGCGCTTCGGAACATCGCCCTGGGAGCCCATCAGGTTCAGGCGAACCGCGCTCGTCGCGCCCAGCACATAGTTGGCGTCGGCGGTGGCGCGGACATAGCTGTCGGTTCCCACCCGCACGGTCGCAGAGGTCGCGTCGACCAGCTTGGGCTGTTTGGTGGTGAGGTTGATGCTGCCGCCGCCGGAGCCGCGGCCGTTATAGGCCGAATCCGGCCCCTTGATGACCTCGACCTGCTCCAGGTTGAAGACGTCCCGCACCTGCCCGCCGGTGTCGCGGACGCCGTCGACGAAGACGTTGTTGCCCGAGGACTGGCCGCGGATGAAGGGCCGGTCGGCCAGCGGCTGGCCGCCCTCCCCCGCCCCGAAGGTGATGCCCGGCGAGTTGCGCAGGATGTCCTGCAGCGATGTGGCCGCCGTCTGGTCGATCACCGTCTCGGGGATCACGGTCACGCTGCGCGGGGTGTTCACGAGATCGGCCGTGAATTTCGGCGAAGCCGGCTCGGCGGCGAAATGGCCCTCCACCTCGACGCCGCGCACCTCGTGCGGCGCGTCGTCGGCCAGGGCCGCCGGGGCGACCATCAGCCCCGCCAGACCGGCCACGGCGGCCGGCGTCAGTCTGCCGTGCGCATAGGCGCGCACGCCCGTCTTCACCTTCATCATGAAAAGCCCCCAAACACGCGAATGCTATTGCGAGGCGTTCTTACGACTCCGCGCGGGAACTCACAATGAGAATCTTTCGCAATTACGTTCCAGATCTTGAAGGCGCGCCAGGGCCCTGAAACGCAAGACGCCGCCCCCGACGGGGGCGGCGTCGCGTCGGCTTTCCGAGAAGCCGAAGGAGCGTCGGCGGCCTAACGCGGCAGGCGGCTTGCGCCCATCAGATAGGCGTCCACGGCCTGGGCGGCCTGGCGGCCTTCGCGGATCGCCCAGACCACCAGGGACTGGCCGCGCCGCATGTCGCCGCAGGCGAAGATGCGCGGCTCGGTGGTGCGGTAGTCCTGGACGTTGGCCTTCACATTGCCGCGCGGGTCGAGGTCGACGCCGGCCTGCTCGACGAAGCCTTCGTGGCGCGGGCTGACGAAGCCCATGGCCAGCAGGACGAGGTCGGCCTTCAGCTCGAACTCGCTGCCCGGGACCTCCTTCATGACCATGCGGCCGTCCTCGCCCTTCACCCACTCCAGGCGGGCGCAGACGAGGGCTTCGATCTTGCCGTTGGAGCCGATGGCGCGCTTGGTGGCGACGGCGAACTCGCGCTCGCAGCCCTCCTCGTGCGAGGAGGAGGTGCGCAGCTTCAGCGGCCAGTCCGGCCAGGTCATCAGCTTGTTCTCGCGCTCCGGCGGCTGGGGCATGATCTCCAGCTGGGTGACCGAGGCCGCGCCGTGGCGGTTCGAGGTGCCGATGCAGTCGGAGCCGGTGTCGCCGCCGCCGATGACGACCACGTGCTTGCCTTTGGCCGACAGGGTCCCGGTGGGCGCAGCCACGTCCTCCGGGTCGCCCGCCACGCGGCGGTTCTGCTGGGTCAGGAACTCCATGGCGAAATGGATGCCGTCGAGTTCGCGGCCCTCGATCTCCAGGTCGCGCGGCTTCTCGGCGCCGCCCGCCATGACCAGCACGTCGTAGTCGTCCAGCAGGCGCTGGACCGAGACGTTGACGCCGACCTCGAAGTTGGTGCGGAAGATGACGCCCTCGGCTTCCATCTGGCGCACCCGGCGATCGATCAGGTGCTTCTCCATCTTGAAGTCCGGGATGCCGTAGCGGAGCAGGCCGCCGACGCGGTCGTTCTTTTCGAACACCGTCGGAGCGTGGCCGGCGCGGGCCAGCTGCTGGGCGCAGGCGAGACCCGCAGGCCCCGACCCCACCACCGCGACGCGCTTGCCCGTGCCGCGCGGCGAAGGCTGCGGGGTGATCCAGCCTTCTTCCCAACCCTTGTCGACGATCTGGCATTCGATCGTCTTGATGGTCACCGGGGTGTCGATGATGTTGAGCGTGCAGGACGCCTCGCAGGGCGCCGGGCACACCCGGCCGGTGAACTCCGGGAAGTTGTTGGTCGACTGGAGGTTTTCCAGCGCCGCCAACCACTGCTCGCGATAGACGAGGTTGTTGAAGTCCGGGATCTGGTTGTTCACCGGACAGCCGTTGTGACAGTACGGAATCCCGCAGTCCATGCAGCGGGCGGCCTGCTGGGTCAGCTCGCCCTGCGGCAGCGGATGGACGAATTCCTTCCAGGTCTTCAGGCGGGCTTCCGGCTTGTCGTACCCGCGATCCTGACGCTCGATTTCAAGGAAGCCAGTGGGCTTTCCCATGTCCTGTACTCCGATCTCGGGTCTTATTCAGCGGCGACGGCGGCGGCGGCCTTGCGCTCTTCCGCCAGCTCGAGCAGCGCCCGACGATAGTCCTTGGGCATCACCTTCACGAACTTGCCGAGCTCGGCGTCCCAATTCTCCAGGATCGCCTTGGCGCGGGCGCTGCCCGTGTAGAGGTGATGACGTTCGATGAGGATGCGCAGACGTTCGGCGTCGAAACGCAGAACATCGCCCATGCCGTTGTCGTGCACCGACGGCGACTTCTGCTTGGGCCGGTCGCCCTCCTCGTCGGAGGCCGACTGCGGGCCGACCTTTTCGAGGTCGACCATGGCCATGTTGCAGAGATCGCCGAAGCGGCCCTTCGGGTCGTAGACATAGGCGACGCCGCCCGACATGCCGGCCGCGAAGTTGCGCCCGGTGTCGCCGAGAACCACCACTACGCCGCCGGTCATGTATTCGCAGCCGTGGTCGCCCACGCCTTCGACCACCGCCACGGCGCCGGAGTTGCGCACGGCGAAGCGTTCGCCGCCGACACCCTCGAAATAGGCCTCGCCGGCGATGGCGCCGTAGAGGACCGTATTGCCGATGATGATGTTCTCGGTCGGCTCGCGCTTGGAGCCTTCCGGCTGGCGCACGATGACGCGGCCGCCCGACAGGCCCTTGCCCACATAGTCGTTGGAGTCGCCGATCAGCTCGAGCGTCATCCCCCGGGCCGAGAAGGCGCCGAAGCTCTGGCCGCCGGTGCCGCGGAAGGTCAGCGAGATCGTGCCGTCCGGCAGGCCGGCATGGCCGTGCTTCTTGGCCACCTCACCGGCCAGCATGGCGCCGACGGTGCGGTTGATGTTGCGGATCTCGAACTCGCCGCGCACCGCCTCGCCCTTCTCGATGGCCGGGCGGGCCGTCTCGATCAGCTTATGGTCGAGCGCCATCTCCAGACCGTGATCCTGCGTGTCGGTGTTCCACAGACCGCCCGGCTCCTTCAGCGGCGCCTGGTAGAGCAGACGGGACAGGTCGACGCCGCGGGCCTTCCAGTGGTCCACGGCGGGCGCGACGTCGAGCCGGTCGACCCGGCCGATCATCTCGTTCAGCGTGCGGAAGCCGAGCTGCGCCATGATCTCCCGCAGCTCTTCGGCCACGAAGAAGAAGTAGTTGATGACGTGCTCGGGCTGGCCGGTGAAGCGGGCGCGCAGCACCGGATCCTGCGTCGCCACCCCCACGGGGCAGGTGTTCAGGTGGCACTTGCGCATCATGATGCAGCCGGCCGCGATCAGCGGAGCCGTCGCGAAGCCGAACTCGTCGGCGCCCAGCAGGGCCCCGATGGCCACGTCGCGGCCCGTGCGCAGGCCGCCGTCCACCTGCACGGCGATGCGCGTGCGCAGGCCGTTCAGCAGCAGGGTCTGCTGGGTCTCGGCCAGGCCGATCTCCCAGGGCGAACCGGCGTGGGTGAGCGAGGTCAGCGGCGAGGCGCCCGTGCCGCCCTCGAAGCCCGAGATGGTCACGTGATCGGCGCGCGCCTTTGAGACGCCCGCGGCCACGGTGCCGACGCCCACCTCCGAGACCAGCTTCACCGAGATGCGGGCCTTCGGATTGACGTTCTTCAGGTCGTGGATCAGCTGGGCCAGATCCTCGATCGAATAGATGTCGTGGTGCGGCGGCGGGCTGATCAGGCCAACGCCCGGCGTGGAGTGACGCACGCGGGCGATGTTCTTGTCGACCTTGTGGCCGGGCAGCTGGCCGCCCTCCCCGGGCTTGGCGCCCTGGGCCATCTTGATCTGGATGTCGTCGGCGTTGACCAGGTACTCGGCGGTGACGCCGAACCGGCCCGAAGCCACCTGCTTGATCCGCGAGCGCATGGAATCGCCGTTGGGCAGGGGCTGGAAGCGGTCAGGCTCCTCGCCGCCCTCGCCGGTGTTGGACCGGCCGCCGATGCGGTTCATGGCCAGGGCCAGGGTGGTGTGAGCCTCACGGCTGATGGAGCCGAAGCTCATCGCGCCGGTGGAGAAGCGCTTGACGATCTCGCTCGCCGGCTCGACCTCCTCGACCGGAATGGCCTTGTCGGCGTAGCGGAACCGCATGAGGCCACGGATGGTCAGCAGCCGCTCGCTCTGCTCGTTGATGCTCTGAGCGAAGGCCTTGTAGTCGTCGGGCAGGTTGCCGCGGACGGCGTGCTGCAGCTTGGCCACCGATTCCGGCGTCCAGGCGTGCGCCTCCCCGCGCAGGCGATAGGCGTAGCTGCCGCCCACGTCGAGCATGTGCCGGTAGATCGGGTTGTCGCCATAGGCGTCGCGGTGACGCCGAACGCTCTCCTCGGCGATCTCGGCCAGGCCGATGCCTTCGATGGTGGAGGCGGTGCCGGTGAAGTACTTCTCGATCAGCGAGGAGTTCAGGCCCACGGCGTCGAAGATCTGGGCGCCGCAATAGGACTGGTAGGTCGAGATGCCCATCTTGGACATGACCTTCAGAATGCCCTTGCCGACCGCCTTGATGTAGTTCTTCCGCGCTTCCTTGGCCGTCACCTTCATGCCGTCGCGCACGCGCAGGTGCTCGATGGTCTCGAAGGCCAGATAGGGGTTCACGGCCTCGGCGCCATAGCCCGCCAGGACGCAGAAGTGGTGCACCTCCCGCGCCTCGCCCGTCTCCACGACCAGACCGGTCTGCATGCGCAGTCCCTGGCGGATCAGGTGGTGGTGCACGGCCGCGGTGGCCAGAGCCGCCGGGATCGGAATGCGGTCGGCGCTGACGGCCCGATCCGACAGGATCAGGATGTTCATGCCGGCCAGGACCTCGTCGGTGGCTTCGCGGCACAGGCGTTCCAGGGCCCGCTCCAGGCCCGCCGCGCCCTCCTCGGCCGCCCAGGTGGCGTCGAGGGTGGCGGTGCGGAAGGCGCCGTCGAGCAGCTCGTTAATCGAGCGGATCTTCGCGAGGGCCTCGTTGGTCAGGATCGGCTGGGCCACCTCGAGCCGCTTGTGCGTGCCCGCCTGGCGTCCGAGCAGGTTCGGCCGCGGCCCGATCATGGAGACCAGGCTCATGACCAGTTCCTCGCGGATCGGGTCGATCGGCGGGTTCGTGACCTGGGCGAAGTTCTGCTTGAAGTACTCGTAGAGCAGCTTCGAGCGTTGCGAGAGCACGGCGATCGGGGTGTCGGCGCCCATCGAGCCGATGGGGTCGTCGCCCAGCTGGGCCATGGGCTCCAGGAAGAAGTGCTCGTCCTCCTGCGTGTAGCCGAAGGCCTGCTGGCGATCGAGCAGCACCGCCGGGTCCTCGACCGTCACCGGCTCGACGTCCTCGGCCTCGTCGACGTCCTCCAGCTTGAACTGGGTCTCCGAGAGCCACTCCTCATAGGGCTTGGCGCTGGCCAGCGAGGCCTTGATCTCCTCGTCCTCGATGATGCGTCCCTCTTCCATGTCGATGAGGAGCATCTTGCCGGGCTGCAGGCGCCACTTGCGGACGATCCGCTCGTCCTCGACGGGCAGCACGCCGACTTCGGAGGCCATGATCACATGGTCCTGGTCGGTGATGACGAAGCGGGCCGGACGCAGGCCGTTGCGGTCCAGGGTGGCGCCGATCTGGCGGCCGTCGGTGAAGGCCACCGCGGCGGGGCCGTCCCACGGCTCCATCAGGGCCGCATGGTACTCGTAGAAGGCCTTGCGCTTCGGATCCATGAGCGGATTGCCCGCCCAGGCCTCGGGGATCAGCATCATCACCGCATGGGCCAGCGAATAGCCGCCGGCCACCAGCAGCTCGAGCGCATTGTCGAGGCAGGCCGTGTCCGACTGCCCGTGCGGGATCAGCGGCCACATCTTGTCGAGATCGGCGCCCAGCAGGTCGGATTCCATGCTCCGGCGGCGGGCGTTCATCCAGTTGACGTTGCCGCGGACGGTGTTGATCTCGCCGTTGTGGGCCACGAACCGATAGGGGTGGGCCAGCCGCCAGGACGGGAAGGTGTTGGTCGAGAACCGCTGGTGCACCAGGGCCAGGGCCGACTCCGCCAGCGGGTTGGCGAGATCCTCGTAGAAGGTCCCCACCTGACCGGCCAGCAGCAGGCCCTTATAGACCACCGTGCGCGTCGACAGCGACGGCAGGTAGAGCTCCTTCAGCCCCGGCAGGCCCTTCTTTTCGGCGAGCTGGGCGATCGGGTTCTGGATCTGCTTGCGGACCGCCAGAAGCTTCCGCTCATGCGCGTCCTGGTCCTTGATATTGGGGCCCCGGCCGATGAAGGCCTGACGGATGACCGGCATGGAGTCGAGCACGGCCTGGCCGATGCCCTCCAGGTTCACCGGCACGTCGCGCCAGCCGAGCACGGGCTGCTTCTCGACCTTCATGAAGTGCTCGAACTGGGCGCAGGCGACCTCGCGCGCGGCCTCGTCGGCCGGCAGGAAGCACATGGCCACGGCGTACTCGCCGGGCGGCGGCAGATCGACGCCGTTGTCCTCGGCCCAGGCGCGATAAAGGCGGTCGGGAATCTGAATCAGAATCCCCGCCCCGTCGCCGACCAGCGGGTCGGCGCCCACCGCGCCGCGGTGGTCCAGATTGACCAGGATCTGCAGGCCCGCCTGTACGACCTCGTGCGATTTGCGGCCTTTGATATTGGCCACGAAGCCAACGCCGCACGCATCATGTTCGTTACGCGGATCGTACAATCCTTGCCGGTCTGGCGCCCCCATGAGGACTCCCTTCACTTGCTACGGGCGCGCGCCCGCGCGGCCCCGAAGGGCCGTGGCGGACGTGCGGTGGAACCGCGCATTTACCCGGCATGAACAGTGCTTGTCGATGGGGCAGACGCCGCGCTTTTGAAATGATCTTCCACGCTGCGGCGTTCTGAAGCGATTTGGGGGCGCAATTCGCCCGCTTGCGCCGCTTCGGCGGGTGAGTTGTTGCGAACGGTTCGCGAAGCGGGCCCGGCTCACCGTCCTGCCGCGGACGGCGGCGGATCCGGATGGCCCCTGCGCCTCCTCGCGCAGGCGCGCCAAGGCCGCAGGAGAGGTCACCTCGCAGCGCCGCGCGCCTGAGCCAGCCGCCCTGTCCGCAACCGTGGGGGGCGACGGCGGGCTCGCCGGCCCTGGCCGCTGTTCGTCCTGGCGGCGGAATTGCGGACAGGGTAACGGACCGCGATCACAATCGGGCGAGCGCGGGCGGCCAAGGGTTCCTGGCCCAGGATCGTCAAATCGCGCGCGCTGCCGATTGGAGCCGGACGCGTCCCGCGCTAGTTTCGCGCCACTGGAATCGAGGAGTGCCTGATGACCGACCAGATCGAACGGCCCTGGGCCCTGATGCGCCACCACGCGGGCTGGGCCGATGTGTTCCACATCGAAAAGGAGTCGGGCGACTCGGTGACGGGATTCTATCCGGATCGCGAGTCGGTGGGACCGCCGGTCAGCTATTCGGTTCGCGCCGTCCTGGCCCGCTTCCCGACCATGGAGGCGGCCCGCGCGGCGCGCGAGAGCGCCGTGGCCGAGTGGCGCAAGCACGACGCCGCCGTCCAGGAGGCCGAGGCCAAGCTGCGCGAAGCCGAGAAGGCGCGCGAGGACGCCTGGATCGCCTTCCTGCGCGAGTCGGCCGACCGCTCCGCCGGCGCCTGATCTAGAACCGCAGCCCTTTGGCGATCGCCCAGGCCAGGCCTGCGGCGATCGCAACGCCCAGGGCCAGGCGCCACAGGGGCGCGCCCTTCAGCGGCTCGGCCCCCTCGCCCAACCGGCGGCGGCCATGGATCATGGCCCCGATCAGGTTCTGCCGCTTATAGAGGTGGTAGTAGGCCACCGCGGCCAGATGCAGCCCGATCAGGACCAGCAGTCCGCGGAAGCCCCATTCGTGAGCGCCGGCGATCGTCCGGCCCGTCTCGAAGCTGACCCAGTGCGACAGCGGCCCTGACTCGAACCCGTCCACGTCGACCGCGAACAGGCCCATCCCCACCTGGGCGGCGAGAAGGACGATCATCGCCACCACGCTCCACGCGCCCAGGGGGTTGTGCCCGGCCACGGCCACAGAGTCGCGCCGCGGCAGGGTGCGGGCGTAGGCGAGCGTGGCGCCTGGCCCGCGGACGAAGCTTGCGAAGCGCGCCGTCGAGCCGCCGGCCACGCCCCAGTACAACCGGAAGACCACCAGCCCCAGGATGACGTAGCCGGAGATCCGGTGCGCGCCCATCAGGTGGTTGTCGGCCGTGTACCAGGAGACGCCGAAGGCGACGGCGATCGCCCAGTGCGTCAGGCGCGTCGGCAGATCCCAAAGCGGAATGGCGCGGCTGCCCCCCTCGCCCACCGGGTCAGTCCTTCTCGCGATACTTCGAGTGGCAGGCCTGGCAGGCCGCGCCCACCTGACGCACCTGCGCCTTGGTGGCGTCCACGTTCCCCGCCGCGGCCAGCTGCTGGAGCTTGTTGGCCTGGGCCTGGAAGTTCGCCGAAGCGCTCGCGAAGCCGGCGGCGTCGCTCCAGATCTCGGCCTTGGCGCCGGTCTTGGCGCCGGATTCGACGCCGCTGCCCTTCGGGAACCAGGTCGGCACCTGGGCGGCGTGGGTCTTCAGCTTGGCCGCCGCGGCGGCGATGGCGGCCATGTCAGGCTTGCCGGCCCGGGCTTCGTCATTGATCGTCTTGAACGCCGCGCCGATCTGCTTGAAGCCCGCCTGGCGCGCGCCGACGGCCTTTTCCGCCGCCGTCTGGGCCAGAGCCGCCCCGGCCAGGGTCAGCGCCAGGATCGCGCCGGCCGCCAGGCCGAGGGTTCGAGGCTTGCGAATAGGGCTCATCAGGCGGAATCCCGGACTGGTCATTGAAGCCTTGAGTGTGAAACGCCCTTGGCGGCGCCGTCAATCGGCCGGCGCCCCCTGGCGGCGGGCCTCGGCGATGAGGGCGCCGCAGGCGGCGTCCTCGGCCAGACCCGGATCGACGAAGGGCAGCAGGGCGGCGAGCGGCGCGGCCACCGCGCCCAGCGCTGCGGCCAGTCCCGCCTGGGCGATAGCTCCGCCCGCCTCGACCCCGAGGCTCGGCTTGCGCAGGGGGCCGCTCACCGTCACCGGCGCCATCAGACGGATGAGGCGCGGCTCCTTGGCCTCCCCGTCGATCCTCACGCTCATCCGCTCCCGTCCCAGATCGATCCGGCCCTCCCCGTGGCCCAGCACCGGCTCGGTGTCGAAGACGATCTGATTGGAGCGCAGCACGCCGTTACGGGCCCGGAAGTGTCCGACGGCGCAGCGGATCGGGACCTGGCTCTGGTCGCCGGAGAGCAGGAGCCCCAGCCCCTTTACGACATTGACGCCGAGCAGCTCGGCGAAGGCCTCGCGCACCTCCCCCTGCGGTATGACCACCACCACCTCGCCGTCGGCGGTGGACATGGTGTCATGCACCGACAGCCCCCGTCCGCGCAGCTGCACGCGGCCGACAAGATCGCCCCGCAGCGGCTGGGCGCCGCCGCTCTGGACGGGGATTAGCTGTTCGAGGCGGGCGCCGCTCAGGCGCATGTCCATGGTGGTCACCGGCACGTCCTGACGCGCGTCGAGCTGGATCGCCCCGGAGAAGTCGCCCTGCGGCAGGCTGAAGACGACGCGGTCGGCGTTCAGCAGGCCCTTGTCCAGGGTCAGGTGCAGATCGGCGCCGCGCAGCGGCAGGTGCGGCGCCTCGATGGCCTCGGCGCGATAGGACAGCTCGGCGTCCATCGCCCGGATGCGCTCCACCTGAAGCGGGGAATCCGGGAAGATGCGGGCGTTGACCTGCATCTGACGGGCGACGGCCTGCTGACCTTGCGAGGCGGTCTCGCCCTCCCCCGTCGCCGGCGCGCCGCCGAAGAGGGTGGCCAGGTCGTCGAAGTCGAGCCTGCGCGAACGCAGGTCGGCGTGAAGGAACGGCCGTTCCTCGCGGGTGTCGACGCGCAGATCTCCGCGGATGTCGCTGTCGCCCAGCCGGCCGCCGAGATCGTCGAGCGAATAGACGCGGCCTTCGCGCACCAGCCGGCCCTTCAGCTCGTAGGGCGGGGTGTTGGGCAGGGCCAGGCCGGTCAGGCGATAGAGATCGGCGAGGTCCGGGCCCTCCGCCGTCAGGTCGAGGTGGAAGCGGCCGAGATCGAAGGGCTCGGGCAGCGCCCCCTTCGCCGTGATCCGGGTGGCTCCGGCGCGGACCTCGCCGTCGAAGGGATAGGGATCGCCGGGATCGATATTGATCAGCGGCCCGCCGCCGACCCGCAGGCGAAACGGCTCGCCGTTCAGGCGTCCGTCGCCGGCCAGACGGAAGCCCTGCGCCCCGCCGGCCTCCTCCTGGGCCGAGATCGTGCCGGAGAAGGTCAGGTCGCGCTGGCGGTCATCGAAGCGGAGTTCGCCTTCCTCGATGACGAACCGCCGGATGAGCGGCATCTCCAGCGGCTCCCCGGAGGGCTTGTCGTCCTTGGAGAAGTCCCAGGTGTGGCGGCCGTCGGCGGCGCGCAGCAGGCGCACATCGGGATGTCGCACCTCCAGCCGCGTCAGGATTCTGTGTCCGCGCAGAAGCGGCAGCAGCTCCATCTGCACGGTGAGGCGTTCGACCTGCGCGGTCTTGCCCTCTCCCGCCCATTCAGGATCGTCCACGACGACGCCGTTGAAGGCGGCCGCGGGCTTGAGCGACCAGGGCCGGACCTCGAGGTCCCCGGTGATGGCGATCTGCCGCCCCGTCTGCGCCGAAGCGAAGCGCGAGATCGGCCCCCGCAGCATGTTCCAGTCGAAGAGCAGCAGGAACAGGACGAAGACGAGCGCGAGGCTGGCCAGGACGCCCGCAGCGATCTGCAGCCCCCGGCGGCGGCGGCGTTCGGTCTCCGGCCCCCGCGCCGGCGCGTAGGGATCGGCCATGCCGGCGCGAAGCTGGCGCCAGCGCGCCGCGCCCCAGGCGCGTGCGCGGCGGAGCGGGTCGTGGGCATCGGAGGAGGAAGGGGGCACGGACGTGAACTCCTGGGGGCGAGTTCACAAACGCGCGAGCCGCCCGGCGGTGTCCGTCAGTGCGAGACCCCCTGCGCCGCAACCGCAGCGCGCGCCGTCACCAGAATGATGCGCAGGTCGAACAGGAAGCTCCGCTTCGTGAGATACTCGGCGTCCAGCCGCACCTTCTCGTCGATGGGCAGGTCGTCGCGGCCGTTGATCTGCGCCCAGCCGGTGACCCCGGGGCGCAGGCGGTGCACCCCGGCCTCCGTCCGCAGCGCGATCAGGTCGTCCTGGTTGAAGAGCGCCGGGCGCGGGCCCACCAGGCTCATCTGTCCGACCAGCACGCTCCACAACTGCGGAAGCTCGTCCAGGCTCGAACGCCGCAGCCAGCGGCCGAGCGGCGTGATCCATCGCTCCGGCTCGGTCAGCAGATGGGTCGCCACGTCGGGCGTATCGGTCCGCATGGTGCGGAACTTCGGCATGGCGAAGATCTGATTGTCCCGCCCCACGCGGCGCGACCAGTGGATGGCGGGCCCGGGGCTGTCCAGGCGGACCGCGAGGCCGAGAGCCAGGAGAACCGGCCACAGGACCAGCAGCCCGGCGCTTGCCGCCGCAATGTCGAACAGGCGCTTGATCACGCCGACGCCGCTCCCCGCCCCGCTACGAAGCGCGGAGACTTACGACGGGCCGCCGCCGGAGGCTAGTCGCCGCCGGCGTTCGCCCCCTTGGCCGCCGCAGCGCCGTCCGCGGCGGCGCGCGCGGCCTTCGGCCTGGCCGGCTTCGGCGCGTCGGGGGGCGAGGGCTTCGAAGCCTGCGCCGCGGGCGCCGGCTCGGCCTCGGCCGGCGGCGGCGAGGCGGTCGCGGCGGCCGCGACCGCTCCGGCGGCCGCCGTCGGCGGTTCCGCGGCGAGCGGCACAGGCGGGGACTCGGGCGCGGTCGGCTGGCCGGCGCCGGGCGGCGGCAGGGGTCGCCGCAGCGGGGACGAGAGCGTGGCCTCTCCCCACAGGGCTTCCAGGTTCACAGGCTGCATCCAGCGGGTCATCCACCAGGCGGTCGCCCCGGCGGCGGCGGCGCTGGCGTAGAAGAACCACAGGGGGGAGACGGCGCCGAGCGGCACGCGCAGATGGGCTTCAAGGCTGGCGGGCGGGACGCGAGCGGCGTCCGACCCGGTAGGCGACTCGATCATGACGACCTCCGGCGCGAAGCGTTTGTGCGCCGCAACATAACACGGGTCGTCCAGCCCGTCTGCCCCGGCCTTCAGTCGATCCGCCAGACCCGCCCTGCGCCGCCCTCCCCGGCCCCGCTCACCCAGGCGGCGACGTCGGCCAACGGGGCTTCCAGGCCCGCGGGCGGGTTCAGGAGCACGACCGCGCAGCCGTTCATCTTCATCGGGTCGTCCAGCGGCCGCAGCCGCGTCTCGGCGACCAGGACCGGGGCCTCGACGGCGTCCTCCAGGTCGCGCAGGAAGGCGTCGAAGGTCTCCAGGTCCTTGAGCGGCAGCCAGACCAGCGCCGTCGCCGCCGGCGAACGGGCCAGGGCGGCGGCGACCGTCTCGACGATGCGGCCATAGTCGTCGGCCTTTTCGAAGGGCGGGTCGATCAGCAGGAGCGCGCCTGCGTCGGTGGGGATGCGGGCGGAGGCTTCGGCGAACCCGTCGCCCAGCCTCATGTCGAGGTTCCGTCGACCGGCCAGGTTCTCACGCAGGCGTCTGTGCTCGTCCGGCTGCAGCTCGAAGCCCACATACCGGTCCGCCGGCCGCAGCGCGTCGGTCACGAGCCGCGGCGAGCCGGGATAGAGCACCGTCTCGCCGCCCTCGTTCAGGGCGGCCACCTGGCGCTTCAGCGGCTCCAGCGCCGCGGGGGCCGGCCCGGCCATCAGCCGCAGCACGCCGGCCTGAGCCTCGTTCGACTTCCGTGCGGCGGGGCCGCGCAGATCATAGACGCCGGAACCGGCATGGGTGTCGATGACCGTCAGCCTCGGCTGCCGCGCCTGGAGCGCCGAGAGGGTCATCAGGATGGCCGCATGCTTCAGGATGTCGGCGAAATTCCCGGCATGGAAGGCGTGGCGATAGTTCAAGTCGGCGACTCTTGGGCTCAGCGGAACTG
Source organism: Phenylobacterium sp. (assembly GCF_013911965.1). Lineage (GTDB taxonomy): Bacteria > Pseudomonadota > Alphaproteobacteria > Caulobacterales > Caulobacteraceae > Phenylobacterium. Next base: position 12,157 of record NZ_JACESE010000007.1, on the reverse strand, counting down.
CGTCTCCTCCTAGCACGTTGCTGCCCGGCGCCCGCCCCCGGTTCGCCTCAAGTTCAGCGTTCATGCCCCGCGACATCGCCACGTTCGAAACCGATCCCGCCGAGGCGGGCCTGACCTATGTGAACGCCGACGATCCCGGGCTCCGGCGCAGCGCCGGGTCGAGCGGCTTCTCCTATTTCGACCCTGAGGGCCGGCCGGTGCGGGACGAGGACACCCTCGACCGGATCCGCAAGCTGGCCATTCCGCCGGCCTGGACCGAGGTCTGGATCTGCCCCGATCCCGACGGCCACATCCAGGCCATGGGGCGCGACCAGCGGGGCCGCCGGCAGTACCGCTATCATGCGCGATGGCGCGAAGCCCGGGACCTCGCCAAGTTCGACCGGCTGACCGCCTTCGGCCGCGCCCTGCCGCGCCTGCGCCGCAAGGTCGAGGCCGACCTTGGCCGGCGCGGCCTCCCCCGCGAAAAGGTGCTGGCCGCCGTCGTCCGGCTCCTGGAGGTGACGCTGATCCGCGTCGGGAACGACGAATATGCCCGCACGAACAAGAGCTTCGGCCTGACGACGCTGCGCGACCGGCACGCGCGCATCAACAGCCGAGGCGCCACCTTCCGGTTCCGCGGCAAGGCCGGCAAGGATCACGAGACCGGCTTCCAGGACCGTCGCCTGGCGCGCGTGGTGAAGTCCTGCCAGGACATTCCCGGCCAGCGGCTCTTCCAATACCTGGACGAGGACGGCGAGCGCCACGCGGTGGAATCGGCCGACGTCAACGCCTACCTGCGCGAGGCGATGGGCCTGGACGTGTCGGCCAAGGACTTCCGCACCTGGGCGGCGACGGTGTCGGCGGCCCGCGCCCTGGCGGACGCCGGCGATTGCGAGACGGCGACCGCCGCCAAGCGGAACGTGAACACCTGTGTGAAGGCCGTTGCGGGCCTGCTGGGCAATACGCCCACGGTCTGCCGCAAGGCCTATATCCACCCCTTCGTCCTGGACGCCTACGCCGAAGGCGCGCTGCCGCTGAAGGGGTCCACGTCCGATCGATCCTTTGAGCTGGCGGTGATCAGGTTCCTGGAGACCGCCCAGCAGACCCTGGCGAAGCCCTAGTCGAGCTGGAAGATGCGGACCCGCACCACGGTCCGCTCGGCGTTGGCGACGGAGAGCGTGCCGACGAAGATGGCGCGGTTCAGCCAGTCGTGCGGTCCCTTCGGCGCTTCGAACTGAGCCACGGTGCGGACATAGGGCGTTCCACCTTCCACCGGCGCGACAAGCCCGCGGTTGCGGACCGCCACCACGGCGCCGTCGTCCGCCCGGATCGCGTAGATGGCCTCGATCTCCGTGCAGCCGTCGGGCCGCAGGGTCTGCCAGTCCGCGCCGCCCGGCAGGACCTCGCCCGACAGCTCCGGCCCCTCGAGCCGGCCGCCGGTGATGGGGATGAAGCGGCGCACGCCCGAGGCCGTCTCGCCCTGCACGATCGCGGGGGCGATGTCGACGAGCGCCTCGAAGACGAAGCGGGCGAAGGGCGTTTCCATCGGCGTTTCTCCCAGCCGCTTCAGCGGCGCAGCCTGTAGCCGACGCGGAAGGTGCGCGGCGCGGCGAAGGTCTCCAGGCCGTCGCCATCCTCATCCACCTCCACCTCGGCGTCGAAGAGGTTGTCGGCCGCCACGTAGAATTCTCCGCCCGACGTCGTGCGCCAGGCGGCCTGGAGGTCGAGCGTTGCGGCGGGCGACAGCGTGCGGCTGTTGAGGTCGTCTTCGTAGCGCTCGCCCTCGTAGCGCAGGCCGGCGGACAGGTTCAGGCGCTCGCTGGCCCGCCAGCCCAGCTGGGCGGTGGCCGAGACCTCCGGCGTCTGGGCCGGGCGAAGGCCGGTGAGCTGCGGCGCGGCGGAGCCGCCGTCCACCTCGGCCCGCACGGCGGCCAGGGCGGCGCGGGCGGAGATCGGGCCAAAGCTGCGGGCGGCCGAGAGTTCGACCCCCACAGCGTCGATGGCCCCGGCGTTCCGCCGCTGACGCAGGCTGCCGCCCGCCGGCACGAAGCCGGCGATGGGGAAGGTCCCCGGGCCCTGGGCGAGCGTGACATTGGTGATGGGGTCTTCGAGCCGGTTGTAGAAGACAGTGGCGTCCCAGCTCACGGCTCCCTCGCCGGACAGGCCGAACTCCGCGCCATAGAGCCGTTCGGGTTCGAGTTCGGGATTGGCCTCGGTGATGTCGGCGCCCACGCGGAACGGCCGATGCAGTTCGTTGAGGGTGGGCGTGCGGAAACCCGAATAGGCCGCGCCGCGCAGCCAGACCGCGTCCGTCAGGCGCACCCGCCCGCCCAGCCGCGCCGTGGGCGTCACGCCGTCGGAATCCGGGGCGCGGGAATCGAGCAGCACGGCGCCGCCGGCGAGATCCCGTTCCTGGCGGACCGCGTCCCGCGCAGCCCAGGCGTCGACGCGGACCGCGCCGGTGAACAGGCGGTCCCCGCCATCATAGACGCCCTCCGCATAGAGGCCGCCCACCTCGGTCCGGCCGCCGGCGATGCGGCCGCGGGTGAAGCCCGCCCCCAGATTGCGGAAGCGTTCCTGGGTTTCGCCCTCGGCGATGCGCAGGTCGCCGCCGGCCTCCCAGGTCCAGGCGCCGCGGCGCCAGCGATAGGCCGCGTTGAGACCGTACCCGACAGCCGGCGTCGCATACTGTTCGGCCGCCGGACGGCCGCCCGACCGGTCGTCCTCGATGGCGGCGAAGCGGTTCTTCATGTCGCTGGAGCGCAGCCACGCCTGCAGCCGCCAACCCCCGGCGTCGGGCCCTGCGGCCTCCGCCAGGGTGAGGGTCGCTGAGCCGCCGCTCGTCTCCGAACCGACGCCCTGGACGCCGCCCTCGCGGTCCTCCTGGTAGGCCGAGAGCCGGAAGGCGGCCGTGACGCCGGCGACCTCCCCCTGCAGGCGCGCCGCCACCGAGGCGGCGTCGAGTCCCGCAGGCTCGTCCACCGCGCCGCGGCCGGGGCCGCGGACCGGGACATAGCCGTCTCGGGTGGAGGCGCTGACCACCGTCAGCAGGTGCGGCGCGCCGAGCACGGCCACGCCGCGGAGCTCGCCCCGCGAGGCGGCCGAGACGTCGAGCCCCAGGACGCCGTCCCGCGCAGCCCGCTCCGTCAGGTTGACGACGCCGGTCAGCGCGCCGGCGCCGTAGGGGCCGGCGCCGGCGCCCTTGATGATCTCGACCTCGGCCAGGGACTCCGGCGGCAGGGCCGACCAGATCACCCAGCCTCCGAACGGATCGTTCTGGGGGGCGCCGTCGAGGGTGACCAGGGCGCGGCCGGCTCCGGAAGGCGCGAAATTGCGCAGCGAAAGGCCCTGGATCGTCGGATTGGCCACGTCGCTGGCGGTGCGCCGGAAAAGCTCCACGCCCGGCACGCGCCGCAGGGCCTCGTCCAGGCGCGGGCTGCCCTCCAGCGTCTCAGGCGTCAGCCGGATCACCGAGAAGGCCCCCATGGCGGGGCTGGGCGGCAGGCGCGGCGCCGTCACCTGGACTTCGGCCACAGTCGGGGCGGGGGCGAGCAACGGACTGGGCGTCGCCGGCGGCAGATCGGCCATCGGATCTCCGGACTACTGAAGTTTCAATCACTTGTGGGTGATCTTTGAGGGGTGCGTCAATGTGTGGACGGTTCGTTCAGATCACATCGGGTAAGAGCCAGGACCACCCTTTGCGAGAACTGCCATGGTCCTGCCCTCCCTGAGCGCAATCACGTCGGCCCTCCTCGTCCCGACCCATTGGATCGGAGGGAGCACGATCACCTACAGCGTCGCCCGCGCCGGCTCGGCCTGGCCGGACTACGGCCCGGGGGAAGAGTCGAGCGATCCCGCCTACAGCGTCCTGAACGCAACCCAGGCCCAGCGGTTCGCCGCGGCGGCCGACGCCTGGGACAAGGTGATGGCGGCGACCTTCGTCCAGACCGACGATGTCTCCGCGCCGGGCGCGATCCGGGTGGCCTTCACCGATGTCAGCGGAGACGACGGCGAAGACACCTGGGGCTACGCCTACTATCCCCCCTACGCCGGGGGCGTCGGGTCGGCCTATATGAGCGACATCTGGATCAGCGCCGAGCACACAGGGTCGGACTTTGCCGCCGGCCGCTACGACTTCAGCGCCATGATTCACGAGATCGGGCACGCGATCGGCCTCAAGCACAGCTTCGAGGACGGCGCGACCCTGCCGGCCGAGTTCGACACCACCCGCTACACGGTGATGTCCTACACCGCGCCCGAGGACCTTCTCTTCTGGCGCGCCGAGGCGACGGCGACCGGCGTGAGGATCGTGCCTCAGTCGGTCTATCCCGAGACGCCGATGGTGTTCGACATCGCCGCCATCCAGCAGCGCTATGGCGCCGATCCCACGACGGCGGCGGGGAACACCACCTATAGCTGGGACGAGAACCGCCCCTTCTTCCAGAGCATCTACGACGCCGGCGGCGTCGACACCTTCGACCTCTCCGGCAATCTCCGCGGCTCGAGCGTCGACCTGGCGCCGGGCGCCTACTCCTCGATCGCCTACTTCTCCGCGGCCGAACAGATCGCCCAGCTGCTGGTCCGCTTTCCCTGGGCCGGCGACTTCTTCCAGGAGAACATCGCCACGCCCGAGACCTACACCTTCTCGGACAATCTCGGCATCGCCTTCAACACGGTCATCGAGAACGTCGTCGGCGGCCCCGACGCCGACACGGTGCTGGGCAACGCCGCGGAGAACCAGATCTGGGGCGGCGGCGGGCTCGACTTCCTGCGCGGGATGGATGGGAACGACCAGCTCTGGGGCGGCGCGGCCTTCGACGACGTGCACGGCAACGCCGGCGACGACACGGTGCGCGGCGAAGACGGCGCCGACTGGGTCGTCGGGGGCAAGGATCAGGACCTGCTCTACGGCGACGCCGGCGGCGACATCGTCTACGGCAATCTGGGGAACGACACCTGCGAGGGCGGCGCGGGAGACGACCTGGTCCGCGGCGGCAAGGACAACGACACGCTGAGCGGCGGCGACGGAAACGACTGGCTCTCCGGCGACCGCGGCGACGACACCCTGGCGGGCGGCGCCGGGGCCGATATCTTCCACTCTTCCGGCGATGCGGGCCTCGACCGGATCCTCGACTTCAACAGCGCCGAGGGGGACCGGCTCCTGCTCGATCCGGGCACGACCTACGCCCTGCGCTACGAGGGCGGCGACACCATCCTCGACCTGGCCTGGACCGGCCAGCCCACCGCCGGCCAGATCGTCCTGGTGGGCGTGACGGCGACGAACCCGGGCGACTGGCTGATCGCCTGACCCACGGCGGGGCGCCGCCGACGCATTGGCCGACGGCGCCCGCGATCAGAACTTCAGGTTGAGGCCCATCCACACCGCCCGTCCGTAACGGACCTTCTCGTACCAGTTGGGAAGGCCCGCCACGAAGTCGGCGTTGGTGAAGGTCTGCTCGTCCTCGAACAGGTTCCAGACCTCGCCGAACAGTTCGAGGCGCTTGTTGACCCGGTAGGCCAGGTGCAGATCGGTCTGCTGGTAGTCGTCCAGGATGAGATCGGCCGAACCGTCGACGCTGAGTTGCTGGGTCTGTTCGCTGGCGTAGCGCCACGCCAGACGGGCCGAGAGCCGCTCGCCCTCATAGAAGAGGGTGGCGTTGGCCAGCCGCTCCGACAGCCCCTCGGGATCGACGGTGCGCACCACCGCGCCGCCGGCGTCTACCAGGTCCATCTCGCCTCGGTTGAGGGTGAGATTGGCGCTGAGCCCAAGCCGGTTGAACGGCGCTGGAAGGAAGCTGAACCGGTCCTTGGTCAGGCCGATCTCGATCCCCGACACCCGCGCCCCGCCGGCGTTGTCCGGCTGCACGAAGTAGGAGTTGATCTGCGCGCCGGTATCGTCGGTGAAGAGATAGGGCGTCTGGAGATCGTAGATCTCGTTGTCGATGTCCTTGTGAAACAGGCTGATCGAGACGAGGCTCGCCCCGCCGTCGAAGTCGTATTCCAGGGCCGCGTCGAGATTGGTGGCGCGGCGCGGTTCTAGGTCGGGATTGCCGCGCTCATAGACGCCATTGTCGTTGGGCGGCGTCTCCCCGCGGGCCAGGTCGCGAACGTCGGGGCGGCCGATGGCGCGGCTGGCGGCCAGCCGCAGGCGGAAGCCTTCGGCCAGGTCATAGGTCATGACCGCCGAGGGCAGCCAGTCGCCATAGTCGCCGCTCGTCTCGACGAAGGCCTCGTCCTCGGCGTGGTTGAAGCGGTTGCGGGCCTCCACCTCGGTCCTTTCGTAGCGCAGTCCCCCCACGATCCGCAGGCGCTCGGTCCGCAGGTCCGCCAGACCGTAGGCGGCGAGGACCGCCTCCTTGGCCGTATAGTCGTTGGCGTTGTCGTAACCCTCCGTGCGCCGGAAGCCGCCGGGGCCGATCGCTTCGGCATAGGCGCTCAGGGCGCCGATGTCGGCCAGCACGACGGCCGGGTTCGACGTGCCGGGGAAGGTCCAGTCGGCGCGGCTCACGAACTGAGCGAAATCGACGGGCACGGTGGGATTGCGCCAGCGGAGGTAGCTGGCCGTGTAGTCGAGGTCGGTGGACTTCCACTTGGCCCCGAACTGGAAGCCGAGCCCCGTCTCGCCCTGGCGTTCGTGGGCAAGGTCCAGCCGGACCACGTCGACGCCCTTTTCCAGCCGTTCGCGGAACCGACGATAGCCGTTGAATCCGTAGGCCGCGGGGTTGAGGAAGACCGCTTGGCTCGCCGCGTCGAGATCGTAGAGAAAGCGCTCGCCGTCGGTCGAATAGGTCCCGCTCAGCGGGCCGCCATTGTACCAGTCGACGCGCGGGTCATCCTGATAGGAGGCGCTCTGCGAGGTCGAGGCCTTGAGGGCGAGGTCGGTCTGGGGCCCCACCCGCCAGTCGACTTCCGCGGCGAAGGTCAGCGCCCCGTCCACGCCATAGTCGACATCGTCGTTGCGCGCCGTACCGACGGCGCGCGTAAAGCTCATGGCGGCGGGATTGGAGACCGCGCCGTAGAGCGCGTTCTTGTTCTTGGCCACATGGGTGTCGGAGTCCGAATAGCTCGCCGACACGAAGCCGCTCAGCTCAGCCGTGGGCCGGAACTCCAGCTTTCCGACGAGGCCATAGCTGGTCTCCTCGCGCTCGTAGAAATAGCCGCCGACCTCCTCGGGCAGCTCGTCGGCGGCCTTGGCGCCGAACCAGGCGTCCGGCTTGAGGTTGTCGCGCTCCACCGAGCGGAAGTTGGCGTCCAGCACCACGCCCAGGGCGCCGTCGGCGAAGGCGCGGCCGAAGGAAAGGGAGCCCTTCCCCGACAGCCCCGTCTCGGAGTCGGGCACGTCCTCTTCGTACTGGCCCGCCGCCAGGCCCGCCGAGAACCACGGGCGCGCGTCGAGCGCGCTGCGGGTGACGAGATTGACCGTGCCGGCGATGGCGTCGCCGTCCAGGTCCGGCGTCATCGCCTTCAGAACCTCCACCTGCCGCACGAAGGTGGAAGGCACGGCCTCCAGATTGGCGCCGCGCAGGTTGGGGTCCCAGGTCCGCGAGGCCGAGGACACCTCCACCCCGTCGATGGTCAGGTTGACGAATTCCTGGCTGAGGCCACGCACGCCGACATAGAGGCCGGCGCCCTCGTCCTGGAAGGCCGTCACGCCGGGCACGCGGCCGAGCGCCTCGGCCAGGTTCTGGTCCGGGAGGCGGTTGAGGTCGTCGGCGGCGAGCACGTCGCTGATGGTCGCCGACTCCCGCTTGGCCTCCACCGCGCGGCGGTTGGCCAGGCGCTGACCGGTGACGATCAGCTCGCCCACCGCGGTGGGCGCCGCCTGCCCCTCCGCCTGGGCCAAGGCCGGGCTGGCGGCCAGCGCCGCCGCCAGAGCCAGAAGCGAAATCCCGCCGATGCGAGACGTTGTGCCGGACATGGTCATGATCCCCACCCTTTCTGAGCTTGTCGCCCTCGGGCCCTCCATACGCCCCGATCATAACGATTTCATAACGTCATGTTATTTAGTTGCCGGCTTTCGATTTCGTTCGTTCCGAATTACGAGGGCGAGCGAAGGACACGACCGCAAATGCCGATCCCACACGATCTCAGCCCGAGCGAACGGCGCGTGCTGGACGTCATCTGGCGTCACGGGCCCATTGCGCGGGTCGACATCAGCCCGCTGACCGAGCTGTCGACCATGTCGGTGACCCGCATCACACGCGAGCTGACGGACAGGGGCCTGCTGGTCGAGGAAGTCCTGCGCACCGGCCTTCGCGGTCAGCCGTCGCGGCCGCTGATGGTGCGCCCCGACGCGGCCTATTCCGCCGGCGTCTACTTCACCACCAAGGACGTCCAGGTCGGCATGATCGACCTGTCCGGCGCCCTTCTCGAACGTGAGACGCTGGATCTCGGGACGGGCACGCCGGCCGAGGTGGCCGCGGCGGCCGAAACCGCTATCGCGGGCTTCTGCGAGCGGCGCGGGCTGGCGCGAAGCCTGCTCGCCGGCGTCGGTTTCGCCCTGCCGGGCGACTTCATCGACGACCGCAAGCAGCTCAATCCCCATCCCCGCTTTCCCCTGTTCCACGGCGCGGACCTGCAGGCCGAGCTGCAGGCCCACCTCGGCAACGAGGTCTTCGTTGAAAACGACGCGGCGAGCGCCGCCCTGGGTGAGCGGCTGCTGGGCGTCGGGCAGTCGATCGACAACTACTTCTTCGCCCACATCGGCCACGGAATCGGCGGCGGCCTCATCCTGGGCGGACGGCTTCACCGTGGCGTGCACGGCAACGCCGGGCTGATCGGGGTGCAGTTCCCCAATGACGAGCCGCGGCCCTCGGGACAGGATCTCTTCGACCATCTGCGGCGCTCGGGCTTCGCGGCCGAGGACTTCACCGACCTGCAGGACCTGCTTCCCCAGACCTGCCCGCCCCTCAAGGCTTGGCTCAACGGGGCGGCCAGCCAGCTTCAGCGCGGCCTCTCGGTCACCGCCCGGATCCTCGACCCCGAGGCGGTGGTGATCGGCGGGCGAATGCCGCACCACCTGCTGCAGGAGCTCGCCGCACGGATCGATGGGCCGGGCTTCTGCGACGAGGGCGTCGGACTGCCGCGCCCGCGCGTGCTGGCTTCGGCGCTCGGACCTCTGGCCGGGGTCATCGGGGCTGCGGCCCAGCCCCTCTATGTCCGCTTTCTCGAGAAGGCCTGATCGCCTCGCAGGCGCCGGCCGCCGTCGCCGAGGCGCGCGGCCGCACATAGGCGCCGTCGAAGGAGACCTCGTAGTCGGAATGGCGGAGGTCGGGCGTGGGGCGGTCCGTGGCGATCATCTGTGCGCCGGACTCCACGGCCCGACGGCAACGCGATCGGTCGCCCGTCCGCGTCTCCAGGCCGTCGGCGTCGGCGCGGGTGTAGACGAGGAAGCCCTGGTCGACGAAAGCGGCGATCGCCGCCACGTCCGGCTCCGGCCGGATGAGCCATCCGGTCTCCGGATCCTCCGGACTGCGGGAGACGAACAGCAGCGCGCCCCCGGCGCGCCGGGCGAAGGCGGCGTACTCGTCCTGCTTCTCCGGCGCGTCCAGGAGCAGGAAGATGATGCGGCCGCGAAGCCGGTCGACCGGCGGCCATCCGACGGCGCGGACCGCGGCGTTGACGCTGTCGAAGTCGCCCCGCACCTCCGCCGGACGGAACAGGCGCTCCTCGGGGAAGACCGACAGGATCTCTGCGTGCAGGCGCGCGAAGGCCGCCTCCCCGAACGGCGGGGAGCCGACCGGCCGATAGGCGTCCGCCAACGGCGGCTTCACGCCTTCCTTCGTCTCCAGCTGGATGATGATCGGCTCGTGGTCCGGATGGGCGTCGGACCAGGCGCGAATGGACTGGAGACAGGCGACGAACCGCAGACAGCGGCTGCGGACATCGGTGTCGGCGGCGTGGAAGACCTTCAGGCCCGGCCGCGACAGCTCCCCTGCCGGATCCACCGGCGCCAGGGCGCGGCGCGCCTCCGGCGTCAGGGCTCTAAGGAACCCCGGCGCGACGAAACGTCCGCCGTCGGGGTCGTCGTGCAGATCGAATTCGAAGACGCGCAAGCCGAGCTCGAGCTGCTCTGCGATGGGGGCGTGGGTATAGCTGAGCGCCGGCGCCAGGCGGGCGGCGGTCCAGGATTCGCTTTCCCGGTAGTTTGTGCGGCGCATCACCTCGAAGACGGCCGCGTCCGGCGCGACGTGATAGGAGTTGTGCGTTCCGATGTACTGCAGCTCGTTGAGCCGAAGGGGAGCCGCCAGGGCGTCAGGCGTCCCGCCCGCGACGGCGGTAAGGCCGGCCAGGACCGCCAGGGCCCGGTTGAAACAGTGCCGCAAGCCACACTCTCCATATTAAATCTCACATCGGTACTTAACATGCCGATTATGACAACGCGATGCTGAAGCCGGGTCCCACGCCTGCGGAGCCGACCCGCCTCGGCGGCCTGCGCTACGGCGTCTACGCGAGCGGCAATTTCGGCAAGAACCTGCTGTGGGGCGCCCTGGAGGTGGCCCTGCTCTTCATCCTCACCGACCTCCTGGGCCTCTCCCCCGCCCTCGCCGGCGGCATGGTGCTGGCCTCGCTGCTGCTGGACGCCGTTCTCGATCCCCTGATCGCGCGCCAGTCCGACCGCAGCCGCGGCCGGCTGGGCCGGTACGGCGCCTACATCGTCCTCGGCGCGCCGGCGGCCGGCCTGAGCTTCGCCCTCTTGCTCGCCCTGCCGCAGCTCGGGATTTCCCATCCGGCGGTCGTCATGGCCGCCCTGATGCTCTTCCGGGCGAGCTACGCCCTGGTCGATCTTCCGCACAACGCCCTCCTGGCGCGGGTGACGTCCCACAGCCGCGTGCGGGCGCGGGTCGCCGGCGCCCGCTTCTTCTTCAGTTCGCTGGCCAGTCTGACGGTCGCCCTCTCCATCGCGCCCCTGGCGCGCCAGGGCGGCCTGTCGGCGCCGCTCCTGGCCCTCTATGGCGGCCTGGCCGGAACCGCATCGGCCGGCGTCCTGATCCTGGCCTGGGCGGCGGTTCGCCGCCGCGACCAGCCTCCGCCCGCCGCCCGGATGCTCAGCTTCACACGCGGGCTCGGCGCCTTGCTCCGTCACCCGCCCTATCTCCTGGCCGTCGGCGCCGGCGTGGTGGCGGTGGCGGCCCTGCCGCTCTTCGGCAAGACCCTGCTCTATCTGACCACGCACGTGCTCGGCGACCCGGCCCTCGCCTCGCCCGTCCTGGCCGTCGGCGTGGCCGGGCAATTCGCGGGCCTGCCCCTGTGGACGTGGCTGTCGGGCCGCTGGGAGAAGGCGCGGGTGCTGCAGGCGGCCCACCTGACCTGCGCCGGCGCCTTCGCCGCCCTGCTCCTGCTCGGCCCCGCGCCTCAGCACCTGGTCCTGGCGGCCTTCCTCGCCGGAATCGGCGCCAGCGGGGTCTACAGCATCGTCTGGGGCATGGTCGCCGACTGCGCCGACGATGTGGAACGCCGGACGGGCGAGCGGCCCGAGGCCCTGGCCTTCGCCCTCGCCATCCTCCTGCAGAAGGTGGCCATCGCCCTGGCCGCGGCCGGGCTGGGCCTGCTCCTGCAGATGGCGGGCTATGCCGACGCCCCCTCCGGCGCGGCGGCCCGCACGGCCATCGTGGCGACCAACGCCGCCGCGCCCCTCATCGGCGCGCTCGCCTGCGCGGCCCTTCTGTCGGGCTACGGCCTGACCCATGCGCGGCACGCCGTCGTGATCCGCAGCCTCGCCCGCCGCCGCGCCCGCACCTCCTAGCGGCCGCGAGCCCCTGGCGCGTTTAATTATCGTTGTGATATTAAATTGTCGCGGAGCGCTGCTATTCGACGGCGATGCGGCTTGCACGAACCCCGACGCGGACGCTGCGAAGCCGGTCCCGAACTGGAGGAGTGTCCATATGACCGACCGTCACCAGGCGGCCCCGCCCGGAAACCGCCGTTCCGCCCCCCGCCTGCGGCGGCGCCTCGGCCGGATGGCGGACCTCGCGGCCGGCGCCGGCCTGTGGCGTTCGACCGCCGCGCTCGCCGAGTTCGACGTCGAGAAGGTGGTCGCGGCCGCCCGCTCGCCAAGCCCGATCTCGTCCTCCTGTCCGCCCACCGCGGCCCAGGGGCGATCGGTGCGCCCGGCGCCGCTCAAGGTTGACCTCGGTCAAGGCGGACCCTGGCCGGACTGACAGGGTGCGAGCCGGTT
>NZ_JACESE010000006.1 GCF_013911965.1 Phenylobacterium sp. | reverse complement strand
GTCCGGGGAGGCCGCCCGCCACATGGGCGGCCTCCCCGGACCGCCGAACTTCATGACCCTCGCCATCGATGACATCCGCGCCGCCGCCGAACGGCTGAACGGCCAAGTGGAGCGCACGCCCTGCCGCCTGTCGCGGACCCTGTCGGAGATCACCGGCGCGGAAGTCTGGGTGAAGTTCGAGAACCTGCAGTTCACCGCCGCCTACAAGGAGCGCGGCGCGCTGAACAAGCTGCTGCAGCTCACCGAGGCCGAGAAGACGCGCGGCGTGATCGCCGCCTCGGCCGGCAATCACAGCCAGGGCCTGGCCTATCACGCCGCGCGGCTGGGCATTCCGGTCACCATCGTCATGCCGCGCTCGACCCCCTTCGTGAAGGTGCAGCAGACCCGGGCCTTCGGCGCCGAGGTGGTGCTGGAGGGCGACGGCTACGACGACGCCTCGGCCCATGCGCGCAAGCTGTGCGACGAGCGCGACCTGGTTTTCGTCCATCCCTTCAATGACCTGGACGTCATGGCCGGCCAGGGGACGGTGGCCCTGGAGATGCTGGAGGACGTGCCCGACCTGGACGTCCTGCCCATCCCCATCGGCGGCGGCGGCCTGATCGCCGGCTGCGCCACGGCGGCCAAGCACATCCGTCCGGACATCCGCATCGTCGGGCTGGAGCCGGCCATGTACCCCTCCTTCACCGCCCGCATGCGCGGCGTGAACGGCGCCAGCGGCACCGGGGGCGCGACCATCGCCGAGGGCATCGCGGTCAAGCAGGTGGGCGACGTCAGCTACGGCGTGGCCCGGCCCCTGATCGACGACGTGCTGCTGGTCGAGGAGCCCTTCTTCGAACGCGCCGTGGCCCTCTATTGCAATGTCGAGAAGACGGTGGCCGAAGGCGCCGGGGCGGCGGCCCTGGCCGGACTGCTGGCCTATCCCGAGCGGTTCCGCGGCAAGAAGTGCGGCCTGATCATCACCGGCGGCAATATCGACACGCGCCTGCTGGCCTCGGTGCTGACCCGCGAACTGGTGCGCGACCAGCGTCTGGTTTCCCTGCGCATCATCGGCGACGACCGCCCGGGTCTCCTGGCCAACGTCTCGGCCATCATCGGCCAGATGGGCGCCAACATCGTCGAGGTGGCCCACAACCGGCTGGCGCTCGACGTCCCGGCCAAGGGGGCGGAGTTCGACATCATGATCGAGACCCGCGACGCCCAGCACACCCAGGAAATCATGGACGCCCTGCGCGAGCAGGGCTATCCGCCGCGCGCCGTCTGATCCCAGCCGCGCGCCCGCCTCAGGAGGCTCCCCCATGCGCCGCCGTCTCTTCCTCGGCCTCGCCGCCGCTCTCGCCCTCGCCGCCTGCTCCGGGGGGAACGCCGCCGACTCCGCCGCGGAGGCCAAGGCCTTCATGGAGAAGAACGCCAAGCGGGAGGGCGTCGTCACCCTGCCCTCGGGCGTGCAGTACGAGGTCGTCCGTTCCGGCCCTGAGGGCGGCCTGAGCCCGCAGGAGGCCGACGAGGTCAAGGTCCACTACGAGGGCAAGCTGGCCGACGGCGAAGTCTTCGATTCGTCCTACGAGCGCGGCGTGCCCGCGGCCATGCCGCTGGCGGGCCTCATCCCGGCCTGGATCGAGGTGCTGCAGAAGATGAAGCCGGGCGACGAGTGGATCGTCTATGTGCCGCCTGAAATGGGCTACGGCGAAAGCGGCCAGGGGCCCATTCCGCCCAACTCGGTCCTGATCTTCCGTATCGAGCTGATCGACGTCCTGCCCGGCCCCGGTCGCGTTCAGCTCGGCTAGGCCGGCTCGGCCGCCAAACTCTCGATGATGCGGCAGTCGGCGACGACGCCGCTCCGGCAGCGTCCGATGACGCTGGAGAGCTCATCGCGCAGGCGGGTCAGTTCGGCGATCTTCTGCTCGACCTCGACGAGGTGGGCGCGGGCGATGGCGTCGACGGCGTCGCAGGGCCGCTCCCGGTCGTCCGCCAGACCCAGCAGTTCCCGGACCTGATCCAGCGAGAATCCCAGTCTCCGCGCACGCAGCACGAAGCTCAGCCGCGCCAGATGCGCCGGCTCATAGGCCCGGTAGTTGCCGGCCGTCCGCGCCGGCGCCGGCAGCAGACCGGCCTTTTCGTAGTAGCGCACGGTCTCCACCTTGGCGCCCGTTCGCCGGGCCAGGTCGCCGATGGTCATGTCGCGCATGGAAAATCTCCCGCAGGGCCTTGAGCCTGTAGTGACTACAGGGTCCAGATAGGGCGCCGTCAGACGTTTTGCAGGAGATTCCCCGATGGCGGGTTGCTGTTCAGGCGACGGATGTTCGGCCCAGCCGGCGAACAGCCCAAAGTGGCGGCGCGCGCTGTGGATCGCCTTGGCGGTGAACGCCGGCATGTTCGTCGCAGAGGTGGCGGCCGGTCTCCACGCGGGTTCGGTCGCCCTGCAGGCCGACGCCCTCGACTTCCTGGGGGACGCGGCGAACTACGCCATCAGCCTCGCCGTCGCCGGCCTGGGCCTCGCCTGGCGGGCGCGCGCGGCCCTGGCCAAGGGGCTGTCCCTCGCCGTATTGGGCTTGGCCGTCGCCGCCGCCATCGCCTGGCGGGCCCTGGCCGGGGGCGTGCCGGAGGCCGCCACCATGGGCGTCGTCGGAGTGGCGGCGCTGGTCGCCAACTTGGCCGTGGCGGCGATGCTGTTCGCCTTCCGCGAGGGCGACGCCAACATGCGTTCGGTTTGGATCTGCTCGCGCAACGACGCCATCGGCAATGTCGCCGTCGTGGCCGCCGCGGCCGGGGTGTTCGGGACCGGCACGGCCTGGCCGGATCTGATTGTCGCCGGCGTCATGGCAAGCCTGGCGATCGCCGGCGGCTGGCAGATCGTGCGTCAGGCCGCCGGGGAACTCCGGGGCCTCTCTCGTCCGCCGCTGCCCGCGACGAACTAGGCGACCGCCTCCAGGGCCTCATAGAGGCGCTCGACCTCGATCGGCTTGGCGACGTGGGCGTCCATGCCGGCCGCGAGCAGTTCGTCCACCTGATGGGCCATGGCGTCGGCGGTGAGGCCGATGATCCGGGTGCGCCGCCGGCTCTGCGCCTTTTCCCGGGCGCGGATCTCGCGGGTGGCGGAGAGCCCGTCCATCACCGGCATTCGCACGTCCATCAGGATCAGATCCCAGTCGCCGGTCTCCCAGGCGACCACCGCCTCGGCGCCGTCGCCGACCATCACGGGATCGACGCCCAGCGGCGCCAGCAGGGCCTTCAGGACCACCTGGTTGACCGCGTTGTCCTCGGCGGCCAGCACGCGCAGATGCGACAGGACCCCCGCCTGGTGCGACGGATCCTCGGGCGGGGCTTCGGGGCGGTCCCCCAGGCGCGGCAGGGGCAGGGCGAGCAGGAAGACGGAGCCTTCGCCGGGTTCGCTCTCGACGCCGAGCCCACCGCCCATCAGCCCCGCCAGTTCGTGCGAAATGGCCAGGCCCAGCCCTGTGCCGCCATAGCGGCGGGTGATGGAGGCCTCCAGCTGGGCGAAGCGCGAGAAGAGCCGCGCCTTCTGCTCGGCGTCCATGCCCGGGCCGGTGTCGGCCACGCGGATGGCCAGGCCCTCGGGGCGAAGCTCGGCCGCGACGGAGACGCCGCCGCGCTCGGTGAACTTCACCGCATTGGAGACGAGGTTGGAGACCACCTGGCGCAGCCGGGTCGGGTCGCCCTCGAACAGGCCGTCGGCGGCGCCCTCGATGTGGAGTTCGAGGCTCAGATCCTTCTCGGCGGCGAGCGTTACGAAGGCGGCGCAGGTGGATTCGAGCAGATCCACCAGGTCGAAGGGAATGGCCTCGATGGACATCTGGCCGGCCTCGATCTTCGAGAGGTCCAGCACGTTGTTCAGCAGGCCGATCAGCGTCTCGCCCGACTGGCGGATGATGGCCAGACGCTCGGCCTGGGCGGGCTTCAGCTCGTCGCGGGCCATGGCCTGGGCCATGCCCAGCACGCCGTTCAGCGGCGTGCGGATCTCGTGGCTCATGGTGGCGAGGAAGGCGCTCTTGGCGGCGTTGGCCGCTTCGGCCTCGGCCTCCTTGGCGCGGGCGTGGGCGACGGCCTCGGCCAGGCGGGTCTCGATGGCCTCCCGGTGAAAGGCGGCCTCGACCACATAAACGTACATGCTCGCCACGGCCGCCAGGGTGACCGCCACGTGCAAGGCGCCCACCTGAGGGGCGCTGAACAGGATGGCCGCGGCCGTGACCGCCGCGCTGGCGCCGAGCGCCGCGAAGCCGATCCGGCGGGAGAGGGGGATCTCCGAAGCGGCGCTGAGGGCGATGGCCCCGATGATCGACATGGCGGCGACGGCCGCGCCGGGCGTCCCGTCGAGCAGCAGGGCCGCCGGCAATGTGGCGTAAAGAACCGTCTCCACGCCCGTGAAGGCCGCCAGGAACAGCTCGTGCCGCGGCTCGGGCTGCTTGAGCCGCCCCATGCGCCGGCAGAGGAGCAGGTTGAGGATCTGGCTCGTCATGTTGACCGCGAGCCAGACGGCGGAGATCCACCAGGCCAGCCAGATGAGGGATCCGACGGCGGCCAAGACCGTGAGCGGCAGGATGTATTTCGCGTCCCGCTGGCGGAATCCCACGACCTCCAGCCACCGCGCGCCGGTGGAAAGCTCCAGATCGACTGTTCGCCTGTGTCCGTCCCGCATCGCCCGGCCCCCTCTGCTCCTGGCGGACGCCATCCATGAGCCGCGCCACTTAATGTCGCATGAAGGCGCGGACGCGACCGGAGCGGGGAGCGGCGGACGACCGCGGGCGCGGCGCGTCTGGTCGGGAATCGGGCGGCCCTGCGAGTCGGCGCATCGCAGCGATGCTCGGGGTGGAGCCTTTGGTCCGCCGGGTCTAGGCTGGCGGCGATGTCATCCGCCCAGACCCTGACGCCCCGCGCGCTCGAACTGCTCGAGCGGCTCGTCGCCTTCGACACCACCTCGCGCCTTTCCAACCTCGAGCTGATCTCGTGGGTGGAGGCCTATCTCGACGGCCACGGCGCGCCTCACCGGCGCGTGCCCAACGCCGAGGGGACCAAGTCCAACCTGATCGCCACCATCGGGCCGGACATTCCCGGCGGCGTCGTCCTGTCGGGCCACACCGACGTGGTGCCGGTGGACGGCCAGCCCTGGACCTCCGACCCCTTCAAGGTCACGCCGCGGGACGGCCGGCTCTACGGGCGCGGGACCTGTGACATGAAGGGCTTCCTGGCCCTGGCGCTGGCCGCCGTGCCCGATCTCCTGGCGGCCGGTCCGCAGAAGCCGGTGCACCTGGCCTTCTCCTATGACGAGGAGGTGGGCTGCCTGGGCGCGCCGGACATGATCAAGGTGATCGCCGCAGAACTGCCGCGCCCGGCCCTGGTGGTCGTGGGCGAGCCGACCAACATGGAGGCGGTCAGCGGCCATAAGGGCATCACCACCTTCAAGGTGACGGTGAACGGTCACGAGGCCCATTCCAGCCAGACCCAGCTCGGGGTCTCGGCCAATATGGCGGCCATCCGTCTGATGGGCCGGCTCTGCGACCTGTCCGAACAGCTGGAGCGCGAGGCCGACCCCGCCTCGCCCTTCACGCCCAAGCACGCGACCCTCACGGTCGGCCAGGTGAACGGCGGCACGGCGGTCAACATCCTGGCCCGCGAGTGCGTCTTCTTCTTCGACCTTCGCGCGCCCCCCGGCGTCGACCCGATGGCGGTGCTGGAGCCCTTCTTCGAGGACTGCCGGCAGATGGACGCCGCCCTGAAGGCCCAGTTCCCCCGGGCCGGCGTCAGCGTCGTCCGCCGCTCGCACACCCCGCCGCTGGCGCCGGAAAAGGACGGGGCGGCCGAGGCCTTCGCCCGGCGCCTGGCCGGCGACAACGGCCCCGCGCGCGTGGTCGCCTTCGCCGCCGAGGCCGGTCAGTTCCAGGAGGCGGGCTTCTCCACCGTCATCTGCGGCCCGGGCTCCATCGACCAGGCCCACCAGCCCGACGAGTTCGTGGAGATGTCCCAGATGGAGCGGGGCGCGGCCTTCATGGCGCGCCTCGTCGACTGGGCCGCAAGGGGCGAATGACGGGACGGCGGCCCGACAGGTCCTTCGGGTTCCAGGTCATGGCGCGGGCGATGTCGAGCGCCCGGGCCTTGCGCGCCCTCTGAACGGCGCGGCGGCTCTTCAGCTGGGCCGGCAGGCCGGCCAGCGCCGCCTTGAAGGCCCGCCAGGTGACGCCGAGCAGGGGCCGGTTCTGGGGCCTCAGGGAGACGAGCGCGAAGGCCGCCAGGTGCAGCGGCAGGACGACCGGCAAGAGCAGGGCCGGCGTGTCCTTGACCAGCACCCAGAAGCGGTTGCGCACGCCGTGGAAGACGGCGAACTCCGACTTCGGCCCGCCCGAGGAGGCCGACCCCTCGTGGCGGACGACCGCCGAGGGGACCAGCAGGGTCGG
This sequence comes from Phenylobacterium sp., assembly GCF_013911965.1. Classification (GTDB taxonomy): domain Bacteria; phylum Pseudomonadota; class Alphaproteobacteria; order Caulobacterales; family Caulobacteraceae; genus Phenylobacterium. The sequence continues at coordinate 201,525 of NZ_JACESE010000006.1, read as the reverse complement.
CTCGCCGGCGAGCTGCAGGCGATAGCCGAAATCCACGTCCTCGCAGTAACAGAAGAAGCTTTCGTCCAGGCCGCCGAGGTCGAGGAAGAGCCGGCGGTCGACCATCATCGCCGCCCCGCAGGGCGAGAAGACCTCGCCCTCGGGCGTGTCGCCGGGATCGGGCGAAAGATATCCGCCGCGATAGGGGATGGCCGGCGCCGACATCACGTCGCCCAGGCCGTCCAGCAGGCTCGGATCCTCGGCCATGACCTGACGGGAGGTGAAGGCGCGCACCTTCGGGTGGCGCCGCGCGGCTTCGGCGAGGGCTTCGAGCCAGCGGACGTCCGGATAGGCGTCGGGATTGAGCAGGACGAGCCAGCGGCCGCGGGCCTCCCGCGCGCCCAGGTTCACCCCGCCGGCGAAGCCGAGGTTGCCGCCGGCGCGGACAAGGCGGGCGAAGGCGTGGCCTTCGGCGGCCGGCGCGGCCTCGCCCTGGGGCGAGTCGTTGTCGACGATCAGCAGCTCGAAGTCGCGCAGGGTCTGATGCGCGAGGCCCTCGACGCATCGCGAAAGCGTCGCGGCGCTGTTGTAGGCCACGATCACCACGCTGAGGGCCGGCGGCGCCTTGTCTTCGCCGGAGAGGTCGTCCATGCGGGGGCGCGCTCCAATCACTGCCCGTAGAGTTCCATGACCAGCATCGTCCCGCTCGCCCTGCCCGAGGTCCTGCTTATCACGCCCAAGCGCCATGGCGATGCGCGCGGCTGGTTCGCCGAGACCTGGAGCCGGAAGAGCCTGGCGGGCGCCGGGATCGACTGCGACTTCGTACAGGACAACCAGGCCTACAATGCGAAGACGGGCACGGTGCGGGGCCTGCACTTCCAGACCGCCCCCCACGCCCAGGCCAAGCTGGTCCGGGTGCTGAAGGGCGCCATCTACGACGTGGCGGTCGACGTGCGCCAGGGCTCGGCCACCTTCGGCCGGTGGGTCGGCGCGAAGCTGACCGCCGAGGGCGGCGAGCAGCTGTTCGTGCCGCGCGGATTCGCCCATGGCTACTGCACGCTGACCGACGACTGCGAGCTGTTCTACAAGGTCGACGGCCTCTATGCGCCGCAGTGCGAGGGCGGGGTGATCTGGAACGATCCGGACCTGGCCATCGACTGGCCGGTGGCGGCGGACGAGGCTGTCACCTCGGAGAAGGACAAGGCGCTGCCGCGCCTGAAGGACATGCCGGAAGCGAGCTTCTGATGACGGAAACCGACAACGAACTGGTCGACATCCTGAACCTGGAGCAGATCGACCTCGATCTCTACCGGGGCTTTACGCCGGCCCGTGAAGGCCGCCGCATCTATGGCGGCCAGGTGGTGGCCCAGGCGCTGACGGCGGCCTATCGCACCATCGAGGGGCGACTCTGCCACTCCATGCACGCCTATTTCATCCGGCCGGGCGACCCGTCCATGCCGATCCTCTTTCAGGTGGACCGGGCCCGCGACGGCGGCTCCTTCTCCGTCCGCCGGGTCGTCGCCATTCAGAACGGCAAGCAGATCTTCAATCTGGCCGCCTCGTTCCAGGTCCCGGAGGAGGGCTTCGAGCACCAGGACGAGGCGCCGGCCGCGCCGCCGCCGGAAGACCTGCTGAACGAGGAGCAGCTGCGCGAGGCCGACGGCGTGCCGCCGCGCGACCGCGAGTGGCCGGTGGAGGTCCGCCCCATCGACCCGCAGCGCCATGGCCAGACGGAAGCCATGGCCCCGCTCTACAATGTCTGGTTCAGGGCCCGCCAGTCGGTCGGGACCGACGTCGCCGTCAACCAGTGCGCCCTGGCCTACGGCTCCGACATGAGCCTGCTGGACGCCAGCCTGCGCCCCCACCCGGTCCCGCACGGCGAGCTGCAGGTGGCCAGCCTCGACCACGCCCTGTGGTTCCACCGGCCGAGCGACTTCTCCGACTGGCACCTCTACGTCCAGGACAGCCCCTCGGCCTCGGGCGGGCGGGGCTTCAACCGCGGCTCCATCTTCGATCGGCAGGGGCGGCTGGTCGCCTCGGCGACGCAGGAGGCCCTGATCCGCCATCGCCCGGCCGGCTGATCCGTGACAGTCTTCCGCAGACGCCGGCGGCAAGCCGGGACGGACGGGAGGACATGCTCATGAACGATCGGGTGAAGGTGGACATCAAGGACGGGGTGGCCGACGTCCGCATGGTCCGCACGGACAAGATGAATGCGCTGGACGACGCCATGTTCTCGGCCCTGATCGAGACGGGCGAGGCGCTGAAGACCACCAAGGGCGTCCGCGCGGTCGTGCTGTCGGGCGAGGGCCGCGCCTTCTGCGCCGGGCTCGACATGGGCTCCTTCGCCGCCATGGCCTCGGGCGAGCGTAAGCCCGAGACGGCCGACAGCGGGACGCTGCTGACGCCCAAGCGCACGCCCGGCGGCTCCAACCGCGCCCAGCACGCCGTCATGGTCTGGCGCGAACAGCCCGTGCCGGTGATCGCCGCCGTCCACGGCGTGGCCTTCGGCGGCGGCTTCCAGCTGGCGCTGGCCCCGGACATGCGCTTCGTCGCGCCGGACGCCCGCATGGCGGTGATGGAGATCAAGTGGGGCCTGGTGCCGGACATGGGCGGCATGGTCCTGATGCGCCACCTGGCCCGCGGCGACGTGATCCGGGAACTGACCTATTCGGGCCGCATCTTCGAGGGCGAGGAGGCCCTGCGGCTGGGCTTCGCCACCCGCGTCTGCGCCGACCCGCGGGCCGAGGCCCTGGCGTTCGCCGCCGAGATCGCCGGCAAGAGCCCGACCGCCATCCGCGGCGCCAAGCGGCTGATCGAACTGGCCGAAACCCCCGCCAGCCAGCACGACATCCTGCTGGCCGAAAGCGCCGAGCAGGGCGCCCTCATCGGATCGGCGAACCAGAAGGAAAGCGTGATGGCCAATATGGAGAAGCGGGCGCCGGCCTTCGCCGACTGAGGGGCGGATCCGGCGCTGGCGCGCCGGCCCCCTCCGGCCCTCCGGGCCACCTCCCCCTCCACGGAGGGGGAGGATCTGCTCAGCGGCTTTGAAGCGCCCCGCACGAAGATGCTCCCCCTTGCAGGGGGAGCTGGCGTGTAGCGCCTAAAGGGGGTTTTCGGCTGTGCGGCCCGTCAGTCGGCCTGCAAGGCCCACTCCCCCCGCACCGTCTCGTCCGCCTCCCCCAGCAGGGCCAGGGCCCGTTCGGCGGAAAAGGCGTCGGCTGGCAGGAGCTGCGACAGCGCCCAGACCGCGGCGCCCCTGACGACCGGCGCCGCGTCACTCAGCCGTTCACGCACAACATCGACCAGCCCCGGTTCGCCGCTGTTGCCGACGGCGTAGAGCACGTTGCGCACGAAGCGGTCGCGGCCCAGGCGCTTGACCGCGCTCTTGGTGAAGAGGGCCCGGAAGGCGGCGTCATCGAGGCGGGCCAGGTCCTCCAGGCGCGGCGCCTGAAGCGCCGCGCGCGCCTGCAGCTGCGTCTCCCGGGCGGTTTGGGCGAACTTGTTCCAGGGGCAGACGGCCAGGCAGTCGTCGCAGCCATAGATGCGGTTGCCGAGGCTCTGGCGGAATTCGCGGGGGATCGGGCCGGCGAGCTCGATGGTCAGGTAGGAGATGCAGCGGCGCGCATCGAGCTGATAGGGCGCGGGGAAGGCGTCCGTCGGGCAGGCGTCCTGGCAGGCGCGGCAGGACCCGCAGGCGTCCTCGCCCGCAGCGTCCGGCGCAAGCTCCAGCGAGGTCAGGACCGAGCCGATGAAGAGCCAGGAGCCGAACTGACGCGAGACGAGGTTGGTGTGCTTGCCCTGCCAGCCGAGGCCGGACGCCTCCGCCAGCGGCTTCTCCAGCAGGGGGGCCGTGTCGACGAAGACCTTCACCTCGCCGCCGAAAGTCTGGACCATCCAGCTCGCCAGACGCTTCAGCCGCTTCTTGATCAGGTCGTGATAGTCGGAGCCTTGGGCGTAGACCGAGATCGCCCCGCGGTCGGCCTGGCTCAGGACCGCCCGAGGATCGGCTTCCGGTCCGTAGTTCACGCCGAGCAGGACCGCCGAGCGGGCGCCGGCCCACATGGCCTGGGGATGGGCGCGGCGTTCGGCGGTGGTCTCCATCCAGCTCATCTGGCCGTGGCGGCCTTCTGCGATGAAGTCGAACAGCCGCTCGCCCGCCGCCCACGGCCGGTCCGCACGCGCGAAGCGGCAGTCGTCGAAGCCGAGCGCCAGGGCCTCGCGGCGGATCAGGTCTTCGGGCGTCGAGGGATCAGAAATCGAGGTCGTCATAATGGCCAGCGGGCGCGAGCCCCGGCCAGCGATCGGCGAGCAGCGGCCGGAAACAGGGCCGGGACTTCACCGTCATGTACCACGTCTTGACCGCCGGGTAGTCGCGCCAGGGCACGTCGCCGAAATAGTCGATGACCGACAGGTGCGCCGCGCCGGCGAAATCGGCCAGGCTGAGGCGGCGTCCCGCCAGCCAGTCCCGCTCGGCCAGCAGATGCTCGAGATAGGACATGTGCGCCCTCAGCGCCTCTCGGCCGCGGCGCAGGGCGGCGAGTTCGGGCGCGCCCAGGCGCAGAAGCCGCTTCTCCATCTTCTCGTGCAGCAGGAAGGAGCCGACCTCGTAGTCGAACTTGCGGTCGAACCACTGCAGCAGGCGCCGGGCCTCGGCGCGGTCGGCGGGCTCGCGCCCGAGCAGGGCCGGCTCGGGATAGCGCTCTTCCAGATGATCCAGGATCGCCCGGTTCTCGCACAGGACGAGGCGGCCGTCGGGCCCGTCCTCGACCAGCACCGGCGTCAGGCCCGAGGGGTTGAGGGCGGCCAGTTCCTCCGGCTGCTCCCAATAGCGGACGACCTTGTCCTCGAAGGGCAGGCGCTTTTCGCCCAGCGCCAGGCGCACCTGCCGCGAGGCTGGGTCGAGCGGGAAGTGATAGAGGGTGCGTTCGACGCTCATGGCCGCATCTCGCCGCCGGAGCGGCCGAATCGTTGGCGCTTACTTAGGCGCCGGCCGGCCTTAAGGGCGCGTTTACGGTGCCGGGTCTGGGGCCCGATTTGAGCGCTCTGCGTCGTCCGGCCGCGTCTCGCCGAAGGCGCCGCCGTGGGGCTCGGCCCGGCCGCGCGGATCGGCGTGGATCAGGATGTCGGCGGCGGGGAAGGCGGTCAGCAGCCGCCGCTCCGCCTCGACGATCACCCGGTGGGCCGCCTCGAGGGTCAGGTCGGGGTCCAGCTCCATGTGCATCTGCATGTGGACATAGGGCCCGGAGGCGCGGGTGCGCAGCTGGTGGACGTTCATCACGCGCGGGTCGTCCAGGGCGAGGCGGCGGATCTCGGCGCGCTCGGCGTCCGGCAGTTCGTGGTCCATGAGCTGGTTGGCCGCCTCGCGGAACACGCCGATGGCCGCCCAGACCAGCAGGGCGGCGACGACGAGGCCCGCCACGGGATCGAGCCAGGTCAGGCCGGCGAGCGCCGCCCCGGCGATGCCGAGCAGGGCGGCGAGATTGGAGGCGAGGTCGGAGAAGTAGTGCGCCCGGTCCCCGGCCACGGCGACCGAGGTGGTCTTCTTCAGCACCTGGCTCTGGGCGTAGACGAGGCCGCCGGTGACCAGGATGGAGCCGGCCATCACCGCCATGGCCCAGCCGCCCTGTTCGACCGGCTGCGGGTCGAGGAACCGGGCGATCGCCTCGCGCGTGACGAGGGCGGCCGAGGCGAAGACCAGGCCGGCCTGCATCAGGCTGGCGAAGGCCTCGGCCTTGCCGTGGCCGAAACGGTGCTCGGCGTCGGGCGGGACGGTCGCGTAGCGGACGGCGAAGAAGGTGGCCAGCGAGGCGACGAGGTCGAGGCCCGAATCGGCCATGGAGGCCAGCAGGGCCACCGAACCGCTGGCCAGCCAGGCCGCGGCCTTGATCGCCACAAGCAGGCTCGCCGTGGCCACCGAAAGCAGGGTGATCCGCCGGGTCAGGGCGGCGGCCTCGGCCAGGGGCAGGTTGTGCGGCGCGGCGGTCATGGCGCGAACCTAGCCCGCCGCCCGCCCGAGCTTAAGAGCGAACGACTCGCACCCGGCCGCTCAAGCCGCCTGACGCGGTTCGGGGCCCACATAGACCGACTGCGGCCGGATCAGGCGGCCGCCCGCCAGCTGTTCGCGGGCGTGCGCCAGCCACCCGGCGGTGCGGCCCATGGCGAAGACGCAGGTGAAGGCCGAGGGCGGGAAGGCGAGCGCCTCCAGCAGCAGGGCGGTGTAGAATTCCACATTGGTGTCCAGCGGCCGGTCGGGCTTGTGGTCCTTCAGGATGGCCAGAGCCGCGGCCTCCACGGCCTCGGCGAACTCGACGCGGCCCGCCTGGCCGGCGCCGGCGGCGGCCAGCGCCCGGACCGGCCCCTTCAGGGCGTCGGCGCGCGGGTCGCGCACGCGGTAGATGCGGTGGCCGAAGCCCATCAGCCGTTCGCCGCGGGCGAGCGCCGCCTCGATCCAGGGGCGGGCGTTCTGCGGGGATCCGATGCCGTCCAGCATTTCGATCACCGGGCCGGGCGCGCCTCCGTGCAGCGGGCCCTTGAGCGCGCTGATCCCGGCCAGGACGGCCGAGGTCAGGCCGGCGCGGGTGGAGGCGACGACCCGGGCGGCGAAGGTCGAGGCGTTCAGCCCGTGGTCGCTGACCGTCACCAGATAGGCGTCCAGGCCGTCGATCTCCGCCTGGGCGGGCGCGGCGTCCCGCAGCATGCGCAGGATGTCGGCCGCGTGCGGCAGGGACGGGTCGGGGGCGACGGGCGCCTTCCCCGCCTGGGCGCGGACGACCGCCGGCGTGAAGACCGCCGGCGCGGCCAGCAGGCGCAGGGCGGTGGGAAGATCGTCGCCGTCGGCCAGACGGGCGGTGAGCGCGCGGACGGCCTCCACCGGATCGCGGGCGGCGAGGCGGTCGTCCAGATAGGCCGCCTCGGCGAAGACTTCCGCGCGGGCCTGGCCCAGCGCCTGGGTCAGGTCGGCCGGCAGGTCCGCGAAGAAGCCGTCGAAGAGCAGGGCGACCAGATCCTCGAACCGGGCGCGGCCCGCCAGATCGTCCAGCGAGCGGCCGCGGATGATCAGCCGCCCGGCCTGGCCATCCACCTCCGACAGCACGGTGTGGGCGGCCACGACGCCTTCGAGGCCGTCGGGAAAGGCTTGGACCTCAGTCATGGGAACCTCCAATCGGACTTGCTTTCCGCGATCTCAGCGGCGAGGCTCGCACCGTCAATCTTGATCAAGATAATCAATCTATGTCCGACTGGATCGGGGCCGAGGAGGCCCGGGCGCGGCTGGGGGTGCGGCCGCAGACCCTCTACGCCTATGTCAGCCGGGGTCGGCTCTCGACGCGGCCCGACCCGGCCGACCCGCGGCGCAGCCTCTATCGCGCCTCGGAGATCGGCCTCCTGGCCGAGCGCAAGACGCGCAGCCGCAAGGCGTCCCAGGTGGCGGCCGGGGCCATCGCCTGGGGCGAGCCGGTTCTGGAGTCGGCGATCACCACGGTGGAGGGCGGGCGGCTCTACTATCGGGGGCGCGACGCGGTCGAGCTGTCCGACACCGAGACCCTGGAGGCGACGGCCCGCCTGCTGCGCGGCGGCCACGGGGCGGCGCTGAAGCGCGACGCCCGCGGCGCTCCGCCGACGGCGCCGGACATGCGCGCCCGCGCCTTCCTGGCGCTGGCCGCCCGGGCCGGATCCGACGGGCCGGCGCTGGGCCGCCACCCCCTGGCGCTGGCGGCGGAGGCGGCGACCCTGCTGGACGTGCTGGCGGACGCTGTCGCCGGCGCGGCGGGCAGCGGGCCGATCCATGTGCGCCTGGCGCTCGCCTGGGGGTGTGCGACGAGCGGCCCGGCGGCGGGCGCCGGGGGCGGACCGGGCGCCGACCTGCTCCGCCGGGCGCTCGTCCTGCTGGCCGACCATGAGCTCAACGCCTCGACCTTTGCCGCGCGGGTGGCGGCCTCCACCGGCGCCTCGCTCGCCGCCGGCGCGCTCGCGGGCCTGGCCGCCCTGTCAGGGCCCCGGCACGGCGGGGCGGCGGCGGCGCTTCGCAGCCTGGCGGCCGAGGCCGCCGAGCAGGGCGCAGAGGCGGCCATCGCCGCGCGGCTCGCCCAGGACCGGACCCTGCCGGGCTTCGGTCATCCGCTCTATCCGGAGGGTGATCCGCGCGCAGGCGCCCTGCTGGCGCGGTTCGAGCCGCCGCCTGAACTGGCCCGCCTGCGCGCCGCCGTCGAGGGCGCGACCGGCAAGGCGCCGAATGTGGATTTCGCGCTCGTCGCCCTGGCCGAGCGGCTGGCCCTGCCGCAGGATGCGCCCTTCGCCCTGTTCGCGGTGGCCCGCTGCGCGGGCTGGATCGCTCACGCCATCGAGCAGGTGCAGACCGGCGACCTGATCCGGCCCCGCGCCCGCTACGCCGGGGTGCGGCCGGACTCGTCGACCTGAGCGGCGGGATTGTTCTCGGGCGGCTCGGCGAACTGGCCGCCCAGACGGTAGCGGTAGAGATAGGAGGGCAGGACCGCCTCGATGGCCGTGGGGCGGATCCCCAGCGCCTCGAGCCCCGGCAGGTCGGGATTGGCCACGTTGTCGCGCTTGAGCTGGGCCACCTGATCGGTGGTCAGCGGCGGCGGGACCGGCGTGGCGGCGATCAGGTCGCCGACGCCGCCGATGGCGCGGGCGACCGCGAAGGGCAGGGGAACCAGGAAGCGGCGGCGCTGGGTCTCCTCCAGCACCAGCTCCATGAGCTCGCGGAAGGTCAGCACGGCCGGACCGCCGAGCTCGTAGGTCTGGCCCGCACAGGCCGGATCGCGCAAGGCGCGGGCGATCGCCTGGGCGACGTCGCCCACATAGACGGGCTGGAACCGCGTCTTGCCGCCGCCGATCAGCGGCAGGGCGGGCGAGAGGGTCGCCATCCGCGCGAAGCGGTTGAAGAAGTCGTCCTCCGGCCCGAAGACGATGGAGGGGCGAATGATCACGGCGTCCGGGAAGATCTCGCGCACGGCCGCCTCGCCTTCGGCCTTGGTGCGGGCGTACTTGGACTCGCTCTGCGCGTCGGCGCCGATGGCCGACATCTGCACCAGCCGCGTCACCCCGGCCGCGCGGGCCGCCTCGGCCACGTTGCGCGCGCCCATGGCGTGGAGGCTGGCGAACTTCTGGCGCCCGGCCTCGTAGAGCACGCCCACCAGGTTCACGCAGGCTTGCGCGCCCTCCAGGGCGCGGGCGACGGACTCCGGATTGCGGATGTTGGCCTGGACGATCTGGATCTGGCCGACGTCGCCCAGCAGGCGAAGTCCCTCGGCCACATTGGTCCGCCGAACGGCGACCCGGACCCGCAGGCCCGCCCGGGCGAGCGCCCGCACCACCTGTGTCCCCACAAAGCCCGATCCGCCGAAGACGGTGACGAGATCCTGCATGGCCCGGCCCGCTGTTTCCAAAGCTCCAGAAGCCGCCCGGATAGACGATGCGGCCCTGCGCCGCAATGCGACTCGCAGGCGATGCAAAAAGGTCCGTTGACGCCCGGAAGGCTTTTCCCTAGTAGATCGCCTCCCGATCCGACGGACCGGGCCCAGGTGGCGGAATTGGTAGACGCGCTGGCTTCAGGTGCCAGTGGCTTAACGGCCGTGGAGGTTCGAGTCCTCTCCTGGGCACCACCCCCTCTGTTGTCGCGGGGTGGTCGTCTTTCGTTCCCCCGTAGAGTATCAGACTGTACGCGGCCTCGGGCCGCGTCCTCTCGCGGAGCGAACGGACCTTGGCCAATTTCCTTCACAAGGGCGATCTGCCCGCCGGCCTGTTCGAAGGCGCGGCCGCCGTGGCGGTCGATTCCGAGACCATGGGGTTGCAGCTCGGCCGAGATCCGCTGTGCGTCGTGCAGCTGTCGGCCGGCGACGGCGACGCCCATCTCGTCCAGCTCGACCGCGCAACCTATGACGCGCCGAACCTGAAGCGGGTGCTGACGGACCCGACGATCCTGAAGATCTTCCACTTCGGGCGGTTCGACATCGCCATGTTCCATCTCCATCTGGGGGTGATGACCGCGCCCGTCTACTGCACCAAGATCGCCTCCAAGCTGGCCCGCACCTACACCGACCGGCACGGGCTGAAGGACGTGGCCAAGGAGTGCGCCGGCGTCGACCTGTCCAAGGCCCAGCAGAGTTCCGACTGGGGCGCGCAGACGCTCAGCGAAGAACAGATCGCCTATGCGGCCTCCGACGTCCTCCACCTGCACGCCATTCGCGCCCGCCTGAACGACATGCTGGCCCGCGAGGGCCGTGACGCCCTGGCCCAGGCCTGTTTCGACTTCCTGCCCCACCGCGCCCTGCTCGACGTGGCCGGCTGGGAGGAGGCCGACATCTTCGCCCATTCGTGAGCGCCCGATGACGGCGCTCGCCCCAGACCGGTCCTTCGGCCATCCGGCCCACACGGAGGCGATGACCCGCTGGCGTCGCCGCTCGGTGCTGATCCGCCGGCTCCGGGTGATCCTGCCGGCCCTGATCGCGGCCATCGTGCTGGGTCTGGTGGGGACCGTCGTCTATCGCAGCGTCGTCGGCGCCGATCAGGCGGCGCCGGAGGAGGATGCGCCGATCCGCCTGGTGAATCCCCGCTTCCTGGGCCGCGACGACCAGGGCCGCAGCTTCGTGATTACGGCGGCCAGCGCCGTGCGCGCCGAGGACGACTATCAGCGCGTCATCATGGATCGTCCGGCCCTGGTGCTGGACGAGGACGGGCCGAGCCCGATCCGCCTGTCGGCGGCCTCAGGGGTCTATCATGAGGAGGATGGCCTCCTTAAGTTGCAGGGCGGCGTTCGGCTGAACGATCAGGAAGCCGCCTTCGAGACGGCCGCCGCCACCTTCGACACCGCCACCGGCGTGCTGGAGGGCGAGGGCCTGATCACCGGGGCCGGACCGCTTGGAGAAATCACCGCGAAGTCCTATGGCGTGTACGACAAGGGCGAACGGATGGTCTTCAAGGGCGGCGTCCGGGGCCGTATCCAGCCGAACTGAGCGGGCGAGCGCAGGTATGAGGTCGATTGATATGATGATCCGTCGCGCAGGCGCCGTCGCCGCCGCCCTGGTCGCCCTGACGGCCATGGGGAGCGCCGCCCCGGCCGGAGCCCAGCTGGCCGGCAATTCCGACGCGCCCGTCGACATCACCGCCGATGAGCTCGAGGTGCTCAACGCCCAGTGCCTGGCCATCTGGCGCGGCTCGGCCGAGGCGCTGCAGGACAACTCGCGGCTGCGGGCCGACGTGCTGCGCATCAAGTACGCGCCCAGCCGCTCGGTGCGGCAGGGGGCCGGTCAGGCCAGCTGCGGCGACCTGCAGAGCATGGAGGCCGAGGGCTCGGTCTACTATGTGACGCCCCAGCAGCGGGTGCGGGCCAACGCCGCCGTCTATGACGCGGCCAGCGAGACCATCACCATGACCGGCGACGTGGTCGCCGCCCAGGGGCTGAACGTCCTGCGCGGCGAGCGGCTGGTCATCAACGTCAACACCGGCCAGGCGCGCATGGAGACCCCCGCGCCGACGGGCCGCGTGCGCGGCGTCTTCTATCCCAACCGCACGCAGGGCCAGCCTGCCGCCAAGCGGTAGGAGCGTTCGCGCGTGCTGGACCGCAGTTCCCAGGAAGCGCCTCCCGTCGTCGCGGGCGAGGGCCTGGTGGTCGACAATATCGGCAAGTCCTATCGCGGGCGGCCGGTGGTCAAGGGCGTCTCCCTGCGGCTGGCCCGGGGCGAGGTGGCGGGCCTGCTCGGTCCCAACGGCGCGGGCAAGACCACCTGCTTCTACATGATCACCGGCCTCATCCAGGCCGACTACGGCGCCATCTATCTCGACGGCGAGAACATCACCGCCCAGCCCATGTACCAGCGCGCGCGCATGGGCCTGGGCTATCTGCCGCAGGAGACCTCGATCTTCCGCGGCATGACGGTGGGACAGAACGTCATGGCCGTGGTCGAGCTGCGCGAGCACGATCCCGCCAAGGCCCGCGCGACCGTCACCGAGCTGCTCGAGGAGCTGCATATCGAGCATCTGCGCGACGCGCCGGCCATCTCGCTTTCGGGCGGCGAGCGGCGCCGCGTCGAGATCGCCCGGGCGCTGGCCAGCGAACCGTCCTTCATGCTGCTGGACGAGCCCTTCGCCGGCATCGACCCGCTGGCCATCGCCGACATCCGCGAGGTGATCACCTACCTCAAGAGCCGCGGCATCGGCATCCTGATCACCGACCACAATGTCCGCGAGACCCTGGACATCATCGACCGCGCCTCGATCATCCATGCCGGCGAGCTGCTGTTCGAGGGCTCGCCGCACGAGATCGTCGAGAACGCCGAGGTCCGCCGGGTCTATCTCGGCGACCGCTTCGGCGGCTGAGCCGAAACCCCCTCAGTCACCTTCGGTGACAGCTCCCCCTGGGGGGGGGAGCATCTTCGTCCACAGCCCAGATCCTCCCCCTCGTCGAGGGGGAGGTGGCCCGGAGGGCCGGAGGGGGAGAGCGGCCTCTCCGCTCAAACCCCCGCCAGGGCCTGCTCCAGGTCGGCGAGGATGTCGTCGATGTGCTCCAGCCCCACCGACAGGCGGACCACGTCGGGGCCCGCCCCGGCGCCGATCTGATCGGCCTCCTCCAGCTGGCGGTGCGTGGTCGACGCCGGGTGGATCACCAGGCTGCGGGTGTCGCCGATATTGGCCAGGTGGGAGAAGAGCTTCAGCCCGCCGACCAGCTTCACGCCGGCTTCGAAGCCGCCCTTCAGCCCGAACGTGAAGACCGCGCCGGGGCCCTTGGGCGTGTAGCGCTGGGCGCGGGCGTGGTTGGGATCGTCGGCCAGGCCGGCGTAGGAGACCCAGGCGACCTTCGGGTGCGCCTTCAGCCATTGCGCCACCTTCAGCGCGTTCTCGCAGTGGCGCTCCATGCGCAGGGCCAGCGTCTCGATGCCGGTCAGGATCATGAAGGCGTTGAACGGCGAGATGGCGGGGCCCAGGTCGCGCAGGCCCACCGCTCGGCAGGCGACGATGAAGGCCGCGGGACCGAAGGCCTCGGTGAAGACCTTGCCGTGATAGGCCGGGTTCGGCGCGCTGAGATTGGCCCAGCGGCCGCTGGCGGCCCAGTCGAATCGGCCGCCGTCGACGATGGCGCCGCCGATGGAGTTGCCGTGGCCCCCGAGGAACTTGGTCAGCGAATGGACGACGATGTCGGCGCCGTGATCCAGGGGCCGGCAGAGGTAGGGGGTGGCCAGCGTGTTGTCGACGACGAGCGGCACGCCGGCGGCATGGGCGGCCTGCGCGATGCCGGCGATGTCCATCACCACGCCGCCCGGATTGGCGACGGATTCGATGAAGACGGCGCGGGTCTTGTCGTCGATGGCCGCGGCGAAGGCCGAGGGCTCCATCTCCTCGACGAAGGTCACGCCCCAGCCCATGCGCTTGAAGCTCTGGCTGAGCTGGGTGATCGAACCGCCGTAGAGCTTGCGCGAGGCCACGATGTTGCAGCCGGGCTCCAGCAGGGTGTGGAAGACGAGCAGCTGCGCCGCATGGCCGCTGGCCACGGCCAGCGCCGCCGCGCCGCCTTCCAGCTCGGCCAGGCGCGCCTCGAGCACGCCGGCGGTGGGATTGCCCAGGCGCGAGTAGATGTTGCCGGGGGCTTCCAGGTTGAACAGGGCCGCGGCGTGGTCGGCGTCATCGAAGACGTAGGAGGTGGTCTGATAGATGGGGGTGACGCGGGCCTTGGTCACCGGATCGGGCTGGGCCCCGGCGTGGATGACCAGGGTTTCCGGGCGCAGCTTGGGCTGGTCGGACATGCGGCGTTCTCCTGTGGACGTCTCGTCTCTTTTCGGAGGAGGCGACTAGCACGCCGGCGCCCGTCCCAGGAACCACGGACGCTTGGTCGCAGACGATCTCGCTGCGGTTAACCAATCGGTGGGGGATGGCCCTCTAGCCTTGCCAGCAAGAAGCAGGCCAGGAGGGCTGACCTTGGCGCTCAGCGCGCGACTCGAGATCCGGCAGGGGCAGGGGCTGGTCATCACGCCCCAGCTGCAGCAGGCCATCAAGCTGCTGCAGCTCTCCAACCTCGAGCTGGAAGCCTTCGTCGAGGGCGAGCTCGAGCGCAATCCGCTGCTGCAGCGCGAAGAGACCGAAGCCGCGGCCGAATCGGCTCCCGACGGGGACGACGGCGCCGGCGAGGCGCGGGCGGAGTCCGCCCTGGACGAGGTGTCCGCCGGCTCGGCCCAGTCGGACCTGGACGTCAGCCACGACGAGGTCTCGCCCGGCGAACGGGCCACCGGAGACGCGCCGGAGGCCGGCGAAGCCGGCGGCGCCGTCGACTGGTCGCGCGCCGGCAAGGGCGGAAGCTTCGAAGGCGACGGCGAGGGCTATGACAGCCTGGCGGCCCACCAGAAGACCCTGCACGAACATCTGGAGGACCAGGCGGCCCTGCTGGGCCTCGCCGCGGCCGACCAGGCGATCGCCAGGGTGCTGATCGACGGCGTCGACGAGGGCGGCTACCTGCGGCTCGACCTGGCCGAAACCGCCGAGCGCCTGGGCTGCGAGTCCGCCCGCGTCGAGGCCGTGCTGGCGCAGCTGCAGACCCTGGAGCCGGTCGGCGTCTTCGCCCGCAGCGTGCCCGAATGCCTGCGCCTGCAGCTGCAGGACAAGAACCGCTACGACCCGGCCATGGCCGCCCTGCTCGACAATCTCGACCTGCTCGCCCGCCGCGACATGGCGGGGCTGAAGCGCGCCTGCGGCGTCGACGACGAGGATCTGCGCGACATGGTCGCCGAGCTTCGGGCGCTGACCCCGCGTCCGGGCGCGGCTTTCGGCGGCGAGCCGGCCCAGCCGGTGGCCCCCGACGTCTTCGTGCGCGAAGGCCCGGGGGGCGTCTGGCTGGTGGAGCTCAACACCGACACCCTGCCGCGCCTGCTGGTGGACCAGCGCTACCACGCCCGCATCGCCGGCGGCGCCCGCAGCGACCAGGACAAGGTCTTCGTCGCCGACTGCCTGGCCAGCGCCAACTGGCTGGTCCGCAGCCTCGACCAGCGCGCCAAGACGATCCTGAAGGTGGCCAGCGAGATCGTGCGCCAGCAGGACGGCTTCTTCGCCTTCGGCGTCGAGCACCTGCGGCCGCTGAACCTGAAGACCGTGGCCGAGGCCATCGGCATGCACGAATCCACCGTCAGCCGTGTGACCTCCAACAAGTATGTGGCCACGCCCAGGGGCCTGTTCGAGCTGAAGTTCTTCTTCACCTCGGCCATCGCCTCCACGGCCGGCGGCGAGGCTCACTCGGCCGAGAGCGTGCGGCACAAGATCCGCCAGCTCATCGAGGCCGAGCAGTCCGGCGCCGAGGTTCACTCCGACGACGCGATCGTGGAGATCCTCAAGGAGGCCGGCGTCGACATCGCCCGCCGCACGGTCGCCAAGTACCGGGAGGCCATGCGCATCCCGTCCTCCGTCGAACGCCGGCGGATGCTGAAGGAAGCCGTCTGAGGCGGCGCACGCCCGAGGCCGAAGACCCCCGCAGGCGCTTCGCGCCAGCTCCCCCTTCTTCAGGGGGAGGTGGCCCGGAGGGCCGGAGGGGGTCTTCCGGCCTCTGACGCGGCCCTGAGCTCAGAGCGCTCCCGTCCGCACCAGGGCCTCGGCGATCTGGACGGCGTTGAGGGCCGCGCCTTTCAACAACTGATCGCCGGCGACGAAGAGCGACAGGCTCCGTCTCGACGGGTCCGACAGGTCGGTGCGGATGCGGCCGACCAGAACCTCGTCGGCGCCGCTCGCCTCGCTGGGCATCGGGAAGTGATTGCCCGCGACGTCGTCCACCAGCCGCACGCCCGGCGCTTCGGCCAGCCAGGCGCGCGCCTCGGCCACGCTGACCGGCTCGGCGAAGCGCACGGTGAGGGCCATGGCGTGGGCGCGCAGGACCGGCACGCGGATGCAGGTGAAGCTGGCCGGCAGCTCGGGCGAGGCGAGCAGGCGGCGAAGCTCGGCGATCACCTTCAGCTCCTCGCCGTTATAGCCCGTCTCCGGATCGACCGCGGCGTCGTGGCTGAAGAGGTTGAAGGCGTAGGGATGGGCCAGGACCTGCGGCGTGAAGGCCTCGCCCGCCAGGGCCGCTGCGGTGGACGCGCGCAGCTCCTCCATGGCCGCCGCGCCGGCGCCGGAGGCGGCCTGATAGGTCGCGCCGATGATCCGCACCACCAGCCGGCGCGCATGCAGGGGCTGCAGGGCGACGGCGGCGATGGCGGCCACGCAGTTGGGGTTGGCGATCAGCCGCCCCGGCGCTTCGTCCAGACGCCAGGCGTTGACCTCCGGCACCACCAGGGGCGTCGCCTCGTCCATGCGGAAGGCCGAGGAGTTGTCGACCACCCAGGCGCCGGCCGCCTGGGCCGCGGGCGCATAGCGGCGGGAGACCGAGGCGCCGGCCGAGAAGAGGGCGAGGTCGACGCCGTCGAAGCTGTCCTCGTCGAGCGCCTGCACGGTGACCGGCGCGCCGCGGAAGGACAGTGTCTGGCCGGCCGATCGCGGCGAGGCGAGCAGGCGAAGCTCCCCGACCGGAAAGCCGCGCCGTTCCAGGCAGGCGATCAGCTCGGCGCCCACCGCGCCGGTGGCGCCGACGATGGCGACGGTGAGGGGCCGGCGCGCCGGCCTTGCGGCGGGGCGGTCGAGGACGTCGGGCGAGGAAAGCGACATGGGGGCCTCCGGGGCTGGCGAGGAGCCGGAGGCGGGGCGTGTCTGGCGACCGTTCGACCCCTACCGTCCGGCGGGGTCGTGCGAGGGATCGTCAGGCGGCTGCGCGCAGCCACGACCGAACCCCCGCGCCCCGAGGCGCGGCGGTTTTAATAATCATGGTCATGGCGGCCAGATGCAGCATGGGCCGCCCGATAGGCCCAATGCGCCCCAAAGTAAAGCCGCTGTCGCCGCGGCGCGATTGCAGCCGAGCGCCCCGCCGTTCATAGGGGACGCGATGAGCGAGCCGCCGCCCGACCCGGAACATCGCCTGAGCCTGTCGGAGATCCTGCAGGACCTGTGCGACGAATCCCACGCCTCGGAGACCCTGGGCGAACTGCTCACCCGCTTCGGGCGACGCGCCTTCGGGGCGCTGTTGTTCGTCTTCGCCGCCCCGAACCTGCTGCCCCTGCCGCCGGGCGCGTCCACCTTCCTCGGCGCGCCGCTGGTCCTCTTCACGCCTCAGCTGGCGGCCGGGGTCTCCACGCCCTGGATGCCGCAAGGCTGGCGGGAACGTCCCTTCGACATGCGCGCCCTCCGCGGCGGGTTTCAGCGCCTGCTGCCCGTGGTGCGCCGGATCGAGCACGTCTCGAGCGCGCGCCTGACCTTCCTGTTCGGACCGGTGGGCGATCGCATGATCGGCGCGGTCTGCACCCTGCTCGCCTTCATCCTGATGCTGCCCCTGCTGGGCGGCAACCTGCTGCCGGCGGCGACCATCAGCGTCTTCGCCATCGCCCTGATCCAGCGCGACGGTCTGCTGGCCCTGCTGGGCTACGTCCTGGCGGCGATCAGCTTCGGCGTCCTGGCCCTGGCGGCCGGGATTATCCACAGGGGAATCGTGTCCGTCGTTTCGGGGTTCTGACGGACTTGACACCATCCCGGGCGCGGCGCGTTCATGGGGCATGCAAGTCCAAGTCACCGGCAAGCATGTCGATGTCGGAGAGGCCCTGCGAGTGCGGGTCTCAGACGAACTCACCAGCAGCATTGGCAAATATATCGATCGCGACGGCGGCGGCGCCGACGTGGTGGTCAGCCGGGAAGGCCACGCCTTCAAGGTCGACTGCCAGGTCACCCTCGCCTCCGGCCAGCAGCTGCAGAGCAATGGCCTGGGCTCGGACGCCCACTCGGCGTTCGATTCCGCCCTGCAGAAGATGGAGACCCGTGTCCGGCGCTATAAGCGCCGGCTGAAGGATCACCACCAGCAGGCGCTCGCCAAGCAGGCGGAGACCGCCTCCTACTACGTCCTGCGCGCCCCTGAGGGCGAGGACGAGTCCGACTGGGAGGGCGAGGACGAGGGCCCCGGCGACGGCGCCCCCTCGGCCATGGTCATCGCCGAGACCGAAAAGCCCATCCGCACGATGACCGTTTCCATGGCGGTCATGGAGTTGGACTTGACGGGGACTCAAACAATCGTGTTTAGGAACGCCGCCCACGGCGGATTGTCCGTGGTATATCGCCGGCCCGATGGGAATATCGGCTGGATTGACCCCGAGCGTACGAAATCGGTGAACGGGAACGGAGCTGACGGCGCGGCCTGAGGGCGGCGCCGCCAAATTCGCGTTTCGCCGGTCTCATTGCGTTCGGATCCGTAAGAACAGGCGTTCCGAAGCAAGCATGCAGATCGGCGATATCCTGGATCGCAGCGCCATTGCGTTGCGTGTGAGCGCGACCGACAAGCGCCAGATCCTGGCCCACGTGGCCGAGATCGCCGCGCGCAACTTCGGGCTGGACGCCAGCCTGGTGCTCGACGCCCTGACCGAGCGCGAGAACGCCGGCTCCACGGGGATCGGCCACGGCGTGGCCGCCCCGCACGCCCGCGTCGAGGGGCTGGATCGCATTCACGGCGTGTTCCTGCGGGTGGAGCAGCCGGTGGAGTTCGACGCCATCGACGACCAGCCGGTGGACCTGATTTTCGCGCTGCTGGCCCCGCCGGAAGCCGGCACCGAGCATCTGCGGGCCCTGGCCCGGGTGTCGCGGATGCTGCGCAGCGCCGACCTGCGCGAACACCTGCGCCAGGCGCGCAGCCAGGACGCGCTCTACGCTCTGCTTGTCCAGGAAGCGACGCCCTCGGCGGCCTAGGCGTCGGCGCTGTGGCGGCCCGGCGGGCGAGAGCCCGCCAGGCGGCGCCTCAACAGCTCAGTGCACCGAGACCGGCGCCAGTTCGTGCGCCAGGGCGGCGGCCATCGCCGCGTCGCGGTCGGTCAGAACCGCAAGCCTCTCGCCGTCGGCGCGGTGCACCGCGTACAGGGTCTGCTCGGGATCGAGCTCCAGCGTCGCGGTCTGCGTCGGAACGCTGGCGAGGATTTCAGCGGCCTTGACCGGCCGGACATAGACGAGGTCCGGCGCGCCCAGGGCCGCAAAGGCTTCAGTCGACAAAATCGGCGTCATGATGACCACCTCCGTACATTCGCAACGCGCCGGACCATCGCCGGTTCAGCCGATGGCGCGGCGCAGACCTGACCGCCCGACGGGCCGGCCAGCAGGGATTCCGGCTTCGGCGTGGCGTCTCAGCCCGCCGACCGGATGGGGATCGTCTTGACGGAGGTCTCGGGCTCCGGCCGGGCGAGGTCGATGTGCAGCAGCCCGTGTTCCAGGCTGGCGCCCTCGACGATCATGCCGTCGGCCAGGACGAAGCTGCGGAGGAAGCCGCGCGCGGCGATGCCGCGGTGCAGATAGGCGTCCTCGGCCTTGCGTTCGTCGTCCCGCCGCCCGGCGACCACCAGTTGGCGGTCCTCGACCGTCACCTGCAGTTGGTCGGGCGTGAACCCGGCCACCGCAAGCGTGATGCGCAGGCGGCCCTCGCCGCGATCCTCCACATTGTAGGGGGGATAGGCCTCGGCGGCCGCCTTGGCGGCGCGCTCGGCCAGGGCGCGGGTGTGCTCGAAACCGAGCAGGAAGGGGCTGTCGAAAACGATCGACCGGCTCATAGCTGTTGAGTCCTCACCATCAAGCGACTCCCCAAAGGACCTGCCCGGAAGACGGCGCAGACCCTTCGGTTGTCCTCTATTTGGCGAGGCCAAGGCCCCGTTTCAATACGGCCGCGGCGGCGGCTAGCGGAACAGAAGGACCGGGACCTTGCCGGTGCGCACCATGGCGGTGGTGGTCGAGCCCACGATCAGTTCGCGGATGCGCGAGTGCCCGTAGGCGCCCATGACCAGCAGGTCGCCCGCCCCCTGGCGCAGCTCGCCCTTGAGCGCGGCCTCCACCTCGCCCTCCAGCGCCTTCACCTCGGCCCCGGGCCGGCCGGTCAGGCGCGCCCTCGCGGCGGCGACCCGCTCGTCGCGCGGGGCGCCTGGCGCGCCGACGATGGCGACGGTGACCGGCAGGCCGTCGAAGGCGGGGTTCTGCAGGACGTGGTCGAGCGCCCGCGTCGCGCTGGTCCCGCCGTCGAAGGCGACCACGGCCCGCGCGATGGGCATGAAGACCCGCGGCGCCACCAGAACGGGCCGGACGCTGCCGCGGACCACGCGCTCGACCTTGGAGCCCAGATGCCCCTCGGCGAAGTTGTGGCTCTCGCCGCGCTTGCCGATCACGACGAGGTCGAAGCCGGGCTCCAGTTCGATGATGGTCTGCGCCACCTCGCCGTGCCGGTGGATCAGGCCGACCTCGGCCACGCCGGCCTCGTTCAGCCGCCGGGCGGCGCCCTCCAGCATGGCGCGGCCGTGGGCCTGGGCGGCCTGCGCCCGGACCTCGTCGGCCTTGGCCAGCTGCTCGAGCAGGGCTTCGCTGGCCCCCAGGCCGACGCTGCCGGAGAGGTCGAGGCCGGGACCTGCGCCCGTCTCGCCGCGGTCGAGCACGTGCAGCACGTCCACCCCGGCGCCCATCCGCACGGCGAACCAGGCGGCGTGGTCACAGAGGCTGGGGCCATAGGTCGAGGCGTCGATGGCGCAGAGCACCTTGGTCATGGCGGGTTCCTCCTCAGTGCGCGCCGAGCCCGGCCTCGGCGCCGTCCTTGTCGTGCAGGGCGAAGCGATCGACCATGGTCGCGCTGGCCGCATTGAGGCCGACGATCTCGACCTCGGTTCCCTCACGCCGGAACTTGAGCACGGCCCGATCCAGCGCGCCGACGGCGGAGATGTCCCAGAAGTGGGCCCGGGAGACGTCGATGACCACCTTCTCGATGACCTCTTTGAAGTCGAAGGCCGCGGCGAAGGTCTCGGCGGAGGCGAAGAAGATCTGGCCCTCCACGTCATAGGCGCGGGTGCGCCCGTCCTCGCTGAGCGTGCTCCGCACCGCGACGATGCGGGCCACCTTGCGGGCGAAGAAGATGCCGCTCAGCAGCACGCCGACCAGCACGCCGCGCGCCAGATCGTGGGTGGCGACCACCACGACGACGGTCGAGACCATCACCACCGACGACGACCAGGGATGGACGCGCAGATTGCGGATCGAGCTCCAGCTGAAGGTGCCGATGGCGACCATGATCATCACCGCGACCAGGGCGGCCATCGGGATCTGTGCGACCCAGGGCCCCAGGACGACGATCAGGAAGAGCAGGAAGGCCCCGGCGACCAGGGCCGACAGGCGGGTGCGGCCGCCCGACTTCACGTTGATCACCGACTGGCCGATCATGGCGCAGCCGCCCATGCCGCCCAGGAAGCCGGTCGCGAGATTGGCGATCCCCTGGCCGCGGCACTCCCGGTTCTTGTCCGAGCCGGTGTCGGTCAGGTCGTCGATGATGGTGGCGGTCAGCAGGCTCTCGATCAGGCCGACGGCGGCCATGGTGATCGAATAGGGCAGGATGATCTGCAGGGTCTCCAGGTTGAGCGGGACCTGCGGCAAGTGGAGGAAGGGAAGGGCCTCCGGCAGTTCGCCCAGGTCGCCCACCCGCCGGACGTCCAGGCCCATCCAGACGGCCAGGGCCGAGAGCGCGAGGATGGCGATCAGCGGCGAGGGCACGGCCCGCGTCAGGCGCGGGAAGAGGTAGATGATGGCCAGGCCCGCGGCGACCATGGCGTAGGTCTGCCAGCCCACCCCCGTCAGCTCCGGGAGCTGGGCCATGAAGATGAGGATGGCGAGCGCGTTGACGAAGCCGGTGATCACCGAGCGCGAGACGTAGCGCATCAGCCCGCCCAGACGGGCGAGGCCGGCCAGGATCTGGATCACGCCCATCAGGACGGTGGCGGCGAACAGGTACTCCACCCCATGGTCGCGCACGAGGTCGCCGACGAGCAGGGCGATGGCCGCCGTGGCGGCGGAGATCATGCCCGGCCGGCCGCCCGTGAAGGCGATGATCACGGCGATGGAGAAGGACGCGTAGAGCCCGACCTTCGGGTCGACGCCGGCGATCACCGAGAAGCCGATCGCCTCGGGGATCAGGGCGAGCGCCACCACGATTCCGGCCAGGATGTCGCCGCGCGGATTGGCGAGCCACTCGCGCCGCAGGGAAGCCAGCAGGTTCATACTTGGGGATTTCGATGTCACAGAGGCGGCCGGCGCGCCCCCTGCGCACAGCGGGGGCGTCGCGACCGTCGGTTGTCCGGGGGATAGGCGCCCGGCCGAGCCACCCGGGCGGGGCCGGGTCCGTTCGAAGGCGCGGCTATGCCAGTCCCGGCGCGGCGATGCAACCGCAGGCGACGGCGCGGGCTTGTGGCGGCGCGGCCTTGCGTCGAGATTGCGGCTCCCGCCCCGCCGGAGAAACCCCGTGACCGCAGAGCGCCCGCCCGTCCCGGCTCACGGCGTCTCCTTCGGAGAGGCGCTGCGCGTCTGGGCCCGCGTCGCCCTGCTCAGCTTCGGCGGCCCGGCCGGCCAGATCGCGGTGATGCACCGCATCCTCGTGGACGAGAAGCGCTGGATCGGCGAGCGCCGGTTCCTGCACGCGCTCAACTTCTGCATGCTGCTGCCGGGACCGGAGGCCCAGCAACTGGCCACCTATCTCGGCTGGCTCATGCACCGCACGGCGGGCGGCCTGGCCGCGGGCCTGCTCTTCATCCTGCCGGGCGCCGTCTCCATCCTGGCGCTCAGCGGGCTCTACGTCCTCTATGGCGATCTGCCGGTGGTCGAGGCCCTCTTCTTCGGGCTCAAGGCGGCCGTTCTGGTGGTGGTCGTCCAGGCGCTCATCCGGCTCGGGGGACGCACGCTGCGCACGGGGCTCGCCCGGGCCCTGGCCGCGGCGGCCTTTCTGGCGATCTACGCCTTTTCCGCCCCCTTCCCGCTGATCGTCCTGGCGGCCGCCCTGACCGGCCTGCTCGCCGCGCGTCTGGATCCCGGCGTCGGCGGTTCTGCTCACGGCGCCGAGGCCTCCGACGCCGAGAGGGTCCCGGGGGAAGGGGCGCCCGACCACGCCCGGCCGCGGCTCGGCTGGGCGCTGCGGATCTCAGCCGTGCTCCTGGTTCTGTGGCTGGCGCCGGTGCTCGCGCTCGGCCTCGGCCTGGGCTGGGACCACGTCTTCACGCAGATCGCGGTCTTCTTCAGCAAGCTGGCCGTGGTCACCTTCGGCGGGGCCTATGCGGTGCTCGCCTATGTGGCGCAGGCGGCCGTGGAGACGCACGGCTGGCTTTCGCCCGGCGAGATGATCGACGGCCTGGGCCTGGCCGAGACCACCCCCGGTCCGCTGATCATGGTCACCCAGTTCGTCGGCTTTCTCGCCGCCTTCCGAGGCGAAACCGGGCTTCCGCCTCTTCTGGCGGGCGTGATCGGCGCGGCCCTCACCACCTGGGTGACCTTCACGCCCTGCTTCCTGTGGATCTTCCTGGGCGCGCCCTATGTCGAGGCCCTGCGCCGGGTCCGAGCCCTGTCGGCGGCGCTCTCGGCCGTCAGCGCGGCGGTGGTGGGGGTGATCCTCAACCTCGCCCTCTGGTTCGGGGCGCGCGTGCTCTTCTCCGACGTCGGGACCTTCGCGATCGGCCCCCTCAGCCTCGATGCGCCGCGGCTGGCCTCGCTCCAGCCGGTCAGCCTCGTTCTCGTGGCCGCCTCGGGGCTCGCGGCCTGGCGCCTGCGCCTGGGCGTCCTGCCGCTGATCGGCGGCGCGGCGGCGGCGGGCACGCTCGCCCACCTCGCAGGCCTGGCCTGACGGCCGAGGCGTCCGCCAGGCGCCGGAAAAGGCCCTGGCGATCACGAGGCCCAGACGCGCTCAGAACCGCCGATTCATCAGCAGGCGCTCGATGAAGTCATGCGGATAGCCGAGCGGGATCTCGCTGGCGCGATCCAGTCGCTCGCGAAGGTCGTCCGGCAGTTGGAGGTCAAGGCCTGCGAGTTGCTCCTGCAGCTGCGGAGCATTGCGTGCGCCGGCGATCGGTATGGGACGCGCCGGACGGTCCAGGAGCCACTTGAAAGCGATGGCGGCGGGCGAGGCGCCAAGCTCCCGGGAGATCGTGAGCAGCTCGTCGACCAGCGACTGATTGCGCGGTGAGAACCGCCTGTCTCCAGACTGCAGGCGAACCTGCTGGTCGGTCGGGGCCAGCGCGTACTTGCCCGTCAGCAAACCTCCGGCGAGGGGGCCCCAGGCGACGACGCTCATCCCCAGGGCCCGGCTCATGGGAACGAGCTCACGTTCGACCGACCGCTCTGTGAGATTGTATTCGACCTGGATCGCCTGAAAGCGCGCCCGGTCCTGCAGTTCGGCCTGGGTCGCCGCGCGGGCGACCGCCCAGGCCGGCGTGTTGGAGATTCCGACGTAGAGCACCTTGCCGCTCGTCACCGCATCGTCGAGGGCGCGCACGATTTCCTCGAGCGGCGTGACTTGATCCCAGAAATGCACCCAGTAGAGGTCGACATGGTCGGTGCGCAGGCGCCGCAGGCTGGTCTCCAAGGAGAGCCTCAGGCTGCGGGCGCTGTTGCCGCCGGATCGTACGTCATCGGCCGCAAGCAGGCCGCTGTACTTCGTGGCCAAGACATATCGGTCGCGCCGCCCGTGAAGCAGCTCGCCGAGCACCTCCTCGCTCGCCCCGCCCGCATAGTTGACGGCCGTATCGATGAAGTCGCCGCCGTGATCGGTGAAGACGTCGAGAATTCTGGCGGCTTCGTCGCGCGGGGCGGCTGCGCCGAAGGTCATGGCCCCCAGGCAGACCTCCGAGACCTGCAGACCGGTGGAGCCCAGTCGCCGACGCCTCACGACGCCACCGGCCGGCTGGCCCCTCGCTCGACGGTCCATTCCTCGTGGAGACGCCGCATGGAGGCGTCTCCGCCCGATCCGGCCACCCGGACGGCGCGGTCGTCGAGATCGGCGCCGCGGGCGAGGCGTTTGGCGAACCGCCGCCCCAGGGCCGGAAACCGGTCGATCCATTTGAAGACGTCAGGATGGTAGACCACGCCCGCCTGCTGATCCGCGACGGCCGCGACCAGGGCGGCCGCCGCCGCCCCGACCGTGCTGGGTTTCGGCGGGCCGTTCAGCCAGCGTTCGGACCCCTTCAGCTGGCGGGTCTCGCGCGAGGCCGGGCTGTCGACCGGCCCCAGGGCGAATTCCAGGACGCGTATGCCCCGGGGGGCGAGCTCCATCTGCATCACGAGGGTTGCGGCGGAGATCGCGGCGCGCGAGGCCGCGTAGTGGCCGAGGTGCGGGAACGGCGAGACCCGCGCCATCGAACCCACGTTCACGATCATGCCCGAGCCGCGCGCCAGCATCCGGGGGGCGAGCGCCGCGGCGAGGGCCAGGGGCGACCACAGGTTCGTCTCCATGAGATCACGCGCCTCGTCGCGATCCCCCGCGATCCAGGTCAGGGCCTGAAGCGCCCCGCCCGCGGCGTTGATCAGGACGTCGATGTCCCCCAGCGCCTCCTGCGCCCGGGCGGCGAGAAGGCTCGCCTCGCCCCGACGGCCGAGATCTGCGGCCAGCACCACGGGGCGCGCACCGCCCGAGGCCACGATCTCGTCGGCCAGCGCCTGCAGGCGCTCCGTCCGCCGGGCCGCCAGCCCGATTCGCGCGCCGCGCGATCCCAGCAGGCGAGCGGCTTCCCAGCCCACGCCCCCGGATGCCCCGGTCAGGAGGACCGTCTTGCCCTTCAGATCGCTGGAGGCCATCGTCGAAACTCCATTCGTTTAACAGATCAACGATGTTGATATATTCCCATCATGGAGGAGAACTTGTCAACCCGGTTGATAGATCAGTGCGTTCTGAACGCCGATGAGCTCGACCACTGTCTCGAGCGCACCCATCTGGTGTTCCGCGGGCTGGTCGAGCAGGCCGACCGGTTGCTCGCCGAGCGGGGACTGGGGCGCGCGCATCAACGGGTGCTGTGGGTGGTGGCCCGTCAGCCCGGCCTCCCGACAGGCGCCGTGGCGGGGTTCCTCGGGGTCAGCCTGCAAGCGCTGCACAAGACCATGCGTGAGCTGCTCGATCGCGATCTCATCCAGTCGACGACGGACGAGGAGAACCGGCGCCTGCGACGGGTGAGCCTCACTGAGGCCGGACGAGCGCTTGAAGCCCAGCTCACGGAGCCGCAACGGGCCGTCTTCGCCGCTGCGGTGAACCGCTTGGGGGCTGAGGCGATTGGTCAGTGGGGCGCCGTGATGGACGTGCTCGCCGAAGAACTCGGGTCCAAAGCGGGCAGGGACGGCTCAGGTCCGCAATAGAGCCGCCGGCGGAGGCCGGGATGACGGCCGACGCCGGCCTGGTGCCCGCAGACCGGCGCCCAGGGTCTAGGCGGTCACGCTGACGCCCTGGTCTCGGATCGGCTGGACCCGGAAAAGGCGAAGGCCCGCCGGCGTCACCGGCGGGCCCTCATGGTGGAGCTAAGCGGAGTCGAACCGCTGACCTCTTGAATGCCATGTGCCCCGGGGGGTGTTTTTCAGGTCTTTCCACGCCTGTTCAATCCGTTCCTAAGTCATTGTCGGAGTTGAAGAAAGGGCGAGTTTTAGCGACAGTGTGAGCCCAGGCGAAAAGCGGCGGAAATCGCGCCGTTTGGTACCTGGGTGGTACCGCAAAACGAGCCCGTCGATGCCGAAACTGACTGAAAAATCCGTCGAGGCGCTGCAGCCGCAGGACCGCGAATACGTGGTTTGGGACAGCGAGGTGATCGGCCTTGGGGTCCGCGTGCAGCGCACCGGCTCCAAGAGCTTCATCCTGATGTACCGGCGCGGTGGCAAGAAGCGCAAGCACACCATGGGCGCCCTGCGGGTGGGCTATGGCGTGAAGGAGGCGCGCGAGCGGGCGAAGGATCTCCTGAAGGGCCTGCGCGACGGCGTCGACCCGCAGGAGGCCAAGGCCGAGGAGCGCCAGGCCCTGAGCGTCGCCGAGCTCGCCGACCTCTACCTTGAGCTGGGGCCGGCGCTGAAGCCGGAGAAGAAGCAGTCGAGCTGGGACACCGACCGCGGGCTCTTCAGGAACCACGTCAAGCCGCTGATCGGCCGGATGCTGGCGCGGGAGGTGACGAAGGTGGACATCGCCACCATGCAGCTCGACATCTCGCGCGGAAAGACGGCCCGCAACGAGAAGACCGGGCCGCGCCGCCGCTCGGTGGTGAAGGGCGGCAAGCGCATCGCCTCGATGGCCGTGGCGGTGCTGGGCGCCTGCTACCAGTGGGGCATCGAGACCGGCCGCGTGAGCCATAACCCGACGAAGACGGTGAAGGCCTTCAAGATCAACCGGCGGGAGCGCTACTTGTCCGAGAAGGAGGTGGCCTGCTTCAGCGAAGCCATCGCCGAGTTCGAGCGGGAGGATCCGCGGATGGAGGTGATGGCCGACGCCGTGCGCCTCCTGATGCTCACCGGCTGCCGGAAGAGCGAAATCCTGACCCTGGAGTGGGCCTGGGTCGACTGGCGCAAGAGTTGCCTGCGGCTGCCGGACTCGAAGACCGGCGCCAAGGTCGTGCCGCTGGCCGATGCGGCGGTGGCGCTGCTGAAGCGGCGCTGGGAGGCCGGACGGCCCGAGCCCGACATGCGGGGCCACAACTCGGGCGAACGTCCCGAGCCGAAGCGGCGGTCACCCTACGTGCTGCCGGCGATGAAGGGCGAAGGCCACTACATCGGCCTGGGCCACCATTGGGAGAAGGTGCGCCTGCGGGCGGACGCTATAGCGCGCAAGCGAGCTCAAGAGGCCGGCGAGCATCCGGACGATGTTCCAACCCTGGCCGACGTGCGGCTGCATGACCTGCGGCACAGTTTTGCGAGCTTCGCCATCGCCGACGGCGCCTCGCTGTTCATGGTGGGCAAGGTGCTCGGGCACAAGCAGGCGCGGACCACGGAGATCTACGCCCACCTCAGCGACGATCCGATCAAGCAGGTGGCGAACCGGACCGCGGATCGGCTCTCCCAGGCCATGAGGTTCTGAACCGCATCCTCGCGAACGCCACGTCGCCGGCGCCGTGCCACTGCTCAGTCTGCTGGCTTGTTCGTTACGGAGGCGGACTAGGTGGACGCGGCAAACTCACCCTCAAGCGCCCGCAGGGACGGGGGAAGCCTCCGCGAACCCGACGACCTGCCCCCGATGAACACGTTCCTCAACCGGCTGCTGGCCCTGCGCATCGCCGACCAGAACACCCTCTTCCGCGACCTGGACTCCATCCTTGCAGGTGTGCTCGAGCGCGCCGGCGCCAGCGGCGAGCTCGAGCGCGGCATCGAGGACGTCGTCGCCGAGCAGCTCGAGCTCGCCAGCGAAGAGGTGGTGCGGACCGACCCGAGGTCCGGGGCGGAGACGCGGCTCCTGCACTTCCGGCTTAAAACCCGGCGGGAGCTCATGTCGCTGGAGGCCGCGCTCGCACGGGCCGAGGCGCTCGGCCCGGCGGCGGCCTTGGTGCTCAACGAGCGGACCGGCCGCGCCGCCCTGGTGGAGCACGGGCTGACCCTGCTGGGGGAAGACGACCGCCTCGCCCCCGCCGTGCGGCTGGTCCGGCCCGAGCGAAGCACCCTGGTCGCCGAGGCGGCGTTCGCCGAGAGCGCCTGGGCGCCGGCCGAGGCGGGCGCCTGGCGCGGGGCGTGGCAGGCGGAGCTGGAGGCGACGGATCCCTGGCGGACGCGGGAGCTGGTCCTGGTGACCGGCCTCCTGCTGCCGATCTGGGGCCGCCTGCCCGCACGCGGCGCGCAGGTCCGGCGGATCAAGGGGCCCGACGGCCGCCGGTGGCTGGGACGCGTCCTCGATCCGACACTGGCCCTGCAGCTCAAGGCCTCGCTCGGCCTGACGGATGCGGCCGCCGCGTTCGCGGCCGACCCCGCCGCGACAGCCGCCGAGGTGGTGAAGCGCGGCGTCGAGCTGTCGCTTGCCGGCGGCCTGTGGCTGCGGCGCGCACGGGTGATGGACCGCTGGCGCCTGGAGCTCGTCGGCGCAGGCGCCCAGCGCGCCGCGCTGCAGGGGCTCGGCTGCTTCGTGGAGATCATCGCCTACACGCCAAGGGTCTTCGTGCCCCTGGAGCCCCCGGCGGTCCTGGCGGCCGTCCTGGGACGCCACCCGGTGCAGCAGGTGATCTCTCCGGCGGAGGCCGCCTGAGGGCGGACCAGGGCGGAGGAAGGGAAGTCGCGGGCGAGCCGGGCGGGAATGGGTCCCGCTCGGCGCAGGAGCCCGCCATGTCCTATCCCTTCCCGCCCACGGTGGGCGCGTACTCGCCGTGGGGCCTCGTACAGTCCGCCACCCCGCTCGGTCCGGACGCCGTCCTCGTCTCCACGCCGTCGCATGGGGGCATCCGCGTCTCGGGTCGGGCCCTCTCCGAGATCCCGCTGCCCCTCCGGAGCACCGCCTACAGCCAGGGCGGCTGGTTCGAGGAGGACTGCGACTGGGCGATCCCCTACCTGGCGCTGGGGCTCCACCGGTTCGAAGCCGAGCCCGGCCGTGGCGAGCGCCTGCGTGAAGCCGCGCGCCGCACCGCGTGGACCTACCACCGCGCCCATGCCGCCCTGCTCGGGGTTCCTGCCGATCCTGCCCTGGCCGAGGCCATCGGCCATCAGGAGGGCCGATGACCACCGTGCCGCTGCCGCCTCGCGTCCTGGTCGCCGTCCCGGGCGGCCGCGGGCATCGGGGGAGAGGACGAAGGGAGGGCTCCGCCGGGCGAAGCGGGGCTGGGAGGCAGGCTCCCGGCGGCTTCAGGGATGAAGGAGACTGACATGCAGAACGTGGTGTTCGCAGGCCGCCTGGCGGCCGACCCGCAGGTGACCGACGACTTCGGCAAAGCGGTGTTCCGGCTGCTGGAGAACCGCGGCCGGGATGCGGCCGGCAAGCCGCGCGTGGTGGGGGTCAACTGCGTGAGCTGGGCCAGGGGGCTCAACGAGCGCGTCATCGCCGAGGGGCTGGCGATGGGCTGCGAGGTGGTGGTGGTCGGCGCCTTCGTCGACAACCGCTACCAGGCCCGGGACGGGGGCGAGCGCACCGCCAAGGAGCTGGTGGTGAACCGGCTCACGGTCCTCGACTGGGCGTCCGACCGGCTGGCGGAAACCGAGGCCGAAGCGGCCTGAACTTCAACCCCACGAGAACAAGGAGACTGTCATGCAATCCGTGATCGTAGAGGGCTATCTGGCCGCCGATCCGTCCATTCTGTCGGCTCAGGGCTCAGGCGCGAAGCGGGCGAGCTTCCGCCTCATCGAGACGACCCGCTTCCGACGCGGGGACGGCCAGCCGGGGGAGCGCACCACCGGCTTCAACTGCGTCTGCTTCAACGAAGCGACGGCGGAGAACTACATCGCGCCATTCGCCAAGAAGGGGAGCCGTGTCGTGGTGCAGGGCCATGTCGAGAACGTCACCTGGACTGGCCGGGACGGGCTCACGCATTTCGACCTGCGGCTGGTGGTGCGCGACATGCGCATCAAGACCCGGCGGGACGAGGCGGACGCGCCCCGGGAGCAAGCGCCCGAACCGCAGTTCGACCTCGACGACGAAATCCCGTTCTAAAGCTCTTCGACACATCGAGTTCGGCCCCGTCGGCTTCGCCGGCGGGGCCATTTGCGCTCACCTGTCGGCCTGCTGGAAGTAGGATTGCCAAGGCGCAGCTCGTTCTGGTTGAATGTCGTGGGGCCCGAGACAAGTCGTCATCGGGAAGGGGGGATTACATGGCGCTGCTTTCGCGCATCGAGGGATTCTATCTCTCGATTTTAAGAGTCATCATTCTGGCTGCAGCAACGATCGCGCTGGTGATCGTCGTGTTTGGCTGCGTGCGGTCAGCG
The DNA here is from genome assembly GCF_013911965.1 of Phenylobacterium sp. Lineage (GTDB taxonomy): Bacteria > Pseudomonadota > Alphaproteobacteria > Caulobacterales > Caulobacteraceae > Phenylobacterium. Next base: position 170,853 of record NZ_JACESE010000006.1, on the reverse strand, counting down.
CCGCTGCTCATGCAGCAGCTCGGCGGCGCTTCGCAGCAGCAGCAGACGACCGGCGGAAGCCTGTCGGAATTCGTCAGCGAGAAGCGCGCGGAAGGCATCGAAACAGCAGCGGCCCCGCCAACGGCCGCCCAGCCGGAAACGCCACAAAGCATCAAGGAGGCGGTTGCGCTTCTGGCCCGCTACGACAAGGAGCGCCTCGGCGAGGACCTCGACGTGAACGGCGCGACCCGCGTGCTGATGGAGCGGCACGACGCCCTGCCTTACGAATATCAGAGTGCCTACGGGGCCAGCCTCAAGCGGCTCATGGAACAGCTGGTCGTGTCGAAGGGCAGTCCGCTCCAGATGGATCAGATCAATGAGCTGCTGAACTGGCACGACCAGAAATTCCAGTCGAACGTCGAGGCGCAGGCCGCCAAGAAGGCCGCCGACAACGCCGCTGCGCTGCAGGCGATCGCGGTGGCGGCCGTGGCCCTGCTCGTCTTCCTCCTGATCGTGTTCTGCTTCATCTTCGTGAAGATCGAGCGGAACCTTCGGCTTGTGCAGATGGTGGACCGCACGCCAGGGGCTGGCGGGTCCTCGCCTGCGTCGGCCTGACGGTGCGACCGGTGAACCTGGAGAGGTGCGGCCAGCGCACCTCCGCGCTCAGTCTTGCTTTGAGCGCGGCGCTGATCGTCAGCGCCTGCGACGGACGTAAGCCGCCCGAGTCTGAGCAGCCTGTCGACACGACGGTGATAAGCCGCGCCGGCGCCGCATCCGGCGTCGTCGCCGATTCGCAGTTTCCAGGCGTGCCGGCCGACTATGTCGCGGCGAGAGCGGACCTGCTGCGGCGCGGTCTGGTGATCGCGTCGGACAAGCCCGAGCGCCCAGACGCGCAGTACCCTGAGCTGGATTGTGATCCCGCGACCGGCGCCTGCTCGGGGCTGTTTCTGGAGACCGATGCCGAAGGGTGGCGTCATTACGTCGTCGTGGACACCGAGGGCGCCCCGCCGCGCGTCACGTCCATCTCGTATCCCCCGACGGCCCGTGGCCTTCCCTCAATCCCGCCGGCGCCGCCCGCCGATGCGCCGAAGCTGTCCGACAGCTACTGGCGGGCCCGCACGGAGCTTCTCGCCCTCGGCTACCGGCCCGCCAAGGCGGCATCCGAGCCACGGCGGGTCTGTGCTCAGGAAATGGCCTCTGGCGAGTATCTCGACTGCGAAGCCGATACGGACCTGCCGGAGGTCGAAACCTGCTCCGGCACCGGCATGGGCTTCTGCACCGTCTATTGGATCGCGCCCGATCGGCGCGTTCTGAGCATCACGACCATCGGAGAGCCGCAGCCCGGCGGCATCTATCACATAGCCTGGGCCAAGCCCGCGGAGCTGGAGTCGCTCCCGGAAGGCTGGCGGGGGGAGTAGAAATCATGCGCCATATGCTTCTCATTGCGACTGCCTTCGCTGCGGTCGCTGTCCTGGCTGGCTGTGACCGCTCAGCAGACAAGGCCGCCACGAACGCCGGAGCCGTCGATACCACCATAGCCGCAGCGCCGGCGCCTCAGCCGCCAGCGGCTCAGGCAGCTGCCCCGTCAGTGGCCCCTGCGGCCGACGCCTCGTCCGTGGAGGCGCGCTACTCCCCGGCATACGACGCGTGCATGAGCACTGGTGAGGCCGCGCAAGGCGTGACCGTGGCGATGGCCGACTGCACTTCGGCGGAGATCGAAGTGCAGGACGGCAAGTTGAACGCCGCCTACCAGCAGGTGATGCGCGGACTTGAAGAGGCGCCGCGGCAGAAGCTCCGGGACGCCCAGCGCGCCTGGATCAAGTTCCGGGACACGAAGTGCGCCTCCGAGAGCCAGAGCGGCGGCACGATGGATATTCTCAACAGCGGAGGCTGCATTCTCGATGCGACGGTGCGGCGCACCATCGAGCTCGAAGCGATGGGGGATGCCGGCTAATCCAGGGTCGGTGGGAGATGCTCGCCTTGCCGCTGGAATAGCGAGCGACGGGCGTGCCCCGGCCTGACGGCCGGGTCGGGCTCTACTCGCCGCTGGCGCGGCTCCCGGAGCCCCGTGCCGGGTCTCCGCCCTTCGGGTGACGATCCCTCACGCGGGGGCGCGTTTATTCCGGTGCGAGCTGAACCTGCTTTCCTACGTGCTCGCGCCAGAGGCCGAGGCGCTTGATCCGGTAGTCGACGAGCTCTGGCGAGGTGCCGAATCTTGCCGCGATCTGCGCTGATGTCTGCTTTTCGGCGACAGCGCCCGCCACAGCCGCTCTCGGCAGAAGAGTCGCTGAGGCACAGTAGTAGGCGTCGTGCTCTTCGGCGCTGTCGTAAGTCCGCCCGTAGGCTTCGGCCACGCGAGAGATTTTGGTAAGCTTATGCCCTAACAGGATGTGCCAGAACTCTTCGAGGACGGTCACGCGCTGCCGTTCAACAGTATGGCTGTCGTTAAGCAGGACGGCCCATTCATCGTGGTCGGCATCCAGCGGTACGCTCATCGCGGACCACTCTCCACTCAAGCCACCGAGCAGGGCGGCCTTAAGGCTCGGCTCAAGGCTGTCGGACACGCTTGCCCCGACGACAGTTACGCCCTCCACCTTGATGCGCAGGCTGTCCAATGGCTGGTCCGGCGCGAGGCCGAGATCCGCGCGAAATCGCTCCGCGGTCTGCTCAAGTTCTTCCTTCGAAAGCGACACCGCTTCGGACGCGCCGTCGCCGACCTCGTCGGCAGGGCGGTGCGCGTTGTGGCCGCCGAGCGTGCGGCGGAGGCAATCCGCCGCCTTCAGCAAAGTACGCACCGTCGTGGACTGAACGTTCTTCGCTGCGCGGAAGTGCACAAGCGCGACGTTCTCGAAGCCTAGGCCGGCGGCTTCCGCGTCGGCTCCCAGCCATTCCAACAGCCTGATCTTGGAGTTGTTGTCGGGCTGCCCCTCTCCCCTTTCGATACGGGCCAGGGTGGAGAAGCTGATCCCGATGGCGGCGGAAAGCGCGCGAATGCTCAAGCCCTCGGCCTCGCGCTTGCGCTTCATCGCCTGGATCAGCTGGTCTTCGAATGATGCCATAATGCTCTGTGCGAACGACACGCCTTGACACACTCCGGGTCGGCGCCCGAAGCTGTGCTGGTGACACAGATTCGCACAGCTCAGACACCGAAGGAAGAGCCCTTAGCACCTGAGGTGATGTCTGTGCTGCGGGAACTGGGCCAAGCGCTCGACGAGCAGCGCCCGCTCCGTGTGCACAACCGAGGCGTCGTCAGCCTCGGCCTCAACCTTCTGCAAGAAAAGGACATCGGTGATGCAGGATCGACCCCGCCAAGACCCTCAGCCGGACCACGGCAAAGGACCGCCCGACGGCAAGGGGCAGCCGATCGACCACGGCCGCCCCGTTCCCCACCACGGATCGGCAGCACAGATCTTCGCGCCGCTTACGTGGGCCAGGCCGCTTGCCTGAAGGAGGCTTACCCTTCGGCGCAGCTACACCCCGACGAGAAGGGAACGTGGCTTGTGGCGGACAGCTTGGTGCTCACCGGACTCCCCCACAGAGTCACGTTCCTCGTCGCCCTGCCTGATCGACCTGGCGCGGGCGTCCGCGGCTGGGCGTATTGGCGCGGCGCCGACGGTCCCGTGTGGATCGGTCCCCGCCACACGAACTTCCAGGACGGTTCGATCTGCGCCTTTTCCGCTGACGATCACGCGTGGGACGAAGGCGGCGATCTGCGAACTCTACTCGACCTTTATACGGTCTGGGCGCTGAGGCACCTGCATCTAGCTCATCTTGGCCGGTGGCCGGGCAAGCAGTATGCGCTCCTTCACGGCCACCCTCACCTTCAGGCGTATTACAGGCGGGTCGAATGCCGACCCGATGAACTCTGCGGCTGCGGCTCGGAGAGCCGGCGATATGCAGACTGTTGCGGCCCTTCGGATCAGAAGGCCAACTTCATCGCTTTGGCCTCGCTCTTCCTGCGCCACGTCGATGGCGGGTTTGCGAGTCGTCGCCCACCGGAATCCGTCGTCCGGTCTCTGGATAGGGGCACACCGCTTCCGCCTATAGAAGAGGTGCATCTCCAACTTCGCTGAGTGAAGACGGCCCTGGGTGTTGGGCCCCGTCCAATCGCGTGCGGACACCTCCCAGGTGCGACGGCGCCTACGCCGTCGAACAGACCGCGGCGCCTGATCGTTCGTCCGTCCCGGCGCGAGGGGCGCGCCGGACGGAGCGCCCGCCTTTGGCGGGCGCAATGCCCCCACACAACGACCTCCGATCCTGTCACGTCACCCTGGATGTCAACGGCCAGGCGGCCGTTCCCCTGCGCTGCGCCTTCGGCTCCGCTCCGGTGACATCCCGGGGCCCGACGTGGGCGGGGAGAGGGTCGTTGCGCATAGGGCGCACGGCTTCTTCGCTCAAAGGAGCTTCCCATGACCTTCTCCCTGCATGCCTTCAATTCCGGCGATACCGCGTTCGACGTGATGGCCGCTGGCATCGAGGATGCGCGTCCGCATCCGACGGAAGCGGCGCTCGTCCAGCTCGGGCAGGCGATGATGACCGAGCTGTTGGATGTGGTCGGCGAGACCGCGCTGGAGGACGTCCAGGCGATCCTGGCCGAGAGCCTGATCGGCGCCTTCCATTCCGCGGCGGGCCGGATCGAGCGTGAGGCGGACCGGGCGCGGGACCGCATGCGGGTGCTGGAGCGGGACTTCGACGGGTCCGAGCTTGCGGATACCGAGCTGCAGGAGGCGACGCTGAAGGCGCGCTCGGCGGACGTGGCTCAGATGGCGGCGGAGCTGATCCGCGACGCCGCCTCGGAACTCTACACCACCCAGACCGGCGACGTCTGGACGGCCTGGCGTGGAAGCCGGCGCGGCACGCACCTGACGGCGGCGCAATTGGAGGCCAAGCAGGCGCTGCGGGGGATCGAAGCGCGGCGCAGGGCCGAGCAGGACCCGGGCGGTCCGATCGTCGCCTTCCGGGCGGCGCCGATGGCTGACACGGCGGCGGATGCGAACCGCATCTTCGACGCCCTGAACTGGGCCAAGGCGCAGTGGCCGGACATGGCCTTAGCCACCACCGGAGCGAAGGGCGCGGAGAAGCTCGCCATCCGCTGGGCGCGGCAGAAGGGCGTGAAGCTCGTGCTGGCGAAGGCTGACTTCGAGCGGCATGGGAAGGCGGCGCCGTTCCGGGCGAACGACGAGCTTCTGGCGCTACAGCCGGCCTGCTGCCTGACCCTGAGCCACTCGCTGGACGACGCGCGGGCGGACGGGTCGAAGCCGTTCGGGCCGGCGCTCAACATGGCGCAGCAGGCGGCGGCCCAGGGGCTGCGGCACATGGCCATCCGTCAGCGTCCTCACTGAGGTCTTCAAAGCCTGATCTTCAGCCCCGTTCGGCTCCCCAGCCGGGCGGGGCTTTCTTTTTGTCGGATGGAGCCACTGCTCGCGGCGGCCGACTCGCGTCATGCTTTTGAATGTTGTCGCGTGTTGATGGCTGTTGATCTGAATAGATGAGCAGCGGCGGAAATCTCTGTTTTCTTGCTTAGGGCAAGATAAAAGGAGGATGTTCGCGGGGCGTTTTTCTTCTACGCTGTCAGCGGCTTGCTGGCGCGACGCCGCCGATCTGCGACTTTCGTTGAGTTACGCCTGCGAGCCGGCTGGATCAGCAGCAGGAGAGGCCTGCGATGCTCGTCAGACAGGCGATAGAGGCCCGGCTTTCAGGGGCGAACGGCCGCGAGGAGGAAGGGCCGCGCGTTCGGCTTCCACGGTCCATGAAGCGGGATCGGCAGGGCGTCCGGACGGCGCTCTACCAGCGGCTGGCCGCGTCGCGGCTGTTCGCTCTCGGGGATCGTTCAGGGGTGCTCAAGGCGGCGCAGGGACGCTCCGGCCGGGCCTTCCGGCTGGACGTCCGGCAGCGGGTGATCGTCAAGGCGCTGGTCTGCCGGCATAAGGGCAAGGGCGCAGTCCGCGGCGCGGCTCTGGCGCGGCACGTGGCCTATCTCGGGCGGAGCGGCGCCGGCGTCGAGGGGGCGAGGCCGGAGTTCTTTGATCGGGACGCCGAAGGCCTCAATGCTGTCGAGAGGACCGGCGGCTGGGGTGCAGACCGGCACCACTTCCGCTTCATCATTTCGCCCGAGCACGGCGACCGCATCGACGACCTGAAGGGCTACGTCGGGGAGGTGATGGCGCGGGTGTCGGCCGACCTTGGCGAGCCGGGGCTGGCGTGGATTGGGACCTGCCACTTCGACACCGACCAGCCGCATGCGCATGTGCTGGTCCGCGGTAAGCGGGACGACGGCCGCGACCTGGTTATCCCGCGGGACTACATCGGCTACGGCTTCAGGGCGCGGGCGCAGGAGGTGGCGCAGGAGCGGCTGGGGGATCTCAGCCGGGCAGAGGCCGAGCGGCGCATCTGGAAGGAGACGGGGGTCGACCGCTTTACCGGCTTCGACCGAAGGCTGCTGGCGGCGGCCGATCAGGACGGCCTGGTGGACGATGGCGTCGGACGCAGCGACGCCTGGGCGGCCCTGACCCGCGGCCGGCTGCGGCACCTGGAGAAGCTCGGCCTCGCGTCGCCTTTCGGGCACCGATATCGGCTAGCGGCGGACCTCGAGGTGAAGCTGCGGACGCTGCAGATCCGGCAGGATGTCATCCGGACCCTGAACCAGCGCCGGCTCGAGGGGGCGCGCAATGTGCAGCAGCTTGGCGACCAGAAGGTGCGCGGGCGGGTCGTGCGGAGCGGCTCGCACGACGAGCTGGGCGGCGCGGCCTACGTCATCGTCCGGGACAGAGCCGGGACCGAGCACTACGCGCGGCTGGCATTTGGCCGGTCGTCCCCGAAGCTTGGCGCCCAGGTGGAGCTCATGCCCGGACCCAAGGGCGCGCAGATCCTCGGGCTTGGCCGCTCCACGGCGGAGCGCGGCCTCTGAACAGCGTTTGCCCAAAACGCGCCCCATTGTTCGAAGATCAAGTATGGGTTGCGTTGGGGTGGCGGCACGCGCTTAGCGTTTCGAGGGCCGCATGCGAAGTGAAGTTGTACGGGTTCTGGAGTTTGTCGCTCAGATCGACGGGATCGATGATGCGGATGCTCTGGCAGAGGATCTGAAGGTGCGGCTGGAGCCGTTCGGGGTCTCCTGCCTGTCCGCCAACCTGATCCACGTGCCCGGGCAGCCGATCAATCCCAGGGTGCTTGTGGGCGAGCGGTGGCGCGAGTGGGGCCGCCACTACGTTCGCAACGCCTATTGGGAGGACGATCCGGCGGTGAAGCAGCTGCTGGGGTCGGCGCGGCCCTTCGCCTGGTCAGAAGCGCTCGCTGAGTACAGGACGCGTGGGGCCGAGGCGGTTATGGGCGCCTGTTTCGAGCACACCGGCTGCCGCGAAGGCTTCGTGGTGCCGGTTCGCGACACGGATGGGGCCGTGCTTACCGGGGCCTTCAGCGGGCCGGCGATGGACCTGTGCCCGGAGGTGCGCGGCGCCCTCTATCTGGCGGGGACCTACTTCGTGCTGCGCGGGCGCGAGATCGTCGATGGCTTCAACCCGCCGCTCCCGAGTCCCCTCTCCCCGCGGCAGGCCGAATGCCTGCGCTGGGTGCGGGCGGGCAAGACGGACGCCGAGATCGGCGTGCTGCTCGGCATCTCGGCGCGGACCGTTCACAACCACCTGGAGAAGGCCAAGGGGCTGCTGAATACGCCCAAACGGGCGGTGGCAGCGTCGGAGGCTTGGGAAAGGGGCTGGCTCGCCTGACCTCAGCTCGGCTCCCCGGCGGGGTCGTTGGTCAGACCGTAACGGCGGAGCTCAGCCCGGGAGACCTGGCGCTTGGCGACCGCATAGAGCCTCCTGGTGTGCGCCTTGCGGTAGGCCTCCCATGCCCGTGGCTCATCGAGTTCCGGACCCGCACAGACGGCCGCGCCCGTGACGGCGTCGTGCACGGCGGGCGTGACGAGCTGCCGAAGGGAGGCTTCGCGCGGCGGCTTTCCGTGGCTGGAGACGCTGCGCGTGACCGCGCGATATTCGGGTTCGGGAAGCGGCGCGAGCCTCACCTCGAACCACAAGCCGCCGAGGCGACGCAGCTCGCGGTTGTCGTCGAGCGGCATGACGTCGGCAGCTTTCGACGGAGACGGGCGGGCCGCGAACGCCTTCGCCCAGGCTAGCCTATCCGTCCGCTTGAGGAGACCGTCCCGCCGATCGACGTAGAAGGGCTGGAACCACGGCCGACGGCTCCAGGGGTACTGACGCACGTCCTCGGAAGGATGGAGTTGCACGAAATCCTTCAGGTGATCGCGCACATGCTGCTGCACGGTGCTGGTGGGCTTCAGGTGCTCGGCGATCTCGGCGTAGATCTTGTTCCAGGGCCGGCCGACCTGACGCGAGAGATAGCGCTGCAGCGGGGCCAGGTTCTCGTTGAGCATCTTGTAGCCGCCAGCCTCCTGCACATGGCGGCGCAGGCCGATCGCCTTGGGCAGAAGCTCGTCGTCCACGTAGCGTCCGCGCCGCCGATAGCTGTCGATCTTGCGCGGGCGCTCAACGATAACCTTCGCCATGTCCTTACGCATGCGGGCCTCTCCTTCTGACCGGGGAGCTCCGCGCAAACGAAAGCGCCCGCTCAGCCGGAGGCTGGCGGGGTGTGCAGGTCAGGTTGTCGGAGCTCGGATGATTGTCGAGCCACGAAGCTGTGCCTGACGGGCGCGGCGGTCAAGGCGGGACGCGCCTTCGACGAGGGGGGCTGGCGTCATTGTTGCCCGCAAGCCACGATGGATGCGAGCAGGTTTGGGGGAGACGAGCATGGCCATCGCGCGCCTGGGACCGAACGGCGAGGTCGAGATCATCGAGCCGGGCACGCCCGAGGAAGCAGCGGAGGCCTGGGAGAAAGCGCTGGAGATCGCCGGCCTGCTTGGTCGCATGGCGGCGGAACGGGACTATGAGGCGGCGGTGGCCGAAGCGCGGGCGCGGCATGCGGCCAACCTCGCGACGGATAGTCCTGATGGCTGACCAGCGGGGTTTCGAGCTTCCAAGGTCCGCCGTGCGCTACTTCGCCGTTCGGGAAACCGAACTGGTGGGCTGGAGGATGATGCTCCTCGGAGGCGGGGAGCAAGAGCTTCGTCAGGCGCTGGCTGAGGCCGCCATCGCCCCGGCGGAGATCCGCGAGGTGATGACGGTTCTTATGCGCGACCCGCCGTCGGGTCTGCAGGAGCTCCTTGGTCCCGACATCTGGTCGGGCGCCGGGCACGATTGGGTTTTCGATGCGTCGATCGGGCGATGGCGGGCGCCGGATGAGCCGCTTGCGCCGCTGCCGGGCAAGCCGAAATCGGTCGATGGTCTCAGCTTCGACCTCGAGGTCCCACACATCGGCTGGCTGCCGGTGACCATCGCCGCCGGCGCTCAGACCGTGAGCTTCTCGGCAAGCACTGTGTTCGATCCATTCCCATCTCTCACGAGCTGGCTGGACGCGGTGGCGGCGGGTCGTGCGCCGAGGCTCCTGATCGACACCGAAGGGGTGGTCGTCAGCTTCCACATCTTCGAGCCGCAGGGCGCCACCGTGCGGTTCGTGGTCACCAATGACGCCGAGGCCGACGACACCATCGACCTGGACATCCGGATCGAGCGGACGACTTTGGTTCGCGCCATCTACACGCGGCTTGTCGCCTTCTGGGAAAGCCCGGAGCTCGCAGCCGCCTGGCGTTCGGAATGGCGCTACGACGATGAGCCGGACGAAGATCCAACGAGTGCAACGAACCGCCCGTACAGCGTGCGGTCGGAGCGGCTGGATCGGCTGCTTGCAGACCCGCGGTAGACTCTAGCGCCTGCGGGTGGGGAGATGCCGGCCCTCTGCGAGCGCGACCAGGGTCTTAGCCCGCTCGGTGATCAGCACCGAGGCGCGTTCGAGGTGTTCGCCTCCAAAGCCGATGGCGGCGATCTCCTCCCCGACCGCACCAATCCGCTCCAGGGCCAGACCGGCGATCGCGCCCGCACGCCGCCGCACGAACGGCGCGCCGACGCCGATCTCTTTTGCGAAATCGTCCCAGGTATCGGGCGTGAACTCCTCAAGGGTCGAGCGCTTGCCCACCTTCATGGCGAGCTTGGCGTGCACGTCGGGATAGGCCGCGGTGCAGAGCAGGTCGTAGAGCGGCGCGAAGTCGATGCCTCTGTCCAAATAGAGGAGGCTGTAGTTCTTACCGTGCGCGTCCGCATTGCCGACGAGCACGTTGAAGATGGCGGCATCGACGAGGCGCAGCACCGCAGGCGCGGGCGCGGCGCAGGCGCGGCGGAGGAGATCGAAGCAGTCCCGGAAGATCGGACCGCCCTCGGAGGCGTACTTCCGCTCCGGGGCGACGCCCAGGGCTTGGCAAAAGTCTTCCTGGTGCAGGCGGCGGATGGAGCCGTCGGTGCCGACGTCGCGGTCGTAGCGCTCGACCAGCAGATAGGTCCGCTCGCCGGTGCGACGGGGCTCCACCGGCGCCACCCGAAGGCCTAGGGCGGCGGCGAGGCGCATGGCCAGGGCCTCGTTCTCGGTCGTGCCCGGCAGGCGCTCGATGGCCGGCTTAAGGATGTGGGTGCTCGGCTGGCCGGGCGCCGGCAGCGCCACCCGGCCGTTGACGAGCACAATTGGGAGCTTCTGCTGGGCGCCGGCGAGGGAGAGGCGCAGGCCTTCCTCCCCGGCAAGCATCGGCCGCGCCGGAAGTCTGGCGAGGACCTCCAGCAAGGTCTCGTCGGTGAGCGGCTCGGTAGCGGCGACGCCCTGCGGCTCAGGGGGGAGGTCCCCCTCGGGCCAGAGGGTGAGCGCGCCGGCGACGTCTCCCCCGAGCCGTTCAAGCAGGCGGAAGTCATTGGCCCTCGAAACGCCGAGCGCATGGGCCACGGCGTCCCGCTGCGTCTCCTCGGGCAGGAGGCCCGCGAAGAAGGGCCGCGTCTCCCGCCGGCTGAAGGCTCCGGGACGCTTCGGCAGCGAGATAGAGATGGCAGGCTTCGTCCCGTCCTCCAGCCATGCCCCGTCGTAGACGAACTCCAGGTCGCCGTTCTCGTCGATGCGGAGCAGACCGACGCGGGCGCCGTCCCACCAGACGGTCAGAGACCTGATCATTGGGCAGCGCCGGAAGGACTGCGGCCGCGCGGCGCGATCTGCAGCTCGAGGCCGAGCGCGTCGAGGACAGCCAGCATCCGGTCAAGCCGCACAGTCGGCTTGCCGCGCTCGAGCTCCACGAGGAAGCGCAGGCCGACCCCGGCCGCGGCCGCGAGTTCAGGCTGCGTCAGGCCCATGCCCCTGCGGGCGGTGCGTACGGCTTGGCCGATATCTGAGAGAGGCGCGGTCATGGCTTTCCCGATCGGGAAATTTGCATTTCCAAGTGAGCTAAGTCAAGCTAAATTATCCGATCGGGACATTTAGAAGTGTCTAGCCCTTCTAACGGTCAAACTTTACCGATCGGTGCATTCGAATCATTCCGCACATCAGAAGGCGGAGAGTTTCCCGAACGGGCAATCTCAAGGCAAGCAGGCATCGCCTGAATGTCCCTCGCAGGGTATAACGCGGCGCTGCGGCGGACTTGCACGGTCCTGCGCATCCGAGACGCCCATCGCCGTAGGGTCGAAGCTATCCGTGAGGAGCTTGGCTCGCCGCAGCGAACTTCAAGGCTGCGCGGGTACTCGCAAATGCAAGGTGAGTTGGCCTAGCAGCTTGGCGACAACCTCCACGCTCCCCAGCGCTCACCATGCCGACCCTTAAGCGCGAAGATCTTCACAAACTCGTCTGGACCGACCCGATGCGAACCGTGGCCGAACGCTTCGGAATTTCCGATGTCGGCCTCAAGAAGCACTGCATCGCAGCCGGCATACCTGTGCCGGAGCGTGGCTACTGGGCGAAGCTCGCGGCCGGCAAGCGCGTGGAAGCCCAGGCGCTCCCTCCGCGAGATCCCGGCGCCAGCGAGTACGTCACGTTCGGTGGGGACCGCTGGTCATGGAACAGCGACCCGGAAGCCCGCTTGGCGGAGCGTGTACCAGACCCGCCAAACTTTCCCGAGCCTCTTGAGAGTGTGCGGAAGCGCGCCGAACGCCGGCTTGGCAAGGTCAAGTCCGTCCGGGATCTTACCAGCCCGCACGACGGACTACGGAAGCTGCTCGAGAAGGATGCGAGGCGGGCTCAGAAATTCGCCGCGAGCGGATGGGAGTGGGACCGACCGCTGTTCACAGGAGCGTTCGAGCGACGGCGCCTCGCCATCCTCAATGGTCTGGCGATCGGACTCTCGAAGGCCGGCGCCAGCCTGGAGGTGACCGGTCCGACGGGCCGCGAGATTCGTGCGCGCGTCGGTCACACTGACTTGAGCCTTTCGCTCGATCATCCGTCGGCGAAACCTACCCGTCATGGGAGTGGCCCGTTCGGCCAGACGCCGTCGATGAACTGAAGCTCGTCATCGGAGAAGCGGAGGCTTCCGACTACCGCCCAGTCTGGGCCGACGACGACGAGGGAAAGCTTGAAGCCAAGTTGGGGGCGATCGCCCTTGAGACCGTCGTGGCAGGCGAAGCCACATATCGCGCCCGTTGTATTGCCCACCACCGATGGCTGCTCGAAGAGCGGGCGCGGCTGGAGGCTGAAGTCGAACGACGACGCGCCGATGCGGAGCGGCGTCAGCGCGAGAGGCGCGCTGCGGAGGAGAAGGCGCGCCGCGAGATGCTGTTTGGCCAAGCGCAGGCTTGGCGGTCAGCCCAGGACATCCGCGGGTTTGTGTCCGAGGTCCTCGCGAGCCAGCGTGAGGGCGTGTCAGACGGCATGCAGAAATGGGCCGCTTGGGCGCTTAGTGAAGCAGACGCATTGGACCCAGTGACGAGCGGGTCGTTCAAAGTGCCGAGCAGATCCGGAAGCGACGAGGGTGATTGACGGCTTGCGTCACGACCGACCAAAACGGGGAGTCAGGCGCCGTCGTTTCGGTCAAAGCTTCACGCCCGTTCGCGTCAGCAAGGCTGTCATCGCGATGTAGAGCACTACGGTCAAAGCGCATCCGCCTAGAAGTGCGGGCCAGAAGCCCACGCCGCGCCGCAGGAGGAGCGGCACCAGCAGGAACATCGGAAGGCTCGGCAGTACGAACCAGAAGGTCGCCTGGGCATGATCCGCCAGACGCTGCGGATCCGAGGTGTCGCGCCACAACCAGATCATGCCGAGGATCGACACCAGCGGCAGCGAAGCGATCAGCGCCCCCCAGCCCGAGAAACGGCGCGCGACTTCCGAGGCCAGGGCGATGATGACGCCGGAGGTCGCCGCCTTGAGGAGGAGATAGAGCATGCTCAGGCTTCCGATGCGCTGCGCCCGCGAGCCGCGCGCAGATAGATGGCCGGCAGGACCAGCATGTTGAGCGCCGTCGAGCTGGCCAAGCCACAGAGGATGACCACCGCCATCGGCGCTTGAATCTCGCTTCCCGGCCGGCCCATGGCGAGCGCCAGCGGGACGAGGGCGAGGCCAGCGGCGATAGCCGTCATCAGGATCGGCACGAGGCGCTCTTCGGACGCCTGGCGCACAGCCACCTCCAGGTTGACCACACCCTCCACCTCGCGCAGGTGCTTGATGTGGCTGATCAGCATGACGCCATTGCGGGTCGCAATGCCGAACAGCGTGATAAAGCCGATGATGGTGGCGACCGAAAGCACGCCGCCGATCAGCCAGAGCCCCGCTACCCCGCCGACCAGCGCCAGCGGCAGGTTCAGCATGACCACGCCCGCATCGCGGCTGGAGCCGAAGGCTTGGCGCAGGAGGAGGAACATGCCGACGAGGACGATGGCCCCCAGGGCGAGCAAGGTGCGGGTCGCCGAGGCGGCGCTCTCGAACTGGCCGCCCAGTTCGATGCGCGCGCCCTGCGGGAGTCGCACGGGGGCGAGCGCTGACCGGATGTCGTCCACCACCGCCCCGAGGTCGCGCCCTGAGACGTTGGCCAGGACGAGTTGCACCCGCTCGACGCTTTCGCGCGAGATGGCGTTCGGTCCCTGGTCGCGGACCACGTCGGCGACGGCGCTCAAGGGGATCAGGCGGCCGTCATCAGTGGACAGCAGCATCGCGCCGAGCATCGAGCCATCGCCGTAGAGGGCGGGATCGTAACGGACCACCACATCGGTGATCACCGGCCGTTCCACAAGGCTGCCCACCGGCGCGCCGCCGATGGCGGCGCTCACCGCGTCGGCAGCTTCGGCCGGCGTGAGGCCAGCCAGGGCCAGGTCCGCGCGGCGGAAACGCAGGCGCAGATAGGGCACCTGGCTCTGGGTGTCGGTCTGCACGTCGACCGCACCCGGCACTTGCGCCACGCGGGTTTGCACCTCCTGCGCCAGGCGGTTGAGAGTCGCCGTGTCCGGGGCGAAGACCTTCACCGCGATGTTGGCGCGGGCCCCCGAGAGGATGTGATCGATCCGGTGCGAAATGGGCTGGCCGTATATGGCCTGCACGCCCGGGATCTGGCCCACCGACTGGCGGAGCGCGGCGAGCAAAGCCTCCCGATCGCGGCCACCCGGCTTGAGCGTCGCTTCGATCTCAGAGGCGAACACCTCCTGGGCATGGGGGTCACCGGGGGCCCGGCCGGTGCGTCGCGCCGTGGTTGCGATTTCCGGCTGGGCCAGCATCGCCGCCTCGACCTGCGCGGCGGCGGCATCGGATGCGGCAAGAGAGGTCCCCGGCAGGGTGGTGACGTTCACCGTCAGGCTGCCCTCGTTGAACTCCGGCAGGAAGGCGCGGCCCGAGAGCGCCAGGCCGATCCCCGCGACGAGCACCAGCGCGCCTGCCACGCCGGCGAGCAGCCGCCAGCGGGGAAGCAGGCGGTCGAGCGCGCGGCCGTAGCGGGCCTTCATGCCGAGCACCCAGCGCGGTTCGGGGCCGAGCGCCCGCTCGGAGCGCGACAGGACATCGAGCCCGAGCACGGGCGTCAGGGTCAGGGCGACGAGGAGGCTCGCCAGCAGCGCGACCCCATAGGCGAGCGCCAGAGGCTGCAGCAGCCGACCCTCGATCCCGGTAAGGCCGAAAAGGGGCAGGAACACGAGGAGGATGATCAGGGTCGCAAAGACAATGGACCCCTGCACCTCCACCGCAGCATCGCCGACGACGCGCAGGGGCGGCGCCTGTTCGGCGGGAGGCTTGAGGCGCTCCAGGCGCAGGCGCCGGACGATGTTCTCGACGACGATGATGGCGTCGTCGACCAGCACGCCCAGCGCGATGGCGATGCCGCCGAGCGTCATGGTGTTGATGGTGCCGCCCACCGCGTTCACCGCGATCAGCGCGGCGACCACGGAGACGGGGATCGCCGCCAGGGTCACCAGCGTCGCCCGCCATGAGGCCAGGAAGACGAGCACCACCAGCGAAACCAGGATGAGGCCCTCGACCAGCGCGCGTGAGACATTATCCACGGCGCGCTGGATGAAGTCCGCCTGGCGGAAGACCTTGGTTTCCAGCACCATGCCGCGCGGCAAGGTGCGTTGCAGGTCCGCGAACACGTCATCGAGCGAGCGGGTCAGTTCCAGGGTGTTGGCGTTGGGCTGCTTCTGGATGGCGAAGATCACCGCCGGCCGGCCGTTGAAGGCGCCGGTTCCTCGCTTCAGCCCCTCGCCGATGCGGACATCGCCGACATCGCGGGCCAGTACGGGAACGCCGCCCTGCTCGCCCACTACCACCTCGCCGAACTCCTCGGCGGTGGTCGCGCGGCCGACGCCTTCGACCAGCAGCTCCTGACCGTTCTGCACGACGACACCCGCCGAGCGGGTGGCGCTGGCCGACCGCATGGCGGCGATAACCTCGTTGACGCCGACGCCCCGGGCGCTCATCCGCGCGGGGTCCAGAAGCAGCTGCACCTGGCGCTCGTCGCCACCGATGGTCATTACCTCGGCGATGCCGGGAACGGCCAGTAGCCTTCGGCGGACGGTCCAGTCGGCGACGCTCTTCACCTCCATCGGCGAATGCGAGGGCGAGCGGAGCGCCACGAACATGATCTCGCCCATTACCGAGGAGGCGGGGGCCATGATCGGCGGTGGCAGGTCGTCCGGCAGGGCGCTGGCCGCTGACCCGAGCCGCTCGCTGACGATGCGCCGCGCCTCGCTGGTGTTGGTCGCCCAGTCGAACTCCAGGGTGACGACCGCGAGGCCCGTGGTGGAATTGGAGCGCACGCGCCGAAGCCCCGGCGCCCCGTTCAGCGCCGTCTCCAGCGGAATGGTGATCAGCTGTTCGACCTCGCTCGGGGTGTAGCCGCCGGCGTCGACGACCACCTGGACACTGGGGGCGGTCAGGTCGGGCAGGACGTCCACCGGCGTCCGCGTGGCGACGTATAGACCTGCCAGCGTCAGCAGGATCGACAGGGCATAGACGACGAGCCGGTTCTTCAGCGACCAGCGAACAAGGGACTGGATCATCGACGCCCCCTAGTGCGCATGGCCGTGGCCGAAGGCGTCTGGATTGGCGGCGGCGGCGCGCACGGTCGCGGCTCCGATGGTGACTACCCGCTCGCCGGCCCGCAGGTCGCCGGCAACCGCGACGCGGTCGCCGCTGCGAACTGTCGGCTGGACCAGCCGGCGCTCGAAAGCCTCGCCCGACACCTGGACGTAGACAACGTCCTGGCCGTTCTCGTTGAGGATCGCCGAGGCCGGGACGCTGAGGCTGCGCACACCCGCGCCGGTGGCGAGTCGCCCCTGCACGCGCTGGCCTGGCCGCAGCTGGGGCGAGCCGGCGGCGAAGATCACCTCGGCCGTCCGCGTCGCCGGATCGATGAAACCAGCGTCGGCCACGCGGGTGGCTGCGAGAGGCAGCGGCTGGCCGTTGACCAGCACTTCGAGTGCCGCGCCTTCGCCAAGCGTCGCGGCCTGCGCCTCGGGAACGCGGGCGACAAGCCAGAGACGGCCTGGATCGCCGATGCGCATCAGTTCTGCGCCCGCCTGCACCGAGGCGCCGCGGAC
Source organism: Phenylobacterium sp. (assembly GCF_013911965.1). Taxonomy (GTDB): domain Bacteria; phylum Pseudomonadota; class Alphaproteobacteria; order Caulobacterales; family Caulobacteraceae; genus Phenylobacterium. The sequence goes on along the minus strand of NZ_JACESE010000006.1, from coordinate 153,994 downwards.
AAGCGACGACTGCAGGATGCGCCCGGAGATTGGGGAGACCAGGGCCACGCCGGGCCCGCCGCCAAGCGAGGCGCGCCGCCTCTGGGCCGCGTCGAGCTGGGCCGCGGCCAAGCGTTCTGCGGTCCGCGCTTCGTCGAGACGCCGCTGTGGCGCGGCCTCCGCCTCCACCAGCCGTTGCATGCGCGCGACCTCGCGCCGCGCCGCATCGAGCGCAATTCGGGCCTCGGCGATGCCAAGGTCCAGGGACGCCACGTCCTCGCCGCCCCCGAGCTGGGCGCTGATGGTGGCGAGCTGCTGTCCGGCGCGCACGGACATGCCGGTCGACGGCACCGCCCCGCCCGTCCGCACCACGCCGCTGACCGGCGCGGAGATGACCGCTTCCGCGTTAGGCGCAAGGCGGACATCAACGGTCACCGGAATCGCCTGAGCGACCGTGCCGTCAGTCACCGGAATGGCCCGGAACGGCACCTTCCATTGCGCTTCCTTGGGGAAGGCGATGCGGCCGGGGGCTTCCTCGTGCGGCGGCGCGGCCCTCGCGCCGGCCTCGCTGGTCGGATAGACGGTGACGACGCCCAGGTCGTGGACGCTCTCGCCCTGCGCGCCCACGTGCTTGATGCGGAGCCTCGCCTGGCCGGTCCGGGTCGCCGTCACCAGGGGCCGGAAGATGCCTGGGATTTCGGACACCGGCGCCGAACCGGTGTCGATCCGGCCATCCGGCCAGACCAGTTCGACCACCGCCTGCCCTTCGCTGATCGCCCGGTAGTCGGCGATGCGGCTGAAGTGCGCGTCGAAGCGGCGGCGGCGGTCGAGCACCAGTGGCCGGTACTCGACCACCAGTTCGGTGGTGGGCGCATAGTGGGTGACGGCGAAGGTCCCGCCCTCGGGCGGGGCGGCGGCCGGCTCGCCGCGTTCGCCGCACGACGAGAGCAGGACAAGCGCCGCCAGGGCAGGAAGCATCGCCTTCATGGGTGATCCTCTAGTGCTTGTGGTCGGCGTCTTCGCCGTCGTGGGAGTGATCGCCCTTCTCGTCGTGGGCGTGGTCGTCGGCGGCCGGCGCCGCCGCATCGTCGTCGGGGTGAGCCTTGGCGTCGGCGGCCGCCGGCGTCGCGGCCGCATCGGTCGCGGGGGCCGCGGCGGCGGCCGGCTCGGTCTTGGTCTCGGTGGGCTCTTGCGCCGGCGAGCAGGCGCAGAGGGCGGCTGCGGTCGCCACGGCGAGCAGGGTTTGCATCTTCATGGGGTAGGTCCTCCTTGGGCCAGTTCGAGCTCGATCGCGGCCTGGATGGCCCGCCCCGTCAGCTCGAGGGTTGAAAGTTCCGCGTCGTGGGCCGCGCGATAGGCGTCCACCAGTTCGGTGACGCCGGTCTCGCCGGCCTCGTAGGCCGTCTCGGCGATCTGGCCGAGGCGGGCGGCGTCATCGCGGGCGCTCCGGCTGCTGGCGAGCGCCCGTGCGACCGCATCTGATCGCGCCTGGGCCGCCGCCGTTTCCGCTTCGATCCGCCGCCGGGCCAGGGCCAGCTCGGCGGCCTCCGCCTTCTGCCGGGCGCGGGCGGCGGCGACGCTGGCCGAGCCGCGATCGAACAGGGGAATGGTCGCGCCGACGGAGATCTGCGGACCGTTCGCTTCGAGGCCCGCGACTTCCAGCCGCCGCCAGCCGAGGCCGACTTCAAGCTCTGGAATCCGCGATCGCTCCGCCGCGCGCACCGCGAAATCCGCCGCCTCGAGCCGCTGCTCCCGCGCGGCGAGGTCGCTGCGCAAGGCGCTGGCGACGGCGGCGGCGGCCGGCGGGACGGGCGGACCTTCGGGACGAGCGCCCGGTGTGCGGGTCAGACTCTCCAGCGCCGTGCAAGCCGAGGCGGCCTCGCCTTCCGCCAGGTCGGCTTCAGCGGCGGCGCTGCGGCCTTCGACGCGGACACGGCGCAGGTCATAGACCGCCGTGTCGCCGGCGCCCGCGCGGGCCGCGACGATCCGTTCGGCGGCCGCGAGCCGCGAAACGAGGGTCCGTTTCAAGGCCGCCGTCTCGGTCGCGACCGCGCAGCCCGCATAGGCGCGGCGAACCTCTGCGCGGCGCTCCTGCGCCTTGCGCGTCATCTCGGCCTCCACCGCATTGGCCTCGGCGCCGGCGGCGGCGCGCAGCGCTGAGCGGCGGCCAGCAAGATCGAAGGGTTGCACCAGGCCGATCTCTGTTTCGACCTCGTCCTGCGCCGGCCCCGAAATCTCGCCGCGCCGGGCGCTGACGCTCGGGTTGTCGAACCTTGTGATGCTGCGGGCCTCGGCCCGCGCCGCATCAATGCGGGCGGCGGCGCCAGCAGAGAAGTCCGGGTCGCGCAGGGCCCGCTCAATGGCTTGCGCCTCGGTGAGGCGCACGGGCGCGGTCTGCGCCGCCGCCGTGGCGGCGGGACACGCGGTCAGCAGGATGAGGGATAGACCGCGCAGTCGCGCGGCAGGCAGGCGAAAAGGCATGTTGAGCTCCAGACAGCAAGGCGCGCCAGGCGCATCCTTCACGGATGCGCGCGGCGCCGAGCGATCAGCTGGAGCGCGGTGGTCGGTTGGGCGGCGCGGGCGCGATGTCAGGCAGAGCGCGTTCGCTGCCGATCGTCTGCTTGATTTCGGTGGCGGCGATGATCACGCCGAAATGGGCCGGCGGCGGCGCGACCTCGAACAGGATCTGTCCGATGGGCAGGTGATGATGGCCGCCGTCGCTGTCGGCCTTGTCGTCGTCGGCCGGCGCGCCAGACTCATGACGATGATGGTGGTCGTCGGCCACCACCGCGCCGCTGGCATCGTGATGATGATGGTGCGTGGCGTCGACGCTGGAGACCCGGTGCGCGGCGGCATGCGCATCCATCGGCACGGCCGGAGAGGCCACCGCGACCACGAGAAGCATCACACCCAGGAGGCGGGCTAGAAGGCGGCTGACCTGCACCACGACGCCTTGCTTACCGCTGAACGTCATGACCTACAATCGGCGGCCGCCATCACGCGGCGAGCCGCGCATAAGCTTCGCTGGCGCTCCGCCAGTTGAGCGCCTTCATGAAGGCGTCGACATAGGCGCCGGCCGCGGCCCCGAAGTCCATGTGATAGGCGTGTTCATACATGTCGAGCGCCAGCAACGGCGCGCCGCCGGCGAGGGTCTGGGTGTGATCGGACGCCCAGGTATTCACCAGCCTGCGGTCCCGCGGGCTCCAGGTCAGCAGCACCCAGCCGGATCCGCCGCCGAGCGCCTTTCCGGTCGACGCAAACTCTGCCGCCCACCGGTCGTGGCTGCCGAAATCCCGCTCCAGCGCCGTCGCGAGCGCGCCGGATGGCCCGGCTGGCTGGCCAAGGCTCGCGAAATAGACCTCGTGCAGGATCATCGAATTCCAGGCGATGAGCTCCTCGCGCTTCAGCCCGTTCAGCTGAAAGCCGGGCGTGCTGGCGGGGGTCAGGCCGGAGAGCTGCGCCTCGATCTGCCCGAGCCGGCGAACCGCGCCCGTGTAGTTGTTGTCGAAGTGGCTGCGCAGCAGCTTCTCCGACAGCCCCGGCACGGCCGCCGGGTTGAACGGCAGGGGCTTGGGCTGAAAGGCGGCAGCGGTTGACGGCTGTGCGTTGGCTGGCGCTGCGGTCAGCGCGGCGGCCGCCAAGGCGCCCGCGCCCAGCATCGCTCGCCGGTCCAGTTCAGGGTTGCTCATCTCGACCTCCACTATGGTGTTCTTTGACGCTTCTTCTCTCCGGTCCGCTAGGCAAGCTGAGCCAATCCGTAGATTGCCCCGAGCACCGCGCAGGCGCCGAGCACCGGCAAAACGCCGGCCTTGAAACGGAAGATAGCGATGATCGCGCCGAGCGAGAGCACAGCGGCGGCTAGGTTCAGCGTGCCGAGCACCGGCACGCTGAACGCCCCCATGGCGAAGGGGACTTCCCGGACTTGACCGAAGAGCGCGTGGACTGCGAACCAGAGCGCAAGATTGAGGATTACGCCAACGACGGCCGCCGTGATCGCCGTCAACGCCGAGGAGAGCGCCGCGTTACCTCTCAAGCGCTCTACAAACGGGGCGCCGGCGAAGATCCAGAGGAAGCAGGGGACGAAGGTGACCCAGGTGGTCAGGACGGCGCCGAGGGTCGCTGCCACCAACGGCGGCAGGCCGGTCGCGTCGCGGAACGCCGCCAGAAAGCCGACGAACTGGGTGACCATGATGAGGGGGCCCGGGGTAGTCTCGGCCATGCCGAGGCCGTCCAGCATTTCGCCGGGCTGTAGCCAACCGAAGGTCTCTACGGCCTCTTGCGCCACATAGGCGAGGACGGCGTAGGCGCCGCCGAAGGTGACGACCGCCATCTGGCTGAAGAAGGTGGCGATACGGGTGAACACGTCATCCGGCCCGGCCAAGACGAACAAGGCAGCGACCGGGGCGAGCCAGAGAAGCAGTAGCGCACCAGAGATTCGCAGCGACCATCCAAGGTTGGGCTTGGCGTGCTCGGGCAGGTGTTCGCCGAGCGCGGTGTCACGGTCATGCACGACCTCGCCCTTGGCCGCGCCGTGTCCGCCCCCGCCCTTGAAGGCCGGCAGGCCCGCGCGCCCGCCGGCGTAACCGGCCAATGCGGCGATGAGCACGATCAGCGGAAACGGCGCGTCGAGGAAGAAGATGGCGACGAAGGCGGCGACGGCGATGCCGCGCATGACGTTGTTCTTCAGCGCGCGCGAGCCCACGCGGACGACGGCCTGGAGGACGACGGCCAGCACCGCCGCCTTGAGGCCGAAGAACAGGCCCTCAATGAGGGCGACGTCCTCGAGCAGGACGTAGACATAACTGAGCGCCAGAATGGCGACAAAGCCGGGCAGTACGAAGAGGGTTCCGGCGACCAGACCACCCTTGGTCTTGTGCAGCAGCCAGCCGATGTAGATGGCCAACTGCTGGGCCTCGGGCCCCGGCAGGAGCATGCAGTAGTTGAGCGCGTGCAGAAAGCGCTCCTCGCCGATCCAGCGCTTCTCATCGACCAGGATGCGATGCATCACGGCGATCTGTCCTGCCGGGCCGCCGAAGCTCAGGGCCGCGATCCGCGCCCAAACGGCGACGGCCTCCCGAAAGGGGATGCCGTGGGCGCCAGCCTGGCCACTGGTTCCGGGGTCTGTAGCCATGGCGCTCATGTGCGCGCTCTCCCCTTGGGAAGGTGAGACTCCCAGGTGTGGGTCTCCTCCCAGGCGTCGCGGGCCCAGCGGAAGAAGGCGTCGTAAAGCAGCATGCCCGCGGCGAGTTGCTCCTCATCGCTGCTGAACATGCGCGAAAGTCCCAGGGAGGCTGCCAAAAGCCCTGCCGCCTGGGGCGCGATCTCGGGATGACCGGTGTCGGCCCCACGGACGACTTCAGCGAGCCGGCCGAGGCCGGGCAAGCGCGCAAGCCCAAACTCCTCGACCATGACGTCAAAGGTGCAAAGCGCACCGCGATGGCTCCAGAACACGCCGTCGACATCGAACGGCGCCGCCTGCAGTTGCTCGGCGACACGCGCGACCTCGCCTGGCGCGACGTAGAGGATCAGAGCCTCGGGGTCGACAAAGCGACGGATCAGCCACGGGCAGGCGATACGATCGACCTTGGGCCGCGCGCGCGTCACCCACACGGTCCGGCCGAGGCGGTCCCGAGGCGGCAGCGCCGATTCGCGGACCAGCGGCTGACCCTGCGCTGTCCAGGCCTTGATGCCGCCTTCCAGCACCTCGGCCTCCACCCCGCGGCTGCGCAGGTAGGCCGCGACGCCCGGACTGGCTTCCGCGCCATCGCCGCAGATCACGACGGCGGGGGCGCTGATCGCGCCGCTCCAGTCTTCGACGGTCTCGGCAGGGCACCGTAGCGAGCCTGGCAACAGATCAGGCCGCCCAGGCCGAAGGTCTATGAGCGCTGGGCAGGATGGTGTGCCGATCAGGCGGCCGAGCTTATCAGATGTGATGGTGTTGAGAGCAGGCATGCGGCGTCCGGATACTCGAGGGGACGCGATGATTCAGCATGACGCCTCGTGGGGAGATCGCACACCCCATGAGTTCAGATAGAGATTGCCAGAGCCACGTGTCAATCTCCGTCGCGGCCTGCCTCTCGCTCGCAAAACCCACCGTTCTTCGAGGCGCCAGCGCCCGGAACTTTCGGTCCACCTCAACAAAGCCGGGCCAAGCCAATGATCTCCGTGCCGACATGCCGATCGGCGCGAACCGGCGGCGGCCCCATGCGGCCCGCCGATGTCTGGGGAAGACGCCGACTCGCTCTCCAACTTGAAAAGCGCTGGCACGGCCGGAGATGCGGCGAAACGCCCCGATTGTTCACGCTCCGAATGGTACCTCGGTGGTACCTAAAGCTCGACCGTAGTCCAGTCCGACTTCGATTGAGGGGCGCGACATTCCAGAAAAGGCGAACCCCGCCAGTGGTTTACTGGCGGGGTCCATGGTGGAGCTAAGCGGAGTCGAACCGCTGACCTCTTGAATGCCATTCAAGCGCTCTACCAACTGAGCTATAGCCCCAGGTCCTGGGCTCTTCGGGCGGGGGTCGCCGCCCGAAGAGGCGCGGAACCTAGTCAAAGGTCGGGACGTGATCAAGCACCATTTTCGGGCTTTTTTCTGCGTCCTTTAGTCCTCGTCGTCTTCCCCGATTCCGTCGATCTCGGAGTCGTCGAAATCCTCCTCCTCGTCCTCGAGGAAGGGCACGTCTTCGTCCTCGTCGTCCTCGAGGTCCTCGTCGTCGCCGAAGTCGCTGATGTCGTCCGCCGGACCGTGCTTCTTGCCGGCCCGTTCGGCCGGTTCGCGGGTGTCGTCGTCGTCATCGTCGGTCGAGGCGACGTCGTCGGCCTCCTCGTCGATTTCGGGGGCGCGGACTTCCTCGTCCTCGTCCTCGTCATCGGCGGCGGCGCGACCCTTGACCTGATCCTCGCGATCCTCGTCCTCGGCCTCGTGTTCCGGCGCCGCGGCGCGACCACGCACGCGGCGGCTGCGAACCGCCTCGTCAGGGTCGAACTCGGTATGACACTTCGGGCAGACAGCCGGGCGCTTGTTCAAGTCGTAGAACTTGGCCTGGCAATTGGGGCAAACCTGCTTGGCGCCCAGCTCTGGATTGGCCACGTAGGCGATCCCCTGGAGAGCGGTTTCTTAAGAGCGGGCTCCCTTGCCACGGGCCAGGGCGGCTGTCAAAAGCAAACCCCCTCGGAAAAACGGCAAGCCTTAGAGGAGGCTTCGAAATCCATGGCGGCGGCAGGACTGACCGCGACGCGCGGCGGCCCGCTGAGGGGGCGCGTGCGCGCCCCCGGCGACAAGTCGATTTCCCACCGGTCGCTCATCCTCGGCGCCCTGGCGACGGGGACCACCGAGATCGAGGGCCTTCTGGAGGGCGAGGACGTCAAGCGCACCGCCGCGGCCATGGCCGCCTTCGGCGCGCAGGTCGAGCGCCTGGGCGAGGGCCGCTGGCGGGTGCAGGGCCGGGGCGGCTTTTCCGAGCCGGCGGACGTGGTCGACTGCGGCAACGCCGGTACGGGCGTGCGGCTGATCATGGGCGCGGCGGCGGGCTTTCCCCTCTGCGCCACCTTCACCGGCGATTCCTCTCTCCGCGGCCGGCCCATGAACCGGGTGCTCAAGCCGCTGGGCGAGATGGGCGCCGCCTGGCTGTGCCGCACCGGCGGCCGCCTGCCGCTGACGCTCCGGGGCGGTGATCTGAAGACCATCGCCTACCGCCTGCCCGAACCCTCGGCCCAGGTGAAGTCGGCCGTCCTGCTGGCCGGGCTCTCCGCGGCCGGCGGCGCCGAGGTGATCGAGCCCGAAGCCACCCGCGACCATACCGAGCGCATGCTGCGCGCCTTCGGGGCGGAGGTGAGCGTCGAACGCGCCGCCGACGGGGCGCGCCGCATCCGCGTGGCCGGCGGCCAGAAGCTGACCGGCGCCCAGGTCAAGGTTCCGGGCGATCCGTCCTCGGCCGCCTTCCCGCTGGTGGCGGCCCTGATCACCCCGGGCTCGGAGGTGACCGTGGAGGGCGTGCTGCTCAATCCGCTGCGCGCGGCCCTCTTCACGACGCTTCAGGAAATGGGCGCCGACCTCGTCATCTCCAACGCGCGGGAGGAGGGCGGCGACCAGGTGGGCGACGTCACTGCGCGCCATTCGGCCCTGCGCGGCGTGGTCGTTCCGCCCGAGCGGGCGCCGGCCATGATCGACGAATACCCCATCCTCGCCATCGCCGCGGCCTTCGCCGAGGGGCCCACCGTCATGCGCGGCATCGGCGAGATGCGGGTCAAGGAAAGCGACCGCATCGCGCTCACCGCCGCCGGCCTCGCCGCCTGCGGCGTCGGCGTCGAGGAGGAGCCGGAAGGCCTGATCGTCGCCGGAACCTCGCGCGGCAATCATCCCGTGGCCGGCGGCGCGCGGGTCACGACGCACGGCGACCACCGCATCGCCATGTCGCACCTGGTGCTGGGCCTGGCAGCCGAGGCGCCGGTCAGCGTCGACGAGCCCGGCATGATCGCCACCAGCTTCCCGGGCTTCGTCGAAATGATGCAGGGCCTGGGGGGCGACCTGAGGCCGGCCGGGCTGGCGCCGGCATGAGCGCGGGCTTCGTCATAACGGTCGACGGGCCCGCCGCCTCCGGCAAGGGCACGATCGCCGGCGGGCTCGGGCGCCGCTACGGCTTGCCGGTGCTCGATTCCGGCCTGCTCTACCGGGCGGTCGGGGTCCTGCTGCAGCGCGCCGGCGGCGATCTCGACGACGAGGCCGCCGCCGCCCGGACGGCCGCCGCCCTCACCGCGGCCCAGCTCGCCGATCCGGAATTCCGCACCCGCGGCGCGGGCGAGGCGGCCAGCCGGGTCGCCGTCCACCCGAAGGTGCGCGAGGTGCTGCTGGCCCTGCAGCGGGACTTCGCCGCCCAGCCGGGCGGGGCGGTGCTCGACGGGCGCGACATGGGCACGGTCATCTGTCCCCAGGCGCCGGCCAAGCTCTATGTCACCGCCAAGCCCGAGGTCCGCGCCGAGCGCCGCTGGCGCCAGCTGACCGGCCAGGGCGAGGCGGTCAGCCTGGACGAGGTGCTCGCCGACATCCGCCGCCGGGACGAGCGCGACGCCGGCCGTTCGGCCGCGCCCATGCGGCCGGCCCCCGACGCCGTCTTGCTGGACACCTCGGAAATGACTATAGACCAAGCCGCCGATGCGGCCCGCCGCATCGTCGAGGCGGCGCGCGCCGGCTGATCGTTCCCCCTGCGGGAGCCTGGCCGAGCAAATCCAACCGCGCCTTTCCCTCGTACGGCTGCGGGCGAATTCATCCCGCGCGGGGATCGCCTGCGCCTTCGGTCCAACCCCTAACCTGACGTCGGGATTCCGCCCAAGGACCGTTCGCGGCCGGGGCGTCCGCCGTCATTCGAACGAAAGAACACTATGGCTGACGATATGAGCCTGAACCCCTCGCGCGACGATTTCGCCGCCCTGCTGGACGAGTCCCTCGGCGGTCGTGACTTCATGGAAGGCACCGTCGTCCAGGGCAAGGTCGTGGGCGTCGAGAAGGACTTCGCCATCATCGACGTGGGCCTGAAGACCGAGGGTCGGGTCCAGCTGAAGGAATTCGGCCTGACCGACGACGGCAAGCCGACCGTCGCCGCCGGCGACACCGTCGAGGTCTTCCTCGAGCGCGTCGAGAACGCCATGGGCGAAGCGGTGATCAGCCGCGACAAGGCCCGCCGCGAAGAGGCCTGGACGCGCCTGGAAGGCGTCTACGCCAAGAACGAGCCGGTGATGGGCGCCATCGTCGGCCGCGTGAAGGGCGGCTTCACCGTCGACCTCGGCGGCGCCTCGGCCTTCCTGCCGGGCAGCCAGGTGGACATCCGTCCGGTCCGCGACGTCGGCCCGCTGATGGGCAAGGAACAGCCCTTCGCCATCCTCAAGATGGACCGTCCGCGCGGCAACATCGTCGTCTCGCGCCGCGCCATCCTGGAAGAAGCCCGCGCCGAGCAGCGCACCGAGCTGGTGGCCCAGCTGCAGGAAGGCGAAGTCCGCGAAGGCGTGGTCAAGAACATCACCGACTACGGCGCGTTCGTGGACCTGGGCGGCATCGACGGCCTGCTGCACGTCACCGACATGAGCTGGAAGCGCGTCAACCATCCGAGCCAGGTGCTGGCGGTGGGCGACACGGTCAAGGTGCAGATCGTCAAGATCAACCCGGACACCCAGCGCATCTCGCTCGGCATGAAGCAGCTGCAGTCCGACCCGTGGGACGGCGTGGAGGCCAAGTATCCGGTCGGCGCCAAGTTCACCGGCCGCATCACCAACATCACCGACTACGGCGCCTTCGTGGAGCTGGAGCCGGGCGTGGAAGGCCTGGTGCACGTCTCGGAAATGTCCTGGACCAAGAAGAACGTCCATCCGGGCAAGATCGTCTCGACCAGCCAAGAGGTCGACGTGGTCGTGCTGGACGTCGATCCGTCCAAGCGCCGCGTGTCGCTCGGCCTGAAGCAGGCCATGGCCAATCCGTGGGACGCCTTCCTCGAAGCCCATCCGGTCGGCTCCGTCGTCGAGGGCGAGGTCAAGAACGCCACCGAGTTCGGCCTCTTCATCGGCCTGGAGAACGACATCGACGGCATGGTGCACCTGTCCGACCTCGACTGGTCGGCGCCGGGTGAGGAAGCCATCGCCCGCTACAACAAGGGCGACGTGGTCAAGGCCCAGGTGCTGGACGTCGACGTCGAGAAGGAACGCATCTCGCTCGGCATCAAGCAGCTGGCCGGCGATCCGATGGCCGGCGACACCTACCGCAAGGGCCAGACCGTGACGGTCACGGTGACGGAAGTCACCTCGGGCGGTATCGAAGTCCGCCTGGGCGACGACGAAGCCCCGATGACGGCCTTCATCCGCAAGTCGGACCTGTCGCGCGACCGCGCCGACCAGCGCCCCGAGCGCTTCGCCGTGGGCGACCGCGTCGACGCCCAGGTGACCAATGTCGACAAGGCGGCCCGTCGCCTGTCCCTGTCGATCAAGGCCCTGGAAATGGCCGAGGAGAAGGAAGCCATCGAGCAGTTCGGCTCGTCGGACTCCGGCGCCTCGCTGGGCGACATCCTGGGCGCGGCCCTTCGCGAGAAGGCCGGCGGCAAGGACTAAGCCTTCGGGCGTATCCGAAAGAAAGGCCCCGTCCGGCATGCCGGGCGGGGCTTTTTCTTGCGCGTCTCCTTGCGCCTCCGGCGGGCGGACGGATATCCGTCCGTCGTCAACCATGATCGAGCCTTGAACATGCCAAGGGACTCGCCCATGGTCCCGGCGCCGAACGAGCGGAAGGCCTCATGATCAAATCCGAACTGATCGCCCGCCTGGCTGAGGAAAACCCCCACCTGACGCAGCGCGACATCGAGCGCGTCGTGGGCGTGATCCTGGAGCGCATGATCGTCGCCCTGGAAGAGGGCGGGCGGGTCGAGCTGCGCGGCTTCGGCGCCCTGTCTGTCCGGGCCCGCGACGCCCGCTCGGGCCGCAATCCGCGCACCGGCGAACCCGTCGACGTCCGCGCCAAGCACGTTCCCTTCTTCAAGAGCGGCAAGGAACTGCGCGAGCGGCTGAACGCCGACTGAACCGGCGGCGTCGCCGTTCCAGAGTTTTGACGATCAGGGAGAGCGACGCCTTGAGCATCGTCTCGGAATTCCGCGAGTTCATCGAGCGCGGCAACGTCATCGACCTCGCCGTGGGCGTGATCATCGGCGCCTCGTTCAACGCCATCGTCAAGAGCCTGGTCGACCAGGTGGTCATGCCGCCGATCGGCCTGCTGACGGGCGGCATCGACTTCTCCCGGCTCAAATGGGTTCTGCGGCCGGAAGACCCCGCGACCGAGGCGGTCGAGCAGGTGGCCATCCAGTACGGCGCCTTCATCAACACCGTGATCCAGTTCCTGATCGTGGCCTGGGTGGTCTTCCTGCTGGTGAAGCTCGTCAATTCGGTGCGCCGAAGGGAGGCCGAAAAGCCCCCGGAAGCCAAGCCCCAGCCCACCGCCACCGAGGTGCTGCTGATGGAGATCCGCGACCAGCTGAAGGCGCAGAACGCCGCCGCCGGCGCGACGCCCGCCCCGCCCGGCGCCGGCTCGACCGCGCCCAAGGCCTGATCTCTTCTCCGGCCGCGCCTTGCCTAGGACCGGCCCGATCCCCTAATCGAGCGCCATGAGCGCTCCTCGCGTCGCCTCCAAGATCTGCGGCCTGTCCACGCCGGCCTCCGTCGCCGCCGCCCTCGATGGCGGCGCGGCCTATCTCGGCTTCATCTTCTTCGAGAAGAGCCCGCGCAATGTGGCCCCGCAGGACGCCGCCCGGCTGGCGCAGCCGGCGCGCGGCGGCCGCGCCCAGGTGGTGGCGGTCACCGTCGATCCCTCCGACATCCTGCTCGACCGTCTGTCCGAGGCGCTCGCGCCGGACCTCGTCCAGCTGCACGGCCAGGAGTCCCCCGAACGGGTGCGGGCCGTCGCCCAGCGCACGGGCGCGCGCGTCATCAAGGTGCTGCATGTCTCGGAGGCGGCCGATCTGGACGCCGCGGCGCGCTACGAGGGCGCCGCCGACCACCTGATGTTCGAGGCCCGCCCCCCCAAGGACGCCGCCCTGCCGGGCGGGGTGGGCGCACGCTTCGACTGGGACCTGATGGCCGGGCGCCGCTACGCCCGGCCCTGGTTCCTCGCCGGGGGGCTCGATCCCTGGAACGTCGCCGAGGCGGTGAGCCGCTCCGGCGCGCCCGTGGTGGACGTTTCCTCTGGCGTGGAACGCGGTCCCGGACTAAAGGACCCGGCCTTGATCACGGCGTTCCTGGACGCCGTGCGCCGCGCCTGATGGCTCAAGCTTGATGCAAGGACGCGCAACCGACGTGAACGCCCCCAACGCCCAGCCCAACGACTACACCGCCTATCCCGACGTCCACGGCAAGTTCGGGGAGTTCGGCGGGCGCTACGTCGCCGAGACGCTGATGCCGCTCGTCCTCGACCTGGAAGCGGCCTATCTGGCCAGCCGCACGGACAACGCCTTCCAGGCCGAACTGGCCGACCTGATGACCCACTATGTGGGCCGTCCCTCGCCGCTCTACTTCGCCGAGCGCCTGACCGAGCGGTTCGGCGGGGCGAAGATCTATTTCAAGCGCGAGGACCTGAACCACACCGGCGCGCACAAGATCAACAACTGCATCGGCCAGATCCTGCTGGCCCGGAAGATGGGCAAGACGCGCATCATCGCCGAGACCGGCGCCGGGCAGCACGGGGTGGCCACGGCCACGGTCTGCGCCCGCTTCGGCCTGCCCTGCGTGGTCTATATGGGCAAGGTCGACACCGAGCGGCAGCAGCCCAACGTCTTCCGCATGAACCTGCTGGGCGCCGAGGTGGTGCCGGTGACGAGCGGCTCGGCGACGCTGAAGGACGCCATGAACGAGGCCCTGCGCGACTGGGTCACCAACGTCGAGGACACCTACTATCTGATCGGCTCGGCGGCCGGGCCGCACCCCTATCCGATGATGGTCCGCGACTTCCAGTCGGTCATGGGGCGCGAGATCCGCGACCAGATCCTCGAGGCCGAGGGCCGCCTGCCCGACGCCGTGGTCGCCTGCGTCGGGGGCGGCTCCAACGCCATCGGCACCTTCCACCCCTTCCTGAACGACGAGGGCGTGAAGATCTTCGGGGTCGAGGCCGCCGGCGAGGGCATGGGCACCGACCGCCACGCCGCGGCCATCAACGGCGGCCGTCCGGGCGTGCTGCACGGCAACAAGACCTATCTGCTGCAGGACGCCGAGGGCCAGATCACCGAAGCCCACTCCATCTCCGCGGGCCTCGACTATCCCGGCATCGGGCCCGAACACTCCTGGCTGCACGACGTCGGCCGGGCCAAGTATCTGACGGCGACCGACAAGGAGGCCCTGGAGGCCTTCCAGCTCTGCGCCGAGCTCGAGGGCATCATCCCGGCGCTGGAATCCTCGCACGCCATCGCCCGCCTGCCCGACATCGCGCAAGAGATCGGCAAGGGCGGCGTCGTGGTGATGAACCTCTCCGGCCGGGGCGACAAGGACGTGGCCGCCGTGGCCAAGCACCTGGGACGCACGATTTGACCAAAGCCCGTATCGAAGCCCGTTTCGCCGCCCTGAAGGCGGAGAACCGGGCGGCCTTCGTCGCCTATGTCATGGCCGGCGATCCCGACGCCGCCACGGCCGCCAGCATTCTGGCCGGACTGCCGGCCGCCGGCGCCGACCTGATCGAACTGGGCTTCCCCTTCTCCGATCCCATGGCCGAGGGCCCGCCGATCCAGCGGGCCGCCCAGCGGGCGCTGGCCGCCGGCACGACCCTGCAGGGCGTGCTCGACCTCGCGGCCGAGTTCCGCCAGGGCGATGCGGAGACCCCGCTCATCCTGATGGGCTATCTCAACCCGCTGGTGACCTGGGGCTATGAGCGGTTCGCGGAGGCCGCGGCGAAGGCCGGGATCGACGGCCTGATCATCGTCGACTGTCCGCCCGAGGAGGCCGATCCCCTGGCCGACGCCCTGGACGCCGCCGACGTCGCCCTCATCCGCCTGGCGACGCCCACCACCGACGACAAGCGCCTGCCGACGGTGCTCAAGCGCACCTCGGGCTTCGTCTATTATGTCTCGGTCACCGGGGTGACCGGCGCCAAGGAGGCCGACGCCGACGCCGTGCGCCCGGCGGTGGAGCGCATCCGCGCCGCCTCCGGCCTGCCCGTGGCGGTCGGCTTCGGCATCAAGACGCCGGAACGCGCCGGGGCCATCGCCCAGGTGGCCGACGCCGCCGTCGTCGGCTCGGCCCTGGTGGACGAGGTGGCCGAGGCGCTGGCTGCAAACGAAGACGTGACCGTGCGGGTCCTTTCCAAGGTCGAGGCCTTGGCCAAGGCTGTGCGCGCTGCGAAGCGCTCCCCCGTGACGGCCTGAGGGCGAACCCAATGGCGGACCAGAAGAACGACAAGCCGGCCAAGCCGCAGAGCAAGCCCCAGGGCTCTTCCGGCGGCGGATGGCTGTCCCGCATCGCGCCGGGCGTGCGCAACCCCTTCGCCAAGCGCGAGACGCCCGAGAACCTCTGGGTCAAGTGCCCCGAGACCGGCGAGATGATCTATCGCCCCGACCTGGAGGCCGCGCTCTGGGTCACGCCCTCGGGCCACCATATGCGGGTCGGCGCCAAGGATCGGCTGAAGATCACCTTCGACGACGGCGCATTCGAACGCATCGCCACGCCGTCGGTGGTGGAAGACCCGCTGAAGTTCCCCGACGACCGGCCCTATCACGACCGGCTGAAGGCGGCCCGCAAGGCGACCGGCGAGCAGGACGCCATGGCCATCGGCGTGGGGAAGATCCAGGGCCAGGAGACGGTGGTCGTGGTCCAGGACTTCGCCTTCATGGGCGGGTCCCTGGGCATGGCCGCGGGCGAGACCTTCATCCGGGCCGCCAAGGAGGCGCTGGAGCGCCAGATCCCCTTCGTCATCTTCACCGCCTCGGGCGGGGCGCGCATGCAGGAGGGCACCCTCTCCCTGATGCAGATGGCGCGCACGACTCTGGCCATCAACGAACTGAACGCCGCGGGCCTGCCCTATATCGTGGTCCTGACCGACCCGACCACGGGCGGGGTGACCGCGTCCTTCGCCATGCTGGGCGATGTCCACCTGGCCGAGCCTAACGCCATGATCGCCTTCTCCGGCCGCCGGGTGATCGAGCAGACCATCCGCGAGGTTCTGCCGCCGGGCTTCCAGCGCTCGGAGTTCCTGATGGAGCGGGGCATGGTCGACAAGGTCGTCTCGCGGCCCGACATCCCCAAGGTGCTGGGTTCGATCCTCAAGACTCTGATGATGGGGCGCGCCTCTTCGAAAGCCGCCTGACGCCGAACCCCTGCAAGGGCCGCCCCGCCGATGTATGACCCGATCCGCGCCTCCGATGCGGTGATCGCGCGCCTGCGCGCCAACCACCCCAGCCTGATCGACCTGACCACCGGCCGGGTGGAGCGCCTGCTGGCGGCGCTGGACCATCCGGAGCGGCGCCTGCCGCCGGTGATCCATGTGGCCGGCACCAACGGCAAGGGTTCGACGGTGGCCTATATGCGCGCCATCGCCGAGGCGGCGGGCCTGAAGGTCCATGCGCTCACCTCGCCCCACCTCGTCCGCTTCGCCGAGCGCATCCGCGTGGCGGGCGAGCTGATCACCGACGCGGCGCTCGACGCCCTGATCGACGAGGTGGAGGCCGCCAATGCGGGCGAGCCGATCAGCTTCTTCGAGATCTCCACCGTGCTGGCCCTGCACGCCTTTGCGCAGACCCCGGCCGATCTCTGTCTGATCGAGGTGGGTCTGGGCGGCCGGTTCGACGCCACCAACATCTTCGACGCCCCGGCGCTCAGCGTCATCACGCCGGTGGACTACGACCACCTGGAGATGCTGGGCCCGGAGCTTCCCAAGATCGCCTGGGAAAAGGCGGGGATCATCAAGCAGGGCCGTCCCGTGGTCGTCGCGCGCCAGATGGAGGAGGCGCTGGCGGTCATCGAGGCCGAGGCGGAAAAGCTCTCCGCCCCCATGAGCCTGATGGGCCGGGACTTCGACGCCTGGGAGGCCAACGGCCGCCTGCTGGTCCAGGCGGAGGACCGCCTGCTCGACCTGCCGCCGCCCTCCCTCTTCGGGCCCCACCAGTTCGACAACGCCGGTCTGGCGGCGGCCGCCATGCTCACCCTGGCCCATCCGCGGATCGACGAGGACGCCATCGCCCGCGGCGTGGCGTCGGCCTATTGGCCCGCCCGCTTCCAGCGCCTGCGCGAGGGCGATCTTGGCGCCATGGCGAGCGCCGCCGGGGTCGATCTCTGGCTGGACGGGGGCCACAATCCGCATGCGGGCGCGGCGCTGGCCCAGGCGGTCGGCCGCCTCGTCGCCCGCGATCCGCGGCCCGTGGTCCTGATCAGCGCCATGTTCGCCCGCAAGGACGCCGTGGGCTTCTTCGCCCCCTTCGCCGACCTCAAGCCCAGCGTCTACGCCACCAGCTTCGACAGCCCCAACGCCGCGCCGGCGCAGGAGATCGCCGAAGCCGCCCGCGCCGCGGGGCTGACGGCGGAGACCGCGGCGGACGCCAAGGCCGCCCTGGAAGCCGCGCTGGCTGCGGCGACCACGCCCCCGCACATCCTGATCTGCGGCGGCCTCCACTTCGCCGGCGAAGTCCTGGCCCTGGACCCGGAAACCTGGCCGCGCTGAGGCGCGCGCCCAGCCGCCTCACGCCGCCTGCGCCTCGCCGACGATCGCTCTCGCCACCGCCTCGGCGACCTTGATGCCGTCGACGGCGGCCGAGAGGATGCCGCCGGCATAGCCCGCCCCTTCGCCGGCCGGGAACAGGCCGCGGACATTCAGGCTCTGGAAGTCGGGGCCACGCGTGATGCGCAGAGGGGCGGAGGTGCGGGTCTCCACGCCGGTCAGCACGGCGTCCGGATCGTCATAGCGGGGTATCTTGCGGCCGAAGACGGGCAGGGCCTCGCGCATGGCCTCGATCACATAGGCCGGCATGAGCGGGGCGAGGTCGGTGGGACGAACGCCCGGGCGGTAGCTGGGGATCACCTCGCCGAGTGCGGCCGAGGGGCGGCCGGCCAGGAAGTCGCCTACCCGCTGGCCCGGCGCGAAATAGTCGCCGCCGCCGGCGACGAAGGCCGCGCTCTCCAGCCGGCGCTGCAGTTCGACGCCCGCCAGCGGATGGTCGCTCCCATAGTCGGCCGGGCTGATCCCCACCACGAAGCCGGAATTGGCGTTCCGCTCGTTGCGCGAATACTGGCTCATGCCGTTGGTCGCGACGCGGCCGGGCTCGGAGGTCGCGGCCACCACCGTGCCGCCCGGGCACATGCAGAAGGAATAGACCGTCCGCCCGTTGCCGCAGTGGTGCGACAGGGAATAGGCGGCAGCCCCTAGATCCGGGTGGCCGGCGCAGGGGCCGAACAGGGCCCGGTCGATCCAGGACTGCGGATGTTCGATGCGGAAGCCGATGGAGAAGGGCTTGGCCTCGATGTGGACGCCGCGGTCGTAGAGCGTCTCGAAGGTGTCGCGCGAGGAGTGGCCGATGGCCAGCACCACCTGGTCGGCCTCCAGGAATTCGCCGGTGTGCAGGTGCAGGCCCCGCAGCACCTTTGTCCCGTCCGCGCCGCGGGCGAATTCAAAGTCGGCGACGCGCTGGCCGAAGCGGTACTCGCCGCCCAGCGCCTCGATCTTGGCCCGCATGGACTCGACCATGGTCACCAGGCGGAAGGTGCCGATGTGGGGGTGGGCCTCGGTCAGGATCTCCGGCGGCGCGCCGGCTTCCACGAACTCGGTCAGCACCTTGCGGCCGAGGAAGCGGGGATCCTTGATCTGGCTGTAGAGCTTGCCGTCCGAGAAGGTGCCGGCCCCGCCCTCGCCGAACTGGACGTTGGATTCCGGGTTCAGCTCGCTGCGCCGCCAAAGCCCCCAGGTGTCCTTGGTCCGCTCGCGCACCACCTTGCCGCGGTCGAGGATGATGGGGCGAAAGCCCATCTCGGCCAGGATCAGCCCGGCGAAGAGGCCGCAGGGGCCCGCGCCCACCACCACGGGCCGCAGGCCCTGGCCGGCCGGCGCGCGGGCCACGGGGCGATAGGCGGTGTCGGGCGTGGCGCGCACATGCGGGTCGCCTTCGAACCGCTTGAGCACGGCGGCTTCGTCCGCCACCGCCACATCGACGATATAGACCTTCAGGATGGCGGACTTCCGCCGCGCGTCATGCGCCCGCTTCCACACCGACCACGACAGAAGCTCAGCCTCGGCCAAGCCCAGCCGCGCGGCGATCGCCGCCGGCAGGTCCCCCGGCGCATGGTCCAGCGGCAGCTTGAGTTCGGAAATCCGCAACATGGCCGCCTAGATAGCGCCTGGCGGCGCGGCGCGCACGGGGTTGCGACGCCGCGAGCCCAGTCGTGGGGTCGCCGCCGCCCTCCTACGACCGGGCCGCGCACCGGCGCAACGGCGCGCTCTTCCGTGGTGAGATGACGCGCCATAAGCTGAGCCTATGACCGTTCAGGACCTCGCGCGCCGCTACTTCGATTCCGTCCATGCCGCCGCCCGCGGCGCCTTGAACGCAGAAGAAGAGGCTCAGCTCACCACGCCGGTAAGCAATCTGTTTTGCGCTCTGGCGGATGTCGCGGGGCTGGGAACCCTGAACCTCGTCCGAGAGACGCGCCTGGAGGGGGTTAGGCCGGACTTCGCCGCTATTGTGACCCGTGGCGGCTCCAGCCGGCAGAAGGGCTTTGTCGAACTCAAGGCGCCTTCGATCTCCGTCGATGTCTCGACTTGGTCGGGACGCAACGCCCGGCAGTGGGGCCGAATGTCCGTGGAGGCGGAGATCCTCATCGTATGCAATGGCGTCAGGGCGCAGATCTATCGAAACGGCGAGCCCTATGATGGGCCGGCCGATCTTCCCTATGAGGACCCTGACGGCTGGAAGGCTGAGGGGCTGATCCGGCTGCTCGGGCTGTTCATCGAACTCGATCCCTCGCCGGTGGTCAGTGTCCGAGACCTCTCGACCCGCCTCGCCCACCGCACAGCGGACCTGCGAGACCGGCTCCTCTGGCTGGTCGACCAATCCGGTCCAGCCGCCGAGGCCGCGAAGGGAGGCTACCGAGCTTGGCGCCAACATGTCCAACCGACCGGCTCGGTGCGCGATTTCGCCGATGGCGTCTCTCAGGTCCTCGCCTATGGGATGGTCATCGCCGCCCTCAGTCCGCGAGACGCCGACGCCGACCATGACGGCTTCATCACGATTGGCGAAGCTCGCAACGCCCTTCGTCAGACGAACCCGGTGCTGGCGGCCGCCTTCGCGCCGCTCATGGACAAGGCGGCGCTCGCAGAGGCCGTCGCGGTGGAGGTCGGCGCGCTCGAGACCCTGATCAGCGCCATCCAGCCCGACCGGGTGAACGCCAGCGCCGACACGCGGGGCGAGCCCTGGCTTTACTTTTATGAGGACTTCCTCGCCGCCTACGATCCCGACGAACGCCGGCAGGCCGGGGTCTATTACACGCCCATCGCCATCGTGCGGGCGATGACCAACATGGTCGATCACCTGCTGAGCGAACGATTCGGCCGCCGGCTGGGATTCGCTGATCCGGCCGTGGTCACCCTCGATCCCGCGGCGGGTTCGGGCGCCTTCCCCCTGGCTGTGATCGACAAGGCCGCCGAGCGCGCACGGGCGGTCCGCGGGGCCGCTGGCCCGGAACAGGCGTCGGCCAACCTTGCCCGGTCGCTGTTCGCCTTCGAGCTGCTGCCCGGCCCCTATTCGGTGGCTCATCTCCGGTTGGGCCAGCGGCTCACGGAACTGCGCGGAGAGGGCGCTGAGCCGACGACGGCGCAGGTCGTGCTGACGGACACGCTTGAATCGCCCTACCAGCCGCCGCATCAGGCCGAGTTCTTCGGCGACGCCGAGGTTCTGGCGGCCGAGCAGCTGCGCGCACAGCAGATCAAGCTCGAACAGCAGGTCACGGTGGTCATCGGAAATCCGCCCTATCGGCGGGTGGAGCGGGAGATCCAGGGCCGTGGCTCGGGCGGCTGGGTGCTGGACGGCGCCGTGCCTGGCCGGGCCACGGGAAAGAGCCTGTTCGACGACATTCTGGATGTGGCGCGCGAGCACACGATCTTCAGCCACCACGCCAGCCTCTATAATCTCTACGTCTATTTCTGGCGCTGGGCGCTGTGGAAGGCGTTCGAGGCGCACGGCGCCGGGCCGGGGGTCGTCGCCTTCATCACCGGGGCCAGCTGGCTGACGGGCCCAGGATTTGTGGGCTTGCGAAAGCTGGCGCGCGAACTGGCGGACGATATCTGGGTGATCGATCTCGGCGGCGACAATCACGGCGCCAATCCCGAAGAGAACGTCTTCGCCATCGAGACGCCGGTGGCGGTGGTGGTGATGGCGCGCGATGGCGCGTCGGACCGGGCGCGGCCGGCCGACGTCCACTATCGGCGCGTGCGAGGGACGGCCGACCAGAAGCTGGACGCCGTGGCGCAGATGGCGTCTGCGGTCGATCCGATGGCCGGCGAATGGGCGACCGGTCCGTCGGACTGGATGGCCCCATTTGCGCCGCCCACGGGCGATGCGGAATGGACCGCGATGCCGCTGATCACCGATCTTTTCCCGTGGCAGCAGCCGGGGTGCAAGTTCGGCCGCACCTGGCCGGTGGCGCCGACGGCGGAGGCGCTGGGGGACCGATGGCGTCGGCTCGCAGAGGCGCCAAGGGACGAAAAGCCCTTGCTCTTCTACACGGCCAACTCCGGACGCAATGTCGAAACACGGGTGGAGGGCTATCCCCGTCTGAGTGACACGACAGCAGCCTCCCCGCCGGAGCCGTTCCGCCGGTACGGCTTCCGAAGCTTTGATCGCCAGTGGGCGATCGAGGACCCGCGGCTGGCGAAGACTGAGAGTCCCTCGCTTTGGCAGAGCATGTCTGATCGTCAGGTTTTTCTCACGTCGCTGCTGACTGGGAGGGTCGGAGGCGGTCCTGCGCTGACGGCTTCAGCCTATGTCCCAGACCTCCACCATTTCCGCGGGAGTCATGGTGGGAAAGATGTCATCCCCCTCTGGCGCGACGCCGCGGCGCAGGAGCCCAATCTCACCGCGGGATTGGGCGAAGCCCTGTCTCAGGCCCTGGGAATTGAACCGCCCACGGTCGAGGATGTCGCCGCCTATGTCTACGCCCTGCTGAGCACGACCGCCTACCAGACCCGGTTCGCTGAGGCGCTGCAGACGGCGGGGCTACGGGCGCCGATCACCGCCGATGCGGGCCTGTGGGCGGAGGCGGTCGACATCGGTCGGCGACGCCTGTGGCTCCACACCTTCGCCGAGCGCTTCACATCCACGGAAGACGGCCGCGGTCGGTATGTGCCGCCTCTCGAAGGCGTCGAGTGGGCGGCGGCGGTGGGGCGCATCCCCAGGGACGGCGGTGAGGTGACTTACGATCCCGAGGCTCAGGCGCTTCACATCGCTGATGGCGTTTTGACCGGTGTTCGGCCGGAGGTCTGGGCCTTCGAGGTGAGCGGCATGCCGGTGCTGAGCAAATGGCTGGCCTATCGGACCGCGAAAGGCGCCGGTCGCGCCGCATCCTCCAGCAGCGAACTCGACGCCATTCGCCCCACGCAATGGGCCGACGCGTGGAACGACGAACTGCTCGATCTGGTGCGCGTGTTGACTCTGACCCTCGATGAGGAGCCCGCCTTGGCCGATCTGCTGGAGCGCATTTGCGACGGTCCGCTCATCGAGGCCAGCCAGCTCCCGACCCCCGCCGCAGAGGCGCGCCGCCCGCCGGCGACGCTGCCGCGCCGGTCGCATGTGGTCGACGTCGAGGTCTCGTAGCGGGAATTTCTGTGGGCAAGCGACGGCCGCCGATTCCCTGGGCGTCCCGAATCGGACAGCATTTTCAAATGTCCCAGCTCGACATGTTTGGCCCGCCGCCGGCGCCCAAGGCGAAGCTGCCCACGCCGGAGGATGTTCGGCCGAAGCTGTCGGCTGTCCTGGCGCAGCTGCAGGGCAGCCAGATCATGCCGCTCTCGCCCAAGGAGCTGCGGTTCTGGCGCACCGTCTTCCCGCAGATGTCGCGCTGGCTGCCGGACGCCGAACGCGATGCGCTCTGCGCAGCGTTTGTGGCCGAGGTCGCCCGGTTGGAAGGGGCGGACCAGACCCGCGTCGCCTAGGGACAAAGGGGCCGGCTTTTGCCGGCCCCTCGCGAGACTCCCCGCTTGCTCCGGAGCGCTTACGCGGCCCGCTTCAGGTCGAAGCGGTCGGCGTTCATCACCTTCGTCCAGGCGGCGACGAAGTCGTTGACGAACTTCGTCTTGGCGTCGTCGGCGGCGTAGACCTCCGAGATCGCGCGGAGCTGGGAGTTGGAGCCGAAGACGAGGTCGGTGCGGGTGGCCGTCCACTTCTCCTCGTGGCTCGCCCGGTCCGTGCCGACGAAGACCTCGTCGCCGCGGTCGTCGACCTGTTTCCAGGCCGTTCCCATGTCGAGCAGGTTGACGAAGAAGTCGTTGGTCAGCTGACCCGGGCGGTCGGTCAGGACGCCATGCTTCTGCCCGCCGTGGTTGGCGCCCAGGACGCGCAAGCCCCCCACCAGCACTGTCATCTCCGGCGCCGACAGCCCCAGCAGCTGGGCGCGGTCGACCAGCAGCTCTTCCGTCGGCACGCTGAAGCGCACCGAGAGATAGTTGCGGAAGCCGTCGGCCTTGGGCTCGAGCACCTCGAAGCTCTCGGCGTCGGTCTGTTCTGCGCTCGCGTCCGTGCGGCCCGGGCTGAAGGGCACGGTGATGTTGTGGCCCGCGGCCTTGGCCGCCTGCTCCACGCCCACGCCGCCGGCCAGCACGATCAGGTCGGCCAGGGAGACCTTCTTGCCGCCGAAGGCCTGGCCGTCGAAGTCGGCCTTGATCTTCTCCAGGGCGGAGAGGACGCGGGCCAGCTTCTCGGGCTCGTTGACGTCCCAGTTCTTCTGCGGCTCCAGGCGGATGCGCGCGCCGTTGGCGCCGCCCCGGTGGTCGGACCCGCGATAGGTCGAGGCCGAGGCCCAGGCGGTGGAGACGAGCTCGGCTGTCGACAGGCCGGAGTCCAGGATCATCGACTTCAGGGTCTCGATGTCGCCGGCCTCGATGATGGGATGGTCCGCGGCCGGGATCGGGTCCTGCCAGATCAGGTCCTCGGCCGGCACCTCGGGGCCGTAGTAGCGGGACTTCGGCCCCATGTCGCGGTGGCACAGCTTGAACCAGGCCCGGGCGAAGGCGTCGGCGAACTGGTCGGGGTTCTTGTAGAACCGCTCCGAGATCTTCCGGTATTCCGGGTCCATCTTGAAGGCCATGTCCGCCGTGGTCATCATGGTCGGCAGGCGCTTGTCCGGGCTGTGCGCGCCGGGCGCCATGTCTTCGGGCTTCTGGTTCTTGGGCTGCCACTGCCACGCGCCGGCCGGGCTCTTGACCAGCTCGTAGTCGTACTCGAACAGCATGCGGAAGTAGTTGTTCGTCCACTGGATGGGCGTGGGCGTCCAGGCGCCTTCCAGGCCGCTGGTGATGGTGTGGTCGCCCATGCCGCTCTCGTGGCTGGAGGTCCAGCCCAGGCCCTGCTGGGCGATGTCGGCGCCCTCGGGCTCGGCGCCCACCTTGGAGGCGTCGCCCGCCCCGTGGCACTTGCCGAAGGTGTGGCCGCCGGCGGTGAGCGCGACGGTCTCCTCGTCGTTCATCCCCATGCGGGCGAAGGTGATGCGGATGTCGCGGGCCGACTTCAGCGGATCGGGCACGCCGCCCGGGCCTTCCGGATTGACGTAGATCAGGCCCATCTGGATGGCCGCCAGCGGGTTCTCCAGCGCCCGGCCGGACTCCTCGTCGATGCGGGTCAGATTGCCTTCCTGGCCGACCCACTGCTCCTCGGTGCCCCAGTAGATGTCCTTCTCGGGCTCGAAGATGTCGCGCCGGCCGCCGCCGAAGCCGAAGACCGGGCCGCCCATGCTCTCGATGGCCACATTGCCGGCCAGGATCATCAGGTCGGCCCAGGAGATCTGGGCGCCGTACTTCTTCTTCACCGGCCACAGCAGGCGCCGGGCCTTGTCCAGATTGGCGTTGTCGGGCCAGGAGTTCAGCGGGGCGAAGCGCTGGTTGCCGCTGTTGGCCCCGCCGCGGCCGTCGCCGGTGCGGTAGGTGCCGGCGCTGTGCCAGGCCATGCGGATGAAGAAGGGGCCGTAATGGCCATAGTCGGCCGGCCACCAGGGCTGGCTGTCGGTCATCACCTTGGTCAGGTCCGCCTTCAGGGCCGCATAGTCCAGCTTCTGGAACGCCTTCGGATAGTCGAAGTCGTCGCCCATCGGGTCGCCGTGCAGCCCGTGCTGGTGGAGGATGTCCAGCGACAGCTGGTTGGGCCACCAGTCGCGGTTGGTGCGCCCGAGCAGGGCGCGCAGGGCCGCGGGCTCCTTGCGCGGGTCGCTAAGCGGATCTCGGGGGGTCGCGTCGTCCATCTCGTCCTCCTTGGGTCGCGGCCGTTTGTCGCGTCTGGAGGGAGCTTGGGCGCAGCGTGAAGCCGCTGGCAAAACGAAAGACTTGATGGCCGGCAGTGGCGAAATCTATGGATCGAAGCGTCGCCATAGATAGATCAATGGAATCCGAAGCTTCCCGCGCCGCAGCGGACCCCGCGGCGCTGCGAGATGTCACCCAGATTTCACGCCGCCGCCGCGCAAGGGGGAGGGGCTTTGCGCCTCAACACCCTTCGTCACCCTCGGGCTCGTCCCGAGGGTCCCTGTCGAGGGCAGGTGCGAGCGGCGCCAGGGACCCTGGGCGCAAGGCCCAGGGTGACGATGGGATGAAGCCTAGGCCAGCTCGAACTGGCCCACGCGCCGCCGCAGGATGGCCTCGGCCTCGGCCATGATCCTGTCGATCAGCGCCTTCACGGTCGGGATGTCGTGGATCAGGCCGGCGACCATGCCGCAGGACCAGCCGCCGGCGTCCATGTCGCCGTCGCGCATGATGGCCGGATAGACGCCGGCCACCTCCGGCGCGATGTCGGCGAAGGTGATGGCGGAGCCGAGTTCCTTCTCCTTGGCCAGCAGGCGCTCCACCCCGGCGTTGTTCAGCACCCGCTCGGTGTTGCGCAGGGGCCGCATGATCAGCCGGGTGTCCAGCTCGCTGGCGTCGACCAGGGTCTGCTTCACATTGGGGTGCACGGGCGCTTCCTGCGTGGCGATGAAGCGGGTGCCCATGTTCATCCCGTCGGCGCCCAGGCAGAGCGCGGCGGCCAGCGAGCGGCCGTCGGCCATGCCGCCCGAGGCCAGGAAGGGGATCTCCAGCTCCTCGGCCGCCCGGGGCAGCAGGATGAAGTTCGGCACGTCGTCCTCGCCCGGATGGCCGCCGCATTCGAAGCCGTCGACGCTGACCGCGTCGCAGCCGATGGCCTGGGCCTTCAGCGCGTGGCGGACCGCCGTGCACTTGTGGATCACCTTGATGCCCGCCTCTTTCAGGGCCGGCAGGTACTTCTGCGGATTGTTGCCCGCGGTCTCGACCACCTTGACGCCCGACTTGACGATGGCCTCGACGAAGCCCGGATAGTCCGGCGGCGTGACCGAGGGCAGGAAGGTCAGGTTCACCCCGAACGGCTTGTCGGTCATCCCCCGGCACCGCTCGATCTCGGCGGTCAGCTTCTCCGGCGTCCCCTGGGTGAGGCCGGTGATGATCCCGAGGCCCCCCGCATTCGACACCGCCGCGGCCATCTCGGCGAAGCCCACATAGTGCATGCCGCCCTGGACGATCGGATGCTCGATCCCGAGCAGTTCAGTGATGCGGGTCTTCATGGTCGGCTCCTCCCAAGGGCGTGTTTCCTCGGGCCGGAGTCGTGCGCGGAATGGCGAGGCTGCGCAAGGGCGAGCATGGGGCGGCGCCGTTCGCCGCCCCGTCGGCGAGGAGGGCTCAAGGCTCCTCCTCGCGGACGGCCGTCGCAGGGGCTTCGGCTCTCAGCCAGAGGGATGAGAGGACCGGAAGCACGATCAGGGTCAGCACGGTGGCTGTCGTCAGACCGCCGATGACGACGGTGGCTAGGGGCTTCTGGACCTCCGAGCCCGGGCCATAGGCGAAGGCCATCGGCACGAAGCCGAGAACGGCCACCAGCGCCGTGGTCAGGACGGCCCGCAGCCGTGCGACCGCGCCCTCGAGCGCCGCGCGCGATGGCGCCAGACCCTCCTGGAGCCGCCCGCGGATGGCCTGCATCAAGACGAGCCCGTTGAGGGTGGCCACGCCCGACACCGCGATGAAGCCCACCGCCGCGGTGATCGACATCGGCATCCCCCGAAGCGCCAGCGCCAGGGCGCCGCCGACCAGAGCCAGCGGGACGCCGGCGAAGACGAGCAGGGCGTCCTTCCACGAGCGCAGGGCCAGGACTAGCAGCACGGCGATGGTCAGGAAGACGGCCGGAACGATCAGGGCCAGCCGACGCGACGCCCGTTCCAGGTTCTCGAACTGTCCGCCCCAGGCGACCCAGCCGCCCGGCGGCGGCTGGACCCCGGCGCCCACCCGGGCCTGGGCTTCGGAGACGAACCCGCCCAGATCGCGGCCCCGCACATTGACCTGGACGATCATCCGCCGCTTGCCGTTGGAGCGGCTGATCTGGTTCGGCCCTTCGGCGGCGTCGAACCTGGCCACCGAAGAGAGGGGCGTCGTCGGCGCGCCCGCCTCGGCCTCCTCCGGCATCACCGGCAGCTGCATCATGACGAGCGGATCGTCGCGGAGGTCGTCGTCGAGACGGACGACCACGTCGAAGCGGCGGTCGCCTTCATAGACCTGGCCCGCCGCGCGGCCGGCGAAGGCGATGGCCAGGGCGTCGGCCGCGTCGGAGGCGTGGATGCCGAGAGACGCCGCAGCCGTGCGGTCGACGCTGGCGGTGAGCGTCGGCTGCCCGGTCACCTGCTCCACGCGGATGTCGGCCGCCCCTTCGATCCGCCCGAGGATCGCCGCCACCTGCTGCGCGGTCCTGTCCATCTCCTCGAAGTCGTCGCCATAGACCATCACGGCGACGTCGGAGCGCACGCCGGCGATGAGCTCGTTGAACCGCATCTCGATCGGCTGTGTGAACTCGAAGTTCTGGCCGATCTGGCCGGAGAGCCTCTCCTCCAGGCGCGCGACGAGCTCGGCCTTCGGCAGCCGGGGATCGGGCCACAGCGGGCGGTCCTTCAGGATCACGAAGGTGTCCGATATCGAGGGCGGCATCGGATCGGAGGCGACCTCCGCCGTCCCGGTCCGCGTGAAGACGTGCGCCACCTCGGGCGTCTCCAGGAGGGCGCGCTCGACCTGGAACTGCATGGCCTGGCTCTGTTCGAGCGAGGTGGACGGCAGGCGTATGGCCTGGACGAGCAGGTCCCCCTCATCGAGCTGGGGCACGAATTCGCGGCCCAAGGAGGCGAAGGCCAGGAGGCCGGCCAGGAGCGCCACCGCGGCGCCGACCAGCACCGACCGGGGCCGCGCCAGGGCGCCTTCCATCAGCGGGCGGTAGCGAGCCTGGGCGGCGCGGGCCAGCCGCGTCTCCTCGTGCCCGCCCTTCGGTTCGCGGACGAGCAGCGCCGCCATGGCGGGCACGAAGGTGAAGCTGAGCACGAAGGCCCCGAGCAGGGCGAACATCACCGTCCCGGCCATCGGGCCGAACATCTTGCCTTCGACGCCCTCGAACATCAGCAGCGGGGCGTAGACCAGCAGGATGATGGCCTGACCGAAGGCGGCGGGGCGTGCCATCTCGCGTGCGGCGGCCGCCGCGACCTCCAGCCGTTCGGCCAGGGTCAGGGCGCGCCCGGCCTGGGCGCGACGAAGCGCCAGCCGACGCAGTGTGTTCTCGATCACCACCACGGCGCCGTCGACGATCAGCCCGAAGTCCAGGGCGCCCAGGCTGAGCAGGTTGGCGCTGATCCCGAACCGGTTCATGGCGCTGGCGGCGAACAGGAAGCTGAGCGGGATGACGAGCGCCGTGATCAGGGCCGCCCGGACGTTTCCGAGCGCGAAGAACAGCACGACGATCACCAGCAGCGCGCCAAGCGCGAGGTTGTGCTCGACCGTCCGGATCGTCGCTTCGACCAGTTCGGTGCGATCCAGCACCGGCCGGATGGCCACGCCAGGCGGCAGGCTCGCGGCCAGAGCCTCCAGCCGTTCGCCCGTCCGGCGGGCCACATCGCGCGAGTTTTCCCCCTGCAGCATGAGGGCGGTGCCGATCACCGTCTCCCGGCCGTCGGCGCTGGCCGAGCCGAGGCGCGGGGCGCGGCCGATCTCGACCGTCGCGACGTCGGACACCCGGACGACCTGTCCGCTCCGGTTGAGGATGGGCGTGGTGGCCAGTTCCTCCAGGGTTCGGATCCGCGCGTCGGCGCGCACGATGTAGGCTTCGCCGGCCCGACTGACATAGCCTGCGCCGGCGATGCGGTTGGCATGTTCCAGGGCCTCGACCAGCTGCGCCAGGCCGACGCCATAGGCGGCCAGACGCGCGGGATCGGGATGAACCGCGTACTCCTTGACGTAGCCGCCGATCACATCGACGCCGGCGACGCCGGGCACGGTCAGCAACTGGGGCCGGATGATCCAGTCCTGAACCGTGCGCAGATAGGTCGCCTTCTCGGCGTCGGTCACCAGCCGCTCGCCTTCCGGGGTGACATAGGCCGCGCCGGAACGGGCCGCCGGGCCTTCGAACTCGAGCGTCCAGATGAAGACCTCGCCGAGGCCGGTCACCACCGGGCCCATGGAGGGCGCTAACCCGGCGGGCAGGTCCGCCGCCGCCACCTGGATGCGTTCGTTGACCAGGTTGCGGGCGAAATAGATGTCGGTGCGGTCGCTGAAGACGGCCGTGATCTGCGAAAAGCCGTGGCGGGAGAGCGAGCGCGTCTCCGACAGGCCCGGCAGGCCGGCCAGGGCGGTTTCCAGGGGGAAGGTGACCTGCCGCTCGACCTCCTCCGGACCCAGCGCCGGGGCGACGGTGGTCACCTGGACCTGGCGGTTGGTGATGTCGGGCACCGCGTCGATCGGCAGACGCAGAAGTTCGCGAAGGCCGAAGGCCGCGAAGGCGATCGCCAGGACGACGATCAGCCAGCGGAAGCGCACAGAGGCGTCGATGATGGAAGCCAGCATGATCAGTGCGCGTGCTCCACATCGCCCCGGCCGAGCTCGGCCTTGAGCAGGAAGGCGTTGCGGGCGGCGATCCGCTCGTCGCCCCGGAGGCCGGACACGATCTCCACGCGCCCGCCGGAGCTCGCGCCCGGCGTCACGGGTCTGGCGCTGAACCCGTCGCCGTCGAAGACGAACACCGAAGGCGCGCCGTCCAGGGTCTGGAGCGCGTCCTGCGGGACGGAGAGGACGCCGCCGGTCCCCGAGGTCAGCCGGGCGGACATGACGGCGCCGACCGGGGGAAGCCCCTCTTCGCTCCGGGCGCGGATCAGGGCGACGCCCGCGGTGTCCGCCGGGGCGACGGCGGTCACGACCGCGGAAAGCGTCCGGCCGCCGGGGGCCGTGGCCGAAAGGCGATCGCCGACGCCGATGCGGTGGGCGTATTGCGGCGGCGCCTGGAAGGCGAGCTCCACCTGCCGCGCGTCGGACACCGAGGCCACCTGAAGCGCCTCCTCGTGCAGCACCTGGCCCGGCGCGACGCTGACCGCCGTCACCACGCCGGCGATCGGGGTGCGGATCTGCAGGAGCCCGTCGGAATCGGGGGCGCCATAGGTCTGCGCCCGCGCCCGCGCCGCACGCAGTTCGGCTTCGGCCCGGCGGGCCTCGGCCACCGTCACCTCGAGCCGGGAGGCCGCAATCCAGCCGTCGGCGAAGAGAGCGCGGTCGCGCCGCTCGGCGGCCCGGGCGGCGATCGCCCCGGCTTCGGCGGCGTCGACCTCCGAGCGAGACGCCGCCCCTTCTGCGCTGCGGATCGTGGCGAGCGCCGCGCCCTTGGCGACCCGGTCGCCGGGCCCGACCCGGACGGCGACCACCACCCCGGCCACAGGCGCATCGACAGCGGCCTCGGCGCCCGGAGACAGGACCACCCGTCCCGGCAGGGTCGCCAGGTCCCCTGCGGCGCGCGTGGGCGAGTCGATGACGATGCCCAGTCGCTCCGCCTCTTCCGCCGAGAGCGGCACATGGAGGGCCTCGCCCTCGTCCGCATGAGGGTCGGCGGGCGCCTCGGACTCGGCGGGGGGCGCCCCGGCGGCGGGCAGGGTCCATCGCGCCAGGCCAAAGCCGCCGGCGGCGGCGAGCAGGAGGGCGGCGGCGCCGCCCAGCAGACGGCGCCGGTCGAAGGGCGCAGGGCCGGCCGCATCGGGCCGGCGATGAGATGAGAACATCGGAAAGGTCCCAGAGAGTTTTCAATGACGGGGGCCGCGCGCAATGCGCGGTTCGTCAGGCTCTGGGAGGTCGGGTCAGGCTCTCGGGCGGAGTCGAGCGGAGGCAGGCCGCCGGCGGCGGGCTGAGCCGCGCCGAAGCTCTGGCCATGGATGTCTGCTCAGAGCTCGCTTGCGGCGGCGTCGCGGGCGAGTGGCAATGGCCATGCGCACAGCCATGCGCCGCGGCAGGGCGACCGCTCTCTTCACCCGTCGAATGGACGTGGGCGGTGACCCCCGTCTCTGCCAAAGCGGCCGGCCCCAGCGCCTCGGGCGCACAGGCGACCGCCTCCGCCACCGGTGAAAAGGCGAAGAGCGCGGCCATCATGAGGATGAGCGCGGCGAGGACGTGCGAACTCTGAAAGGGGCGCGGCACGATTGCGCCTATAGCACAGACGCAGAAACCTCGAACAGCGCCCCCTCAGCAAAACGCCGCCGCCAAGTCGCGTTCGGGGGAGGAGGATGAGGGCGCAGCCGAGGTCGGGGCGAGCCGGTTGCGTCCCGGGCGAGCAGCCAAGGCCAGTCAACGCCGCGGACGCTCACACCAACGAAAAAGGGCCGGCTTCCGCCGACCCTTTCGCAATCTCTCAGGCCTCAGCCCCTCAGCCTCACGCCGCCGGCTGAACGCCAGCTTCGGAGAGCCATTCGAGGATCTTCTGCTTGGGCATGGCGCCGACCTTCATCGAGGACATCTGGCCGTCCTTGAAAAGCATCATGGTCGGGATGCCGCGCACGCCGTAGCGCGAGGGGGTGGTCGGGCTGTCTTCGATGTTCAGCTTGGCGATGGTCACCTGGCCCGCCAGCTCGGCGGCGATCTGCTCCAGCGCCGGGGCGATCTGCTTGCAGGGGCCGCACCATTCGGCCCAGAAGTCCACAAGGACGGGGCGCTGGGCCTGCAGGACATCGGCCTCGAAGGAATCGTCGGTGACGGTGACGGTGCTCATGGAAAGCTCCCTATGCGTGCCGGCCAGGAACGCGGCCCGCCGCTTCTCGATCCGCCGATTTAGGGGCGGGACGTCCCTGTATCAACTCTTGGACCCAAGCTCGGCAAGCGCCTTGGCCCTCAGGAATTCTGGCACGGCCATCAGCTTCGGCCCGTCGGTCCAGACGATGGCCGCCTCGATGGCGCGCCCGGGGAAGACCTCGGCCAGCACGGCGGCGTAGAGGGCCATCTGGCGGATATAGGCCGGGTCGGCGTCTTCGATCCGGTCCGGCGAGGGCCGATTGGTCTTGAAGTCGGCCACCAGGACGCGGTCCGGCCGCACCACCAGCCGGTCGATGCGGCCGGAGATGGAGAGGCCCGCCGGCAGGGCCGCGGCCGTGCCGGCGATGGCCACCTCCGCCCGGCCGTCGGCGGCGAAGACCTCGGAAAACTGCGGGTCGGAGAGCACGCCCAGCGCGGCGGCCGCCATCTCCGCGCGCTGGTCGGCGCTCACGTCCGGCTCGCGGGCCAGGATGTCGGCGGCGGCGCTTGCGCGGGCGTCGAGGGCGAGGTCGGGCAGGATCTGCAGGAGGCGGTGGATCAGCTCCCCCCGGCGGAAGCGCCCCAGCCCGCCCACGCGGGCGAGCGGCGAGGGCGCCAGCGGCGCCTCGGCTTCGCCCAAGTCGGAGGGCGAGGCGAAGCGGGCCAGGGGGTCGGTCGCCGCATCGTGCGCCGTCCAGTCCGGCAGGGGGCTTTCCGCCGCGCCCGCCTCGGCTGCGCCGGCGCCCAGGGCCTGCGGATCGGGCCCATAGCGGGTGGCGATGACATCGCCGCAGGCGGCCTCGCGCAGGTGGGGGGCGATGTCGGCGTGGGCGAAGCCCGCCTGAATGGCGCTCCACCACCCCTTCAGGTTCTCTTCCTTGCCCTTGGCGGCGATGCGGCCGCACAGCACCAGCCGGTCGCGGGCGCGGGTGAGCGCCACATAGAGCAGGCGATAGGCCTCCTCCTCGGCCTTCTGCTCGCGAAGGGCGCGGGCCTTGCCCGAGGCCTCGCAGTCGTTCGTCTTCGAGCCGCACCAGAGGAAGCCGCCGTCCTCGGTTTCCAGCAGGGGCGAACCGCGGCCGAGATTGGACAGCGTCGTCTCCGGCAGGAAGACGATGGGCGCCTCCAGCCCCTTGGCGCCGTGGGCGGTCATGACGCGCACCTCGTCGCGGGCGGCCTCCATCTCGCGCTTGACGGTGATGGAGAGCCCCGCCAGCGCATCGGCCAGGCATTCCAGGTCGCAGACCCCGCGCCGCTCGGCCGCCTGCACCTGGGCCAGGAATTCGTCCAGCGCGTCCTCGGCCTCGCCGCCCAGCCGCTCGACGATGCGACGGCGGATGGAGGCGCCCCCGCCGTCGCGCCAGCCCAGGAGCTGGCCGTAGAATTCGAAGGGCCGCAGCCGCCCGGCCGCCTCCCGCGCTCGCGTCAGGAAGAACAGAGCCGCGGCCCAGGCCGGCTGTTCGGCCGCGCCGGCCTGCAGGGCGGCCCACAGGTCGCGGGGCCGGCGGTCGCGGGCGATGGCGTAGAGGTCCTCGTCCGACAGCCCGCAGAAGGGGCTCTTCAGCAGGGCCGCCAGCGTCAGCTCGTCGCCGGGGAAGAGGCAGAAGCGGGCGAGCGCCAGGAGGTCGTCGAAGACGATATGCTCCGACAGCGCCAGCCGGTCGGCGCCGGCCACCGGAACCCCGCGCCGTTTCAGCGCCCGCAGGATGTCCTCGAACAGGGCCTTGCGCCGGCGCACCAGGATCAGCACGTCGCCGAACCGGGCCGGCCGCCAGGCGCCGCGGGTCCCGTCGGGTGCGTCCAGGTCCTTGTCGAACACCGCATCGCCCCGGGCGACCAGGGCCTCGATCTCGCAGGCGATGGCCTCGGCCAGGCGGCGGTTGGCGCTGCCCTCGCCCTCGACGTCCAGCGGCGCGTCCCAGGCCTCGCGCACCTCGCCCTCCGGCTCGCGGAAGAGGGGCCAGAGGTCGACGCAGCCGCGGTGGTCGCGGCGCATGGGGATGTGGCGCACGGCCTCCTCGCCGCGGGCGGGCGGCACGCCGGCCCGGGTCTCCGGCGCGGCGAAGACCGCATCGACGAAACGCAGCACCTCGACCGTCGAGCGCCAGGAGGCGGCCAGCGGCACCGAGCGCGCGACCGCCCCGGAGGCTGCGATGCGTTCGAGATAGCCTTCCGTCTCCAGGCGCAGGCGTTCGGGCGCGGCACCCTGGAAGGAATAGATGGACTGCTTCTCGTCGCCGACCACGAAGAGGCTGCGGAGCTGCTCGCGCTCGCGGCCTTCGCCTGAGAAGAATTCGGCGGTGAGCGCCGAGAGGATGGCCCACTGTTCCGGCGCGGTGTCCTGCGCCTCGTCCACCAGGATGTGGTCGATGCCGCCGTCGAGCTTGTAGAGCACCCAGGCGGCCATGGGCCGCTCGGCGACCAGCGCGCGGGTCTTCTCGATCAGGTCGGAGAAGTCGAGCGCGCCGGCGGCGGCCTTCTCCTGCTCGAAGGCGGTGAGGTAGGCCTCCGCCAGAACCAGGGCGAAGGCGCTCTCCCAGGCGACGGTCGCGGCGCGAACCGCCTCGCGCGCGGCGGCCAGCCGCTCCTGCTCGGCCAGCAGGGCCTCGCGCAGGGCCTCGGCGGCCTTGAAGGCGCTCGTCTTGGCGACCCAGGTCGCCGGCGTCCCCTGGCCGCCCTGGGTGAAGAGGGCGGAAAGCGCAGTCTCCAGGGCGGCGTCCGGATCGGCGGCCACGGCGGCGAGGCTCGCCGCGCACTCCTGATCCTTCTTACCCCCCAGAGCGAGCGCCTCGGCGGCGCCGCGCCAGAGGCCGCGGTCCAGCGCCGCCATGGCCTGTCGCGCCACCGTGTCCGGATCGGTCTCGCCCTTGAAGCCGCACCTGTCCCAGATCCACCCCAGGGCCCCGTTGAGCCCGCCCTCGCGCGCCAGGAAGGCCGCGATCGCCCCGCGCCGGGCCTCGAAGGTGGCGAACATCTGCTGGAACGAGCGGAAGTCGAGGCTGGTGGAGAGCCGCGCATAGGCCTGGGCGACCGCGCCTTCGCCGGTCAGGGCATGGCGCGCCACCCCGCGGCGGGCGGCGTCGGCGATCAGCGCCGCGTCGGCGTCGTCCATCACCCGGAAGGCGGGCGAGACGCCGGCCTCCAGCGGAAAGCGCCGCAGCAGCTTCTCGCAGAAGGCGTGGATGGTCTGGATCTTCAGGCCGCCCGGCGTCTCCAGGGCGCGGGCGAAGAGGGCGCGCGCGGCCGACAGCTCGGCGCGGTCGTAGGACTCGGCCGGTCGTCCCTCCAGCTTGGCGAGCGCGGCGCGCAAGGCGGCGTCGTCGCACACCGACCAGCCGCCCAGCAGGTCGAAGAGCCGCCGCTGCATCTCGGCCGCGGCGGCCTTGGTGTAGGTGACGCAGAGGATGGCGGCCGGCGCGGCCCCCGACAGCAGCAGGCGCGCCACCCGGTCGATCAGGGTCTTGGTCTTGCCCGAACCGGCGTTGGCGGTGACGAAGGCCGAGAGCTTGGGGTCGGCGGCGGTGCGCTGCGGATCGGCGCCGCCGGGAAAGGCGATCACGCTCATTCCTCGCCCTCCTCGCCGCTGGTCGACCATTCGAAGACCCGGGCCAGGTGGCCGTAGTCGCCGGCATGGTCGTGCACGAACTGCGGCGCCGTGCGCGACAGGTAGGGGCGCTCGGGGTCTTCGTACTGCTCCAGCAGGCGGACGGCGCCGGCCAGGGCCCGCTCGGCGGCGTCGAGGGAGTCCGCGCCGGCGTTACCCCGCGTCTCCACCCGGCCGGCCGGCCGCCGCCCGGTGACCTGCAGGTAGAGGAGATCGCCCGGCGGCCTCGCCGGGATGCCGGCGAAGCCGCCGCGGGCGACGATGGCGGCGGTGAGCGTCAGCTGGGGCGAGAAGCCGGTCTCCACCATCTTCTTCGACGGGGCCTGGCCGGTCTTGTAGTCGAGGATGTGGGCGAAGCCGTCCGGACCCGTCTCGATGCGGTCGGCCTTGGCGGTGAGGGTGAAGTCGCGCCCGCCGGCGCGGACCACGATCTGGCCGCCCTGCTCCACATGGATGTCGCGCCCGTCGGCGCGGCGCTCGGCCTCCAGCGCCACCACCCATTCGGCGGCCTCGCGGGCGAGCGCCGCCTCGCGCGCCAGGGATTCCGGCGGGGCGCCGGCCTCCACGAGGGCCTCCAGATAGAGGCGGGCGAATTCGCGCGGCGCGTCCGGCGGCAGGGCCTTGGGCCAGTCGGTGGCGAACCGCTCGAAGGCGGCGTGGATGGCCGTGCCGCGGGCGCGCGCCTCCACCGGCTCGTCGGGCCGGTCGAGCGCATAGAGCTTGAGGATGTCGCGGGCCCAGACGGCGTAGGGATCGCGCGTCAGGGCCTCGATCCGCGTCACCGCCAGCTTCGTGGGCCGGTCGGCCACGGGCGGGACCGGCGCGGGCCGGGCGATGGGGGCGTAGGTCTCCGCCGCATCCAGCCGCCGGGCCCAGTCCAGCAGCTCGGGCCGGCCGGGCAGGGGGTCGAGGTCGGCGCCGCGCGCCAGGGTCTCCAGCCGCCACAGCCAGCGCGACTTCACCGCCGGCTGGCCCTCGCGCCGCTCCGAATGCAGCAGGACGACGTCGGGCGCGCAGGCGGCCTGGGCGAAGTCGTGGGCGGCCAGGCCGACCCGGCGCTCGGGCGGCGGCAGGCCGAGCCGCTCGCGCATGGGCCGCGACAGGAAGGGATCGAGCGGCGCGCCCTGGGGCCAGACGCCTTCTTCCAGGCCCGCCACCACCAGCCGGTCGGCGCGGACCAGGCGGGCCTCGATGGCGCCCAGGATGCGCAGCCGCGGGTGGGTCGCCCCGCCGGCGCGCACCGTCTCCTCGCCCATCAGGCGGACCAGCAGGTCGGAAAAGCCGCGCGGCGTCACCGGCGGCAGAGCCCCGGCCTCGGCGATCAGCCCCGACAGGAGCTGGGACATGGCCTCGCCGCCCTGGCCGCCCCACAGCCGCCCGGGGCTTCCCGCGCCGTCGGCGGCGAGCGCCTCCATCGCCTGGGCCAGCGCCTCGGCGCGCAGGGCCGCCGGCGCCGGCTCGCTCATGTCGGTCAGCGGCAGGAGCGCCGTGCGCAGGGCCAGGACGAGCCCCGCCGCCCCGGACCGGCGGCCTTCGTCCTCGATCTTCTCGGCCAGCCGGCGCGTCAGCGCCGCCCAGTCGGCGGGCCTGGGCCCCCGCAGGCCGTGGCGCTCCAGGTCGGCCAGCCGCCCCTCCAGGGCCTCGCGGCTCTCGCCCAGGCGCACCAGGGGATGCTTGAGCACGCCCAGCATCATCACCGGGTTCAGGGGCTCGGCGGCGAGCTTGGCGATCTCGCCGGCCAGCACGCCGACGGGACAGGCCGAGAGCGGCGCGCCGACCGAGGAATCGGGGACGACGCCCCAGCGCGCGAGCTTCAGCGAGACCCGGCGGGCGAGGTTCTGGTCGGGCGTCACGAGGGCGCCGGTGGCGCCCGGCGTCTCCAGGGTTTCGCGCAGCAGCAGGGCCGCGGCGGTCGCGGCCTCCTCCTCGCTGCGCGCCGTGACCACCGACAGGCCCTTCAGCCCCTCGGCGATGGGGTCGACCCCTTCCTCGGCGCCTTCGGCGCGCAGGGCGTGGATGACGTTCAGCCAGTCGGCCGTGTCCTCGGCCGGGCGCAGGGCCTCGTTGACGATGCGCCGCCGCCAGCGGCCCTGGGACTGGAAGGGGCGCGAGGCCGGCCAGGTCTCCACGTCCTCGCGGGTGATGCGGGCCCGCAGCAGCAGGCGGCGCATGGCGCCCTGCGGATGCTGCTCGTCCACATTGGACCAGGCCTCGCCCGCCAGGCTCTCGTCGAGGCCGGGCAGGACGACGCAGCCCTGCGGCGCCTCGGCGATGACGCGCAGGAGGTCGGCGGTGGCCGGCGCCGTGCCCGTCGAGCCCGCCGCCACCAGCACGCCCTGCGGCGGCCGGGCGCTCCACTGGTCGGCCAGGGCGCGCAGCAGGCGCACGCGGCGCGCGCTGATGTCGACCACGCCCAGGGTCCTCAGCCGCTCGGGCCAGGCGGCCAGGGCCGTCTCCAGGAAGTCGCGGCTGACCTGCCAGTGCTCGGCCAGCTCCGCCTCCACCAGGTCGGTCAGGGCGGCCGTGGCGTCGACCTCCTCGATCTGCAGGCTGTCGAGGAAGCCGCCGAGCGCGTCGGCGAGCTCCAGGGCCGCGGAGGCGTCCAGCTCGCGGCGCAGCAGGCCCTCGTGCGTCTTGACCAGCCGGGTCAGCTCCAGCCGGCGGCGCAGGGGCTCGATGGCGGCGGGCAGGCGGGCGGCCAGCTCGCCGGGCTCGAAGGGCGACTCGCCGGCGTCCAGGTCGCCCAGCGGCCGGATCTGCGGCGGCAGGACGGCGCGCCCCCCGGCGGCGGCGAGGAAGGCGTCGGCCAGGGCCCGCGCGCCGCGGCGGGTGGGCGTCAGGACGACGGCCTGGGACAGCGCCTCCGGCCCGCCGTCGGCCAAGGCGTCGAAAAGGCCCTGCGCCAGGTCGCGCACGAAGGGACGGTGCGCCGGGATGTTGAACCAGCGCGGGGCGGGACCGGCGAAGAGGTCGGCCCCGGTCACGGGGCCAGCTTCGCCTCGGCCGCCTCCCGGGCGGCCGGGTCGCCGACATGCATCCAGAAGGCGTCCATCACCGCCCCGTGCAGGCGGCCCTTTTCGGCCAGCGCCTTCCAGATCGGCACGATGGAGAAGGCCTCCTCACGCACGTCGTCCAGGATCTGGGGCTTGAGGATCTGGAAGCCGACATTGGCGTAGGGCGTCGGCGGCTCGGGCGCGGCCGAGTGGGTCAGCCGCCCTTCGTCGTCGCGGAAGAAGCCCTGCGGCCCTTCGAAGCCCAGCCCGTGGCCGCGCGGGACGAGCAGCAGCAGGACGTCCATCCGTTCCGGGTCCCAGGCGGCCTTCAGCGTCTCCAGCGGCGGGGTCGCGCCGCCGGTCCACAGGGAGTCGATATTGGCCACCAGGATGGGGTCCTCGCCCAGCAGGGCGCGCGCCTTGGCGATGCCGCCGCCGGAATCCAAGAGGGCGGCCCGCTCGTCGCTGATCCTGATGCGGATGTCGTCGCGGCGCGCCAGGTGGGCCACCATCTGGTCGGCGAAGTGGTGGATGTTGACCACGGCGGTTTCGACGCCCGCCTCCACCAGCCGGTCCAGCACATGGTCGATGAGCGCCTTGCCGCCCACCTCGACCAGCGGCTTGGGCCTGTGGTCGGTCAGCGGCCGCATGCGGGTGCCGAGCCCCGCGGCCATGACCATGGCGGTCTTGGGGGCGTCGCTCACCGCCGCGCCTCGGCCGGCACGTGACGGTCGAACCAGGCCTTGATGGGCTTAAGCTCCGGCGCCTGCAGGCAGCGGTTCAGATAGCGCCAGGTCCTGGGCATGAAGGCCTCGTAGCGCGGACGGCCGTATCCGGCCACCTGGCGGGCGAAGATGAAGAGGATGCGGGCGGAGTTGAGCGCGCCGAGCGCCCGGTAGTCGGCCAGGAAGGTCTCCCGGTCCAGGTCGTCGCGCTGGGCGAGGTAGCGCTCCAGGGCCGCGGTCTCCCGCTCGGCCGAGACGTCGCGGCGGGCGTCGTGCAGCAGCATGGAGAAGTCCCAGGCCGGATGGGCGCGGACGGCGTCCTGGAAGTCCAGCAGGCCGACGCGCGCCACATCCTTGCGCAGGGGCAGCCACAGCAGGTTCTCGGCGTGGTAGTCGCGGTGGCAGAAGACGCGGGCCTCGGCCTCGCCGCGGGCGCGGATGGGCGCCCACAGGTCCTCCCACTCGGCGACGGCGTCTTCGGAGAAGGGCGGCAGGCCGGCGTACTTCGGCCACCATTCGAGGAACATCTCCCCGCCGGTGCGCAGGGCCAGGTCGTCATAGGTCAGCAGCGGCCAGGAGGCGCCCTGCGCCACCAGGACCGGCGGCGGGCTCGCCCGATGCAGCTGCGCCAGGACATCGACGGCGGCCTCGTAGAGCGGCGCCTCGTCCGTGCCGCCCTCGATCAGGCGCGCATAGAGGTCGTCCCCCAGGTCCTCGAGCACGGCCAGGCCCTCGCCCGCCTCGTGGGCGACGATCTCGGGCGCGGAGAAGCCCTGGCCGCGCAGCCATTCGGCCGTGGCCACGAAGGCGTCTACGCGGCCGGCGGCGAGCCTGGCCATCGCATTGTAGCCGGCCAGACGCCGCTGGTCGGGGGTGGCTTCGGGCGGGCAGGGCGCGCTTTCGACCGGCGGCTGATCCATGAAGATCAGGCTGGCCTTCCCCGGGCGCTTCAGGCGCTCGTACCGACGGGTGGAGGCGTCGCCGGCCAGCGGCACGCGCTCGGCGTCCGCCAGGCCGTGCCGGGCCAGAAACTCGGCCTTCTGGCCTTCACGATCCGAACTCAATCGCACGTCCTTCCCAGGCGCCGTGGGGGATCAGCCGAACGCGGCGCGCCTCCCCGTCCAGAGCGATCTCTATATCCAAGCGGTGGGGGGGAAGGCGACCCTCCAGGCGCTGCGGCCATTCGACTATGGCCGCGCCCTCGTCCAGCGCCTCGTCCAGGCCGATCTCATAGGCCTCGTCGGGGTCGGAGAGCCGGTACAGGTCGAAGTGGGCGATGGGCAGCCCCTCGCCTTCATAGAACTGGACGAGGGTGAAGGTCGGGCTCGGCACGTCCTCGTCGGGCGTGGTCCGGGCGCGGATCAGCGCGCGGGCGAGCGTCGACTTGCCGGCCCCCAGAGGCCCGGTCAGGCAGATGGCCTCCCCCGGCTGCAGGGCCTTGGCCAGGGCCGCGCCCAGGCGCTGGGTGGCGGCCTCGTCGTCCAGGCGGAAGTCGCCCTCGGCGGCCACGATCATGCGAAGGGCCGGTCCGGATCGGCGGGCAGGGCGCGTTCCACATAGGCCTTCAGCGCCTCGGTGGCGGCCTGGGCCTCCCCCGCCAGGGCCTCGGGCGGGATGAGGGGCCCCAGCGTCAGCGAGAACCGCCGCCCGCGCTTGTTCAGCAGCTCGTGGAAAAGGGTGATGTCGCGCAGTTCGGCCGAGAAGCGGTTGAAGAAGTGGAAGAGGGTCGACCAGGGCCCGGCCATGTGCAGCGGCGCCACCGGCGCGTCGAACTTGCGGGCGATGGAGACGGCGCTGGGCATCCAGGCCGGATCGGCCAGGGTTCCGTCCGGCCCGCGGCGGGCCAGGCGGCCGGCCGGGAAGATCACCAGGGCGCGCTCGGCCTCCATGGCCTCGCGGGTCAGCTGGAGCGTCAGCCGCGTGCGCTCGCGGGTGCGCTTCTCCTCGACCCATTCGACCGGGATCAGCACGTCCTGGAATCCCGGCGAGACGCGGTGGGCGTCGGAATTGGCGTAGAAGCAGAGGTCGGGCCGCAGGTGCTTGAAAGCATCATAGACCGCGACCCCGTCGGCGATGCCGGTGGGATGGTTGGCGATCACGACGCAGCGCCCCGTCCGCGGCAGGCGGTCCAGGTTCTGCACGTGCAGCTTCACGTCCAGCAGGCGCGAGACCGTCTCCAGCGCGTCGGCGCCGGGCAGGGGGGCGATGGCGTCGGCCATCCGGCGCGCCTTGCCGTAGTCCAGCAGACCGTAGAGGGCC
The DNA here is from genome assembly GCF_013911965.1 of Phenylobacterium sp. Lineage (GTDB taxonomy): Bacteria > Pseudomonadota > Alphaproteobacteria > Caulobacterales > Caulobacteraceae > Phenylobacterium. The sequence continues at coordinate 112,675 of NZ_JACESE010000006.1, read as the reverse complement.
GGGCGCAGCAGGGGCCAGGCCGGGTGGCCGGTCAGGTTCGGCGCGCGCTCGGCGATCAGCACGTCCACCACGTGGTCGTGGCGGCTGCGGGCGGCGCTGAGGATGTCCGTGGACGAAGCGATCGTCATTGCCACGCCAGAATGCGCCCGCGCCCATATCCTGGGCAAGCGCTAGGCGCGGTCGTCGCGTGCGCCTACAACTTCTCCCATGCGTGAGATCCATCACTTCATCGCCGGCAGGAGCCAGGCCGGAACCTCGGGCCGCTTCGGCGACGTCTTCGATCCCAACCTCGGCGAGGTCCAGGCGCGCGTGGCGCTCGCTTCGCCGCAGGAGCTGGACGCCGCCGTCCAGGCCGCGCTGGCCGCCCAGCCGGCCTGGGCCGCGGTCAATCCGCAACGCCGCGCCCGCGTCATGTTCGCCTTCAAGCGGCTCGTCGAGGCGCGCATGGACGAACTGGCCGCCCTGCTCTCCTCCGAACACGGCAAGGTCATCGCCGATTCCAAGGGCGACGTGCAGCGCGGCCTGGAGGTGATCGAGTTCGCCTGCGGCATCCCGCACGCGCTCAAGGGCGAATACACCGAGGGCGCGGGCCCCGGCATCGACGTCTATTCCATGCGCCAGCCTCTGGGCGTGGCGGCGGGAATCACGCCGTTCAACTTCCCGGCCATGATCCCGATGTGGATGTTCGGCGTGGCGGTCGCCGTCGGCAACGCCTTCATCCTCAAGCCCTCGGAGAAGGACCCCAGCGTGCCGGTGCGGCTGGCCGAACTCTTCATGGAGGCCGGCGCGGAAGCCGGGATCGACGTGGCCGGCGTGCTGAACGTCGTCCACGGGGACAAGGCGGCGGTGGACGCCATCCTGACCCATCCGGACATCGCCGCGGTCAGCTTCGTCGGCTCTTCCGACATCGCCCATTACGTCTATTCCACGGCCGCGGCGCACGGAAAGCGCGTCCAGGCCATGGGCGGGGCCAAGAACCACGGCATCCTCCTCCCCGACGCCGATCTGGAGGCGGCCGCCAACGACATCCTGGGCGCGGCCTACGGCTCGGCCGGCGAACGCTGCATGGCCCTGCCGGTGGCCGTGCCGGTCGGGGCCAAGACCGCCGAGGCCTTCCGCGAACTCATGACGGCCAAGATCGAGACGCTGAAGGTCGGGGTCTCCAGCGACGCGGAGGCGCAGTACGGGCCGGTCGTCAGCGCGGCCCATCGGCAGCGGGTGACGGACTACATCCGGATGGGCGTCGACGAAGGCGCCGAACTGGTGGTCGACGGCCGTGACTTCCGCCTGCAGGGCCATGAGACGGGCTTCTTCATCGGGCCGTCCCTGTTCGACCGGGTGACGCCGCAGATGCGGTCCTATCAGGAGGAGATCTTCGGTCCCGTCCTGCAGATCGTGCGGGCGGAGACCTTCGAGGAGGCGCTGGCCCTGCCCTCGCAGCACGCCTACGGCAACGGGGTGGCCATCTTCACCCGCAACGGCCGCGCGGCACGGGAATTCGCATCCCGCGTGAACGTCGGCATGGTCGGGATCAACGTGCCGATCCCGGTGCCGGTGGCCTATCACAGCTTCGGCGGCTGGAAACGCAGCGCCTTCGGCGACGCCAACCAGCACGGCATGGAGGGCGTCCGCTTCTACACCAAGGTCAAGACGGTGACGGCGCGCTGGCCGGAGGGCGCTTCGGAGGACCAAGCCTTCGTCATCCCGACCATGCGATAGTCCGGCTGAACCGCTCGGCCCGCCGGCGGTTAAGCTTTCGACGAAACGGCGAGGAGCAGGACAGCGACATGAAGAACTTCAAGCTTTGGGCGGCCCTCGCCCTCGTGGTGCTCGTCGTCGGCGGCGGCCTCTTCGCCTACTGGAACTTCGAGTTGCGCTGGCGGCCGACCACGGTGGAGAAGAACCAGGAGGAGATCGCGGCCCTGCTCGAGAGCGCCGGCTGGGTCTCGCCGGGGGGCGAGGGGCGGCCGCTCTACATGGTCGCCCATCGCGATTGCGCCGACTGCCTGCGCTTCATGGCCGAGCAGTTCCCGGACCTGCAGGCGGCCGGCGTCGACACCCGCGTCATCATGGTCGCGCGCCCCGACGTGAACGCCCTGTCCCAGTCCACGCCCATGGAGCGATCGACCGTGGCCGAACTCTGGCTGAGCCGCGACTGGGACCTGCTGCAGCGCTGGCGCGCGGTTCCCGCCGCCCAGTGGGACGCGCCGGGCATCCGTCCCGCCGACGGGGATCCGGCCCGCAGCGCCGTGGTCGAGGCGAGCCGCCGGTTCCTCGCCGAGCTCGAGCCGCTGATGGCCGGCAACGGCGTGGACCTCGGCTACCCCCTGCTCGTCTGGTGGGACGAGGCCGATCAGATGACGGCCTGCGTCTGCCAGCGCCGCGAGAGCTACGCCGACCTGCGTCAGGACTTCGGCCTGCCCGCCGAGAGCGACACGCCCCTCGTGCCCGATGGCGAGGAGGACGCCGGACGCATGACGGCCCCGGAAGAGGCTTCCGAGGCCGCCATCTAGCTCCGCGCGCGCCTTAGAGCCCGCCGGAATTGATCTCCTTGTTCCGCGCCCGGGTCTTGGCGCCCTGGCCGCGCTCGGCCTCGGTCTTCTCGCCCCACTTGGTGTGGTTGGACGAATGGACCGCGCCCTCCCGCGCCTCGCCCCAGTCGGCCTGCGGGTTGTCGTCCTCGCCCGTGTCGTGGATGTCCACATTGGCCGGGGTGCCGGCGCCGAGCGCGCCGCGTGCGTCGTGCCGGTCGGCGGCGTTGCGCTCCGGATAGCGGCCGCGGTCGCGCCCGGCCGTGCCGTCGTCGCGGTCGCCGGCCGGGGCCGGCGGCTTGGGCGCCGTCACGTCCGCATTGCGGTCGGGGTCGTGCTGCCCGGAGAGCTCACGCTGGCCCACGCCGCCGCCCTGCTGGCGGGTGCGGTTGGCGTCGGTCGTGTCGGGATCGAAATTGCGGGGCTCGTCGGCCATGTCCGTTCTCCTTGTCCTGCATTGGAGTGTTGCAAGGACAACCCAGGGGCAGCCTGGCCGTTCCTAAGGCCCCGCCTGAGCTGGGTGATTGTGATCGCCGCTTCGTCAGGCTAGGGCGAGCGCCATGACGTCCGCGCTCGAAGCCGCCTATCGCGCCCGCCTGGAGCGCGGCGAGATCCGCCCCGACCCGGCCCAGGCCGCCGCCCTTCCGGTGCTCGCGCGCCTCGAGGCCGACCTCGCGGCCTCCGAGCCCTCGGGCCTGCTGGCCCGCTTCCGCAGGCCGGAAAGCCAGACCGGCGTCTACCTCTGGGGCCCGGTGGGACGGGGGAAGTCCATGCTGATGGACCTCTTCTTCGAGACCGCGCCGGCGGCCAAGAAGCGGCGCACCCACTTCCACGTCTTCATGGGCGAGGTTCACCGCCTGATCGACGCCTGGCGGAAGGGCGACGCCGCGGCCCGCAAGGCCCGCTTCGGCCAGCACCGCGGGGACGACCCCATCCCGCCGGTGGCCGACGTGGTGGCCGGCGAGGCGCGCCTGCTCTGCTTCGACGAGTTCCAGGTCACCGACATCGCCGACGCCATGATTCTGGGACGGCTGTTCGAGGCGCTGTTCGAGCGGGGCGTGACGCTGGTGGCCACCTCCAACCGCGTACCCGAGGCGCTCTACAAGGACGGCATCAACCGCCAGCTCTTCCTGCCCTTCATCGATCTCCTGAAGGCCAAGACCGAGGTGGTGGCCGTGGCCGGGGCCCACGACTACCGCCTGGACCGCCTGCGCGCCGCCGGCGTCTGGTTCTCGCCGGTCGACAAGGACCACGAGCGGGTCTTCGACGCCCTGTGGGCCGACATGCTGGACGGCGACGAGGAGCTGGGCGAGACGCTGGAGGTGCTGGGCCGCAAGATCCACCTGCCGCACGCCACGGGCGGCCTCCTGCGCGCCACCTTCGCCAGCCTCTGCGGCGTGGCGCTCGGTCCCAACGACTATCTGGCCCTGGCCGAGCGCTTCCACACCGTCTTCCTCGAGCGGGTCCCGAGGCTTTCGCCGGCCCGGCGGGAGGAGGCGCGCCGCTTCGTCACCCTGATCGACGCCCTCTACGAGGCCCGGGCCAAGCTGATCGTGCTGGCCGAGGCCGAGCCGACGGAGCTCTATCCGTCGGGAGACGGCGCCTTCGAGTTCGAGCGCACCGCCTCCCGCCTGCAGGAGATGCGCTCCGCCGACTGGCTCGCGGACCGGGGATAGCGCGCGGCGCCGAAGGCGCGATTTTTTGAACCACGAAGGACACGAAGAGCACGAAGGCGCCGTGCGCAGGGCCGCTTTGTGTCCTTTGTGATCTTCGTGGTTGAATCCTAACTCCCCCTGCGCGGGGTCACGCAGTCCGCAGGCTGTCCACCAGCTGGCGGGCCACGGGGCGCAGGTCGTCCAGGCTGCGGGCGCAGATCTTCAGTTCGCGCACCGCCCAGTCGTCGGTGAGCGCGACGATGGCGAGCTTCATGGTGCAGACCGCACGGGCCGCCGTGGTTTCCGGCACGACGCCCACGCCGACGCCGCATTCCACCAGCCGGCAGACCGCGTCGAAACTGCGCAGCTGGACGCGAAGCCGCAGGCGCTTGCCCTCGCGCGCCGCCCGCGCGGCCAGGAAGCGCTGCAGGGAGCTGGCGCGGTCGAGGCCCACCAGGTCGTAGTCGAGGACCTCGCCGAAGCTTGCGCGCAGGTTCTGGGCCAGCGGATGGTCGGGCGCGGTCACGACCACGAAGCGGTCGGTGCGGAACGGATAGGTCTCCAGCGCCCCCACATCCACGGTGCCGGCGACGATGCCGAGGTCGGCCGCGCCCTCGGCCACCAGGCCCACGATCTCGTCGGACAGCCGCTCCTCCAGGTCGACGCTCACCTGCGGGTGATCGGCCAGGAAGGAGGACAGCGCCTCCGGCAGGAACTCGGTCAGGGCGTTGGTGTTGGCCAGGACGCGGACCTCGCCGGCGCCGCTCTCGGCGATGGCCGACAGCTCGTCCTGCATGCGCGCGCTCTGCTCCAGCAGGCTTCGCGCATGCTTGAGGAGCAGCTGGCCCGCCGGCGTGGGCGAGACGCCCTGGCGCGAACGCGTCAGCAGGGCGGCCCCCAGCGACTGCTCCATCGCGCGGATGCGCGTGGAGGCGGCGGCGAGCGCGAGCGCGCTGCGCTCGGCGCCGCGGGTGATCGAGCCCGCCTCCACCACGTCGCAGAAGAGCCTCAAATCCGTAAGGTCGAACCGCATCCTTCGTCTCCCGCGAAGGAAGGCTACAGGAAAGACGGATTGTCAGGGAGGTGGTTTCGGCCGAACTTCCGCCTTTGCGAAGGTCCGTGCGCCGTGAGGGCATTGGGCGGCGCCTTCGTTTGACACCCGGGGTCGGCGGCGTAAAAGCGGCCGCACACGCATGCAGGGCAAGAGGGAGCGGCTGCGAATCCATGTCGGACGCCACGCGGACCATTCGAGAACGACCTACCGCGCCGCACCTTCAGGTCTGGCGCTGGCACATCACCATGGCGACCTCCATCCTGCACCGGATGACGGGCGTGGCGCTCTATGTGGGCGCGCTGATCCTGGCGGGCTGGGCCATGTGCCTGGCGGCCGGCCCTGAGGCCTATGGGACCTTCATGGACCTGATGGGCTCGCCGCTCGGCAAGCTCGTCCTCTTCGGCCTGTCCTTCTCGGTCTTCTTCCATCTGGCCAAGGGCGTCCAGCACCTGGTCTGGGACATGGGCGTGGCCCTGCGGGTCCCGGCGGCGAACGCCGGCGCGGTGGCCACCATCGCCTTCGCCGTCGTCGCCACGGCCGTGGTCTGGATCATCGCCGCCATGACGGGAGCGCTCTGATGGCCGATTTCCGCACTCCGCTGTCGCGCGCCCGGGGCCTGGGCGCCTCGCACCACGGCGTCAGCCACTGGATCGCCGAGCGCGTGACCTCGGTCGCGCTCGTGCCGCTCGTCCTCTGGGGCGTCTTCGCCGTCCTGCGACTGGCGCGCAGCGATTACGAGATGGCCGTGGCGTGGCTGTCCTCGCCGCTGAACGCCGTGCTGCTCGCCTTGCTGACGGTGATCAGCTTCCACCACATGCATGCGGGCATGCGGGTCGTGGTCGAGGACTACATCCACAAGCGCATCTCCAAGGCGGGCCTGCTGCTGCTCAACCTCTTCGTCTGCGCGCTGTTCGGCGCGCTCGCCCTCTTCTCCATCCTGAAGGTCGCCCTCACGGGCGGAGCTTACTGAGCATGGCCGCTTACGAATTCATCGACCACAAGTTCGACGTCGTCGTCGTGGGCGCCGGCGGGTCGGGCCTGCGCGCGGCGCTGGGCTGCGCCCAGGCCGGGCTGAAGACCGCCTGCGTGACCAAGGTCTTCCCGACGCGCTCGCACACCGTCGCCGCCCAGGGCGGCATCTCCGCCAGCCTCGGCAACATGGGCGAGGACGACTGGCGCTGGCACATGTACGACACCGTCAAGGGGTCGGACTGGCTGGGCGATCAGGACGCCATCGAATACCTGTGCCGCAACGCGCCGGCCGCCGTCTATGAACTCGAGCACTGGGGCGTGCCCTTCTCGCGCACCGAGGACGGCAAGATCTACCAGCGCGCCTTCGGCGGCATGACCAAGAACTACGGCGAGGCCCCGATCCAGCGCACCTGCGCGGCGGCCGACCGCACCGGTCACGCCATGCTGCACACCATGTATGGCCAGTCGCTGGCCAACGACACCGAGTTCTTCATCGAGTACTTCGCCCTCGACCTGATCATGGACGACGGCGTCTGCCGGGGCGTCACCGCCTGGAAGCTGGACGACGGCACCCTGCACCGCTTCCAGGCCCAGCTCGTCATCCTGGCCACCGGCGGCTACGGCCGGGCCTATTTCTCCTGCACCAGCGCCCACACCTGCACCGGCGACGGCAACGCCATGGTGCTGCGCGCCGGCCTCCCCCTGCAGGACATGGAGTTCGTGCAGTTCCACCCCACCGGCATCTACGGCGCCGGCTGCCTGATCACCGAGGGCGCCCGGGGCGAAGGCGGCTATCTGACCAATTCCGAGGGCGAGCGCTTCATGGAGCGCTATGCGCCGTCGGTGAAGGACCTCGCGCCGCGGGACATGGTCAGCCGGGCCATGACCATCGAGATCCGCGAAGGCCGCGGCGTGGGTCCGAACAAGGACCACATCTTCCTGCACCTGGACCACCTGGACCCCAAGGTGCTGCACCAGCGCCTGCCGGGCATCTCCGAAAGCGCCCGCATCTTCTCGGGCGTGGACGTGACCAAGGCCCCGATCCCGGTGCTGCCGACCGTGCACTACAACATGGGCGGCATCCCGACGAACTTCTATTCCGAGGTGGTCACCCGCGACGGCGACGATCCGGACAAGGTGATCCCCGGCCTGATGGCCGTGGGCGAGGCGGCCTGCGTGTCGGTGCACGGCGCCAACCGCCTGGGCTCCAACTCGCTGATCGACCTGGTGGTGTTCGGCCGCTCGGCCGCCCTGCGCGCCGCCGACATCCTCACCCCCGGCGCCAAGCAGCCGGAGCTCAAGCCGGCGCACACCGAGGCGCACCTGGAACGGCTCGACCGCCTGCGCAACGCCAAGGGCGGCACGCCGACGGCGCAACTGCGCCTCGACATGCAGCGGGCCATGCAGGAGGACGCCGCGGTGTTCCGCACGGGCGAGAGCCTGGCCTCGGGCGTCGCGCGCCTGCAGAAGATCCAGGACCAGCGCGGCGACATCCAGGTCACCGATCGGGGCATGATCTGGAACACCGACCTCGTCGAGACGCTCGAGTTCGACAACCTGATCGGCCAGGCCGCCGTGACGGTGAACGGCGCCCTGAACCGCACCGAGAGCCGCGGCGCCCACGCCCGCGAGGACTATCCGGACCGCGACGACGACAACTGGATGAAGCACACGCTCGCCTGGTTCGACGACGCCACCGGCAAGGTGCGCCTCGACGACCGTCCGGTGCACAGCTTCACCATGACCAACGACATCGCCTACATCCCGCCCAAGGCGCGGGTGTACTGATGCCCGCGCCGGTGGCCGCCTCCGTCCTTTCCTCCTCGTCCCGGACCGGCGCCGCCGCGCGCGCGCCGTCCGCCATCGCCTAGGGATAGCCTCCGATGGTCCAACTCTCCCTGCCGAAGAACTCCCAGGTCCAGAAGGGCCGGCACTTCCCGGCCCCGGCCGGCGCCAAGACGGTCAAGACCTTCAAGGTCTACCGCTACGATCCCGAGGGGACCGAGAACCCCCGCTGGGACACCTACGACGTGGATGTCGACGCCTGCGGCCCCATGGTCCTGGACGTGCTGATCCACATCAAGAACACCATGGATCCGACGCTCGCCTTCCGGCGCTCGTGCCGGGAAGGGGTCTGCGGCTCCTGCGCCATGAACATCGGCGGCCGCAACACGCTGGCCTGCACGCACGGCTGGGACGAGGTCCCGGGCAAGGAGTGCCAGATCAGCCCCCTGCCGCAGATGCCGGTGGTCAAGGACCTGGTTCCCGACCTGACCATGTTCTACGCCCAGTACGCCTCCATCGAGCCGTGGCTGCACACCACCACGCCCGAACCGCAGACCGAGTGGCGCCAGACGCCCGAGGACCGCGAGAAGCTGGACGGCCTCTACGAGTGCATCCTGTGCGCCTGCTGCACCACCTCCTGCCCCAGCTACTGGTGGAACGGGGAGAAGTACCTCGGTCCGGCCACCCTGCTCCACGCCTACCGCTGGATCATCGACAGCCGCGACGAGGCGACGGGCGAGCGGCTTGACGCGCTCGAAGACCCGTTCAAGCTCTATCGCTGCCACACGATCATGAACTGCGCGCAGGTCTGCCCGAAGGGCCTGAACCCGGCCAAGGCGATCGCCGAGGTCAAGAAGATGCTGGCCGACCGCGTGGTCTAAAGACGGGCGCCCTGCTTTTCCCAAGTTGACGCAGGCGTCATTTTTCTGCATCGGGGGAGGAGCATGAGTGATTTGGGCGCACACGTGGTGATCCTGGGGGCGGGGCATGCCGGCGGCACGGCCGCGGCCCTGCTGCGCCAGTATGGCCATACGGGGAAGATCACCCTGGTGGGCGAGGAGCCGATCCCGCCCTATCAGCGGCCGCCGCTCTCCAAGGCCTGGCTGAAGGGCGAGGCCGACGCCGACTCCCTGGCGCTCAAGCCGCTCGCGTTCTACGCCGAGCACGACATCGATTTCCGGCCCAGCACCCGGGCGGTGAAGATCGCGCGCGCCGACAAGGTCGTGACGCTGCAGAATGGCGAGACGCTCTCCTACGACATCCTGATCCTCGCCACCGGCGCGCGGGCCATCAAGCTGCCGGTCGAGGGCGCCGACCTGGCGGGTCTCCTGGAGCTGCGCACCGCCGCCGACGCCGAGGCGCTGAAGGCCGCCGTCGGTCCGGGCAAGCGCCTGGCCGTGGTGGGCGGCGGCTATATCGGGCTGGAGGTCGCCGCCTCCGGCCGCGCGCTCGGCGCCGAGGTCGTGGTGATCGAGCGCGAGCCGCGCCTGCTGGCCCGCGTGGCCTGCGAGGCGCTGTCGGACTTCTTCCGCGGCTATCATGAAAAGAACGGCGTCACCTTCGAGCTGGGCGCCACCGTCGCCGGCTTCGAAGGGCAGGACGGCCACGTCACCGGCGTAAAGCTGCAGGACGGCCGCGTCATCGCCTGCGACGCCGTGGTGATCGGGGTGGGCGCGACGCCCAATGACGAGATCGCCGCCGAGGCGGGGCTGGAAACCGCCCGCGGCATCGTGGTGGACCTGGAGGCGCGGACCTCCGATCCCTCCGTCTTCGCGATCGGCGACGTGACGCACCGGCCGATGCCGATCTACGACCGCATGTTCCGCATGGAGAGCGTGCCCAACGCCCTGGAACAGGCCAAGCAGGCCGCCTGCGCCATCACCGGCCGCCCCGCCCCGGCGGGCGAGGTGCCCTGGCAGTGGTCGGACCAGTACGACCTGAAGCTCCAGATCGCCGGCTACGCCTTCGACGTGGACGAGGTTCTGCTGCGGGGGGACTCGGCCAGCGGGAAGTTCGCCGTCTTCCACCTGAAGGGCGATCAGATCCAGTCCGTGGAGGCGATCAACTCGCCCCCGGAATTCATGATGGGCAAGCAGCTGATCGGGAACCGCAAAGCGGTCTCGAAGGCGAAGCTCGCCGATCCGACGGTTTCAATGAAAGAGGTCGTCGCCTAAGGCGGCGCGAAAGGGAGTCATGGCCAAGATCACCTACATCGAGCACGACGGCACCGAGCACGTCGTGGACGTGAAGACCGGGCTCACGGTGATGGAAGGCGCGGTCAAGAACAACATTCCGGGCATCGACGCCGACTGCGGCGGCGCCTGCGCCTGCGCGACCTGCCACGTCTATGTGGACGAGGCCTGGCGCGACAAGACCGGCTCCACCTCGGCCATGGAGGAGTCGATGCTCGACTTCGCCGAGAACGTCGAACCCAACAGCCGCCTGTCCTGCCAGATCAAGGTCAGCGACGAGCTGGACGGCCTCGTCGTCCGGATGCCGGAAAGCCAGCACTGATCGGGCGGGCTGCGGCCGGGGCCGCAGCCGCCGCCGACTGAGATCGCGAACGCCGGGACTCTGCGCCCGGCGTTTCTGCGTGCGCGGCCTGCGCGGGCCTTACGCGTCTCCGCGCGACCACGAGGGGACGAAGGAGAGCCGGAGCCCGCGCGACGGCGCTGAAGGCGCCTGGACCTAGAACTCCAGTTCGCGGTGGCTGCCGGCCTCGGCCTGGGCCAGTTCGGGCAGGTGGCAGGTGAAGGTGGCGCCGTTGCCCGGCTCGCTCTCCAGGGCCACCCAGCCGCCGTGCAGCTCGGTCAGCGCCTTGACCAGGGCCAGGCCGAGGCCCGGCCCGCCCCGTTCGCGGCCGACGAAGCGGTCGAAGATGTGGGCCTGGACGTGGAAGGGGATGCCCCGGCCCGTGTCGCTGACCTGCAGCTTGACCTCGCCCAGGGCGCGCCGGGCCGAGACCGTCACCTTGCCCTCGGGCGGGGTCTGGCGGATGGCGTTCTCGATCAGGTGATCCATGATCTGGCCCAGGCGGTGGGCGTCGGCGCGGATGACGCCGATGTCGTCGGCATGCTCCACCGCCAGCGCGACCCGCCCGGCCTCGGCTTCCCGCGCCCAGCGCGCGGCGGACTGGGCGAGCAGATCGGCGACGCGGACATCCTCAAGGTCCAGCGCCATCTCGTCGGCGTCGATCTGGGCCATGTCGAGCACGTCGTCGATCGAGCGCGCCAGCTGGGTGGCGGCCAGGCGCACGGCCGCCGCGTGGCTGCGGCCGCGCTCCGACAGGTTCTCGCCCGAGCGTTCCAGCAGCTCGGAATAGCCGATGATCGTCGTCAGCGGCGTGCGCAGTTCGTAGGAGACGTTGCCGACGAAATCGCGCTTCAGCCGCTCGGCGTCGGCCAGCGCGGCCGAGCGGTCGGCGAGCGCGCTCTCCAGCTTGCGCGCGTCGGTGACGTCGGTGAAGGCGATCAGGGTGGCCCCGTCCGGCAGCGGCCGCGACTGATAGTTCACGATGCGGGAGTCGGACGTCTTCACCTCGCCGGACATGGGGGCCCGTGCGCTCGGATCGGGATCGGCCACCCGGCCCTTCAACTCGCGCCAGAAGCCGAGATCGTGCAGGCGCGGCACGCAGAGCTCGACCACACCCTCGAAGTCGCCGGCCAGGTCGAGCTGGGTGGGGGTGACGTTCCAGAACCGCTCGAAGGCCTCGTTGTGCAGGCGCAGGCGCCCGTCGGAGCCGAACACGGCGACGGCGTCGTTCAGCTTGTCGAGCGTGGCCTGCTGCACCTGGATCAGGGCGTTGTACTGCGCCTTGAGCTTCAGCTCGTCGGTGATGTCGGAGAAGAGCAGCAGGACCCCGCCCATCGGGTGGGGCTGGCGCACCACGCGCAGGGTGCGGCCGTCGGGCAGGCTCCACAGGTCGTCGGGGCTGGCGTCCAGCGCCTCGTAGCGGCCCAGCTCGGCGGCCTTCCAGCGCCCGTAGTCGGCGGTCTCGGGCAGGCGGCGGCGCTGCCGCAGGCGGTCCAGCAGTTCGCCATGCGAGGGCTGCTCGGCCAGCCAGGCCGGCTCCAGGCCCCACAGCTCGGCGAAGGCCGTGTTGTGGAAGATCATCTTCTTGCTGGGGCCGAAGATGGCGACGGCGTCGGCGATGTGGTTGAGCGTCTCGTCGTGGGCGGCCACGTGGCGCTTCAGCGCCTCGCGCATCTCCTCGGTCTCGGTGACGTCCTCGGCCCAGACCCCGACGCCGCCGCCCTCCAGCGGGCGGGCGGTGATGTGGAAGGCCCGGCGACGTCCGCCGACCGTCAGCCAGCGGGTGGTCTCCCGCACCTGGGCGAGATTGGCCGCTTCGCTCGCCAGTTCGTCGGCCGCCTTGTCGAAGGTGAGGTCGCGGCTGGCGGCGTCGTCAAGGCTGACGGCGTCCACCGCGGCGAGCCAGGCGGCGTTCACCCAGACCGGCGAACCATCGGCCGAGGCGATCCAGGCCGGGCCGGTGCGGGCGTCGAGGAAGGCGGCGAAACGCGGGGCGGTGGGCAGGCCGGCGTCGTCGCCGATCACCGCCGACAGACGCAGCCAGGCGATCGCACCGGCGGCCCGGCCTTCGACGGCGACGACGCCTTCCGGCCCGCGGGCCTCGAAGGCGCAGGCCTCGCCGCGTTCGAACAGGGCGCGCAGACGCCGCGCATGGTCGGGATCGGCCCGCATCAGGGCGTTGACCAGGCCCTGGGCGTCGGCCGTCTCCAGGCCGAGCGCCGCAGCGCAGACGGCCAGGCTCTCCTCGCCCGAGGCCAGGATGGCGCGGCCGTCCTCCACCGCCAGCAGGGCGGAGTCGAAGGCCTCCACGGAGGACTGGGCCACCTCGGCCTGGGTCTCCAGCGCCGCGACCCGGGCCTGCAGGGCCGACAGCCGCATCCGACCCTGCCGCTGCTGGGCCAGGGCCCACAGGGTTGCGCAGATGGCCAGACAGACCGCGCCGGCGGCCGCAGCCAGGATCAGTTCGTGCGCGTTCATCACCACTCCATCGGCGTCCGTCCACGCCGATGCGAATCACCCAGGATCAACCATAAGACCCAAATTCGTACGCCGCACGCGCGCTCCGTTCACAGAGCTCCGAGATTGCGCGAGAATGGCGCCATGACCGCCATCCTCTATCCCGTCGCGCCCGACGCTGCGGCGGCCCTGGGCGGACCGCTGGGCCGCGCGGCGCGCGAGCGCGAGGCCAGCCGCCTGGCCGGCGGCGAACGCGTGAGCTTCGTCACCCAGGGGGTCGGGCCCGAATACGCCGCCCGTGAGGCTGCGCTGGACGCCCATGCCGGCCGGGTGGAGGACGACCGGCCGGGCCGGACCCTGACCCTGCCGCCGGAGGACCGCTTCTGCCGGCTGGTGGAGCTGGCGGCGCCCGTGCGCGGTCGCCGGCGCCTGCCCGCGCCGCTGGCGCCCAGCTTCCAGGACGGCCGGCGCTGGCCCGAGGCGCCGGCGGCGCCCGTGGCGACGGTCTGGCGTCTTCAGGTCTCCTACTGGCGGGTCGGAGACGGGCCCGACCTCTCCGATGCGCCCCAGGCCCGGCAGCAGCGCAAGGCCGGCGAGGCCGACCGCGACACCCTGAAGGCCCTCACGCGCCAGCCGCTGCGCGCCGTGCGCCCGCAGCAGCCCCTCGACATCGGCCTCTTCGAGGTCCGCCGGCCCGAAGCGCCCCATTCGGTGATGCCTGACGAATGAGCCGCGCGCCCAGCCTCGACGACTTCGCCGCCCTGGCCGAAGCCGCCTTCGCCCGCCTGCCCGAGGAATTCCGGCGGATGACGGGCCACGTCATCTTCCGGGTCGACGACTTCCCCGACGAGGAGGTGCTGAACGAGCTCGGGATCGAGGATCCCTTCGAGCTGACGGGCCTCTATCACGGGGTCGATCTGGCGCGCCGTTCGGTGCTGGATCCGGCGACCCAGCCGTCGATGGTCTTCCTCTACCGGCGGCCGATCCTGGACGAGTGGGCGGCGCGCGGGGACGTCAGCCTGGAGGACCTCGTCTCCCACGTTCTCGTCCACGAGATCGGTCATCACTTCGGCCTGTCCGACGAGCAGATCGAGGCGATCGAGGCCGCCGCCGACTGAACCTCCCGCGGCCGGCGCGGCGCCGTTACGTCAGGATGAACAACCGGTTACGAAAGGTGACGCCCCCGTCATCTTCGTTGACTGAACGCCGTTCATCTGCGATCCTTCCCGGAGATCAAAGGGCCAGCCCGCACCGGCGCGGGCCGGCAACCAGAGCCCGATCGATCTTCAGGAGGACGAAGCCATGGCCGCCGACGGCAACATCACCAAGGACATCATCTACGACGCCGTCGCCCCCGACGACTTCGAGTCGATGCTGGAGCTGGACCGCTACAACGCGCGCTCCACGGCCTTCGACAAGATCATCTCGGCCACCCACGACCATTTCTGGGATCCGCTCGACAAGAAGTACATCGACTTCTCCGAGCCCTTCGACATGGAAAACGAGATGATCCTGCCCGAGGACATGATCATCTCCATGTCCACGGACTACGTCTCCAACCACCTGTCGGACTGGAAGACCCGCGTCCGCTTCGTGAACCAGTCGGCCCTGCGCTCCTTCTCCTCCATCCTGCACGGCGAGCAGGGGGCGCTGAACCTGTCGGCCAGCCTGTGCCACGTGCTGAAGGACCAGGGCGCGCAGGAATACGCCGCCAACCAGACCCGTGAAGAAGCCCGCCACGTCACGGCCTTCGCCAAGTACATCAAGGCCCGCTGGGGCCGTCCGGTGGAATGCGGCCCGACGCTGAAGACCCTGCTGGTGGAGATCATCGGCAGCCCGGAGGTCTACAAGAAGATCATCGGCATGCAGATGCTGGTGGAAGGCCTGGCCATGGGCGCTTTCGCCACCTTCTTCAACAACATCAACGATCCGACCGGCAAGAAGCTCCTTCAGCTGGTCATGACGGATGAAGCCTTCCACCACAAGTTCGGGAAGATCTGGGCCGACCGGACCATCCCGCACCTGAACGCCGAAGAGCACGCCATCATCGAGGACTGGGCGGCCCACTGCTTCCAGACCCTGCTCTTCAACCTGGTCTCCCCCAGCCAGCAGCGCGACCTCTATGAGGAGTTCGGCCTGGATCCGGACAAGGTGATCGCCGAGATGGCCGAGATGGTCACCGACGAGACCCGCCGGGAGAACATGAAGGAGCAGACCAACATCTTCCGCGTGCTGGTGAAGACCCTGCTCAACGCGGGCATCATCACCGACCGCACGCGGGCCTTCTACGCCACCTATGTGGACATGGACGAGCTGAAGGCCGAAGGCGACCGGATGGTCGGCGACGACATCGCCGAGGAGGGCATCAAGTACCTCCAGGAGATCAACTTCAAGGACCGCATGGCCGCCCCGGTGACCATCGCGGCCGAATAGGGCCGCCGCCCTTTCCATCTCATCGACCTTCGCCCGCCGGACCCGTCCGGCGGGCGTTTTCTTTCGGCGGCGGGGCGTCCTCTCCGAAAATTGACGCGGGCGTCACGGTTTCCTTTGACGAACGCCGGTCAACGAGTCAGGCTTGGGCCCAAGCACAGAGCCGCCCATCCGTCGCGACAGCGGGACCTGGTCCCGAAATGCGGATCAAGGGCGCCGGCAAGCCCACATCATTCCTGGAGGAACGCATGGCCGCCGACGGCAACATCACCAAGGACCTCATCTACGAAGCCGTCGCGCCCGACGACTTCGAGTCCATGCTCGACCTGGACCGCTACAATTCGCGCTCCACGGCCTTCGACAAGATCATCTCGGCGACCCACGACCACTTCTGGGATCCGCTCGACAAGAAGTACATCGACTTCGACGAGCCCTGGGACATGGACAACGAGCCCCTGGTGCCCGAGGAGCTGAACGTCGCCCTGCAGACCGACTATGTCCGCAACCACCTCAGCGATCCGAGCCTGCGGGCCCAGTTCATCAACAAGTCGCTGCTGCGGTCCTTCTCCTCGATCCTGCACGGCGAGCAGGGCGCGCTGAACCTGTCGGCCAGCCTGTGCCACGTGCTGCTGGACCAGGGCGCGCAGGAGTACGCCGCCAACCAGACCCGCGAAGAAGCCCGCCACGTCACGGCCTTCGCCAAGTACATCAAGGCCCGCTGGGGCCGGCCGGTGGAATGCTCCAAGGTCCTTCAGGACCTGCTGGTCGACATCATCGGCAGCCCTGAGGTCTACAAGAAGATCATCGGCATGCAGATGCTGGTCGAGGGCCTGGCCATGGGCGCCTTCGCCACCTTCTACCAGAAGCTCAACGACCCGCTGGGCCGCAAGCTGATGCAGCTCGTCATGACCGACGAGGCCTTCCACCACAAGTTCGGGAAGATCTGGGCCGACCGGACCATTCCGAAGCTGACCCAGCAGGAACACGAGATCATCGAGGATTGGGCGGCCCACTGCTTCCAGGTCCTGCTCTTCAACCTCGTCTCGCCCAGCGAGCAGCGCGACCTCTATGAGGAGTTCGGCCTCGATCCCGACAAGGTGCTGGAAGAGATCCAGAAGCTGGCCACCGACGAGGCCCGCCGCGAGGACATGAAGGAATCGACCAACATCTTCCGGGTGTTGATCAAGACCCTGCTGAACGCCGGCATCATCACCGACCGCACCAAGGCCTTCTACGGCATGTATGTCGACATGGACGAGCTGAAGTCCGAGGGCGACCGCATGGTCGGCGACGACATCGCCGAGGAGGGGATCGTCTATCTCCAGGCCATCAACTTCAAGGACCGGGCGCTCAAGCCCGTGACCATCGCGGCGGAGTAGGTCGCGAACGTCGATCGAATGAAGAGGGGCGGGTCTTTGGGCCCGCCCTTTTTCTAGCTGCCGACCCCAGGAACCCCATGGCCTTCTGGACACTCATCGCCGTTGGATTGGCGGCGGCCTATCTCCTCGGCTCCGTCCCGACGGGGTATCTGGCCGGGCGACTGCTCAAAGGCATCGACATCCGGGAGTACGGCTCCAAGTCCACTGGCGCGACAAACGTCCTGCGAACCCTGGGTTCATGGCCGTTTGCGGTGGTCCTCTCCTTGGATGTCTTGAAGGGGGCCATGTCGGTCATCCTCGTCCGCGAGGTCGTTGCCTGGACCTATGCCCGCCAGAGCATTACGCCGCCGTCGGTGGCGGACCTCGGCACGCTCACGTCTTGGACCATCTGTCTTGCGGGTCTTGCTGCGCTTGTGGGGCACGCCCGTCCGGTCTGGCTGAGGTTCAACGGCGGCAAGTCCGTCGCAGCGGGACTTGGTGTGCTGCTGGCGATGTCATGGCCGGTCGGTCTGGGGGGCTTGGCGGTGTTCGGGCTCACGCTGGCCCTCTTTCGGATCATGTCTCTCGGCTCGATGGCTGCAGCAGTTACAGCGATCGTCCTGGTCTGCGCACTGGAGCATCCGCTTCCCTACCGCCTCTTTGTCATCGCAGGCGGCCTCTTCGTGATCGTCCGCCACGACGCCAACATCCGCCGTCTTCTTGCGGGAACTGAACCCAGCGTAGGGCGGAGCGCAGCGCCAGACAGTCGTTGAGGGTTGTTCACAGGCGCCATCGCCCGAAACCCTTTGACGAACAGCGTTCACCCCGTGAGCGTGTGGTCGACGAGCGCCCGCGTCAGACGGGCGCCGCAGGGAGGATATCCATGGCCGCCGACGGCAACATCACCAAGGACGTCATGTACGGGGCCGTGGCCCCCGACGACTTCGAGTCCATGCTGGAGCTGGACCGCTACAACGCCCGCTCCACCGCCTTCGACAAGATCATCTCGGCCACGCACGACCACTTCTGGGACCCGCTGGATCCGAAGTACATCGACTTCGACGAGCCCTTCGACATGGAAAACGAGCCCATGATCGACGAGGCCCAGCAGCCCCTGCTGCGGCTGCCCTATATCGCCGAGACGCTGAAGGACCCGAAGGAGAAGGTCCGCTTCATCAACTACATGCAGCTGCGCAACTTCTCCTCCATCCTGCATGGGGAGCAGGGGGCGCTGAACCTGTCGGCCAGCCTCTGCCACGTGCTGAAGGATCAGGGCGCCCAGGAGTACGCGGCCAACCAGACGCGCGAGGAAGCCCGCCACGTCACCGCCTTCGCCAGGTACATCAAGGCCCGCTGGGGCCGGCCCACCGAATGCGGCGCGGCGCTGAAGTCCCTGCTGATCGAGATCATCGAAGCGCCGGAGGTCTATAAGAAGGTCGTCGGCATGCAGATGCTGGTCGAGGGCCTGGCCATGGGGGCCTTCGCCAACGGCTACAAGAACAACCGCGACCCCCTGGCCAGGAAGCTTTTCCAGCTGGTGATGACCGACGAGGCCTTCCACCACAAGTTCGGGAAGATCTGGGCCGACCGGACGGTGCCGCACCTCTCCGAAGCCGAGCGCAACATCATGGAGGACTGGACCGCCCACTGCGCCCAGAAGCTCCTGTTCGACCGCGGCGATCCCCGCCAGCAGGCCGAGATCTACGGCCAGTTCGGCCTCGATCCTGAGCGGGTGGTCGCCGATATCGTCCAGCGCCGCAAGGAGCGCGATGCCAACCGCAAGTTCACGGGCGAGACCAACATCTTCCGCGTGCTGGTGAAGACCCTGCTGAACGCCGGCCTGATCACCGACCGCACCCGCGGCTTCTACGCCATGTATGTCGACATGGACGAACTGGCCGGCGAGGGCGAGCGGATGGTGGGCGACGACATCGCCGAGGACGGCATCCGCTACCTGCAGGCGATCAACTTCAAGGACCGCGCCGCCGCGCCGGTGACCATCGCGGCGGAATAGCCAAATTTCGGAGAGGCCGCGCCTTTCCGCTCAACCTTCCAGGCGCCCGTGAGTTAGGCTCGCGGGCGCCTTCATTTCGTCGCCCGCATCCCGTAAGGCATTCGCGCATGTCGAACCCGAACCCGCTTCGTCCGCCCCGGCGGGCGCTCGCCGCGCCGGCCGCCGCCCTCCTCCTGCTCGCCCTTCCGGCCCAGGCCGCCCAGGCGCCCGAGCCCGTCCGCGAGGTGGAGCTCACCAAGATGACCGGCCGCTGGTACGAGGTGGCCCGCACGCCCAACGCCATGCAGAAGGACTGCGAGGCCGCCACCTCCGACTGGGCGCTCGACGGCAAGGGTTATGACGTCGTCCAGACCTGTCGCCGCGGCTCGCCCGACGGACCGAAGAAGGAATGGAAGGCCAGCGCCGCCATCACCGACCCGGTCAAGAAGGCGAAGTTCAAGCTCAGCTTCTTCGGCGGGGTGGTGAACCAGGAGTACTGGATCCTCGACCACCGCACCGACCAGGGCTGGCTGATCATGGGCACGCCGGGCGGCAACTATGTCTGGCTGATGTCCAAGGCGCCGCAACTGGCCGCCAGCGCCCGCAGCCAGGCCCTCGCCCGCATCAGGCAGCTCGGCTACGACGTCAGCAAACTCGAGTTCCCGGAACAGCCGGGCAAGTGAAGCGGCCTTGAGCCGCGCCGGCGGCCCTTGATTTCGGAACACATGCGGAACATGGTGGCGGCATGGACCTCGTCCTGACCACCTGCGCGCCGGCTTCGCGGCCGGAGATCACCCAGGCCGTCACCCGCGGCGCGGCGCGTCTGCTGGCGGCTCTGGGCTATGCGCCGCTCACCGAGGTCTGCCTGCCCAACGGCCGCCGCGCCGACCTGATGGCGCTCGGTCGCCGAGGCGATCTCTACATCGTCGAGGTGAAGTCCAGCCTCGAGGACTTCCGCACCGACGGAAAGTGGCATGAGTACGCGCCCTATTGCGACGCCTTCGCCTTCGCCGTGGCGCCGGAGTTCCCGCGCGAGGTGCTGCCGCCCGATCCCGGCCTGATCGTGGCCGACGCCTTCGGCGGCGAGGTCCTGCGCGAACCTGCGGTGGCGAGCCTGGCCGGCGCCCGGCGAAAGGCGCTGACCGTCGCCTTCGGCCGCCTGGCCGCCCTGCGCGCCGTGGGCGGCGGCAGCGAACTCCTGACGCCCTAGCGCGGCGCCCGCTTGGCCAGGATCCGCTGCAGGGTCCGGCGATGCATGTTCAGCCGGCGCGCGGTCTCGGAGACATTGTGGCCGCAGAGCTCGTAGACCCGCTGGATGTGCTCCCAGCGCACGCGGTCGGCGCTCATCGGGTTCTCCGGCGGGGCCGGCGCATCGCCGGGCAGGGCGAGCAGGGCGCGGGCGACATCGTCGGCGTCGGCGGGTTTGGAGAGGTAGTCCACCGCCCCGGCCTTCACCGCGGCCACGGCGGTGGCGATGTTGCCGTAGCCGGTCAGCATGATGACCTTGGAATCGGGCCGGGCTTCGCGCATGGCCTCCACCACCTGCAGGCCGGTTCCGTCCTCCAGGCGCATGTCGAGGACGGCGAAGGCGGGCGGAAAGACCTTCACCGCCGCCAGCGCCTCGGTGACGCTGCCCACCAGGACGGGTTCGAAGCCCCGACCTTCCAGGGCGCGGCCCAGACGCGTGCGCAAGGCGCTGTCGTCGTCCATGAGCAACAGGCTCTTGTCCGGCAACGCGTCGATCTGGGCGCTCAAATCGGTCATTCCTGCCACCCGCGCGTGCGGGCCTCCCTCACAGCGTGTGCTGATACTGTCGTGCGCTGACATAGTTCGGCAAGTCCCCCGCCGTGTCAGCCATGGATCGCCTCCACCTTCTCGCGAGGCCAGCGGACCGAGACGACGGCTCCGCGGGGACGCCCGTTCTGGAAAGTCACGGTGGCGCCTGTCCGTTCCAGGAGGGTCTTCGAAATGAAGAAGCCCAGCCCCATCCCGATGTGGCCCGTCCGCGATCCTTCGGCGCCCGGCCGGCTGGTGACATAGGGCTCGCCGAGACGCGCCAGGATCTCCGGCGCGAAGCCGGGCCCGTCGTCGCGCACCTCGACGGTGATCGTTTCGGCGTCGAAGCGCGCCGTGACCAGCACCTCGGAGGCCGCGAAGTCGACGGCGTTCTCGACGAAGGAGGAGACGGCGTGGGTCACCTCCGGCATTCGGATGAGGGCCGGCTTCTTCACGCCCGGCGCGCCGGTGACGATGGCTTCCAGGCGCACGCCCTTGACCTCGCGGTGGGGCTCGATGACTTCCTGCAGCAGCTGCAGAAGGCTCATCCGCTCATGGACCTCGTCGGAGGCGTCGGGCGTCTGGGTCAGCCGGGTGAGAATCTCCCGGCAGCGCTGGGCCTGGGCCATGAGCAGCTCGGCGTCCTCCTTGACCTGCCCGTCGGTCGCTTCGCGGGCCATCTCCTTGGCCACGATGGCGATGGTGGCGAGCGGCGTGCCCAGTTCGTGCGCGGCCGCCGCGGCCAGGGCGCCGAGGGCCGAGAGACGGCGTTCGCGCGCCAGCACCGCCTGCGTCACGTCCAGCGCCAGGGCCCGGCGGGCGGTCTCCTGGGCGGCTTCGCGCACATAGCTGGCCGTCACGCCCAGTCCGCCCAGCAGCGCGCCCAGGGCGCCGAGCCGGTAGCTGAAGGGCAGGTGCAGCGCCGCGCCGTCCGGACCGGGCAGGGGAAGGGAGGCGAAGGTGAGCGCCAGGGCGCAGGCCGCCGCGCCGCCCGTGAGGGCCAGGATTGCGCTGAGGGGCTGGGTGGCGGCCGCCAGGGCCACCGGGGCCACCATCATGATGACGAACGGATTGACGATGCCGCCGGTCAGGAAGACCAGGGCCGAGACCTGGACGACGTCGAAGCCGAGCTGGACGGCGGCCTCGGTGGGGCTCAGCAGACGCTGGCCCGGGGTCGCGATCCCCACCAGCAGATTGGCCCAGGCGGCCAGTCCCACGAGGGCGAAGCAGAGCGCGTAGGGCGCGGCGAAGTCCAGGGTCGTGGCCGCGAGCGTCAGCAGGGCGGCCTCGCCGGCCACCAGCACCCACCGGAGGGTCACCACCGTGCGGACCCGCAGGCGGCCCTGCTTCAGGACGGCCTCGTCCCAGGCGAGCTCACCTTGCAGCAGGGCGGTGCTTTGCCTATCGAGACCCAAGGGGTCCTTCAGACCCGCCGATCCGTCGTTCTTCAAGGCCATACGCTGCGAGGATCACCGAGATCGGCGGCCAAGGCGAGCCCCCGGACCGCATTTTTCAATTTCCCGGACAAGGCCCATGTCGAAACGTTCCTGGATCATCGTCGCCCTGGTGGCCATCCTCGGCCTGGCCGTGGGCGCCGCCCTTTTCTGGCGGGCCGGCGGACCGGCGAGCGGCGTGGTCGCCTCCTCGGGACAAGCCGACGTCGGCGGTCCGTTCGAGCTGGTGAACCAGGACGGCCAGCCGGTCGACGAATCGGTGCTCAAGGGCAAGTGGAGCGTCGTCTTCTTCGGCTTCACCTACTGCCCGGACATCTGCCCCTCCACCCTGCAGGCGGTGGCCGTGGCCGAGGAGCAGCTCGGCCCGCGGGCCGACGAGCTGCAGACCGTGTTCATCTCCGTCGATCCGGAGCGCGACACGCCCGAGCAGCTCAAGACCTATCTGTCGCTCGACGCCTTCCCCGACGACGTCATGGGCCTGACGGGCACGCCCGAACAGGTGGCCCAGGCCGCCAAGGCCTATCACGCCTATTACCGGAAGAACGGCGAGGGGCCGGACTATTCGGTCGACCATTCCACGGCGGCCTACCTGATGGATCCGCAGGGGCGGTTCAACCGGGTCCTGGCCTATGGCCTGCCGCCCGAGGAGATGGCGCGCCTGATCCGCGAGGCCATGCAGCAGGGCTGACGCGCGACCATGCATCCTTGACGGGGTGGACTCCGTTAAGCCGCCACATGATATGTTGCGGCGCACAAGGACGTTTCGCAGATGCTCTACACCCTGCACGAGACCGGTTATTACGGCGCCACGCCGCTGCGCCTGGCCGCGCTGGCGACCCGGAACTTCTGGTCAAGCCCCCTCAACCCGGCGCGTGACACCGATTTCGGCCGTCGCGTCTTCGCCACCGCAGACCTCGTGTCGAACCTCACCCGCCGCTACCGGCAGCCGGACTGGGGGATCGACTCCGTCACGATCGACGGCGAGGCGGTGAAGGTGCGTCCGCACACGGTGTGGAGCTCGCCCTGGGTGAAGCTCACCCACTTCGCCCGCGACATGGCCGACATGCGCAAGGCCGGCCGCAACCGGCTGGAGCCGGCCGTGCTGATCGTCGCCCCCCTGTCAGGCCACTACGCCACGCTGCTCCGCGGCACGGTTCAGGCCTTCCTCCAGGACCACGAGGTCTACATCACCGAGTGGCAGAACGCCCGTTCCGTGCCGGTGATGGAGGGCCGCTTCGACTTCCACGACTATCTCGACCACGTGCGCGAGATGCTGCGCTTCCTGGGCCCGCGGCCGCACGTCGTGGCCGTCTGCCAGCCGGGGCCGCCCGTGCTGGCCGCGGCCGCCCTGATGGCCGAGGACGAGGAGGAGAGCCGCCCGGCCTCCATGACCTTCATGGGCTCGCCCATCGATGCGCGCTTCTCGCCGACGGTGACCAACAGGCTCGCCGAGGAGCGGCCCTTCGCCTGGTTCGCCTCGAACATGATCTACACCGTGCCGCCGCCCTATCCGGGCATGGGCCGGCGCGTCTATCCGGGCTTCGTCCAGCTCTACGCCTTCATGTCGATGAACATCGAGCGGCACCAGGAGGCGCATCTGCGCTACCTGCAGCACCTCATGGAGGACGACGGGGATTCCGCCGAGAAGCACCTGGAATTCTATGACGAGTACCTCTCGGTCCTCGACCTGACGGAAGAGTTCTATCTCCAGACCGTCGACTACGTCTTCCAGCGCTACCTGCTGCCCAAGGGCGAACTCGTCCATCGCGGGCGGCTGGTCGATCCGGGCAAGATCACCGACGTGGCCCTGCTGACGGTGGAGGGCGAGAAGGACGACATCTCCGGCATCGGCCAGACCCAGGCCGCCCATGCGCTCTGCGCCGGCCTGCCGGACGCCCTCAAGGCCGACTACGTGCAGCCCCATGTGGGCCACTACGGGGTCTTCAACGGCCGCCGCTTCCGCGAGGAGATCTATCCGCGGGTGCGGGCCTTCATCGCCGAGCACGAAAGCCGCTTCGACAAGTCGCGCGCCGCCGCCTAGATTCGGCCGGACATGAGTCCCTTCGGCCGTCCCTTCGCCGACGGCGACCGGCTGGAGATCGCCGGCGCCGTCGTCCGCCTGAAAGTCCACCCGCGCGCCCGCCGCATCTCGCTGCGTCTCGACCGGACGCAGCGCGAGGTCGTGGCCACCGCCCCCTCCGCCCGCCGCCTTTCCGAAGCGGCGAACTTCGCACGCGAGCGGATCGACTGGATCTGCGCGCGGCTGGCCGAGCTTCCGGCCCCGCGGCCCCTGGCGCCCGGCCGTCAGCTGCGCCTGTTCGGCGAGGCCTATGTTCTCGCCCGCAGCGAGGGGCGGGCCAGGCGCCTCGTTCCGGACGGCGGCGAGCCGGGCCGCCTGCTGGCGCCCGGCGAGGGCGAGGTCTTCGCCAGGGGGGCGCTGCGCCTGATCAAGCGCGAGGCCCTGGCCGGCCTCACGCGGCTGACCGAGCGCCATGCCGGGTCCCTGGGCGAGCCGACCCCGGAGATCCGCGTGATGGACGCCCGGTCCCGCTGGGGCTCCTGCAAGCCGGGCGCCGGGCGGACTCCGAGCGTGATCCGCTATTCCTGGCGCCTTGCGCTGGCGCCGCTTTCGGTGGCCGACTATGTGGCGGCCCATGAATGCGCCCACCTGCGCGAGCTGAACCACGGCCCGCGCTTCTGGGCTCTGGTGCATGATCTGGTCGGCGATCCGGCGCCGCAGCGGGCCTGGCTGCGCGAGCATGGGGCGAGGCTCCACGCCGTCGGCGCCGGCTGAGGGCCATCGGGAGAGGGGCGATGCGGCTGGTCTTCATCTTCGGTCCGGCGGCCTGCGGAAAGCTGACGGTGGCGAAGGCCTTGGCGGCCCGGACCAACTATCCGCTCTTCCACAACCACCTGGCCCTGGACGCCGTCGCGGCGGTCTTTCCCTTCGGCAGCGCGCCTTTCGTCCGGCTGCGGCGCCTCTACTGGCTGGCCATGTTCGAAGAGGCGGCGCGCGAGGACCGGCCGCTGATCTTCACCTTCGCCCCGGAGAACACCGTCCCGTCCGGCTTCATCGAGGAGACCAGGGCCGTGGTCGAGCGCCACGGCGGCGAGGTCTGTTTCGTGGAGCTGACGGTCTCGCCCGAGGAGCAGGACCGGCGGGTGGAGAACCCCGACCGCAAGGCCTCGAACAAGCTGCACTCCGTCGAGGTGCTGCGGAAGTTCCGCGCCGCCGGTGGGCCCGCCTATCGCCCGATTCCGGCCGATCTGGTCATCGACACCGAGGCCACGCCGCCGGACGCGGCGGCCGAGCGGATCATCGAGGCGTTCGGGCTTGCGCCGCTCGCCTCGCCGCACGTCATGTACCCGGATCCGGAATGACGGCGGCCGGCGCCCGCGCCAACCGGCGGCCGGCGCGCCAGAGCCCGTAGGCGAAGACCCCGGCGCCGGCCCAGATAAAGGCGAAGGAGGCGAGCTTGAGGGCGGTCAGCGGCTCGCCCTGCAGGACCCCCAGGACGAAGGTCATGGACGGCGCCAGGAACTGCATGAAGCCCATGGCCGAGAGCGGCAGGCGCCGCGCGGCCCAGGCGAAGAGGACGAGGGGGACGGCCGTCGCCGCGCCGGAGAAGATCAGCCAGGCGGCCGGGGTGACGCCCTTCGTGAAGTGGTCGGCGCCGGCGCCGGCCAGCCAGACGGCGAAGACCGCGCCGGGCAGGCCCAGGATCAGGCATTCGATGAAGAGGCCCGTCTGGGCGTCGGCGGCGACCCGCTTGCGCACGATGCCATAGCCGCAGAAGCTGGCCGCCAGGGTCAGCGAAACCCACGGCAGGCGTCCCAGCGCCAGGGTCTGCAGCAGCACGCCGACGATGGCGAAGCCGATGGCCGCCTGGGCCACGCGGTCCAGCCGCTCGCGGAACAGGAGCGCGCCGGCGGCCATGCTGAGCAGGGGATTGATGAAGTAGCCCAGGCTGGTCTGCAGCACCCGGCCGTTGTTCACCGCCCAGATGAAGACCACCCAGTTGGCGGCGATCAGCAGGGAGGACAGGGCGAGCAGGGCGAGCACGCCCGGCTTGCGGAACACGGCCAGAGCCTGGGCCTGCTGACCGGCCATCCAGACGAAGAGGCCGGCGAAGGGGATGGCCCAGAAGGTGCGGTGGGCGAGGATCTCCCAGGGCCCCATGCCAAGCCCGCCGAGGAGCTGAAAGACGAGGGGGATGAAGCCCCAGATCAGATAGGCCGAAAGGCCCGCGGCGAGGGCTGCGGGCGGCGGGGACTCGGGGGCTTCAACCACGGCGGCGGCTTTCGGGGAGGGAATCGGGACCAGAAGGCCCCTTACCTATGCCCTCGCGTGCGACGGGCAAGGTTGTATCGCCGCGCGGTTCGCGCCTTCCGGAACAGGAATTCTGAAGTCCGGGGCAGGCGGGCTGACGCGCCCGCCGCCCGCCGCCTCAGGCGATGGCCTTGGACTTGATCAGGCCGCGCTCGTGCAGGAGCTGAGCGATCTGCACCGCGTTCAGCGCCGCGCCCTTGCGCAGGTTGTCGGCCACGACCCACAGATTCAGACCGTTCTCGATGGTCGGGTCGTTGCGGATGCGGCTGACGAAGACCGGGAACTCGCCCTGGACTTCCTTCGGCGTGACATAGCCCTTCTCGTCGCGCTTATCGACGACGATCAGGCCCGGCGCCTCGCGCAGGATCTCGCGGGCCTCATCCTCGTCCAGGGGCTCGTGGAACTCGATGTTCACGGCTTCGGAGTGGCCGACCATGACCGGCACGCGCACGCAGGTGACCGTGAGCTTGATCTCAGGGTCGATCATCTTGTGCGTCTCGTTCCACATCTTGGCCTCCTCATCGGTGTAGCCGTCGTCGTTGAACGACCCGATGAAGGGGATGACGTTGAAGGCGATCTGCTTGGGGAACTTCTTGGGCTCGCCCGGGCCGAGGACGAAGACGCCCTTGGTCTGGTCCCACAGCTCGTCCATGCCTTCCTTGCCCGCGCCGGAGACCGACTGATAGGTCGAGACGACCACGCGCTTGATCTTGGCCCGGTCGTGCAGGGGCTTCAGCGCCACCACCAGCTGGGCGGTGGAGCAGTTCGGATTGGCGATGATGTTCTTCTTGCCGGCGTAGGACACGTCGTCCGGATTCACTTCCGGCACGATCAGCGGCACGTCCGGATCCATGCGGAAGGCGGAGGAATTGTCGATCACGATGGGGCCGGCCGCGCCGATCTTCGGCGACCATTCCTTGGAAAAGGCGCCCGAGACGCTCATCAGCACGATGTCGACCGTGGAGAAATCGAACTGCTCGATGTCCTCGCACTTGATCCGCTCGTCGCCGAACGAGACCTCGACTCCGATGGATTTGCGCGAAGCCAGCGCATGAATCTTGTCCACGGGGAATTCCAGTTCCTCGAGGATGTTCAGCATCTCACGGCCCACATTGCCCGTGGCGCCGACCACGGCCACCCGGTAACCCATCGAACTCTCTCCTGATTTTCTCCTGCGGCAGGCGTCGATACGCCGCCGCTCCCACACGCGCAAGCGCGCCGCCGCCAGACCCGAACGGTGGCGGCTTCGTCTCGTTCCACCTAGGGGCTAGGCTGTCGCGGCGCAACCCGGGCGCCGAGAAAAAGACCCGGACGAAATGTTGGAGACGACGCCGATGACCGCGCCCGCCGCCCCTACGGGCATGCCCTTCGCCGACCTCATGGGCGTGGAGATCACAGAGCGCGGCAAGGACCGCGTCGTCGGCCGCCTGACCGTGCGCGAGGACCTGTGCACCGCCGGCGGCATCCTGCACGGCGGCGCCTTCATGGCCTTCGCCGACGCGCTCGGCGCCATCGGCGGCTTCCTCAACCTTCCCGCCGGCGCGCGGACGACGACGCTGGAGAGCAAGACCAACTTCCTGGGCTCGGCCAAGGTCGGCACGACGGTGACCGGCGAGGCTGCGCCCCTGCACATCGGCCGCCGCTCCAGCGTCTGGCAGACCCGCATCACCAGCGCCGAGGGCAAGCTTCTGGCCCTGGTCACCCAGACCCAGATGACGGTGGAGGCATAGGCTCGCTCGGACGCTGCGCTGCCTGGATCCGTTCGACTGGACCGCACGACCTTCCGGCTCCTCGGCGAGCCGCTTGGCTATCAAGCCCCGGCGCCTACGCCATGACCAGCGGCGCCTGTTCATCCCGCAGCGCAGCAGGGGGATGTTGCGTCGCAAAAAAGTCGCTTGTGACCTAGGGGAAGGTCGCGCTATCACACGGTCAAGGCGGCCGACAACGGCGCGTATCGACGACGAAGGCCGCCAGAGGAACGCCCCGAAAAGTGGTTTGTCATCAACCCCCTTTCCGGGAACTGAAAAAATGATCGCTCGTATCGCCGCCCTGGCCCTCGTGGCCGCCGCGTCCGTCTCCGCTCCGGCCTTCGCCGCCGAAGGCGTGAAGGTCTCCCTCTCCGGCAAGTCCGCCGAGCAGGTCCATGCCGAGATCGTCGGCGCCGCCCGCACGGTCTGCCTGCGCGAGACCACCCACGAAACCTTCCGCCAGTCCGCCCAGGCGCGCTGCGTGAAGTCGACCGTGGAGGCCACCCTCCAGAAGGTCGGCGACTCCGAACTCGCCGCCGTGGCCGGCATCGAACTGGCCCAGCGCTAAGGCGCCCGCGGCCCGATCGGGCCGCAGAGGACTTCGGCAAAGGCCGGCGGCGACGCCGGCCTTTCGCTTGTGCGGAGGCCGTGCTTCCCTTGGCGCTGGCAAGCGGAGGACGCCATGGCCGGCGCGGACGATCTCGAAGTCATCAACAACAGCGAAGCGGGACGCTTCGAAGTCCGGCTGGGCGGCGACGTCGCCTTCGCCGAATACCGGCTGCTCAAAACCGGCATCCTCTTCCCCCACACGGAGGTGCCGCCGGCGTTCGAGGGCAAGGGCGTGGGGTCGAAGCTCGTCCGCACGGCGCTGGACTACGCCCGCGAGCATGGCCAGGTGGTGATGCCGGTCTGCCCCTTCTTCGCCAGCTACATCCGGCGCCACGAGGAATACCACGACCTCGTCCACCCCGATTACCGCAAGAGCCTCGGCCTCGACTGAGCGCACGCCGTTCGCCTGACGGGCGATAGGGGGTAGCGCGGCGGGACAACCCAATGTAGCAATGGCTCGGGCTGTTTCCGTTTTGTTCGGGGGTGGGGATTGTCTCGGGCCTGGGGAGCGTGCGGCGCCTTGCTGGGCGCTTGGGTGGTCTTCTTTGCGCCGGCGGCGGCCCAGGCCGAGCCGCGTCTGGTCGAGGGCGCGCTCGAGAACGGCCTGCGCTACCAGATCCTGGAGGCGCCGCAGGCGACCGGAATCTCCCTGCGCCTGCGGATCGAAGCCGGCAGTCAGGACGAGGCGGAAGACGAGCACGGCGCCGCCCACTTCGTCGAGCACATGGCCTTTCGCGCCACGCGCAGCCGACCCCAGGGCGACATCGACGCGGTGATGGCGCAGCGCGGCCTGACCAGCGGCCGCGACCACAACGCCTTCACCAGCGAACGTGAGACAACCTATCACCTCGACCTGCCCGGAGCGGACGGGGCCGATCTCGATCTGGCGCTCGTCTGGCTTCGTGATGTGGGTGACGGCCTGCTGTTCCGCCCGGAGGAGGTGGACATCGAGCGGGGCGTCGTCCAGGCCGAGCGGCGCGGCATGCAGATTCCCGAAACGCCCACCATCGAGGCCGAGTGGGCGTTCCAGTTCGTCGGCGAGGGCGACCGCGACCGCAGCCCCGCCGGGACCGAGGAGTCGCTGCGCAGCCTCGACGCCTCCAAGCTGGCGGCCTTCCATCGCCGGGCGTACCGGCCCGACCGGTCTCTGCTGATCGTGACCGGGCCGGTGGAGGCCGCCGCTGTCGCACCGCTGATCCGCGAGCGTTTCTCCGGCTGGCGTCCGGCGGGCGATGCGGCCCAGCGGGCGCCGCGGCGCGACCTCGCCCGCCTGTCCGCGCCCGAGGTGCGGCTGCTGCCGGCGACGCGCGTGCCCCGCCGCAGCCTCGTGTGCAAGAGCAGCGCAGCCCTGCCCGAAGCGCCGGAGACCGCCGATCTTGCGGAGTTCGTCTGGGCCGAAATCCTTGCGGCCCGGCTGACGTCGGCGGCGGCCCGCGACGCCGATGTCCACAGCCTCGACGTCATCGGTCCGCTCCGGTTCGACCGCGCGGCCAGCCTTTGCGTCAGCGCCGCACATGCGGACGGGGCGGCCGGTCGCGCTGTCGCCCTGATCCGCACCGCGATGCGGGCCTTGTCCGAGCAGGGCCCGAGCCAGGGTGAGATCGATCATGTCCTGGCGGTGGAGCGCGCAGCCCTGCGCGGCCTGCAGGACACGGAGGCGGCGCGCTCAAGCTTCGCTTGGGCCGACGAACTGCTCCGTCTGGCGTCGCTGGAGCGCCCTTACCGGACGGCCAACGAAGACATGCGGCGGCTCAACCGGTTCGCCGAGACCTTGAGCCCCGAAGCGGTGCGGGCGGCGTTCCTCCAGGCCTGGCCGCCTGACGCGCCGCCCCGGATCTCGGTTGAGGACGCCAAGGCGCCCAAGGCGTCGGAGATCCTGGCGGCCTGGACCGCCGCGGGCGCATCGGAACTGCCCCCTGCGCCCCAGGCGCCCGTCATCGCCTTCGGCGACGCCTCCCCTGTGGCTCTGGGCGCGCCTGGCCAGGTGGTGGGCCGCGAGGTTCTGGGGCATGGCGTCCTGCGCCTGCGGTTCGGCAACGGCGTCGTCGTCAACCACATGCGCACCAGCTTCGCGCCCGGCGAGGTGACGGTGGTCGTGCGGATCGGGGATGGGCGTCGTGGTCTTCCGCCGGACCAGTTCTTGCCCGCCACCCTGGGCGCCGCCCTGCTCGTGGACGGTGGGCTGGAAGGCCACCCGGCGGCCGAACTCGCGCGCAGCTACGCCACCCGCGATTGGCGGTTCGCCGCGGAACTGGAAGACGAGGCCCTGGTCTTCTCGTCCGAAATGCTGGCGGGCAACCTCAAGTTCGGCCTCGCCATGATGGCCGCCTATGTGAAGGCGCCGGCCTTCGACCCGAGCCTCGCCGCGCCCCTGGCGGGCTATGCCGACCGGGAGGCGCAACTGGGGGCGACCGACCCGTCCTACGTCGCGCGCAACGCCTTGATGAAGGCCCTGTGGCCCGACTACTTCGCCGTGACGCTGGCGCCGGAGGCGGCCGCCGCCCTCTCCGTGGCCGATCTGCGGCGGGCGCTCTCCGCCGACCTCGCGCTGGGCCGGATCGATGTCGCCGTCGTGGGGGATGCGTCCGAAGAGGCTGTCCGAGAGGCGGTCGCGGCGACCTTCGGCGCCCTGCCCCCGCGGCGGCGGCCGCCGCCGCCGACCCGGGCCCAGCACCTCGTCGCGCCCGAGGCCCGCCCCAAGGCTCCGATCGAGGTCGTCCATGAGGGCCCGACGAGCCGGGCGGCGGCCCAGATCCGCTGGCCGCTCTACGGGGCCGACGGCGATGATCTGGAGACGCTGGCGACCCTCGCCGTCGTGTCGCGAATCCTTGAAATGGCGGTGATGGAGGAGACGCGGCAGCGTCGCGGCATGACCTATGCGCCGCTCGTGGGGGTGGAGATGCGCCCGCGCTCCGACCAGGGCGTGCTGCTCGTGGTGGTGGAGAGCGCTGCGGCCGATCTGGATGCGGTGGTCGCGGCGGTGCGAGACGCGGCGCGCCGGCTGGCGGCCGAGGAGATCACGCCACAGATGTTCGAGGCCGCCCGCCGGCCCATCCAGGCCGATCGCGAAGTCCGTCTGTCCGACAACGGCTCCTGGGCGCTCACCCTGTCTCAGTCGTCCCGGGAGCCGACAGCCCTTTCCGATTCGCTCGCCATCGGGGCGACGCTCGACGCCCTGACCGTGGCCCAGGTTCAGGCCGCCGCCGTCCGCTGGCTCACCCCGGAGCCCATCGTCGCCTTGGCCCGCCCCGCCGCCGGTCTGAAGGAAGCTGGAGAAGCACCATGATCATCCGTTCGCTCGCCGCCGCCGTCGCCGCGGCGGCGCTCCTGTCCCCCGCCCTGGTCCAGGCGCAGGAGGAGCCCGACGCCTTCGGCGCCTGCCGCATCGAAGACAGCGGCGAGCCCGCCCCGGGGGCTGCGGAAGCCTGCGACGCCTTGCTGGCCGGCGAACACCCGCCCGTCGTGAAGGCGGGCGCTCATATGGCGCGCGTGACGCTGCGGCTTGACGCGGGCGATTTCGACGGCGCGCTCAGGGACGCGGAGGCGGCGGCCGGCCTCGTTCCGACGCCGGACACCCTTGGGCTGGCTTCGCGGCTGAACCTGATATCCGGTGACCCGCAGCGCGGCTTGGCTTATGCCGACCGTGCCTTGGAGCTCGACGCCCAGGATCCGTGGGCGCAAGCCGCACGCGCCGAGAGCCTGGTGGAGCTGGGGCGGGCGCAGGAGGCCTTGCCGCTTCTCACGCGACTGAACCGGTCCCGTCCCGACGATTCCTTCGTCACGGCTCTGCTGGGCCGCGCCTACTACGATCTTGACCAGAACGCCCGCGCCCGGCGTGTCCTCGACGAGGGGCTTCGACGCACCCCCGGGGAGCCGGAGATGCTTCTGATGCGGGCCAAGGTGCTGATGGACGAGGGCGAGACGGACGCCGCAAGGTCCGATCTCGACCGCGCCCTCGCCGCCCGGCCGACCCCCGCCGCCGCCGTTCGCCGCGCCTGGCTGAGGGCCGACCAGGGAGATGTCGGGGGCGCCAAGGCCGACCTTGCCGTCGCCTCCAACCTCGACGGGTTGGATGCGGACAGCCTTCTCTACTACGCCCTCGCCGCGGTCCTGGTCGACGAGGCCGAACAGGCGGTGGAGGCCTTCCAACACCTGAAGGCGGCCGGCGCGATGGAGCCCTGGGTGCAGGGAATCTACGCCAACGGGCTCCGCATCCTCGGCCGCGCCGACGAGGCCCGGACCGAGGCGGTCGAAGCGATCGCCGCCGATCCCAAGACCGACACGGCCTGGCTGACGCTCGGCGCGATAGCCGACGACGAGGGCGACGCCGGCGCGGCGATGAATTTCTACAGACACGCCGTGGAGATCGAGCCTGAGAGCTACCTCGGCAACTCGGGGCTGGCGGAGGCGGCCTTCTCCACGGGCGACTACGCCCAGGCCGAAAAGAGCTACACTGCGCTGCTCGCGCTCGAGCCGACCGTGACCACCTATCTGAGCCGGGCGGCCGCCCGTTCCTACCTGGACGATCTGAACGGCGCCTGGAAGGATCTCGACGCGGCGCTGGCCCTCGGGCCGGACAATCCGGACGTCCGCGTCTCCCGGGGCGACCTGCACGTCTATGTGGAGAACTTCGACGCGGC
This sequence comes from Phenylobacterium sp., assembly GCF_013911965.1. Lineage (GTDB taxonomy): Bacteria > Pseudomonadota > Alphaproteobacteria > Caulobacterales > Caulobacteraceae > Phenylobacterium. Next base: position 79,351 of record NZ_JACESE010000006.1, on the reverse strand, counting down.
GCGAGCGGAGTACGACGCCGGCCTCGCCCTGGCGCCCGATCACGCCGACCTCCGGCTTTCGCGCGCGGCCCTCTTCCGGGCGACGGGCCAGTTCGACGCGGCCCTGCGGGACCTCAACGCCGGTCTGGCGGCCCACCCCGACGACCAGGCGCTGATCGCCCAGAAGGGCATCGTCTATTTCGTCATGGAGGATCCGCTCTCGGCGGTGGAGTGGCTGGACAAGGCGCTCGCCGCAAATCCAGAAGACGTCTATGCCCTGTGGGCGCGCAGTCAGGCGAAGTCCCAACTCGGCGATGCGGCCGGTGCGGCGGCTGACATGGAGGCGGCGGTGCGCCTCGATCCTAGCGTCGCCGACCTGAACTAGTCGATGGCGGGGCCGCTCGCCTCCCAACGTGCGATGTCGGCGTGGTCCTGATCGCGCGGTTCGATCCAGCGGGCGCCGCCGGGGCCATGCTCCTTCTTCCAGAAGGGGGCGCGGCTCTTCAGATAGTCCATCAGGTAGTCGCAGGCCTCAAAGGCGGCCCGGCGATGGGGGGCGGCCGTAGCGACGAAGACGATGGCCTCGCCCGGCGCGATCTTCCCCACCCTGTGGACGATCAGAAGGTCCTGCAGGGAAAACCGGGCCCGCGCCTCGTCGGCGATCCTGCCGATCTCGGTCTCGGTGAAGCCGGGATAGGCCTCAAGCTCCAGGATGGCGGTCGAGCCGGCCTCGGCCCGCGCCAGGCCCGTGAAGGTCGCGACGGCGCCGGTCTCGGTCCGATCGCGGCAGAAGCCCGACAGGAGACCGCCCGGCTCGAAGGGGCTGTCGGTCAGCCGGATCATCCGCCGCTCATCGGCGGGAGGAAGGCGACCTCGGAGGCGGGCGTCAGCGCCGCCTCGCCGCGCACGATGGCCTGATCGAGCGCCACCTGGACGCCTGGCGCGGCGATCGCCTCGCCGAGCGCCGCATCCTCGGCCGCCAGCCGCCGCCGCAGGTCCGACAGGCTGGCGGGCGAGGGCTCATAGGTCCGCTCGCGCCAGCCGGCCAGATCGCGCAGGGGCCCGAAGAGAAGCACGCGCGCCATTCTCCTCAGCCTCCCGTCGTCGACATGTGGCGGGCGAGCGCCGGGGCGGCGGCGCGTTCGATGCGGAAGTCGTGCCCCTTGGGCTTGGCGTCCACGGCCAGCCGGATCGCGTCCTTCAGGGCCGCGTCGTCGGCGCCCGCGCGCAGCACCGCCCGCAGATCGCTGGCGTCCTCCCGGCCGAGGCAGGTGTGCAGCGTGCCGGTGCAGGTCAGGCGGACCCGATTGCACGCCTCGCAGAAATTGTGGCTGAGCGGGGTGATGAAGCCGAGCCGCCCGCCCGTCTCGGCCACCCGGACATAGCGCGCCGGCCCGCCGGTGGAGAGGGGGATGTCCTGAAGCGTCCAGAAGCTCTCCAGCTCCCGGCGCACCTCCTTGAGCGACAGGAACTGCTCGGTGCGGTCGGCCTCCACCTCGCCGAGCGGCATGGTCTCGATCAGGGTGATGTCCATGCCCTCGCCATGGGCCCAGGCGATCAGGTCCGGAATCTCCGCGGCGTTGTCCTGCGCCAGGGCGACGGCGTTGATCTTCACCTGCAGGCCCGCCTCCCGCGCGGCCTGGAGGCCCCTCATCACCTTGGCGACGTCGCCGCCCCGCGTCAGGCGGCGGAAGAGGTCCGGCTTGCGCGTATCCATGGAGACGTTGACCCGCCGCACGCCCGCATCGGCCAGCTGGCCGGCGAAGGCCTCGAGCTGCGTGCCGTTGGTGGTCAGCGTCAGCTCCTCCAGCGCGCCGGCGCGCAGATGCCGGCCGAGGCGCGCGATCAGGCCCATGACCCCCTTTCGCACCAGGGGCTCGCCGCCGGTGATCCGCAGCTTGCGCACGCCCAGCTCGACGAAGGCCGAGCCGACGCGGTCCAGCTCCTCAAGGCTGAGCAGGTCCTTCTTGGGCAGGAAGGTCATGTGCTCGGCCATGCAGTAGACGCAGCGCAGGTCGCAGCGGTCGGTCACCGAGACCCGCAGATAGGTCACGGCCCGGCCGAAGCCGTCGATCAGCGGCTCGGTCCGCACTTGCGGCGATGGGGCGTCGTAGGGCGTCATGGCGTCCTTGGGAACATAGGCGAGGCGAGGGCGTGGCGACAGGGGGCGAGGGGCGTTGGGCGGCCATCCTGCTGGCGGCGGGTTCGGGGCGCCGGTTCGGCGGCGGCAAGCTGCTGGCGGACTTCCAGGGGCGCCCGCTGCTGGCCGGCGCGCTGGAGGCGGCCCTGGCGAGCCCGGCCCTCGACATCGTTCTGGTGACCGGCGCCCAGGCCGAGGCGGTGGGCGCCGCCGCTCGGTCCGTCGCCGAGGCGCGGGGCGAGGCTGCGCGCCTGCGCATCGTCCATGCCGCCGACCACGCCGAAGGCATGGGCGCCTCCCTGCGCGCCGGCGCCCGCGCCCTCCCGCCGGACGCCGCGGGCGTCTTCGTCTTCCTGGGGGACATGCCCAAGGTCCCGCCGGCCATCCTGCCGCGCCTGGCCCAGGCCGTTCGGCAGGGCGCGGCGGCCGCCGCGCCCATGTACGGCGGCCGCCGTGGCCATCCGGTGCTGATCGGCCGCGATCTCCTGCCGGCGCTGGCCCGGCTTTCCGGCGACGAGGGCGCGCGCGCGGTTCTCGCCGAGCTGGGCGGGCGCATGGCCTTTGTGGACACCGACGATCCCGGCGTCTGCTTCGATGTCGACCGGCCCGAAGACCTGACGCCGCCCTAGACCTTCACGAAGGGCTGGGCGGTCACCGGCGCGCTGTTGATGACCAGCAGGGCGTTGGCCACCGCAGGTCCGATCACCGGCGTGCCCGGCTCGCCCACCCCGGTCGGATGGGCGCCCGCGGGTTTCGGCACGATATAGGTCTCGACCTTCGGCGCCTCGTTGTGGCGCAGCACGCGATAGGTGTCGAAGTTCAGCTGGTCGACCCGGCCCTCCGTCAGGGTGACCTCGCCATAGAGGGCGGCCGAAAGGCCATAACAGGTCCCGCCTTCCATCTGAGCGGCGATCTGGTCGGGCGCGATGGCCGTGCCGCAGTCGATGGCCGTGACCACCCGGCCGACCCTGGGCTCGCCGTTCTCCACCTGGACCTCGGCCACCTGGGCGACCACGGAGCCGAAGCTCTCATGCACCGCCACGCCGCGCGTCCAGCCGGCGGGCGCAGGCGTCGTCCACCCGGCTTTCTCGGCGGCGAGGTCGAGGACGGCCAGATGCCGCTCGGCGCCGGCCTTCCGATAGAGGGCCCGGCGGTATTCGACCGGATCCTTGCCGGCCTTGCGGGCCAGCTGGTCGATGGTGTGCTCCATCACGAAGGCCGTGTGGGTCGCGCCCACCGAACGCCACCACAGCACCGGCACGCCGATGTCGGGCGTCAGAAGCTGGGCGTCCACATGGGCCGTGGCGGCCAGATAGGGCGAGCCCTTGGCGCCCTCCACCGCCGTCTCGTCCACGCCGCCGCCGCCGAAGGGCGCGCCCTTCATGATCGACTGGGTGACGATGCGATGCGTCCAGGCCCTGGGATAGCCCTCGGCGTCGGTCAGCACCTTCACCCGGTGATGGACCAGGGGCCGGAAGTAGCCGGCGGCCATGTCGTCCTCGCGCGTCCAGACCAGCTTCACCGGCCGGTTCCCGCCGACCTTCTTGGCGATGTGGACGCATTCGACCACGTAGTCGGACTGGAAGTTGGCGCGACGCCCGAACGACCCGCCCGCGGGCAGGGTCTCGATCTCCACCGCGCCGGGCAGGTTGGCGACGATCTTGGCGACGTTCAGCTGGTCGAGCGTCGGCCCCTGCGAGGCGAAGGTCAGCTTGACCTTGTTGCCGTCCACCTGGGCCACGCAGTTCATCGGCTCCATGGTGGCGTGGGCCAGGTAGGGGAAGTCGTAGCCGACCTCCAGCGCCTCGCCGCCGGACTGCGCCGCGGCGTCGCCCTTGGATTCGAAGGCCTGCCATTCCTCGCCCTCGGCCAGGTCCGCCTGGCCGGCGGCGACCTTCCGGAACCGGTCGAGAATCTCGGCCGAGCCCCGGGTCTCGGCCTTGGCCTCGTCCCACTCGACGGTGAGCGCCTCGCGCCCCTGGCGGGCGGCCCAGGTGTTCTCCGCCACCACGGCGACGCCGGAGGGGATCTCATAGACCTCGACGACGCCGGCCACCTTCTTCGCCGCCGTCGCGTCGAAGCTGGCGACCTTGGCCCCGAACCGGGGCGGATGGGCGACCATGGCGACCAGCATGTCGGGCAGGCGGACATCCTGGGTGAAGACCTGCTCGCCGGTGCTCTTGGCGCGGCTGTCCTTGCGCCGGACCCGGTCGGTCCCGATCAGCGTGAACTGCGCCGGATCCTTCAGGGTCGGCTCCTCGGGCGGCGTGACGCGGGCGGCGTCGGGCAGCAGCTCGCGGAAGTCCGCCGTGCGGCCCGAGGCGGCGTGGCTGACCACGCCGTCCTTCACGGCGAGCTCGCCGACCCCCACGTTCCAGCGATTGGCGGCCGCCTGGACGAACATGGCCCGGGCCGCGGCGCCGGCCTTGCGCAGCTGGTCCCAGCTGTTGTTGATCGCGCTCGACCCGCCGGTGAGCTGGGCCCCCAGGGCGCCGTTGGCGTAGAGCTTGGCGTTGGCCGGGGCGTGCTCCCAGCCCACCTTGCTCCAGTCGGCGTCCATCTCCTCGGCGACGATGGCGGCCAGGCCCGCATGGTTCCCCTGGCCGAACTCGATGTGCTTGGAGACGATGGTGACCACCCCGTCCGGGGCCACCTTCACGAAGGGGCCGAAGGCGCCGACCTCCACCTTCGAGCCGGCCGAGACCAGGTCGGTGGGCGAGCAACCCACCAGGAGGGCGCCGCCGGCGGCGGTGGCGGTGACGATGACTTCCCGCCGCGAAAGGCCGGCGGCGGTGCGTTTGAAGGGCGCGTTCATCGGATCGTTCCCGGCTTTCAGGCTTCGTCGGCGGCCGCGGCGGCCGGCTGGGCCGCGGCGTCCTTGATGGCGGCGTGGATGCGCTGATAGGCGCCGCAGCGGCAGATGTTGCCCGCCATGGCGCCGTCGATCTCCTCGTCGGTGGGGTTCGGCGAGGCCGCCAGCAGGGCGGCCGCCGACATGATCTGGCCGGACTGGCAGTAGCCGCACTGCGGCACGTCCAGCTTCACCCAGGCCTCCTGCAGCGGGTGGGTCCCGCCCAGACCTTCAATGGTGGTGATCTTGGCCCCGGCGACCGCCTCCAGGGGCGTGACGCAGGCGCGGATCGGCGCTCCGTCGGCCAGGACGGTGCAGGCGCCGCACTGGGCGATCCCGCAGCCGTACTTCGTGCCGGTGAGGCCCAGCTCGTCCCGCAGGACCCAGAGAAGAGGCGTGTCGCCGGCCGCCTGGACCGTCTGCGACTTGCCGTTGATGTCGAGGGTGGCGGCCATGGGCGTCCCTTGCTCAGATAACCGTGGGATCCAACTTAACGCTGTTCAAGCGACAGCGTAAGCGTGGCCCGTGACATGGTGTCGAAGGCGCCCCATTCCCAGCTATGGTGCTCGCGCCCCGATAGGAGACCGCCGCATGAAGACCGTCCTCGCCGCCGTCCTCGCCCTGCCCGCCATGCTGGCGCTGTCCTCGCCGGCCGCCGCGGCCGAGGGCGAGCGGCTTTTCAACCTGCAGTGCAAGTCCTGTCACGGCGCCAAGAGCACGCCCATGGGCCCGGCGCTCGGCGGCGTCTTCGGCGCCGACATCGCCGGCCGGACCGACTTCAACTATTCCGCCGGCCTGAAGGCCAAGGACGGAACCTGGACCGCCCAGGCCCTGGACTCCTATCTGGCGAAGCCGATGGCCTTCGCCCCCGGCACGCGCATGATGGTCGCCGTGCCCGCCGCCACGTCGCGCGCTGAGATCATCGACTATCTGAAGACGCTAAAATGAAGACCTTCGCCAGGGCCGCAGGCGCTGTCGTCCTTCTGGGCGCAGGCCTCGCCGGATGCTCCACCGTCGGTCCGGGGCTCCCGCCGGCCAGCTTCGGCGGCGGGACGAGCCTCGCGCCCGAGGACGCCACCGACGCGCCGATGACCTATGCCTGCCGCGACGGGAAGCGGTTCGTGGCCGCCTACGCCCTGTCGGGCGAGCATGCGGTGGTCTCCGCGGGCGGGCGGTCCTATCGCCTTCCCCACGTGCCCTCGGCCTCGGGGGCGCGCTTCGCCGGCGGCGGCGTGGATCTGTTCACCAAAGGGGTCGAGGCGACGCTGGACGGCGCCGCCGGGGCGCCCTACCGGGCGTGCCGGACCGGTTGAAGGAGCAGAGCTTGGACGCCTTTCCCGCCTATTTCCCGCTGAAGGGCGCGAAGATCGTGATCGCCGGATCGGGCGAGCCGGCGCAGGCCAAGGCGCGCCTGTTCGACGGCGCGCCGGCCAAGCTCGTTCAGGTCGAGGGGCCGCTCGCCTTCCTGCCGGGCACCTATGCCGGCGCGACCCTCGCCTTCGTGGCCAGCGACGACGCGCTCTTCGTCCAGGCCGCGGTCACGGCCGCGCGCGCCGCCCGTGTGCCGGTGAACGTGGTCGACCGGCCCCAGATGTGCGACTTCACCACCCCGGCGGTCATCGACCGGGGCGAGGTGGTGGCCGCGGTCGGCACCGGCGGGGCCTCGCCCATGCTGGCCACCCTGCTGCGCAACACCATCGAGGCGCGCATCCCCGAAGGTACGGGCCGGGTGGCGGCCCTCTTCCGCCGCATGCAGGACGAGGTGCGCGAGGCCCTGCCGGACCTGCCGCGCCGCCGCGCCTTCCTGCGCAAGGCCCTCGACGGGCCAGCCGCCGATGCAGCCATGGCGGGGAACATGGAGGCGGCCGAAGCCCTGCTGCGCCAGGCCTTGGCCGAGGACAAACCGCAGGAGGGGCTGCTGCAGTTCGTCGCCGGCCGCGGACCGGCCGATCTGCTCACCCTGCGCGCCTCGCGCGCGCTGGCCGCCGCCGACGTGCTCGTCACGCCCGAGGACGCCGACGCCGAGATCCTGGGCATGGCCCGCCGCGACGCCGAGCGGCTGCCCGCCGCCGAGGCCACGCCCGGACGCCTCATCGACCTGGCGCGCGAGGGGCTGCGCGTCGTCGTCGTGATCACCGGGCCGCCGGCCGCGGAGGACATCCAGGCGTTCGCCCGCTCCGGCGTGAAGGTCGAGGTGATGCTGGCCGCTCCGGAAATGTGAGCGGCCGTCACGCTCAGTCCAGCGGTCTGCCCTTGGTCTCGGGCAGGAAGAGGCAGACGATCACGCTGACGCCGGTGAAGATCACCGGGTACCAGAGGCCGGAATAGATGTTCCCGGTGGCCGTCACGATGGCGAAGGCGCTGAAGGGGACGAAGCCGCCGACCCAGCCCGTGCCGATGTGGTAGGGCAGAGACATGGCCGTGTAGCGGATGCGGGTGGGGAAGAGCTCCACCAGCGCCGCCGCCATCGGGCCGTAGAGCGCCGTCGCGCCGACCACGAAGATCATCAGGATGCCGAAGACCGCCGGCAGGTTCATGCGCCCCGGATCGGCGGAGGAGGGGTAGCCCTCGGCGGCGAGCGCTGCGCGGATCTGGGTCTCCACCTCCGACTTGGCGGCGGCGAGCGCCTCGGGCGGCAGGCCGCGGCCGTCGATCGAGACGACCGTCCGCTCGCCCACCCGCACCTGGGCCGGCGTTCCCGCCGGCGCGGCGGCGTTGGCGTAGGAGACGCCGGCGTTGGCCAGCACCGTCTTGGCGATGTCGCAGGAGGAGACGAAGGCGGCCTTGCCCACCGGGTCGAACTGCAGGGAGCAGTCGGCGGGATCGGCCGCGACGACCACCGGCGTGCGCGCCTGGGCTTCGGCGAGGGCGGGATTGGCCGCCATGGTCAGAGCCTTGAAGCCCGGGAAGAAGGCGACGAGCGCCAGGGTCATGCCGAACCACATGACCCACTTTCGGCCGACCCGGTCCGAGGCCCAGGCGAAGAAGACGTAGAGCGGAGCGCTGGCGATCGTGGCGCAGATCATCAGCGTGTTCACCGTCGCCGGCTCCACCTTCAGGAACCGCTCCAGGAAGACCTGGACGTAGAAGAAGGCGGTGTACCAGACCGCGCCCTGGGCGCTCATGAAGGCGAAGAGGACCAGCAGGACGATCTTCAGGTTCTTCCACTGGCCGAAGGATTCGGCGAAGGGCGCCTTGGTCGCCTCGCCGCTGTCCTTCAGACGCTGGAAGCTCGGGCTCTCGGCCAGCTTCAGCCGCATGAAGACCGAAATGGCCAGAAGGCCCGCCGACACCAGGAAGGGGATCCGCCAGCCCCAGGCGGAGAAGGCCTCCTCGCCGAGCAGGCGGCGCGTCACCAGGATCACCACCAGGGCGCCGATCAGGCCGAAGGCGGCCGAGGTCTGGATCCAGCCGGTGTACTCGCCGCGCCGGTGGTCGGGCGCGTGCTCGGCCACGTAGATGGCCGCGCCGCCGTACTCGCCGCCCAGCGCCAGGCCCTGGAGGATGCGGAGGAAGACCAGCAGGGCCGGACCGATCAGCCCCGCCTGCTCATAGGTCGGCAGGAGGCCGATGGCGAAGGTGGCCCCGCCCATCAGGGTGACGGTGATCAGGAAGGCGGCCTTGCGCCCGATCCGGTCGCCCATGCGGCCGAAGATCAGCGCGCCCAGGGGCCGGAAGGCGAAGCCCGCGCCGAAGAGGGCGAGCGCGGCGACCAGGCCCGCGGTCTCGGTCAGGCCGGCGAAGAAGTTGCGCGAGATGATCGCCGCCAGCGTGCCGAAGATGAAGAAGTCGTACCACTCGAAGGCGGTGCCCGCCGACGAGGCTACGACGACGGTGCGCATGGACGGCCCGGATCCGGACTCGCCAGCCTGCGATGCGGCGCTCATCGATTCGCCCCTCCCCCTTGTTCGTTGGGGCAAGCTGTAACACCGGTCGGCGAGGCGGCGGAAGAAGGCCCGATCTCAGGCGGCGGCGACGCCGTCCGAGGCGGCGGCCGCGGGGTCTCCCAACCGGGCGATCTCGGCCAGCAGGGCGGCGGGCGATATCGGCTTTCCGACCACCCCGTCCATGCCGGCCTCGAGATAGGCGCGGCGTTGATGGGCCATGACATTGGCGGTCAGGGCCACGATCGGGGTGGCCGACGCCGGCGCGGGCAGGGCGCGGATGCGCCGTGCGGCCTCCAGGCCGTCGATGCCCGGCATCTGCACGTCCATCAGGATGAGGTCGAAGGCCTGTCGCGCGGCGGCCTCGACGCCCAGATAGCCGTCGCTGGCGGTCTCCACGCTGGCGCCCAGCTTCTCGAGCAGCTTGGTGGCGATCAGCCGATTGGTCGGGTTGTCCTCCACCACCAGGACCCGCACCCCCGAGAGAAGGTCGGGCAGGACGTCGGCTGCGCGTTCCGGCGCCTGAGCCGGCTCGGCGGCCACTTCCAGCCAGAAGGTCGAGCCCTTCCCCTGGAGGGAGGTGAAGCCGACCGCGCCGCCCATCATCTGCGCCAGCCGCTCGGTGATGGCCAGGCCAAGACCCGATCCCCCGAAGCGGCGGGTGGTCGAGGCGTCGCCCTGATCGAACCGCTGGAAGATGCGCGGCTGCACCTCGGCGGGGATGCCCACTCCGGTGTCCTCCACCTCGAACCGCAGGCGCGGCCCCGCGGGTCCGTCGACGCTGCGGACCCGCACCACGACGTGGCCCTGCAGGGTGAACTTCACGGCGTTGCCGACCAGGTTGAACAAGGCCTGGCGCAACCGGGTGGGCTCGCCGCGGATCCAGCCGAGATCGGCGGGAAGCTCGGCGCGCAGCTGCAGGCCCCGTTCGGCCGCCTGCGGCGCCAGCAGGCTGATCACGCTCTCCACCAGCGCGCGGGGTTCGAGGGGTTCGTAGGCGAGCTCCAGACGCCCGGCCTCGATCTTGGAGAAGTCGATCACGTCGTTGAGCAGCTCGGCCAGCATGTGGCCGCAGGAGAGCGCCTCGTCCAGCAGCCGCCGTCCGTCGTCCGACAGGGTTTCGGACTTCAGCAGGTGCAGCACGCCCAGCACGCCGTTCATCGGCGTGCGGATCTCATGGCTCATATTGGCCAGGAACTGGGCCTTGGCCTCGGCGGCCGCCTGGGCGGCGCGTTCGGCCTCGATGAGGGCGAGCTCCTGTCGCTTGCGTTCGTCGAAGTCGTGGACGAGCCCGACGCCTTTCAGCCAGCGGCCTTGCGGGTCCTTCTGCAGGTGGTGGAACACCCGCACCCAGCGGGCCTGGCCGTCCGGGCGCAGCACGCGGGCCTCGAAGGCCTCGCCGGAGGTGCGCGCCCCGGTCTGGATGTCGCGGAAGGCCTGGCGGACGGTCGGCAGATCGTCCGGATGGAAGCGCGGAAAGGCCAGATGGAGGGCGTCGTCGTAGCTGGCCCGGTTGGCCCCGAAGAGCTTCTTGAACTCCGGCGAGGCCCAGAAGGTCTTGGCGACGTGGTCGATCTCGTAGACGCCGGCGTCGGCGGCGGCCAGCGACACCTTCAGCCGCCGGGCGTTGGCCCGCGCCGCCTCCCGCGCCCGCGTCAGGCTAGAAATGTCGTCCAGATAGGCCACCATGCCGGCGACCCGGCCGTCGCCGTCGTGCCAGGGGCGCGCTTCCCAGCGCACCCAGTGGTCCTGGCCCTGGCTGTCGGTGAAGCGGTCTTCGGACCGGCTGACCACCTCGCCCTGCAGGACGCGGTGCTCGGCCTCGCGGAAGCGTCGCGGCATGCCGGGGAAGACCTGGCGAAGCGGCAGACCGATGTGTTCGCGCCCGCCCAGCTTGAAGATCTCCCGCCAGCGCGGGCTCACCACCAGGTAGCGCATCTCGCGGTCGAACATGGCCACCGCAAACGGGGCGTTCTCCACCAGCAGCGCCATCTGCCGCTCGCTGGCGCGGGCCATGTCGCGCGCCGCGACCAGTTCCGTCACGTCCTGGGAAATGCCCTTGAGCGCGAAGCGGCCCCCGGGCCGCGGCTCGCAATGGAAGGTGGCGCGCCAGGTCGCCCAGCGGCCGTCGCGGGTCCGCATCCGGTGTTCCAGGCTCTGGGCGAGCCCTTCCTCGACGCCGCGGGCGAAGGCCGTCTCCACCAGCCCGCGTTCGTCGGGATGCAGGACGGCGAAGAAGTCCTCCGGCCGGCTGATCTCCCTCGGGGCGTAGCCGGTGATGGCCAGGATCTCCTCCGACCAGACCACGGCCCGCTCGTGGGGTTCGTAGCTCCAGGCGCCGATGCCGGCGGCTTCGGACAGGAGCAGGCGCGTCCGGCGCGCCTCCTGCAGCTCGATCTGACGGGCGTGGTCGTCGGTGGCGTCGCGCAGCACGCCGATGATGTGGCCGTCGTCGGTCAGCTGCGCGCGGCCGGAGAACCAGCGCCAGGATCCGTCCTTCATGAGGACGCGGCAGAGGTTCTCGCTGATCTGTCGGGTGAGCAGGCGCTCCACATGGGCGCCGAAGTCGTCCATGTCGTCCGGGTGGATGAGCTCGGCGACGGGGCGGCCGATCAGCTCGGCGACGGCCCATCCCGTGGCGGCTTCCCAGGCGGGGTTGAGCAGGGCGAACCGGCCCGCCGGATCCGCCGCCAGCATCAGCTCGCAGCTCTGCCGGAACATCCAGTCTATGGACAGCTGGCCCGAGAGCCCGCCCGAATCCGCCATTCAGATTCCCCCGGATCGACGCGGTTCATCGCCGCGTCTTTCCGAACGGGGGTATCAGACAAGCGTAAACGCAAGGTTCGGCGGCGCGAGGCCGCCGGCCCGCTCCACTAGAAGGCGTTCTCGCCGGTGATGGCGCGGCCCAGGATGAGGGCGTGGACGTCGTGGGCGCCTTCGTAGGTGTTGACCGTCTCCAGGTTCGCGGCGTGGCGCATGACGTGGTACTCGCCGCTGATGCCGTTGCCGCCGTGGATGTCGCGGGCCTCCCGGGCGATGGCCAGCGCCTTGCCGCAGTTGTTGCGCTTCATCAGGCTGATGGCTTCAGGGACCCACGCCCCCTGGTCGATCAGCCGGCCGAGGGCGAGCGCGCCTTCGAAGCCCAGCGCGATCTCGGTCTGCATGTCGGCCAGCTTCTTCTGCACCAGCTGGCGGGCGGCCAGCGGCTTGCCGAACACCGTGCGGCTGGAGACGTAGTCGCGGCTGGCGTGCAGGCAGAACTCGGCCGCGCCCATGGCGCCCCAGGCGATCCCGTAGCGGGCCTTGTTCAGGCATGAGAAGGGGCCCCGCAGGCCGGTGACGCCAGGCAGCATCTGGTCTTCGGGCACGAACACGTCGGCGAGCGCGATCTCGCCGGTCACCGAGGCGCGCAGCGACAGCTTGTTCTGGATCTTCGGCGTCTCGAAGCCCTCGGAGCCGCGGTCCACCAGGAAGCCGCGGATCACCCCGTCCAGCTTGGCCCAGACCAGCGCCACGTCGCAGATGGGGCTGTTGGTGATCCACATCTTGGCGCCGTTCAGCACATAGCCGCCATCGACCTTCTTGGCGTTCGTGCGCATGGAGGCCGGATCGGAGCCGCCGTCGGCCTCGGTCAGGCCGAAGCAGCCGATGATCTCGCCGCGGGCCATGCCCGGCAGGTACTTCTGCTTCTGCTCCTCGGAGCCGAAGGCCTCGATCGGATACATCACCAGAGAGGACTGCACGCTCATCGCCGAGCGGTAGCCGGAATCGATCGCCTCGACCTCGCGGGCGATGAGGCCGTAGGCCACGTGGCCCACGCCGGCGCCGCCGTACTGCTCCGAGACCGTCGGCCCCAGGAAGCCCAGGGCGCCCATCTCCGTCATGATCTCGCGGTCGAACCGCTCCTCGGCGAAGGCCGAGACCACGCGCGGCAGGAGTTTTTCACGCGCATAGGACCTGGCCGATTCCCAGACCATCCGCTCGTCCTCGGACAGGCGGGAGGTGAGGTCGAGGGGGTCATCCCAGCGAAAGGTCTTCTGGGTCGCTCCGGTGTCGAGAGCCATGGCGCGCCTCCTGTTTGGCGGACGTTCTTGTTCGCGCGCTTATGGACCGAAAACGTGGGCGATTACAGGCGCCCTGCACAAGAAAGCGCCCCGCCCGGCGGGGGCCGGAGCGGGGCGAGGCCTGGCGGGGAGGAACGCCAAAGGGAAAACGTCCGGAGACGCCGCCGCAGGCCGAGGGCGGACAGGGACGGCGCTCCGGACGACGTGCGACGGCTGGGGAGACGCCGCGGGGGAGCAATCGAGATTGCGAGGCATTCTTATAACCCCACGGGTCCCGGCGCAACGGAGAATGAGAATGGCTCGCAACAAAGCGGGCGGGCGGTCGGGGGCCCGCAACCAATCGAGCGCTCCGGGGTTGTCACGACGAGGAGCCGAAAGCCATGACGCCCGAACGCCTTAGCGACCTCTACCGCCCCTTCCTGTGGTTGGCCGTCTTCGCCTTCTTCGCGGGGTTTTCGACCTATCTCATGGTCGGACTGGGCGGCCGTTCGGTCGCCGCCTCCGCCGACGCCCAGGGGATCTACGCGCCCGCCGCGGAGCGTTCGCCCGCCGTGCCGGCGCCGGACGAGCCCTGGACCTTCGAGAAGCACGTCTAGCGTTCGCGCTCGCCGCATGAGCCCGCCGGGCTCGGCAGTTCACCTCGGCGCCAAATCACGCCACTCTCGCGCGCCATGAGCGACGCCGCACCGTCCCCCGTTTCCGAGGCCCCGGCCGGAGAGAGCCTCACCAGCACGGCCCAGATCGCCGCCTTCCTGGCCGCGCGCATGTGCCATGACTTCATCAGTCCGGTCAGCGCCATCGTCTCCGGCCTCGACCTGCTGGAGGACGAGGGCGCGCAGGACATGCGCGAGGACGCCATCGGCCTGATCGCGGCCTCCGGGCGGAAGCTCGCCGACCTGCTCGCCTTCACGCGGGTGGCGTTCGGAGCCTCGGCGTCGGCCGACACCTTCGACCCGCGCGAACTCGAGACGCTCAGCCAGGCCGTCTTCGCCCACCAGCGGGCCAACCTGGTCTGGACGGTGGAGCCGGCCAGCCTGGACAAGCCGTCGGCGCGCACGATCCTCAACCTCGCCCAGATGGCCGGCGCGGCCCTGCCCATGGGCGGGGAGGCGCAGGTGCGGGCGGTGAGCGACGGCGCAGCCACGGTGATCGCCGCCGAGGCCGTCGGGGCCAAGGCGCGCCTGCGGCCCGAGGTGGAGGCCGGCCTTCTGGGCCGCCCTCTGCCCGACGGCATGCTGCATGGCCACTGGGTGCAGGCCTACTACGTCCATCTGTTCGTCACCGAGGCCGGCGGCCGGGTCCTGGTGGAGAGCGCGGAGGGGAAGGTCACCTTCGCCGCGACCCTGCCGGCCTGACCGCCCAACCTGGGGTCACGAAGAGGCGATTAAGGGCGAAGCTGCACCCCTCCTTAACCAACCAGACGCGAAAACGGCTGGGATCTGGTTGGGAGTGTTCCTGTGAGGACGTGCCTCGTCGTCGACGACAGCCGGGTGATCCGCAAGGTCGCGCGACGCATCCTGGAAGATCTCGGCTTCGACGTGGCCGAGGCCGCCGACGGCGCTGAGGCGCTCGCCTGGTGCCGCACCTGCATGCCCGACGTCGTCCTGCTCGACTGGAACATGCCGGTGATGAACGGCCTCGAATTCCTGCGCCGCCTGCGCAAGGAACCGGGGGGCGAGGCGCCCAAGGTGGTCTTCTGCACCGTGGAGAACGAGATTCCGGCCATCCGTGAGGCGCTGGAGAGCGGCGCCGACGAGTACATCATGAAGCCTTTCGACAGCGAGATCGTCGCCTCGAAGTTCGCCGAGGCGGGCCTGGCATGAAGCCCGAGGACCGCGAACTGATCGCCCAACTGTGCGCCGCCCGCTCGGGCCAGCGCGTCGATCCGGCGAAGGACTATGTGCTGGAGACGAGGCTGTCTCCGGTGGCCCGGCGCGAGGGGTTCGACAACATCGGGGATCTGGTTGCCGCCCTGCGGACCCGCCGGGAAGACCGGCTGATCTGGGCGGTGGTCGAGGCCATGGCCCCGAACGAGACGGCCTTCTTCCGCGACCGCGAGCTCTTCGACCGCTTCGAGCACGAGATCCTGCCGGCCCTGGCGAAGGGCCGGACCGGCCAGCCCATCCGTATCTGGAGCGCCGCCTGCGGATCGGGACAGGAGGTCTATTCCCTGGCCATGCTCCTGGACGAACTGGCCGATCGCTTCCCCGAGGCGCGCTTCGAACTCTTCGCCTCGGACCTGTCGGAACGTGCGCTGGAGAAGGCCCAGAGCGGCCTCTACACCCAGTTCGAGGTTCAGCGCGGCCTGCCGATCCGGCGCCTGGTCCGCCATTTCGAGAAGGCCGGGGAAACCTGGGAGCTGTCGCCCCGCCTGCGGCAGGATATCCGCTGGCGTCGGCTGAACCTGGTCAGCGACCTGTCGCGGGTGCGCGGCTTCGACGTGATCTTCTGCCCTCACGTCATCGAGTGCATGATCGAACCCGCCCGGGCCCGCGTGGCGGAGAACCTGGCCGCGGCCCTCAATCCCGGCGGCGCGGTTCTGTTCGCGGCGGGCGAGGATCCGACCCTTCTTTCCGAGGCCCTGAAGCCCGGCGTCGGCGCGGGCGTCTTCACGGGCCATCGGCGGGCGGCCGCCTAGATCCTCACCGGCGTCGCGCCGACGAAAAACCCCGCCGGCGGACCGGCGGGGTGAAACGGAGACCGTTTTCGTCGAAACGCGCGCCTTAGTTGGCGACGTCGCGGGCGGTGTCCTGAACGGCCTCGCCGGCGGCTTCCACGTCTTGGCCCGCGCCCGCGACCGTGTTGCACGCAGCCGTGGCGAAGGTGGCGGCCATGGCCGCCAGGATGAGAACCTTACGCATGCACCTGATCTCCTCTTGGGGGTGTCGCCAGCCAAACGGTCAGGCTGCGGCCTGGTTCCCGGCGTGCGGCGCGGCGTGCTCCGACGCGGGGATGGGGAAGACGAGGCGCACGGTCATGCCTCCCGAGGCGTTGCGGAGGACCTCGTTGCGGCCGCGAAGCTGCCGGGCGAAGGCCGTCATCAGGGTGCGGCCGACCCCGCTGGCGTTCAGCGCCTCGTCGGTGGGCTGACCGTCGTCGGAAATCTCCAGGATTCCCTCGCCGTCCTGCACCTGGAAATTCACGCTCAGCAGCCCGCCGCGCTCGGCGAAGGCGTGCTTCTGGGCGTTGGTGATCGCCTCGACGGCGAAGAGGGCGAGCGGCGCGAGGCGATCCGGATCGATGACCAGGGCGTCGGCGTGCAGCTCCGTCCGCACCGCCGGCCCATGCGCCGCGTCGCCGGCCACCAGCTGCGCCGTCAGCTCCTCGAGGAAGGGCCGCAGGTCCACGCGTTTCAGGTCCGGCCCCTGGTAGAGGGCGCGATAGACCAGGGCGAGGGCGGAGATGCGCTGCCGCGTGTCGGACATGGCCGCCCGGGCGCCGGGGTCGGTGAGCGCCCGCTGCTGCATCGACAGCAGGCTGGAGATGACCTGCAGGTTGTTCTTCACCCGGTGGTGGATCTCGCGCATCAGCCCGTCCTTCTGCGCCAGGGAGTCGCGCAGGGAGGCGTCGCGGCCGACGATGGCGTCGGCCATGTCCTCGAGCGTCTCGGCCAGGTCGCGGATCTCGGCGGGCATGTCGTCGGCGCGCACCGGCCTGACGCTGAGCCGGCCGCGGGCGTAGAGGGCGGCGATGCGCTGCAGATAGACGATCCACCGCACGACCACCCGTTCGGCCGCCACGAAGACGGTGAGCAGGGCCAGGGCGAAGGTGAGCAGCGGGAAGACGAGCGCGGTCAGCGGGTTGAGCCGCGCCCAGGAGAACAGGCCGGGAGAGCGCGCCGACAGCATCACGAAGAGGCTTTCGCCCACCAGCGGCGCGGCGATGTGCACCCGTCGCTCGCCCCCGGCCCGCGCGTACCAGACGAAGGAGCCCTGCGCCCGCGTCCGCTCCAGCCAGTCGCGCGGGGGCGGCGCGAAAGCCTGGGCGTTCGTCATGCTCAGATAGCGCCCTTCGCCGTCGAGCAGGGCCACCTCCGATCCCCGCGGCAGGGCCACCGCCCGGTCGGGCCGCAGGCTGGAGAGCGGAATGATCGCCGCCAGGGCGCCGTCGAAGTCGCCGCGGGCGGTTTCCGCCCGGACCACGGCCATCAGGGCCGGCTCCGCCGAATAGGCGGCGCCGGGATCGCGGGTGATGACGAGGTCCTCGCCGGCCCGCAGCTGCTGGAACCAGGGCCGCTCCCGCCGTCCCGGATCGGCCGGCACGTCGCCGGCCGCACAGGCCACGCGTCCCGAGCGGTCGAACCGGATCAGGTTGTCATAGCCGGGTATGCGCTCGGTCACCTGGGCCAGGCGCTGGGCGCACTGGAAGCCCACCGAGCCCGGGGCCAAGGTCTCCAGCAGGATGTCGGCCGACTCCATCCGGGCCCGGGCGTCGGCGGCGCTTCGCTCGGCCGCCGAACCCAGGTTTTCGCGCAGAAGGGCGGCTTCCCGATTGAAGGCCACCGCCGTCTGCACCGCGCCCAGGACGAGCACGGGCAGGAGCGCGGCCGCCAGGGCCGCGATCAGCCGCACCCGGATGGTGCTCAGAGAGGCCCAGGCTCCCCCGGTCATCGCCCAGGCCCTCAGGCTTCAGCGAACGGTGGAGCTGAGACGCTCGGCGTCTGCAAGGATGGAGCGCATGGCGTCGCCCGCCGCGCCGCCGTCCCGTTCGTACGCGCCTTCGTCGAGGATGGCCTGCAGGGCGCGCCGCGCCCGGCTGACGCGGCTCTTCACCGTGCCGACGGCCACGCCGCAGATCTCGGCGGCTTCCTCGTAGGCGAAGCCGCCGGCGCCGACCAGGATCAGCGCCTCGCGCTGCTCGGGCGGCAGCATGATCAGGCTGAGCCGCAGTTCGTCCAGGGCGACGGGCGCCTCCGGATCGTCCACGGCCACCAGGGTCCGCTCGGCCGCTTCCTGGTCGAGCTGGCTCTGGCGCCACGAGCGACGCTTCTCGGAATAGAACTGATTGCGCAGGATCATGAAGGTCCAGGCCTTCATGTTGGTCCCCATCTGGAAGCTGGCGCGCGCATCCCAGGCCTTCATCATGGCGTCCTGGGCCAGGTCGTCGGCGGCGGTGGCGTCGCCGCACAGGGTCCGCGCAAAGGCGCGAAGGTGCGGGATCAGACCGACCAGCTCCTTCTTGAACGCTTCGTCCGTGGCGGCGTCTCGGGCGTCAGCATCGACCATTACTTGCCCTCCGCCGACTTGTCGGCGCGGCGCAGGATGTCGAGAAACTCATCCGGGACCGGCTCGTTGACCACCTCGTCGAACATCTGACGGAGGCGCACCCCGATGGCCTGCTGGCGCAACCGCGCCTCGTCGAGCGCCGCCGAACGGTTTTCGGGACCCGGCGGTTTCTGTGGCTGCTGCTGCTGTTCGATCATACCTTCGGCGCTCCGCTCACGCGGAGATCGCCCCCTCGCATTGTCATTCTGATCGCTCAAACGCCCCGCCCCCTGCCGGGTTCCATTATGCAACCTGTTGTCAGGATGACGAAAACACCGCCCGGTGGGAACCGGTTCCCACAAATGGCGTTTTCGGTCTTAGTTGATCTCGCGCGCTCGCTTGGACGCCGGCGCGCGTCGATCGTTGTCCTGAACGGGAGGGGTTCGTGAGTCTTCTAGCCCGATTGGCGCCGCATCTGCCTTATGTCCGGCGCTATGCGCGCGCGCTCACTGGAGATCAGACGACGGGGGACCACTATGTCCGCGTCGCGCTTGAGGCGCTTGCCGCGGGCGAACGGGTCCTGGAGGCCAATCTGACGCCCCGTGTGGCGCTCTATCATGTCTTTCACGCCATCTGGCTCTCGAGCGGCGCGCAACTGGAAGCGCCCGCCGGCGAGGACGCCGGCGGCGAAGACGCCAATTCCCGCCTCATGCGGATCGCCCCGCGCTCGCGCCAGGCCTTCCTGCTGACGGCCCTGGAGGGCTTCACCCCCAGCGAGACGGCCCAGATCCTCGGCGCCAGCTTCGAGGAGGTCGAGGCCCTGATCGCCGAGGCCCAGGCCGAGATCGACGCCGAACTGGCCACCGATGTGCTGATCATCGAGGACGAGCCGGTGATCGCCGCCGACATCGAGGCGCTGGTGAAGGAGCTCGGCCATACGGTGGTCGACATCGCCGCCACCCGCACCGAGGCGGTGGAGGCGGTCAGCCGCAACCGGCCGGGCCTGGTGCTGGCCGACATCCAGCTGGCGGACGGCTCCTCGGGCATCGACGCGGTCAAGGACATCCTCAGCGACCACGACGTGCCGGTGATCTTCATCACCGCCTTCCCCGAGCGCCTCCTGACCGGGGAGCGGCCCGAGCCGACCTTCCTGATCACCAAGCCCTTCCAGCCGGAAACGGTGAAGGCGGCCATCGGCCAGGCGCTGTTCTTCCATCCGCGACGGGCGGCCAAGGCCGCGGCCTGAGCCGCCGGAACGGGCGACCTCGCCAGACGTTTGAAGGGGCGGCCGGGCCAAGCTCGGCCGCCCTTTTCATGCGCGGCGGAGCAACTCCGCCCAGATCGAAGGAGCGTCGGCATGCTCGGTTGGGCGATCGTCTTTGCGGTTCTCGCCTTGGTCGCGGGCTATCTCGGCTTCATGGGCCTGGCGGGTCTCGCCGCCACCATCGCCAAGATCCTCTTCGTGGTCTTCCTGGTCCTGCTCGTCGCCAGCTTCGTCGTCCGCGCGTTGCGCGGCCAGTCGGTGGTCTGACCTCGGACATCCCGTCCCGGCGGTCCGGACAATAGAAAAGGCCGCCGGTCTCCGGCGGCCTCTTTCGTGTCGGCGTGCAGGCTTCGATCAGGGGGCGTCGGGCCGCGTCGGATTGGCCGGGGTGGGGACCTGCTCCTGGCGCTTGTCGGCCATGGTGGGCTCGATCGGCGAGGGTTCGGGCTCGTCGAACACCGCCGCGTCCGACGGCTGCTGGGCGGCGTGGGGCGCGGTCTCGGCGAGATCGTCGGAGCGCAGAAGCCAGCTGCCGAGCAGGCCGAGGAAGGCCAGGGTGACGGACACCACCAGGATCGCCAGGACGGGCTTGCCCAGGGCGCCCTGGCGGGCGGGCGTGGCCGGGACCTTGGGATGCGGATCGTTGGAGTCGGCCATGACGGCGCTCTCCTTTCTTCTAGAAGGTGAAATAGCTCAGAAGGCTCGGCGCGGGCGGCGCCTCCGGCGGGGGCCGTTCCGCAGGCGCCATCGCGCCCAGCAGGGCCGCCGCCGAGGCCATGGCGGCGATGGAGGTGACGGCCGTCAGGCGACGCCGCGCCAGCCTCTGGCGCCGGGTGGGGCCTTCCACATAGGCCAGGCCGCCATGGGCCGTCATATAGCCTCGGATCATGCTTCGCCCCTGTCCCGGCTGGAGGTCGCGGGAATGGCCCCGCTCGGGAACTGAACGTCGGGGCGGGGCGGGCGTTCCCCCAAGGGCCGGAAGCGCGGCCACAAAAAAATTCGCCAACGAATTCAATCAAGGACCACGTCTGGGGCGAGAAATCCCAAAAAATCTCGCGCCGGCGGGAACGCAGGGGGGCGGCCGGTGTTTATGTCCTTGCGGAGGCGGCGACGCCCCCCCCGACTTGAGACCGGCCCCCTTATGCCGGTCTGCCGTCTCCGCACCCCCTTTTCTCGATGATGCAAACTCGGCGGGCCCCAAAAGGCCCGCCGTCTTTCTTTCCGCCTGGCCTTCCGCCCGGGCCCTCAGTCGGGGTCGGCGAGGCGCAGGACGATCTCCGCCCGACGCCGCATGGGCTGCAGCTCGCCCTGCGGGGTCACCGCCCCGGCCTCGCCGGCGGCCAGCAGCCGCACGTCGCTCACCGCCAGCCGTTCGGCCGCCAGGGCCGCGGTGACCGCCTCGGCCCGCGCCTTGGAGAGCGCCAGATTGGCCTGGGGCGCGCCGGCCGCATCGGCCAGACCCAGCACTTCGACATGCTGCAGGCGGCATCCCTCCGCCTGGCGCGCGGCCTCGGCGATCAGGGCCTGGGCCTCCGGCCCGATCGCCGCCGAATCCGGCTCGAAATAGATCTCCGCCCGCACCGGTTCGCAGCCGGGCTCGTCGACCAGACGTCCGCGCATCTCGGCCCAGCTCTGGCAGCCCGCCAGGCCGAGGGCCAGCACCAGGGGCGTCAGCCGCCCCGCCGTCGCAAAACTCGCCATTCGGTCTCTCCTCCGGTCCCTCGTTCCGCCTTCCGGCCATGAAAAGGGCGGCCAGCGCCGTGCTGACCGCCCTTGCACATCCGATTGTCGGCCGCCTCAGTAGCGGGGCTGACCATTCTCCCAGTAGTAGCGCTGGGACTGCGGGTCGTAGAAGTAGTAGCGGCCCGCGCGTTCGTCATAATACTGGCGGCGGTTCGGCTCCTGAGTGCCGCAGCCGCCTTCCTGGCGGCAGCCGCGGTAGGCGCCCGCCGCGCCGCCGGCGATCGCGCCGATGGCCGCGCCGGTGCCCGCGTCGCCGTCGCCGACATTGTTGCCGATCACGGCGCCGGCCAGGGCGCCCAGCGCCGCGCCGCCGGCGGCGTTACGCTCGACCGTGCCGGTGGAGGTGCAGGCGGCAGCCAGCAGGCCGGCCCCGGCGATAGCGATCCAAGACTTGTTCATTTCGCGCTCTCCTTGAGCTTGTGCCCCCGGCCAAACGCCCCGCCTTTCCGTCGGGTTCCCGCCATTGCGCAGCTTTCGCCGCGGCGGAACCCCCATGCGGACATGTCGTTAGCTTAGCCGCATGAGGAGAATGGAGCCCGAAGATGATGTGGCGTCGATTCCGTAGAAACCCCGAGGCCCGCCCGGCCGACGTCGATCCGGCGCGCGACCGCGCGCTGGAGGCCGCCTATGAGCGCGGCCGCGCCGACGGCCGGCGCGAGGAGCGGGTCCGGCGCAGCCACCCGGTGCGCAATCTGATGGTCGGGGTCGTGGCCGTGGCCGGCGGCGCGGTGCTGGCCGTGGCCGCGTGGTATGGTTCGTTCGGCCGCGGCGGCGAGGTGGTCGATCAGCAGCTGGCCGTGGCCGCCGACCAGGCCGAACCGGTCGTCCGCGAGGCGATCGGCGAGGCGGGCGTCGCCGTGCGCGAGGCGGGTCGCGACCTGCAGACGGCGCCCGGCGACCGCGGCGACGATCAGAACCTCTAGTCAGGAGCCGCGTGTGGGGGGGGTCCGCAAGGTCGAAGTGGTGATCAACCTGGCGTCCGGCAGCGTTTCGCCCGACGCCGCCGCCGAAGCTGAAGCCATCGTCAGCCGTTTCGGCGTGGAGGCCCGCGTCTGCGCCTCCGAGACGGGAGATCTGGACCGGTGCCTGCGGGCGGCCATCGATGCGGGCCCCGATCTGCTGGCGGTCGTCGCCGGCGACGGCACGGCGCGTCGGGCGGCGGAGCTCTGCGGCGCCGACGGCCCTCTCCTGGCGCCGCTGGCCGGAGGGACGATGAACATGCTGCCCCACGCCATCTATGGCCGTCGCCCCTGGCAGGCGGCGTTCGAGGACCTGCTCGAGAGGGGCGAAACCCATCCCCTGGCCGGGGGAATGGTCGAGGGGCGTCTCTTCCTGGTCGCCGCCATCTTCGGCGCGCCGGCCCTTTGGGCGCCGGCGCGGGAGGCCGTGCGGGAGGGCAAGGCCGGCCTCGCCCTGCAACGCGCCCGCACCGCCTGGCGTCGGGCCTTCTCGGCCCGGCTGCGCTACATCATCGACGACGGCCCCCGCGAGAAGGGGGAGGCGGTCGTCTTCATGTGCCCGACGGCTTCCCGCCGGCTCAGCGACGACGACCAGGCGCTGGAGGCCGCCGGCCTCGACCTGCACGGCGCGTTGGAAGCGGTGCGTCTGGGTCTGACGGCCGCCGTGGGCGACTGGCGCGACGATCCCTCCGTCGATCTGGCGCGCTGCCGGCAGGCGCGCATCTGGGCGGCGAGCGGGATACCGGCCCTGCTCGACGGCGAATCCGTGCAGCTCGGTTCGCTGGCCGAGGTCAGTTTCCTGCCCCAGGTGGCGCGGATCTACGCGCCGCCCGACGAGCCTGCGGGCGCCGAACGCGACGTGGCCGCCTCCGTTCTGAGGCCCGAAGACGAATGATCCGACTGGTGCAGTTTTCCGATGTCCATTTCGGGGACGAGAACGCGGCCGCCGTGGAGGCGGCGACCCGCATGGTGTGCGACGATCCCCCGGACATGACGATCGTCACCGGCGACGTCACCCGCTTCGCCGAGGTGCACGAACTCGAGGCGGCGCGGGACTGGCTGGCCCGCCTGCCGACGCCCTTGATGGTGACGCCGGGCAATCACGACGCGCCCTATCTCGCCTGGTTCGACCGGCTGTTCCGGCCCTTCGCCCGCTACGAACGGATCATCGGCCCGGCCTGGTCCCAGACCCATCTGGACGAGCGGGTGGCGGTCCACGGCCTCAACACCGCCCGCGGGGCGCAGCCGCGCATGAACTGGTCGAAGGGCCAGATCTCCCGCGACCAGGCGCGGCAGGCGGTCTCCTGGTTCGCCGGCGCGCCGTCGGACCGCTTCCGGGTCGTCGCGCTGCATCACCCGCTGACGGAGATGATCGGGGGGCCGATGACGGGGAAGGTGTGGGGCGGAACCGACGCGGCGCGCGACTTCAGCGAAGCGGGCGTCGACATCGTCATCTCGGGGCATGTGCACGCCCCCTTCGCCCTGCCCTATCCCTTCGCCGACGAGCGGACCTACGCCATCGGCTGCGGCACCCTGTCGGTGAGGGAGCGGGGCGTGCCGGCCGGGTTCAACATCATCGAGGTCGACGACCGGGAAATCCGCGTGCGAGCCCAGGCCTGGTCCGGCTCGCACTTCGAGGCGTACCGGACCTGGTCCCTGGACCGCCGCCGCTAGGCGCGTTCCGACAGGCTGAAGACCGACCGCCGGTCGAAACGCGCCGAGGGACAGCGGAACGCCGCTCTAGACGCTGCGGCCACGCACCATGTGCATGATGGCCGAGACCACGAACAGCACCAGGAAGACAAAGAACAGGATCTTGGCGACGCCGACCGCGGCGCCGGCGATCGAAGTGAAGCCAAGAAGACCGGCGATCAGAGCGACCACCAGGAAGACAAGGGCCCAACTGAGCATCTGAACTCTCCTTTGCAGGCGAAGACTTCGCCAGAGGAAAAAAGAAATCCCGCGAGCCAGGGGCTCACGGGACTTCAACGTCTTCAGAACTCGGCTGTTCCCGGCTCGGCCTTAGAAAGCTTAGCCGGCGACGGGCGCGGGATGCTTCCAGGCCTGGCCCTTGCCGCGGGCGGCGTCGTACTGCGCGCCGGCGAACTTCCAGTGCGGCAGGTTGTCGAACCAGGCCTCGACGAACGCCTTCCGGTCGTTCTGGTGGTCGAGATAGTAGGCGTGCTCCCAGACGTCGCAGGTCAGCAGCGGCGTCAGGTTGGTCGGCAGCAGGTCGTCGGCGTCGTGGGTGGAGGTGACCACCAGCTTGTCGCCGTCGGCGGCGAGCCAGCCCCAGCCCGAGGCGAAGTGGTTCACCGACTCGTTGACGAAGGCTTCCTTCAGGCCGGCCATGCCGCCGAAGTCGCGCTCGATGGCGGCCGCCAGGTCGCCGGTCGGCTCCTGCTTCTCGCCGATCATGCAGGTCCAGAAGAAGGTGTGGTTGTAGGTCTGGGCGGCGTTGTTGAAGAGCTTCTTCTGGCTCGGGTCGCCGGCGATTTCCTTGACCAGCTCTTCCAGGCTCGACGGGTTGCGGCCCTGCGTCTTGAGGAGGTCGTTCAGCACGTCCACGTACTTGGCGTGGTGCTTGTCGTGGTGGAAGTGCAGGGTCTGGGCCGAGATGGTCGGCGACAGCGCCTCATAGGCGTAGGGCAGGTCGGGAAGTTTGAACATGGCGTTTCCTATACGCTGAAGTGGGTCAAACGGAAGGGCGCGCCCGGACCGGACGCGCCACGAAAAGCCTTGTCAATATCGGCCGCCGGCGACCTAGCGGTGACCGGCGCTCCGGCCCGCCAGGAAGGCGCTGATGGCCGTGGCGATCACCTTCGGATTCTTCACCACGACCGTGCCGGCCGCAACGAGGGCCAGGATCGAGGCGGCCCCCGCAGCCACCGGATAGCGGCGGGCGAGGTCGAAGGCGCGCGCCGAGAGGCTTTCCTCTTCGGCCGGCGGCGCATGCGTCGCGGGCTTGTTCCGGGAGGCGAGAACCACGATGGCCAGGAGCAGCCCGGCGACCAGCGCCACGAGCGCCGCAGCCCAGGCGGGGCCCAGCGGGCCGGCGAGACCGGCGAACAGAGCGAACCCCGCTGCGCAGACGCACAGCAGGGTCAGAGCCCAGATCGCGGCCAGGCCGATGACGGCCAGGAGCGCCTTTTCGATCAACGGCGGCCGCCAGCCAGCAGGAGGCCGATCACCACGCCGATGCCGACGGCCACGCCGGTGGCGGCCAGCGGACGCTCACGGACGTTGTCGACGACATAGCGCTGCGCCTCCTCGAACTGTTCGCTGGCGGTGTCGGCATAGGCGCGCGACTGGGCGCGCAGCTGCTCGACCCCTTCCTGGATCGCGCGTTCGAAGTGCTTGGCCGCGTCGCGGAAAGTGCGTTGCGCATCCTCCGCCAGAAGGTGGGCGGAGTTGTTGGCGGAGGCGGCGGCAGCCTTGGCTTCGCTCGCGGCTTGGTCAGCAGCGTTCGACATGTCGGGTCTCCAGAGGTTCGATGTCCCGGCGCGCGCTCCGCGCCGAGCTGTGCCTCAACGTGACATAGGCGACCCCGGTTCCGGGTTCCAGTGGAAGGTGCGTCATTTCTTCGCAGGTTCCTGTCGCGTCGCGGCGGCGACGCAACTATGGTCATCCCATGCCCGCAGAAACAAGGCGTGCGCGCCTGGACATGGAGCATCTGGAGCTGGCGCTGGGGGCCGCGGGCCTCGGCGAGTTCCAATACGATGTGCCCGGCGACTTCTATATCGTCAGTGAGCGCATGGCCGCGATCGCGGGCGGTCCGGCCGGCTTCATCCCCGCCGAAGGGGGACGGGCCCTGTGGCCGAGAATCCACCCGGAGGACTTCCCCGCGGCGCTCGAGCGGATCCAGGCGGGCCTCGCCGCCGAGGACCGCTACGAGATCGAATGCCGCGCCGCGCCGCGGCCGGAGCGGCCGGTCACCTGGCTGCGGGTCGTGGGCCAGCGCATCCGCGACGAGGCCGGCGAGATCAAGGGCGTCATCGGCATCGTCGAGGACATCACCGCGCGCCGGCTGGAGGAGGAGCAGCGCCAGGCCCTGATGGCCGAGATCGACCATCGGGTGAAGAACGTCCTGGCCACGGTGCGCGCGCTGGCCGTGCAGACCTCCCGCCGGACCTCGTCCGTCGAGGCCTTCCTGCAGACCTTCTTCGGCCGCCTGAAGTCCATGGGCTCGGCCAACGAACTGCTCACCGCGGCGCGCTGGCGGGGCGCGGCCATCGACCATCTCGCCGCCGCCGAGCTGGGCGGCGTGGCGCCGGGCCAGACCCGCTGGGACGGGCCCGAGCTCTTCCTCACACCGCGCGCCGCCAACGCGGTCTCGCTGGCCCTGCACGAACTGGCGACGAACGCTCTGAAATACGGCGCCCTGTCGGTGGAGACCGGGCGGGCGGACGTGACCTGGCGCGAGGCGCCCGGCGGCGGCTTCGTCCTGGACTGGGTGGAGTCCGGCGGTCCGGTCGTGGCGCCCCCGGAACACACGGGCTTCGGCTCCACCCTTCTCCGCCAGGTCACGGGCCGGGAGCTGAACGGGCACACAGGGCTCGAATTCCGGCCGAACGGCGTGCGCGCCCGACTGGAAGCCGGCCCGTCCGCCCTGGTCGCCCGTCCCGAAACCGTGCCCGAGGCGCCTCAACCCCGGACGGCGGAGACCGCTCTGGCGGCCGGCGGACCTGTGGACCTGACCGGCAAGCGCATTCTGATCGTCGAGGATGCGGTCCTCCTGGCCATGGAGCTGGAGACGGGCCTTTCGGAGGCGGGCGCCCAGGTGCTGGGGCCGGCCTACGAACTGGAGGAGGCCCTGGCCCTGCTGGACCAGCCGGTGGACGCCGCGGTGCTGGACGCCAATCTGAACGGTCTGTCGGTGGGGCCGGTGGCCGAGATCCTCGCCGGACGCGGCGTCCCCTTCGTCTTCGCCACCGGCTACGGCGAGGCGGGCGGGGCGCCCAACGGCTTCGACGCCCCGATCATCCGCAAGCCCTACGACGTGACCCAGGTCACCGCCGCGGTCTCCGACCTGCTGCGCCCGGCGGGCTGAGCGACGCCGCTCAGACCACGCCGTCGGACCGCAGCGCGGCGATCTCGGCGGGCTGGAGCCCGGCGATCTCGCGCAGCACTTCCTCGGTGTGGGCTCCCAGTTCCGGCCCCGGCCAGCGCACCCGGCCCGGGGTCTCGGACAGCTTGGGGAAGGCGTTCTGCATCCGCACGGCCCCGAAGACCGGATGGTCGACGCTGACGATGGCCTCGCGCGCGACGTACTGGGGATCCTCCAGCATGTCGGGCGCCCGGAAGATCCGTCCGGACGGCACGCCGTGGCGTTCCAGCAGGTCGAGCAGGTCCTCCAGGCCGAAACCCGCCGTCCAGGCGCCGATCAGGGCGTCCAGCTCGGCCTGGTTGCGCCCCCGGCTGGCATGATCGACGAAGCGCGGATCGGCGGCCAGCTCCGGCCGGCCCATGGCCTCGCAGAGGCGGGCGAAGACGGTGTCCCCGTTGCCGCCGATCAGGATCATCGCCTCGCCCGCGCAGGGATAGACGTTGGAAGGGGCGATGCCGGGCAGGATGGAGCCGGAGCGCTCGCGGACATAGCCGGTCAGGTCGTACTCGGTGATCAGGTTCTCCATCACCGCCAGCACGCTCTCATAGAGGGCCGCGTCCACCACCTGGCCGCGGCCGGTGCGCTCGCGCGCGTGCAGGGCCATCATGACGCCCATGGCCGCGTGCATGGCCGCCAGGCTGTCGCCGATGGAGATGCCGGCGCGGGCTGGCGGACGGTCCGGCTCGCCGGTGACGTGTCGCAGCCCGCCCATCGCCTCGCCGATCAGGCCATAGCCGGCGCGCTTCGCCATCGGCCCCGTCTGGCCGAAGCCGGACACCCGGGCCATGACGAGCCGCGGGTTCTCGGCGGCCAGGCTCTCATAGGAGAGGCCCCATTTCTCCATCGACCCGGGGCGGAAATTCTCGATCACCACGTCGGCCTTGGCGATCAGCCGGCGCGCCAGGGCCTGGCCTTCCGGCTTGCGCAGGTCCAGGCCGACGGACTTCTTGTTGCGGCCGATCACCGGCCACCAGGGGGACAGCCCCTTGGGCAGGCTGCGGCCCCACTGGCGCATGGGATCGCCCGTCTTCGGGTCCTCCAGCTTGATCACCTCGGCGCCGAAGTCGCCCAGGATCTGGCCGCAGAACGGGCCGGCGATCAGGGTTCCCATCTCGATGACGCGCAGACCCGCCAGGGGTCCTTCGGCGGTGGTTTCGGCCATGGCGGTCGTCTCCCGGTTGCTCGGAACAGATCACGGCGGCGTGAGTTGTTACAGCCGACGCATCGACCTGATGCGCGCTACGACTGTCAATGCTCGAGGAGTCCACATGCCCCGTCACCTGCTCATCGCCGGCGCCGCTGTCGCCGCGCTGTCGCTTGCTGCATGCGGCCAGGCGGCCGACGATAACGCCACTGCGCCGGCCGAAAGCGTGACGCCCGACGCCAATCCCGCCGCGACCCTGCCGACGCCCGCCGACGAAGCCTCCGCGCCCGACTTCGTGCGCCTGGCGGCCGAAAGCGACATGTTCGAGATCCAGTCCTCGCAGATGGCGGTGGAACGGGCGCAGAACGCCGAGGTGAAGGAATTCGCCCAGATGATGATCGAGGCCCACAACCAGTCGACCGCCGACCTGAAGGCGGCCGTCCAGGCCTCCGGTCAGGCGATCACGCCGCCGACCCAGCCCAGCGAAGAGGTCGCCGACGAACTGAACGACCTGCGCGAAGTCGCCGCCGGCGAGTTCGACCAGGCCTATATCGACGAGCAGGTCGAGGCTCACCAGGAGGCGCTGAACCTGATGCAGCGTTACGCCGGCGACGGCGACGTGCCGGAGCTGCAGGCCTTCGCCGCCGCCACCGCGCCGTTGATCCAGCAGCACCTCGATCGGGCCAAGGCCCTGCAGGAGCAGCTGGGGAACGACGGCTCGGCCATGTAAGGCCAGCGCCCAGCTACGACCGGAATGGGCTCCCGCCTCACGTGGCGGGAGCCTTTTCTTTGCGCGCGCCGAGGGGTAGGGGCATGGCCATGAGCGCTTACGCCTTCGAGCCGCCCCCGACGCCGGCTCTGCCGATCGTCGAGGAGTCCGTCCTCTTTCCCGTCCGTCGGGTGCTTTGCGTGGGGCGGAACTACGCCGCCCACCGCCGCGAGATGGGCGGGGACGACCGCGACCCGCCCTTCTTCTTCTCCAAGCCCGCCGACGGCCTCGCGCCGCCGGGCCGCGACGTGGCCTATCCGTCCCAGACGCAGGACCTTCACCACGAGGTGGAACTGGTCGTCGCCCTGTCGGGCGGCGGCGCCGACATCCCGGTGGAGCGCGCCCTGGACGCCGTCTTCGGCTACGCCGTGGGCGTCGACCTGACCCGTCGCGACCTGCAGGCCCGCGCCAAGGACAAGGGGCAGCCCTGGGAGGCGTCGAAAGCCTTCGACGATTCCGCCCCCATCTCGGCCGTCCGCCGCTGGCGGGGCGCGCCGCCGCAGGGAGGCATCCAGCTTTCAGTCGACGGCCAGACGCGCCAGGACGCCGTCCTCTCCGACATGATCTGGAACGTGCCCGAGATCATCGCCCAAGCCTCACGTCTGTGGCGCCTGGCGCCCGGCGACCTGATCTTCACCGGCACGCCTGAAGGCGTCAGCGCCATCGGCCGCGGCCAGTCCGTCCACGCCGAGATCGAAGGGGTGGGCGCCCTGGACTTCAAGGTAGTCTGACCATGGCGCTCACCTTCCACGGCTACTGGCGCGCCACCGCGCCCTATCGCGTCCGCATCGGCCTGGCGCTCAAGGGCCTGCCCTACGACTATGCGCCGGTGAACCTCGCCGCCGGCGAGCAGCGGGAGGCGGACTATATGCGCCTCAATCCGCAGGGCCTGACGCCGAGCCTCGACGCCGGCGACGGACCGATGACCCAGAGCCTCTCCATCCTCGAATGGCTGGAGGAAACCCATCCCGAGCCGCCGCTCCTGCCGAGCGACGCCCGCAGCCGCCAGGTCGTGCGCGCCATGGCGGCCATCATCGCCTGCGACATCCATCCGCTGAACAATCTGCGCGTGCTGAAGCAGCTGGCGGCCCTGGGCGTCTCCGAGGCCGACCGGCAGACCTGGATCGGACGCTGGATGGCCGAGGGCTTCGCCGCCCTGGAACCGATGATCGCCCGGCACGGCGACGGCTTCGCCTTCGGCGCGGCCCCGACGCTCGCCGACTGCTGCCTCGTGCCCCAGGTCTATTCGGCCCATCGCTACGAGGTGGACCTCTCCCCCTATCCCGCCCTGCGGGCGGCGGCCGAGCACGCCCAGAACCATCCGGCCTTCCTGGCCGCCCACCCCGACCGCCAGCCCGACGCGGTCAAGGCCTGAGGGAGAGCGCCGCCATGTCCGAATCCCACGCCCTCGACCACCTGAAGGATAAGAACCGCGCCTGGGCCGAAGGAAAGCTCGCCGTCGATCCGGGCTTCTTCAAGCGCCTCGTCGCCCAGCAGAGCCCCGAATATCTGTGGATCGGCTGCGCCGACAGCCGCGTGCCGGCCAACGAGATCGTGGGCCTCGATCCGGGCGAGCTGTTCGTCCACCGCAACGTGGCCAATCTCGCCCCGCCCCAGGACGCCAACTACCTGTCGGTGCTGCAGTTCGCCGTCGACGTGCTGAAGGTGAAGCACATCATGGTGGTCGGCCACTATGGCTGCGGCGGCGTCGCCGCGGCGGTGGACGGGGAGCGCCGCGGCCTGGTCGATCACTGGCTGCATCCGATCCGCGAGGTCTACGCCGCGCACAAGGCCGAGCTGGAGGCCATCGAGGACCCGCACGCGCGCAACGACCGGCTCTGCGAGCTGAACGTCATCCGGCAGGTCCGCAACGTCGCCTCCGACGTCTTCGTGGGCGAGGCCTGGAAGCGGGGCCAGCCGCTCAGCGTCCACGGCTGGGTCTACTCCCTCGCCAACGGCCTGGTGAACGACATGAACGTGACGGTCAGCGGCCCGGCGGAACTGGCGCTGCTCGCTAACCGGTGATGCGGACCTTCGACCGGGCCGCCCGCCCGCGTTCGTCCACCACCGACAGATCGTAGAAGCCGGGACCGGAGGGGCGCCAGATCACCTGGCCGCTGACGGGATCGGCCTGCAGCGGCCGGCCGGCCACGTACCAGGACAGCGTCTCGCCGCCGCTGGCGGCCAGGACGAGCCCGCGCGAAGCCGGTCCGAACGCGTCCACCTGCACCACCGAGCCGTCGGGCGGGAAGATCATCCGCGGGCCTTCGGCCGTGCGCGTCAGGGAGTCCAGCGCGCGGGGCGCCGACCTGGGGGCCAGCGGCGGCGGGGCGGCCGGCGGCGCATCGATCAGGTCGGCGGCCTGGAACAGCAGGGGCAGGGCGGCGTCGCGTCCGGTCAGGCCGCCGCGAGCGCCGCCGTCGGCCCGGCCGGTCCAGACGACGATGACGTTCCCGCCGACGACGCCGGCGGCCACGGCGTCGCGGAAGCCGTAGGAGGTGCCGGTCTTGTAGGCCATCAGCGGCCGGCCGCGCACCAGGGCCGCCGGCGTGGCGCCGGCCGGCGGCGGGGTCTCGCGCAGGATGGCCATCACCTCCTCGGCGGCCTTGGCCGGGACGAGGCGCACCCCGCGTTCGCGGCGACGCGCCTCGGCGTCGGCCTCGGTCCAGGCCAGCGGCTTGGCCAGACCCTCGTCGGCGAGCGCGCCATAGAGGACGGCGAGGTCGCGCAGGGAGAGGCCGACTCCGCCGAGGGCGATGGCGAGGCCCGCCTGCCGCGTCTCCATGCGCGGCCGCCACAGGGTCACGCCGGCGTTGGCCAGCCGGGCCTCGAAGGCCTCAGGCCCCAGGCGCGCCAGAGTGTCCACCGCCGGCACGTTCAGCGAATGGGTCAGGGCCTCCCGGGCGGTCACCTCGTCGTGGAAGACGCGGTCGAAGTTCTCCGGCTGGTAGTCGGCGAACCGGGCGGGGGCGTCGGCCAGGCGGGTGTCGGGGGCGGCGATCCCGCGCTCGAAGGCCATGGCGTAGATGAAGGGCTTCAGCGCCGAACCCGGCGAGCGCAGGGCCCGCGTCATGTCGATCCACCCGCCGGGGCGGTCGAGTCCCCCCGAGCCCACCGAGGCCCGCACGGCCCGCCCGTCCAGGGCCACGACCAGGACCGCCGCCGAGGCCGCCGGTCCCTGGGCGGCGGCCGCCCGCTGGACCAGCGGCTCGAGCCTGGCCTGCAGGCTCGCATCCAGGGTGGAGACGACCGAGGCCTCATCGGCCCGCGCCTGGCGCGCCAGTTCGCCGGCCGCGTGCCAGGCGAGCGCGGGAAAGGGGCTGCGCCCCGGAATAGGTTCGGACGCGGCCTCCTCGGCTTCCAGGGGCGAGAGCGCGCCGGCGCGCACCATCTTGGCCAGCACCTCCTGCCGGGCGGTCTTCGCCTGGGCCGGCCTGCGGTCGGGGCGGCGGGCCTCCGGCGACTGGGGCAGGGCGATCAGAAGCGCCTGCTCGCCCGGCGTCAACGCGCTCGGCTCGTGGCCGAAATAGGAAAGGCTGGCGGCGCGCACCCCCTCGAGATTGCCGCCGTAGGGGGCGAGCGTCAGATAGAGGGCGAGGATCTCGCGCTTCGACAGGCGGGCTTCGATCTGCACGGCGCGGACCATCTCGACCAGCTTGTTCGGCACGGTCCGCGGGCGCGGCGTCAGCAGGCGCGAGGTCTGCATGGTGAGCGTCGAGGCGCCGGAGGTCACCTGGCCTGTGACGGCCGCCGAGGCCGTGGCGCGGGCCACGGCCAGGGGATCGACGCCCGGATGGATCCAGAAGCGGGCGTCCTCCACCGCGATCAGGCGCTTCACGAAGGCCGGATCGGTGCGCTCCAGGTCGGCGCGGATGCGCCAGCGGCCGTCCTCCACCGGCAGGGCGCGCAGCCAGGCGCCGCGGCGGTCCAGCGCCACGGGCGAGGCCCGCTCGCCCCGCGACAGGTCCGGCGGGAAGAGGGCGTCGAGGGCGAAGACCGCCGTCTGGACGCCCATCGCCGCGACCAGGCCAAGCGTCAGGCGGCGCACGAGGCGCGGCGAAGTCCGCGCCGCCGCGACCCTCGCCTTCAGCTCGGCCGTCCTCACCCTATTGTCCCGGCGCGATGACCGTGCGGCCGACGCCGGTGCGGGCGTTGACCTGCGGGCGGTACATGTCGCGGGCCTGGGCGCCGGGGAACAGGAAGTCGCCCGGCGTGACCGCGCGGGCCACATAGGCGAAGGCGAAGTCCTCCCGGCCCGGCAGGTCCATGGCCGCCACATAGCGGTCGTCCCGCGCCTCCTGCACGTCGGCCACCGACAGCTCGCCCAGGAAGCGGAAGGGGCCGCTCTGGGCGTCGTCGGGGCCGAGCACCGTCTCGATCTCGAAGCCCGCCGGCAGCGGGTCGTCGACGACCAGCGCGGTGGTCCGCGCCTGCTGCGCGCGGCCGGAGACGATGACGATCACCCGGTCGCCCTGGGTCAGGGCGCGCGGATCGACGGCTCCGCCGGTGAAGCTCAGGATCCGCTTTTCCAGGGTCAGGCCGTTCGAGGCGGGGCCCGGCGCGGCGACCGGCGCGCCGCTGACGGTCACCGTGCGCCAGATGGCGCCGGAGCCGGTGTTGACGAACCGCGCCTGCGCCAGTCTGCCCACCGCCCAGCGCGGGCCGCCGGCGACCGAGGCCAGGGGAATGGCGCCGCTCGCCTCGATGCGGATGGGGCCGGCCGCTTCCAGCATGTGGTGGGCGGCCTGCAGCAGGCGCGCCTGCTCCTGGGTGTTGAGCGCCTCGGGATCCTCCACGGCGTTCTCCAGCCGACCCTGAAGGTCGCGGGCGATCTGCGTCTCCCCGGCCTCGTAGGCGAGCGCGATGACGGCGGCCAGATCGCGCAGCGGGCTCTGGTACCAGTCGCTCTCCTCGCGATAGCCGAGGGACCGCACCGCCTGGCGGAAGGCCGAGCGGGCGCGCGCCTTGTCGCCCATCATGGAGAGGCCGGCGGCCACGTGCGCCTTGGCGAGCGGCGAGGTCTCCGACTTCATCTGCACGTCGTGCCACCAGCGCAGGCGGGCGAGGTCGCCCTTGCCGCCCTTGGCCAGGACATAGAGGGCGTAGGCCGAGGCGCGGCGGCGCATGGCCTCGGTCGCCCGCTCCGAGGCCTCCGGCGAGCTCGCCCACCACGACGGATACTGCATCCGGTAGGAGACGCTGGCCCAGCCGTCCGGCCGCGAGACCTGACGCATGGCCGAGAGCGCCCGGTCGAGGGCCGTCTGCGGCACCGGCACGCCGGCCGCCTGCGCCTCGAGCAGGAAGTCGGTGGCGTAGGCCCCGAGCCAGGGATCGGCCTCGCCGTCGCCCACCCGCCAGAGGCCGAAGGCGCCGTCGAGCGTCTGGCGGTCCAGCAGGCGGCTGACGGCCTGCGAGAGGCCCGCGCTGGCGCGCCGGGTCTTGGGATCGTCGGTGACGTCCGGCGCGTAGAGCAGCGGATAGGCCGCCGAAACGAGCTGCTCGGTGCAGCCATAGGGATAGCGCAGCAGGGACACCGCGATCGGTCCGGGATCGAACCCGCGGAAGGGCGAATAGCTCACCTGCAGGGTGGCGTCGCCGGCCGCCAGCCCGGCCAGCAGGTCGGGCGTGGGCGTGAACGCCGCGCCAGGCTGCTGCAGGGTCCTGGTGGTGCGCGTGACCTTGTCCCAGCCCAGCCGCGTCTGAATCGGATAGTCGCGGCTGGTCGCGAAGCCCGGGCCGCTGACCTTCAGCGTCACCTCGCCGAGGCCCGCCGTCCGCGGCGCCTCGATGGGGACGCGCTCGGCGATGCGCCGTCCGACCGCAAGCTCGAAGGCCTTGCGGAAGGGGGCGAGCAGCCCGCCTTCCCCGGTCAGTTCGGCCACGTACTGGCCGGCCCGGCCTTCCAGGTTGTGCAGCTCCAGGGTCGCAAGCGCGCTGTCGCCCGGCGCCAGGAAACGGGGCAGGGCCAGCTCGGCCACCACGGGTTCGCGCACGACCAGCGGCTTGGAGGCCGCCCCGACCGCGTCGTCGGTCCAGGCCACGGCCATCAGGCGCAGTTCGCCGTTGAAGTCGGGCGCCGGCAAACGGATGGTCGCCTTGCCGTCGCGGCCGGTCTCGATCACGCCCGACCACAGGGCGACGGTCTTGATCGGGGTGACGGTCAGACCCTCGCCGCCGATCTCGTCGGCGCCGAAGTTGACGTTGGCCGGCGCGCCCAGGTTCGGGTCGAGCAGGCGGCCATAGTCGTCGCGATACTCGACCGTGAGCGCCCGCTTGCCGAAATAGTACTTCACGGGATCGGGGCTCTCGAAGCGGGTCAGGCGCAGGATGCCCTCGTCCACCGCCGCCAGGGTGACGCGCACCCGCTGGCCGAGACCCGCGCCCTGCACGGTCAGGGGCACGGCGAGGACCTCGCGCGAATCGACCTTTTCCGGCGTGCCCAGGTCCACCTCCAGCTTGCGGCCCTCGGGCTCCAGCGGGACATAGACGAGGCCCATGGCCCGCCGCGGCCTGGGCGTCTTCACCGGGTCGCGCGGCTGGATGACGGTGACGAGCACATAGGCCCCGCCGCCCCAGGAGGCGTCGCTCTTGAAGCGCACCGTGGCGCCGTTGTCGCCCACCGTCAGGGTGCGGAAGTCCAGCACCCGGTCGGTGGCCACGGCCACCTGCACCTCGCCGGCATAGGGGGGCTTGAGGGTGATCTCGACCGTGTCGCCCTGCGCATAGGTGCGGTCGCCGGCGCTGACGCGGACGATGTCGGGGGCCTCGGCGTCCTCGGACGAGGCGCCCCAGCCGGCGTTGAAGCGGATGACGCTTTCCACCCCGTCGGCGCCGGTCAGTTCGATGCGGTAGTCGCCCCAGCCCAGACGCCGCGACAGGCGCGCAGGATCGCCGGCGGCGATGCTGACCTGGCCCTGATCCACCAGAACGTCCCGGCTGGTGCGCCGCCATTGCCAGCGGCCGTCCTGCTGGAACCAGTCATAGTCCCAGTTCTCGGACACGAGCCGCCAGGTGACGCCCGGGGCGGCGATTCGCCGGCCGTGCGCGTCGACGGCGATGAGGTCGAGCGTGACGGTGGGCTCGCGGCCGCGGTCACCTTCCGACTGGCTGGTCTTCACGCCGAGATAGACGGGGCGCGAGCGGACCTTCAGGTCCAGGCTCTCGCGCACCGGCCGCCCGCCGGGCTCGAACACGCTGACCGCCGTGGCCGCGATCAGCGGCTGGGCGGTGTCGGCCGCCTCGCCGGGCGCGAAGGCGATGGTCGCGCGGCCTTCGCCGTCGGTGACGCTGCGGCCGAGGTCGAGGAACTGCTCCTGGAAGGGCTCGCGCGCATCGCCCCATTCATAGCCTTCATAGGCCGGGAAGGGGTCCGGATCGACGCGCAGGCGGGCCTCGCCCTCGGCGGTCAGGCCCGAGCCCGGCGCGCCGTAGAGGAAGCGGGCGGCGACGTCGAGATTGCGCGTCTCGCCGGCGCGGACCGGGACCGACTCCTGGCCGGTGAGGGTCACGGCCAGCCGCTGCGGGGCGAAGTCCTCGACCGCGAAGGCGATCTCGCCGGCCGGCGCCTCGACGCCTTCGATCTCCAGGGTGGCGCGCCAGCGGCCCCGGGGCGCGCTCCTCGGCAGGGCGATGTCGGCCGCCGCATGCCCAAGCGGCGCGCCGTCGAAGGCGAAGCGGCGGAACTCGACGCCGGAGGGCCGCCGGATGACGATCGCGCCCTTGCGGTCCTTCACCGCGCGGGCCGCGCGGTCCCGCAGCAGGGCGTTCAGACGCACCGTCTCGCCGGGCCGATAGATTCCGCGGTCGGTGTAGAGATAGGCGTCCACCAGGCCGGCGGCGGCGCGGCCGGAGGTGGTCGGCGTGCGTCCGCCCACGCCCAGGCGCGAGAGGTCGACCGGCGGCCGGTCCAGGTCGAGCAGGGCCAGATCGCCCTGAGGGCCATAGGCCATGACCATCTTCGGCCGCAGGGCGCCCTCGCCCTCGAAAAGCGGGGCCGCGAAGCGGGCGCGGCCCTGGCCGTCGGTGCGGGCTTCGCCCAGGTCCTCGCCATTGGCCGCCACCAGGGCGACGCGGATCCCGGAGAGCGTGCGGGCGCTCTTCAGCGAGCGGACCACAACGTCGGCGCCGTCCTCGCCGTCATAGGCGCTGAGCGCCATGTCGGTGAAAATGATCCAGCGGCGCGCCTGGGCCGGCGGATTGGGGTCGTAGTCGTCCTCGCTCGCTCGCAGGGCGCGGCCGCCCGAGGCGTCGCGGGCCTTGATGACGTAGCCGCCCGGCTTCATCTCGCGCAGCACGGCGCCGAGGGGGAAGACGGTCACGGTCCGCTGTCCCGCCTCGCCCCGGACCGGGACGGTGCCGGACCAGATCTTCTGGCCCTCGTCATTGGGGGAGTCCGCGCCATAGTCGCTCGGCCATTCCCCCTCCGCCGTCGGATCGGGCGCGCTGACATGGGTGCGCACGAGGTTGCGGTCGACGACGCGCCAGACCTCGACCTCCAGCTGGGTGACGTTGATCGTCTCGATGCCGACGCCGTCGGACTCCTCGCGGGGGAGGACGACGCCCTCGCCCACGAAGCCGACGAACGGCGGCTTCTCCCCGAAGGTGAAGTCGATGTCGGCGTTGGCCGCCAGGGTCTCGCCGCCGCGGGCGGGCAGGCCCTTCAGCAGGGTGAGGCGACGCTCGGCGAAGCCGGTCCCGGCGACGCACAGCTCGGCCCCGTCGACCGTGATGGCCGGGGTGGCCTCGGTCTCCGGCGAGACGAGGACGAAGTCGGCATAGGACCGGGACGGGTCCAGCGGCCGGGTCATCTCCACGCAGGCGCGCGGCTGGGGGCCGCTCGTGTCCACCCGGGTGCGCCAGACGGCGAAGCCTTCGGGCTTGGGGGCGCCGCGCCGCGGGGCGTCGGCCGAACGCGGCTTGCCGAACAGGGACCAGCCGCCGCCGTCGCCGTCGGCGCCCGCGACATTGGGCGGCAGCAGGCGGATGCCGTCGACCCCCTTGGCGGTCAGGAAGCCGCCCCCGAAGGCGGCCACCACCAGGACGGCGGCGAGGATGGCGGGGGTCTTGCCGTGGGTGACCCTGTCGCCCAGGCGGCGCCACCAGGGCGGCCGCGGCGGCGCGGGTTCGGACGGGCCGGCGGTCTCCGGCGTCGCCGGCTGGCCCTCGGTCGGCGTCTCGTCGCTCGGCGTCATCGCAAGTCCCCCCGCGCAGGCCACATCCTGCGCGCGAAGGGGAGCCCATCGGGCGGGCCTGCGTCAATCTCGCAAGCCTACCAGGGGAGGCGGCTAGCCCAGCGCGAGCGTCAGCGACTTGACCTGCAGATAGTCGTCCAGGCCGTAGACCGAGCCCTCGCGACCGTAGCCGGACTGCTTGACCCCGCCGAAGGGGTTGGCGGCGTTGGAGACGAGGCCGCTGTTCACGCCGATGATGCCGGCCTCCAGCGCGCGGCCGGCGCGCATGGCGCGGTCGAGGTCGCGGGTGAAGAGGAAGGCGGCCAGGCCGAACTCCGAGGCGTTGGCGCGCGTCAGGGCCTCCTCCTCCGACAGGAAGGCGAACACCGGGGCCACTGGGCCGAAGGTCTCCTCGGCCGCGAACAGCCGGTCGTCGCCGCCGGCCAGCACGGTGGGCTGGAAGAAGCGGCCGCCCAGCTCGTGCCGGCCGCCGCCGGTCAGCACCCGACCGCCGGCGGCCTTGGTGCGGGCGATGTGGTCCTCGACCTTGTCCAGCCCCTTGGCGTCGATCAGGGGGCCGATCACGACGCCGTCCTCGAAGGGCTTGCCGACCTTCAGCTTCGAGACCCGCGCCGTCAGCCGCTCCAGATAGTCCTCGCGCACCGCCTCGTGGACATAGATGCGGTTGGGGCAGACGCAGGTCTGTCCCGCCGCGCGGAACTTGCCGGCGACCGTGCCCTCCACGGCCTGGTCGATGTCGGCGTCCTCGAAGACGATCAGCGGCGCGGCCCCGCCGAGCTCCATGGACAGCCGCTTGAGCGTCGGGGCGCACTGTTCGGCCAGCCTGCGTCCGACCTCGGTCGAGCCGGTGAAGGAGAGCTTGCGGATCAGGGGCGAGCCGGTGAGCCGGCCGCCGACCTCGCTGTTGGCGCCGGTGACGACGGAGAAGCAGCCCTCCGGCAGGCCCGCCTCCAGCGCCAGCCGGGCCAGGGCGAGCGCGGTGAAGGGCGTCGCCGAGGCGGGCTTGAGCACCATGGTGCAGCCGGCGCAGAAGGCCGCCGCCGCCTTGCGCGTGATCATGGCGGCGGGGAAGTTCCAGGGCGTGATGGCGGCCACCGGCCCGACCGGCTCGCGGAAGGCCAGGATGAGGTCCTCGTCCTTGGCGCTCTCGATGGTCCTGCCGTCCAGCCGCTCGGCCATGCCGGCGAACCAGGTGATGAAGGAATTGGCGTAGCGCACCTCGCCCAGGGCCTCGGGCCAGGGCTTGCCGTTCTCCAGGGAGATCAGCGCGGCCAGTCCGTTCTCGTTCGCCTCGATCAGCGCCGCCCAGCGGGCGAGCACGGCGCCCCGGTCCTTGCCCTTGCGCGCCGCCCAGTCGGGAAAAGCGCGGGCGGCGGCCTCGATCGCCTGCTCGACCGCCGCGCCGCCCAGGCTCGGCACATGACCCAGGACGGTCTCTTCGGCGGGATCCTCGACCGCGATGGGCGGGGCCTCGCCGTCGCGCCAGCGGCCGGCGACGAGCGCCTTCTCGATCATCAGGGCGCGGCCCTGGGCGATGAGGTCGTTCGGGGAGGGCTGCTGGCTCATCTCGAGGCTCCTGGCGAAGGTTCGGACGCCTGCACAACGCGGAAGTCCGGCCCGCGGCGCCTGCGCCTTGACGCGTCGGGGCCGGACGGATTGCATCGGCCCCAATCGGCGCGGAGACAAGCGCGCCCGTCCAAGGAAGCATGTTCGCATGAAATCTTATCTGATGGCCGCCTCAGCGGCCGCCCTGATGGCGATGACGCCGCTCGCCGCCGCCCAGGCGCAGGCTGCGCGTCCGACGCCCGCGGAGGCCAAGGCCTTTGTCGACAAGGCCGAGGCCGAGCTCGAGGCCCTGAGCGTCTACACCGCCAAGGCCGCCTGGGTGCGCGCCACCTACATCACCGAAGACACCCAGTGGCTGGAGGCCAAGGCGGTCGGCGAGGAGAAGGCCCTGGCCACGAAGCTGGCCATGGAGGCCGCGCGTTATGACGGCGTGGCGGTCGACCCGGTCACGGCGCGCAAGCTGATGCTGCTCAAGCTCTACCTCGTGCTGCCGGCGCCGGCGCGCGAAGGGGCCGCGGCCGAACTGGCGGCGCTCGAGTCGGGGCTGGACTCGACCTATTCGACGGGCAAGTTCGACTACAAGGGCCGGCAAATCACCCTCAACGACGCCGAGGACATCCTGCGGGAGTCCCGCGATCCGGCCGAGCTGAAGGCGGTCTGGGAAGGCTGGCGCACCGTCTCGCCGCCCATGCGCGCCGACTACGCCCAGCTCGTCGCCCTGGCCAACGAAGGCTCCAAGGGGCTGGGCTATTCCGACACCGGCGCGCTCTGGCGGGCCAAGTACGACATGGCGCCGGACGCCTTCGCCGCCGAGACCGACCGCGTCTGGGCGCAGGTGGAGCCCTTCTACAAGAACCTGCACTGCTACGTCCGGGCCAAGCTGAACGACAAGTACGGCGACGGCGTGCAGCCGCGCACCGGTCCGATCCGCGCCGACCTCTTGGGCAACATGTGGGCCCAGAGCTGGGGCAACATCTACGACATCGTCGCCCCGGCCCGGGTGCGTTCCAGCTACGACCTCGACCAGCTGCTGGTGAAGGCGAACTACGACCCCACGAAGATGGTGAAGACCGGCGAGGCCTTCTACTCGTCCCTCGGCTTCGCGCCCCTGCCGCAGACCTTCTGGGAGCGTTCGCAGATCACCCGCCCGCAGGACCGCGAGGTGGTCTGCCACGCCTCAGCCTGGAACCTGGACGGCAAGGACGACATCCGCATCAAGATGTGCACCAAGGTGAACGGCGAGGACTTCTACACCGTCCACCACGAGCTCGGTCACAACTATTACCAGCGCGCCTACGGCGATCAGCCCTACCTGTTCAAGGGCGGCGCCAATGACGGCTTCCACGAGGCCATCGGCGACTTCGCCGGCCTGTCGGCGCTCACGCCGACCTATCTCCAGCAGATCGGCCTGCTCGATCAGGCGCCGGGCGCGGAGGAGGACATTCCCTTCCTGCTGAAGATGGCGCTCGACAAGATCGCCTTCCTGCCGTTCGGCCTGCTGGTCGACAAGTGGCGCTGGGAGGTCTTCTCCGGCGAAGTCACGCCGGCGGAGTACAACGACGCCTGGTGGACGCTGCGGACCAGGTATCAGGGGATCGTCCCGCCCGGTCCGCGGCCGGCCGACGCCTTCGATCCGGGCGCGAAGTACCACGTGCCGGGCAACACGCCCTACATGCGCTACTTCCTGGCCCACATTTACCAGTTCCAGTTCCACCGTGCGGCCTGCGCCCAGGCCGGCTGGGACGGACCGCTGCATCGCTGCTCGGTCTATGACGAGGCCGAGATGGGCCGGCGGTTCAACGCCATGATGGAGATGGGCCAGTCCAAGCCCTGGCCGGACGCGCTGGAAGCGTTCACCGGCGAGCGCCAGACCGACGCCAGCGCCATCGCCGACTACTTCGCGCCGCTCAACACCTGGCTGACCGCTCAGAACAAGGGCGAGCAGTGCGGCTGGTAGGCTCGGCCTGACGCTTTCGAAACGGTCGCCGCCCGGGCCGCGAGGTCCGGGCGGTCGTCTTTGGTTTACCCTGTTCTGCGGAGGCTTCGTTTACCCTAGGCCCGCATGATGCCGGCTCGAATTCAAAACGAGCGGGGCGCAGACGTGCGAACCTTCGACCTGACGGCGATCAAGGCCCGACTGACCTCGGGCGCCCGCGACGAAAGCGGCGCGGCGGCGATCATCTTCGCCATGGCGCTCGTCCTCCTTGCGCCGCTGACGCTCGGCGTCTTCGACATCTACATCGCCTCCAACCAGCGGCAGAAGCTGCAGGACGCCCTCGACGCCGCGGCGCTCTATGCGGCGCGCTCCAGCGCCCAGACCGAGACGGACATCAACGAGATCGGCCAGCGGGCGCTGAAGGCGAACCTGCAGTCCTTCACCGGCTCGGCGCTGATCACCTCCAGCTTCAAGCTCGACGGGGCCAAGGTGATCGGGTCGGCGGAGATGACGCCCCTGGCGCTCGCCGCGGGCTTCTTCCAGCACGGCAACGTCACCGCCACCTCCGAAGTGCTGCGCGCCATGGACCGCCTGGAAGTGGCCCTGGTGCTCGACAACACCGGCTCGATGGCCGGGACGAAGCTCTCGACGCTTAAGACCGCGGCCAAGGACCTGGTCGACAAGCTCGAGGCGGCGGGAAACCGCAGCACCGCGGACGACCCGATCAAGATCTCGCTGGTGCCCTTCTCCAGCACGGTGCGCGTGGCCCACAACGTCAGCGTCAAGAACTACAACACCTCGACCCACACCGGGCCGGACATCCCGCTCTGGATCGACCCCCAGGCCAAGGCCCACTGGGCGGCCGGGGTCGACATCTTCGATGTGCAGCACACCGACCGCTTCGGCGTCCTGAAGTCGATGAAGGGCGGCCAGGTTTGGGGCGGCTGCGTGGAGAGCCGGCGCCCGCCCTATGACGTGAAGGACACCGCCCCCTTCAAGAGCGACATGGCGAGCTACTTCGTCCCGTATTTCGCGCCGGACGAGCCGGACGACGACGAAGGCTACTGGTCGTTCGCCAACGACTATCTCAACGACGGCACCAATTCGTCGGACTGGAAGACCCGCCAGCATCGCACCGCCAAGTACAGCAACAAGACGCCGAGCGGGGGCGGCCCGAACGAGGGCTGCGACCTGCAGCCGATCAAGCGCCTGACCACCGACATGGACGGCCTGAAGAACGCCATCGACGACATGGTGGCCAGCGGCACCACCGACATCCCGATGGGGCTGGTCTGGGGCTGGCATACGCTCTCGCCGAACGCCCCGTTCGAGGACGGCGCCGCCTATGGCGCCAAGAACAACCGGAAGATCATCATCCTGATGACCGACGGCGACAACGTGAACAACACGACGGCCTGGTACAACTACAACGGCTCGTATTACGGCGGCCGCGCCTATCTGTGGCAGGGCCTGCTCGACGGCGCCAATGAGGGCTCGTCGGGCGCGGCGCGCACCCAGGCGATGGACAACCGGCTCGCCCTGCTCTGCGAGAACATCAAGGCCAAGGACATCGTCCTCTACACCGTGCGCGTCGAGGTGAGGACCGGCGACAGCGCCCTCCTGCGCAACTGCGCCACCGACCCCGAAAAATTCTACGACGTGCAGTACGTCTCGCAGCTGGGCGCGGCCTTCGACGCCATCGCCGGGTCCATCGACAACCTGCGGATCACGAAATAGGGGCGGGGCGGCGGCTCGGAGGCCGCCGCCTTCGCTCTCAGAGGGCGGCCTGTCGAGGCTGGCCCGCTTCGCCCTTCAGGCTCTCCCAGACCTCCTCCACCGTGGCCAGCAGGCGCTCGGCGGTGATCGGCTTGGTCACGTGGCCGTCGGCGCCCGCCTGGCGGGCGGCGAGGTCGTGTTCGGGCATGGCGTTGGCGGTGAGGGTGTGGATGCGCACGGGCGCTCGGCCCTCGGTGCGCTCGCGGCGCCGGATCTCGGTGATGGCGCTCAGCCCGTCCATGACCGGCATCTGCATGTCCATCAGGACGAGATCGAAGGCCTGGGAGAAGGCCGCCTCCACGGCCTCGGCGCCGTTTTCCACGCAGGTGAGATCGACGCCGGCCGCCTGGAGGATCAGCTCCACCACGCGGCGATTGGTCGGGTGATCCTCGGCCAGCAGGATCCGCATGCCATGCAGCGGGGCGGCGGCGGCGACCGGCTCGTCGGCCTGCCACATCTCCACGGCGCCGACGCCGCGGGGCAGGTCGAGGACCAGGGTGAAGGTTGCGCCTTCGCCCGGGGCGGAGGTGGCCGTCAGCGCTCCGCCCATGGCCTCGGCGAGGGAGCGGGAGATGGCCAGGCCCAGGCCCGTGCCGCCGAACCGCCGGGTGATGGAGCCGTCGGCCTGTTCGAACCGGCCGAACAGCCGGCGCTGGGTCTCGGCGTCGAATCCGATGCCGGTGTCGGCGACTTCGAAGGTCAGACGCGAGGCGGTCTCGCCGCGCTCGGCCCGGACGCGAAGGCGTACGCCGCCTTCGCTGGTGAACTTCACGGCGTTGCCCAGCAGGTTGCTGAGGATCTGCCGCAGACGGCAGGCATCGCCCAGATAGGCGCCGGTCGCCTCGGGCGCGATGTCGACCTCGAAGCGCAGACCCTTGGCCTCTGCGCTCGGCTGGAACAGGGCGGCGCAGGCGCCGACCGAAGCGGCCAGATCGAAGGGCTCGGGCCGCAGCTCCATGCGTCCGGCCTCGATGCGGGCGAGGTCGAGGATGTCGGTCAGCAGGGCTTCCAGCGTCTGGGCCGAGGATTCGATCAGCCCGACCATCTCGGCCTGCTGTGTGGTCAGGCCCGTCCGCGCGAGGGCGCCGGCCACGCCCATCACGCCGTTGAGCGGCGTGCGGATCTCGTGGCTCATATTGGCCAGGAATTCGCTCTTGGCGCGGTTGGCCGCCTCGGCGGCTTCCTTGGCCTTCAGCAGTTCGATCTCGCCACGCTTCTGCTGGTCCACGTCGCGGATGATGCCGACCACCCGTTCGACCCGGCCCCTGGCGTCCTTGAAGGCCGTG
Organism: Phenylobacterium sp.; assembly: GCF_013911965.1. GTDB lineage: Bacteria > Pseudomonadota > Alphaproteobacteria > Caulobacterales > Caulobacteraceae > Phenylobacterium. The sequence continues at coordinate 34,488 of NZ_JACESE010000006.1, read as the reverse complement.
GTGGCGCTGCAGACCCAGCGATGCGGCTGACCCGGCCGGATCATCCGGTAGGTTTCGCGGAAGGGTTCGCCGCTCTTCAGGTGTCGCGACCAGGCCGCCTGCAGGCGCGGCCGGTCGGCCGGATGAACGCTGTCCCAGAGGCGGTTCTTGACCATGTCGAAGGTCGCGTCCGAGTGCATGGACGGCGCGCCGGCCGCAGAGAGTTCGCGGCGGGCATAGTCCATCTCCCACATCTGCAGGTCGCCGATGGCCAGGGCGAACTTCAGGCGCTGCTCGGAGCGTTGGGAGGCCTCGAGCGCCGCCACGGACTCGGTGATGTCCACCGACATGATCAGCAGGCCGGCGACCGCGCCCTCCGGGTCGCGCCAGGGCGCGATCTCGACGCGCAACCAGCGCCGCTCGCCGTTCGGCCGGCGGATCTGCACGCGTTCGTACTGGGCGGTCTTGCCGGTCAGGCACTCGTCATAGACCGCGCGCCACCGCTCGGCCGCCGGCGTGGCCTCGTAGAGGGTCTGGCCGGTGGGGTCGCTGACCTCGCGCTCCTCCCGCCAGCGCGGGCTGGCCTGGACGATGCGCATCTGACGGTCGGTGAGGCACAGGGCCACCGGCGCGCTCTGCACGAAGGCGACCATCAGGTCCTGCGCCGCCTTCGCCCGCAGCCGGGCATGGGCCAGATCGGAAACGGCCTGATGCCGGCTGCATTCGCCGGCGGCGATCGCGGCCAGGTCGCGGAGGGATTCGGCCAGGTCCTCATCATAGGGCCGCACCTCCGGCCCCGCGACGATCACCGCCCCCAGGGCCGTGCCGTCCGCCAGGACGATGGGCGCGCCGGCGAAGAACCGGACGCCCGGCTCCCCCACCACATAGGGATGCTCGGCCAGGCGCGGATCGAGCCGCGCGTCCGGCGTCCACAGGACATCGTCGGCCATGGCGACGACGCCGGCGAAGGACTTCTCCACGTCGATCTGCTGGGTGAAGTCGGCGTCGGCGCTGGCGTGCCAGGTGCGATCGCCGTCGATCAGGATCACATCGCCCAGGCCGCCGCCGATCAGGGCGCGGGACAGCTTGCCGATGCGCTGGAAGGTCGGCTTCAGCGCCGGGAGATCGAGACTCCCTACGGCGGCCATTCTTCGAGCCTGCGCCTGAAGGGCTGCGGGATACTCGACCATGGACGTCTGCTCTCCCCCGAACTGATCGAGAAAGGTCTGCCCGTGGCGGTTAAATTTCCGTGCCGCTCAATTCGAGGCGGCGCCGATCAGAGCAGTTTGATCTCCTTCAGCCGCTGGCGGAGGTAGCCGTCGGCGGTGATCGGCTCCGGGTAGCGGTCCGGGTGCTCGGCGTCGACGCAGCCCGGAAGGGTGCGGATCTCGTAGTCCGGATTGAAGTGCAGGAAGAAGGGGGTCGAATAGCGCGCCACGCCTCGCCGCTCCGGCGCCGGGTTGACCACGCGGTGGGTGGTCGAGGGCAGCCGGTGGTTGGTCAGCCGCTGCAGCATGTCGCCGATATTGCAGACCAGCGAGCCGGGCGGGGGATTGATGTCCAGCCAGGTCCCGTCGCGGCGCAGCACCTCCAGCCCCGCCTCCTCGGCGCCCAGCAGCAGGGTGATGACATTGATGTCCTCGTGCGCGGCGGCGCGGATGTGCGGTCCCTCGCCGGTCGTCGGCGGATAGTGCAGCAGGCGGAGAACGGAGTTGCCGTCATTGACCGTCGCATCGAAGAAGTGGCGGTCGAGCCCCAGATAGACGGCCAGGGCTTCCAGCACCTTCAGCCCCATGGCGTCGAGGGACTGGTAGAGCCAGCTCACGCCGGGTTGGAAGCCCGGAATCTCGTCGGGCCACACGTTCGGCGGCATGACGTCGGCATAGGGGTGGCCGGCCGGCAGGTCGCGGCCCATGTGCCAGAATTCCTTAAGGTCGTGGTGGGCTTCGCCCTTGGCCGTCTCCACGCCGAAGGGGGTGTAGCCGCGCTGGCCGCCCTGGCCGACCACATAGGCGCGCTTGGCCGGCTCGGGCAGGGCGAAGAAGGCCTTGGCCGAGGCCAGGGCGGAGTCAATGCCCGCCTGCGCCAGCGGGTGGTCGCTGATCACCGCAAAGCCGTAGCGGGCGAAGGAGTCGCCGAGCGCCTGCGAGAAGGCGGCGAAGTCGGTCTCGAACTGGCGGAACGAGACCGGCTGGATGGATTCGGTCGTCACGGAATACTCTTTTTCGCTGCGGGCGGGCGAAGCTTGGCCTTGGGCTGTGCGCCCGCCACAAATCGGCCTTATCGGAACTTCGAAGATTGGCCTAGCGTTGCCTTGAGCGACATCAACAACGGAGAAGCGTCATGCGTCATCTGACCGCGGTCTCGGCGAGCCTGGCGGGCGCCTTCGCCCTCGCCGCCTGCACCACCGTCGATCCCTATACCGGCCAGACGGTCCGCAACAACACCGGCACCGGGGCCCTGGCCGGCGCGCTCGGCGGGGCCGCGCTCGGCTACCTGACCAACACCAACAAGAGCTCCGAAGGCCGCAAGAACGCCCTCATCGGCGCGGGCATCGGCGCGCTCGCCGGCGCCGCCGCCGGCAACTACATGGACCGCCAGCAGGCCGAGCTGCGCCGCCAGCTCGCCGGCACCGGCGTGGACGTCACCCGTCAGGGCGACAACATCATCCTGAACATGCCGAGCGACGTGACCTTCGCCGTCGACCAGGCCGACATCCAGCCGCGCTTCTATCCCGTGCTCGACGACGTCTCGCGGACGCTGAACGCCTATCCGCAGACCCTGGTGGACGTGATCGGCCACGCCGACTCCACCGGCTCGGACAGCTACAACCAGGCGCTCTCCGAACGCCGCGCCGGTTCGGTGGCCAACTATCTGGTCAGCCGCGGCGGCGTGCTGCCCGACCGCCTCTACGTGGCCGGCCGCGGCGAGAGCCAGCCGGTCGCCTCGAACGAGACGGCCGAGGGGCGGGCCGAGAACCGTCGGGTGGAGATCATCCTGCGGCCCTATACGGGCTGACGCTCGCGCGGGGTCGGGGCGGCGGCGTCCGCTTCGGCCGCGTCCTCCTCCTGGCCGGCCAGAGCCATTTCCGACCGCAGCAGGCGCTCCATGGTCTCCCGCGATTCCCGGGCGGCGAGGATATAGCGCTCCTCCTGATCGGCCATCGGCATCAGCTTCTTGAAGAGGATGTTGTCGTGCCGGCGGAAGACGCCGGCCGCGCGGGTCGCGCGCCGGTCGCTGAAGCCGAGCTTCTCCAGAACCGACCGGCCGACCGACACCCCGGCCTCGAAGGTCTCGCGCTCCACCCCGTGCGCCCCGGCCTTCAGGAGCTGGTAGGCGTGCGGCCGGTCCCAGGCGCGGGCGACCACCGTCAGGTGCGGAAAGGCCTCGCGCGCGTCGCGGACGAGATCGATGGCCCGGTCCGGATCGTCGATGGCCACCACGAGAACCTTGGCCTTTTCGGCGCCCGCTGTGCGCAGCAGGTCGAGCCGGCCGGCGTCGCCATAGTGAACCTCGCGGCCGAACCGTCGCAGCATGTCGATCTGGGTGATGCTGGAATCCAGGGTCACCACCTTGAAATTGTTGCTGGTCAGCATCCGCTCGACCACCTGCCCAAAGCGCCCGAACCCGGCCAGGATCACATCGGGCGCGCCGTCGTCGAACGGATCGTCCTGCGGCTCCTCCTCCGGCCGTCCGGCGCCGGCGAGGACGAAGCGTTCGTGGAGGGCGAGCGCCACCGGCGTCAGCGCCATGGACACGGCGACGACCGCCGTCAGCAGCTCGGCGATCTCCGGCTCCAGCACGCCGGAGCCGACCGTCAGGCCAAGCAGGACGAAGGCGAACTCCCCGCCCTGGGCCAGGGCCACGGCCGTCGTCGCCGAATCCCGCGGACCGATGCGGAAGGCGCGCGCGACCCCGAACATCAGCGCCGCCTTCAGGACCATGAGACCGAGCACCAGGCCGACCAGAAGGAGGGGGCGCTCCAGGATGACGGCGAAGTTCACGCCCGCCCCCACCGTGATGAAGAAGAGGCCGAGCAGCAGGCCGCGGAAGGGCTCGATGTCGGTCTCGAGCTCGCGCCGGAACTCGCTCTCGGCCAGGACGACGCCGGCCAGGAAGGCCCCCAGGGCCGGCGACAGGCCGACCATCTGCATCAGCGCCGCCACCGCCACCACCAGCAGCAGGGCGAAGGCGGTGAAGATCTCGCGCAGCCGGGCCTCGGCGATGAAGCGGAAGATCGGCCGCACGAGATAGCGCCCGCCGAACACCACGGCCGAGATGGCCGCCAGGCTCGCCAGCGCCTGGGCCCAGGCCGGCAGGCCGCCCACCAGGCTGACCGCGTGATGTCCGCCGCCCTCGCCCGGCGGCAGGCTGGCCAGCAGGGGCAGGAAGGCGAACATCGGGATGACGGCCAGGTCCTGCAGCAGCAGGACGCCGAAGGCGCCTTCGCCCGCCGCCCCGCGCCGCAGGCCGCGCTCCTCCAGGCTCTGAAGGACGATGGCGGTGGAGGAGAGCGCCAGCACAAGGCCGATGGCGAGCGCCATGCGCGGATCGAGGCCGAAGGCGAAGGCGACGCCCCCGATGGCCGCGGCGGTGAGGAGAAGCTGGGCGAGACCCAGGCCGAAGATGGCCGTCCGCATGCGCCACAGCAGCGCCGGCCGCACCTCCAGCCCGATCAGGAAGAGCATGATGACGACGCCGAACTCGGCGAAGACCATGACGTCGGCCGCCTCGCCCACCAGGTCGAGGACAAAGGGCCCGATCAGAGCGCCGGCGATCAGGTAGCCGAGCACCGACCCCAGGCCGAGCCGCTTGGCGATCGGAACGGAGATGACGCCGGCCGCCAGATAGACCAGGGCCTGAATCAGCAGCGACTGGCCGTCCATGTGCATTCTCCTGTGGCGGGGCGGACGCCTGCGGGCGCGCGGACGTCACTGTGTGGCGGGCGCGCGCCGATCAGGCCCGCGGAATGAGTTGGAAAAAATTCACCGAGCGTAGAGATTTTCAAAACCCGCCCCGCGGCGTAAGGAAATGGGTATGGCAAACAAGGTTCGCAAAGACGCCGCCGAAGCGCTGGAAGACCTGCTTTTCGACGGCATGACCATCATGGCCGGCGGCTTCGGCCTGTGCGGCATTCCCGAACACCTGATCGCGGCGATCCGCGCGCATGGGGTGAAGGATCTCACCGTCATCTCCAACAATTGCGGCGTCGACGGCTTCGGCCTCGGCATCCTGCTGGAGAACCGCCAGATCAGGAAGATGATCAGCTCCTATGTGGGCGAGAACAAGCTGTTCGAGCAGCTCTATCTCTCCGGCGAGCTGGAGCTGGAGTTCAATCCGCAGGGCACGCTCGCCGAGCGCATCCGCGCCGGCGGCGCAGGCATTCCGGCCTTCTTCACCAAGACCGGCGTCGGCACTCTGGTGGCCGAGGGCAAGGAGGTGCGGGAGTTCGACGGCGAGCTCTACGTCATGGAGCGGGGCCTCACGGCCGACCTGTCGATCGTGAAGGCCGACATCGGCGATACGGCCGGCAACCTCGTCTTCCGCAAGACCGCCCGGAACTTCAACCCGATGATGGCCACGGCCGGCAAGGCCACGGTGGTCGAGGTGGAGCGCCTGGTGGAGCCGGGCGCCATCGATCCCGACCACATCCACACCGCCGGCATCTATGTGGACCGGATCTTCGAAGGGACCGCCTTCGAGAAGCGTATCGAACGCGTCACCACGCGCGCCCGCGCGCCGGAAGGCGCCGCGGCGGGGGAGGAAGTCTGATGGCCTGGACCCGCGAACAGATGGCCGAGCGCGCCGCGCGCGAGCTCAAGGACGGCTTCTACGTGAACCTGGGCATCGGCATTCCGACGCTGGTGGCCAACTACATCCCGCCGGGCGTCGAGGTGACCCTGCAGAGCGAGAACGGCATGCTGGGCATGGGACCCTTCCCCTTCGAGGGGGAGGAGGATCCCGACCTCATCAACGCCGGCAAGCAGACCATCACGGCCCTGCCGACCTCGGCCTTCTTCTCCTCGGCCGACTCCTTCGCCATGATCCGCGGCGGCCATATCGACCTCTCCATCCTGGGCGCCATGCAGGTGGCCGCCAATGGCGACCTCGCCAACTGGATGGTGCCGGGCAAGATGGTGAAGGGCATGGGCGGCGCCATGGACCTGGTGGCCGGCGTCAAGCGCGTGGTCGTGGTCATGGAGCATGTGGAGAAGTCCGGCGCCCCGAAGCTGAAGGACGCCTGCACCCTGCCTCTGACCGGCCAGGGCGTGGTGGACCTGCTGATCACCGACCTGGCGATCTTCGAGGTGAACCGCGGGCGTACGCCGCTGCGTCTCCTGGAACTGGCCCCCGGCGTCGCGCTGGACGAGGTCCGCGCCAAGACCGAGGCGTCCTTCGAGGCCGCCGGCGCGTAACCTTTCCAGGGCGTGGCGCGTAGGTCCTCCCCGGGGGCTTGCGCCGCGCAAGCGAAAGGACGCCGTGATGAAGACCCACAGCCTCGCCGCCATGGTGCTCGCGCCGCTGGCCCTGGCCGCCGCCTCGGCGGCGCCGGGGGCGGCGCCCGCCCAGGCCGGAACCGCGACCGCCGTGTTCGCCGGCGGCTGCTTCTGGTCCACCGAAAACGACCTGGAGAAGGTCCCGGGCGTCCGCGACGTGGTCGTCGGCTATACCGGCGGGACCAAGGCCAATCCCACCTATCGCAACCATGCGGGCCACCTGGAGGCCGCAAAGGTCACCTATGACCCGGCGAAGATCAGCTACGAAAAGCTGACCGAGGCCTTCTTCCGCCACATCGACCCGACCGATCCGAACGGCCAGTTCTGCGATCAGGGGCCCTCCTATCGCACCGCCGTCTTCGTCGAAGGCGCGCAGCAGCGCGCCGCGGCCGAGAAGGTCAGGGCGCAGGTGGCGAGGACGCTCGGCAAGCCGGTGGCCACCGAGATCCGCCCGGCGGCGAAGTTCTGGCTGGCCGAGGCCGGCCACCAGGACTTCGCCGAGAAGAACCCCGGACGCTATCAGGCCTACAAGATCGGCTGCGGCCGCGAGCGGGCCCTCAAGGCGGTGTGGGGAGGCCGGTGAGCGGATCGCGCGGCCGGCGCTCGTAGCCCTCGGCCAGGAACAGCTCCGCCCGGCGGCTGCGTTCGCTGTCCAGCCGGACATTGACGATCTCGGTGTCCGACACGCTGCGGAAGTCGGCCTTCATCTCGGGGGTGAAGTCGGGCTCCACGCTGATGGCCAGGACCCGCCCGCCCTCGGTCCCTGCGAGCGGCGCCTCGACCTCGGCCTGGTTCTGTGGATGGGCGGTGCGCACCCACATGCGCAGCGGCGCGGCGTCCGGCCGGGCGAAATAGTCCCGCCCGTAATAGGCCGCGGCGTTGAACATGAAGCGGTCGTCGACGGCGACGGCGTCCAGCGACAGGTCGTGCATGGCCCGGTCGGTCAGGGCCTCGGTCAGCTGCGACCAGCCCTTGGCGCGCTTGAAGGCGTTGGCCATGCCCATGCGGTCGGCGAGCTCCGGCGAGAGCACGAAGGCCAGGAAGAGGGCTGCGACGACCCCTTGCGTCGCCAGCGCCCCGATGAACCAGCCGCGCGCGCGCCAGCGCAGCAGCCAGGCGGCGACCAGCACGACGCCGGCGGCATAGCCGGCCGCCGCCCAGTTGGCGTTGGCCCGGCTGATCAGGGCCTGGACCGCGACGATGATCATCGGCGGGGCGGCGAAGCACAGCAGCAGCAGGTCCTGCCGCGTCAGTCGGCGGCGCAGCGCCATCACGACGCCGCCTCCGGCCAGGACGGCGAAGGGGATGGGCCCGAAGACGCCGAACTGCGAGGCGAGATAGTCGAGGAGTTCGCCGGGATTGAAGAGCTCCGCCGCCGCCCAGTTGGCGTTGGCCGCGGTGTGCTGGACCGTGGAGAAGCCGTGGGCGGCGTTCCAGACGAGGTTCGGGGCCAGCACGAGCAGCAGGGCGCCCAGGGCCGCCGCGACGGTCGGCGGCGACCAGACCTTCCGCGCCTCGCGATCGGCGACGAGGTGCAGGGCCACCCCGATCAGGGCGTACACGGCGGCATATTTCGAGAGAAAGGCGAGGCCGAGCAGGGCGCCCGCCCCGGCGGCCGCGACCAAGCGTCGCGATCCGTCCGTCTGCGGAAGGAAAACGTAGGCGGCCAGGGCCCCGGAGAGGAAGCAGAGCAGCGCCGCGTCGGTGGCCACCACCGCCGCCGAGAGCTGCACGCCGGGCGTCAGCAGATAGAGGGCGCAGGCCGCCAGCCCCGTCTGCGGACCGTACAGCCGGCGGCCGATCAGGAAGACGAAGAGGGCCGCCGCGGCCTGGAACAGAGGCGCCGAAAGCCGCACGAAGGGCTCGGAATCACCCCCCAGCGCAGTGGTCGCCCAGATGCCCCAGGCGACCATGGGAGGCTTTGAAAAATAACCGAAATCCAGCGTCCTCGACCACAGCCAGTACTGGGCTTCGTCGGGGTAGAGCTCGAGCGGCGTGACGAAGAGCGCCACCAGGCGCACGACCGTCAGGGCGAGCGTGATGGCCAGGGCGGCGCGCCAGGCGGCGCGGGCGGGATCGGCGGTCTGCGACAAGCTTGGGCTCCAAAAGCGCGCGGACCGTTGCTCGCCCGGAGGGCGATGTAAAGGCCGCGGCGCCCGTCACTGTGGCGCCGTGACAACAGGCGGCCTGCGTCACAAATCCATCACCAACAAACGGGAGAGTTGACGGTATAGAGCGCCGGACTCGGAGCGCCTGTGCGTATGCCCGCTCCGGTTCTCGATGGAGAGGGGAATCTCACAATGACTTCCATGAAGAGGCTCGCCGGCGGCGCGGCTCTCACGGCGCTCGTCTGCGCCATGGGCAGCGCGGTCTACGCGCAGGAAACCACCGCGGCGATCCGCGGCCAGATCGTCGATGGCGCGGGCGCTCCGGTCGCCGGCGCGACCGTGACGATCACCCACGTCCCGACGGGCGGTGCGACCACCACGATGACGGGCGCGGACGGCATCTACTCCGCGCGCGGCCTGCGCGTCGGCGGCCCCTACCGCATCACCGCCAGTGCGCCGCAGTTCGGCGCCGGGGCCACGACCCTGCAAGCGGTGGGCGTCGGCGACGCCGCCGTGGTCGATGTCCGCCTGGGCGCCGCTGGTGAGGCCGAGGTGGCCGAGCTGGTTGTCACCGCCGCGGCCGCCGCCCCGGCCCAGGGCGGTCCGTCGTCGAACTTCACGGCCGGCGACATCGCCTCCCTGCCGTCGATCAGCCGCGACCTCAAGGACGTGGCCCGCCTCGACCCGTTCGCCACGATCGACCCGACCAATTCGGACGCGATCTCTTTCGGCGGCGTGAACACCCGGTTCAACCAGCTGACCGTCAACGGCATCCGCCAGAACGACGATTTCGGTCTGAACAACAACGGCTACCCGACCCAGCGTTCGCCGATCTCGCTCGACGCGATCGAAGCGGTGAACGTCTCCTCGGCGCCCTATAGCGTGATCAACAATGGCTTCCTGGGCGGCCAGATCAACGCGGTCACCAAGTCGGGCGGCAACAGCTTCTCGGGCTCGCTCTTCTACGAGTACAGCGACGACAGCCTGCGCGGCGACACCGTAGACGGCGTCGACTACAGCAGCGTCTTCGAGGAGAAGACCTGGGGCGCCACGCTCGGCGGCCCGATCATCCGCGACCGTCTGTTCTTCTTTGGCTCGTACGAAAAGTTCGATGGCCAGCTCGGCTTCGACACCGGTCCCGTCGGCTCCGGCGCCGCCGTTGAGATCCCGCGCATCAGCGCGACCGCGGTCGAGACCTTCCGAGAAGCGACGCAGCGCATCTACGGCTACGATCCGGGCTCCTACCTCAGCGGCGCCTTCCCGGTCGAAGACGAGAAGTGGCTCGGCAAGCTGGACTGGAACATCACCGACGACCACCGCGCGTCGTTCATCTATCAGAACACCGTCGGCAACTCGCTGAACGGCTCCGTCGGTTCGGTCTTCGCCAACGGCAACTCGACCACCCAGCCTCGCGTGGGCCTGGAGTCGAACCAGTACAACAAGACCGAAGAGCTCACGACCTACACCGTTCAGCTCAATTCCGACTGGACCGACGCCTTCTCGACCGAGGTGCGCTACTCCAGCAAGGAAACCGAGACCACCCAGATCCCGCTCAGCGGGCTGAGCGTCGGTCAGGTGGAAGTGAACGTCGCCGACCTTCCGGGCGTCTCCGCCGGCTCCGGCACGCCGCAGATCCGCTTCGGCGCCGACACCTTCCGGCACGACAACTATCTCAACGTGAAGACCGACACGTTCGAGGCCATCGGCCGCTACAGCTACGGCGACCATGACGCCCTGTTCGGCTTCCGCACGGAAACCAACGACATCCTGAACGTCTTCGTGTCGAACTCCCTCGGCACCTGGACCTTCAACAGCTACGCCGACTTCCTGGCGCGGCGCGCGGCCGGCTTCAGCCTGACGGGGGGGGTCGATCCGACGGCGGGCACCGTCCCGGCGACCCTGGGCACGGCGCGTCTCGGCGCGGCGAACTTCGATTATCGCCTGTCGAGCCTCTATGCCGAAGACCGTCTGCAGGTCACCCCGGTGTTCGATATCACCGCGGGCGTCCGCTACGACTGGTACGACATGGATGACCAGCCGAACGAGAACGCGGCCTTCTTCTCGCGCCACGGCTTCACGAATACGGCGAACCTGGACGGCAAGAGCGTGGTCCTGCCGCGCGTCTCCTTCAACTGGGACGCCACCAGCAACCTGACCCTTTCGGGCGGCATCGGCCGCTTCTCCTCGACCGGCCTGAACGTCTGGATCTCCAACCCGTTCGCCAACAACGGGGTCAACCAGACCAACGCCATCTGCCCCGCCGCGCCCTTCACCAACGTCGATCTGACGAAGGCGCCGGCCGGCTGCACCTTCACGCCGCGCGCGGGCAATGTGAACGCCATCGACCCGGCGCTGAAGATCCCGACCGCCTGGAAGGGCAATCTGACGGCCGTCTACAATGCGGACTTCGGCCGCTTCGGCGACAACTGGCGCTTCACCGCGGCTTACCTGAAGTCCGTCAACGAGAACGCCCTGCTCTGGTACAATTTGCGCTCGGTCCAGACCGGCGTGGCCCCCGATGGCCGTCCGGTGTTCTCGCAGTCGACCATGGGCGCGACCGCCGGCAACGAGAACGACTTCCTGCTGACCAACACCAAGAAGGGCAGCTCGGAATCGATCGCCCTGGTGGTCGACAAGGCCTGGCGTGAAGGTGTCTGGGACGGTCTGAACTTCAGCCTCGGCTACACCCATACCGACGCCGAAGACGCCAACCCGATGACCAGCTCGATCGCTCAGTCGAGCTATACCCGGTACGGCACCGCCAACCCGCAGAACCCGCCCGCGGAAACCTCCGACTACGAGGTGGCCGAGCGCTGGACGATGAACTTCGGCTATAGCCGCGCCTTCTTCGGTGACAACGAGACCTCGATCCAGGTGTTCGCCGAGAACCGCACGGGCCTGCCGTTCAGCTACACCTTTGCGGGCAGCCGGTCCGGCAGCTTCGATAACGACTTCGGTTACAACGTGTCCTCCTATTCGGGCCGTCAGGCGACGTCGAACGCCCTGTTCTACGTGCCGCAAATGGCCGGCGGTTCGATCACCGCGACCAGCGACCCGATCGTGCGCTATGCGCCGGGCTTCGACGTCGGCGCCTTCGATGCCTTCGTGAAGTCGAGCGGTCTGTCGGCCTATGCCGGCGGCATCGCCCCGCGGAACGCGTTCAACACGCCGGACGTGACCACGGTCGACCTGCGTATCAGCCAGGAGCTCCCGGCCTTCTTCCCGGGCGGCGCCAAGCTGCAGGTCTATATGGACGTCGAAAACCTCGGGAACCTGCTCAACGACGAGTGGGGCAAACTCGAACAGTACGACTTCCACCGTTCGGTGCCGGTCGCCACGGTCTCCTGCGTCGCCGCGGGCACGACCACGGCCGTCAACTGCGGCGCGCCGAACGCCACCTACCTCTACTCGGGCAGCCCCACCGCGATCGATCCGTTCGTGGTGCCGGAAAGCTCGCTGTGGCGGATCAAGTTCGGCGTGAAGTACCGCTTCTAAGCCGGACGACGCTGTCCGAACGAACGGGAGGGGCGGCCTTGCGGCCGCCCCTTTTCGTTTGGGCGAAGGGTCGCAGGGCGGCGGCGCTTGACGCAGCCCCCCTGTGCGCCCATCTGCGCGCCTCCTGTGCTACAGGGGCCGCGCCCGCCCGCCGCGGGGCCGAACCGGAGGGGAGCTTCCATGAGCCTTGTCGTTCCTGCCGAATGGGCGCCGCACCGCGCCATGTGGCTGGGCTTTCCGAGCCACGAAGACCTCTGGGAGGACGACCTGCCCGCGGCCGAGGCCGAGGTGGCCGCGCTCGCCCGCGCCCTGGGCGGACCCGGCGGCGAACGCGTGCGCCTCCTGACCGGCAGCCCCGAGGGCGAGGCCGTCGCGCGGCGCCTGCTGGACGGGGCCGAGGGCGTGGAGATCGTGCCCGGCGCCTTCGGCGACATCTGGCTGCGCGACACAGGACCGATCTTCGCCAAGGAGGGCGAAACGCTGTCTGCGCGGGCCTTCCGCTTCAACGGCTGGGGCGGCAAGTACGAGCTGGAGCACGACGACACCGTCGCCGGCCAGATCGCAGCCCATGCGCTGACGCCGCTCGTCCGCCACGATTTCGTTCTGGAGGGCGGGGCGCTGGACCACGACGGCTTCGGCACGGTGCTGACCACGGGCCAGTGCCTGCTGAACGCCAACCGCAATCCCGGCTGGACCCGGGACCTGGCCGAAGAGGCGCTGGCGAATGCGCTCGGCGTGCGCAAGACGCTCTGGCTGGGCGAGGGCCTGCAGAACGACCACACCGACGGCCATGTCGACAATCTGGCCCGCTTCGTCGCGCCCGGCGTGGCGGTCTGCCCGGTGGGCTTCGGCCGCGGCGATCCGAACCTCGACGCCTATGACGACGCCGCCCGCCGGCTGGCCGCCATGACCGATGCGCAGGGGCGGCCGCTGAAGGTGGTCCGCATCCCTTCGCCCGGCTGGGTGGAGGACGAGGACGGCGTCTATGTGCCGGCCTCGCACATGAACTTCATCATCGCCAACAAGGCGGTGATCGTGCCGATCTACGAGGAGCGCCCGGGCGAGATGGCCATCGAGGCGCTCAGGACCGTCTTCCCCGACCGCGCCGTCATCGGCCTGCCGTCCACCGCCATCCTGACCGGCGGCGGATCCTTCCACTGCATCACCCAGCAGGAGCCCGCCTGATGGCCCGTATCCTGAAGACCGCCGCCATCCAGACCAGCTACGGCATGGACCTGGACGCCAACATCAGGAAGACCGCCGACTTCATCCGCCAGGCGGCCGACGGCGGCGCCCAGGTGATCCTGCCCTCGGAGCTGTTCCAGGGACCGTACTTCTGCGTGGCCCAGGAGGAGCGCTGGTTCGCCACCGCCCATCCCTGGCGCGAGCATCCCTGCGTCACCGCGCTCGCGCCGCTGGCCGGCGAGCTGGGCGTGGTCCTGCCGATCTCGATCTTCGAGCGCGAAGGGCCGCACTATTTCAACAGCCTGGTCATGGTCGACGCCGACGGCTCGCTGATGGGCGTCTATCGCAAGAGCCATATCCCGGACGGCCCCGGCTATATGGAGAAGTACTACTTCCGCCCTGGCGACACGGGCTTCCGCGTCTGGGACACCCGCTTCGGGCGCATCGGCGTCGGCATCTGCTGGGACCAGTGGTACCCGGAGGCCGCACGCGCCATGGCCCTGATGGGGGCCGAAGCGCTCTTCTATCCCACCGCCATCGGCTCGGAGCCGCATGACGAGACCCTGGACACCGCCGCCCCCTGGCGGCGGGCCATGCAGGGCCACGCGGTCTCCAACGTCATTCCCGTGATCGGCGCCAACCGCACAGGCTTCGAGCCCTGGGACGGCTATCCCGGCGGCGGCCAGCGCTTCTACGGCTCCTCCTTCATCGCCGATCACCGCGGCGACCTGGTGGCCGAGTTCGGCCGTGACGACGAAGGGGTGCTGGCCGCCGAATTCGACCTGGATTTCCTGGCCACCCATCGCGCGGCCTGGGGCTTCTTCCGCGACCGGCGGACGGACCTCTATGGGGCGCTCGCCGGGCCGTGTCCCGCCTGAGCCATGGCGCGGCGTGCGCGCGCCGCCTAAGCTTTCCGCATGATCGAGACCGAACGGCTCATCCTGCGGCGGTGGCGCGAAGACGACCGGCCAGCCTTCCACGCCATCTGCGCCGACCCGCAGGTGATGGACTGGCTGGGGGGCGTGCTGACCCCCGGGGAAGCCGACCTGCGGCTGGCGCGGGTCGAGGAGACCTTTGATCGCCTCGGCTATGGCCGGTTCTGCGTCGAGCGTCGCGCCGACGGGCGGGTGCTGGGCTGGTGCGGGGTCATGCCCGCCCATGAGAGCCAGCCCATCGCCGGCACGCCGGAGATCGGCTGGCGGCTGATCCCTGAAGCCTGGGGGCAGGGCTACGCCACCGAGGCCGCCGCCGCCGTCCTTGCCGACGCCTTCCACCGTCTCGGACTGCCCGAGGTGTGGGCCTATACCAGTCCGCACAATCTGAAGTCTCAGGCGGTCATGACGCGGCTGGGCCTGACTCGCTGAGAGGATCTCGACTTCGAGAACCCCAACGTGCCGGCTGAAGATCCCTTCCGCCCGGCCTGGGTCTGGGTGGCGACACCTTAGCCCCCGCAGCCCGAGGGCGGCGCCGAAAGCCGGGCCACCTCGCGGCGGGCCTTCTCCATGTCGGCGCGGAACTCCGCATCGGCGTGCATGCGCGCCACCATCGCCGCGGCGAGATCCCGGCCGGCTTCCACGTCGCTCTCATAGTGGACGCCGCAGATGACGCGGGAGGTTCCCATCTCCTTGCCCGCCGCCATCAGTTCGTTCGCCTTGGCCGGCGCCAGTTCGGCCAGCACCAGCGCCCAGGCCCAACCCGTCATGGCGTGGCCCGAAGGATAGGAGGCGTTGGTCTTCATCCACTCTGCGCGGGCGACGCAGATGGGCGCATCGTTGCCGATCAGCGGGCGGGGACGGCCGTAGTGATCCTTGGCCGGCGTGCCGATGGTGCGCACGTCCTGCTCGACCCGCTCCAGGATATGGACGGTGACGGGCGTGGTCTTCGGATTGACGTCCAGGCCCGCGGCGCAGGCATAGCCTTTCAGCGCCTTGCCGCCCCAGAGGTCGGCGTCGGCCGCGGCCTTCTTCCAGCGCGCGCGCCCCTCCAGCGCCCGGGTTTCGGCGAAACGGGCGGCGTCGGAGCGGCCGCGGGGGCTGTCGGGCGCGGGCGGGGGGCCGATGAGGGCCGCGCCGTCCAGGTCGGCGGCGGTGAGATAGCCCTCAATCTCGGGCGGGACGAAGCTGGCCGCTTCGGCGTCCGCCGGCGCGGCGACCTGGGAGACGCCGGACGCGGCGCAGGCGGCGAGGCCGGCGGCGGCGGCCAGGGCCGCCAGATAGGGATGTATACGGATCATCCCACCCTCCTAGAACGGCTCCCCCCGCAGGGGAACCGTTCCGGAGCCGGGAGAGGCCTAACGCAGGACGGTCAGCCCGTTCTTGATCACTGTGGCGTTGCGCTCCTTCACGCGCGCCTCAAAACTGATCTCCTTGCCGTCCTTCCAGATGTCCACCGTGATGGTGTCGCCCGGGAAGACGGGGGCGGAGAAGCGCGCCTGGTGGCTCTTGATCTGGTCGGGATCGAAGTCGGTCACCGCCTGCAGGATGGCGCGGCAGGTGATGCCGTAGGTGCACAGGCCGTGAAGGATCGGCCGCGGGAAGCCCGAGCGCTTGGCCGATTCCGGATCGGAGTGCAGGGGGTTCCGGTCGCCGTTGAGGCGATAGAGCAGGGCCTGGTCCTCGCGGGTGGTGAAATCCACCGACATGTCCGGCGCCCGGTCGGGCACCTTGTGCGGCTCGGGCGCCCCTTCGGAGGGGCCGCCGAAACCGCCGTCGCCGCGGGCGAAGGTCGAGGAGGTCAGGGTGGCGACCTTCTCGCCGTTCTCGTCGGTCCAGACCGATTCATTGATGACGACGGCGCCCTTGTCCTTGCCCTTGTCATAGGCGCCGACCGTGCGGCCCTCGACGGTGAAGGTCCCCTTGGTCGGCAGGGGCTTGTGCAGCTCCACCTTCTGCTCGCCATGGACGACCATCAGGAAGTTGATCTGGCTGGGGCGGTGGCCCTCGGGCATCTGCGGGGCCGGGCCGGCATTGGCCGAGGCCCGGGCGCCGGCCGCCAGGACGGTGGCCGCGGTCGGAATGACCTTGAGGTTCTTTTCATAGACGAAGGGCAGCTCCGTCTCGTTCATCGGGTCCTGACCCATGCCCACGCCGAGCGCGTAGAGCATCACGTCCTTGTCCCCATAGGTGAAGGTGCGGGCCGGCGTCCGCTGGTCGAGAATGTCGGGATAATAGATGGGCATCTGAAAATCGTTCCTCCACGAACCCGCCTGGTGCGGGACGGTCTTCTATGGCGCGGGATTGAAACGGCAGAGGCGTCGCGACGCAAGCGCGCGCCGGGGATTTGCCGCTCCAGGTGCGATCGGCTAGAAGCGCCCGATCGCCTTGCGCACCGGCCTTTTCGGCCGTGGCGGAGGCCCTAGAAGTCCTCGAAGGTTCCTGATGACCGAGACCCCCGCGTCCGCCCAAGGCGAGATCACCGGCAACGTCCTGTTCTACTCCAAGCCCGAGCCCCTGAACCCCACGACGCACAAGGGGATGGGCGTGAAGCGGATCGACGGGCCCTTCGCCTTCGCCGCCAAGCACAACCTGGTGCCGCTGACGGTCAGCGAGTTCCAGCCGGCCGCGGCCACCGCTCCGATCATCTTCGTGGGCGAAGAGAAGACGCCGCTGATGGTCATGGGTCTGAACCACGACCAGAACATCTTCCTGGGCGACAATGGTCTGTTCGACGCCGGCGTCTACGTGCCGGCCTATGTGCGCCGCTATCCGTTCGTCTTCGCCAACGACCGCAAGGCGGGCCAGTCGATCCTGTGCGTCGACCGCGCCGCGCCGTTCTTCGCCGAGAAGGACCCGGAGATGGCCTTCTTCGACGACAAGGGCGAGCCCACCGAGTACACGCGCAACTGCCTGACCTTCTGCAACAACTACGAGGCCGAGCGTCAGAAGACCGAGAGCTTCGTGCAGCTGCTCAAGGCGCTCGACCTGTTCGAGTCCAAGGAGTCCTTCCACACCCCGACCAACGAGGACGGCTCCCCCGGCGAGCCGCAGAAGATCGCCGACTATTTCGGGGTCTCGGCGGAGCGCCTGCGCGAACTGCCGGCCGACAAGTTCCTCGACCTGCGCCAGTCGGGCGCGCTGGACCAGATCTACGCCCACCTCTTCTCGCTGGTGCAGTGGGATCGGCTGGTGGCGATCACCATGTTCCGCCAGGCCCAGCAGCAGGGTCTGGTCGCCGCCAACAGCTGAGGCGGCGCCTCGCGACGCCCGCCCCCCCGCGGGGCCGGCGTCAGCGGGCGAAGACGCTGCGGGTCAGGCAGGAGAAGACCAGCCGGCCCGCCTCGTCCAGCAGGTCGTGCTGGGCGATGACGATCCCCTTGCCCTCGCCGACGGGATCCTTGCCCATCACCGTCATGCGCCCGCGCAGCAGCTCGCCCGGCGGCGGGTTCCGGACCCAGCGCAGGGCGTCGACGCCCAGCCGCTTGGTCTGAGGCCAGCCGACGACCGCCTGGGCGTCCAGCCGCGTCCAGATCGCATAGACCATGGCGTCGGGCGCGCCCCGCTCGATCGTCCAGCCCGGCGCGAAGGCGGCGATGAAGGCTTCCAGCGCCCGCGCATCGACGGCTGCGGCGCCCAGGGGAACGACCTGGCCGATCTCGATCTCGTCGAAGGGGGCGGGCATCGGTGGACTCCTCGCGGCGGGGCTGAAACCATCGCGACCGTGCTTCCGTAAAGGATGACAGCGGCGGTCGCGCCTCGGCGAATCGCGGATGCTTTCATGCGCGCCGCCGATGGGGCCATATAGCCGCTTGCATAACCAGGTTCGAGATCAAGCATGATGCGCAGCCTCGCCGGTCTCCTTGTCGCCGCCCTGGCGGGCATGACCGGCGTCCCGTCCGCCGTCGCCGCGCCGGTCGACACCGGCCACCTGATGGCCGAGCTGGTGGCGGAGACCCGCGCCATCGCGCCGGGCCAGACCATCCATATCGCCCTGCGCCAGGACATCGACGAGGGCTGGCACACCTACTGGCGCAACGCCGGCGATTCCGGCGAGCCCACCAGCATCGAATGGTCCGCTCCCCCCGGTTGGCAGGTCGGAGACTTCGCCTGGGCGCCGCCGCACCGTCAGCCCACCGGGCCGCTGATGAACTACGGCTATTCGGGCGAAGTGCTCCTGCCGATGACGCTGACGGCTCCGGCCGACGCGGCGATGGGACAGGCGGTGACGCTGAAGGCGGCCGCCACCTTCCTGGTCTGCGAAGAGATCTGCATTCCCGAGAACGCCGACCTGACCCTGACCCTGCCGGTCCAGGCTCAGGCGGCCGAGCCCGCCGGACGCTGGGCCGGCCCGATCGGCGAGGCGCTTGCGGCCCTGCCGCGGCCGGCGGACCTGACCGCCGCCTACCGGCTGGCCGACGGCGTGCTGCAGCTGGCCGTGACCGGTCCGGCGATCGCCGAGGCGGACAAGGCCGACAGCTACTTCTTCCCGTTCGAGGGCGGCATGATCGACCATGCCGCGCCTCAGCCCATCGAGCGGGGGTCGCAGGGCCTGACGCTTTCCATCACGCCCGGCTTCGTCTTCCAGGCCCCGGAGCCGCCGCAGAGCCTGGCGGGCGTGCTAAAGGTGGGCGAGGCCTATTACGAGATCACGGCCATGCCCGGCGAGCCGCCGGCCGGCGCCGCCGGTCTTGGCCCCCCGCCCGCCGCGGCGCCGGACCCGGGCGCAGCGGGCGGCGGAGCGGGGCTCGGCCTGCCGCTCGCCATCGCCTTCGCCATACTGGGCGGGCTGATCCTCAACCTGATGCCCTGCGTCTTCCCGATCCTGGCGATGAAGGCCGCCAGCCTCGCCGGCCATGCGCACGAACAGGCCGCCGCCCGCCGCCAGGGGATCGCCTTCCTCGGCGGGGTGCTGGTGACGTTCCTGGCGCTGGCCGGGGCGCTGATCGCCGCCCAGGCGGCGGGCGCCGCCGTCGGCTGGGGCTTCCAGCTGCAGTCGCCGGCGGTGGTGGCGGGGCTCGCCCTGCTGATGCTGGCCGTGGCCATGAATCTGTCCGGCGTGTTCGAGATCGGCACGTCCCTGCAGGGCGTCGGCTCGGGTTTCGCCAGCCGCGGCGGCTATGCCGGCGCCTTCTTCACCGGCGTCCTGGCCGTGGTGGTGGCCGCGCCCTGCACGGCGCCCTTCATGGCCCCCGCCCTGGGCTGGGCGCTCACCCAGACCCCGGCGGCGGCCCTGGCCGTGTTCGCCGCCCTCGGCCTTGGCTTTGCGGCGCCCTTCGTGGCGGTGGCCTTCGCGCCGGGCCTGCTCGCCCGCCTGCCTCGCCCCGGACCGTGGATGGACGTTCTGAAGAAGGCGCTCGCCTTCCCCATGTATGGCGCAGCCGCCTGGCTCCTCTGGGTGCTCAGCCTGCAGGCCGGGCCCATGGGGCTCGCCCGTCTGCTCGCCGCCGCCGTGGTGCTGGCGGCGGCGGCCTGGATCTTCGGCCTCGCCCAGAGGCGCGAGCGCGGCGGGGGCCTTCGGGCCCTCGGCGCGGCCCTGGCGGCGGCCGCCCTCGTGGGGGCCGTGCTGCCCGCCTATGGCGGCCCCGCCCCGGCGTCGCAAGGCCAGGCCAGCGCCGAGGCCGAGCTGCCCTACGAGCCCTACAGCCCCGAGCGCCTGGCCGAGCTGCGCGCCGCCGGCACCCCGGTCTTCGTGAACTTCACCGCCGCCTGGTGCGTGACCTGCCAGGTCAACGAGCAGGTGGCGCTCGCCCGCCAGGGCGTGGCCCAGGCCCTGGCCGACAGCGGCGCGGTCTATCTGAAAGGCGACTGGACGCGGAAGGACGAGGTGATCGCCGCCGAGCTCGCCCGCCATGGCCGCGCCGGCGTGCCGCTCTATCTGGTCTATGACGCCAAGGGCTCCGAGCCCCAGGTCCTGCCTCAGCTGCTGACCGAAGGCGTGGTCATCCGCGCCCTGGAGGCCGCGGCCGGCTGAGTCCCGATGTCCGAGTGACCCCCGCGCCTGTGCTCAACGATAACCCAGGAGACGCCGATGACCCCCTCGACCGCCCCCCGCCGATCCCTCCTCGCCGGCCTCGCCGCCGGCCTGGCCTGCGCCGCTCTGGCCGCGCCCGCCGCGGCGGCGCCGACGATCGGGCAGCCGGCGCCGGCCTTCACCGCCGTCGACGCCAGCGGCAAGGCCCGCTCCCTGGCCGAGTTCAAGGGCAAGACCGTGGTGCTCGAATGGACGAACGAGGGCTGCCCCTACGTCCAGAAGCACTACAAGTCCGGGAACATGCAGGGCCTGCAGAAGAGCGCCGTCGCCGACGGCGTGGTCTGGCTGACCCTCATCTCCTCGGCGCCCGGCAAGCAGGGCTACAAGACCGCCGACGAGGCCCGCGCCTGGAAGTCGGAGGCCGGCGCCGCCTCCACCGCCGTCCTGCTGGACCCGAAGGGCGAGGTCGGCCGCGCCTACGCCGCCAAGACCACGCCGCACATGTACGTCGTCGATAAGACCGGCGCCCTCGTCTACATGGGCGGCATCGACGACAAGAACAGCGCCGATCCGGCCAGCCTGAAGGGCGCCAAGAACTACGTCGCCGCCGCCCTGGCCGACGTGAAGGCCGGCCGCGCCGTGGCCCAGCCGGTGTCGGCGCCCTATGGCTGCAGCGTGAAGTACTGAGCCCTAGACGCCGCCCGGCGCCAGGTCGGATGTGACGCTGGGCGGCGTGACGATCACTTCGATATTGTCGTTCAGCAGGTAGATCATCTCGCGCAGGGCGAGGTCGCGGGCGGCCTCGTCGGCGGCCATCTGCAGGGCCGCCATCTTCACCGGCAGGTCCTCGGCGATGCCGCGCAGGATGCAGGTGAGATCGCCGTCCGTGCCGCGCGCCTTCAGGCGCTGGTGCGCCTGCATGTCCAGTTCGGCGAGGTCGGCCAGGTCGGTCTTGAAGGCGGCGTCCGCAGGGCCCTGCGTCTTCCGCATGGCCTCGGCGCGGCCCTTCAGCGACTGCGCGCGCCCCACGATGTCGGCGAAGAAGGGCTCCAGCGCGGTGGCCGGCGGCGGCGTGGCCGCTTCGGGGGACGCGCCGGCGGGGGCGGCGGCGAGCCAGAGCAGGGCGGAAGCGGCGACGGCGGAACAGGACATGAAGCTGACCTTGTGGGACGCGGAGGGGCGGGCGCTCGCCCAACGTGACGGCGGGAACGAAGACGACGGCGCAGACTTTTGCTAACCGGCTTTGGCCAGGGTCGCATAGTCCGGTTGAACGGGGGCTTAACCATGTCTGATCTCGACGCCGCCTGGAGGCGGCTTCGCGCCGCCGGGGCCGCGGCCGCGGCGCGCTCGATTTCCGGCCTGTTCGACGGCGAGCCCGATCGGCTCGACCGGCTGACCGTGGAGGCCGCCGGTCTCTATCTCGACCTTTCCAAGCAGCCCTGGTCGGCCAAGGACGTGGCCATGGCCCTGGACCTCGCCCGAGCGGCCGATGTCGAGGGCGCGCGGGCCCGCCTCTTCGGCGGAGCGGCGGTGAACGGCTCCGAAGGCCGGGCGGCCCTGCACATGGCCCTGCGGGCGCCGGACGGCGCCGATTTCCACGCCCTGGGCGAACCTGTCTCGGCGGAGGTGGAGGCGACCCGAAAGGCGGTGTTCGACTTCGCCCGCGCCGTCGGCTCCGGCGAGCGCCGGGGTGCGACGGGCCGGCCGATCCGCGCCCTCGTCCATATCGGCATCGGCGGCTCGGACTTCGGTCCGCGCCTGGTCTGGGAGGCCCTGAGGGCGCCGGCGCCTGCGATCGAGCTGCGCTTCGTGGCCAATGTCGATCCGGCCGAGATCGCCCAGGCGCTGGCCGGCCTCGACCCGGCCGAGACCCTGGTCATCGTGGTCTCCAAGACCTTCACCACCCAGGAAACCATGGCCAACGCGGTGATCGCCCGCGACTGGCTGCGCCAGGGCCTGGGCGAAGGCGCGGATTCGCACCTGGTCGCCGTCTCGACGGCGCTGGACAAGGCCCAGGCGTTCGGGGTCCCGGCCGACCAGATCTTCGGCTTCCGCGACTGGGTCGGCGGCCGCTACTCGGTGTGGTCCTCGGTGGGGCTTTCGTGCGCCATCGCGCTGGGGCCGGACGTCTTCAAGGCCCTGCTCGCCGGCGGCGCGGCCATGGACGCCCACTTCCTCGAGGCCCCGCTGGAGGCCAACGCCCCGGTGATGCTGGCCCTGGCCCACGTCTTCAACCGCAACGCCATGGACCGCCCCGTGCGTGCGGTGGTGCCCTACGCCCAGCGCCTGCGCCTGCTGTCCAACTTCCTGCAGCAGCTGGAGATGGAGTCGAACGGCAAGCGGACCCGCGCCGACGGCCGTCCGGTGACCCAGGCGACGGCGACGGCCGTGTTCGGCGACGCCGGCACCAACGTCCAGCACGCCTTCTTCCAGCTGATGCACCAGGGGACCGACGTCATCCCGGCCGACATCCTGGCGGTTCGGAACAGCGCCGACGGCCATGCGGACTCCCAGCGCAAGCTGCTGGCCAATGCGCTGGCCCAGGCCGAGGCCCTGATGGTCGGGCGCAGCGAGGCCGAGGTGCGCGCGGCCCTGCGCGCCGACGGCCTCGATCAGGCGCAGATCGACGTCCTCGCGCCGCAGAAGACCTTCCCCGGCGATCGCCCGAGCAGCTTCATCCTGATGGAGGCCCTGACGCCGCAGGTGCTGGGCGCCCTCATCGCCCTCTACGAGCACAAGACCTTCGTCGAGGGCGTGCTCTGGGGCGTCAACAGCTTCGACCAGTGGGGCGTCGAGCTCGGCAAGACCCTGGCCGGCCGCATCCTGCAGGATCTCGAGGGCGGGGAGGCGCGCCTGCACGATCCCTCGACCGCGGCCCTGATCGAGCGGCTGAAGGGGTGAGCGGCGGGACTCGCCTTGCGCCGCCGGCTCGGCTATAGGCCCGACCCATGACCTTCGTCGCCGTCCATCATGGCCGCCATCACCATCCGATCTCCCGGGGGATCGGGCGGGGTCGCGCGGCTTAAGGCGCAGGCGACGACCCCGGCTCGAGCCCCGCAGCGGACGGGGCTCGCCGCGATCAGCATCCCGTCCGTCGCGACCCCTTCAGGAGCGACGAATGACCCGAACCGACATCCCAGTTCTTCCGACCGGCTGCGTCCTTGTGGCGCCCGGCGCCATGGATTAAGCGCCCCGACATGACCGACCAGACCCCTTCCGCCCCCGCCCGGCCCGAGGCGCGCAGTCCGCGCGGCTTCCAGGACCGTCGCGCCCGCGACCTTGCCGCCGAGCGCGCCATCCTGACGGCCGTGGCCGCCGTCTACGAGCGCTACGGCTTCGAGGCTCTGGACACCGGCGCCTTCGAATATGCCGACGCGCTCGGCAAGTTCCTGCCCGACGCTGACCGGCCGAACGAGGGCGTCTTCGCCCTGCAGGACGACGACGAGCAGTGGATGGCCCTGCGCTACGACCTCACGGCGCCGCTGGCCCGGTTCGCCGCCCAAAACTGGGAGACCCTGCCCAAGCCGTTCCGGCGCTACGCCTTCGGCCCGGTCTGGCGCAACGAGAAGCCCGGCCCGGGACGCTTCCGGGAATTCACCCAGTGCGACGCCGACACGGTCGGCTCCGCCCGGCCCGAAGCCGACGCCGAGATCATCGCCATGGCGGTGGAAGGGCTGACCGCGGCGGGCCTGCCGCAGGGCTCGGCGGCCATCAAGATCAACAACCGCAAGCTCCTCAACGGCCTGCTCTCGGCCGTCGGCGTCACCGACGAGGGTCAGAAGCTCGGCGTGCTGCGCGCGGTCGACAAGCTCGACCGCCTGGGCCCCGACGGGGTCCGCCTGCTGCTGGGCGAAGGCCGCAAGGACGAGTCCGGCGCCTTCACCAAGGGGGCGGGACTGTCGGCCAAGGCCGCCGAGGCCGTGCTCGCCTTCACCGCCGCCGGCGGGGGCCATGACCGGGCCGGCACGCTCGACCGCATCGCCGAGGTCATCGGCGGCTCGGCGGAGGGCGATGCGGGGCTGGCCGAACTCGCCGCCATCGACGCGGCCCTGAAGAGCCTCGGCGTCGCCGAAGGCCAGGCCCTGTTCGACCCCTCGGTCGTGCGCGGCCTGGAATACTATACGGGCCCCGTCTTCGAGGCCGAGCTGCTGCTCGACACCAAGGACGAGAAGGGCCAGCCGGTGCGCTTCGGCTCCATCGGCGGCGGCGGCCGCTACGACGACCTGGTGGCGCGTTTCACCGGCCAGCCGGTGCCGGCCACCGGCTTCTCCTTCGGCGTCTCGCGCCTGGCGGCGGCCCTGCGCGCCGCCGGACGCGACCAGGCCGCCGAGGTCCGCGGGCCTGTCGTGGTCATCGCCTTCTCCCAGGACGACATGGCCCATTACTTCGCCGTCGCGGGCGAGCTGCGGGCCGCCGGCATCGCCGCGGAGGTCTATCTCGGGTCGTCGGGCATGAAGGCGCAGATGAAGTACGCCGATCGCCGCCTCGCGCCGGCCGCCGTCATCCTGGGCGGCGACGAGATCGCCGCGGGCGTGGTGACGATCAAGGACCTCGATCTCGGCCGCGAGCTCGCCGCCGGGGTCACCGACAACGCCCAGTGGCGCGAGGAGCGCCCGGGCCAGGTCACCGTCCCGCGCGCCGAGCTGGTGGCCACCATCAGCCGTATCGTGAGGGGCGGCTGATGCGTGTCGAGCCCGCCATTCCCGCCGAGGTCCTGGCCGCCGTGCGCGCGCCGTTCGACGCTGCGGACGCCGCGCCTGTGGACGTGCCGCTGGTCCAGCCGCTGAACCTGGTGCTGGACCTGGTGGGCGAGGCGCTGCGCGCCCGCCTCTTCATCGTCCAGGCCGAGGGCGGTCCGGAATTCTGTCTGCGCCCGGATTTCACCGCGCCGGTGGCGCGCCGCCACCTGGAGGGCGGGACGGCCTCGGGGCGCTACTTCTACCAGGGCAAGGCCTTCCGCTCGGCCGCCGATCATCCGGGACGTCCGGAGGAATTCCTGCAGATCGGTCTGGAACGCTTCGAAGACGCCGAGGCGCCCATGCTGGAGGCCGAGGTCGAGACCCTGGCGCTGGCCTGGGCCTCGGCCAAGGCGGGCGGGCGGGGCGATCTCTCGCTCTGGCTCGGGGACGCGGGGCTCTTCGCGGCCTTTGTCGAGAGCCTGGATCTCGCGCCGGCTCTGGCCTCCCGGCTGGTCCGCATCGTCGGGCGGCCGCGCCTCCTGCGCAGCGAACTGGCCCGGGCCGGTCAGGCGGCCGAGGCGGCGGCGGAGGGCGGGCTGGCCGATCTGCTGGCCGACCTTCCGAGCGAGGCCGCCTCGAGCCTGCTGCGCGAGGTCTGGCAGCTGGCGGGCATCGCGCCGGTGGGCGGCCGCGGGCCGGGCGAAATCGCCGAACGGCTCGTGCGCAAGGCCGAGGCCCGCCGTGCGCCGGCCCTGACCCGGGAGCAGGCGGCGTCGGTGGCCGGCTTCCTCGCGGTCGAGGCTGCGCCGCAGGCGGCCTTTGAGGCGATCGAGAACCTGGCCGGGCCGAATGACGGGGCGCTGAAGGCGGCGCTGTCCGGCTGGCAGGACCGGCTTGGACGGCTCCTCGCCGCCGGCGTGCCGTCCGAGCCGCTGCGCTTCGCCGCCGGCCTTGGCTACGCCTTCGACTATTATGACGGCCTGAGCTTCGAGGTGCGCAGCGCCGCCCTCGGGCCCGAGCGCCCCGTCGCGGCCGGCGGCCGGTACGACGGCCTGCTCGCCCGGCTGGGCGGCCCCGAACGCGCCCGCGCCGTGGGCTGCATGGTGCGGCCCTGGCGGGCCTTTGCGCAGGGAGAAGCCTGATGGACGCGCCCCTGATCATCGCCATTCCTTCCAAGGGACGCCTGAAGGAACAGGTCGAGGCCTGGCTCGCCGACTGCGCGCTGAAGCTCGAGGCCGTCGGCGGCGACCGCGGCTACATGGCGAGCCTCAAAGGGCTGGAGGGCGCCCAGGTCCGCCTGCTGTCGGCCGGCGACATCGCCGAGGCCCTCGACGCCGGCGAAGCGCATCTCGGCGTGACCGGCGAAGACCTGATGCGCGAGCGGCCCGGCGATCTCGCCCAGCGGGCCCTGCTGCTGCGTCCCCTGGGCTTCGGCCGCGCGGATCTCGTCGTCGCCACGCCCAAGAGCTGGCTGGACGTCGAGACCATGGCCGACCTGGAGGAGGTCGCCCACGACATCCTGGCCCGCACCGGCCGCCGTCTGCGCGTGGCCACCAAGTACATCCTGCAGACCCGGGCCTTCTTCGCCCGCCACGGCCTGGTCGACTACCGCATCGTGGAATCGGGCGGGGCGACGGAGGGCGCGCCGGCCGCCGGCGCGGCGGAGATCGTCGTCGACATCACCACGACCGGCGCGACCCTGGAGGCGAACGGCCTGAAGGTGCTGGCCGACGGCGTCATGCTGCGCAGCCAGGCGCACCTGGCCGCCAGCCTGCAGGCCCGCTGGTCGGAGGCGGCCCTGGCCGTGGCCGAACGTCTGCTGCGCGTGGTCGAGGCCCGGGCCGCGGCGCGTTCCAGCGCCGCGCTCTCCTGGCCGGAAGATCAGGGCGCGGCGGCGAAGGTGATCGAGGATCTCCTCGCCCGCGGCGCTTCGCGGCGCCCGAACGGACTCCTGGTGGCGCAGACCGAGGCCGCAGGCGCCGGACAGGCCCTGGCGGCGGCTGGTCTTGGCCCGGTCACCGCCCTTCAGCCGGATTTCGTCTTCGAAACGGGGTCGGCGGGATTCGAGCGGCTGCGGGCGGCGGCGCTTAAAATTGACGGATAGTTCAAATATAGCGGTTTCGTGACCCCGGATTCGGCACGATTCCGGGAAAGTGCTGGAAAACTGCGCTTTTCCGCCGATTTGCGAGATTGACTCGGGGCCGGAATTGCCGTTTTCTCAATGGGCGAGAGACAAGACGGCGACACAAAGTCCAGAAGTCTCCGGCGTTTCGGGGAGGAAACGCCCGTCTGATAAGAGCGACAGCTCAAAAGAACCGGCCCGCTGCGATTATCCCCCGCAGCGGGCTTTTTCTTTTGTGGCTGCGAACTGATTTTCTGACTCTTGAGTCAAAAACAATGACGCCGCCGGTTTGCGGCCGGCGGCGTCATCTTCATCGGTCGGCGGCCGGCGTCACCAGATGCGGACCCGATCCTCCGGCGCCACGAACATCTGGTCCTGCGGCGTCACCTCGAAGGCGTCGTACCAGGCGTCGATATTGGTGGTCGGCACGTTCACCCGATAGTGCGGCGGCGAGTGCGGGTCGGTGACCAGCTGCCGGCGCAGGGCGTCCTCGCGGTACTTGCCGCGCCAGACCTGGGCCCAGCCGAGGAAGACGCGCTGGTCGCCGGTGAAGCCGTCGATGACGGGCGCGGGCTCGCCGTCCAGTGACAGGTGGTAGGCGTCCAGGCCCAGCAGCAGGCCGCCCAGGTCGGCGATGTTCTCGCCCATGGTCAGCTCGCCATTGATGTTGTGGCCGGGCAGGGGCTCGATGGCCGAGTACTGGGCGCCGAGCTTGGCGGCCTGGGCCATGAACTTCTCGGCGTCCTCGGCCGTCCACCAGTCGGTCAGCTTGCCGTCGCCGTCGGACTTGCGCCCCTGGTCGTCGAAGCCGTGGGTGATCTCATGGCCGATCACGCCGCCGATGCCGCCATAGTTGATCGCCGGATCGGCGTCGGGGTCGAAGAAGGGCGGCTGCAGGATGGCCGCGGGGAAGACGATCTGGTTCTTGGTCGGGCTGTAATAGGCGTTCACGGTCGGGGGCGTCATGCCCCATTCCTTATCGTCCACCGGCTCGTCCAGCCGGCCGACGCGGTAGGCCCATTCGAAGGCCGAGGCCCGCTCGACATTGCCGTAGAGATCGTCGGCCGAGACCTCGAGGCCGGAATAGTCGCGCCACTCCTCCGGATAGCCGATCTTCACCGTGAACTTGGAGAGCTTCTCCAGGGCCTTGGCCTTGGTGTCCTCGCCCATCCAGGTCAGGCGTTCGATGCGCCCCTTCATGGCCGTCTTGATGTCGGCCACCAGGGCTTCCATCTTGGCCTTGCTCTCGGGCGGGAAGTAGCGGGCGACATAGAGCTTGCCGAGCGCCTCGCCGGCGGAATTGTCCACCAGGGCCACGCCGCGCTTCCAGCGGGGCTTCTGCTCCGGCTGGCCCGACAGGGTCTTCTCGCGGAACTCGTAGTGGGCCTGGACGAAGGGCTCGGCCAGATAGGGCGCGGCCTGATCGGTCAGGGTGTAGGCGGCCCAGGCCTTCTGCACCTCGACCGGCGTCTCGGCGAACACCTGGGCGATCTTCGGGAAGGCCGTGTTTTCCGAGGCGATCACCCGCTCGGCCGCCGTCAGGTCCGCGCCTTCGATGAAGGCTTCCCACGGAAAGCCGGGGGCGAAGGCCTTCAGTTCGGCGATCGTGTAGGGATTGTAGGTCTTGTCGTCGTCGCGGCGCTCGGCGCGGGTCCAGGAGGCCTCGGCGATCCTGGTCTCCATCTCGACGATGGCCTTGGCGTTGGCCGCAGGCTCCGGCCAGCCCGCCAGCGTCAGAAGCTGGGCGACATAGGCCTCGTACTTCGCCTTCTGCTCGGCGAAGTTCTCCTTCAGGTAATAGTCCCGGTCGGGCATGCCGAGGCCCGCCTGGCCGAGATAGACGGTGTAGCGCTCGGGGTTCTTGGCGTCGTCATAGACATAGGCGCTGAAGATCGAGCCGCCGAAGCCCTTCATGGTGTCGCCCATCAGGCGCGCCAGGTCGTCCTTGGTGTCGGCCGCGCGGATCTGGGCCAGGTCCGCCGCCAGCGGGGCCGCGCCCTTGGCGTCCACGGCGGCCTTGTCCATGAAGCTCCTGTAGAAGGTCCCGATCAGGGCCTCGTCGCCGGTGGCGGCCGCATCGGCGGCGGACTCCTCCAGCACCGCGCGCATGCGGTTGACCGACAGTTCGTTCAGCGCATCGAACGTGCCGTAGCGCGAGCGGTCCGACGGGATGACGAGCGCATCGACATAGGTCCCGTTGGCATAGTCGAAGAAGTCGGCGCCCGGCCGGACGTTGGTCTTCATGCCCGAGGCGTCGAAGCCCCACTCGCCCATGCGCTGGGCCTTCGAGACGTCGCCGCCGGCGGCCTCTGCGGCGGGCGCGACGCTCAGCATGTGGAGGGGGCGGAAGTCGGAGGCCGTGGCCGGTGCGGCGGCGGCGACCAGGGCTGCGGCGGCGACGGCGCCGAACCAAAGGGTCTTCATTAGCAAGATCAGCCTTCAAACGGTCTGGGATGGGCGCGACCATGCCCCGCCCAGACCGTCGATGACTCATTACATTTTTGTTAGGGCCGGCCTCAGGCCTTGGCGCCGAGGGCCTCCTGGGCCTGGGCGCGCACCCCCTTGTAATCGAGCTTGCCGTTCGGCGCCCGCACGACCGGCGCGAAGACGAGGTCCCGCGGCACCTTGTAGTCGGCCAGGTGCTGCTTCACGTGCCCCTGCAGGTCGGCCAGGCCCGGCGGCTCCGCGCCAGCGAAGTCGACCACGGCGCAGATCCGCTCGCCGAAACGCGGGTCGGGCAGGCCGACCACGGCGGCGTCGCGCACGCCGGGGAAGCGCTTCAGGGCCTCCTCCACCTCTTCCGGGAAGACCTTCTCGCCGCCGGTGTTGATCACCTGGCTGCCGCGGCCCAGCAGGGTGATGGCGCCGTCGGCCTCGACGGTCGCCCAGTCGCCGGGCACCGACCACCGCTTGCCCTCGAAGACGCGGAAGGTCTTGGCCGACTTCTCTTCGTCCTTGTAGTAGCCGAGCGGCACATTGCCGCCGACCGCGACCAGGCCGCGCTCGCCGGAGCCGGGCTCGACGCGACGTCCGTCCTCAGTGAAGACGGCCGCATTGGGTCCGGCGGTGAACTTGGCCGTGGCCGCAGCGGCGCCGCCGCCGGAGGCCGAGGAGGCGAGGCCCAGCGCCTCCGAAGAGCCCAGACTGTCCATCAGCATCACATGGGGCAGGTGCTTGAGCAGGCCCTGCTTGTTCTCCGCCGACCACATGGTGCCGGAGGAGATGATCCGCTTCAGGCTGGGGAGGGTCCAGCGGCCGGGGTTCGCCTCCAGGCACTCCAGCATCGGGGCGGCGAAGGCCAGGCCGACGATGATCAGGCCGCTGACGCCCAGGCGCTCGACCTCGTCGAACAGCAGGGCGGGGTCGAACTTGCGCTGGGGCAGGGTGGCGATGGCGCCGCCGGCGACCAGCTGACCGAACGAGATGAACTGGCCGGTGGCGTGCATCAGGGGCGCCACCGGAATGGTGATCGCCTGTTCCACGCCGTTCTCGGCGTTGGCCTTGGCCCGCGCGCCGGCCTCGGCGCAGGTCTCCAGCGGGGGCAGGCCGAGCAGCAGGTTGGCGCCGCCGCCGAGGCCCTTGAACAGGTCCTCCTGGCGCCACATCACGCCCTTGGGCATGCCGGTGGTGCCGCCGGTGTACATGAAGAGCAGGTCGTCGGCCGAACGGCCCCAGGACGCTTCGAAACGCGAGGCGCCGGCCCCCGCGACCGTCTCGTAGTCGACCGCCCAGTCCGGCGCGGGATGGCCGTCTTCGGCCACGGCGATCCAGGTCTTCACCTTCGGCAGCCGGTCGCGCACGGACGCTGCGGTTTCGGCGAAGGAGGCGTGGAAGACCACCGCCTCGGCGTCGGCGTTGTCGAACAGATAGACCAGCTCGTCGCCGCTGTAGCGATAGTTGGTGTTGAACGGGACGAGGCCGGCCTTGAAGGCGGCGAAGTAGGTCTCGAGGTATTCCGGCGCGTTGTAGAGGTAGGCCGCCACCTTCGACTGGCGGGTCAGCCCGGCCTCGACCAGGTGGGCCGCCAGGGCGTTGGCGCGGGCGTCGAACTGCGCCCAGTCGACCACGCGCTCGCCGTGGATCAGGGCCGGGCGGTCGGGCGTGGCGCTCGCGACCGCTTCCCACAGGTTGGCGTAATTCCAAACCTCCATAAGACGTCCTCCATGTTTAAAATATGCGGCGCATAAGGGGCGCCGGCGGGAGGCGAGTCAACGGCGGCGCATGGCGCAAACCCTGTCTGCGCAAGGCGCGGGCCGATGCGCCGGGCAGGCGGCGCACAGGCCCGCCCGCCGCGCCAGATGCTTTCGCACTTGCGGCTGCGCCTGCCATACTCGGGACGAACGGGCAGGGAGCAGGCATGGAAAGTCACGTATCGGCTGGCGGCTACAAGGACGTCGTCCTCTTCCTCGCCACGGCCGGCGTGGTGGTGCCCCTCTTCCGCCGCTGGCGGATCAGCCCGATCCTCGGTTTCCTGTGCGCCGGCGTGGCGCTCGGCCCCTATGGCCTGGCGCGCCTCGGCGAGTTCGCGCCCTGGGTCTCCTCCTTCACCGTCGACAATCCGCGCGAGATCGCCCAGCTGGCCGAACTCGGCGTCGTCTTCCTGCTCTTCATGATCGGCCTGGAGCTGTCGTGGGAGCGGCTGCGGCTGATGCGGCGGCTCGTCTTCGGCCTCGGCGCGGCCCAGGTGGGGATCAGCACCCTGGCCCTGGCGGGGCTCGGCATGCTCTTCGGGCTGGAGGTCGCCCCGGCCGCGGCCATCGCCGCGGCGCTGGCCCTGTCCTCCACCGCCATCGTCATGCCCGTTCTGATCGAGCAGCGGCGCCACCATTCCCAGGCCGGCCGCGCCACCTTCGCCATCCTGCTGTTTCAGGACCTGGCCGTGGCCCCGATCCTCATCACCCTGGCCGTGCTCGGCAGCCGGGGCGGCGAGGAGTTCTCGCCCCGCCTGCTGCTGGCCTTCGCGCCGGCGGCCATGGGCATGGTCGCCCTGGTCGCCTTCGGACGGCTCTTCCTTCGCCCGCTCCTCCGCTCGGTCGCCCGCGCCAAGAGCGAGGAGCTCTTCATGGCCGCCTGCCTGCTGGTGGTCATCGGGGCCGGTCTGATCAGCGCCGTCACCGGCCTCTCCATGGCGCTGGGGGCCTTCGTCGCGGGCCTGCTGCTGGCCGAGACGGAGTTCCGGCACGAGGTCGAGGTCACCATCGAGCCCTTCAAGGGCCTCCTGCTCGGCCTCTTCTTCCTCTCCGTCGGGATCAGCCTGAACCTGTCGATGGTGGCGGCGCGGCCGCTGGAGGTGATGGGCCTGGCGGCCGGCCTGCTGATCGCCAAGGGGGCGGTGATCTTCGCCATCTCGCGGTTCCTGAAACTGCCGGCGCTGGCCGCCGCCGAGATCGCCCTGCCGCTGGCGGCGGGCGGGGAGTTCGCCTTCGTCATCATCGATCAGGCCATGCGCCTCGGCGTCGTGCCGCGGGCGACCGGCGAACTGGTGGTCGTCGCCGCGACCCTGACCATGGCCACGATCCCCGCCCTCGGCTGGCTGAGCGAGCGCCTGGCGCGCCGAGAGCCTCCTCCGCCGCTCGACGAGGCGCCGCCGCTGGACCTGGGGGAGGAGGCGCGCGTGCTGGTGGTCGGCTATGGCCGCGTCGGCCAGCTGGTGGGCGACATGTTGAGCCGGCACGGGGCGCCCTGGGTCGCCGCCGAACTCGACCCCAAGCTGGTCGAACAGGGACGACGGGCGGGCAAGCTCTGCTATTTCGGCGACGCCACCCGGGCGGAGTTTCTCCGGCGCTGCGGCCTCGGCGAGGCCCACGCCCTGGTCGTCACCATGGACAGTCCCGAGGCGGTGGAGACCGTCGTGGCCGTGGCCCGCCAGCTGCGCCCCGACCTCGCCATCGTCGCGCGCGCCCGCGACTCCCGCCACGCCAAGCGGCTGTACGAGCTCGGGGCCACCGACGCCGTGCCGGAGACGGTGGAGGCCAGCCTGCAGCTTTCGGAGACGGTTCTGGTGGAGATCGGCGTGCCGATGGGTTTGGTCATCGCCTCGATCCACGAACGGCGCGACGAGTATCGCCAGGAGCTCAACCGCCCCGACGCCCTGGGCGGCAGGACGAGACGGGCGCGGGCGGGCGATGCGGCGTGACCGCGACCTCGCCACAACTTTCCACTGTGGCGAGATCGGCATTGCGTTCCTCGCTGCATAGCTGCACCATTTGCGTCATCTGCGATGAGCAGACAGAGAAAAATTCCTGCGACGGATGATCCGAGGTGGGAACTCACGGGCGATGTCGGCGTTCTTGGCCGCGGCGCCTCAGGGCGAAGGATTGTCTGGGCTGAGGGTGAGGCGGCGCAGCGACGGAGGAGGGCAGGCGACAGGCCGGTCCCGAGCCGGAGCATCCGCCGCTCTCCGGAAAGACCAGCCCATCCCGACGTCCCGAAGCGTCCGGCTTGCAGTCGGGGGGGTGAGTCCTCGTCTAAGTCGCGTAGTTCGAGAACGTCAGCCGGAACGGCCGGTCGCGCCGCGAGAGCGCGGGCCGGCAGGGGCGAAAGGCCTTCATTCCGGGATACAAGGGAGGGGAGCGACCTTAGGATTTCTCGCCAAGTTCCACGATTTGGCCGGGCGTTTGCGCCGGGGTGTTGCGTCGGCGACACTTTCGCAGCGGTTCGGCCTTGCTATAAACGCTGCTGGGTCAAATGGCCGCAGCAGAGGGCATGAGAGGGCTCAATTATGAAGTTTAAACTCCTGGCGGGCGCCGCCTTCGCGGCGGTCGTCGCCGCGTCCGGCGCCTCCGCGCAAGAGGCCGGCTGGTACGGCGCTCTGGATCTCGGCTACCACTGGCCGGAAGGCATCGAGGCCGGTTCCTCGAACGACGGCCCCGGCGGCGTCCCCTACAACTGGGACTTCAGCCAAAGCGACGACTGGGCCGGCTTCGCCCGTCTCGGCTACCAGCTGAACCCCAACTGGCGCGTTGAGCTCGAGGGCGGCTACCGCCCCGGCGACATCGACTCGGTCCGCGGCGCCCCCGGCTCGCATCCGGGCCTCTGCACGCCCGGCGTGGTGCGCACCGCTGCGGCCCCGGATTGCGGTCCGCCGAGCGGCGACATCGAAGCCTGGACCCTGATGGGCAATGTCATCTACGACATCGCTCCGGGTGCGGCGCTCAATCCGTTCGTCGGCGTCGGCGTCGGCGTGAACCACGTCAAGATGGACGTGGTCGGCCAGTTCGCCACCGTGGGCGGCCCGTTCACGGCGGCCAACCCCGCCATCCAGAACCTGACCATCGACGACGAAGACACGGCCCTGGCCTATCAGGTGCTGGCCGGTCTCGCCTGGGCGGCGACCGACCGTCTGGACGTCGACCTGACCTACCGCTACCTCGGCGGTTCGGATCTGGACTTCGCCTCGACCGGCGCCGCCTCGCTGCAGCCGGGCGTCTTCTCGGGCGACTACCGCGATCAGTCGGTGACCGTGACCTCATAGGCCTGGGCGTCGAACTGGGCGCGTTCGGGATTGAGCGGCAAGC
>NZ_JACESE010000005.1 GCF_013911965.1 Phenylobacterium sp. | reverse complement strand
ACAGCAGATAGTCCCGCTCCCCCAGGAGGGCGCGGGCGGAGGGGGGCGGCTCTGAGGCGGGCGTGTCGGACATGGGGGGCGCAACTTGGCCTGCGCCGTTTCGCCCCGCAACGGCGAAGGTGGAGGCTATTGACGCGCCCGCGCGCGGGCCTTATCGGCGCGCCCTTCGGGCCGTGAGCTCCGAGGCTGACCGCGAGGGCGCCATGCGTGCGCTGCGACGACGCGGGTGCGCGCGACGCGCCCACTGAAACCTGCTCGACGCCGAGGCTGCGCGTCGGGCGTTTCCCTGCCCCGACTCGCCGAGCCCAGACGCCCATGACCGCCGCCTTCGTCCTCGCGCCCGAGGACTCCGCCCTGAACCCGACGCCCGCCGCCGCGCCCCTCATCCGGCGCGAGACCGCCGCCGACGCCGCCGATATCGAGGCCCTGCTGGACCACGCCTTCGGGCCCGGCCGCTTCGCCAAGGCTTCGGAGCGGGTGCGGGAGTTTGCGCCCCTGCGCCCGGACCTCTCCTTCTGCGCCGAGGAGTCCGGCCGCCTGGTGGGCTGCGTGCGCCAGTCGGAAATCCGCATCGGCGAGACGCCGCTGATCTTCCTGGGACCCCTGGCCGTGGCCGCGCCCATGCGGCGCTTCGGCCTGGGCGCGCGCCTGGTGGAGGCCGCCTGCGCCGCGGCGGCGCAGGCCGGCTATCGCGCCATCCTGCTGGTCGGCGATCCGCCCTTCTTCGGCAAGCTGGGCTTCTCGGCCGCGCCGACGGGGGCGATCCTCATGCCCGGGCCGGTCGACCGCGCCCGCCTGCTGCTGAAGCCGCTCGCCCCCGACGGCGGCCGGGCGCTGGACGGCGGACCGCTGCAGGGCGCCGTAGCGGGAACTTGAGAGGGCCCGCGGGCGCGCCTACCTTCCCGCCATGGCCGAAGTGACCGCCAAGCCCGATCTCGACCGCCTCGCCGACGGCGCCAAGCAGGCGCCCGGCCGCGGCCTGCCGCCCGTGCACCTGTGGAACCCGACCCACGCCGGCGAGATCGACATCGTCATCCGCCCCGACGGAAGCTGGACCCACGAAGGCGCGGTGATCGGCCGCGCGGCGCTGGTGCGCCTCTTCTCCACCATCCTGCGCAAGGACGAGGACGGCTACTGGCTCGTCACGCCGGTGGAGAAGATGAGGATCAAGGTGGAGGACGCCCCCTTCACCGCCGTCGCCGTCGAGGCCGCCCGGGACGCCGAGGGCCAGGCCGTGCTGCGCTTCACCACCAATGTCGGCGACGTGACCGTCGCCGGCCCCGACAATCCGATCCGCGTCGAGACCGATCCCGGGACGGGCGAGCCGCGTCCGTACGTCCATGTCCGACGCGGTCTTGAGGCGCTGATCCTGCGCCCGGTCTTCTACGAACTGGCGGACATGGCGCAGATGCGCGACGGCGTGGCCGGGGTGGAGTCGGCCGGCGCCTGGTTCCCGCTCGAGCCGGAGGCGCCCCGCCCGTGAGCCCCGCCGCGCCGCTGGGCCAGTTGCGGGAGTGGATCGTCCAGCGCCTCGACCCCCTCGAAGACCGCGATCCCGTCGACGGCGTCATCCAGTCCGATTTCGACCTGCGCCCCGACCGCCTCAATCACGAAGGGCCGCCGCTGACGCCCGCCGCCGTGCTGGTGGGCCTGATCGGGCGGGAGGAGGGGGTCTCGGTCCTGCTGACGCGCCGGGCTGACACCCTGCGGCGCCACACCGGCCAGATCGCCTTTCCGGGCGGCCGCCGCGACCCGGGCGAGACGATCTGGGAGACGGCGCTGCGCGAAACCGAGGAGGAGGTCGGGCTCTCGCGCGACTTCATCACGCTGGGCGGGCTCGCCACCCCCTACCGCACCGGCACGGGCTATCTGGTGACGCCCGTCGTCGGCTTCATCGAACCGGGCTTCCAGCTCTCCCCCAATCCGGACGAGGTCGCCGATGTCTTCGAGACGCCCTTCGGCTTCCTGATGGACCCGACGAACCACGAGGAGCACGAGCGGGAGTTCAACGGCCAGAGGCGGCGCTTCTACGCCATGACGCATGAGGAGCGCTTCATCTGGGGGGCGACGGCCGGCATGCTGCGCGCCCTCTACGACCGGCTCTACGGAGGCGCGGTTGCTTAGGGTCTTCCTCATCCGCTCGGCCCTGATCGCCGCGCCCTTCGTGGTCTGGTTCGTCTGGAGCGCCTGGGCCCGACGCAACGGGCGGGAGATGGGCGCCACCCCCTGGGCCTGGCTGGCGGCGGCCGGGGCGGTGCTGTTTGGCCTTTCGCTGATGGCGAGCGCCGTGTTCCAATCGGACAACCGCGGCCAGACCTACGTGCCGGCGGAAGTGGGGGAGGGCGGGCGCGTTTCGCCCGGCCATTTCGAGAAGAAGGAAACGCCGACGCCATGAGCGAGAGCCTGGGCGAGAGACCCTGGATGAGCGCGCCCGCCACGCGGGCGGTGCTGGACGCCCTGGAGGCCAAGGGCGGCGCCGACTGCGCCCGCTTCGTCGGCGGCTCGGTCCGCAACGCCCTGATGGGACGACCGGTCGACGACATCGACATCGCCACCACGCTGACCCCCGAGGAGGTCACCGAGGCCCTGACGGCGGCGGGGCTGAAGGCCGTGCCCACCGGCGCCGAACACGGCACGATCACGGCCGTCGCCCAGGGAAAGCCCTTCGAAATCACCACCCTGCGCCGCGACGTGGAGACCGACGGCCGCCGTGCGGTGGTGGCCTTCTCCACCGACTGGAGCGAGGACGCCCAGCGGCGGGACTTCACGCTGAACGCCCTCTACGCCAGCCGGGACGGGACGATCCACGATCCCACGGGCTCGGGCCTCGCCGACGGCAAGGCCGGCCGCATCGTCTTCGTCGGCGATCCGGCCACCCGCATCGCCGAGGACTATCTGCGCATCCTGCGCTTCTTCCGCTTCTACGCCTGGTACGGGAAGGGCGAGGCCGACGCCGCCGCGCTCGCCGCCTGCGAAGCCGGGCGCGACATGCTGCAGGACCGCCCGGGCGAGCGGGTCTCGAAGGAGCTTCTGAAGCTGCTGGCGGCCGACGATCCGGTTCCGGCCTTGCGCCTGATGGCCAAGACCGGCGTCCTGGAGACGATCCTGCCGGGCGGCCAGGACCTGGCCCAGTTCGAAGGGCTCGTGGCCATCGAGAACGAGCTGCTCTTCGAATGCGATCCGCTGCTGCGGCTGGCCGCGCTCATGCCCGCCGACCAGGTGGGAACCGGCAAGGCCGCCGAGCGGCTGCGGCTCTCCAACGCCCAGCGCGACCGGCTGATCGCCGCGAAAGGGCAAGACCTGCGCATCACGAGCTGGATGAGCCCGCGGGAATCGCGCCGCGGCGTCTATGCGCTGGGCGCCGAGGCCTTCGCCGACCGGGTGAAGCTCGCCTGGGCCGCCGACAACCGCACGGCGACGGCGCCGCAGTGGCGCGGCCTGATCGCGCTCGGCCAGAGCTGGGCGCCGCCGCCCTTCCCGCTGACGGGGGAAGACGTGGTCCATGCCGGCGTGCCCAAGGGGCCGATGGTCGGCCAGGTGCTGCGCGAGGTGGAGGACTGGTGGATCGACCACGACTTCATCGACGACAAGTTCTCGGCCATCGAGAAGCTGAAGGCGGTCGCCCAGGGCATGGCCTATTGAGGCGGCTCGGCATCCTGAAGACCGGGGCGCCGCCGGAGCCCCTGGCGGCGACCTTCGGCGGCTATCCCGACATGTTCCGTCGCCTCCTGGGCGAGGACCGCTACGAGTACGCCGTCTTCGACGTGGAGGCGGGGGAGCTGCCGGCGCGTCCGGAGGACTGCCTGGCCTATCTCGTCACCGGTTCGTCGGCCGGCGTCTACGACCCGCTGCCCTGGATCGGCGCGCTGAAGGGCTTCCTGCAGGCCGCCAAGGGCCGGGCCGGGCTGGTCGGGGTCTGTTTCGGCCACCAGGTCATGGCCGAGGCCTTCGGCGGCCAGGTGATCAAGTCGCCCAAGGGCTGGGGCGTGGGGCTGCAGGCCTATGAGGTGGCCGAGCCCCAGCCATGGATGGACGGGGCCGCGCCCATCGCGCTCGCCGCCTCGCATCAGGACCAGGTGGAGGTCCCGCCGCCGGGGGCGAGGATCGTGGCGGCCAGCGCCTTCACGCCTTTCGGCATGCTCGCCTATGGCGATCAGCCGGCCTTCTCCATCCAGCTCCACCCGGAGTTCGAGCCGGCCTATGCTCGCGCCCTGATCGAGGCGCGCCGCGGCAGCCGCTATTCCGATGAGCAGGCCGACGCCGCCGTCGCCTCCTACGAGGCGCCTGACGACTCGCGCCGCGTCGCCGGCTGGATCAACGCTTTCCTCGCAACGCTCTGAGCGTCACGTCGTTTTCTGCAAGGCGGGCGCCTGGGCGTCCCCACAGGAGCTGGCCGGTGAAGAATCGCCCCGTCAAACTGATGATCGTCTGCGCCAGTGCGCTCGCGGCCCTGCTGGTGGCCGGCATCGAGGCCGAGGCCGCCAATCCCGATCCCGCCGCCGCCGATGCGGCGCGGGACCTCCTGATCGCAAGCCTGCCCGCCTGAGGGTCAGGCCGCCGAAGCGGTCCAGAGGAAGGCGCTCAGCCGGGCGTTGGACTCCAGAAAGGCGCCGTCGGGCATGGCGTCGTCCGCTCCCTGCCAGTTCGGCAGGTCGAACACATAGCCCAGCTGCGGCGCGCCCTGGCGGTAGCAGATCAGCGTGCCCGACAGCGTTTCCATCCCGCGCACGCAGGCGGCGGGATCGAAGTCCAGCTCCGCCCAGCTCGCGCCCAGCTGCTCTCCGCCAGGGCCGACGACCGGGCCGCCATGGCCGCGGATGACGCCGACCACGGCCGGATCTCCCCCGGGCATCAGGTCGAGCGCCAGGCCGTCCTCGCGGCGCACCGTGATCTGTTCGTAGACGCCGTCGCCCTCGATGGTCTGCTTCTCCACCGTGGCGGCCGGGAAGCGGCTCTCCACCGCCTCGACGGTCAGCGGCGTGGCGGCGTCGATCTCGCCGGCGCCGGCTTCGGAGAAGGTGATCAGGACGGGGCCGACGACGGCGGCGCTCTCGACGGCGGGGGCGGGGGCGGCCGGCTCGGTCTCCGCCGGCTGCTGCGGACCGCAGGCCGCCAGCAGGGCGGCGGCCGCGAGGGTAAGCGTCAGGTTTCGCATGCGCCACCCTCGCACAGCCAAGCCTCCCGGGGCAAACGGCCCGACGCCGGGATCAGGGCCAGCTGACCATCGGCGGCATGGAGGACAGGATGGAGGTGATGTTGCCGCCCGTCTTCAGACCGAACATCGTGCCGCGGTCGTAGAGCAGGTTGAACTCGACATAACGGCCGCGGCGGACCAGCTGCTCCTGCCGGTCGGCTTCGCTCCACGGGGTCGCCATGCGGCCGCGGGCGATCCTCGGATAGACGTCCAGGAAGGCGCGCCCGACGTCCTGGGTGAAGGCGAAGTCGCGCTCCCAGTCGCCGGAATTGTGATGGTCGTAGAAGATCCCGCCGATGCCGCGGGGCTCGTTGCGGTGGGGCAGGAAGAAGTACTCGTCGCAGCGCGCCTTGTAGGGGGCGTACCAGGCCGGATCGTGGGCGTCGCAGGCGGCCTTCATGGCCGCGTGGAAGGCGACGGCGTCCGGATTCTCCTGATTGCGCTGATAGTCCTGGGTGGGGGTCAGGTCGGCGCCGCCGCCGAACCAGCTCTGGCTGGTGGCGAGGAAGCGGGTGTTCATGTGCACGGCCGGCACGTGCGGATTGCGCATGTGGGCGATCAGGCTGATGCCCGTGGCCGTGAAGCTGGGATCCTTGTCGGCGCCGGGCATGGTGGCGGCCATTTCCGGGCTGAACTTGCCGTGCACCAGGCTGATGTGGACGCCGCACTTCTCGAAGAAGCGGCCGCCCTTCATGAAGCCCATGACGCCGCCGCCGCCGGCCGGGCGGTCCCAGGGCGTCAGTTCGAAACGCCCGGGCGCGCCGGGATAGAGGTCGTCGGGCGCCTCGCGCTCCATAGCCTCGAATTCGGCGACGATGCGGTCGCGCAGGTCGTCGAACCAGGCGCGGGCGCGGGTGTTCCAGGCTTCAAGCACGGCGGTGTCGGTCATGGCGTCCTGGGCTTAGGGAATCCGCCGGTCTGGCGCAACGCTTCCGAAAGGCCGATCGCCGCCGAGACGGTCAGGTTCAGCGAACGCGCGTCCGGATGCAGGGGGATATAGACCCGCGCCTGGGCGGCGGCGTGGACCTCCTCCGGCGCTCCGCTGCTCTCGCGTCCGAAGATCAGGGTGTCGCCCGCCTGGAAGGCGACGCTGTGCAGCGGCTCGGCGCCGCGCGTCGTGAAGAGGATCAGCCGGCCCTCCGCGCGCTCGGGCGCGGCCAGGAAGTCCTCGAAGCTCGCCCGCCGCGTCCACCGCGCCAGACGGCCATAATCGAGCGCCGCGCGCCGCACCGCCTTATCGCTTAGCGGGAAGCCGCAGGGTTCGATCACCTCCAGGTCGACATCGAGGCAGGCGGCGAGACGAAGAGCCGCGCCCACGTTTTGCGGAATGTCCGGTTGAAAAAGCGCCAAACGCATTCTAAGCGATCCAGCCACGGGATTGGCTGGGGCGTGAGACGAATCGCAAGTTGCGGCCGCGACAGTGTCGCAAGGCTGCGCGTGCGAAAATTCTCCTGCCCCTGTATGGGTTCCGAACAAGGCCTTACCAGAGCTTCTGGCGAGGTCGAAGGCGGGGCGTCGCGGTATTGGCCGTGAGCGTCCGAACGGGTGGCGGTCCTTGCGGTCGCGGCCCCAACCGAAGGGTAGCTTAAAGGTGGCTGACACCGTCGTGGGCGAAAATCCCGATCCTCACGCCGCGGGCGAAGACCCGAACCGGCGCGACTTCATCCACATCGCCGCAGGCGCGGCCGCGGTCGGCGCCGTGGGCGCCCTGGCCTGGCCGTTCATCGATCAGATGAACCCTTCGGCGGACACGCTGGCTCTGGCCTCGGTGGAGTTCGACCTCACCAAGGTGGAGCTGGGCCAGCAGGTCACCATCAAGTGGCGCGGCAAGCCGCTCTTCATCCGCAAGCGGACGGAGAAGGAGATCGCCGAGGCGGTCGCCGACGACAACGCCGACCTGCGCGATCCGCAGCGCGACGAAGACCGTCACAAGCCCGGCAAGGCCGAGTGGCTGGTGCTCATCGGCACCTGCACGCACCTGGGCTGCGTGCCGACCTTCGGCGGCGGCGACTTCGGCGGCTGGTTCTGCCCCTGCCACGGCTCGCACTACGACACGTCCGGCCGGATTCGTAAGGGCCCCGCGCCCACGAACCTCGTCGTGCCGGACTACGAGTTCCTCTCCGACACTACGGTCAAGGTGGGCTGACACCGATGAGCGGACATTCCACCTACGAGCCCAAGACGGGCTTCGAACGCTGGCTCGACATGCGCCTGCCCCTGATCCGCTTGGGCTGGGACAGCATGATCGACTACCCGACCCCGAAGAACCTCAACTACTGGTGGACCTTCGGCGGCATCCTGGCCGTGTGCCTGGGCATTCAGATCGTGACCGGCGTCGTGCTGGCCATGCACTATGTGCCTCACGTCGACCACGCCTTCGCCTCGGTCGAGCGCATCATGCGCGACGTGAACTACGGCTGGCTCGTGCGCTACATGCACGCCAACGGGGCCTCGATGTTCTTCATCGCGGTCTACATCCACATCGTCCGCGGCCTCTACTACGGCTCCTACAAGGCGCCCCGCGAAGTGCTGTGGATCCTGGGCTGCATCATCTACCTGCTGATGATGGCGACGGCCTTCATGGGCTATGTCCTGCCCTGGGGTCAGATGAGCTTCCATGGCGCGGTCGTGATCACCAACCTGTTCGGCGCCCTGCCGGTCGTGGGCGAGGCGATCACCACCTGGCTGTGGGGCGGCTTCGCGGTCGACAACCCGACGCTCAACCGCTTCTTCTCGCTGCACTTCCTGCTGCCGTTCATGATCGCCGGCGTGGTGGGCCTGCACATCTGGGCCCTGCACGTCCCGGGCAACAACAACCCGACCGGCGTGAACGTGAAGTCCAAGGCCGACACCGTGCCCTTCCATCCGTACTATACGGTGAAGGACGGCTTCGCGATCGTGGTCTTCCTGATCCTCTTCGCGACCTTCGTGTTCTACAATCCGAACGCGCTGGGCCACGCCGACAACTACATCCCCGGCAACCCGCTGGTGACGCCGGCGCACATCGTGCCCGAATGGTACTTCCTGCCGTTCTACGCGATCCTGCGCGCGGTGCCCGACAAGCTGGGCGGCGTGATCCTGATGTTCGGCGCCATCGCGGTGCTGTTCGTCCTGCCCTGGCTCGACACCTCCAAGGTGCGGTCCATGCGCTATCGCCCGATGGGCAAGCTGTACTTCCTGATCTTCCTGCTGGCCTGCCTGGTGCTGGGCTACTGCGGCGCCAAGCTGCCGGACGATCCGGTGATCCCGGGCCTGTCGACCTTCACCCTGATCGACGCGGACCTGAACAGCTTCGTCTGGCTGTCGCGCTTCGCCACCCTCTACTACTTCGGCTACTTCCTGGTGGTGCTGCCGCTCCTCGGCCTGATCGAGAAGCCGCTGCCCCAGCCGGAATCGATCTCCACCCCGGTCCTGTCGCATCCGGGCGCTGCGCCCGCCGGCGCGACCGCCGCGCCTGAAATGAAGGGTTGAGCCCAAGATGCTGCGTAAAGGTATCGCCCTGGCCGCCCTCGGCCTCGCCCTCGTCGCCGGTCCGGCTCTCGCCGCCGGCGGCGCCAAGGCGCCCAAGCATGTCGAGTTCAGCTTCGAAGGCCCGTTCGGCAAGTTCGACCAGGCCCAGCTGCAGCGCGGCTACAAGGTCTATCGCGAGGTCTGCTCGGCCTGCCACTCGATGAACCTGATGTCGTTCCGGAACCTCGGTCAGAAGGGCGGTCCCTTCTATGATCCGGAGTATCCGAACCCGAACGACAACCCGTACGTGAAGGCCATCGCGGCCGAGTACCAGATCAACGACATCGACTCCGAGACCGGCGACGTCATCCAGCGTCCCGGCACCTCGGCCGACCGCTTCCCCAACCCGTACCCCAACGAGGCGGCGGCGCGGGCGGGCAATGGCGGCGCCCTGCCGCCGGACCTGTCGGTGATCACCAAGGCGCGCCACCACGGGCCGCAGTACGTCTACTCGCTGCTGTCGGGCTACCAGGACCCGCCGGCCGGCCTGCAGGTCAGCCCGGGCCAGTACTACAACCCCTATATGGCCGGCGATCTGACCGCCTACTGGACCGGCGAAGGCCACGTCCCGCCCGGCGGCTTCATCGCCATGCCGCCGCAGCTGGCGCCGGACAAGGTGACCTTCGACGACGGCACGCCGTCCACCATCGAGCAACAGGCCAAGGACGTGGCCGCCTTCCTGACCTGGGCCTCGGAGCCCAAGATGGAAGAGCGCAAGGCGTTCGGCTTCGGCGCGATGATCTATCTCGTGCTGTTCGCCGGCGTGCTCTACGCCAGCTACCGCCGCATCTGGCGCAACGTCGCCCACTAGGGCGGCGCGTCAGCCACGGAACCAGAGGGCCCGCCGGAGCGATCCGGCGGGCCCTTCTGCTATGGGGCGTCCGGCGGATAGAGCTCCAGCCGCCCGGCGGGGAAGTCGAAGCGCAGCCGCCAGCGGGCCAGGACCGCGGGCCCCACAGCGCCAAGGCGGGCGGCGTCCCCCTCGGCCAGCAGGCCGGCCGGAAGCCTCTCGAACAACACGCCGGCGAAGGAGAGGGCGCGCAGTTCCGCCCGCGCCGGTCCGTAGGGGCCGAGCTTCCCCGGCTCGGCGGCCCCTGAAACCTCTGCGGCGGACGGCGAAAGACGCACCGCCGCGTCCAGCCCCGTCGCAGGGGTCATCGGGCCGGCCAAGGCGCTGCGGTCGTCAGCCACGGCGGCCCGGACCGTCGGACGGCCCTCGATCCAGGTCAGCGGCAGGACGGCGGCGGGCGGTGCGCCGGCCGGCGGCCGCGACGGCGGTCCGACCCGCAAGCGACAGGGTTCGAACTGCGCCTCGAGCACCAGATGGCGCAGGACGTCGGCGCCGATGACGCCGGCGATCGGCGTCGGAAAGGCCCAGGTGCGCGCGTCCTGGTCGACGATGGCCACCTCGCGCTCTGGAAAGCTGATCCCGCCCACGCGCACCTCCAGCGTTACGGCCTCGCCGGAATAGCCCTCGCCCATGGCGCGCGTCTCGTGCAGTTCGGTCCGCGCGGCGCCGGTGTCGATGATGAAGTCGCCGGCCACGGGGCCGACGGCGGCC
The DNA here is from genome assembly GCF_013911965.1 of Phenylobacterium sp. Lineage (GTDB taxonomy): Bacteria > Pseudomonadota > Alphaproteobacteria > Caulobacterales > Caulobacteraceae > Phenylobacterium. Next base: position 244,986 of record NZ_JACESE010000005.1, on the reverse strand, counting down.
GGCGCCACCAGCACGCCCTGCTCGTACCAGCAGCGCAGCTCGGCCGCGGCCGCGGGCCCGGCCGCGAGGGCCAGGACCGTGGCCGGCAGGACCGTCTTCATCCGTCTTCCATGCGCCATGTCGCCCCCTCAGGACGGCGACCATAGCCAAGGCCGCCGGCGCTGCGCGATAAGGAGTTGGGCATCGGAAGACGGAGCGGCGCGAAAATGGACCTGCGGAAGGCGATCCGGACCATTCCAGACTACCCCAAGGCGGGGATCCAGTTTCGCGACATCACCACCCTGCTGACCGACGCCCGCGCCTTCCGCCGCGCCGTGGACGAGCTCGTCCAGCCCTTCGCCGGCCTGAAGATCGACAAGGTGGCCGGCATCGAGGCCCGCGGCTTCATTCTCGGCGGCGCCGTGGCCCATCAGCTCTCGGCCGGCTTCGTCCCTTTGCGCAAGAAGGGCAAGCTGCCCCACCGGACGCGGTCGGTGGAGTACGCCCTGGAATACGGCTCCGACGCGCTCGAGGTGCATCTCGATGCGGTGGTGGAGGGCGAGCGAGTGATGCTGGTCGACGATCTGATCGCCACCGGCGGCACGGCTCTGGCCGCTGTGAACCTCCTCCGACAGGGCGGCGCCGAGGTGCTCGCCGCGGCGTTCGTCATCGACCTGCCGGACCTGGGCGGCGCGGGCCGCCTGCGGGCGGCCGGCGTCCCCGTCTCGACCCTGGTGGCCTTCGAAGGCGACTAGGATCCCTTCGCCGCCGCCTCCAGCGGCGCGATGTCCAGCTTGACCATCCGCATCATCTGCTCGGTGACGCGCCGGACCACCTGCGGGTCGGGGTCGCTCATCAGTTCGCCCAGGCGCCTCGGCGCGATCTGCCAGGACAGCCCCCAGCGGTCCCGCAGCCAGCCGCACTGCTCGACGGCGCCGCCCGCCTTCAGCGCATCCCACAGGCGGTCGAGCTCGGCCTGGGTGTCACACTCCACCATGATGGAGAAGGCGTGGTTGAAGGGGTCGAGCGGCCCCGCCTCGATGGCCATGTAGTTCTGGTCGCCCAGGGTGAAGCTCATCATCCTCACGCTGCCGGCCGGCCCCGACGGATTGTCGGCCATGACGGCCGAGCTGCGCACGACCTTCGAGCCGGGAATGAGGGAGGTGTAGAGGCTCACGGCGGCCGCCATGTCCTTCTCGAACCAAAGATGCTGCGTGACCTTCATCGCGGAGTCCCTTCCGGTTGCCGACGGCGGCGCGCCGCCTCGACCAAGGACGAACGAGCGCCTATGCCGCCGACATCCCCGTCGACGGGTTCACGCCCCTTCGCCGCGGCCGCCGCCGTTGCGGGTGAAGACCTGCAGGGTGCGCAGGCGGGCCAGGCGCGCGGCGTCGGGCTGGTGGTCCTTGCGCCGGTCGGAGAAGAAGCCGTGGCCGGCGTCATAGAGATAGATGGGAAGGTCCGGATGCCGCTCGCGGATCTCGTCGATCCGCTCCATCGGGATCGAGGCGTCGGTCTTGCCGAAGTGCAGGATGGTCGGGCAGCGGGGCGTCTCTTCCACCAGCTCGCTGATCCTGCGGCCGTAGAAGCAGGAGGCCGCCGCCACGCCGTCGCAGCGGCAGGCGACCAGCCAGGCGGCCGCCCCGCCCCAGCAGTAGCCGGCGACGAAGACGGGGCCTTCCAGGGCGTCGATGGCCGCCTGGGCGTCGCTGGCCACCAGGTCCCACGGCGCGGCCTGGGAGAGGGCGACGGCGGCCTGCATGTCGGCGGCCTCGTAACTCGCCTGGAAGCCCGGCTGCTGGCGGTCGTAGAAGGAGGGGGCGATCACTTCATAGCCGTCCTCGGCGAAGCCGTCGGCCAGCTCGCGGATATGGTCGGTGACCCCGAAGATCTCCTGGATCAGGACGAGCCCGCCGCGCCGCGCGTCGGTCGGGCGCACGTGGTAGGCCTCGAAAACGAAGCCGTCGGCGCGGCTCGTCAGGCGGATCGTCTCTCCGGCCCTCATGCGGACTCGAACAGTTCGCGGGTGCGCGCGCGGGCGAGGTCGGCGGCCTCCTCGTGGTAGCGCTCCGGGCTCTCGTTGTTGAAGCCGTGGCCGGCGCCTTCGTAGATGTAGACCGGAACCTCCGGGTGATGCGCCTTCACCGCCTTCTCCACCTCGTCGGCCGGGATGCCGGGGTCGGTGTGTCCGAGATGGACGATGGTCGGGCAGCGCAGGGGGATGTGGGCGTTGGCCTGCACCATGCTGCCGTAATAGCTCGACGCCGCGGCAAGGCCCTCGACCTTGGAGGCGGCCAGCCAGGCCAGCGACCCGCCGTAACAGTAGCCGACGACGCAGACCTTGCCCCGGGGCGTCAGGAAGTCGCGGGCCGCGGCGATGTCGGCCATGGCCTGCTCCAGCGGCGTGGCGCGTGCATGGGCGACGCCCGCGGCGATGCCCTCCTGGTCGTGGGCGACGGAGAAGCCGCGCTGGCGGCGGTCGAACATGGCCGGGGCGACGGCTTCGTAGCCGGCCTTGGCCCATCGCTCGACATCGGCGCGGACATACTTGTCGATGCCGAAGATCTCCTGCAGCACGATCACCCCGCCCTTGCGCGGAGTGAACGGCGCCTCGTGATAGGCCGACAGCGCAAAGCCGTCGTGGCCGCTGGTCAGCGTGATGGTGTCGCCCATGGTCGTCTCCCTTGGCCTGCAGCCTAGGGCGCCGGGCGCGGCGCCGGCTAGGGGCTTGAGCCGATCGGGCCGCGACCCTTCAGATGCGAACGGGGCTCTCCAGCCCGGATCTTCGTCACCCTGGGCGTGGCGTCCAGGTTCCGGCCTCCGCCCGCGCCGACCGCAGTCAGGGATCCTCGGGACGAGCCCGTGGGCGACGCGCAGAGGGGTCTGAAACCCGACCTAGACGTTGAAGCGGAAGTTCATCACGTCGCCGTCGTGGACGACGTACTCCTTGCCTTCCTGGCGCAGCTTGCCGGCCTCGCGCGCGCCCGCCTCGCCGTTGAACTTCACATAGTCCTCGAAGGCGATGGTCTCGGCCCGGATGAAGCCCTTCTCGAAGTCGGTGTGGATCACGCCCGCGGCCTGCGGCGCCGTGGCGCCCACGGGGATGGTCCAGGCCCGCGCCTCCTTCGGGCCGGCCGTGAAGTAGCTCTGCAGGCCGAGCAGCTTGTAGGCCTCGCGGATCAGACGGTTGAGGCCCGGCTCCTCCAGGCCCAGGGTCTCCAGGAACTCGGTGCGCTCCTCGGCGTCCAGCAGGGCGATCTCGGCTTCGATCTGGGCGGAGATGACCACCGTCTCGGCGCCGTCCTGACGGGCCTTCTGCGCGACCTTTTCCGACAGCTCGTTGCCGGTGGCGGCGGAGGCCTCGTCGACGTTGCAGACATAGAGGGCGGGCTTGGAGGTCAGCAGCTGGAGCATGCGCCAGCCCTTCTCGTCCTCGGCGTCGATCTTGGCGGCGCGGGCCGGGCGGCCTTCGTTCAGCTGGTCGAGGGCGAGCTTGACGAGGCGCAGGGTGGCCGCGCTTTCCTTGTCGCCGACCTTGGCGCGCTTCTCGAGATTGACGACCCGCTTTTCCAGGCTCTCCAGGTCGGCGAGCATCAGCTCGGTCTCGATGATGTCGAGATCGGACAGGGGATCGATCCGCCCCTCCACGTGGGTGATGTCGTCGTTCTCGAAGCAGCGGGCGACGAAGGCCACGGCGTCGCAGTCGCGGATGTTGGCCAGGAACTGGTTGCCCAGGCCTTCGCCCTTGGAGGCGCCGCGCACCAGGCCGGCCACGTCCACGAAGTTCATGCGCGAGGGGATGATCTCCTTCGAGCCGGCGATCTTCGCCAGGGCCTCCAGCCGCGGCTCGGGCACGGCCACGTCGCCCACGTTCGGCTCGATGGTGCAGAAGGGATAGTTGGCCGCCTGGGCCGCCGCCGTCTGGGTGAGCGCGTTGAACAGGGTGGACTTGCCGACGTTCGGCAGGCCGACGATGGCGACTTTCAGGGCCATGGGGTCCTCGGAAACACAGGTGGAGCCGCGCCCTCTTAGCCGAGCGGCGCGGGATTGTCCTTAAGGGGTGGCGCGGCCCTGACGGGCCTGGCGGGTGTCGGCCTTGTCGGCGGGGGCCAGGCGCATGACCTCGGCCTGGTACTTCTCGTCCTCGCCCGCGGCCAGCAGGGGGGCGGCGTCGGCGCAGGCGCGCAGCAGATCGGACACCCAGCCCTGCTCGACCTTGTGGAAGTCCGACAGGACGTGGCCCTGGACGAGGTCCTTGTGGCCCGGATGGCCGGTGCCCAGGCGGGCGCGGCGGAAGTCGGGACCTATCTGGCCGGTGATGGACCGGACGCCGTTGTTGCCGGCGGCGCCGCCGCCGGTCTTCATCCGGAAACGGCCGGGCGCCAGGTCGATCTCGTCGTAGAAGACGACCAGGTCCGAGGGCTTGAGCTTGAAGAACTTCAGCGCCGCGCCGACCGCATTGCCGCTGTCGTTGTAGTAGGTCTGCGGCTTGAGGATCAGGGCCTTGACCGGACCGTCCGGGGTCTCGATCGCGCCTTCGCGGGTCAGGGCCTGAAATCGCGACCGCTCGGGACCGAAGTTCCAGCGGCGCGCGATCTCGTCGACGGCCATGAAGCCGATATTGTGGCGGTTGCCCGCATAGCGCGCGCCGGGATTGCCGAGGCCGGCGAGGATCAGCATGCGACCCTCCGCTGCGGACGGCTAGCCGGCGCGGGCGAGGGCCTTAGCCCTCGGTCTCGGACGCCGCGGAGGCGGCCGAGGCGGCGTCGGCGTCGGCGGCCGCGTCCTGGGCGGCCTGAGCCGAGGTGCCGGCGACGGTCGCGATCACGAAGTCGCGGTCGACGGTCGGCGAGACGCCCTTGGGCAGCTTGATGCTGGAGATGCGGATGGTGTCGCCGATCTCCAGGCCGCTCAGGTCGTGGACCAGCTCTTCGGGAATGGCGTCGGCCGGGCAGGACAGCTCGACCTCGTGGCGCACGACGTTCAGCGTGCCGCCGCGCTTCAGGCCCGGCGAGGCGTCGTGGTTGGTGAAGTGCACGGGCACCGAGATCTTGATCTGCTGGTGCTCGTCGACGCGGTACAGGTCGAAATGCCACGGCTCGTCGGTGACCGGATGCATGTCGATCGCCTTGGCGATGACCGGCTGGGTCTCCTGACCGTACTTCAGGGTCACGAGGTGGCCCAGCAGCTTGCCCGTATAGAGCGCCTTGCGGAACTCGTTGGCGGCCACGGAAATGGCCACGGGATCCTTGTCGCCGCCATAGAGCACGCCCGGCACCTTGCCTTCGCGGCGGACAGCGCGCGCCGCGCCCGTCCCGGTCTGTTCACGCACTTCGACGTTCAAAACGATATCGGCCATAGCCTTGCCTCAAAACGAAACCGCCGCGCGAACCCGCGCGGCGAGGGTCGCGATCCCGTCAGGGACCGGAAAAGGGTGCGCGTAGATACACACAACTGGGCCGCCATGCAACGGCGGCGGCGAAGATCAGCGCGATTTCGCCGCGCCGCCCGCGCCGGCCTCGGCCAGGGCGGCCGTCTCAGCCACCTGGACGGGCGTGTCCGACAGGCCCGCACCCTTCATCAGGCACTGGCCGGTGTCCATCAGGGCGTGCTGGCCCAGGCAGAAGACGTCCTCATAGTGCGGCTTGGACACGGCCAGGCACTGGTAGAGGTTGAGCTTGGACATGTTCAGACACGAGGCCGAGGTCGGCTCGGCCATGACCGCCTTGATCAGGTCGGCGCGATTCTCGCCGGCCTCGCCCAGCACCGCCAGGGCGGCGACCGCCAGGCTGCGGCCGACCATGCGGCTGTACGGCGGCTCGGCCGGCTGACCGTTCAGGCCCATGGGCGCGGCGCCGACGGCGGCCTGCTGCAGGCGCGCGGTTTCCTCGACCTCGCCGACGATGGGCGTGGCCGACAGCGCCTTGGCCTGGGAGAGACGCAGGGCGCGGTTCTCCACGTCGCTCTTCGACCACTTGGAGTGCTGGATGTCGTAGGCGGCCTGCTTGACCGCCGAGCCCACCTCGAACAGGCGCTTGCCCTCGGCGCCGTAGGCGGCGACCACCAGGCCGGCGGCGCTGCGGGCGCCCGGAAGCGTGGCGGCGTAGCCGGGGTCGGCGACGATGTCGTTCATCATCTGGGCGCGGGTCGTCGGGTCGACGGCGTACTTCCGGATCGCGCCGACGAATTCCGGATCCTGCAGCGCGGCCACCGCGCCATAGGCCACCGCGCCGCGCAGGAACTGCTCGGGCTCGTAGGCGACGCCGGTCTTGAGCGACTCGGCGATGTCGGCGCCGTCCTCGAAGTCGGGCGTAATCGCCGCCGAGCGCTCCATATAGTAGCGATAGGCGCTGGCCTGCTCGATCAGGGAGGGCGCCAGCGCCACGGGCGGCGGCGGCGGCGGCGGCGGCGGGGGCGCCGGCTCGGAGCAAGCCGCGAGCACGGCGACGCTGGCGAGCGAGAGCGCGGTCAGCGCGCCACGAATACGAATGGCCGGCCTCATGGGCGACTGTTCCCCTTCACGTACGCCTGGAACATAGCATGTCCGATCAGGCGATATCATGGCCCCAAGATCGTAAACTATTGTTCACCAAGCTTTACCACGGGCCTCGCGCGGGGAGCGAGCCCGCGGCGCAGGCGGTGCAACCCTCGCCGTGCGAGGACATTACAGCCGGGCATGGGGCCTGATGAAACCTCTTCGCCGCTGAGCGCGTGGCGCCGCGCCCGTGCGTCCCGCGCGCGGCTCATCGTCGACGCCGAAACCTATTTCGCCGCCGCCCGGCGGGCCATGATGGCGGCGCGCTCCGACATCTTCATGCTGGGCTGGGATTTCGACACCCGCGTCCGCCTCGACCGGCAGGTGACGCCGAAGGACGGCGACGCCCCCACCGATCTTGGGCCCTTCATCTCCTGGCTGGCGCAGAACCGCCCCGACCTGAAGATCCGCATCCTGCGTTGGGACGTGGGGGCGCTGAAGGCCCTCGTGCGCGGGACCACCATCTTCCGCCTGCTGCGCTGGATGGGTTCGGGGCGCGTGCGCTTCCGCCTGGACGGCGCCCATCCGCCGACCGGCAGCCATCACGAGAAGATCCTGGTGATCGACGATCAGCTCGCCTTCTGCGGCGGCATCGACATGACCATCGGGCGCTGGGACACCCGCGACCATGCCGACGGCGCGCCCGGCCGGCGCCCGCCGGGCGGCGGCGAGCCGCTGAAGCCCTGGCACGACGCCACCATGGCGCTGGAAGGCGAGGCCGCCGCGGCCCTGGGCGATCTGGCGCGCGAACGCTGGCGGCTGGCCACCGGCGAGGACCTGCCGCCGCCCGCCCCGGGCCGCCGCGACCTCTGGCCCCGGGGCCTGTCGGCCGACTTCGACGATGTGGAGGTGGCCATCGCCCGCACGCGCGGCGCCTGCGAGGTCCGCTCCGAGGTGCGCGAGGTGGAGGCCCTGCATCTGGAGATGATCGGCGCCGCGCGCCGGTTCGGCTATTTCGAAAGCCAGTACTTCGCCTCGCCCGCCATCGCCCAGGCCATGGCCGAGCGGCTGGCCGAGCCGGACGGGCCGGAGTTCGTCGTCGTCCATCCGCGCTCGGCCGAGGGCTGGTTGCAGAGCGAGGCGATGGATTCGGCCCGCGCCCGGCTGCTCGACCACCTGCAGAAGGGGCCCGGCGGCGAGCGGCTGAGGCTCTATTGTCCCTGCACCGAGGGCGGTGCGGAAATCTATGTCCACGCCAAGATCGCCGTCGTCGACGATGCGATGCTGCGGGTCGGCTCGGCCAATATGAACAACCGCTCGCTCGGTCTCGACAGCGAGTGCGACGTGGTCATCGACGCCCGCGGCGCACGTCCGGCCGAGGCGGAGCGGCGCGGGGTGATCGAAGACATCCGGCTTGGCCTGCTGGCCGAGCATCTGGGCGTGACGCCGGACGAGGTGCGGCGCGCCGAGACGCGGTGCGGTTCGCTCATCGGCGCGATCGAGAGCCTGCGCAGCCCGGGCCGCAGCTTGAGGCTCTATGAGCCGGAGGAACTCGGCGCGCTCGATCGGTTGGCCGCCGTGGCCGAGCCGCTCGACCCCGAAGGGCCGCTGGCCGACGCCGAGGCGATGACGGCGGGCGGGTGGCGGCGCCTGGTGGGCGACCGCCTGAGGGGCGCGTGAGGCCTCAGTCGAAGAGCTTGGAGACCGATTCCTCGTTGGCGATCCGGCGCACGGCTTCGCCGATCAGGCCGGCGCAGCTGACATAGCGGATCTTGTCGGCCGAGGCGGCGCGATCGGGGGCGGCGATAGAGTCGGTCATGACCAGCTCCTTCAGCACCGAGGCGCCGACCCGCTCCACCGCCGCGCCCGAGAGCACGCCGTGCGTCACATAGGCCGAGACCTCCGAGGCGCCGCCGTCCACCAGGGCCTGGGCGGCGTTGCAGAGGGTGCCGCCGCCGTCGATGATGTCGTCGAAGAGCACGCAGCGGCGGCCTTCCACGTCACCGATGATGTTGGCCACCTCGCTCTTGCCGGGGCCGGAGCGGCGCTTGTCGACGATGGCCAGTTCGGCGTTCAGCCGGCTGGCCACGGCCAGGGCCCGGACCACGCCGCCCACGTCGGGGGAGACGATCATCAGCTCGTCCGGCTTCTCGTAATTGGCCTTGATGTCGTTGGCGAGCAGCGGCGCCGACAGCAGGTTGTCGGTCGGGATGTCGAAGAAGCCCTGGATCTGGCCCGAGTGCAGATCCATCGTCAGCACCCGGTCGGCGCCGGCGCGGGTGATCAGGTTCGACACCAGCTTGGCCGAGATGGGCGTGCGGCCGCCGGTCTTCCGGTCCTGACGCGCATAGCCGAAATAGGGCATCACCGCCGTGATCCGCCGGGCCGAGGCGCGCTTGAGCGCATCGATGCAGATCAGGAGCTCCATCAGGTTGTCGTTGGCCGGGTAGCTGGTCGACTGGATGACGAAGACGTCCTCGCCGCGGACGTTCTCGTCGATGGTCACCCAGACCTCGTTGTCGGCGAAGCGTTTCACCTGGGCCCGCGTAAGCGGGATGTCGAGGTGGTCGGAGACGGCCTGGGCGAGAGCCTGGTTCGAGTTGCCCGCCATCAGCTTCATGGTGTCTCCTGAGATTGGTCCGCGCCGCTGAGCGGGGCTTTATCCGCCGGGCGCCCCACGGGCAACCCTCGCGGGCGCGCGTTGCGCGCAAGTGGCGGCCTCTCGCCGGACGAAACGCGGACGAACGGACAGGACGGACCGGCGATCTGATCCCGCCAGACGCAGGTCTAGAGAACGATGGCCGACAGCAGCCGGCCGTAGTCGGCCTCGCCGCGCTTGAAGGCCCGGCGGTTGGAGAAGAAGAGGTCGGCTTCGGCGCAGGTGTCGCGCCCCACCCACTCGGCGTTCGCGACGCCGGCGGCGGCCAGGCGCGAAAGCACGAAGCCGGGAAGGTCGAACATGTGCTTGCCCGCCGATTCCCCGGAGCGGAAGAAACGCTCGTGGCCCGCGTCGGCGGCGGCGAAGCGGTCGAGGAACTCCGCGCCCACCTCGTAGGAGGCCTGGGCGATGCAGGGGCCCACGGCTGCGACGATGCGTCCCGGCCGGGCGCCGAGCTCGGTCATCTTGGCCACCGCGTCGGCCACGACGCCGCCGAGCGCGCCCTTCCAGCCGGCATGGGCTGCGCCCACCACGCCCGCGTCCGGGTCGGCCAGAAGCACCGGCGCGCAATCGGCGGCCAGGGCGCCGCAGATGAGGCCGGGGGTGCGGGTGACCACCGCATCGGCCTCCGGCCGGGCCGCGCCCCAGGGCCGCTCGGCGATCCGAGCCTCGGCCGAGTGGACCTGATGGCAGGTGTTCAGAGCCTCCGGCGGCAGTCCGAAATGGGCGGCCGTGCGGCGGCGGTTCTCGGCCACGTCCTCGGGCGAATCCTCCGAGCCGGGCCCGACGTTGAGCGACCCGTAGAGCCCGGCCGAAACCCCGCCCTGGCGCGTGAAGAAGGCGTGGCGCACGCCCGCGGCCTCGAGCAGAGGCGAGGTGATCACGGGAAGCGGGGCGGGTTCGGTCATCGGGCTTCCTCGAAGGCTGGCGGCGACAGGTCCTTCGCATGAAGGCAGAGGACCTTGAAGAGTTCGCCCATCTCGTTCTGGGCGGTCAGTCGGTCGAACTGGCGGCCCAGGGTCTCGACACGGTCCGGCCGGCGGGCGGCCAGGGCCTGGGCGCGGGCCTCGATCCCCATCCGCCCGAGGAACTGCGCCTGGGTCAGCAGGGCCGCCGCCGCCGCGCCTTCCGCGACGGCGGCGGCGGCCACGGCGGCGAAGTCGGCGTGCACGGTGAGGTCCGCCTCGCCAGGGAAGGCGAGGGGATCGACCTTTTCGTGGCGCTTGAGGGCCTGAAAGGTGTCCCCGCCCGGACGGGCCGAGCCGTAGTCGATCAGCAGGGCCGCCCCGCCCTCGGCGGCCAGACGCGCGCCGAGCGTCAGGCCGAAGGCCTCCTGGGCGGCCGAGACCTCGCGGATGGACCCGACCGGCAGGTCCGCCTCGGCGAAGGGCGGAGGCAGGGGGGCGGAGAGGCCGAAGGCGAGCCGGCCTTCCTCATCCAGGCCGACCATCTTCTCACGCCAGCCCCGCTCCGTGCGCACGAACTGGCGGGCGGGCAGGCAGTCGAGGAATTCGTTGGCGACCAGGATCAGCGGACCTCCGCCAGGAACGTCGTCCAGTCGGCCGGCCCACTGCGGCGCGGCGTGGGCGAGACGCTCGGCCTGGCGCGCGCGCAGCGGCGGCGAGGCCTCGATGAGCCAGAGGTCGGCCGCCTCGCGGAACCCGGGCGCGGCCCCGGCGGCGCGCAGCAGGTCCTCCATCAGCGTCCCGTCTCCGGGACCCGCCTCGACCAGGCGGAAGGCGGCGGGCTCGCCCATGGCCCGCCAGGTCTGAGCCGCCCAGAGGCCGATCAGCTCCCCGAACATCTGGCTGACGGCCGGAGCGGTGATGAAGTCGCCCGTCCCGCCGATGGCCGGGCGCGTGGCGTAGTAGCCGTCCTGCGGGTCGTGCAGGCAGGCGGTCATGTATTGGGCGAGGGTCAGCGGCCCGCCGGCGGCGATCTGGGCCGCCAGCCGCTCACGCAGGCTCATCGGCGTCCGGGCGCGGCCGGATGCGGAAGGGATCGTCCTCGCCGTCGGCGGCCGCCTGCGCCTCGGGCAGGGTCTGCGGCGCCGGCGCCTCTGCGGCCGGAAGGGCGGGCAGGGGTTCGCGCAGGGCGCGCCAGACCAGGAAGGCGCCGCCGAGCAGCATGGGCAGGCTGAGCATCATGCCCATGGTCAGTCCGGCGGGGAAACTGGGCAGGAAGGCGTCGGGCTCGCGCACCTGTTCCACCAGGGTGCGGAAACAGGCGTAGCCGACCAGGAAGAGGCCCGCCACCGCCCCGCGGCGGTTCAGCCAGAGCGCCCGGTGGGTGGCGATGCGCAGGATGACGAAGAGGACGATCCCCTCCAGCGCCGCCTCGTAGAGCTGGCTGGGGTGGCGCGGATAGGGTCCGGCGCCCGGGAAGACGACCCCCCAGGGCGCGTCGGTGGGCCGGCCCCACAGCTCGCCGTTGATGAAGTTGGCGATGCGGCCGAAGAAGAGACCGATGGGCACGCAGGCGGCCACCAGGTCGGCCAGCCGGAAGAGGTCGATGCCGTTGGCGCGGGCGAAGACGGTCACGGCGATGGCCACGCCGATCGCTCCGCCGTGGAAGCTCATCCCCCCGTGCCAGACCTGCAGCACCTCGACCGGGTTCGTCCACAGGATGGCCGGCTGGTAGAAGAGGACATAGCCCAGCCGCCCGCCGGCGATGATGCCGATGGTCACCCACAGGATCAGGTCGTCGATCTGCGGCACGGTGGCCGGCTGGCCGCGCAGCGCCCACAGGCGCTCGTTCTTCACCAGCCCGACGACGTAGCGCCAGCCCAGGATGATGCCGGCCACGTAGGCCAGGGCGTACCAGCGGATGGCGAAGGGGCCGAGCTGGATCAGGACGGGATCGAATTCAGGGAAGGGCACCGGCGCAGGTCTCCAGCCAATTCGGCGCCTGTGTAGCCCAGAAGGCCTTCGCATTCATCCCCCGGCGCCCCATATTGGAGACGCGCGGCGGACCTTCCCGCGCGTCAGAGCCCGATATGCAGACCCAAAATCCCTTCCTCGACGAGATCGCCAAGCTGACCACAGCGGCCATGGGCATGGCCCAGACCGCCGGCGAGGAGGCCCGTACGGCCTTCCGGGCGCAGGCCGACCGCGTGGCGGCCGAACTCGACCTGATCCGTCGCGAGGAGTTCGAAGCGCTGAAAGCCGAGGTGGCCGCCCTGCGGGCCGAGGTCGACGCGCTGCGCGGCAAGGGCGAAGGCGCCTAAAGGCGCGGCCCGTCGCCTACACGCGAAAGTGCCTCGCTCGCCGGAAGAAGCCGGTGACAGCGGGCGCGCGAAGCAGATTAGTTTCATGACTGCCGGTCGATTCGTTCGGGCTATCGCGCCCGGCACGGCCGCAGCGAAAGGACCGTGGGTTCCATGGATATGCCCCAGCCCGACGAGGACGTGGTCCTCGGCCTGGACCCGTTGGATGTGGTCGAGCACGTGCTCACCGCCGAGAATCTCGAATTCGACCGCACCGAGGACGGCGACCTCGCCTTCAGCCTGACCGGCGAGTGGAAGGAGTACGAGCTCTGGTTCGCCTGGCGGCCGGAGGCCGACTGCCTGCAGCTCTGCCTGGCGCTCAGCCACAACGTGGCCCAGGACCAGCGTCCTCCGGCCCACGAGATGATCGGTCTGGTCAATCAGCGCCTCTGGCTCGGTCACTTCGAGCTCTGGGACGACGGCGAGATCGTCTTCCGCCACAGCATGGCCCTGACCAGCGGCGAGCGTCCGAGCCTGGCTCAGGCCGCGGCCATGATCGACATCGCGGTGGAGGCGGCCGACCGCTTCTATCCGGCGTTCGACTTCCTGGTGCGCGGCGCGAAGAACCCGGCCGAAGCCATGGCCGCCTGCATGTTCGAGACCGTCGGCGAGGCCTGATCGGCCCGGACGCGCGGGTCTTCGGCCTCGCGATTCAGCCCTCGCCTCGCTAGGGTCCGCCCTTCGCCACCAAGCCAGGGAGGATCCGATGGGGCCGATTCTGATGCTGGGCGCCGGCCGCATGGGCGGCGCGCTGATCGCCGGCTGGCGCAAGGCCGGCGCCTTTCCCCTCAGCGACCTCATGATCCGCGACCCGCAGGCCGGCGACGAGGCCAAGGCCGCCGTCGCGGCAGGCGCGTCGCTTGATCCCGACGCCGAGGCCATGGGCCGGGCCAAGGTCGTGCTCCTGGCCGTCAAGCCGCAGCTCTGGCGTGACGCCGCCGTCGAGGTTGGGGGCAGCCTCTCCTCCGACGCCGTGATCGTCTCCGTGGCCGCCGGCGTGGCGGCCGCCCAGATCTCCCAGGCCTTCGGCGGCCGTCCCGTCGCGCGCATCATGCCCACCACGGCCGCAGCCATCGGCCAGGGCACGGCGAGCCTCTACGCCACCGACGCCGCGGCCCGCGACATTGCGCGGCCCCTGTTTGAAGCCGTCGGCGCCGTGGTCGAACTTGAGGACGAGGAGCTGATGCACGCGGCCACCGCCGTGTCCGGCTCGGCGCCGGCCTATCTCTACGCCTTTGTCGAAGCCCTGGAGGCCGCGGGCGAAGCCGCCGGCCTCCCCGCCGAGTCCGCCCGGACGCTCGCCCGCGCCACCATTTCCGGCGCCGCGGCCCTGCTCGCCCAGAGCGGCGAGGAGCCGTCCGAGCTGCGCCGGCAGGTGACTTCGCCCGGCGGCACCACCCAGGCCGCGCTCGACGTGCTGATGGGCGAGGCCGGCCTCGGACCCCTGCTCAAGGATGCGGTGGCTGCGGCCGCCCGCCGGTCGCGCGAGCTCGGGGCCTAGCGCGGCAGGCGGATCACCGCCCGCAGGCCGCCCAAGGGCGAACGGTCGAGCAGCACCTCGCCGCCGTGGCCGCGGGCCACGTCGCGGGCGATGGCCAGGCCCAGGCCCACGCCCTTGGTGTTCTGGTTGCGCGCCTCGTCCAGGCGGTTGAAGGCCTTGAACGCCTCCTCGTACTGGGCCGCCGGAATGCCCGGCCCGTCGTCGTCGACGGCGATCTCGACCCCGCCCGAGGGCAGGATCCGAGCGGACAGCTCCACCGTCTCGCCATGGACGGCGGCGTTCATCACCAGGTTGGAGACGGCGCGCTTGAGCGCATTGGGGCGGACGTCGACGGCCAGGGTCTCCGGCGCCTCGACGCGGACCTGGGCGCCGGCGCGCACCGCGCCCTCGGCCACCTCCTGCAGCAGGGGCAGCAGGCGGGTGGTCTCGACGGCCTCGCCGCCCTCGCCGCGGGCGAAGGCGAGGTACTCGTCGATCATGTGCTCCATCTCGGAGAGGTCGCGCTTCATCTCCTCGGTCCGGGACGAGGGCGGGGCGAGCGCCAGCTCGAGCTTCAGCCGGGTCAGAGGCGTGCGCAGGTCATGGCTGACCGAGGCCAGCAGGGCGGTCCTCTGCTCGATATGGCGCTGGATGCGGCTCTTCATGGCCAGGAAGGCGTGGGCCGCCTGCCGCACCTCGCGCGCGCCGTGCGGCTTGAACCCCTGGTCGTCCACGCCGCGGCCGAAAGCGTCGGCGGCGGTCGCCAGCCGCTCGATGGCCCGGGTCTGGTTGCGGATGAAGAGGATGGCCACAGCCGTCAGCAGCAGGGTCGCCACCGTCATCCAGAGGATGAAGATGTGGCCCTGTGTGGCGATGGCCCGGTCCCGCGGCGCCAGGATGCGCAGCACGCCTTCGTCCACCTGCACGCGGATGTCCACATAGGCCGGGTAGCGGGTGGCGTCGAACCAGAAGGGGGCGTCCAGCCGCTCCGACAGCGCCCGCTTCAGGGCGTAGTCCACTGGCGCGAAGAAGGCGTAGCGGCGGGTCTCCGGCAGGTCGCGGCCCTGCTGGAGAGCGATGGAGAGGCTGAGCGACTCCTCGGCGCGGTCGGCCAGCTTGGCGAAAGCCTCCGGACTCTTGTCGTCCTGGTAGCTCTCCACCGCCCAGGCCACCTCGCCGGCCAGGCCGTCGGACAGGCGGCTGGTCACCGTGTTCCAGTGGGCGTCGAAGAAGATCCAGGTGACGGCGATCTGCATCAGCGCCACCGGCAGGACGATGATCAGCAGCGAGCGGCCGAAGAGGCTGGTCGGAAGCCTCCGCTTGATCAGGCGCCCCAGATAGCGCGGCGGCAGGCGCAGGCGCATCAGTCCGGCGCCAGCATGTAGCCGACCCCGCGCACCGTCTGCAGATAACGCGGCGTCTTCGGGTCGGCTTCGATCTTGCGTCGCAGGCGGGTGACCTGGACGTCGACGGCGCGGCCGGACGGATCGACCGTCTCATGGGCCAGCTCCATCCGGTCGACCGGCTCGTGCGGGTTGCGCGCCAGCCGCTTCAGCAGGGCGCTTTCGCCCTCGGTCAGGCGGACGGCGACGCCGTCGCGGAACAGCTCCCCCCGGGCGGGATCGAAGGTGCAGTCGCCCAGGGCCAGCTGGGCGGCGGCCGGGCTGCGTTCGGCCGTCCGGCGCAGGATGGCCTCGATGCGCAGCAGCAGCTCCTGCGGCTCGAACGGCTTACCGAGATAGTCGTCGGCCCCGACCTGGAGGCCGGCGATCCGGTCCTCAGGCTCGCCGCGGGCCGTCAGCATCAGCACCGGCGTGCGTCCCGCCGCCCCGCTCCGTCCGCGCAGCCACCGGGTCAGGGAGACGCCGTCCTCGCCCGGCATCATCACGTCGAAGACGGCCAGGTCGAAGTCGAAGCCCTCGAGCAGCTTGCGCGCGGCCTCGCCGCCGGGGGCGACGGTGACGCGGAAGCCTTCGCGGCTGAGATAGGCCTTGAGGAGTTCGCGGATCCGGTCGTCGTCGTCGACGACCAGCAGGTGCCGGGAAGCGGCGCTCGGGGCTTCGGCGAGGCTCATGCGGGGGCGGACTCTCCTGCTGTCGGGGCTGGAGAATAGGACGGCCGCGCCGCCTTCGCCACGTCCGCGCACGCCCCTTTCCGTTTGACGCGGCGCGCGGGCGGCGCTGTAAGGGAAGCGCATTGAAAGGAGGCGCAAAGCCTATGTCTCTCGTTCCCTTCGACGATCGCGACGGTTGGATCTGGCTGGACGGCCAGTTCGTGCCCTGGCGCGAGGCGAAGGTGCACGTACTGACGCACGGCCTGCACTACGCATCGGCCGTGTTCGAAGGCGAGCGCATGTACGGCGGCGAGATCTACAAGCTGACCGAGCACACCGAGCGCCTGTTCAAGTCGGCCGAGATCCTCGATTTCGAGATCCCCTTCACGGTCGCCGAGATCGACAAGGCCTGCATCGAAACCTGCGCCAAGAACGGCCTCACCGACGCCTACATCCGCCCGATCGCCTGGCGCGGATCGGAAATGATCGGCGTGTCCGCGCAGCAGACCAAGATCCACGTGGCCATCGCCGTGTGGGAGTGGCCCAGCTACTTCTCGCCGGAAGAGAAGGCCAAGGGCATCCGTATGTGCTGGGCCAAATACAAGCGGCCCTCGCCGGAGACCGAGCCGGTCCACGCCAAGGCCACCGGCCTCTACATGATCTGCACCATCTCCAAGCACGCCGCGGAGAAGGACGGTTTCACCGACGCCATGATGCTCGACTACCGCGGCTATGTGGCCGAAAGCACGGGGTCGAACGTCTTCTTCGTGAAGGACGGCGTGCTGCACACGCCGACGCCGGACTGCTTCCTGAACGGGATCACGCGCCAGTCGGTGATCGAACTGGCCCGGTCCAAGGGCTTCGAGGTGGTCGAGCGCCACATCAAGCCCGAGGAGCTGGCGGGCTTCACCGAATGCTTCGTGGTCGGCACGGCCGCCGAGGTGACGCCGGTCTCCCAGATCGGCGAGTACAGCTTCAAGCCGGGCAACATCTCGCTCAGCCTGATGGACGACTACGCCAAGATGGTCCGCCGGCAGCTGCAGCCGGCCTGACCCGCATCGAACCTTCGATCCTGAACGCCTCTCTCGCTCGCGCGGGGGAGGCGTTTTTTCTGGGCGGCGTCAGGCCAGGACGCGCGCCTCCAGTTCCTCGAGGCGCTTGCGGGTGGCGGCGAGGTCGGCGCCGAAGCGGGCGGCGTCCGCCTGGGCCAGCTCGGCCGTGACCGCCTCGCTCTCGCGGTAGAGGTCGAGCGCCCGCATCCTGTGGCCGCGATCCTCGCGGGCGTCGGCCAGCCGCTCGAGGGCGATGGAAAGGCTGCGGCGGGCGTCAGGCGAGGGCGTGTCCTGCGCGATCCGCCGGCGCAAGCCGACCGCCTCTTCGTAATTGGCGACGGCGTAGTCCAGGCGCTGTTCGTCATAGGCCATGTCCCCGACATTGATCAGGGCGTCGGCCAGTTCGCCGGGCGATCCGGCCATGCGCGCATAGGCGAGCGCCTCGTCATAGGCCTCGACAGCGTCGTCGGTCAGGCCCTGCGCGCGGGCGAAGTCGCCGGCGTCCTGGGCCGCCAGCATGTGCTGGCGCTCATCGACGGCGAGCCTGCGGACCAGACGCAGGGCGTCGGCGGCCTCGGACCAGGCCTCGGCGCGGGCGGCCGAGCGCAGGGCGTCGCGGGCGGCGTCGAAGCTGAAGGTCTCGGGATCGGCGACGGGCGCAGGCGCGGCCTCTGGAGGCGGGGACTCCGGCGCGGCGGCGGCGACGGCCGCAAGCGGCGCGGGCGGGACGATCTGCGGCGCCGGAGCGGGCTCGCAGGGCGCCTCCGCATCGGCCTCGGGCGCCGCCTCGAAGGCCCGGGGCTCGGTCTCCGCGGTCATCGGAAAGGGCTCCGGCTCCGGTTCGGGCGCCGCCGCCTCGACCGGAAACGGGTCGCTCGCCTCAAGGGCAAGGTGTTCGGAGCGCCCGGGCTCCTCCGGCGGCTCGGCCGCGGCCTGCGGCTCCTCGGCCGGCGCGTCCAGCTGGAAACCCGCCAGGGGCGGCCGGTCGTCGTCCCGGCGGCGCCGGCGCCCGGTCGGTCCGGCGAAGGCGGCGATGGCCACCGCCGCGCCCAGCAGGCCCGCGGCCAGGCCGACGCCCAGCCGGACGCTCTCGAAGGCGCCCAGACCGATCGGGGGGATCCGCCCCTCCAGCCCGCCGGGATTTAGGACGGCGTAGGCGGCGCCGCCCAGCGCCAGGCCCAGCAGAAGTCCCATCACCCGGCTCAGCATGCGATCCCCCCGACCGTTCGCAGTCACGGCCAAGCTTAAGGGCGGGCGGTGCGCCTAGAAGCCCGTGCAACCCCGGGGGGAAGGTCGGCGGCGCGGGCGCCGCCGACCTGGGCGCCGGCGCCCCTAAATCAGCCAGTTGTAGGGCCGCGGATAGGGCTCGCCCCGGGCCAGGTAGATGACGCCCATCACACAGCGGATCACGAACCAGATGCCGACCGCCCCCATGATGAAGACGCCCAGCAGGACGGCGGGGATGCCGACCAGCACCAGGGACAGCGGGATGCCGAACAGCAGCAGCAGGCCGCCGATGATGAACCAGCCGATGGACAGCCAGAAGGTGCGGATCAGGAAGGTGTGGTGCGTGGCCATCACCGGCCCGGCCGATCCGCGGCTGGCATAGGACAGCACCAGGCCGATCAGGATGGTCAGGCCGTTGGCGAGGCCCAGCAGGTAAAGGCCGTACACGACCGCCGGCAGGGTGCGGTCCTCGGAGGTCGCGGTCGGGGTCGAAACGTCGCTCATGTGATGGGCTCCTTGAAATCCCTGACCGGGATGTTGGGGCGCCGCGGCCTCGGCGCCACCTTAATTCGGCGTTATTCGCCTCGGCGGGCCAGCCAGGGCAGGACGGCGAGCGCCAATATGGCCACGAAGGCGAGCCGGGCGGCCAGGGCCAGGCCGAGCGCCCAGGCGCCGGCCAGCAGGCTCCAGGCGAGCATGGCCAGCGCGCCCAGGCCGAAGAGCCCGATCGTCCAGACGACCAGCTCGGCGCCCGACGGCTGGGACGGGCCCAGGCGCACGCTCGGCGCGCGGGCGGCGGCCTCGGCGGCCAGGGCCTCCGTCAGGGCGCGGAAGCTCGCGCCGTGATCCTCGATGGTCACGCCGGAGGCGAAGCTGCGCGCCGGGATTCGCAGGCGCGCGCGGGGGAAGTCCAGCCGGGCGAGGCCCTCGGCGATGCTCATCCGCCGCAGCCGCGACATCTGGAAGCGACGCTCCCGGCCGCCGCGCCGTTCGACCAGATTCTCGCCCTCCAGCGTCCACTGCGTCTCCGGCAGCAGCGGCGAGATCCGCGCCCGGTGGACGACGCGCATCGGCTCAGGCCCTGACGAGGACGATCTCCACCCCGGCGCTCTCGGCGTGGGGGGCGAGCGCCTGGGGCTTGTCGACCCGCACGCGGGCGCGGCTGACCTTGGGATCTTCCAGGCAGGCCAGGGCCAGCCGTTCGGCGAAGGTTTCGACCAGGCCGATATGGCCCGCGCCGGCGAGCTGGCGGGCGGCCTCGGCCACCAGCTCGTAATTCACCGTGTCGGACAGGTGCTCGGCGCCGGCGGTGGCGGCGTCCAGCTCCACGTCGATGACCAGGGGCTGGGTGCGGCCGCGCTCATGGGCGTAGACGCCGATATGGGCGTCCACCTTCAGGCCCGTGACGAAGACCTTGGTGGCCACCACGCGCGCGCCGAGGGTCTGGGGCGGCAGGTCGGATTCGGTGACGGGCGACAGGGCCAAGGGCGGCCTCCAGGGGCGGTCAGGTCAGGTGCTGGCCGGAATCGACGGCGATCATCTGGCCGGTCACTGACGGAGCGTCAATCAGATAGCGCAGGGCCTGGCCGATCTCGGCGGGATCGACCGCCTGGCGAAGCAGGGTGGAAGCGGCCTCGTCCTCGAAATCGTTCCCCTGCTGATGGATCGACGGCAGGACCGGCCCGGGGCCGACGCCGTTGACCCGGATGCGGGGGGCCAGCGCCTGGGCCATCATCTTCGTGGCTTCCCACAGCGCGGCCTTGGAGAGCGAATAGGAGAAGAAGTCCGGGCGCGTGCGCCAGACCCTCTGGTCCAGGATGTTGACGATCAGGCCGCGACGTTCGGCCGTGACCCGGCGGGCGAAGGCCTGGGCCAGGACCAGGGGCCCGCGGAGATTGGTCTCCATGTGCAGGTCCCAGGAATGACGGTTCATCGAGGCGAAGGCGTCTTCCTCGAACACCGAGGCGGAATTGACCAGCAGGCTCACCGGACCGAGCTCGCCCTCGACGCTGCCGACCAGAGGGGCCGTCTCGGCCTCCTTGCGCAGATCGGCGGTGAACAGGGCGGCCTTCCGCCCGCGGGCGCGAATCTCCGCAGCGGCGGATTCCGCGTCGTCGTCGATGGTCCGGCAGTGGATGGCGACGTCGTAGCCGGCGTCGGCGCAGGTCAGCGCCAGCACCCGGCCGATCCGCCGGCTCGCCCCGGTCACCAGGGCCGCGCCCCGTTCGGGCTCAGCCAAGGCCCGCGTCTCCGGAGCGGCTCATGCCGATCAGTCGATCCGGCCGAACTCGTAGGCGTTCAGCGCGCCGATCACGACGAGGAAGGCCAGGATGGTGAGAATGGCGACCATGGGTCTCTCCCGCAAAGGAACTGTCACGGGCTTTACCGGCGCACGGGGCTGCGGGCAAGGCGCAAGGGAGGCCAGAAAGCGCGCAAGGGCGGTTGCAGCAAATCCTGCGGCGCCTCAACTTGACGCCCGTGGGGCCGGCGCCAGGCGCCGCCGCCGGATCGATGTTCCCGCCGGATTGACGCTTCCAAGGTGAACGCCGATCACTAAAATGCCTGTTTGAAACCGTGCGGGCCGGTCGGGCCCGGCGCCAAGAAACGTTAGGGTCCAGGAGGACGGCATGCGCGAGTACCTGAAGTTCTACATCGACGGCCAATGGGTCGAGCCCGTCGAGCTGAAGACCCTGGACGTCATCAACCCCGCCACCGAAGGCGTGGCCGGCAAGATCGCGCTCGGCGGCGCGGCCGACGTGGACAAGGCGGTGAAGGCCGCGCGGAAGGCCTTCGAGACCTGGTCCCAGACGAGCCGCGAGGAGCGGCTGGACGTCATGCAGCGCGTGCTGGCCGAGTACCAGAAGCGCTTCGGCGACCTGGCCACCGCCGTCACCGAGGAGATGGGCGCCCCCGCCAGCCTGGCCCAGCGCGCCCAGGTCCCGGCCGGCATGGGTCACCTGGCCACGGCCATCAACATCCTCAAGGACTTCAAGTTCGAGGAAGACCGCGGCGCCACCATGATCCGCAAGGAGCCGATCGGGGTGTGCAGCTTCATCACGCCCTGGAACTGGCCGCTCAACCAGATCATGTGCAAGGTCGCCCCGGCGCTGGCCACCGGCTGCACCATGGTGCTGAAGCCTTCCGAAGTGGCCCCCTTCAGCGGCCAGATCTTCGCCGAGATCATGCATGAGGCCGGCGTGCCGGCGGGCGTGTTCAACATGGTCCACGGCGACGGCCTAGGCGTGGGCGTGCCGCTCTCCAGCCATCCGGACGTGGACATGGTGTCCTTCACCGGCTCGACCCGCGCCGGCATCGAAGTGGCCAAGAACGCCGCCCCGACGGTCAAGCGCGTCCACCAGGAGCTGGGCGGCAAGAGCCCGAACATCGTCCTGGACGACGACGTCTTCACGAAGAGCGTCGCCGCCGGCGTCCGCCATGTGATGAACAACTCCGGCCAGTCCTGCAACGCGCCGACCCGCATGCTCGTCCCCTCCAAGCGGATGGACGAGGCGATCGCCGTGGCCAAGGAGACGGCCGAGCAGATCACGGTCGGCGACCCCACCGGCAACGCCATGCTGGGCCCGGTGGTCTCCCAGACCCAGTTCGAAAAGATCCAGGGCCTGATCCAGAAGGGAATCGACGAGGGCGCGACCCTGGTCGCCGGCGGCCCCGGCCGCCCCGAGGGCCTGGACAAGGGCTATTTCGTCAAGCCGACCGTCTTCGCCAATGTGAAGCCGGACATGACCATCGCCCAGGAAGAGATCTTCGGCCCGGTGCTGTCGATCATGGGTTATGAGAGCGTCGACGACGCCGTGCGCATCGGCAACGACACCGAGTACGGCCTGGCGGCCTATGTGAACGGCGCCGACCTCGCCAAGGCCCGCGAGATCGCCACGCGCCTGCGCGCCGGCCAGGTGTCGATCAACGGCGCCTCGGACATGACCGCCCCCTTCGGCGGCTACAAGATGAGCGGCAACGGGCGTGAGTGGGGCGACTTCGCCTTCCACGAATTCCTGGAGGTCAAGGCGATCATGGGCTGGGCGCCCAAGGCCGCCGAATAGGTCAGACCGCTCCGAAACCTTCGCGGCCCCCGGAAGCTCCGGGGGCCGCTTTCGCGACCGGCCCGCGCGAGAGGCCGGCGCAGGACTTCATTCTTCGAGGACGACGCCCATGATGGACCCCCAGATCAAGGCGATGCTGGACGCCCAGGCCAAGGCCGCCGAGGGCCAGCCCGCCGCCCCGCCGCTGGACGCCCTGCCGCCGGACATGGTCCGGGTCGGCTACCGCATGCAGCGCAAGGCCGCCGACCAGAAGTCCCCTCAGGACGTCACCGCCATGGACCTGTGGGTGAAGGGCGGCGAGGGCGACATCCCGGCGCGGCTCTACACCCCGGCCGGCGCGCCGCCGAAGACGCCGGGCCTCGTCTATTTCCATGGCGGCGGCTTCGTGATCGGCGACCTGGAAAGCCATGACGGCCATTGCCGGCGTCTGGCGGCCCTGGCGGGGATCCGCGTCCTGGCGGTCGACTATCGCCTGGCCCCGGAAAACCCCTTCCCGGCCGGCCACGACGACGCCCTGGCGGCCACCAGGTGGGCCTTCGACCATGCCGACGAACTGGGCTTCGACAAGGCCAGGATCGCCGTCGGCGGCGACTCGGCGGGCGGCAATCTGGCCGCCTCGGTGGCCATCGACCTGCGCGACGATCCCGAGCGCAAGCTCGCCTTCCAGCTTCTGCTTTATCCGGGCATCTGGCCCGAGCAGGACACCGCCTCGCGTCAGGCGCTCGACGGACCCATCCTGACCAAGGCGGCCATCGCCTGGTTCGACAAGTGCCTGGCGGCCAAGGGCCACGCCCAGGCCCATCGCGCCTTCCTCGGCGCCGCCGACTGCGCCCGCACGCCGCCGGCGCTCGTCGTCACCGCCGGGTTCGATCCGCTGAAGGACGAGGGACGCGACTATGCCGAGCTTCTGCGTCGCGCCGGCGTGCAGGCCGAGCACGTGGAATACGGCGCCCTGGTCCACGACTTCTTCATCATGCCCGACATCTCCCCGGCCATCGGCGAGGCGGTGAAGGAGACGGCGCAGAAGCTGAAGGCGGCGCTCGCCTGAGGCGTCAGACGGTGCGGGCCTCGGCGGCGATGATCTCGCCGAAGGCCTCCGCGACCTCTTGCCATGCCGCGGTCATGGCGGGCGTCCAGTCGCGCCCGCCGATCGCCTCGAAGGCCTCGGCCATGGCGCGGTAGAAGGCCGGAAAGGTCTCGCCCGGCACGCCCATATTGTCGTGGTTGTGGACCTCGGTGCGCAGCAGGTTCACCGCAAAGGCGCGGGGGCCGAGATAGTCCAGCAGCACCTCGACCGCCTGGGCCAGCATCTGGCCGCGGACGTCGCCGGTGACGTCGCGGACGAACAGGGCCTCCATCTCCGGATGGCGGGCGAACAGTCGGGCATAGACCTGGGGCGCCGGGTCGGGGCTGCGTTCCGCCACCAGGTCGAGGCTGTCGAGGATGGCCTGCTTGTCCATGCCGCCTGCCTATCCCACGCCCAGGACCTGGCGAATGACACCCGTCAAGCGCGCGAGCTCCGCCTCGGAGATGACGAAGGGCGGCGTCAGATAGACCACCTTGCCCATGGGACGGATCCAGCAGCCCAGCTCGGCGAAGCGTCGAGACAGGGCGCCGGCGTCGACGGCGGTCTCGAACTCCACCACGCCGATGGCCCCGAGCGTGCGGACGTCGACCACGCCGGCGGCCTGGCGGCAGGGCTCGAGGCCCTCGGCCAGGCCGGCGTTGATCCGGGCGACGTCGGCCTTCCAGGCGCCGGTCTCGAAGAGGTCGAGCGATGCGTTGGCCGCCGCACAGGCGAGCGGATTGGCCATGTAGGTCGGACCGTGCATCAGGGCCGCCGACGGATCGTCCGACCAGAAGGCGTCGAACACGCGGCGACGGGCGACCGCCGCCGACAGGGGCAGTGTTCCGCCGGTCAGGGCCTTGGAGAGGGTGACGATGTCGGGGATCACGCCTGCGCCTTCGCAGACGAAGAGGTCGCCGGTGCGGCCGAAGCCGGTGAAGATCTCGTCGAAGATCAGCAGGACGCCGTGCCTGTCGGCCAGCCGGCGCAGGGTGCGCAGCACCGCGTCGTCATGCACCAGCATGCCGCCGGCGCCCTGGATGCGCGGTTCGACGATGAGGGCGGCGATCTCCTGCCCCTTCTCCGCCAGCAGAGCGTCGAGCGCCGCCTCGCTGGCGGCGTCGCGGGGCAGGGGGACCACGTGCTGGGCCGGCATGACGCCGGAGAAGAGGCTGTGCATGCCCTCCTCCGGATCGCAGATGGTCATCGTGGCGAGCGTGTCGCCATGATAGCCGCCGAGGAAGCTGACGAACTTCGAGCGGCCGCTCCGGCCCTCATTGATGTGGAACTGGATCGCCATCTTCATGGCGATCTCCACCGAGACCGAGCCGCTCTCGGCGAAGAAGGCGTGGTCGAGGTCGCCGGGCAGCAGGGCCGACAGCCGCGCCGCCAGCCGGTAGGCCGGCTCGTGCGCCAGACCGCCGAACATGACGTGCGGCGCCCTGGCGAGCTGGTCGGTGATCGCCTGGGCGATGTGGGGGTGATTGTAGCCGTGGCAGGCGGTCCACCAGCTGGCGATGCCGTCCACCAGCTCGCGGCCGTCCTCCAGGACGATGCGGGCGCCGCTTGTGCGGGCCACCCGCAGCGGCGCCGGCGCGGTCTTCATCTGGCAATAGGGCCGCCAGACGTGCGGCGCGCCCTGGTCGAACCAGTCGCTCATCTTAAGCCTCCTTCGCCGGAAGGCGGCTTTAACGCGGCCCTGGCCTCGTGCATACCGCGGCCGTGACCGACAGCCTCTCCGCCTTCGCCGCCGCCAAGCTCGCCGAACTGGACGCCGCCCACCTGCGGCGCAGGCTCGAGCCGACGCGACGGCTGGACGGGATCTGGGTCGAGCGCGCCGGCCGGCGGCTGCTCTCCTTTTCCTGCAACGACTACCTGAACCTGTCGCACCATCCGCAGGTCACGGCCGCGGCGGCCGAAGCGGCGCGCAGCTTCGGGGCCGGCGCGGGCGCCTCGCGCCTGGTGACCGGCGATCATCCCCTGCTGTCGCAGCTCGAGGCGGCCCTGGCGGCGTTCAAGGGCGCGGAGGCCGCCTGCGTCTTCGGTTCCGGTTATCTGGCCAACGCCGGGATCATCCCGACCGTCGTCGGCGCGACCGACGTGGTCCTCGTCGACGAACTGGCCCATGCCTGCATCTGGGCGGGCGCCCAGCTCTCCGGCGCGCGGATCGTGCGGTTCGCGCACAACGACGTGGCCGATCTCGCCGCGCGGCTGGCGGAGGCGCGGGGCTCGGCGCGTCACGTGCTGATCGCCACCGACGGGGTCTTCTCCATGGACGGCGACGTGGCGCCGCTGGATGCGATCAGCGACCTGGCCCGCGCCCACGACGCCTGGCTGCTGGTCGACGACGCCCACGGCCTGGGCGTGGTGGGGCAGGGGCGGGGGACCGCCGCCCTCTTTCCGGACGCCAAGGTCGACCTCGCCATGGGGACGCTGTCCAAGGCGCTGGGGGGCTACGGCGCCTATGTCTGTGCGAGCGCCCCGGTCATCGACCTGCTGCGCACCCGGGCCCGGACCTTCGTCTATTCGACGGGCCTGCCCCCGGCGAGCGCCGCGGCCGCCCTGGCGGCGCTGGACATCGTCCGCGCCGACGCGGCCCTCACCGCCGCGCCGCTGGCCAAGGCGCGCCGCTTCACCCGCGCCCTCGGCCTGCCGGAGGCGCAGAGCCCCATCGTGCCGATCCTGCTGGGCGAGGCCGACCGGACGCTGCGCGCCATGCAGGCCCTGGAGGACCAGGGCTTCCTGGCCGTCGCCATCCGTCCGCCGACGGTCCCGGCCGGGACGGCCCGCCTGAGGCTCGCCTTCACCGCAGGCCACCCCGACGCCGAGATCGACCGGCTGGCCCGCGCGGTCGGCTCACTGTTGGAGACCGCCTGATGCGCGCCCTCTTCGTCGCCGGCGCCCATACGGACGTCGGCAAGACCTATGTCGGCTGCGTCCTCCTGACGGCCGCACGCACGCGGGGCCTGCGCGTTGCGGCCTTCAAGCCGGTGGTCAGCGGCGTCGACGCGGCCGACTGGGTCGACAGCGATCCTGGCCGGCTGCTGGCGGCCATGGGCCAGCCGCTGACTGACGAGACGCTGCAAGGCGTCTCGCCCCTGCGTTTCGCGGCGCCCCTCTCGCCCCCCATGGCCGCAAGGCGCGAGGGCGCGGATCTGCGGCTCGGGACGCTCGCCGACCTCTGCCGGCAGGCCCTGGCGCGCGCTCAGGCCGACCTGATGCTGGTGGAGGGCGCCGGCGGGGTCATGTCGCCGCTGGCCGAGGACGGGCTCAACCTCGACCTCATGGCGGCGCTCGGCCTGCCGGTCCTGCTGGTCGGCGGCTCCTATCTGGGATCGATGAGCCACAATCTCACGGCGCTGCAGGTGGTCCGCGCCCGCGGACTGGCCGTCGAAGCCCTGGTCGTCAGCCAGGACGCCGATCCCTCCGCGCCGGATTTCGCCGAAACTCTGGCCGACCTGCGGCGCTTCTCTTCGGGAACGCCGGTGGTCGGCGCGGCGCGGAATGCGCAGGCCTGGGCCGCCGATCTCCTTTGACCCGCCGGAGGGCGACCATGCCGATCAGCGACGACTATCGCCCCGACCCGCAGTTCGACGCCCTGGGCGAGGCCTTCTCCGATCCGGTGAAGCCGGCCGACTTTCCCCAGACCCTGCTCCGCCACCGCAACGACCGCGCCGCGGCCACGGTCGGCCTGGATGGGCTGAGCGACGAGGAATGGATCGCCCACTTCGGCCGCTTCCAGCCCCTGCCGGACAATTTCGGCCAGCCTCGGGCGATGCGCTATCACGGCCACCAGTTCCGCACCTACAACCCCGACATCGGCGACGGCCGCGGCTTTCTCTTCGCCCAGCTGCGCGAGAAGGGGACCGGCCGCCTGCTCGACCTCGGGACCAAGGGTTCGGGCCAGACGCCCTATTCCCGCTTCGGCGACGGACGGCTGACGCTCAAGGGCGGCGTCCGGGAAGTGCTGGCCACCGCCATGCTCGAGGCGCTGGGCGTGCCGACCTCGCGCTCCTTTTCGCTGATCGAGACGGGCGAGGCGCTGGAGCGGGGCGACGAACCCAGTCCGACACGGTCTTCGGTGCTGGTGCGCCTGTCGCACAGCCACGTCCGCTTCGGGACCTTCCAGCGGCATGCCTTCGAGGAGCGGCCCGACCGGATCGAGGCCCTGATCGACCACGTCATCGCCCTCTACTATCCCGAACTCGACGGCGCGAAGGACCGGCCCGCCGCCCTGCTGGAGGCGGTCACGGGGCGTATGGCGCGGCTGACGGCGGCCTGGATGGCGGCCGGCTTCGTCCACGGCGTGCTCAACACCGACAATATGAACATCACCGGCGAGAGCTTCGACTACGGTCCCTACCGCTTCCTCCCGCACAACGACCCGAACTTCGTCGCCGCCTACTTCGACCAGTCGGGGCTCTACAGCTTCGGACGCCAGGCCGAGGCCGTCTTCTGGAACCTGCGCCAGCTGGGCGGCTGCCTGAGCCTGGTGGGCGAGGAGGAGAGCCTGGTCGCCGCCCTGAACCTCTTCGCCCCGGCCTACCGGCAGGAACTGGCGCGGGCCATCCGGCGGCGCCTGGGTGTCGAAAGCCGCGGCGCCGACGCCGACGCCGAACTCGCCCAGGCCGCCTTCCAGGCGCTGGCCGCCGGGGGCGAACGCCTGCGCTGGGAGCCCTTCTTCTTCGACTGGTTCGGCGGCGACGAAGGACGCGCCCTGGCGGGCGTGCGGGGCGACCTCTATGCAGGCGAAGGCTTCGCCGCCTTCCGTCAGACGCTGAAGGCCTACGCGCCGGCGCGGCCCGAGGCGCTGGCGGACCCCTACTTCCAGGCGCCCGAGCCGCAGGAGCTGATCCACCAGGAGAACGAGATGATCTGGGCCAGCATCGATCTCGACGACCGGTGGGGCCCGTTCGAAGCCAAGCTGGCGGCCATCGAGCAGGCGCGTCAGGCCTACGGGCTGTCGGACTAGGCGGGCTTCGGCGCGTTCGCGGCCGGCGCGCGGGGCGGCCGCGCGCTCCACTGGGCGAGCGCCACCCCGGCCAGGGTCACGACGCCGCCCGCAGCCTGCAGGGGGCCCAGCGCCTCGGCGAACAGGAGCCAGCCGGCGATGGCGGCGACCACGGGCTGGATCAGCACCACGACGGAGGCCGTGGCCGGCGGCAGGCGGCCCAGCGCCCAGGCGATGGCGCCTTGGCCGGCGACGTGCAGCACGCCCAGGCCCGCGCAGGCCGCCCAGCCGCCGAGGCTCCCCGGGATGACCGTCTCGCCCAGCAGCTTGGCGGCGATCAGCAGCAGGGGCGCTCCGGTCAGGCTCGACCAGAACATGATGCGGCTGGCCGCCTCCGTCTTCCGGGCCGCGCTGACGGCCAGGAAGTAGAAGGCGTACCAGAGGGCCGTCAGCGCCGCCGAGGCGTTGCCGAGCGTCGGGTTCGGGCCCGGCGCGCCGCCCTTGGCCGCGGCCATGGTGAAGGCGCCGGCCATCGCCAGGGCGACCGCGGCCACGAACAGGCGCCGCGGCGTCTGGCGCAGGAAGATCCAGGCGAAGGCGGTGACCACCACCGGCGTCAGATTGGTCAGCACGGTGGCGTTGGCCACCGAGGTCATGGCGATGCCGTAGTGCCAGAAGCCGAGATCCAGCGCGAACATGACGCCCGCCGCCACCGCCAGCCGGGAAGGTCCGGGGCTGAGCTTCGCACCGCTTCGCCGCGCCATCAGGGCTAGCAGGGGCAGGGCGAAGGTCAGCCGCCAGAAGCCGGCGGCGGCCGAGCCGGTGTCGGACAGGCGCACCAGTATGGGGACGAGGCCGATCACGGCCGCGCCGAACACCAGGACCGCCAGGGCGCGTCCGTCCGTCGACGTCTCGGCCGGCGCCGGCGCGGGCGTGTCGCTCAAAGTCCCATCTCCGCTCTCAGCTCGGCGGGGGTGACGCCGGCCTCCCGCAGGGCCCGCAAGGTCTCGGCCCGGTCGCGCTTGGCGTAGCGCTTCCCGTCCGGCCCCACCAGCAGCCGATGGTGCCGATAGACCGGCGTCGGCAGATCGAGCAGCGCCTGAAGCAGACGCTGCACATGGGTGGCCTCGAACAGGTCCTGGCCGCGGATCACGTGGGTGACGCCCTGCAGGGCGTCGTCGACGACCACGGCCAGGTGATAGGCCACGCCCACATCCTTTCGCGCCAGGACGACGTCGCCGCCGAGCTCCGGCCGTGCGGCGATGCTTCCGTGCTCGCCCGACGGTCCCCGGCCTTCCTCCACGAAGCTCAGTCGATCGAAGCCGCCCAGCCGCGCCTCGGCCGCCGCCAGCGACAGGCGCCAGGCGAAGGGCTCGCCGCGATCCAGCCGCTCGGCCTCCTCCTCGGGGGGGAGGGGCGCGCCGCGGAACTGCTCCATCGCGCCGTGCGGGGCGCTGGCCATGGCCTGGGCGATCTCCCTGCGGGTCCGGAAGCAACGGTAGACGAGGCCCCTCGCGCGCAGCTGTTCCAGCGCCGCCTCGTAGTCGGCCATGTGCTCCGACTGGCGGCGGACCGGGGTGGGCCAGGACAGGCCGAGCCAGGCCAGGTCCTCGAAGATCGCCGCCTCGAACGCCGGCCGCACGCGCGTGGCGTCGATGTCCTCAATGCGCAGCAGGAAGGTCCCGCCCGCCGCCCTTGCGGCCTCGAATGCGGTCAGGGCCGAAAACGCATGCCCCCGGTGCAGATAGCCCGTGGGCGAGGGGGCGAAGCGGGTGACGAAGGGGGCGCTCACCCCCTGGGATCTAGCGCTGCAGCCCGCGGGCGAACACCCCCAGATGTTCGAGCACGCCGCGCAGGAAGGCCTCTTCCCCGCCCAGCGCTTCCTTCAGGGGCTCGAACTGCTTGAAGCTCGCCATCTCGGCCAGGCCGTGACCGGCGCACCAGCAGGCGATGGTGGCCAGTTCCAGGCCGACCTCGTCGGCCGGATCGGCGCCGGCGGAGATCAGGGTCTCCTTCACCCGCCGATAGGCGCTTTCCTCGTTCTCGTGCACGTGGGCCGGCATGTCGGCCTTGTCGCGCGAGCAGTCGTACATCACCCGGTAGAGCGCCGGATGTTCGCGGGCGAAACAGACATAGGCCACGCCCAGCTCCCGCACGAGGTGGCCAGGCGCTATCCCGCTCCTGCGCACGGCCTCGAAGGCCGCGTCGAGCTTTTCCCACCCCTCGTGGGCGACCGCGTCGAGCAGTTCGCTCTTGTCCTTGAAGTGGTGATAGGGGGCCGCCGGGCTCACCCCGGCCTCCCGCGCCACGGCGCGCAGCGACAGGGCGCCCGGCCCCTCGGTCTCCAGCAGCCGGCAGGCGGCCTCGACCAGGGCGCGGCGCAGGTCCCCATGGTGATAGGGGCGCGTTTCGGCGGCTGCAGATTCTCTCATCGCGACCCAGTCTAAAACTGCATCTGATCGGCGTAAAGATGCATCTTGACGACGTTCAGATGTGCGCTATCTTAGCATCGTTCAAATGAGAAACGTCCCCGCTCCCCCGGGGTTCAAACTGAAAGGTGTGTGTCATGTCTCTCGCTTCCATCTCGGCCGCCGAACGTGTTTTCGACCGCCTGACTCCCGCCCTGTTCGTCGTGGCGAGCCTGGTCATGGTCGGCGCGCTTCTGAGCGCCTTTGCGTAACGCCTGCGACACTCTCCAGTCGCGCAGAGGGGGCTCCCGCCGGAGCCCCCTTTTTGTTTGGCCGAAGAGGCGGCTGAGCGGACGCAATGGAGCCGTCACAGAATCGCGCCTATGATCTGGCCTGTCGGGGGTCCAAGCCCGACGCCCACACGAGATAGGGGAGTTTCGTCTTCAGTCTCTGTGCTTACCCGATCGGCGGAGCCTCTCCGCCCCGTCCGGAGTCCCGGCGATGCAGGTGATCCAGCATCCGCCATCGGGATGGCCGGCCCTCGTGCTGAACGCGGATTTCAGGCCGCTCAGCTACTATCCCCTGTCGCTGTGGCCGTGGCAGGAGGTGATCAAGGCGGTCTTCCTCGACCGCGTGGACGTGGTCTCCACCTACGACCACGAGATCCGCTCCCCCTCCTTCTCCATGCGCCTGCCGAGCGTCGTCTCGCTCAAGAACTATGTGGCGCAGGACCGGCCGCCCGCCTTCACCCGGTTCAACCTCTTCCTGCGCGACGGCTTCACCTGCCAGTACTGCCGCTCCACCGAGGAACTGACCTTCGACCACGTGGTGCCGAGGTCGCGGGGCGGGCGTACGAGCTGGGAGAACATCGTCACCGCCTGCGCCCGCTGCAATCTCGCCAAGGGCGGGCGCACGCCGCAGGAGGCCGGCATCCGGCCGCTGATGGCGCCGCGCCGGCCGCAGGCCTTCGAGCTGCAGGAACGCGGCCGCCGCTTCCCGCCCAACTACCTCCACGAAAGCTGGCTCGACTACCTCTACTGGGACATCGAGCTGGAGGCTTAGGCCTCATTTTTCGATAGTGGTGTGAAGGAGTTCGAGGTCGAGGAAGCCAGGTCCGAAAGGGATTTCGGCCTTCTCGTGGGCCTTGATGTGGACAAACTATTTCGTAGGCTGAAATAGCCCGGCGACCGTCGGGCCAGACCCAACGGAAGAAGGAATCCGCCATGCGTATGCCCTCGATCGCACTCGCCAGCGCCCTCGCGATCGGCCTCGCGGCGCCTGCCCTCGCCCAGACGGCCGCACCGTCCCAGGCCCCCCAGCCTCAGAGGTCGGCGCCTGGCGCCTCGTCCTTCAGCGATGATCAGGTGCAGAGCTTCGCGGTGGCCATGAACGCCGTCGGCGAGCTGAACAAGAAGTACGCCGGCAAGCTCCAGTCCGCCTCGGGCGAGCAGGAGCGTCAACAGGTGCAACAGCAAGCCGCCAACGAGATGGGGCAGGCCGTCACCGAAGCGGGCATCACGCCGCAGGAATATAACCAGATTGCAGAGGCGGCGCAGCAGGACGCCGAACTGCGGGCCCGCATCGGCGCGGCGATGCAGGCGACGGGTTCGGCGCCTCGATAGGTTGGCTGCGGCGCGGCGAGCCCTGCGGTCGCCGCGCCGCTCCTCAACCAGATGGGGTTCGGTCGCGAAGCGCCTTATGCACCGTCGCCAGCAGGGCGGCGCGGTCGAACGGCTTGATGAGGCCAGCCTCGGCGCCGAGGGCGCGGGCCATTTCCAGGACCGTGTCGGGATTGATGCTGCGCCAGCCGCCGGACATGGCGATGATGGGCAGGTCCGGCCGGCGCGCCTTGATGTCGCGGATGAGTTCGACGCCGTCGCGTTCGGGCATGAAGATATCCACAATGGCGAGGTCGACGTTCAAATTATTGAGGAATTGCGTGGCCAGATTTGGCTGATCCGCCAAAACAACCTCAAAGCTCTCAGCGCCCAGTATTTGCGCAATCGCCTGTAACAATGTGACGTCGTCGTCGACCAACAGAATAACCGGTCGATGACTCATGATATTCGAACTCCCAAGAATGGCGGGAGTTCTATGTGAGTCCTATTTGGGTCGCACCGAGCCTCGCCTGTGGGGCGAGAGCTGCACGTCCGCCGCTCACGATGCGGCGAGTTTGGCTGGCGAAGGCTGCGCGCGGCCGTTGGTGAGCCACCAGAAACCCGCGGCGGACACGGCGATGACGGCCGAGGCGAAGGTCACCGAAGGCGCGCCGGCCTGGGTGATCAGCAGGCCGCCGAGCGCGCCGCCGAAGGCCTGGCCCAGGGCGGCCGACGAGCCGTTGAAGGCGAGCGCCAGGGGCGCGGCGGCCGGCGCACGCTGGATCAGGCGCGACTGGATCACCGGCATGACCGAGAAGAGCGAGGTCGAACCGATCAGGACCGTCAGGCCCACCACCAGGTAGGTGGGCAGGCCCTCGGGCGCGCCGCCGGAGAGCTCCAGGCCGTGCAGGCCTGCGCCCACGGCCAGTCCTGCGAAGGCGAGGGTGACGCTGAGGCCGCCGGCCTGGCGGTCGGCGGCGCGTCCGCCGAGCGTCAGGCCCAGGAAGCTGCCCACCCCCACCAGCATCTGGAAGGCCGCCACGCCGGCGCCGGTCACGCCGGCCTGCAGGCGCAGGATCGGCGCGATGTAGGTGGTGATGGTCATGTCGGCCCCGAAGGCCAGGAAGGTGGAGGCGAAGAGCGGCAGGACCAGCCCGGCGCGCAAGCCTTCGCCCGCCTGCGGGCCCGGCGGCCGGACCTTCGGCAGGTAGGCGAGGATGGCGACGAAGGCGAAGGCCGCCAGAGCCGCCGAGAGCAGGAAGGCCGTCCGCCATCCGAAGGCCGAGCCGACCACGCTGCCCAGAGGGATGCCCATCAGGAAGGCGACCGTCATGCCGCCGGTGACGACGGCCAGCGCCGATCCGCGACGCTCCATCGGCACGAGCGCGCTGGCCGCCGCCGACGCGGCGGGCCCGGCGAGCGCGGCCGTGGCCCCCAGGACGGCGCGCAGGACGAGGAGAGCCGGGAAGGAGGCGGTGAGGTAGCAGGCCAGGTTCAGGATCACGGCCACGGCCAGCGCCGTCAGAAGCAGGCCGCGACGTTCGAAGCGTCCGGCGAGGAAGGCCAGAGGCGGTCCCGCCAGGGCGGAGGTCAGAACGTAGGTGGTCTGAAGCTGGCCGACCGCCCCGACGGAAACGCCCAGGTCGGCGGCCATGGGCTCCAGAAGACCGGCGAAGATCAGCGCCCCCGATCCGAAGGCGAAGGTGGACAAGGCCAGCACATAGACGCGGAGGTTCACGCGCGCGGCTCCGCCGCCTGGTCCTGCGATCCCGCCATGACGTCCCCCTGGTCCCGGTCCGTTCGAAATCTGGACCCTGAGGGAGAGAGGGTCAATGCCGGGAAGTCGGCGCCGTCCTCAGACGGAGGCCGTCAGACCTTTTCGCTCAGCTTGATCGCCGCGCGGCAGCCGGCGCGGATCACCGCCGACAGGGCGGCATAGCCCGGCGCCTGATGCGCGCCCTCTTCCACCGCCAGGTCGCGGTGGGCCAGCTCCTCGTCCCGGAACTGCGACAGCTGGGCGGCGAGTTCCGGCTCCTGTTCCGAGAGCTCGGCGATCTGGCCGGCATAGTGCTGCTCGATCACGCTCTCGACCGCCTCGGTGCAGGCGTGGGCGGCCTTCTCCCCCATCAGGGCGGTCCCCGCGCCCAGGGCGAAGCCGGCCACGCGCCAGACGGGGGTCATCAGGGTCGGGCGGACCTTCCGTTCGTTCAGGAGCGCGTCGAACCGCGCCAGATGGACGGCCTCATGGCCTTCCATCTCTTCCAGTTGGGCGGCGATGCGTTCGCGCCCCTTGGCCGCGCCGAGCACGGCGCGCTGGCCCTGATAGATGTGGACGGCCCCCAGTTCGCCGGCGTGGTCGACGCGCAGGATCTCGGCCAACCGGGCGCGGACGGCGGAAGCGCCGGGGCGCGGGGGGATCGGCTTGCTCATCGCTTGCCTCTTTCGTGCAGGGCGGCCGTCACGCTGAGGGCGGCGAGGCCCAGGGAGATCAGGACGTTCCAGCCGGCCATGGACAGGCCGGCGAAGACCCAGGGCGCCTCGTCGCAGGCCGGCGGCTTGACCTGCGCGCCCTGGGCCAGGGCCGAAAGCGCATCGAGGCCGACGGTTCCGCCCGTCGAGGCGCAGGCGGTGGGGCCGGGCCACCACTTCCACTCCGCGCCGGCGTGATAGGCGGCCACGCCCGCCCCGACGACGAAGATGAGGCCGAGAACCAGGTTGAACAGGGCCTTGTACCGCTCGCCGCCGCGCAGGCGGGTCAGGATCATGCCGGCGAGCGCCACGGCGATGGCGACCCAGTAGACCTCGCGCTGGCGCAGGCACAGCGCGCAGGGCGCCAGGCCGCCGAAGGTCTCGAAGGCGTGGGCGATGGCCAGCATGCCGGCCGAGGCGGCGAGCGCGCTCAGGCGCCAGCGGTCGAGTAGGGGGCGGAGGCCAGGGATCATTTGCGCCGATTGAACTCGAAATTCGCCGGCTGCGCCACTCCGCTCAGAGCACGACCTTGACCAGGACGATCGCCCCGACCAGCAGGATCACGCCGATGGTCGTGTAGAGCAGGAGCCGTCGCTCGATCTCGGCGCGCATGGCCGGGCCGAAGTGCTTGAGCAGGGCCGCGGTAAGGAAGAAGCGCGCCCCGCGGGTGACCACCGAGGCCCAGATGAAGGTGAAGAGCGAGAACTGCGCCAGGCCCGAGGCGATGGTCACCAGCTTGTAGGGGATGGGGGTCAGACCCTTGATCAGGATCACCCAGAGGCCCCACTGGGCGTACCAGGCTTCGAACGCCTCCTGGCCTTCGCCGTGGCCCATCAGGGCGAGCAGCCAGCGGCCGAGCGGCTCCATGTAGAAGCCGATCGCGTAGCCGAGCACGCCGCCGGCGACCGAGGCCAGGGTGCAGAGGAAGGCGTAGAAGTAGGCGCGATCCGGCCGGGCCAGCACCATGGGCGCCAGCATCACGTCCGGCGGGACGGGGAAGAAGGAGCTCTCCGCGAAGGAGACGGCGACGAGGCCCGCGGGCGCGTGGCGCGAGCCGGCCATGCGCATGGCCCAGTCATAGGTCTTGCGAAGCATCGGTTTCCTGAGGGAGGAGCAGCCTTGGCCCTAGCTATCAGGCCAGGTCGGCCTTGTCTCGCCCCAAGCGGCCGGCGGCCGCGCCGACTGGATGACGGCCGCCCATGTGCTAGACGGGGCGCCCAGATGCCGCGCAGGGTGGCCGGCGTGCGGAAGGAGCAAGCTTCATGCGGATGTTCGGCCTGGCCCTGCTGGCGACCATGGTGATGACGGGGAATGCGATGGCGGCGCCGAAGTGGGCGATCGTGGTTCATGGCGGGGCCGGCGTGATCGAGCGCGCCGACCTGAGCGCCGAACAGGAGGCCGCCTACCGCGCGGCGATGGAGCGCGTGACGCGGGCCGGGGCCGAGGTGCTGGCCGACGGCGGCTCGGCCCTCGACGCCATCGAGGCCGCCATCCACCTGCTGGAGGACGATCCGCTGTTCAATTCGGGGCGCGGCGCCGTCTTCACCGCTGAAGGCCGCAACGAACTGGACGCCTCGATTATGGACGGGGCGACGCTCTCGGCCGGCGCCGTGGCGGGCGTGACCCGTACCCGCCATCCCATCTCGCTGGCCCGCCAGGTGATGACGGCCTCGCCGCACGTCATGCTGATGGGCGAGGGCGCCGACACCTTCTCCCGCGAACAGGGCCTGGAGCAGGTGGAGCCGGGCTATTTCTACACCGAGCGGCGCTGGCGCTCGCTCGAGAAGTTCCTGGCCGAGCACGGCCTGCCGGTGCCGCCCAAGCCGCAGGGCGCGACGAAGCCGGACGAGGCCGCGGCGCTGGCCCACGACGAAGGCAAGTACGGAACCGTGGGCGTCGTCGCCCTCGACCGGGCCGGCCATGTGGCAGCCGGCACCTCCACCGGCGGCACGACGGGAAAGCGCTGGGGCCGGGTGGGCGACAGCCCGATCATCGGGGCGGGAACCTACGCCTCCGACGCCTCCTGCGCCGTCTCGGCCA
Source organism: Phenylobacterium sp. (assembly GCF_013911965.1). Taxonomy (GTDB): domain Bacteria; phylum Pseudomonadota; class Alphaproteobacteria; order Caulobacterales; family Caulobacteraceae; genus Phenylobacterium. Next base: position 208,203 of record NZ_JACESE010000005.1, on the reverse strand, counting down.
CGGGAACCGGCGAGTACTTCATCCGTCTCACCGTGGCGCGGGACATCTGCGCCCTCGTCGAGCTGAAGGGAATGAGCCTGCAGGCCGCCGCCGACGAGGTGATCCAGAAGAAGCTGACGGCCCTGGGCGGGGACGGCGGCGTGATCGCCGTGGCGCCCGACGGCCAGATGGCCTGGAGCTACAACACCTCGGGCATGTACCGGGCGCGGATGGCCGAGGGCGAGCCGCTGGTCGTGGGCATCTACAAGGAAGAGCCGTAGGGAGGCCCAAGATCACCGATCCCGTCAAACAGGCCGACCTGGAAGCCGCCGCGCACGAGGAGATGGCCCAGGCCTGCGATCTCGGCTGGCACGCGCTCGCCCCATGCACCCCCTGGGGCGACACCTTCGAGGGCTTCAGTCCCATGGGCCGCGCCGTGTGCTTCGAGCGCAACTACATGTGGGAGACGGAAGCGGGCGGCGACATCCGGGTCGAAATCCACGTCTATGAGCCGCGCGCCTTCGAGTCCGGCGTGCGGCTGGTCGCCCGCCTGGCCAAGGGCGCCAGCTAGGCGGCCGCCGAATCTGCGCCGGCGCGGCCCAGGGAAATCCAACCGGGAGACGTGTTCTCCGCCCGACTGCCCGCAGCGGAGGCAGGCCGCGCCGGCGCCGCCACGGGCAGGCCGCCGGCAGGGCGCCGCAGGATCGCCCGGCGACCGCGGCCGCGCCGCCTCTTGTGAGAGGCCTTCCGGCCGCCCACTCGATAGGATGACCCCATTGGTGAGGAGGCCCGCCCGCATGACCGCTCGGCCCGTTCCGGAGCCCGTCGACGGCGGCGCCGGGCTCAAGCTCGACGACTATCTTCCCTACCGCCTGTCGGTCGCCTCCAACGCCGTCAGCCGACTGATCGCCCGAGCCTATGAGGACCGCTTCGGCCTGACGGTCCCCCAGTGGCGCCTGATCTGCGTGCTGGCCGAGGACGGGGCGATGAATCAGAGCGCCATCGTGGGCCGCACCGGCATGGACAAGGTGACCGTGAGCCGCGCGGCCCAGGGCCTGGCCAAGCGCCGGCTGGTGGAGCGTTCGGAGAACGACCGCGACGGCCGCTCCCACGTCGTCGCCCTGAGCGCCGAGGGCCGCCGGCTGCACGGCGAGATCGCCCCTCTGGCGCTCGCCTACGAAGCCGCCCTGATCTCGGGTCTCGCCCCGCAGGAGGTCGCCCTGCTCAAGCGGCTGCTGCTGCGGCTGCAGGGGGCGGCCGGCGTTCTGGCCGGCGAGGGTGGCGGCGGACTGCGCTAGAGGGGGTCAGCCCCAGCCCAGGGCCACGGCGGCGTTGTAGACGCCGAAGGCCGCGAGATAGGCCAGGGCCACCAGGTAGACGAACATCACGCTCGGCCACAGCCAGCTGTTGGTCTCCCGCTTCACCACGGCCAGGGTGGCCGCGCACTGCGGAGCGAAGACGTACCAGGCCAGGAAGGACAGCCCCATGGCCAGCGTCCAGTCGACGCTGAGCGCGCCGGCCAGGGTGCCGACATGCTCCTCCGCATCGGCCACCGCATAGACCGTGCCCAGGGCGCCGACGGCGACCTCGCGCGCGGCCATGCCGGGGATCAGGGCCACGCTCATCTGCCAGTTGAAGCCGATCGGCGCCAGCAGAGGCTGGACCATGTGGCCGAGCTGGCCGGCGAAGCTGTAGTCGATGGCCGGACCCTCGGCGCCCTCCGGCGGCGCGGGGAAGGTGGCGAGCACCCAGATCAGGATGTTGAGCGGCAGGATGATCCGGCCGGCCCGGTTGATGAAGATCTCCGCCCGCAGCCAGAGGTTCCGCAGCACGTTCATCGGATCGGGGGTCTTGTAGGTCGGCAGCTCCATCAGGAACGGCTCGACCTGGCCGCGCCAGAAGAGCCGCCGCGCGACGAAGGAGACCGCCAGCGCGCTCAGGATGCCCGTCGCATAGAGGCCGAACATCACCAGCCCCTGCAGATTGGCGAAGCCCCACACCGTCCGTTCCGGAATGAAGGCGGCGATGATCAGGGTGTAGACCGGGATCCGCGCCGAGCAGGTCATCAGCGGGGCGACCATGATGGTGGTCAGGCGGTCGCGCTTCGAATCGATCACCCGCGTCGCCATCACGCCGGGAATGGCGCAGGCGAAGGAGGAGAGGAGCGGAATGAAGGCGCGGCCATGCAGGCCGGCGCCGCCCATGATCTTGTCCATCAGGAAGGCGGCCCGGGCCATGTAGCCGAAGTCTTCCAGGAGGATGATGAACAGGAAGAGGATCAGGATCTGGGGCAGGAAGACGAGCACGCTGCCCACGCCGGCGATGAGACCGTCGACGATCAGGCTCTGGACCAGGCCGTCGGGAATGACCGTGGCGGCTGCGCCGCCGAGCCAGGCGATGCCGGCCTCCGTCCCGTCCATCAGCGGCCCCGCCCAGGCGAATACCGCCTGGAACATCACGAACAGCAGGGCGAAGAGGATGGCCAGGCCCGCCAGCGGGTGGAGCAGGACCGCGTCCACCTTGCCGGTCATGGTGTCGGGATGTTCCGGCGGGCGCACATAGGTCTTCATGATCCGCTGCGCCTTGGCGTGCGCCTCGCGGATCTCGGCGGCGGTAGGTTCGCGCCATTCGTTCTGGCCCGTCAGCTCGCCCGCGGCGTCCATGGCCGCCACCTTGACCTCCAGCTGGGCGACCAGCTCGTCGATCCCGCGCTTGCGGGTGGCCACGGTGGTCACGATCGGCGCGCCGATCTCCCGCGAGAGCCCTTCGATGTCGATCCGCAGGCCCTGCCGCTGGGCGATGTCGTACATGTTGAGGGCCAGGACCATCGGCCGGCCGACCTGGCGCAGCTCCAGGATCAGGCGCAGGACGAGGCGAAGGTTGGTGGCGTCGGCCACACAGACGAGGACGTCGGGCGTCGCCTCGCCGGCCAGCCGGCCGAGCACGGCGTCCCGGGTCACGGCCTCGTCGGGGCTGCGGGCGCGCAGGGAATAGGTGCCGGGCAGGTCCAGCACCGAAAGCGTGCGGCCGCTGGCTGTGGTGACGAGCCCTTCCTTCTTCTCCACCGTCACGCCGGCATAGTTGGCCACCTTCTGGCGGCTGCCGGTCAGGGCGTTGAACAGGGCGGTCTTGCCGGAGTTGGGATTGCCGATCAGCGCGATGCGCGCGCTCTGGGCGGTCATCGGGCCGCCTCGTCGAGCCTGATGGTCACCTCGGCCGCATCGCGGCGGCGCAGGGCCACGCGCATGTCATCCAGGCGAACCGCCATCGGATCGCCGCCGATCAGGCCCTCATGGATCACTTCGACGGCGGCCCCCTCGACGAAGCCGAGCTCCAGAAGGCGGCGCTCCAGCTCGTCGGCGGCGAGGCCGTGGTGGGTCACGTCCGGACGGGCGTGGACGCGCGCGATGACCCCGCGTTGGCCAAGGCGCGCCTGGCTCAGCGGAATCTCGCGCCCGCCCGTGCCGGGCGCGGCGCCGTTGGTCATCACCGGCGATTGGTCGTTCATCAAGAAACGGGTCCCAGGCGTAAGGGCGCAGGCGCCGCCCCTGGACGCGCTGCGAACGATTATCAGTTACGGGCCAGGGGGTTGCGATGCAAGCCCCTGCGGCGCCGCGCCAGTGCAATCGTGATCGCCGAGCCGTCCGTTGACGCCCAGGCCCGGGCCGCTAGATTGCGCGCCCCGCTGGCCCCAGTGGCGAAATGGTAGACGCGGCAGACTCAAAAGCCAGGGGCGTCTATCTTTCGCTGCAGAATCAGCGACTTAGAAGGCCTTCAGACTTTCACATGTCTTGCACACCTGCTCAGCAGGAGCCAAAGACATGTCCGCCGAACGCCATACCCTTCTCGACGGCCGACTTCACGTTTACAGGCGCGAGAACAGCCGCTTCTGGCAATGCGCCATCTATCTCAGCGGCCGGAACTACCGAGCATCCACCCACCAGGACCGCCTCGACACGGCGATGACCGTCGCTCGGGAATGGGCGTTTGACCGTATTGCTGAGGACCGTCTGGGTGCCCGCAGCTTGCGGCTAAATAGGTCACTGGCGATGGAATCGATCGCGACTGCGGCTACCCGCTTGCCGAAAGGCAAGACTTTCCGCGAAGCCGCAGAAGCATTCGTTGCTGAGTACCAGGTGCTCACCCAGGGCGAGCGGAACCCTGACTACGTCAGTCAAAAATCCGCCCACCTGCGTCTTCGGTTGATCCCGTTCTTCGGAGACACTCCCGTGTCCGACGTGAGCGCTGGCATGATCCAGGATTACCGGCTCCACCGACTTAACCCGATGGCGCCCCAAGAGAGCAAGGTCGGTGGCCGGAGACGCCGGATCGAGAAGCCACCTTCGCGTTCGACCTTGCACAAGGAGATCGTGACACTACGGCAGGTGTTGAAGGCTGCAAACCGGAAGGGCTGGATTGCCGCCCTTCCGGATATGAGCGCCCCGTACAAATCGTCGGGGAAGATCGCGCATCGCGCTTGGTTTTCACCCGAAGAGTACAAGCTTCTGCACGATGCGACGCTGGAGCGTGCTCGCCGGCCGCTCAAGCAGCGTTGGCGAGCTGAATGCGAGCAGTTCCACGACTACGTGGTGTTCATGGCCAGTACCGGCCTCCGGCCCGACGAAGCTTCGCGGCTTCAGTACCGGGACGTCGGCATCATCAATGACGAGGCGACAGGGCAGCGCATTCTCGAGATCAAAGTCAGGGGAAAGCGCGGCACCGGCTACTGCAAGAGCCTGCCGGAGGCGGTGCCGGCGTTCGAGAGGCTTTCAGAGCGCAACACTCCGGAACCAGTCAGCCCAATCTTCGGCAAGGTGCAGCGGCAACTGCTGAACAGAGTTCTCGACGAGCTCGGGCTCAAGCACGATCGGGAAGGCAACCTGCGGACCGCGTATAGCCTGCGCCATACCTACATCTGCCTGCGGCTCATGGAGGGGGCCGACATCTATCAGGTAGCGAAGAACTGTCGGACGAGCGTCGACATGATCGAGAAGTTCTATGCCTCTCACATCAAGACCCGCCTCGACACGGCAGCTATAAATGTGACCAAGACCAGCGTCCGGAAGCAACCTTCCCGGTCTCACGTCGCGGGCGAACGCCCCAGCGACGACTTGGCGAACGCCAGCTTGGAAGATAGATAGATCACCGCCGCGGGCGTGGCGAAATGGTAGACGCGGCGGATTCAAAATCCGCAGTCGAGAGACGTGTCGGTTCGAGTCCGACCGCCCGCACCACCTGACTAGCAGCGCGTCAGACGCAGCCGGCGCAGGTTCCGTGCACTTCCAGCACAATCCGCGTTGGCCTGAATCCCCTTGCGTTGACCGCTGCAGCTGCCAAGTCCTGCATTCCGACATCAAGCTCTTCTACCCGGCCACAGCAGTCGCAGATCAGGAACTCGGCTGCTGCGCCATCGTGCTGAGCGTCACAGGCAAGGAAGGCGTTCAGGCTCTCGATGCGATGAACGAGACCCTTGCCGGTGAGGAATTCCAGTGCCCTGTAGACGGTCGGCGGCTTTGCTACCGGCTCTCCCTCAGTCGCGTAGGCGGAAATCAGATCGTACGCCTTCACCGGCCCGCCGGCCTGGACGAGCAACTCATATGTCCTGCGGCGGGACGCGGTCCATCGATCGCCCGCGGCCAGGCAAACTTGTTCTGCCTCCGCGAGAGCCGCGGCGACAGCCTTCAGCGTAGATCTGGTTCCATGAAAATGTGAGCAGCCAAGCATCTCAGACGGCCATGCGATCCGCTGCGCCGTGGTGGTGAGCGCAGAGGCTGTGATCAGCCAAGGTCTCGATGACGCGACATTCGCCGGCCACGCCACGACAGCCGGCATCGACCATGCGCTTCAACTCGGAGCGCAACGCCTGCAACTGGGCGATCTTCGTCTCGATTGAGGTCAGCTGTTCTGCTGCGAGGTCGTTTGCGTCGTCACAGGCGTGATCCGGATGATCGGCTAGGTCGAGCAAGGTGCGGATGGCCTGGACGGAGAAGCCAAGCTGGCGCGCGTGTTTGATGAACGCCAACCGGCGCACGGCTCTATCATCGTAGATGCGGCGATCGCTGTCCGTGCGGTCGGGTTCGGGCAGAAGCCCGATCTGCTCATAGAAGCGGATCGTCGGGACCTTCACGTCCGTCGCCTTGGCGAGTTTGCCGATTGTGAGCGCTGGCATGCGGCCTCCTGTCGTGTCGTGAAAATAGGTGCTTGATCCTCCAGCCACTAGAGGATGCAGGGTGGCGGCATGTCCAGTTGTTCGACCTCCGAAGAGCCGACTGCCGCGAGCTGTGGTTGCGGAACCGCTGTTGCGTTCGATGGCGCGTCTCCGGCCTACAAGCGGGCCCTCACCGCCGTGATCGCCATCAATGTCGTAGGCTTTGTCGTCGTAGCCATCGGCAGCTGGCTCGCCGACTCGGCTGCGCTGGCGGCCAACACGCTCGACTTCGCAGCCGATGCGGCCACCTACGCCTTGAGCCTGTGGGTGATTGGCAAGAGCGTCCAGGTCCGCTCCGGCGCTGCTTTCATCAAGAGTGCGAGTCTGGCGATCATGGCGACCGGCATTCTCTGCCTGGCCATCTGGCGCGCGCTCACCGGGGCCTCGCCGGAAGGCGGCGCCATCTCCGGCCTGGGCCTGTTCGGCGCAGCCGCCAACCTCCTGGCGGCCCTGTTACTGGTGCGCTTCCGCGAGGGCGACGCCAACGTCCGGTCCGTCTGGCTCTGCACGCGCAATGACCTCATCCAATGCCTTGCCGTGGCAGCCACCGGCGTGGCTGTCACTGTGGCAGGGTCGCGCTGGCCGGACGTGATCGTGGGCGTGCTGCTGGCAGCGGTCTTTTTCCGCTCCGCTTGGCAGATCACCGCTCAGGCCCGTGAAGAGCGTCGCGCGGCGAAAGCCGAACGTGATTTTGTAACGCATTCCCAGCGCTCGTCAGCCTCGATATAGGGACGGGCGATGGAATGGACCTCACCCTGGTGGCGGAAGGTCGGCATGGTGCTCGCTGCGCTCGTGCTGACCGTGCTCACGCTCGGGCCGGGTCTCGACGGCCTCATCTGCCGCGACGAAGGCAGCCTGAGCGCCGTTGCGGCTGAACTGCCTGTCGCCGCCGCCCCCGCCGACGATGCTGGTCCACCGCCTCTCGACGAGGGACGCGGCATCTGCATCCACGGACATTGCCATCACAGCGCGCCCTACGTACCGGCCACGCTAGCCGCCGGCGAGCTGTCCGCTCCGCTGCTGGCGGTTGCCCACCCGTTCGTGCGCAACCGGGTGCCGATCTCCGATCCCAAGTTCGGGCTGATCCGACCTCCCAGAGCCTGACGGCTCGCGCGCTGACGCGCTCATTCCGTCACGTTCAAGAGGGACACCATGAAACCCGACTTCCGCAGCTCGCCTTTGGCGGGACTGCTCTTGCTGGTCAGCCTCGGCGCAGCCGGCGCCGCTATGGCCGAACCTGCGCCGCCCTTCGCCGCACTGCTGGCCCAGGCGCAGGCCACCGCCCCCCGTCTCGCCGAGGCGCGCGCCAACATCGCTCGGGCCGAAGGGCTCGCAAGGCAGGCAGGCGCGATCCCCAACCCGAGCGTGGGACTCGAGATCGAAAACTTCTCCGGTTCCGGTCCCTTCCGCGGGACGAGCCTGTCGGAGACCACCGCGACGATCGGTCAGACTGTCGAGCTTGGCGGCAAGCGCTCGGCGCGGGTCGCGGCTGGGCGTGCGGAAGTCGAGGCGGCTCGCGCCCAGGCCCGCCGGATCGAAGCGGAATACGCCTTCGATTTGGCGGCCGCCTATGCTGATGCCGAGGCGGCCGAACGGAGACTGAAACTCGCCCATGACTCGCGAAGCCTCGCGGAAGAGGATGCGCGCATCGCCACAGCCCTGGTCGCGGCGGGACGGGAGGCCGACCTGCGGCGTCTCCAGGCTCAGGCGGCGGTGCAAGCCGCCCGTGCGGCGGTGGACGAAGCCCAGGCTGCGCGTGCGACTGCCTTCGGCAATCTGACAGCCCTCGCCGGGGCGTCGGCGCCAATCACCTCGATCCCGGTCAGCCTACTCGAGGCGAAAGCTCCACTCTTCTCCGGAGCCAATCCCGCAGCGAACGCGACGACGGCCTTCCTCGCTGCACAGGCTGAGCGAGAAGCGGCGGCGCGACGCCTTAGCGTTGAACGACGTCGAGCCATTCCGGATGTGACCCTCTCCGTCGGCCTGCGCCGTTTCCAAGAGGACGACGCCACCGCGCTCGTCGCGGGCGTCTCTGTGCCCCTGCCGCTGTTCGATCAGAACCGCGGCAATATCGCCGCCGCTCGGGCTGAACAGACAGCCGCCGAGGCCCGGCTGAACGCGGCCAGGCTCGACGCCGAAGCCGCCGTCCGCACCAGCACGGCGCGCATCTCAGCGGCCGAAACCCGGCTCGCGGCAGCCCGCGAGGGCGAGAGCACCGCCGAAGAAGCCTATCGTCTCGCCCGCATCGGGTACGAGGCCGGCAAACTCCCGCTCGCCGAACTGGTCGCCGCCCGCCGCGCCCTGACTGAAGCGCGCGCCCAAACCATTGCAGCCGCCGTCGAGCGGATCAGCGCCCAGGCCGCGCAAGCTCGGCTCAGCGGCGACGCCACCCCCGGAGTACAATGATGACAATGAAGAGGGACAATGCGCGCCTATATGGCGCGGTCGCGGCCGCAGTGATGCTGGCCGGCGGGGGCGGGTTCGTCCTGTCGAACATGATGAGCAAGCCCGCGGCTCCCGCCGCTGGCGAGGAGCACGCGGAAGAAGGCGCGGAGGAAGAAGGCCACAGCGAAGAGGGCGCCGCAGCGCCCGAAGGAGTCGTTGCGCTCACGCCGACGCAGATCCGCGCTTCCGGAATTCAGCTGGTCGCGGTCACGCGTGGCGGCGGCGGCGAAGTCCGGCTTTCCGGGCGTGTCGAGCCGATGATTGATGCCCGGGCCAGCGTTGGAGCGGCTGTGGCCGGCCGCGTGGAACGGGTTCTCGTAGCCGCCGGGCAATCGGTCCGCGCCGGCCAAGGCCTTGCGGTCTTGGTGAGCGGCGAAGCCGCAACCTTCCGAGCCGACGCCGACGCTGCAGCCGCAGCGGCCGACGCCGCGCGACGCGCCTATCAGCGTGACCAGAGCCTTGGCTCCCAGGGGATCGTTGCGCGGCAAGAGGTCGAGACGTCGCGAGCTCAAGCGCTCAGCGCCGAAGCGGCGGCGCGCGCGGCCCGGGCGCGGGCCTCGGCGTCGGGTAGGCCCAACGCTGCGGGCCGGTTGACCGTCATCAGCCCGATTTCCGGCGTCGTCACCTCTGTCGCGATCGGGCCTGGCGGCTTCGTCACGCAGGGCGGCGTCGTCGCCGACGTGATCGACCCCGACCGGGTCGAACTGGTCTTCAATGCACCGCCGAGTGTCGCCACCGGCGTTCGCGCAGGATCCCGGATTCGGGTCCAAGGGCCCACGGGCGAATTTGACGCCGTGATCGTCGGAGTTGCGACGGCTGCCGGCGAGCAGACGGGTGCGACGGTCATCCGCGCACGCGCGGCTGGAGGCGTGCTCCCCCCGGCAGGCTCGGCGGTGACGGGCGCGGTCATCACCGGCGCTGAGGCAGGCGGGCTGACAGTGCCAAGCGATGCCGTTCAGAGCATCGAGGGCTCGAGCGTCGTGTTCGTGGCGGTGAACGGCGGCTTCCGTGCCACACCGGTGCTGGTTGGGCGCCAAGCCGGCGGCCGCACCGAGATCCTCCGCGGGCTGGGCGGCGAGGAGCGGGTCGCCGCGGCCAACGCCTTCCTCCTGAAAGCCGAACTCGCCAAGGGCGAAGCCGAGCACGGACACTAGGACATCCCATGTTCAAAGCCTTGATCGAAGCGTCCGTACGCTTCCGCTGGTTCGTGATCCTTGCTGTCGCCGCTGTGGCTGCCCTCGGGCTCTTCGAACTCACCCGGCTGCCGATCGATGCAGTCCCGGACATCACCAACCGTCAGGTCCAGATCACGACCGTCGCGCCTTCGCTCGCCCCCGAGCAGATCGAACGGCAGGTCACCTATCCGCTGGAGACCGCCCTCGCGGGGATCCCTGGGTTGACGAGTACCCGCTCACTCTCGCGCAACGGCTTCAGCCAGATCACAGCCGTCTTCACCGACCAGACTGATATCTATTTCGCTCGCCAGCAGGTCGCCGAGCGGATGAGAGAAGCACAGGAGAACCTGCCCGAGGGTGTCGAGCCGGCGCTGTCCCCCGTGACCACCGGGCTCGGCGAAGTCCTGATGTGGACTGTCGACTACGCGGCCTTCGACCAGGCGAAGGCGCGGGCTGGGCGGCCGGGTTGGCAGCCGGATGGCGTCTACCTCACGCCCGAGGGAGAGCGGCTGGCGACTCCGCAGCAGAGGGCGACCTACCTGCGCACGGTGCAGGACTGGATCATCGCGCCGCAGATGCGCTCCACCCGGGGGCTGGCAGGCGTGGATACCGTCGGGGGTTATGTGAAGGAGTACGCAGTCCGCCCGGACCCCGCCCGATTGTCAGCTTACAAGCTCAGTCTGGGCGATCTTGTGCAGGCGCTCGAGCGCGCAAACACCCAGGCTGGCGCAGGCTTCGTTCAGCGGGCGGGCGAGGCCCTGGTCGTGCGAAGCGACGCCCTCGCCGGGTCCATTCAGGACCTGGCGCAGGCTCCGGTGGTGAACCGGGATGGTCTGGTCGTGAGGGTCGCAGACGTCGCGACCGTGGAGATCGGACAGGGCCTGCGGCTCGGCGCCGCCAGTCGCGACGGCCACGAGGCCGTTCTCGGCACCGCGCTGATGATCGCCGGGGGCAACAGTCGCACCGTCGCTCAAGCCGCGGCGGAACGGCTGGCAGAAGTGGATGATTCACTTCCGCCCGACGTGGTCGCGATTCCGGTGCTCAACCGAAGCGAGCTGGTCAACTCGACCATCAAGACCGTTGCGCGCAACCTGACCGAAGGCGCGCTTCTCGTCATCGTCATCCTCTTCCTGCTGCTCGGCAACATTCGCGCGGCGACAATCACGGCGCTGATGATCCCGCTCTCCTTCCTGTTCGCGGTGATCGGGATGAACCGGTTCGGGATCAGCGGAAACCTGATGAGCCTCGGTGCCCTCGACTTCGGATTGATGGTCGATGGCGGCGTCGTCGTGATCGAGAATACGCTGCTACTGCTCAGCCAGCGCCGTGCCGCGTTGGGTCGGGTGCTGACCCGACACGAACGTCTCGGCGCGGCGGTTGAGGCCGCCCGGCAGATGGTCAAGCCCGCCGCCTTTGGTCAGCTCATCATCCTGCTCGTGTTCGCCCCGTTGCTCACCCTCGAAGGCGTCGAAGGCAAGACCTTCCAGCCCATGGGCGCGACGGTCATGCTTGCCCTGGTCGGCGCGTTCATCCTGTCCTTCACCTTCGTGCCTGCCATGGCCGCCTTGCTCGTGCGGGATCCTAAGTCGGTGCACTCGGGCCCAGACGGAAGGGTGGAGGAGCACGAGACTCGCATCCTTCGCTGGGCGCGCCAGCGCATCCAGCCGGCGATCGGAGCGGCGGTGTCGCGACCAAGGATGGTGCTCATGGCGGCGGGCATGGCGCTGCTCGTTGGCGTGATCTCGTTCTTCACACTCGGCCGCGAATTCATCCCGACCCTGGACGAAGGCGATATCGCGATGCAGGCCCTGCGTGTGCCGTCGGCCTCTCTGGAGCAATCCATCGCCATGCAGATGGCGCTTGAGCGCGCCATCAAGGCTCAGCCGGAAGTGGAGACCATGTTCTCCCGCACAGGCACCGCAGAAGCGGCGGTGGATCCCATGCCGCCCAACATCTCCGACAGCGTCATCGTACTGAAGGATCGCAAGGCCTGGCCGGACCCGAGACTTCAGAAAGAGGAACTGATCGAACGAATCGAGAAGGCGGCGGGCCAACAGATCGGCAATAATTTCGAGTTCAGCCAGCCGATCGAACTTCGCTTCAACGAATTGATCTCGGGTGTCCGCACGGACCTGGCTGTGATGGTCTATGGGGACGACTTCGGAACGTTGCAGCGAACAGCCGATCAGGTCGCCGCCGCCCTGCGGCAGACCCCCGGCGCGGCGGACGTGCGGGTCGAGCAGGCCTCCGGCCTGCCCACCCTGACCATCAAAGTCGATCGGTTCGCTGCGGCCAGTTACGGCCTTTCGGCGGCGGACGTGAGTGAGGCCGTCTCGGCGGGCATTGGGGGCGCTGAGGCGGGTCAGATCTTCGAGGGCGACCGCCGTTTCGATGTCGTCGTGCGCTTGCCGGAAGCGGCGCGCAACGATCCCGCCGCCCTTGCAGCTCTGCCAGTCGTGTCGACCTCCGGCGCCGTGGTGCCTCTGGCGTCCGTGGCTCGCATCGACACAGCAGAAGGCCCCAACCAGATCAGCCGGCAGAACGGGAGCCGGCGGATGGTGGTGCAGGCCAACGTTCGAGGCCGCGACCTCGGCGGATTTGTGAGCGACGCCCAGCAGCGCGTCGCGAAAGTCGCCCTGCCCACCGGGGTCTACCTCGACTGGGGCGGTCAGTTCGAGAACCTGCAGCGTGCCGAACAACGGCTAGGACTGGTGATCCCGGTGGTCTTCGTGCTCATCGGCATTCTGCTCTTCATGGCGCTTGGCTCGTTTGCGGAGGCGGCCCTCGTCTTCGCCTGCGTTCCCCTCGCCCTCGTCGGCGGCGCCGTCGCCTTGCTCCTGCGGGGCATGCCCTTCTCCGTCTCCGCGGCTGTGGGGTTCATCGCGGTGTCGGGCGTGGCGACACTGAACGGGCTCGTCCTGATGCAGGCGATCCGCGAGCGCCTGACAGCAGGGCTGCTCCCGAAGGATGCAGCCATCGAAGGTGCGTCTAGCCGGCTACGCGCTGTCCTGACGACCGCTCTTGTCGCCATTGTCGGCTTCATCCCCATGGCCATCGCACACGGCGCAGGCGCTGAGGTGCAAAAGCCTCTCGCCACAGTCGTCATCGGAGGTCTGCTCACAGCAACCGCTCTGACCCTGTTGGTGTTGCCGACGTTTGCCGCCCAGGCGGTCCGACATCGGAGCGCCGAAGGGATTGAGGACTGACACCATGAGCGGAATGGAACGAGGCCCGTTGAAGGTCCGGAGCGGCCGGGTGCGAGGCGCGCCACGGCCGGGCCCCCGGGCTGCCCAGCGGTTCTGCCGTGTAGCGACTCTCGCCACGGGCTTGATCGCTGCGGCGTCCGGCGCGGCCTTGGCCGAGCCGACCCCAGCCGTCGAGCTCGTCGAAGGAGGCCCGCTAAAGATCCTCACCGGCTATCTGCGGGTCGGCGAACATCCGGCCGTGGTCCGCGGCTTGGTGCGCCGCCGCCCAACGTCCAGGCTCCCCACTGGGGGCCACCTGGATGTCGCCGCCTTCGACCGGCAGGGCGGCCTGCTGGCGTTGAAGCACGTCCGATGGCGCGGCTCCCTCGTGGGCCGGCATCCGGCAGCAGCGGCCTATACCGCTCGCCTCGGAGTGCCCGCGGACCTCATCGGTCGCATCCGGGTCAACTACGCACCCGCGGGCGCGCACCCCATCGGCCCCGAGCAATGAGGGAGGTCTCCGAAGTCAACTGCCAAGGAGACATGGCCGCATTGAGCGACGTCGACCGTGCGCAACGGCGGACCTTGCTTTGGGTGTTCGTGCTCAACGCAGCGCTGTTCGTCAGCCTTGGCCTAGCCGGTCTGCTCGCCGACTCGAGCGCGCTGATCGCCAACGCCGTTGACAACGCATCAGACGCCGCCGTCTACGCGATCAGCTTCTTGGCCGTCGGCCGCGCCGCCGTCTGGAAACGCCGAGCGGCGGGGGTCTCCGGTATCATGCTGCTGATCTTCGCGGGCGGCGTGCTTCTGGACGTGATCCGCCGCTGGTGGCTCGGAACCGAGCCCGTCGGTTGGACCATGATGGCCCTGGCGCTCGTCGCTGCGGGCGTGAACCTCGTTTGCTTATTCCTCCTGCGCCGTGCGCAAAGCGACGACGTGAACATGCGCGCGGCAGAGACCTTCAGCCTCAATGACTTCGCGTCCAACGGCGGCATCCTCGTCGCCGGGGCCTTGATCATGTGGCTGAACCAGGCCTGGCCGGACTTGGTCGTGGGCGTGCTGGTGGCCCTGATCGCGGCGAAGGGCGGGCTGGAAATTCTACGGGACGCGGCCGAGAGCCGCGCAGAGCCCGCGACGGAAAGTTGAAAGGACGCGCTGTGGCTGAAGACAAGCTTCGTCTCGAGATCCCGGTCCTGCTGCCGGCCGCCGCGGAGGCTTGCGAGCGCTGTGTGCAGCAACTCGCGGAGGTCCTTGCCTCACGGCCCGGGGTCGCCGAAGCGCATGTGCAGGGCCGCGAGGACGCGGTGCTCTGCGTGCACTTCGATCCAGCCCGAATCTCTGCGTCCCAGGTTCGCGCCCTGGCCGTGCAGCAGGGCGCCCGCCTCGCAAGCGCCTCCGGCCACGCCAACTTTCGCCTGAGCCAGCCGCTGCATGCCCGCGCCGCCCGGACCCTGGCGGACGACCTCCGAGGCCGTCCGGGGGTGCTCCACGCCGATGTGGGCGTGACCGGCGCGGTCCTGGTCGAGTTCGACCCCGCGAAGGTCGAGCCCGTCGCCCTGGAGGCCTACCTGCTGGAGCGCGCGGCCGCCCTTGGGCAGTCAAACGCGGAAGCCGCACGACGCAAGTCCTCCGCGAAGGAGGGCGAGCACGGGGGCCACGAGCACAAGCCGGGAGAGGGACACGAGCACAAGCACGGTGGCCCGTTCGGCGAGCGGACGGAACTGGTCTTCGCCGGGCTGTCCGCCGTGGTGTTGCTGATCGGCTGGCTTGCGTCCTTCCGCCTTGAGGGCGCCATCCCGCTGGCCTTCTATCTCCTGGCGTACGGGTTCGGCGGCTACTTCACGCTGCGCGAAGCGCTCGAAAATCTCCGTAAGCGCCGCTTCGAGATCGACACGCTGATGCTGGTCGCCGCGGCGGGTGCGGCGGCGTTGGGCGAGTGGGCCGAAGGCGCCCTGCTGCTCGTGCTCTTCAGCCTAGGCCATGCACTGGAACACTACGCGATGGGGCGGGCTCGCAGGGCCATCGAGGCGCTGGCCGAACTGGCGCCGGAGCGCGCAAGCCGCAAGCGTGGCGACACCTTCGAAGATGTCCCCGTCGAGGCGCTTGAGATCGGCGACATCGTCATGGTTCGGCCCAACGAACGGCTGCCGGCCGACGGGGTCGTCGTCGTAGGCGAGAGTTCGGTCAATCAGGCCCCCGTCACCGGCGAGAGCATGCCGGTCGACAAGCGCGCGGCGGGCCACGACATCGCATTCGAAACGGCCGATGCCGCGCAAAAGGTGTTCGCGGGCACCATCAATGGGGCTGGAGCCCTGGAGGTGCGCGTGGCGCGCCTCTCCGGTGAGTCGACCCTAGCTCGCGTGGTCACCATGGTCGCCGAGGCCGAGGCGCAGCGCTCGCCCACGCAGCGCTTCACCGACAAGTTCGAACGGATCTTTGTCCCGGCCGTCCTCCTGGGTGTCTTCGCCCTGATGTTCGCCTGGGTCGTGGTCGATGAGCCGTTCAGCGTGAGCTTCTACCGGGCGATGGCGGTCCTGGTCGCCGCCAGCCCCTGTGCCTTGGCGATCTCCGTCCCGAGCGCCGTCCTCAGCGGCGTGGCTCGCGCAGGACGCGGCGGCGTCCTCGTGAAGGGGGGCGGGCCGCTGGAGAACCTTGGGAGGCTGCAGGCTCTGGCGTTCGACAAGACCGGCACCCTGACGGAGGGACGCCCCCGCGTCACCGACGTCGTGCCTGCCGTGGGGGGCGACGAAGCGCGGCTCCTTGAGACGGCGGCGGCGGTCGAGGGGCTGAGCGACCATCCGCTTGCGGCAGCGGTGGTCACGGCGGCCACTGAAAGGCTGCCTGGCCCGCCCGGACGCGCCGAAGCGGTGGAGAGCATCACCGGACAAGGTGTCCGCGGGCGCTTTGGCGGTGAAGACGTCTTCATCGGGAAGCTCAAGCTCTTCGAGACCGTTCCGGGGGCGCCCGTGCCCGAGCAGGTGCGCAGTGAAGTCGAGCGGCTCTCCAGCTCAGGGCGGACCGTCATGGTAGTTCGGAGCGGCGAGACCTACCTCGGCGTGATCGGCCTACAGGACACGCCGCGCGAGGGCGCCGCAGAGGTCATCGCCGCCCTCCGCCGGCTGGGCGTCAAGCGCATGATCATGCTGTCGGGCGACAATCAGGGCGTTGCTGACGCCATCGCCGCCAAGCTCGGTCTGACCGACGCCCGCGGCGGACTGATGCCGGAGGACAAGGTCGCCTTCATCAAGGCCCTTCGCGAGCAAGCAGGCGGCGTCGCGATGGTCGGGGACGGCGTCAACGATGCGCCGGCCATGGCGAACGCGACCGTGGGGATCGCGATGGGCGCAGCCGGATCCGACGTGGCGCTCGAGACCGCAGACGTCGCCCTAATGGCGGACGACCTGCGGCGACTGCCCTTCGCGGTCAGCCTAAGCCGTCAGACCAGCGCCATCATCAAGCAGAACCTGCTCGTGAGCCTTGGGATGGTCGCCTTCCTGATCCCGGCCACCATTTTCGGCCTAAAGATCGGCGCCGCCGTTGTTTTCCACGAAGGGTCGACGCTCCTCGTAGTGTTCAACGCCCTGCGCCTGCTGGGCCATCGGGACAAGCCCTGAAATTGCTGTGCTTCAGCAAGCACTGCTACAGTCCTGCCAGCGATTGCAGTGGCTCGCACGTCGCGACGTTGGGCTGCGCAGTCCCTTTGCGGCGGCGCTGGACCGAGCGCGCTTCCCTGAAGCTCTGTCAGCGGGCCGCCGGCGCAGGCCGATCCGCTCGCGCGCTCGAGCGGCGCCAGATCGGGCTTGATCCTCTAGCAGCTAGAGGTGGAAGGCTGAGCAGCAAAAGGAGCCTCGATGCACAGGACGCTTGGACTCACCCTTAGCCTCGGCGTGCTCGCGGCCGATCAGGCCACCAAGCTCATAGCGCGCGCCCACCTCACGGAGCCCGCGACCCTGGGGCCGTCTCTGAACCTGCAGCTCGGGTCCAATACCGGCGTCACGTTCGGACTCTTCGCCGGCTCAGGCGAACTTGGGCGCTGGCTGCTGGTCGCCGGCACGGCGGCAGTCGCGCTGTGGCTCATGGCATGGATGTGGCGCGAGCGCCGTCTCGCCGTGGCGGCGCCGCTCGCGCTGATTGTCGGTGGCGCCCTAGGGAACATCGTCGACCGGGTCCGCCTCGGCGCAGTGACCGACTTCATCGACGCCCACATCGGCGATTTCCATTGGCCGACCTTCAATCTCGCAGACACCGCGATCACCGTCGGTGTCGCATGGCTGCTGCTCACCTCGCTTGGCCGGCAGGCCTCCGCCACCGCCCCATCCAGTCCGCCAGCGAAAGGGCATTCATGACCGCCCGCCACCAGCCGCCGCATGACGCCACTCTAGCCCTAGTGACTGACCCCTATCGCTTCATCTCCAAACAGTGCGATCGGATCGGCGCAGACGGCTTCGAAACGCATGTCCTCTTCAAGGACACGATCTGCCTGAAAGGACCGGAAGCCGCGGCACTCTTCTACGACGTGGACCGGTTCAAGCGAGAAGGCGCCATGCCCTCGCCAATCCGCAAGACCCTGCTCGGCGATGGGGGCGTTCAGGGGCTCGACGGTGACGCACATCGCCGCCGCAAGCAGCTGTTCATGGACCTGATGGCGCCTGAGCGCATCAGGGTGCTTGGAGAGCTTTTCGAAGCCGAACTAATGCGCGCCGCGGCGGGCTGGGCCTCGGACGGCCGCGAGATCACCTTCTACGATGAACTGCATCCGATGCTCACGCGTGCGGTGTGCGCGTGGGCAGGCGTGCCGATCGAAGCGGCCGAGGTCCAGGGCCGCGCGCGAGAACTCCGAGCCCTGTTCGATGCGGCCGGCGCGCGCGGCCCTCGACACCTCTGGTCCCGCTACGCGCGCCGCAAGGTCGATCATTGGCTCTCGCGGGTCGTCGAGGCGATCCGGGACGGCGGGCAGACGCCGGATGAGGACACCGCCGCCTTCCGGATCGCGCATGCGCGGGAGCTCAACGGCGAGCTGCTCGCGGCGAACATCGCCGCCGTCGAGCTCGCCAACGTGCTGCGTCCCACCGTCGCGACCGCTGTCTACGTGGTCTTGCTCGCCCACGCCCTGCACACCCATCCGGAAGCGGCGCAGGTAGCGCGTGAGGGACCGGTGCAACGCAACGCCTTCATCCAGGAGGTGCGCCGCTTCTACCCGTTCTTCCCGTCGCTCATCGCGCGCGTGCGGCAGCCCTTCACCTGGCGCGGCCTCAGCTTCCCGGCGGACCGGCAGGTGATCCTGGACCTGTACGGCACCAACCACGATCCGTCCGCCTGGGCCGATCCGGACGCCTTTCGACCCGGACGGTTCGCCGCCCATCCGCCCGGTCCGTTCGATTTCGTGCCGCAGGGAGGCGGTGACCATCTGGCCGGCCACCGCTGCCCGGGCGAGTGGATCGTAGTTGAGATCATGGAGCGCGCCTTCGAGGTGCTGACCCGAAGGATTCGCTACGAGGTCCCCCAGCAGGACCTCGGGCTCGACTTCGGGCGATTGCCGGCCTTGCCGCGCAGCCGTTTCATCATGCGCGGCGTTGGCCTGAACTGATGGCGCCCGACGGCGCTCTGACCGCTCCATGGATCGGACTGTGGAATCGCTTATGAGTCGGCCTGCCGGGGGCAAGGATAAGCCGGGCTGGGCCGGTGCACTGGAGCTGGGGGCGACATGGGCAGTCTGGCGCGGCGCGGTGGGCGACGCCGCCGCCCACCGTCATTTCGCCGCACAGGCCGTCCTGAGCGGCGAGCCGCTCACGGTCCACGATGCCGAGGGACGCAGCGTCTCCGCTGACTGCGTCCTGATCGATCCCTTGGCGCCCCATCGCCTCGTGGCGTCGCCTTCGGCCGAGCTCATCTTCCTGGAGCCCTCGCGCTACGCGGCGGCGGAGCTGGAAGCCAAGCTGCGGCAAATCCGGCAAACGCGGTCTCTTGCCGTGTTGAGGGGCGCGCCGGGGGAAGAGTTTTGGGCGAGGTGGCTGTCGTCGCCCACGCCTGCGCCCCGGCCCCTGGATCCGCGCCTCCAGGCGGCGATGCTTGTGCTCGAGGAGGATCTATCGGAGGGGCCTACGCCCCTCAAGCGGGCGGCCGCCGTCGCGGGCTTGTCTCCTGAGCGCTTCCGCCACCTCTTCGCAGAGGAGGTCGGTTTGCCCTATCGGCGCTTCCTGCTCTGGCGGCGGCTTCGCCTGGCCGCCGAGCATCTCCTGGCTGGCCGTGACGCCACGGTCGCCGCGCATGCTGCGGGTTTCGCCGACGCCGCGCACCTCGCCCGCACCCTCAAGGCCACGTTCGGGGTGACCGCCAGCCAACTCCACCTCGCGACGCCCAGCGCCTAGGCCGGCGAGCGCCTGGTCTCAGCTGATTTTCCGAAACGGGGCCGCCAGCTGGGCGACATAGTCCGTCGGATAGTTCGGCTGATCGCCGATGCCGATGTCGTCGGAGCTGAGGCGCTTGCTGCGATCGTAGTACGCCGTGCGCAAAAGATAATCCCAGAGACAGGTGAACAGTCCAAAGTTCACGTCGCCGACGCCGGGCCACTTCTGGTGATGGAAGCGATGCACGGGCGCCCAGGCCATCACGTAGCGCAGCGGTCCGAGCCGCATGTCGACATTGGCATGCTGCAGCAGGAGCTGGATCGCGACCGCGAAACCGAGAAGGACGCCGATCTGGAGCGCCATGCCCATCAGGATCAGGGGCGCAGTCCCGGCGAGCGTCTCCACGGCTTGGTGCACAGGATGCTTCATGAGGCCGTTGAAGCCGTACATCCGCTTCACTGAGTGATGGACGGCGTGGAAGCGCCAGAGCCATTGGAACTTGTGGCTGAAGTAATGGCAAAGGGTGATCCCGAGGTCCGCCACGAGGATCGCAAGCACCAGCTGAGCCCAGATCGGCCAGGCGGCCGGCCAGAGGCCCGCGGCCGGCGACAGCAGGGTCAGCACAGGGATCAGCGCTGCGCCGGCGTAGACGCTGGCTTCGTTGACCAGCGCGTGCAGGACATCGCGGCGGCTATCCCCGCGCGGTCTGTTCCAGATCGGTTCGTAGGGAATGACCCGCTCCACGAGGAACGAAACCGCGATAGCGGCGCCGAGCAGCGGAGCAAGCCAGGCCAAGGACCGACCGCTCGCGACGAGCCCCAGCCCCGCGCCGATGAACCCGAACATGAACCCCGGGGCATAGGCCACCCTCAAAACCCAAAGCATGAAAGCTCCCTCGCTTGCGGGCGAAAGCTAGGCGACCTTGCAAGCCCGGGCTTGAACGTGGCGGCTGCGCCAGCCGGCCTCCCAACAGCCGCTCCGTTCAAGCCAAGGATCTGAGGCGACGTCCCTCTGGGCAGCCCACGCCGCAACCGCTCCCGCCCCTCGCGGCTTTGCTCCGGGTGACAGCGGAGGTGAGCACCCGTGACCTCGAACTTCTATGCCATTCACACGCAAGGCTTGGTGCGTGTGGCCGTCTGCACGCCGCGCGTAGCGGTCGGCGACCCCGGCTTCAACGCCGACGAAACCTTAGCCCTTGCGAAAGATGGCCATGCCCGCGCCGTCGACCTCATGCTCTTCCCGGAGCTGGGACTGTCGGCCTACGCCATCGACGATCTGTTGCTGCAGGACACCCTGGTGCGCCGCGTGGAGCTCGAGCTCGCACGTTTGGTCGAGGCGAGCACCGCGCTGTCCCCGGTGCTGATCGTCGGCGCCCCCGTCGCCCACAATGGCCGGCTCTACAACTGCGCGATCGCAATTTCTCGCGGGCGGATTTTGGGCGTCGTGCCGAAGAGCTTCCTGCCGAACTATAGGGAGTATTACGAAAACCGTTGGTTTGCTCCCGGCGCAGGCGTTGTCGGGCTGCACACGCAGATCGCCGGCCAATCCGTTCCATTCGGGACGGACCTTCTCTTCACGGCGGCCGATCTGCCGGACTTCGTCTTCCACATGGAGATGTGTGAGGACTTCTGGGCCGCGACGCCGCCGTCCACCCAGGCCGCGCTCGCGGGCGCGCTGATCCTCTGCAATCTGTCCGCCTCCAACATCGTGGTCGGCAAAGCCGACGACCGAGCATTGCTTTGTGCGTCCCAGTCGCTGCGCTGCCAGGCGGCCTATCTCTATTCGGCGGCCGGACCGGGCGAGAGCACAACGGACCTCGCCTGGGACGGTCAGGCGACCATCCACGAGCTTGGCGTGCTGCTCGCCCAGACGGATCGCTTCCCCGCCAAGGCGCAGATGGCCGTGGCCGACGTCGACGTGGAACGCCTGCGCCTTGAGCGCATGCGCACACCTACCTTCAACAACGCCGCCGTGGCGTCAGGGCGTCCTGAGACCTGCTTCCGCCGGGTGGAATTCCACCACAAGCCTAGTTTCCAGGACGTCGGTCTGCTACGCGCGATTGACCGGTTCCCGTTTGTACCGGACGACCTCGCGCGCCTCGACAAGGATTGCTACGAGGCCTTCAACATCCAGGTCCAGGGACTCGCCAAACGCCTCGACGCCACCAAGTCCAGGCACATTGTGGTCGGCGTGTCCGGCGGCCTGGACTCCACCCACGCTCTCATTGTCGCGGCCAAGGCCTTCGACGCGCTCGGCAAGCCCCGCTCGGACATCCTCGGCTTCACCATGCCGGGCTTCGCAACCAGCGAGGGCACGAAGTCGAACGCTTGGCGACTGATGCGGGCGCTCGGCGTCACCGGGGAAGAGATCGACATCAAGCCGGCCGCACGCCAGCTTCTCACCGACCTCGGTCACCCCTTCGCCGTGGGTGAACCGGTGTACGACGTGACCTTTGAAAACGTTCAGGCTGGGCTGCGGACGGATTACCTGTTCCGGCTCGCCAACCAGCGCGGCGGCTTCGTGCTCGGGACGGGCGACCTGTCGGAGCTGGCGCTCGGCTGGTGCACCTACGGCGTGGGTGACCAGATGAGCCACTACAACGTCAATGGCTCGGTGGCGAAGACGCTGATCCAGCACCTGATCCGCTGGGTCGCGACCACAGGCCAGTTCGACGCCGACGCCTCCCAGACGCTGCTTTCGGTGCTGAGCACGGAGATCTCGCCGGAGTTGGTGCCGGCCGACGCCTCGGGGGCGATCCAGAGCACCCAGGCCAAGGTCGGGCCCTACGAGCTGCAGGACTTCAACCTCTACTACATTACCCGCTACGGCCTGCGGCCGTCGAAAGTCGCCTTCCTCGCTTGGCACGCCTGGAAGGACCGCGATGCTGGGCATTGGCCGGCGCATTTCCCCGCCGAGGCGCGCAACGCTTACGACTTGGCGGCCATAAAGCACTGGCTAGGCGTGTTCCTGTTCCGCTTCTTCGAGATCAGCCAGTTTAAGCGCTCAGCGATGCCGAACGGCCCCAAGGTGATCTCGGGCGGCAACCTCTCCCCGCGCGGCGACTGGCGCGCCCCGTCGGACGGCTCCGCCCGTATCTGGCTCGATGAACTCCAGGCGAATGTGCCCTAGACCCGCGCCTCGGCCTGGGCGCGCCGGCCCGCTGCCCAGAACCCGACCACCACGACGGTCAGCGTGAGCAGCTGAGCTAGGAGCCCTTCCCAGGTCGGGAACACGCCGAGCACCTCAATTCGGGGCAGCGCCGCCAGGGGCCGGACATCGAGCATCCCCGCTTCCTGCAGACCCGCCACGCCTTTCCCGGCGAGCACCACGGCCAATACGGCGATGAGGATCGAGCTGTAGGAGAAGAACTGCGCGATGGGCAGGCGCTTGCTGTAGCTCAGCAGCGCCCAGGCGATCACCGCCAGGCAGATGACCGCCAAGCCGGCGCCGGACACCATCGCGAGCTGCCCCCCCTGACTCCAGAGGGCGGCGTAGAACAGGATGGTCTCGAACATTTCCCGGTAGACGACGACGAAGGCCAACAGGAACAGGAACCAGGCCGACCGCTTTGACAGCGCCGCCGACAGCTTGTCGCGAATATACGCCTGCCACGCGCCCGCCTGGGCCTTCCCATGCATCCACACCCCCACCGAGATCAGCACGACTGCGGAGACCAAGGACCCGAACCCTTCGGTCAGTTCGCGGCTCGCTCCGCTGATGGAGATGAGGTAGGTCGCCGCCGCCCAGGTCAGCCCCCCCGCCAGAAGGGCGGCGATCCAGCCGCCGTGGACGTAGGGCAGTACGTCGTGGCGTTCGGCCTTCCGTAGGAAGGCGATCATCGCGATCACAATCAGAAGCGCCTCGACTCCCTCCCGCAGCAGAATGGTGAAGGCGCCGAGGAAGCTTGAGGCGGCGCTGGCCTGCTCCGGCGCGAGCGCCCGCGCAGCTTCATCGAACAACCCATCCAGCCCTCGGACCTGCGCGGCCACTTCGGCCGACGGCGCGCCGCGGGCAAGGCTGGCCCGGAGCTCGCCCATGGACGCCTCGACCTTCGCCATCAGGGCGCCGTCTCGCGCGCGCAGCAGAGGTTCGACAGGCTCGAACCCGTCAAGATACGCCGACAGCGCGAGCTCCTCAGCCCGCTTGCGATCGCCCGCCTCGTAGGCGTTCAGGCTTTCCGCGAGTTTGCGGCGGGCGACGTCCAGCCCGCCATCCGACTTCGGCGCTACAGCCTCAGGATGGCGGCGCAGATAAGCCATGATCTGGGTGGCCTGCGGCTCGCCTACGCGGGCCGCCAGAGCTGCGGGGGTCGTTTGGGTCAGGACCTGTAGGTCGGGGACGACGGCGTGCAGCTGCGACCCCGCGCGCCACGCCTGCTCGCCGGCGCGCTCGGCCTCTCGGGAATAGGCGAAGGTCCCAACATAGTACGCCAGCGCCCAGCGATCGTCGGACGACAGGTGGGCGAAGCTGGGCATGGCCGTGCCGTCGAGCCCCTGGCCAATCACCTGATAGAGACCGAAGAGGCTCCGCTCGTTGGCGCGCGCCACGTCGGTGAAGGCGATCGGCGGAGGATCAAGGCCTTTGGCGTTGGGGCCGTCACCCCTGCCGACGGCGCCGTGGCAGGACGCGCACTGCTCGGCGTAAAGGGCCGCACCCCGGACCAGGTTTGGGGCCTGCTGCGGCGCGAGCGGCACGGGGTACGCTTTTAGCAAATCGGCCGCGAGGGTTCGGGCCCGGCGCGCCACCTCGGCAGGCTCGGCACGATGATCCACGGATCCGACGAGTGCGTTCGCCTCTGCCAGGAGCTGCGGTTTGGCGGAACTCGCCGGCAGGGCGGCGATGCGGCTGCGCACAGAGGCGGAGAATTCCCGCATCTCCGCATACTCGGCCTCGCTTACGATCCGGCCGTCGGAGACAGCGCCGGGGTAATCCACCGCAATATAGTCCAGCAGGCGCCAGGCGACGGCCGCGGAGGGCGGCGCGTCCTGGGCAACGGCGGTGGCGGGAAGTTGGGCGGCCATGAGAAGGGCGACCGCGAGGAAGAGGCGTGCGAGCGCCGGCATCGAAGCGTCCTGAGTGCGACTGCGAATAGGTCTTAACAGCACGATACATGCTCAAGTCACTAGAGGATCAAGAGCCGGCTTCGCGAGGCTCGGGAGAGCCGCCGCAACGGCTTGATCCTCAAGCCGCTAGAGCAATTAGAGTGGCCACATCGGGAGAAAATACATGTCGAACACGACAGCCGCCGCAGAGTCCCTCCGGTACCGTGTGACCGGCATGGATTGCTCCAGCTGCGCGGAAAAGATCCAGTCGGCGGTGGCCAAGCTGCCTGGTGTCCAGGAAGCGCGTGTCTCCATCGCGTCTTCGATGATGACGTTGAAGGTCGACGATGCCGCGAAGCTTGTGCCGACCGTAGAGGCCACGGTCACCGACCTTGGCTATCACATCGATCGCGCGGAGCCTTCGGCGACGGCGGATGACGATGAGCTCCCGAAGAACCTCAGCCATATCACGCCCGCCTACCGGCGGGCGCTCTGGATCGTGGTGCTGATCAATGCCGGCTACGGCCTGGTGGAGATCGTCGCCGGCTTCGTCGCCGGCTCGCAGGCGCTGAAGGCGGACGCCCTCGACTTCATGGGCGACGGGCTCATCACGTTCCTGGGCCTGCTGGCGATCGGCTGGTCGCTCGTCTGGCGTGCGCGCTCTGCGCTTATCCAAGGCTTGTTCCTGGCGGCGCTCGGCGTCGGGGTGCTTCTGAACACGGCCTATCGCGTGCTGGTGCTGAACCAGCCAGAGGCCGAGCTCATGGGCGTATTCGGCATGATCGCGCTGGTGGCGAACGTTGCGGCGGCGCTCATCCTGATCCCCCACCGCGCCGGCGACGCCAATGTTCGCGCCGTCTGGCTCTTCTCCCGCAACGACGCCCTGGGGAACCTCGCCGTCGTGATCGCCGCAGGCCTGGTGTTCTGGACCAAGACCGCTTGGCCCGATCTCGTCGTAGCGGTGATCATTTCGGGGCTCTTCCTCCAATCTGCGTGGTCGATCATTCGCGATGCCAGGGCCGATTTGAGGGAGGCGCGGTCGCTGAGCGCCGCTTGATCAGTGCATGAGACGGTTCCCGCCTCCGCCGCCGCGCCTGACGCCTGCGGGGCCACCTCAGGCGGTGGTCGACCTGCAGCAGGCGGTGGCGCACGTGAACGCAGGCCGATGGCCTGAGGCAGAGAAGCACGCTCGAAAGGTTCTCGCGGCAAGGCCCTCGGATCCCTCAGCGCTGAATGTCCTGGGTACGGTCTCTTTGAACCGTGGGCGGTCAGACGACGCGGTCGCATGGTTTGAAAAGGCGGCGAGTGGGCAGCCGAAGAACCCATTCATTCAGTTCAATCTCGGTGAAGCCCATCGACGGCTGCAGGCTTACGAGATCGCGGCGACGTTCTTCCAACGGGCCGCAGCTCTCAAGCCAGACTTCGCAGAGGCGTTTGCTGCGGCCGGCGACGCTTATCGTCTGATCGGACGACGGTCCGACGCGGAGCGTTGCTACCGCTCTGCACTGAAACGAGCGCCCGCACTGCCGACCGCCCTCAATGGGCTAGGTCTCTTGTGCCTGCAGAGCGGCGACGCCGCGGGAGCTGCGGAACACTTCCATAGGGGTAGAAAGGCGACGCCGGCGGGGCACCCCCTGCGTGCGATTTTGCTGGCGAACCTCGGCCTTGCGCGCCTGCAACTCGGTCACGGCATGGAAGGGCTGGCGTTGCTCGCCCAGGCCGTGGAGGCCGCGCCCGGCGACGCCGAGGCCTGGCGGCGCCTTGCTGGCGCACTCCGCCACACTCGGTTAGCGCCCCCGACGCCGGCATTCAGAGAGATCTTGCTGCAGCTGTTCGACCGCCCGGACGTCAACCCCCGCAATCTGGCGACTGCCGCCATCGCAGTGTTGCGGCAGCAGCCAGAGATTGATCGTCTCCTCGAAAGTATCGCCGGGGCGCCCGGTCAGCTCGCAGAGACATTGGAGCGCGAGGCGACGACAGCCTCCCAGCTCATCCAGGATCACCTATTTCAAACCTTGCTGGCCACCGCTCCCGTGCCCGACGTGGCCATCGAATTCGTGCTTGTCCAGCTGCGGTCCGATCTCTTGAGGCTCACGGAGGGGGCGGCCGAACCCCTTGAGGAGGAGCTCAGCATTGCGATCGGTCTCGCCCGGCAGGCGTTCCTCAACGAGTACGTCCTATTCGCGGCGCCGGCCGAGCAGGCTCGCGTCGGCAGCCTGATCACGGCCCTCGACCGCGAGGACCTCGGACAGCAGCCGGGCGATCTCACCAAGATCGCGATCGTCGCCGCCTATCGTCCGCTCGCCGCAACCCCGCTCGCTGCGCGGCTCCGGGGCGCCGCCCTGCCGTTTCTCGCCGACCTCCTTCGCGAGCAGCTCAGTGAGCCGGACCAGGAAGCCGAGCTGCGCGACCGACTGCCCGTCCTCAAGCCTCCCACGGACGTCGTCTCGCGGGCCGTCCAGCAACAGTACGAGCAGAACCCTTACCCGCGCTGGACGCGCTGCAGCCTCGGCGAGCCGCTGCCCTTCCGAAGGGCTGTCCAGAACGCCCTGCCTGACCTGCCGGCCGGCGACATTCCCGATCTTGCCCGCCCCCGCGTGTTGATCGCCGGCTGCGGCACCGGGCTGGAGACCATGCGGGTCGCGACGACCTATCGCGGGGCCTCCATCCTGGCGGTGGACCTCAGCGCCGCCAGTCTCGGCTACGCCATGCGCAAGGCTCGGGAGTACAGGCTCACCGACGTGGAACACCTGCAGGCGGACATCCTGGACCTAGCGGCCTTGGAGGAACGTTTTGACCTGATCGACAGCTTCGGCGTGCTCCATCACATGGAGGATCCGGCGCAGGGGCTGCGGAATCTTGCCGGGCTGCTGAGCTCATCTGGGCTCCTCTTCGTTGGCCTCTACAGCGAAATCGGTCGACGTGCGGTCATCGAAGCGCGCGCCCACATTGCGCGCGCCGGATATCGCGACGACGCGGATGGCATCCGGGCGCTCCGCCGTTCCCTGATGCTCGATGGTGCGCCACCCGCGCTGGAGGCCGTAATGAGCCCCGCGTCTGACTTCTGGACCCTTTCAGACTGTCGTGACCTCCTGTTCCACGTGAACGAGCACCGTTTCACCCTGCCTCAGATCGGGGAGATGTTCGGGGTGGCGGGTCTCGAGTTCCTCGGCGTCCAGTTCGGCCATACCGCCGACCGGACGCGATACTTGGCGCAGAACCCCCGCTCGGGCGCCTTGCGTGATCTTCGCGCCTTGCATCGCCATGAGCTCGATCACCCTGAGATCTTCGGGGACACCTATCGGCTTTGGGCCCGCGCGAAGAGGTCACCGCAATGACCAAGCCGCCCACGCGGCCAAGGGTTGATCTGCCAAAGGAACAGCGCACCGTGAAACTCGGAGCGCTCCTAGCCTTCGCCGTCTGCGGATCAACCCTGGTGCTCGCCTGCGTGGGGCTCCCCCGACGCCTCGCCTTTCCGCAGGACCTCGCCGAGCGCCTCGCGTTTGCGCTGAAAGCCGACCTGCTGATCGCGCTGTGGGTCGTTCTGGCCGTGCGCATGGTGGCGAAGGTGCGGTTCACCTCCGTCGAGGACAACGCCGGTTCCGCGTACAGCCAGCCGAGCGCGCGCCTCGCAGTCCCAGCGGCCTTTCTGCAGAACACCCTAGAGCAGGCCTTCATTGCGGTGGTTGGCCATTTGGCGCTCGCCACAACCTCCGGCGAGGCGCCGCTCGCCTATATTGCGTGCGCCGTAGCCCTCTTTGGCCTCGGCCGCGTGACCTTCTTGCACGGCTACCCGCAAGGCGCTGGTGGACGCGCCTTCGGGGTCGCCACGACTGCGATACCGACCGTGGGGGCCTATGCCTGGACCCTGATCGAGATTGCCCGAGACCTGGTGTGACGGCGCAATCCGCGCACCAAGGCAGGCGCTGGGCCATCGCAGCCGCAGATGGGATGGCTCACCCCCAGGTGCGCTGAGCTTGAGCCATCCCCCGTGGTCCGACAGGCGCGGCGCCTACTGCTTCTGGATCGCGGTGACTTCGCCGCCGCCGTTCTCGAGCTTCAAGTCGAAGGCGACCTTGTCGCCGGCCTTGAGCCCTTGGGTCAGGGCCGGCGCAGCCTTGAAGGCCATGGTCATGGCCGGCCAGTTGGCCTCCGGGATCGGCCCGTGGTTGATGGTGATGGCGCCGCTCGCCGCATCCACGGCGGTGACGGTCCCGGTCCCCTTGGCGGTCTTGGCGGCCTCGGCCGAAGCCATGTTGATGCCCGCCATGCTGTCGGTGGCGGCGGGCGCCGCGGCAGGTTCGGCCGGGGCCGTGGAGGCTTCCGCCTGGGTCTCGGTCTTTTGGCCGCAGGCGGCCAGAGCGAGAACGGCGCTGACGACGCCGGCGATGAGATAAGCGCGCTTCATGGGTAGTCTCCTTTAGGGGTTGAAGCTGGGGGATCCGTGCGCCGACGCCGCAGCAGGAGGTACCCTGCCGGGATGACGAGCATGGAAAGCAAGGGGGCGGTGAGCATGCCGCCGATCATGGGCGCAGCGATGCGGCCCATGACCTCCGAACCGGCGCCATGGCCGATCAGGATGGGGAAGAGGCCCGCCAGGATAACTGCGACAGTCATCGCCTTCGGCCGCACCCGAAGCAGCGCCCCTTCGCGCACCGCCTCGGCGACCTGGCTCGGCGTGGGATCGGGACCACGCTCCTGCAGGGCGTGTTTCAGGTAGATCAGCATCACCACGCCGAATTCGGCGGAGACGCCGGCCAGGGCGATGAAGCCCACCCCCGTCGCCACCGACTGGTGATAGCCGAGCAGATAAAGCGCCCAGATCCCGCCGGTGAGCGCGAACGGCAGGGTGGCCATGATCAGCGCCGCTTCGTCCAAGCGGCCGAAGGTCAGGTAGAGCAAGAGGAAGATGATAGCCAAGGTCGCCGGCACGACGATCTTCAGCCGATCGGCCGCCCGCTGCAGGTACTCGAACTGACCCGAGTAGGCGACGCTGACCCCCGGCGTGAGCTTCACGTCACGGGCGACCGCCGTCTGCAGGTCGCCGACCACCGAGGCGAGATCGCGTCCACGCACGTCCACATAGACCCAGGTTGAGGGGCGGCCGTTCTCCGTCTTCAGCATCGGCGGGCCGTCGGCGATCTGCACCCGGGCGACGGTTCCGAGCGTGATCTGCTGCCCGGCCGGCGTGACGATCGGCAGCGAACGTAGGCCTTCCAGGCTGTCACGCAGCTCGCGCGGGTAGCGCACGCTGATCGGATAGCGGGCGAGGCCTTCCACCGTCTCGCCGACGGTCTCGCCGCCGATTGCGCCAGACACGATGGCCTGCACGTCGCTGATGTTGAGCCCGAAGCGCGCGGCGGCGGCGCGGTCGATGTCGACATCGACGTAGCGTCCGCCGGTCAAGCGCTCGGCGAGGGCGGAGCTCACCCCCGGCACGGTCTTGGCGACCGCTTCGATGCGGCCGGCGATGCGGTCGAGTTCGGCGAGGTTTGGTCCTGAGACCTTCACCCCGATCGGGCTCTTCACCCCGGTCGCCAGCATGTCGATCCGGTTGCGGATCGGCGGCACCCAGACATTGGCGAGACCGGGGACTTTCACGGTCCGGTCGAGTTCTTCGACCAGCTTCTCAGGCGTCATGCCCGCCCGCCATTGGTCGCGTGGCTTGAACTGGATGGTGGTCTCGAACATCTCCAGCGGGGCGGGGTCCGTGGCGGTCTCCGCCCGTCCGGCCTTGCCGAACACGGTCTTCACCTCAGGCACCGTGAGGATCAGCCGGTCCGTCTGTTGCAGCAGCTCGGCGGCCTTGGCGGCCGAAATCCCGGGGAGGGCTGAGGGCATGTAGAGCAGGTCGCCCTCGTCCATCGACGGCAGGAACTCGCCGCCCAGGCGGCTGAGCGGCCAGGCCGTCGTGGTGAAGGCCAAGGCCGCCAGCAACAGCGTGGTCCTAGGGCGCCGCAGGACCCAGTCGAGCGCTGGCCGGTAGGCCCGGGTCAGCGCCCGGTTGAGCGGATTGTCCTGCTCGGCGGGAATGCGACCGCGGATCAGGTAGCCCATCAGCACCGGCACGAGGGTCACCGACAGGATCGCGGCGGCCGCCATGGCGTAGGTCTTCGTGAAAGCCAGCGGCGCGAAGAGCCGGCCCTCCTGCGCCTGAAGTGTGAACACCGGCACGAAGGACAGGGTGATGATCACCAGGCTGAAGAACAGGGCCGGCCCGACCTCTGCGGCCGCCTCGGTCACCACCTTCCAACGGGCCTCGCCGCGGAGCGTCCGGCCCGGATGCTCATGAGTCCACCGCTCGAGGTGCTTGTGCGCGTTCTCGATCATCACCACGGCGGCGTCGACCATGGCGCCGATGGCGATGGCGATGCCGCCCAGCGACATGATGTTGGCGTTCACGCCCTGGCCGCGCATCACCAGGACAGCCGCCAGCACGCCGAGCGGCAGGGTGAGGATCGCCACCAGCGCCGAGCGCGCGTGCCACAGGAAGAGGCCGCAGACGATCGCGACGACGATGAACTCCTCGACCAGCTTCTGCGTCAGATTGGCGATGGCGCGGTCGATCAGCTGCGACCGGTCGTAGGTCGTCACGACCTCCACGCCGGCCGGCAGGCTGCCCTTTAGTTCGGCCAGCTTCGACTTCACCGCCCCGATGGTCTCGCGGGCGTTCTTTCCAGAACGCAGGATCACCACGCCGCCGGCCACCTCGCCTTGGCCATCCAGCTCGGCGATGCCGCGCCGCATCTCCGGGCCAACCTGTACCGTGGCGACATCTCCCAGGCGCACTGGCACGCCACCTGCCGCCGCGCGCAACGGCACCGCGCGGAAGTCGTCGAGGCTCGCCAGATAGCCGCCTGAGCGGACCATGTATTCGGCTTCGCCCAGCTCGAGCACCGAACCGCCGGCTTCCTGGTTGGCGTTGCGCAGCGCGCCCACCACCTCAGTGTGGGTGACGCCATAGGCGGCGAGCTTGGTCGGGTCGAGGACCACCTGATACTGGCGGACCATCCCGCCGACGCTCGCCACCTCGGCGACGCCGGGCAGGCTCTTCAGCTCATAGCGGAGGAACCAGTCCTGCAGGCTGCGAAGCTGGGAGAGGTCGTGTCGCCCGCTGCGGTCGACCAACGCATATTCGTAGATCCAGCCGACCCCGGTGGCGTCGGGTCCAAGCGCCGGCTTGGCGGACGCGGGGAGCCGCCCCTGCACCTGGTTGAGGTATTCCAGCACCCGCGACCGCGCCCAATAGAGGTCGGTCCCATCTTCGAAGAGCACATAGACGAAGCTGTCGCCGAAGAAGGAGTAGCCCCGCACCGTCTTGGCTCCGGGGACCGAGAGCATGGTGGTGGCGAGCGGATAGGTGACCTGGTTCTCGACGAGCTGAGGCGCCTGTCCCGGGTAGCTGGTGCGGATCACCACCTGGACGTCGGAGAGGTCAGGCAGCGCGTCCACCGCTGTGGAGCGGACCGCCCAGAGCCCGGCCAGCAACAGGCCGGCGGCCGCGATCAGCACGAAGAACCGTCCCCGGACGGAGGCGCGGATAAGGGCGGCGATCAACCGGCCGCATCCAGCTTGGCGATCCGCCGCACGGTAGGTACGCCGCCGGCCTGGTCGAAGGCGAAGCGCACCGGATCGCCGGTCTTCAGACCCTTGGCCAGCTTCGGGTCGGCGAGGGTGAAGCTCATGGTCATCGCCGGCCATTGCAAGGCCGGGACCGGCTGGTGGCTGAGCGTGATCGACCGGCCCTGCAACCGCTCGATCCGTCCGGTCGTCTCGTAGGCGGTCGATGGGGCCGCCGCGGGCGGCGTCGACGGGATCGGCCGCGCCTGCACGCCGGCAAGGCTGGCCTCTGAGTCGAGCAGGAACTGGCCGGAGGCGACCACCTGTTCGCCCGCGTGGAGGCCTGCCAGAATCTCAGTCCGATCTCCCGCCTCGCGGCCGACCTGCACCTCGGCCGGACGGAATCGTCCCCCAGGCTGGGCCAGCATGACGAGTGCGCGGCGACCCGTCCGGATCACCGCTTCGGAGGGGACAAGCAGCGCGGGCGAGGCGGCGCCCGCGAACTGCGCCTGTCCGTACATGCCCGGCCGCAGGCGCCCGCCGCGGTTCGGCAGTTCGACCCGCGCGGTCAGGGTGCGGCTCTCGGCGGCCGCTTCCGGCAGAATGGCTGAGACACGCCCGGCAAACTGCTCGCCCGGGAAGGCGGTGAGCGTGACCGTCACGGTCTGTCCGGGGCGGACTTGGCCGGCCATGGCTTCGGGCACCGAAACGTTGAGCCAGACGCTCCCCAGCCCGCTGATCTCAGCGAGCGTCTGGCCCTGGCTCACCGTCATGCCATTGCGCACGCTCAGCGTTCGGATCACGCCGCCACCCGGCGCTGTGATGCGGACGACCGTCTGCGGCCGACCACTGCGTTCGACCGAGGCGATCAGGCTGGGCGACATGCCGAGCAGCGCCAGGCGTTGGCGCGCGGCCGCGATCAAGGCCGGATCGCCGGTGCGGCGAACGGCCAGGAACTCCGTCTGGGCGCCGCCCCACTCCGGCGTGAGCACGTCGGCGAGCGGCGCGCCCGCGGCGATGATGTCGCCGGGCGCACGCGCATAGACACGCTGCACGAAGCCGCCGGCCCGCGCCTGGACCACCACGAGGTCGCGCCCGTTGAAGTCAATGACCCCCGGGGCGGTGATCTCGCTAGGCAGGCGCCCCGGTTCGGCTGTCGCCAGACGTACGCCGAGGCTCTGGACCCTCGCCGGATCGATCTGCACACCGGCGTCCGCCCCCGCCTCGTCGGCGTACTTGGGCACCAGCTGCATGTCCATGAACGGGGATTTGCCCGGCTTGTCGAACCGTTGGCTGGGGACCATCGGGTCGTACCAATAGAGCACCTGGCGGCCGGCGCTGGTTGGGGCCGGCGCCGGCTTGTCGGATGAGCTCAGCCTCGAGAGGCCGTAGCCGCCAGCGCCGCCCAGCAGGAGCAGGATCATGCCCCCGGCCGCCAGCTGCGCGCGCGTGATGGGGATGCTCATGGCGCGTCGGCTCCATAGGTGAGGGTGATGCGCACCGCGTCGCGGGCCACCGCCGCCTCGCGTTCGAGCAGGGTGAGCCGGGCTTCGGCCAACTCGGTGAACGCCTGCAGGACGTCGCCGAGCCCCGCGCGCCCGGCGCCGTAGCTGGCGGTCTCCAGATCAGCTTGCCGCTGTGCCGCGGGCAGAACGACATCCTTGGACCGCATCCACTGTTCATGGTGCATCAGGTGGTCGGCGAGATCTCCGTCGAGCCCGGCGCGCAGGCTGCGGCGCGCGACTTCCGCCTCCGCATCCACGCGAGCCGCATCGGCGCGCCGCGCGGCGATCAGCGGATCCTGCCGCTGACCCGCGAAGAGGGGCAGCCGCACCGTCACGCCCGCCGAGACCATGTCGCCGAACATCGGGTCGCGGCGCCCGTAGCTGGCTTCCAGCGCAAAGTCCGGCCGCTTTGCCGCCCGCGTGACGTCCACATCGGCTTGCGCCTTTGCTCGCGCCGAGTCGTAGGCCCGCAGTGTGGAATGCGCCTCAAGGCCGGCCCGCAGACTCCCCGGCTCGATGTCCGGCGACGGCGGCGGTCCGGCGACGGTTGGGTCCAGGTCGCCGGTCCAGCGTGAGAGCTCGGCCTTCGCCCGCCCGGCGGCGGCCGCGAGCTCATCGCGCTGGTCCTGCAGGGCGGCTCGCGCGCGGATCGGACCGAGCGCCATGGCCGCGCGGTCCGCGCCCGACGCCACCCCGGCCGGGGCCGAGCGCCAGATGGGCTCGATCTGCCGCAGGATCGCATCCAAGGCCGCCAAGCGGCTCTGGGCGTAATGCAGATCGACCCAAGCCAACGCAGCGCCGAGCTGGACCTCACGCGTCGTGACCGCCCGTTGCGCTTCCGCCATGGCGACATCGGCGCGGGCGCCCGCAGCCTCCGCGCGCCGCCGCCCGGCATTCGGGAACTCCTGCATGACGCCGACCGTCGCCATGGTCATCTCGTCGGCGCCGAACCGGCCCGCCATGGGGCCGGAGATCGGGTAATTTTCCACGCCGAACCTCAGCTGAGGATCTGGCAGACGTCCCGCCGCGACCGCGCTGCTCCGGGCCGCCCGCGCCTTGAGGTCGGCGGCGGCAAGCGCAGGAGCCGTCTGGCGCGCTCGCGCGAGCGCCTCTTCGTAGGTCAGGGGCCCCGCAACAGCAGGGGTCGTAACGCAGGCGGCGGCCACGATGGCCAACCAACCTCTTCGAGCTGACATGCTCTGATCTCCTGGAACGGCGCGCATGCGCCTGCGACGACTCGCACGGGCGAGCCGGGATCAGGGGATCAGGCGTGGATGGGCGGTCTTAGACTTCGGTCAGGCGGGCGAGATGGCGCCGGCGGAGAGTCGGTCCAGCGGACGGCGATCAGGGTCGCGCTTTGCTGGACTTCGACCGGCGCCATGGGAGCCGGCCCGACAACGACCGCAGCGGGGCAGAGGACGCTGCGCTCGCAAGGCGCTTTCTCCTTCTGCCCGGCAGGGTCTGAAGACGGCTTATGGGCGGCGTCCGCCATCATCGGACAATCCGGCGGGCAGGGATCGCAGGCCGCGGTCTTGGCCAAAGTCGGTCCGCCGGCGTATGCGAGCAGCATCGCCGCGACGAACGCGAGCAAGGTGGGCCAATGGCGCAGAAGGCGGTCCTTTCTGCAGGCGAAAATGATCCCTGAGGCGCGGAAGGGCAAGCCTTCACGCCGCTGTTCGGTTGAGCGCGCAATCTGCGCGACTTCGAGGATCCAAACAGCGAACGGAAATTGAAGGGGCGGCTGCCACATGCGGCGCAGAACTCGTGTCAGTCGCGATGGAGCATGAGGACCGCTGAGCCCTCCCGGCCGCTGAGCGCTCCCGGCCGCTAAACGCAGGCATCGTCGGCACATGAGCGAACGCCTTGCAGGCTCCCGCGGTGCCGGCGTCCCCACCTTTGTCGCCAACTCGCGGTGAGCGGGCCGCCGCGCGTCAAGCGACGACCCGCCCCACGTCATGCCGGGAAAATCCAATCCGAACCGGCGGTGCTGATCCCCGGGACGAAGCCGGGCTCGTCGATGAACATGAAGTCACTCTGCCGGAGATCGGCCCTGAACACGCCCAGCAGCAGGACGCCGCCTTCCGGATCGGCGTCGCGGTCGGTGTTCCAGGACACGAACGCCCCTTCCGCGCGATCCACGACGGACACCTGATCCGGCCGGATATCGCGCAGCGCGAGGTGGTCGAACGCGCCCTGCGCCTCACCGCGGACTTCCATATCGGTGACGACGTCGAAGCCGCTGTGCGGATCGACGATGAAGGCGTCGGCCCCCGTGCCGCCGGTGATGGTGTCGTTTCCCATGCCGCCTTCGATCATGTCGTGGCCGGCGCCGGCGTCGATCGAGTCCGCGCCCTCCATGCCCATGATGTCGTCGACCATGGCGCCGCCGATCAGGGTGTCGGCGCCCATGCCGCCATCGAGGCGATCCATGCCGTCGCCGCCTTCCAGTCGGTCGTCGCCAGCATCACCTTGCAGCACATCGTCGCCGCCAGCGCCGAGCAGAGTGTCGGCGCCATCCCGACCGAAGATGTTGTCGACGCTCTCCCCGCCGGTCAGGTGATCGGCTTCCCGCTCGCCGACAAGCACCTGATAGCTTTCGTCGCCTGTAAAGGTGAGCGCGACATCACCATCCCGCATCGCCGCGTCGGCGGCTTGGTCGAAACGCTCGCCAGGCAGGTTTCCGTGCCTGGGGTCCGGACCCTCGACGCTGGCTGTGGGCCGCTCGGGGGTCGGCGCCGTCGCCGGGCGCGAGGCGGGCGGAAGATCCGGCGCGTTCGCGAACATGAAGTCGTCCTGCGCGAGATCCGCCTGACGCACGCCCTCCAGCAGCACGGAGCCGCCCTGCCAGCTGACACGCACACCCGCAGGGGTGTCTTCGAAACTCAGATCTTCCCACCGGAGGTCCCGCAGCGCGAGGTGGTCGAACATGCCGGGACCCGCGGTGAAGTCGCGGATCACATCGTCGCCGCTGGTGGGGTCGACCGCGAAGGCGTCGGGTCCGAGCCCGCCGACCAGCGTGTCGTCGCCCATCCCGCCCTCCAGGTCGCCATGGCCCGCGCCCTCGTCCAGGTAGTCGTTGCCCATGCCGCCCATCAGGGCGTCAGCGTCCCTGCCGCCATAGAGCCGGTCTCCGTCCATGCCGCCCGTGAGCCGGTCAGCGCCGTCGCCCCCGCTGAGGGTGTCGGCGCCGGAGTCGCCATAGAGCACGTCGTTTTCGCGGTCCCCGCTCAGCAGGTCGTTGCCGCCAAGTCCCCAGAAGTGATCGCGGTCGCCGCGTCCGACGAGGGCGTCGTTCCCCTCATCCCCGATCGAGACCTGATAGTCGTAGCGCTCGCGACCGGCATCGAAATCGAATGTTAGACCGTCTTGGGCGAGATACTGACTGGCCAGCTCCTGGATGGGAACATCCCTCCAGCCATGGGATAGTTTGTGTGACATTGGCCGTTCCTGCGCAAGATTACAGCGATGGGAATGTTTCTCCCCGCAACAACGGGTGAGCGATCCGTCAACTCTGTATTGAAGCTCGCAGTTCCGAGTTTTGTCAGTTCGCCTGTCTCTGCCGCAGCTAAGCTTATCGCGCTCTTGCCTTCACTCGCTCGAGCGGCGTGGTCGGCTCGGCCCCGGCCGTCAGGTCGGCAAGGATGGGGCAGTCCGGACGATCGTCGCCGGCGCAGCAGTGCGACAGGTGCCGCAGGGTGTCCGCCATGGCCTGCATTTCGGCGATCCGGGCGTCGAGATCGGCGACGTGTCGGTCGGCGATCGCCTTGACCTCGCGGCTCGGCCGCTCGCGATCCCGCCACAGCGACAGCAGTTGCGTGATCTCGTCCATCGAGAAGCCGAGACTACGCGCGCGCTTGATGAAGCGAAGCTCGTTGATCTGGCGGGCGTCGTACTCGCGATAGTTGGAGTCGGTCCGGCTCGCGGGGCGCACCAGGCCGATCTCGTCGTAGTAGCGGATCATCTTGGTGGTGACGCCCGAGGCCTTCGAGGCCTGACCGATGTTCATGGCCGTGCTCCTTGCAAGGCGGCGTCGCGGAAGCCTCGCAGGCGAAGCGCGTTCGTCAGGACGCTGACGCTGGACAGCGCCATGGCGCCAGCGGCCACCATCGGGGACAGCAGCAGGCCGAAGGCGGGGTAAAGGGCGCCGGCGGCGACGGGGATCAGCACCACGTTGTACCCGAACGCCCAGGCGAGGTTCTGGCGGATGTTCCGCAGCACCGCACGGCTGAGCGCGATCGCCGTGGTCACGCCGCGCAGGTCGCTGCGCATCAGCACCACGTCGGCGCTCTCGATGGCGATGTCTGTTCCGGCCCCCATGGCGATCCCGACGTCGGCGCTCGCCAGGGCCGGGGCATCGTTCACCCCGTCGCCGACGAAGGCCACGCGACCATAGCGCTGCTGAAGGTTCTTCACGGCGGCGACCTTGCCATCGGGCAGCACCTCGGCAACCACCTCGTCCAAGCCGAGCGCCGCGCCGACTGCCTGCGCGGTGCGCCGATTGTCTCCGGTGATCATCACCACCTTCAGACCCGCTGCGTGCAGCATCGCCAGGGCCTCGGCCGTGGTGTCCTTGATCGGATCGGCCACGGCGAGGATGGCGGCGAGCTCGCCGTCGACCGCCGCGTAGATCGGCGTCTTAGCCTCACCCGAGAGGCGATCCGCGTCGGCGGCGAAAGCGGCGACCGAGACGCCGAGTTTCGCCATGAAGCGGTCCGCGCCGACCTGGATCCGCCGGCCATCGACGAGCGCTTCAGCGCCGAAGCCGGGAAGGGCCTCGAAGCTGGACGTCTCGGGCAGCTGCAGGCCGCGGGCTTGGGCCGCCTCGACGATCGCCTGGGCGATCGGATGTTCCGAGCGGCTTTCGACCGCCGCCACCAGGCGCAGGAGATCGGACTCCGCGAATCCATCCGTGACGCGGACATCCGTCAGGACCGGCCGACCGAGCGTCAGTGTCCCTGTCTTGTCGAAGGCGACCGCCTGGACGTCGCGCAGGCTCTGCAGGGCCTCGCCACGGCGGAAAAGGACGCCCAGCTCCGCGGCGCGGCCGGTGCCGACCATGATCGAAGTGGGGGTCGCCAGGCCCATGGCGCACGGGCAGGCGATGATCAGCACCGCCACGGCGTTGACCAGCGCGAAGCTCAGCGCCGGGCTGGGGCCAAAGACCAGCCAGGCGGCAAAGGTCAGGACAGCGCCGACGATGACAGCCGGCTCGAACCAGCTGGTGACCTTGTCGACGAGAGCCTGGATCGGCAGCTTGGCGCCCTGGGCGGCCTCCACCATCCGCACGATCTGGGCGAGCAGGGTGGCTGCGCCCACCTTGGTGGCGCGGAAGCGGAAAGTCCCGGTCTTGTTGACCGTGCCGCCAACCACAGCGGCGCCCGGACCTTTCTCGACCGGGATCGGCTCGCCCGTGATCATGGATTCATCGACGTAAGAGGCCCCGTCCAGGACCTCGCCGTCCACCGACACCCGTTCGCCCGGCCGGACCACGACGATGTCGCCGACCAGGACCTCGGAGACGGGAACCTCGAGGACGACGCCCGCCCGCTCCACGCGCGCGGTCTTCGCCTGCAGCGTCATCAGACGCTTGATCGCCTCGCTCGTGCGGCCCCTCGCCTGGGCCTCGAACAGGCGTCCGACCAGGATCAGGGTGACGATCACGGCGGCGGCTTCGAAATAGATGTGGTTGGCTCCGGCCGGCAGCAGCCCGGGCATGAAGGTGGCGACGGTCGAATAAGCGAACGCGGCCGTCGCGCCGAGCACCACCAGGGAATTCATGTCCGGCGTGCGCCGAACGAGGTTCGGCACGCCCTTGCGATAGAAGCGCAAGCCCGGACCGAACAGCACGAAGGCGGCCAATGCGAAGCTGATCAAGCGCCAGGGCTGCTCGCCGATCGTGCTCGCCAGAAGATGGTGGGCGCCGGGCACGAAGTGGCGGCCCATCTCGACCAGAAACAGCGGGATCGTCGCCAGGGCGGCGAGGCCCACCGCGCGCTTCAAGCCCCGGATCTCCGCCGCGCGCGTCTCGCGTTCGCGATCGGAGAGGTCCGGGCCGGCTTCGACGATCGGGGCGGCGTGGTAGCCGGCCTTCTCGACGGCGGAAACGAGGGCGGCGATATCAGCGCCCTCGAGCACGGCAACTGTGGCGCGCTCCGTAGCCAGGTTGACCTGCGCTTGCAGCACGCCCGGCGCGGCGCGAAGCGCCCGCTCCACCCGCCCGACGCAGCTAGCGCAGGTCATGCCCTCGATCTTCAGCTCGAGGGTTCGTTCAAGCGGCTCGTAGCCGGCCTTGCGGATCGCTTCGACGACGGCCTCGGTTTGACCGTCGGGCGTGAGTTCCACGTGGGCGCGCTCGGCGGCGAGGTTGACCGAGGCGCGAACGACGCCAGGGACGGCTGAGATCGCCTTCTCCACGCGGCCGACGCAGCTCGC
This sequence comes from Phenylobacterium sp., assembly GCF_013911965.1. Taxonomy (GTDB): domain Bacteria; phylum Pseudomonadota; class Alphaproteobacteria; order Caulobacterales; family Caulobacteraceae; genus Phenylobacterium. The sequence continues at coordinate 168,325 of NZ_JACESE010000005.1, read as the reverse complement.
ACAGGTCATCCCCAGGACGGGAATCTCCAGCGGCTGAAGGATTTGTGCGGGCATTGGCAGCTCCTCAAGGACGATGCCCAACGCAGATGGACCTTCCCATGATAGGAAGGTCAAGCGCGAGAATTCAGGCCGTCGGCTGCGACCGCGCGCCGTCGGAACTTGTTTCTGATACGCGCCAAGAGGGGCCTGCCCCTCGGCGAACGGCAAATGGTAAAGGGGGCGCGAGCAGATCCTCACGCTCACGACATACCGAGGCGTCGGCGGCGTTACAGTTGCGGATCACCGAGATGCTCGGTTGACCAGCCACAAACACCCGCAGGACGCTCGGCTTACAGTTCTGGCCACCCTTTACGAGCGGCGATCTCCTGGCGCAGAACGGGGCAGGGCTCTTCGAAGCGGCGTGGCAGCGCGGCTTGCGTGGAGTGCGTGGTCGACAGCGAGCGTCACGGGCCGATCTGAGCGTCCTTGTTGCGTGTTCACCGCTTGGTCCAAAGACAGCATCTGGATCCGCCAGCGCTCACCGACATCGTCGCGAACGTGGCCTTAGGCCGCTCAGCGGCATCTACCTGGCCGCGTCCTAACCGCCAGCGTGAGCGCTACAGCTCGCCCTGGCGAGACCGTGGCGCTGACCCCGGCGTGCGACATCGCTGCTATCGCGTATACGCGGGTGGTCGTCGAAAGGTTTATCGCCCTCGGCGGCGCCGCCCAGGGATTGAGACGGCGCCGCTCTCCCTAGCGAGGGTCAGTGGACCGTTGCCAAGAGACTATTTGCCTAGCAGCTGGCGGCACTGCGCATGGCTCATGCCCATGGTGTTCACCGCCCCAGTCTTATCCGACGAATGGCTGTGCGTGGCCCCTTCGCCCATTTCTAGCATCTTTTCACAAGCCGCTCGCTGCTCAGGGGTCGATGGCTCATTCGTTGTCGCGCACGCGGAAAGCGCACCCGCTGCGGCGATCAAGCCCCAGATATACACCCTTTTCATCATTCTTCCGTCTCTCCTACTAGGCGCTTGCACCGATAACATCGGTGCGGGTTGAGATGATAGTGATGGTGGTTTCTGACACGTTTAGAGAGCTGGCGTGATGAGGAAGTGGGCAGACAGTGCTCAAGCATGCCTCAGGATTGCGCAGAACGAATATAGATGAGCGGAGACGTAGTTGCCCTGCGTTCGTCGCCAGGCAGGGACGCCTGGACGGAGGGGTCAAGTCAGCGTTTGTTGCTGATGGCCGTGTCCGCAAGGCTGTCTGGTGAGGTCCGTTTCGGTGAAGTCACCAAACAAAGCTTAGGAGCGCCGAACGCCGCTGCGGTGACGGGGAAGCTCGAGGCGAGGTAGACCAGTAGCCGAGCGGATAGGGCATGAAGGTCGCTCGGCGCCTTTGTCGCTAACAATCTTGGGCAGGCAGAAGCGCCCGTCGCATCGTGCCCCTGGGGGCGAGAGGCTACGATTCAACGCCAGACGTTTCAGGAGGGCTGGAAGCGACGAGCTGAGAGGCGCAGCCAAGCGCAACTTTAAGCGGCCCTTTGTGTGACGTTGACCGCGGGTGTTTGCTGATGCCGAGGCCCGTCTTCGCCGAGGCGTAGACGCTTCAGCAGCAGTGCGTTGACCGCGACCAGCACAGAGCTGCCAGACATGGCGATGGCCGCGACTTCGGGGCGGAGCGTGATGGGGTAGAAGACGCCCGCGGCCGCGGGGAAGGCGACAATATTGTAGCCCACGGCCCACCAGAGGTTCTGGTGCATCTTGCGCAAGGTCGCGCGGGAGAGCTCGACAGCCTTGACGACATCGAGGGTGTCGCTGCGCATCAGGACGACCTTGGCGCTTTCGATCGCCACGTCCGTGCCCGCGCCGATGGCGAAGCCGACGTCAGACTGGGTAAGGGCGGGGGCGTCGTTGACCCCGTCCCCCACCATGCCGACCTTGTTGCCCTGCGCCTGCAGCTCTTTGACTTTGGCGGCCTTGTCGCCGGGCAGCACTTCGGCCAGGACGATATCGATCCCGAGCTCGCGACCAATTCTCTGCGCCGTACCCAGGTTGTCGCCGGTGATCATCGCCACCTTGACGCCCAGGGCCTGCAATCGCTCGATGGTCTCGCGTGCAGTCGGTCGCGGGGCATCGGCGATGGCGATGAGGCCGATCACACGACCGTCGCGGGCGATATGGGCCACGGTGCGGCCGGCGCCTTGCAATTCGGCGGACTTCGCGGCGAGCGGACCCAGATCGATACTGTTTTCCTCCATCAACATGCGGTTGCCCGAGTAGACAGTCCGTCCGTCCACGAGGGCGCGAACACCCTTGCCTTCGAACGAAGCGAACTCCGTCAGCGGGGACAATGTGAGGCCCTGCGCTCTTTCAAGCACCGCGACGGCGATGTGGTGCTCCGAACCCTGTTCGATGGCCGCGGCGATCGCGATGATCGTCGCCTCGTCGAACCCTGGCCCAGGGACCACTTGCTCCACCTTCGGTTGGCCCATGGTGAGCGTGCCGGTCTTGTCGAAGATGATGACATCGAGCTTCACGGCGTCCTCCAGCGCCGCGGCATCCTTGATCAGGATGCCATGGGCCGCGCCCAATCCGGTGCCGACCATGATGGCCATAGGGGTGGCGAGGCCGAGCGCGTCGGGGCAGGCGATGACAAAGACAGTGATGGTGAGCGTCAGCGCGAACAGCAGCGTCTGGCCGATCACCCAGAACCAGATTGCGAAGGTCAACAGGCCAATGACGATCGCCGCCAGCACCAGCCACTGCGAGGCCCTGTCCGCCAAGAGCTGGGCTGGAGCCTTGGAATTTTGCGCCTCCTGGACAAGCTTGACGATCTGGGCGAGCGCGGTGTCGGAACCCACCTTGGTGGCGCGGTAGCGGAAGGCGCCGGTCTTGTTGATCGATCCGCCCACGACAGCATCGCGGACCTTCTTGGAAACCGGCAAAGATTCCCCGGTGAGCATCGACTCATCGATCTCCGACGCGCCCTCTTCGATGACGCCGTCGACCGGAATCTTGCCGCCGGGCCTGACCGCCACGAGGTCGCCGACCTCCACCTCGGAGGTTGAGATTTCTACTTCGACCCCGTCGCGGATGACCTTTGCGGTCGGCGGGGCGAGATCCATCAGCCGCCGGATCGCCTCGGACGCACCAGCCCTCGCGCGCATCTCCAACCAGTGTCCGAGCAGGATGAATACGAGCAGCAGGGCCGAGGCCTCGTAGAAGTTCGCGGCCTCGAAGAAGAAGGTCGTGCCAACGCTGAAGAGGTAGCCCGTCCCAACGCTGAGCAGCACGAGCACGGCCATGTTGAACACGCCGCGCCGCAGAGCTCGCGCCGCAGCGATGAAGAAGGGCCAACCGGGCCACAGAATTGCGCCGCTCGCGAGTACAAACAGAACCAGTTCTAGATCCCAGCCAAACGGCGGCTCTACCCGCAGGAAGTCCATGCCCATCGGGGCGAGAAAGAAGATGGGAATGGTGAAGGCGAGCGCCACCACGAAGCGGTTGCGCATATCGCGAGCCATGGACTTCATATCCATGCTCGGCCCGTGGCCCATGCCCGCCATAGCGTCGTGCTCGCCGTGTCCCGCCTTTGGTGCGGCCCTGCCCGCGGCCGGCGGCGGGGGGCCATGCTCGTCGATCGCCTCGGCTCTTAACGCGTCTTGTCCAGGGGCGCAGACGTGGCGCGGCACGACTTGCCCGGCGCAATGAAAACCGCAGTCCCGCACCGCCTGTTCAAGCTCGGCGGGGCTGACCTGCGCCTCGTCGTAGGTCACGGTGGCGCTGGCTGAGGCGAAGTTGGCCGTGACCTGTCTGACGCCCTTCAGACCCGCGAGCTGCTTCTCGACCACCAGCGGATCCAAAGGCGTCCGGAAGCCAGATACGTCGACGGTCGTTGTGCGCATGGCATACCCCTGCGGTGGCGGCGCTGGACGTGCGGATCAAACTGGAGAACGCTGGGCGTCGCCTGACCGGCGCAGGCGCGGGATGAAAGCGGGCGTGGCGCGCTTGTACGCGGCATAGACTTCGCCGAAGCGGGCCGCGGTCTCGCGCTCTTCGCTGACGGCCAAGCGCCAGTACATCACCACCAGGACCGGGAACATCGCGAGCGTGAGCAGTGTCGGCCATTGCAGCAGGAAGCCGAACATCACCAGGACGAAGCCGACGTATTGCGGATGTCGGACCCGGCTGTACGAGCCGGTCGTCGCCAGCTTGCCTTCACGCTGGGCGCGATACAGCACCGGCCAAGCCGCCGAAATCGCCCAGAAACCCCCGCCAATAAAGGCGAAGCTCAGCAAGTGGAACGGACCAAAATGGGGGTTAGCCTTCCAGCCGAACATCATCTCGAGGAGGTGACCGGCGTCGTGCGACCACCAGTCGACGTTCGGGAAACGGCTCTGCAGCCAACCTGACAGGAAGTAGATGGTCAGCGGAAAGCCGTACATCTCAGTGAACAAGGCCACGAGGAAAGCGCTGAACGCGCCAAACGAGCGCCAATCGCGCGCCGTCCGCGGTTTAAAGAAGGTCAATGCGAAGAAGATGAATAGCGCTGAATTCAGGATCACCAAGGACCAGAGGCCGTATGCGGGCGTATCGGACATTGCGGCCTCTTCTATAACCTGTGCTGGTGGGTCTGGACCCCGGTTTTCGGCGCCTGATCTTCACCGTCGCGACTGCCGTCGTGACCGCCATGTCCCCCATGCATGCCCAGATGAAGAAGCGGGCAAAGGAGCAGCAGCAGGAAAGGCAGCCAACCCAGCACGTGCAGACGGTGCTCGCCTACCAAGAGGAAGATCAGGCCAGCGCCTAAGACGGCGATGACCAGCCCTGTGAGGAGCATTCGCAGCCCCTGGGTGGGGCGCGCGCGCCTATCGGGGGTCCCAGGCCCAAAAGGGCCCCCTGAGAGCGATGCAGGGCGACTTGGCGGTGATTGTCGATGTTCCATCTGAAAAGCTCCTCACCCAGGCGCTCGACCGCGCCCTCGCACAACCGACGCGTAGGACGACGCAGATCGGGACACGTCATTACAGCGCGACGAGAAGGACTCTCCGCCGCAACCGCTTGGAGGGTAGCTGGTCATCGGACTCTCCTAGATTACACGGCCCGCGTAACATCGCTGGGGCCGCCACTAGGCCTTGAGCAGCTTTTCGGCCCTCGTCCTGGCCCAGCAATCGGCAAGAGCGCAGCTCTGGCACTTCTCGGCCATGACCTGACGCAGGGCGTTGCGGGCGCGGTGGAGGCGCACGGCGGCGTTGTTGGCGGTGAGCTCCAGATGGTGGGCGACAGCCTTCAGGGGGCGCTCATCGAGATAGGTCTCGGTGAGGATCTGGCGGTACTCCGACTTGAGCTCGCGAAGGGCGGCCTTCAGGCAATCGCTCGGAGCGACGAGGTCCTCGTCCGTGTCGGCCGCGTCCGGCGCAGGCTGGACGGCCAGAGCATCGAGTGTGCGGCGCCGGACGGCGGCCCTGCGGTAGCGGTCGACCACCAGCCGGCGCAGGGTGACGCCCATCCAGGCCTGAGGGCGCTCGGCGGCGCCCAGTGATTCAGCGTGCTGCAGGAACTTGATAGCGGCGTCCTGCCAAGCGTCCTCGGCGTCTTGCTGCGACGGCAGACGGCTGCGCAGGAAGCGTATCTGGCGGGGCCGTTCGGCGGCCAGCTGCAAGGCCAGATCGTCCCTGCCGCCTTGAGGATCAGCAAGGCCCCGCGAAGATTCCAACGGATGGAATGTCGCTCCACTATCAGCACTCTCAAATATTTCGGCTGTCGCGTGCAGCATTCGAATGTCCCCCGATCTGTTCGCGTGGAGCTTCAACGGGAATGAAACCGCCTTCTTTGATCGCGATCAAGTTCAACATTTAAGTGGCAAAGCAAAAATTTATTTGAGGGGTTTTGTCACCTCGTGCGTATTGCCGCTTATCTTGGGCGTCGCGTGTGCTGGCAGGGCGATCACGCTCCGGGGAACGTCTTGCACAGCCCACTTCCGGCCATGATGATCGACTTTACCTGCGGCGTTGGGAGCCGGCGCATTCGGGCCTGACGCTGCTGGCTTTGTTCCTGGCCGTGAACCCGGTGGCTTTTGGCGTGACCCTGAGGGCCCGCGACTTTAGTGGCGAGGCACTCTGAGCGAGTTGCCGTTCCAGCGCGCTTGGGAGCGGACCCTTAGGCCCGCTCCCGGCGCATCACCTGACCGGGGACGATCAGGCCAGGGGCGAGCGAGGGGGGCGCTCGCCCTTTCCGCGGCTCAGGGCCGGCCGCGAAAGTAGTTGTAGAGACCGCCGCCGAAAAAGGCCGCGTACCAGCCCGAGGCGAAAGCCGCGACGGCCCCGAACGCGGTGTTCGACGGGTCGCGCCAGTCAAGCGAGGGCATGACGCGGGCGAGCAGATGCTCGGTATCCGCGGGCAGCAGATAGACCAGCGCGGCGCACAACACGAACGTCAGCAGAAAGAAGATCGAGAGGCTCCAACCTAGGGCCATCAACTGCACGCCGGACCTGATGCTCTGCTGATTCATCACTTCCCTGCGGCTCATCGCGTCTCCTCCAATGGCCCGCTCGGGCCGTCCTTGAAACAAGACGCCAGGGTCGGCTGAAGCTTACAGACAAGGGGGTTCTGCGAAGTTTGGAGCCCCCCCTGTAGCGCTAGTCCGGCGCCGAGTTCACTGCAGGGTGCGTGAAAGGGTTGCAGCGCTACAGCAAGGATTTGACCCCGCGCTCAATCTTCTCTTCAGCACCCAGCGTAATCACCCGCTCCAACGGCAGCGTCGCTGTAATGGCGGCGGTGCGAATGCGTCTGGTGGCGGATGAACAGCGGCTCCGGACAACACACAGGTGTCGGCGACGACCCGCGTCGATCTGGTGGATTCCTCTCTGGCCTTGCGAGCCGAGGCGCATCCGCCATGTCGCTAGGCCTGTTCCCGGCTGGCGGCCTGTGGTCGGACCAGACGCCGATCCGCGCCGAACTGTTCAGCATCGAGCGGCTTGAGGCGCACGCCAAGAGCCTCGCCCTGGCTCAGCCCGTCGAACGCTGCCCCAAGGCTGGTCGCAGTCTCACTGGCCGGTTGCTGGCCAACCAGCGCCGGCTCATCGAAGCCTTCAAGGTGCTGCAACGTTCGGGTGGGGGCGACGACGGCGCAACGCCCGCGGCGCAATGGCTACTCGATAACTTCCATGTGGTCGAGGAGCAGATCCGCGAAATCCGTCGGGACTTGCCGCCCGGCTACTACCGGCAGCTTCCGAAGCTGATCTCTGGGCCCTTCGCGGGCTACCCGCGGGTGTTTGGGCTTGTCTGGGCGTTCGTCGCCCACACCGACAGCCGCTTCGACGTGGAGATGCTGCAGCGCTACGTTCATGCGTACCAGAGCGTCCACCCGCTCACCATCGGCGAGCTTTGGGCGGTGGCCATCACCCTGCGCCTCATTCTGGTGGAGAATCTACGGCGCCTCGCCGACCAAATCTTGGACAGTCGCGAGGCCCGCATCACCGCCGACCACCTGGCGGACCGCCTGCTCGGCGCCTACGGACGCGACCCCGAACCCGCTGCCGCCATACTGCAGGGCTGGGAAGGTCGGCAGCGCCCGGACGCCTTCACGATGCAGCTGGTGCATCGGCTGCGCGATCAGGACGCGAGGATCGCACCCGTGTTGGGCTGGCTGGACGAGCAGCTCGCAGAGCACGGCGTTACAGCTGACGCCGTCGTTCGTGGGGAGCACGATCGGCAGGTCGCCGCCGCCGGCACCGTCCGCAACATCGTCACGAGCCTGCGGCGCATCTCGGAAGTGGACTGGCTGGACCTGGTCGAACGGATGAGCCTCATCGATGCGGCGCTTACAGGGGCAGGCGATTTCGGGGAGATGGATTTCGCGACGCGCAATCTTTACCGCACCGCAATCGAGGCCCTTTCGCGAGGCAGCGGTAAGAGCGAGATGGAGGTCACTTGGGCCGCTATCGCACGCGCTGAGGCCTGTGCTGGCGAGGTGGCGAGCTGCCACGTCGGCTGTCACCTGATCGGGTCGGAACGACCCCGCTTCGAAGTGGCGCTGGGATTTAGACCGCGGCCGCGCGAGTTCCTGACCCGGGCTTTCCAGCGCCTCGGAACCGGCGGCTATGCCGCAGCGATCATCTTCGTGGCGACGTTTGCCCTCCTATTGCCGCTCCTGCATGTGCGAGACCTGGGCCTGGGCGGCATCTGGCTGGGCGCTTTGGCGGTGCTCGGAGCGGTGCCGGCCTTGGAGCTCGCCGTCGCCCTCGTCAACGCGGTCGTTACCCATAGCGTTCGAGCAGACGCTCTCCCAGCGCTCGAGCTCGCGGGCGGAGTCCCCGCCGAGCATCGCACTCTCGTGGCGGTGCCGATGATGCTCACCAGCCCGGAGGCGATCCGGGCGCAGGTCGAGGGCTTGGAGATCCACTATCTCGCCAGTGTCGAAGGCGACGTCCACTACGCACTCCTGTCGGACTGGGTAGACGCGGAACGCGAGAGCCAGTCGGTCGATGCCGAACTCCTTGCCCTGGCGGCCGATGGGATCGCGAGCCTGAACCAGAAGTATGGCCCAGCGCCTGGGGGAGACCGTTTCCTGCTGCTGCACCGCCGGCGGGTATGGAACGACAGTGAAGGCCGCTGGATCGGATGGGAGCGCAAACGCGGCAAGCTCCACGAGTTGAACCGCCTGCTGCGCGGGGCGCAGGACACGACGTTCGTCACCGCGCCCGAGGCGCCAATCACCGTCCCGGAGGGTGTGCGGTACGTCATTACACTGGATGCCGACACGCGCCTGCCCCATGACACGGTGCGCCGCCTGATCGGCAAGATGGCCCATCCTCTCAACCGCCCACGCCTCGATGCGGGACAGCAGCGGGTGGTGGAAGGCTACGGAATCCTGCAGCCGCGGGTTTCGCCGGCGCTGCCGGTGGGGCATAGCGGCTCGCTGTTCCACCGGCTGTTTTCGGGAGCGAGCGGGATCGACCCCTATGCCGCCGCGGTAAGCGACGTCTATCAGGACCTGTTCGGCGAAGGCTCCTACGGGGGCAAGGGGATCTACGACGTAGACGCCTTCGAGGCGGCGCTTTGCGGGCGCGTACCGGAATCAACGATGTTGAGCCATGACCTGTTCGAGGGGGTCTATGCGCGTACCGGTCTGGTGTCCGATGTCGAGGTGGTGGACGACGCCCCCACCCGTTACGACGTTGCGGGCCTTCGGCACCATCGCTGGGCTCGCGGCGACTGGCAGTTGTTGCCTTGGATTCTTCGCATACCCGCCGGCAGATGCCTCGCGCCGGGGCCGCTCCCGGTCATCGGGCGGCTGAAGATGCTCGACAACCTGCGACGGACCCTGACCGCGCCAGCGGCCGTAGCGGCGCTGTTCGCGGGGTGGGCCGCCCTCGGCAACCATGCCATCGTCTGGACGCTGTTCGTGCTGGGCTCCGTCGTCGCGCCGGCGCTCATGCCGCTGATCGATGACCTTGCGCCGCGCACTGCAGGGATACGCACGCGAGACCGACTGAGAGGCATGGGCGCGGACCTCCGCGTCGCGACCGCCCGCGCCCTGCTGCTGGTCACGCTTCTGCCCCACCAGGCCTGGCTCATGTCCGACGCCATCGTTCGGACGCTATGGCGCCTGTTTGTCACCCGCCGTCGACTGCTGGAATGGGTGCCCGCAGCCCAGCTCGCGGCAGGCCTGCCGTTGGGCGTCTCAGACTTCTATCGACGGATGTGGGGCGTATTGCCCCTGGCCTGCGCAGGCCTTGCGATCAGTGCGATCGGGTCCGGCGAGGCTTGGCCGCTCGGGGTGAGCATCTCTTTCGCCTGGCTGTTCGCGCCGTTGGTCGCTCAGCGGATCAGCCGAATTCAACCCCTGCCGGAAGCGGGCGAGCTGACCGCGGCCGACACGGCCGCGCTGCGTCTGACGGCGCGCCGGACCTGGCGCTACTTCGAAACCTACGTCACCGCCGCCGACAACCACCTGCCGCCGGACAACGTCCAGGAAGATCCCCCGGCCGTCGCCCACCGCACATCTCCCACCAACATTGGTCTCTACCTGCTCTCGACCGTCTGCGCGCGTGATCTCGGTTGGATCGGCGTCGGCGACGCCCTCGAGCGTATAGAGGCCACGCTGGCCACCTTGCAGCGTATGGACCGCCGCCGCGGCCACTTGCTCAACTGGTATGACACGCGCGATCTCCGCGCGCTGGAGCCGCTTTATGTGTCCACCGTGGACAGCGGCAACTTGGCTGGATGCCTGCTGACGCTCGCGGCGAGCTGCCGCGCGTGGCGGGCCCAGCCGCTCCCGCCGCAGGCGCGATGGGCCGGCGTGTCCGACGCCATCGACCTCGCCAGGGAGGAATTGGCGCCGCTCTGCGCGCCTGCGGTGTCCGCACATCAGACCTGGGAGCGCCTGGAGGGTGCGCTACGGGACCTCTCGGGGACCTTGCGCCGAAGCGAGGAGGGAAAGGACGCCCGAACTTTGGACGATGTCCTGCGCGAATGGGCGGGACTCGCCGAACCGCTGAGGGGTCTGCTGGCGGAACTCGAGGACGCTGCGGAGCTGGCCCATTGGCTATCCGCGGTGGAGGCGGGGCTCCGCAGCCATCTCCGCGACTTGGAATTCTCTGAGCTGGACCGCCGTCTCGCAGCGGCGGAAGCCGCCGCGCGCCAGCTGGCGCTGGAGATGGAGTACGGCTTCCTGCTCGATCAAGACCGCAAGCTCCTGTCGATCGGCTACCGCGTCGCCGATGGGGCGCTGGACGCCAACTGCTACGATTTGTTGGCCTCTGAGGCCCGGCTGGCGAGCTTCCTCGCCATCGCTAAGGGCGACGTGCCGGCGCGTCACTGGTTTAGACTCGGTCACGCTGTGACCCCCACGCCTGAAGGCGCGGCCCTGATTTCCTGGTCGGGGTCCATGTTCGAGTACCTGATGCCGTCGTTGGTGATGCGCTCGCCGGCCGGCAGTCTGCTGGAGCGGTCGCTGCGGGCGGTCGTCCGCCGCCAAATTGCTTACGGGCGGAGCCATGGCCGGCCCTGGGGCGTCTCGGAATCTGGGTTCAATGCGCGGGATCTCGAGTTCACCTACCAATACTCCAACTTCGGGATTCCGGGTCTCGGTCTCAAGCGAGGCCTCGACGAGGAGGCCGTCGTCGCACCCTATGCGACAGCGCTCGCCGCGATGATCGATCCGCGCGAAGCCGTCGCCAACTTCGGCGTCTTGACCGCGGCGGGCGCAAAGGGACGCCACGGCTTCTATGAGGCTTTGGACTACACGCCCGCGCGGGTGCCGGAAGGCGCCCGTGTCGCTATCGTGCGATCGTTCATGGCCCATCACCAGGGGATGACGGTCACCGCCTTGGCGAATACGTTGCTGGGCGGACTGTTACGCGAGCGCTTCCACGCCGATCCGCTGGTTCAGGCCGCCGAGCTCCTCCTGCACGAGCGCATGCCGCGCGACGTCCGGCCGGCGACGGCCGCCGCCGAGCGCGCGGTCCCGCACTTGACCCAGGCGCCGGAACTGGCGCGCGGGCGCCACTACTCCACACCGCACGGCGCGAGGCCTGCCACCCACATTTTGTCGAACGGTCGCTACAGCGTGCTGCTTACCGCTGCGGGAGGCGGTTACAGCCGCTGGCGAAGCCAGTCGCTAACGCGCTGGCGCGAAGACAGCGTGCGCGACGACTGGGGCGCTTTCATCTATCTGCGCGATGTGGCTAGCGGGCGCGTTTGGTCCACTGGCTATCAGCCTACCGCCGCCGAGCCGTCGGAGTATGGCGTGACCTTCTTCGCCGACCGCGCGGAGTACTCGCGCCGCGATGGCGACCTGGTGACTGAACTCGTGGTGCTGGTTTCCGCGGAGGATGACGGGGAGCTCCGACGCGTGACCTTGACCAATGCAGGCGCCATCGAGCGCGAAGTCGAAATCACCTCATATGGTGAGCTGGTCCTTGCGCCCGACGCCGCCGACGCCGCCCACCCGGCGTTCTCCAAGCTGTTCGTGGAGACGGAACACCATCCGGCGCTTGGGGGCGCTTTGCTTGCGACCCGTCGACGCCGGGCGCCGGAGGAGCCTGAGCTCTGGGCCGCCCATCTGGCGATCGTCGAAGGCGAGGCCCTCGGCAAACCGGAATTCGAGACCGATCGCGCGCGCTTCCTGGGCCGGAACCGCGATGTCCGCGCACCGATCGCCGTCTTCGAAGGCCGCCCGCTGAGCGGCCAGGCTGGCGCGGTGCTCGATCCGATCTTCGCGCTTCGGCGACGCGTGCGGATCGCCCCCGGCTCTACAGCCCAGGTCTCCTTCTGGACCTTCGCCGCGGGCTCGCGCGAAGCCATCTTGGAGGTGTTGGATCAGCATCTTCACACCGCAGCCTGCGAACGGGCCGCAGCCTTGGCGTGGACCCGGGCGCAGGTGCAGCTGCGCCATCTCGGCGTCACCCACCGGGACGCCGACAACTTCCAGCGCCTGGCCGGCCACCTGATCTACGCGGCGCCTGCGCTCAGACCCTCGTCGGAGGTGGTAGCGGCAGGCGCGGGGGGGCAGCCGGACCTCTGGGCCCTGGGCATATCAGGCGACCTGCCCCTAATCCTATTGCGGATAGACGACCTCGAACATCTCGCCACCGCCCGCGACCTGCTCCACGCTGCGGAATACTGGAAGCTGCAGCGGCTCCCGGTGGATGTCGTGATCCTGAATGACCACGCGGCCTCCTACATTCAAGACCTGCAAGGCGCGTTAGAGGCCTTGGTGCGCGTGACGCAATCCCGCCGCGCGCCAGACGAGGACCCTGTACCGGGCGCTGTGTACGTGCTGCGCGGAGACCTCGTTTCGCCAGCGCTCCAGGCCCGCCTGTTGTCGGTCTCGCGGGTTGTGTTGTCAGCGCAGCACGGGCGGCTGGAAGACCAGCTTGACCGGCTCCGGGACCGGCAGGAATGGCCGCGGCCGCCGTTGGCGGCGCCGCAGGTTTCCGCTACGCCATTGCGGTCATCGCCTGTCCCAGACCTGGAGGCCTACAACGGGATCGGCGGCTTCGCGCGCGAGGGCCGGGAGTATGTCGTTGTCCTCAGCCCTGGCCAGACCACGCCAGCGCCCTGGATCAACGTCGTCGCCAACCCGAGCTTCGGGTTCCAGATCTCCGCGGAAGGTTCGGGATACACCTGGGCCCTCAATAGCCGCGAGCACCAGCTCACCCCGTGGTCGAACGACCCGGTCGCCGATCGCGGTGGCGAGGCGTTGTACCTGCGCGACATGGAAACCGGCGAGCTCTGGAGCCCGACCGCGTACCCGGTGCGGGATCCAGAGGCGACCTATGTCTGCCGCCACGGCCGCGGCTACAGCCGGTTTGAAGCCACGGTCGGCGACTTCGAGACGGAGCTCCTCGCCTATACGCCGCTGCTAGACCCGGTGAAAATCCTGCGGCTGAAAGTCCGCAATCTGTCCAGCCGGCCGCGCCGGCTGTCGGCCTGCGCCTATGTGGAGTGGGTCCTCGGCAAAAGCCGGGGCGCGATAGCGCCCTTCACGGTCACGCACGTCGATGAAGCGAGCGGGGGCCTGATGGCCCAGAACCGTTGGAATCCCAGCTTTGGGGAGCGGGTGGCGTTTCTGGACGCCTGTGGCCGCCAGACGAGCTGGACGGGCGATCGCCGGGAATTCATCGGCCGCAACGGCAGCCTGCGTCGGCCAGCGGGTCTGGCGGGCGAGGCGCTCTCCGGCCGAACAGGGGCCGCGCTCGACCCCTGTGGGGCCATGGATGCGCCCCTGGCGCTCGCGCCCGGGGAGACGGGCGAGCTGGTCTTCTTCATCGGGGAGGGCGATGACGCCGGCTCCGCCCGCGAGCTGATCGCGCGTTACCGTCAGGCTGATTTGGATGAAGTTCTGGCGGAAGTAGACGCCTATTGGGAGCGTCTCCTAGGGGCCGTACAGGTGCAAACCCCCGACCCCGCCCTGGACCTGATGCTCAATGGCTGGCTGCTCTACCAGACCGTCGCGTCCCGCTTATGGGCGAGGGCCGGGTTCTATCAGGCGAGCGGCGCCTATGGCTTCCGCGATCAGCTGCAGGACGTGATGGCGCTGGTGCATGCGTCACCCGAAACCGCCCGCGAGCACTTGCTCAGGGCGGCGGCGCGCCAGTTCCCCGAAGGCGACGTGCAGCATTGGTGGCTGCCCCACTCTGGCCAGGGGGTCCGCACCCGCTTTTCCGACGACCGGGTGTGGCTCGCCTACGCGGTCGCGCATTATGTCGTCGCGACCGGCGACCGCACGGTGCTCGACGAGCCGATCCCGTTCCTGGAAGGCCACGCCCTTGAGCCGACGGCGGCCGAGGCGTTCTTCCATCCCGGAACCGGCGAGAGCGTCAGCCTCTTCGAACACTGCGCGCGGGCGCTAGACGCCAGCCTGCAGGTGGGGGGCCATGGCGCGCCGTTGATCGGCGGCGGCGACTGGAACGACGGCATGAACCGCGTCGGCCAGCACGGCCGAGGCGAGAGCGTGTGGTTGGGCTGGTTTCTCCATCGCACCTTGACGGATTTCGCGCCGCTCGCGGCGGCTCGCGGGCAGGCGGTGCACGAAGAGCGCTGGGCTGCCCACGCCGAGGGCATAAAGGCCGCGCTCGAGCGGAGCGCGTGGGGCGGCGACTGGTACCTTCGCGGCTGGTACGATGACGGCTCGCCGCTGGGCTCTCCCAACAGCGACGAGTGCCGCATCGACGCCATTGCGCAATCGTGGGCCGTGCTCTCCGGGGCGGCGGAGCCGAAGCGCGCGCGGCAGGCGTTGGCCGCGGTTGAACGTGAGTTGATCGACGCCGACGCCGGCCTAGCTCTGTTGTTCACGCCGCCCTTCGACAAGGGTCCGAAGGACCCCGGTTATATCAAGGGCTACCCGGTCGGCGTGCGAGAGAACGGCGGCCAATACACTCACGCCGCGGTCTGGACGGCGACGGCCTTCGCAGCGGTGGGGGACGGTGACAGGACCGCAAGCCTGCTCGCCATGCTCAACCCGATCAATCATAGCCGCACGCCATCTGAGGCCCAGCGGTACAAGGTTGAGCCCTACGTGGTCGCTGCCGACATCTATTCGCACCCGGCACACCTCGGGCGGGGCGGTTGGACCTGGTACACAGGCGCCGCCGGCTGGATGTACCGCGCGGGACTAGAGTCGCTTCTCGGCCTGCGGCGCCATGGCGACGCCCTGCTGCTCGATCCGTGCATCCCGCGACACTGGCCAGGCTTCAAGCTCGTCTACCGGTTTGGCGCCGCCCGTTACGAGATAGAGGTGGAGAACCCCGACGGCGTCTGCCGGGGCGTCGCCGAAGCCGTGCTGGACGGCGTTCGGCTGCGCGAGCGACCGTTGCGCATACCCCTCAGCTCAGCGGACGGCGTCCGGCGTCTGCGCGTCCGGCTGGGCGCCGTTGACCCGAAGGCTGGTGCGGCTTGACCCGTAGCGTGGATTCCCGGGCAGGACGCCCCGTCGAAGGCGGATCTGATCGATGTCTCCAAGCTCATCGACGCCTACACGGCGGTCCGCCCCGACCCGACAGATCCGTCCCAAGGCGTCGCCTTCGGGACCTCCGGCCATCGCGGCTCGGCGCTCGCTGGGACCTTCAATGAGGCGCATGTCGTGGCGATCTGCGCCGCCGTCTGTCGTCACCGCAAAGCCGCGAGCGTCCGTGGACCGCTGTTCCTGGCCGGCGACACCCACGCGCTCTCGAAGCCCGCGCTCAGGACGGCCGTTGAGGTCTTCGTCGCCGCCGGCGTTACGGTGATGCTCGACACCCGGGACGGCTACACGCCGACGCCTGCGGTGTCGCACGCCATCCTGCACTACAATAGGGGGCGCACCTCAGGGCTGGCGGACGGGATCATTCTCACGCCGTCTCACAATCCGCCCCAGGATGGCGGCTTGAAGTACAATCCGCCGCACGGCGGGCCAGCCGAACCCCGGATCACCGAGGCGATCGAGCGGCTCGCCAACGCTGCCCTTCCTACGGCGTTGCGGGACGTTCCGCGCGTTCCTTATGCCCGCGCGGCTCGGTCTTCGCGTGCGGCGCGTTACGACTATCGGACTGCCTTCATCGCCGAGTTGCCTCAGGTGGTGGACCTTGGAGCGATCCGCGCCGCTGGGGTGCGTATTGGGATCGATCCCTTGGGCGGGGCCAGCGCCGAGTACTGGCCTCTGGTCCTGGAGACTTACGGGCTGCAGGGCTCCGTCGTCAGCGAAGTCGTGGATCCGCGGTTCGCCTTCATGACCGCTGACCATGACGGCGAGACTCGTATGGATTGCTCCTCGCCCTATGCGATGGCCCGGCTGGTCGACCTGCGGGCGCGCTTCGACATTGCGTTCGGCAACGACCCGGACGCCGACCGGCACGGTGTGGTGACGCCTTCGGGTGGTCTGATGGAGCCGAACCGTTACTTGGCCGCAGCGGTCGCCTACCTGTTTGAACACCGTCCCACTTGGCCTGGGGGGCTAGCGATCGGCAAGACCATGGTCACAAGCGCCCTCATCGACAGGCTTGCCGCCAGACTCCGGCGGCCGCTGGTTGAGACGCCGGTGGGATTTCGCTGGTTCGTCGATGGACTTTCCGACGGCGCCCTGGGCTTCGCGGGCGAGGAGAGTGCGGGCGCGGTGTTCCGAAGGCTCGACGGGTCGCTTTGGACAACGGAGAAGGACGGTTTCAGCCTCGGGCTTCTGGCCGCTGAAATCCTTGCGCGAACCGGCCAGGACCCCAGCATGGTCTACACGTCGGTGGCCGACGCAATCGGGCCCTCCTACTATGAACGTCTAGATGCCCCAGCCACACCGCAGCAAAAAGCCTGGCTGCGGGGCCTCAGACCGCAGGATCTGCAACTTGCTGAGCTCGGCGGCGAGCCCGTGTTGTCGGTAGAGATCGCCAGCCCCCGCGGCGAGCCGTTCGGCGGCGTGAAGGTTAAGGCCAAGAGCGGGTGGTTCGCCGCCCGCCCGTCAGGGACCGAGCCCCTCAACAAGATTTATGCGGAGAGTTTCGTCGATCCGCATCACCTAGCGGTTATCCAGGGCGACGCCCAGCAGGCCCTGGCTAGCTCGAGCGGTGGGCGCTGAATCCAAGAAACGACCCCCTTAGATTCCTACTGGAGCGGAGAAGATCGTAGCCGCTAGGAAGCCATCTGCTTGGTGAGCGCGCCGCATTGACAGAACATCGTCCCTTATGTCGTGGCCCGTGCCTGCGGCTTAGCCCGCGGCCGCCTGCCGCGCGCGGATCAGACGGATCCGCTCACCCTCATCGCACCGGCAATCGAGGAATCCGTGTTGTGGACAGGTCAGGCAGATCTCCTCGAGCCTCGCCCGCAGCGCCCTACGCCCGCGGTGGAGACGCACGTTGACGTTGTTGAGCGTCAGCCCAAGCGACGCGGCGACCCGGTCGCGGGGCTCGTCGAGTAGATCGACCCGCCAGATCAGTTCGCTGTATTCGGGCTTTAGGGTCGGGAGCAGACGATAGAGACAGAAGCAGACGGCCGCTTCGATTTCAGGGTCCGGCGCGACGGCGAGCGCCTCAAGGTCAGCCGGGTCGCGCGGAGAGTCTTTTCGACGGGCCGCGCGCCGGTAGTGATCGACCAGCGTCGTCGCCAGAACCCGGCTGAGCCAGCCACGAACGGACTGCACGTCCCGGAGGTGCTTGGAGCGATCCAACGCGCGGGCGATGAACTCCTGCAGCACGTCCTCCGCGTCATGTGGGTTCCCCAGCCGGCGACGCAGGAAGGTCAGAAAATCGCGATGACACTCGACGAGCTCGCGCCGGACGGCCGCGTCAGCAGCCGTCACCGCTGACAGGTTCTCATCGGGGTCGGATTCGGCGGCGGGAGAATGATCGGGACGGGAGCTCATGGCAGGTTCCTGATTGCTCCTGTTTTGCCTCGCCTTGACATGGCTCAGGCCTGGCGACGCGAATAGCGACTAGCTGAAGGACGCTAACGCTCCGGACAGTGAGCGACTCCTGCAGCCAGGACGCGCTCTCGAAGACGCTTGATCGCCCTCATTGTTACATCCCGCCAGAGCCGAGATAACGGGCAATCGTGCCGCGCGCTGTAAGGCGCGCCAGGCTCTCGCGTCATAAGAATGCGTCCGCGTCATCACTGGTCGCGAACGCAGCCATTGAGGGAGGCCAGCCATGGCGGAACCTGACACGACGAGCGGCCGGGATCGCGGACCGATTACCTTTGAAGTGGTCAAGGAAGCCTACGGCTGGGCGGTTCGGCGCGATCACCAGATGATGACGCCATGCTGGTGCAAGGCGGTCGCTGTCGATCAGGCCCAAAGGATGGTCGATGTGCTCCGCCAGCATGGCGAGCGCGCGGAGATGCGCGTGAGCGATACCGAGGAATAGATGCTGGAACTCAAGTAAGAGAGGGCTTTCACCGGTCACAATTTGAGTCCGTAGACGGCGCGGTGGCCCTGTGACGGCAGTGGCCGTCTCGATCTCCATCGGGCCGTTGTAGCGGACAGGTTGGCGAACAGTCCGTTGTCCGTCGTTCTGATCGCGCGGTCGCGCCCTCGAGGAGCGGCGACGCCGATAGCCCGTAGGCTTGTAACGTAACGCGCGCCGCCGCGTCTGATCAGCGCCGGGAGCGGCGAGGAGGGGCTATGTTCGGTTCGCGTGAACTCATCAGTCGCCGCGCTGTGCTGGCGGCCGGCGGGGGTCTGGGGCTCTCCGCCGCACTTGCACGTGCGGCGCCGGCCTACGCTCGGACCAGCGTCGTCCAGGCGGCGCTCGCTCCTGTCGCGGGAACGAGGGGCCAGCGCGCTCTAGACCTTGAGATCGGTCACTTCCAGCTGATGGTCGGAGATCGCCCCGGCCGCGCCATGGCCATCAACCAGACGATCCCAGGCCCGCTGCTGCGTTTTCGGGAGGGTGAGGAAGCCGTCCTGCGGGTCACAAACCGACTCGAGGAAATTGCGTCCATCCATTGGCATGGGATCATCCTGCCGCCCGCGATGGATGGCGTCCCCGGTGTGAGTTTCGGTGGCATCGCGCCGGGCGAAACCTTCACCTATCGCTTCCCGCTGCTGCAAAGCGGCACGTACTGGTGCCACAGCCATTCCGGGGGACAGGAATTGCTGGGCGTCTACGCCCCGTTCATCATCGACCCTGCCGCCCCTGAGCCGTTCGCCTACGAGCGCGACTATGTCGTGATGCTGTCGGACTGGAGCTTCGAGCCGCCGGAGCAAATCATCAAGAACCTCAAGAAGCAGGCGGGGTACTACAACTACCAAAAGCGGACGGTCGCGGACCTGTTTCGGGATGCCGCGCGCGATGGTTGGCCAGCGACCCTTAGGGAGAGATTGAGTTGGACCAAGATGCGCATGGACCCGACAGACTTCGCCGATGTCACCGGCTACACCTACACCTATCTCGTCAATGGCCTGACAGCGAACGCGAACTGGACTGGCCTATTCACCCGCGGCGAGCGCGTGCGGCTTCGGTTCATCGCTGCCGGCGCCATGACTTATTTCGACATCCGCATCCCGGGCCTGAAGATGACTGTGGTCCAGGCGGACGGGCAGAATGTCCAGCCCGTCGACGTGGACGAGTTCCGGATAGGGCCGGGCGAGACTTTCGATGTCATCGTCACGCCTGATGACCAGGCCTACACCCTGTTCGCAGAGGCGATGGACCGCAGTGGCTTTGCGCGCGGCACGCTCGCGCCGCGCGCCGGAATGACAGCGCCCATCCCACCCCGTCGCAAGAGGCCGCTGCGCACCATGGCCGACATGGGCATGGACATGTCGGGAATGGAGATGTCCGGCGACATGGCGGGCATGCCCGGCATGTCCAATGCGACGGCGTCCCCCAAGGCTCCCGTCATGGGCATAGCTGGGCACGCGGCGGGCGACATAGCCGCCGTGGAACGTAATCGTGCGGCGGTCGAGTCTCAGGTCACGAGCGCCCACGCCCATGGCGCGGTGGCGGCGAACGGGGCCTCCAGCGCCATGGCGCACATGGGAACGCCGCTCGCCGCCAAGCCAGGCGTGGCGCCCACGTTCATCCATGGGCCCGACACGCATGGCGTCGGGAACTCATCCGTAGCGATGGTGGCGCGCAGCCGCCTCCACGAACCGGGCTCCGGCTTCGACGATCCCGCGGCGCGGGTGCTGGTCTACGCCGACCTGCGAAGCGTGACGCCGCAGGAGGACCAGCGCACGCCCACACGCGAGATCGAGCTGCACATCACAGGCAACATGGAACGCTACATGTGGTCCTTTGATGGAAAGAAGTACTCGGAGGCCCGCGCGCCCATCCCCTTTGCCTACGGCGAGCGCCTGCGCCTGGTGCTGGTCAACGACACCATGATGGAGCACCCCATCCACCTGCACGGCATGTGGATGGAGCTCGAGAACGGTGCGGGCGCCCATCAACCTCGCAAGCACACCGTCAGCGTCAAGCCAGCCGAGCGGCTAACCGTCGCCATCACCGCCGACGCGCCCGGCCAATGGGCCATGCATTGCCACCTCCTGCTGCATATGGAGATGGGGATGTTCCGCGTCATCGAAGTCTCTTCGCCCCCTCAGTAGGAGATCCCGATGCGCTCGGCCGCTCTTGCCATCGCCTTCCTGGCAGCCCCTGCCGTTGTTCACGCGCAGGAGGCGCCCTCTTTGCCCGGCGCCGGCATGCCCTCCGGAATGGCTATGTCGCCTGCCGCCAATCGTGCGGCGCCCGCCGCTTCGGATCGAGGTCCCGAGACGCTGCCCAATCTCGCTGAGCGCGAAGGATGGCCACAGCCCACGGCCGACAGCGCCAACTACGGATACTTCCTCGCCGACCTCGTAGAGTACCGAGAGAGCGACGACCCGGGCGTTATCCGCTGGGACGTCTTCGGCTGGTATGGAGGCGACGTGAAGCGCCTGTGGGTCAAGAGCGAGGGCGCGCAGAGCACGTCCAAACGGGCTGACAGCGAGCAAGAGGCCCAGTTGCTCTACGGTCAGCTCATCGCCCCGTTCTTCGATTTCCAAGCCGGCGTGCGATACGCGCGACGCTCGGGGCCAGGTCCAGACCGGTCCCGCGTCTACGGCGTCATCGGCGTGCAAGGATTGGCGCCCTACCGTTACGAACTGGAGCCGGCGTTGTTCGTCAGCCAGGATGGCAAGGTCTCGGCCCGAGTGACCGCCTCCTATGACGTATTGCTGAGCCAGCGCCTGATCCTTCAGCCCCGCATTGAGGCAAACGCCGCGCTCCAGGCAGATCGGAGCTTCGGCGTCGGCGAGGGCCTCAACGACACAGAGATCGGCGCCCGCCTTCGCTACGAGCTGCGCCGTGAGCTGGCCCCGTATGCCGGCGTCTCCTGGCGACAGACCTACGGAAGCACCAAGAGAATGGCGCGCGCCGAGGGCGAGCCCCCGAGCAACCTGTCCGTCGTCGTGGGGGTCCGGGCGTGGTTTTGAGCCACTCAGCCGCCCGGTCCCCTCGTGGCCGTTCGTCGGGCGCCTTGAGGCGGGTCTTAGCCCTTCCTGCGTTCAGCGGCGTCGATTTCGCGCTGGATGAAAAAGTTCAACGCCGTTCGCAACGTTGCGACCGCGGCGAGCTGGCCGATCTCGGTCCATGTCGGCGCGACCGCGGTTCGCATCACATCCGCCGCCAACAGGAACTCAAGGCCCAAGGCCAAAGAGCGGGCGAGCCGGAGACGGGGCCCCTCGCCAGGGCAATCTGCCTCCGCGTTCCGCTTCCAAGTGCGTTCCAAGGTTCGCCAAAGCGCACCGAGAACCGCTACGGCGATGACAGCTACGGCAATAGCATCCGTGAACAGCGCCATCGTCACCGTAGCGTGCTGCAGCCAGCCAGCCAATGGCTCGACAAACGCCATGCTCATCAGCTCGTCCCCCACTGTTCAAACCCCGAAGGAGAAACAAATGACTACTATATCTAAACTTTGCCGCTCCGCTGCTCTTTTGACCTCGTCGGTCGCCGCTCTCGCGATCACCGGCTGCAACCAGAAGACGGACGAGGCCCCCGCAGCCGCTGTGGACGCGGCAGCTGTGGCCACCGACACCACAACGCCCGCTACGGCGGCGGCGCATGGCGAGACCGAGGCTGAAACGCGCGCCCAGGGCCACAAGGAAGGCATGCAAATGGAGCGAGACGCGCACGCCCAAGGCATGGGTATGCAGAAAGACGCCCAGGGCTCAGGCATGTCGTCTGGCGCCAGCTCGCCGCCGATGAAGGATGACAGCATGCCGATGCCCCCGGCCAAGGCCGACCCGCCGATGAAAGATCATATGTAAGCGCTGCGGTTCGCAGAGGATAACGGGTCGCGCCGACCCAAGGCGGCGCGACCCGTTCACCGTCCGACACATTCCTCGGGGTCCAGTGCGGGCGTTCAGATGCGCCGACCTGGCGCGCCTGAAGCACCGACTTGAAGGCGATGTAGCCGGGTGGCGAATGAGCATGAGCACGCTCGGGTAGTGATCCACGTCAACTCGGCATCCTCAGCAATTATTAGACGCCGCGCCGGCTCCATGCGCCCGAGCCCGGAGTGAGAGGGCATGCTGGAGCTGAAGCCATAGCCGTGAATGGCGGAGTGTGCCGGCCGACTGGGGATAGGTAGGTCCGTGTGGCGGCTCGGAAACAACGGGCAACCGCCCCAGTTGCGGGGGTTACCGTTCCGGTCCGGTGTGGCTTTCAACGAAGCGCCGCTCTGCGGCTGCGCAACCGCTATCAGCGCAACAGGAACCCGCCGACGGAGGCAGCGCCCACCTACATCTCCATGGCCATGTGCCGGCATGCCGCGCCGCACTCCCGGCACGTCGCCGCGCATCGGGTGAGCACCGCGTCGTTCTTGAAGGCGTCGCAAGCCTGAGCGCACGCTTCACAGAGGTCGGCGCAGGCGCGACAGAGAAGGGTGTGCGTCGGCGCACCCCGGAGCATCGAATTGGCCGTGGTCTGGCAGAGCTCCGCGCAGTCCTGCAGCAGCGCCACGAGCTGCGCCGGCGCGCGCAGTTGCGGCTGTCCCATCACATGGCGAGCGCTCGTCAGACAGCTCCGATGCGAGGCGATGCAGAGCGCGACACAATCATCCATCGACATCCCATCACGATTGGGAGGAGGGGCTTGCGCGGCGGCGGGCATGGCGGCTGCGGCCCCGGCGAGGGTAAGGCCGGCCAAGAGTTCTCTGCGGTCGCGCAATTGCATCTCCGTTCTGCTATGTTTGAGGGCTTGATGCCGGGCTGTCCGTCGGACGGGTCTCTCTGGTGTCGATGATAACCTTGAGGGGCGGGGTTTCGACCGCTCGGCGGTAGGTGTCGGAGACGTCCACGCCCCCGATCGCAACAGTCGCGCCGGGAGCCACTTTGCCGTTGGGCACCGCGGTGGCCCGTGCGACCGGAGAGCGAGTTCCGCCGTCCCGCGTAGCGTTCGCTAGGGAGCTTTCAGTTCGACCAGATCGAACTTCCTGGCTTGGCCGTTGACCACGGTCGCCTCGGCAAAGTGCTCGTCTATAACTCGGTCGATGCGGACCGCACCGACATCATCGCGGCGCGGGACAGGCGGAGCACCTTTCGACACCCCCGGCGTTCCGATGAATCGGACGACCGTAAGGACCTGTCCCGGTTTGGCCCCTTCGGCGCGCCCAACGCAAAGGATCACCGCCTGACCCTGCATCTCCACGACCTGCCCGCGCATTATGTACCGGTGCCAGACCTCTGCTGTGGCGGAAGAGCCCAGCACAGGCAGGAGCGCAAAAAAGGCCGAGAGGCCGAGGGCCCGTCCAATTGTCCTGTTCACATCGAATCTCCTTGTCCTCTCCACGAGCCCAGACCTGCAGCCGGCCGAGGCCTGGAGGGCTCCCTAAACCCGGCGCGACCGCACTCGGTCCGCACGACGCACCGCGGTTGATGTCCATTCAGACGCAACCCGTCGCGTCACGATTACATCGTCGCGACTGGAGGGGCCAATCGGCCCTTCTGGTCGTGCCGCAACGGCGGAGCCGGCCCGGACGCCTCACCCGCCCCGCCGCGCTTTAGATGAGTCTAGCGGCTACTCCAGGCTCAAGACTACGCGCCCATCGATCGCGCCGCGTTCCATGCGTTCGAAGACTTCGTTGATGTTCTCGAGCCGGTCCCAGGAGAAGTGCGCGGCGACCTTGCCTTCGCCCCCGAACTCGAGCGCCTCTTCCAGATCCTGTCGCGTTCCGACAATCGAGCCCCGGACGGTGATCCGCTTGAGCACCGTGTCGAAGATCGGCATGGCGAACTTGCCGGGCGGCAGGCCGATCATGGCCATGGTCCCATGCGGCCGCAGCGCCCCGAAGGCCTGCTCGAAGGCCGCCGGCGAAACGGCCGTGACAAGCACCCCGTGAACCCCGCCGATCTGCTTCTGGATCTCGGCCACGGGGTCGGTGTCCCGGCCGTGCAGCGTGAGGTCTGCGCCCAGCTGCTTGGCCAACGCCAGCTTTTCGGGATGGATGTCGATCGCCGCGACGTGCATGCCCATGGCCTTCGCGTACTGAACCGCCAAGTGTCCCAGCCCGCCGATCCCCGAGATCGCGACCCACTGCCCGGGTTTCACCTCCGTCTCCTTGAGGCCTTTGTAGACGGTGACCCCGGCGCAGAGCAGCGGCGCTGCGGCGCCCCAATCCAGGGTGTCGGGCAAGCGCCCTACATAATTGGGATCCGCCACCGCGTATTCGGCGAAGCTGCCGTTCACGGAATAGCCGGTGTTCTTCTGAGAGCCGCAGAGGGTCTCCCAGCCGGTGCGGCAGTGGGGGCAGTAGCCGCACGCGGTATGCAGCCAGGGCACGCCGACGCGGTCGCCCTCCCGCACCCGCTGCACGTTGGCGCCGACCCCGACCACCACACCCACGCCCTCGTGGCCGGGGATGAACGGTGGGTTCGGCTTCACCGGCCAGTCGCCCTTGGCGGCGTGCAGGTCGGTGTGACAGACGCCGGTGGCAGCCAGGCGCACGAGAACCTGATCGGGTCCCGGCGTCGGAATGGGGACCTCCTCGATCGCTAGAGGCCTGCCGAACTCCCGCACGACTGCGGCTTTCATCATCGTCGCCATGGGTCTGCTTTCCTCTCCTGGCCGTGCATCCCTCGTAATGATCTGGCCGAAGGTTGCCTTTGATCCCTGTCAAGGCGACGCGCCTCCCGTGCAGAAAGAGTATCCAGTGGGTCCGATACGGGCTCATCTCTGAACTGGCGACATTCCGCCAGGGCAGGGCCGTTGCGAGCACTTCGGCTCGCGTGCGAATACAAGGAGAGCCCCTTGTTCCAGAGCGCCATTCAGTCCGTGCGGACCCTGGGCAAGGTCCCCGCCCGCTACGGCAACTTCATCGGGGGGCACTGGTCGCCGCCTCTGAGGGGGCAGTATTTCACCGACCACAGCCCGATCAACGGCGCGCGGATCGCGGAGTTCGCGCAGTCGACGGTTGAGGACGTCGAGGCGGCGCTGGACGCGGCGCACGTGGCCAAGGCGGGCTGGGCGCGGCTGTCGCCCAGCGAGCGGTCGCGGATGCTCAACAAGATCGCTGACCGGCTGGAGGAGAACCTCGAACTCTTCGCGCTCGCCGAGACGATCGATAACGGCAAGCCGATCCGCGAGACGCGCGGCGCCGACGTGCCCCTTGCGGTCGATCACTTCCGCTACTTCGCAGGCTGTATCCGCAGCGAAGAAGGCTCGATCTCGACAATCGACGAACAAACGATCGCCTACCACTTCAAGGAACCCCTTGGCGTGGTCGGCCAGATCATCCCCTGGAACTTCCCGCTACTCATGGCCGCCTGGAAGCTCGCCCCGGCGCTGGCAGCGGGCAACTGCACTGTGATCAAGCCCGCTTCCCAGACGCCGCTCACGCTGATGCTGTTCGCCGAGCTGACCGCCGACATCCTGCCGCCCGGCGTGCTGAATGTGGTGACCGGGCCGGGCGGCACCGTCGGCCGGGCGATCGCCGCCAACCCGCGGATCGCCAAGGTCGCCTTCACCGGCGAGACCACGACGGGACGGCAGATCATGCAGGCGGCTGCCGAACACCTGATCCCGCAAACCCTGGAGCTTGGCGGCAAGTCTCCGAACATCTTCATGCCCGACGTCATGGCCGCCGACGACAGCTTCCTCGACAAGGCCGTGGAGGGCCTAGCCCTCTTCGCCTTCAACAAGGGTGAGGTCTGCACCTGCCCGTCGCGCGCCCTGGTGCACGAATCTATCTTCGACGCCTTCATGGAACGCGCGATCAGCCGCGTCGCCAGCATCAAGGTCGGCGACCCCCTGGTGCCGACCACCCAGATGGGCGCCCAGGCCTCGGAAGCTCAGCTCACCAAGATTCTGGACTACATCGAGATCGGCAAGCAGGAGGGCGCGCAGTGCCTCACCGGAGGTGAGCGTGCGCTGCCGGGCGGCGAGCTCGACGCGGGTTACTTTGTGCAGCCGACCGTGTTCGTGGGCGAGAACCACATGCGGATCTTCCAGGAGGAAATCTTCGGCCCGGTTCTGGCGGTGGCCCGCTTCAGCTCGCCGGAAGAGGCGGTGCGGCTCGCCAACGACACCCCTTACGGCCTGGGCGCCGGCGTCTGGTCCCGCGACGGCGGGACCGCATACCGGATGGGACGGGCGATCGAAGCCGGTCGGGTGTGGACAAACTGCTACCATGTCTACCCGGCGCATGCCGCCTTTGGCGGTTACAAGGCCTCAGGCTTCGGGCGGGAGAACCACAAGATGATGCTGGCCCACTACCAGCAGACCAAGAACCTGCTCGTCAGCTACGACGATCAACCCCGCGGGCTGTTCTAGGGAGCAGAAAACACTGCAAGAGCGCCTCCCGCCGCCGGTGCGCGTAATGATAGGGCGTCGCGAGCGTCCTTACCAGCAAGCCTGATCTGGAGCCAAACCATGAAGTCTCTCATCATTACGATCACCGCCGCTTCGGCCCTGTTCGCAGCCAGCTACGCCCTGGCGGACGGGCCGCCCGCGAAGACCCCGCCTCCCACCGCCACAGCGGCGCAACATGAAATGTGCGGCAGGATGAAGGGCGGCCAGATGCCTGCCGGCAAAGGTCAGATGGGCGCCATGAAGGGGGCGGACGGCAAGCCTATGGCCAAGGCGGACATGGACAAGATGCACAAGATGTGCGGCGAGATGATGGGCCACGGCGGAATGGCCCAGCCGAAGTCCGGATCCCATCCGCCGGCGCCGAAGAGCGACGCACCGAAAGCTCACGAACACTAGTTCCCTCAGGCGGCGTAGGGTCCGCTGGCGCCGGCCAGCCGAGGCATTGGCGACTAAGCGATGATTAGCGTCATGAGCACGCGGCTCCAACGCTTGTCGCGGGCTCGGCCTTGGCTGTTCCCTGTGACCGCCCTCTACGACAGAAGGCAGGAGGTGCGCGTGGCTGCGGCTGACCCCGACCACCATTGTCTGTGCCGACCTTCGGTAGCCCACATTGCGGCGCCAAGCTGTCGAAACATGCCTCACCCGGCCCCCTCACCGGTCATGCTCAGAAAGGCTGGCCGGTTCCTGGCGTCTGGCGCGCAATCGGGCAGGGCTGGAGAAGGTGGCCGATGATCGACCAGGCGCCTGGGTCCGCCGCTTCGCCAAGGGCGGGAACGCCCGAGAGGCTCGCGATCGACACGATCCGCACGCTGGCGATGGATGCTGTGCAGAAGGCGAATTCGGGCCATCCGGGCACGCCGATGGCGCTGGCCCCGGTGGCCTACACCCTGTGGCGAGACTTCCTGCGCTACGATCCGGACACGCCCGATTGGCCGAACCGCGATCGCTACGTTCTGTCGGTCGGTCATGCCTCGATGCTCCTCTATGCGGTCTTGCACCTGGCCGGGGTCAAGGAGGTCAACGCCGACGGGAAGCGAACTGGAAAGCCCGCGGTCAGCTTGGAGGATATCAAGCAGTTCCGGCAGTTCGGCTCGAAGACGCCCGGCCATCCCGAGTACCGGATCACCACGGGCGTCGAGACGACCACTGGTCCCCTGGGCCAAGGCTGCGGAAACTCCGTCGGCATGGCGATTGCGGAGCGTGCGCTGGCCTCGCGTTTCAACCGCGACGGCTTCGTCCTGTTCGACCACGACGTCTATGTGCTGTGTGGCGACGGCGACATGATGGAGGGCGTCTCTAGCGAGGCGGCGTCGCTCGCCGGCCACCTGGCGCTCTCGAACCTGTGCTGGATCTACGACAGCAATCGTATCTCGATCGAAGGATCGACCGACCTCGCCTTCACCGAGGATGTCGGCAAACGCTTCGAGGGCTATGGCTGGAACGTCGTCCATGTGGGGGACGCCAACGACACCGCCGCACTCGCAAGCGCGTTTGACGCCTTCAGGGCGACCGACGATAGGCCCACACTGATCGTGGTGCAGTCCGTGATTGGATGGGGGAGCCCAAAGGCCGGCAGCGAGAAAGCGCACGGCGAGCCGCTTGGCGAGGACAACGTCCGCGCGACCAAGACGGTCTATGGATGGCCTGCGGACAGCGAGTTCCTCGTGCCGGAGGGCGTGGCGGAGGCGTTCCAGGCGGCCATTGCGGTCCGCGGCAGGCCGGCGCGGGAGGCCTGGGAGGCGACCCTCGTCCGGTACCGCAATACCTTTCCGAGGGAAGCCGCACAGATCGACCTGCTCCGTGAAGGCAAGCTGCCCGGTGGCTGGCAGGCCGCACTTCCGAGCTTTCCGACAGACGCCATAGGCCTTGCCTCGCGCGACAGTGGCGGCAAGGTGCTTAACGCCATCGCGCCCCACGTCCCGCTGCTCATGGGCGGTTCTGCGGACCTATCGCCCTCGACGAAGACAAAAATGACCTTCGAGGGGGCGGGCTCGTTCGAGCGCGGTGATCCTACGGGCCGCAACCTGCATTTCGGCGTGCGTGAGCATGCGATGGGCTCGATCGCCAACGGCATGGCGCTGTCCTATCTGCGCCCTTGCTGCTCCACCTTCTTGGTTTTCGCCGACTATATGCGCGCACCGATCCGGCTGGCGGCGATCATGGAATTGCCGGTCACCTTCGTGTTCACACACGACAGCATCGGTGTCGGCGAAGACGGTCCAACCCACCAACCGGTTGAACATCTCGCAACACTGCGCGCCATTCCGGGGCTGAACACGATCCGCCCCGGCGACGCCAACGAGGTGGCGGTCGCCTGGAACGTCGCGCTGGAGCAGAGCAACGTGCCGACTGCGCTGGTATTGTCCCGCCAAGCGATCCCCACGCTGGACCGTGCCAGGTATGCGTCGGCCGACGGATTGCAGCGGGGCGGTTACATCCTTGCAGATTGCGAGGGCGGCGATCCCGAGGTCATCCTGATAGGCACTGGTAGCGAACTGCCGCTGGTCGTGGCGGCCCACGAGAAGCTAAGCGCAGAAGGCGTGCGGTCGCGCGTGGTATCCCTGCCAAGTTGGTATCTGTTCGAGCTGCAGGACGATGCCTATCGCAAGCACGTTTTTCCCAACGAGGTACGCGCACGGCTTGCCGTTGAGCAGGCTGGCTCGATCGGCTGGGATCGCTATGTCGGAAGCGACGGCTGCACGATCACGATGAAGACATTCGGAGCCTCGGCCCCGTTGGCCATGCTTCAGGAGCATTACGGCTTCACCATCGAAAATGTCTGCGCCGTCGCGCGTGGCATCATCGGGAAGCACTCATGACCAGTCGTCTGAAGACACTTGGCGAGGCCGGACAAGCGGTCTGGCTCGACTTCATCGATCGCCGGTTCCTGTCCGACGGCGGCCTGCGCAAGCTGGTCGAGGAAGACGGCCTCACCGGCGTCACCTCCAATCCTTCCATCTTCGAGAAGGCGATGGGTCACGGCGATGCCTATGATGCGGGCTTCCAGGCGGCCGCCGGCAGGGCCGACGCGAGCGCGCAGGACCTCTACGAGAGCCAGGCCATCGGCGACGTCAAGGCCGCGGCAGCGGACCTGCGGCGTGTCTACGACAGGCTCTGCGGCAAGGACGGCTATGTCAGCCTTGAGGTTTCGCCGCGCCTCGCCAACGACGCCGCGGCGACCGTCGAGGAGGCGCGGCGGCTGTGGGCGGCCGTCGACGAGCCCAACCTGATGGTCAAGGTCCCTGGGACAAAGGCCGGCGTAACCGCCCTGCGGGTGCTGGTCGAGGCAGGGGTCAACGTCAACATCACCTTGCTGTTTTCGCTCGGCGCCTACCAGGCGGTCGCGGACACCTACATGGCCGGGCTCGAGGCGCGCGCGGCGCGGGGCGAGCCGATCGACCGGATCGCCAGCGTGGCCAGCTTCTTCGTCAGCCGGATCGACGCGCAGATCGACCAGGCCATCGATGCACGGCTTGCGGCAAACGATCCGCAGAGCGCCGACCTCGCGGCGATCCGCGGCAAGGTGGCCATCGCCAACGCCAAGCTCGCCTACGCCTGGTTTCGAACTTTGCTCTCCAGCGAGCGCTGGCAGGCGCTGGCCGCGAAGGGCGCGAGGCCCCAGCGGCTGCTGTGGGCGTCCACGGGCGTCAGGGACCCGGCCTATCCGGACACCCTCTATGTTGACGCTCTCGTCGGGCCGAACACTGTGACCACCCTGCCGCCCAAGACCCTGGATGCGTTCCGCGATCACGGCGCGGTCGGCCCCACGCTCACCGAGGACATCGAGGGCGCGCGACGCGTGCTCTCGGAGGCGGCCCGCCTAGGCCTCGACCTGGACGCCGTCACCCGTGGCCTCGTTGAAGAGGGCATAACGCTGTTCGCGGAGGCCACGGATGCCCTGCTCGGCGCAGTCGACGCCAAGCGCGCGACGCTTCTCGGCGATCGCCAGAGGGCGACGGACGCGCCCCCAGCGAACAGCCCGCAGACGGCCCCTGCCACACCTACCCAATGAGGAAAACAGCGCCATGCGTCTAGCGGTCATCGGTCTGGGGCGGATGGGCGCCAATATCGCGCGCCGGCTGATGCGCGGGGGACACAGCGTCGTCGGCTTCGATCGCAACCCACCGCTCATCGAGGCGATCGCCGCAGAGGGCGCGATCGCGGCGTCGTCGCTGAAGGACGTCGCCGCCAAGCTGGTGTCCCCGCGCATTTTCTGGGTGATGCTGCCCGCGGGCCTGCCCACTGAGGACACCATCCAAGCACTCACCGAACTGGCCGAGCCGGGCGACATCATCATCGACGGCGGCAACAGCTTCTACAAGGACGACATTCGACGCGCGCGCGCGCTGGGTGAGAAGAACCTTTGCTATGTGGACGTCGGCACCTCCGGCGGAGTCTGGGGTCTGGAGCGCGGCTACTGCATGATGATTGGCGGCGACAAGGCGACCGTCGCTCTGCTCGACCCGATCTTCTCAGCCTTGGCGCCAGGGCTCGGCGCCATTCCGCGCACGCCGGACCGCATGGAGCAGGAGGGTGAGGATCCGCGCGCCGAGCAGGGCTACATTCACGCCGGTCCCGCCGGCGCCGGCCACTTCGTCAAGATGGTCCACAACGGGATCGAATACGGGTTGATGCAGGCCTACGCTGAAGGATTTGACATCCTCAAGGGCAGGAACTCGGCCAAGCTGCCGGCCGAGGAACGGTTCGATCTGAATCTGACCGATATCGCCGAAGTCTGGCGGCGCGGCAGCGTCATCTCCTCCTGGCTGCTCGACCTCACCGCTGCGGCCTTGGCCAAGGACCAGATGCTGAGTCAGTTCTCAGGCCGGGTCTCCGACTCAGGCGAAGGGCGGTGGACGATCGACGCGGCGATGGAGGAGGCGGTTCCGGTCAACGTCCTCTCCGCGGCGTTGTTCGCGCGCTATCGCAGCCGCGTGGAGCACACATTCGCCGATCAGGTCTTGTCAGCGATGCGCTTCGGGTTCGGCGGGCACGTGGAGATGCCGCAGTGAGCGAGGCCCGGCTGTGCCGACGGCGGCGCTCATCTTCGGAACGCCGACGATCGGCGGCGCCTGCACCAGCGATGCGCCCCATCTGGTCAGGCGAGGCCAGCAAACTAGGAGATTTCAGTGCTTCGTTATCACGTCAACGACCTTAGCTGCGGACACTGTGTCCAAGCTGTAACCGCCGCCATCAACGCGCTGGATCCAGCCGCAGAGGTCGCCATTGACCTGCCGAGCAAGCGGGTCGATGTGCGGTCTGACCGCGAGCCGTCTGCGGTGGCGGGGGCGATCAGCAAGGCCGGCTATACACCGGCCTTGTACCCACAGGACGCGGCGGCCCCGACAAGCAGCGGCTCCTGCTGCTGCGGCGCGCGCCGCTAAGTCTCAAGGAAATGACAGAGATGCTGACTCGTCGATACCTGCTGGCCGCCAGCGCGGCGCTTGTGTCCGGAGCACCCGCCCTCGCGGCGAGCCCGCCGCCTGTGACGGTCTACAAGACCGCCAGCTGCGGCTGTTGCAAGGGCTGGATCACCCACATGCGCCGGTCGGGCTACCTTATGAAGGAAGTGGTCGTGGAGGACGTCAGTCCGATCGGACGCAAGCATGGCGTGCCATTCGAGCTGTCGTCATGCCATCTCGCGACGGTCGGTGGCTATGTCGTGGTCGGCCACATACCGCCGGCCGACATCGCACGCTTGCTGCGCGAGAGGCCGAAAGCCCTAGGCATCGCCGTTCCGGGCATGCCTTTCGGGTCTCCCGGCATGGAGTCCCAAAGGGGTGAGGTCGAGGCCTACCAGACGCTGCTGCTCATGCCGGGAGGCAAGACGCGGGTCTTCGCGCGCCATGGCTGATCTAATTGTGAGCGGCGGCGCCGCCGCCGCTAGTGATGCGAACGCTAGCCCGGAGCAGGGCTGAAGGGATCGCGCCAGATCTGCAAGGCCTCGTCGGTCGCGCGTATCGATGCGGCCCCAGAGGGCTCGCGGCCGGCGAGCGCCCGGATGGCGTCGATCGTCTCAGGCACAACAATAGCCTGGTTGTCGACCATGTAGGTATAGAACACCTCATCGCCCTCCACGCGCAGCATGTCGGACCAAAGCGCAACCTCGTAGAGATCGCCCCGGGAGCGGCCGAGGTCCGCCATCAGCTCCTTGACCGCATTGATCGCGGCTAGGCCATAGCTGTCGGGCATGAGGAAAATGCGGGGTGACGCGCGGAAGGCGTCCAGCACCTCCTCCTTCGGGGCGCTTCGGGAAAGCTGAACCGACCAGTAGTGGAGGTGGGCGATCGTCTCGGGGACCTTGACGGCCATGGTCAGCACATCGAGGTCCGGGTCGACCGTCTGAGCATCAGGACCTTGGTGGCTCGGGATCTCCGGTTCCGGGACGAGGGTGTTGATGATACCGCCAAGGTGACTCTCCCACGGGTCGGTGGCGCGCCGCATGAGCGTGCCGCGAGCGCGCCGGAGCAACCCAGCCCGCTTCAGGGCGGTCAAGGTCCGCACCGTCGCCGTCGTATTGCAGGAGACGACGCGGGTCGCGTCGAGGCCGACTGCGCTTTGATAGTTGGACTCCGCGACGAAGGAGTGACCGGTGACGCCGTGCTTTTCGCCGCCCTGCACGATGAACTTCCGGCCGAGTTGGCGATAGACCGGCACATTCTCCGCAGCGACCCGCTTGGGTGTGCAGTCTACGACGACATCGACGGTTCCAAGCAGATCCTGCAGACGCCCTTCCACGGGAATCCGATTTGCCGCGAGGTGCTCATGTGCTTCGGACGTGGCGGCGAACAGTGGGATATCCTTGCGGTGCAGGGCCCGCGTCCGCCAGTCTGCTGCGACGTCGGAGACGCCCACCAGGCGCATATCAGCCTGAGCACGCACAGCATCGGCAACACGTTTGCCGATCACCCCGTAGCCGTTGACGCCGACGCGAATCTCCCCTGCCATCTGGCACCTCATCTTTCGCTGGTCCCCCAGCAGCGCCTGATGGGCGCTATGGCGGAGCCTTCTGTTGCTGTGGCGCTGTAAGGGACGCTCCATCGCAGCGTCTCTTACGTCTTGCCTTCAAAGCGGCCGAGCCTTTCGGCTAGAAGCGTTGCTATGGATAAGGGATCTGACCTGCATATGCACGGCACCCAGTCGGCGCCTCTCGTCACAGCCCTAAGAGCCGCCACCGTCGCGGCTGTGGCTCTAACCGCCGCAACACCATCCACCTTCGCCTGGGCGCAGGCCCCCGCCGAGGACCACGCCGCTCATCATCCGCCGCCAGCTGGCGCGAACCCCGATGCGGCCTCAGGGATGAGCGGAATGAAGGCCCCCAACCCCACAATGGGCGCCGGTCCCCCAGCGGCGCCTGCGGCGGCCAGCGGTATGGGCGGCATGATGGGAGATATGATGGCGCCCTCTGGCATGGGCGGGGGCGCAGGCGAAGGCGCAGCGGGTTGCTGCGGCCCCATGGGGCCCAAGCCGTTCTACGCGTCTATGATGGACTTTCCGAAGCTCACCGACGAAGCCCGCGCGCGGATCCGGCCTGAGGCGCTGACGCGACTGGGATCAGGTTCGCAGGCGGTCACGGATGGGCAGGCGGCCCTGCATCGCGCCCAGGCCGCCAATGACGCCGCTGCCGCGCTCACCGCGCTGCGCGACGTCAGAGACGGTCTTTCGTTGGCGCAAAGCGGGGCCGGCGCGCTTCGGGCGCTCGAGGCGGGCCAGTCGCCTGAACAGACCGCTCTGGCCTGGTTCCGACACGAGATGACGCTGCCCCCGGCGGACCGCTCAGAGATGGCTGGCGGCTTTCGCGGTCTCTCCTGGCTGCACGTTCTGCTCATGATCCTTCTGGGCGCCGCTCTTACGGGGGCGCTCTGGCTGCAATGGATCCGCGCGCGCCGTGTGGGGGCGCTGGCCGAGCGGCTGACACCCGGCGCTCCAGCTGAGCCATCGACCGCTGAACCCGCAGCTTCGCCGGGTTCAGCCCCTGCTGTCATGTCCAAGGCGGCAGAAGCCGGAGCGCCCGCGCGGCGTCCCTGGATCGGCGTCCTGCGGATCAAGGCGATTTTCGACGAAACGCCCGGCGTGAAGACGTTCCGGCTGATGGAGCCAAACCTCGGCCCGTTCCCGTTCACTTTCCTTCCGGGACAGTACGCGACGGTCACCTCCGAGATCGATGGCAAGAAGGTCCGCCGATCCTACACCATCTCCTCTTCGCCCACGCAACGGGACTACATCGAACTGACCGTGAAACGTGAGCAATACGGATTGGAGTCTCGCCACCTCCACGACCGCGTCGACGCCGGCGATCTCATCGAGGTGGCCGCCCCCGCCGGGAGCTTCTTCTTCACCGGTCAGGAGGCGGAAGGCATCGTCCTGATCGCTGGCGGGGTTGGCATTACGCCTATGATGAGCGTGCTGCGCTATCTCACGGACCGCGCCTATCCCCACGACATCTACCTTCTCTACGGGGTGCGCACGCCCGCCGACATCATCTTCCGCGAGGAACTGGCGCATCTCGCGCG
This sequence comes from Phenylobacterium sp., assembly GCF_013911965.1. Lineage (GTDB taxonomy): Bacteria > Pseudomonadota > Alphaproteobacteria > Caulobacterales > Caulobacteraceae > Phenylobacterium. Next base: position 133,069 of record NZ_JACESE010000005.1, on the reverse strand, counting down.
CCGGCACCCGAACGTCCACGTCACGATTGTCGTCTCTCAGCCCGAAGGGACCGAATGGGCTGGTTCAGTGGGGTTCATGACGCCCGAGTTCATCATCGCGGCCGTTCCGGAGATCGTCCGCCGCCGGGTCCATCTCTGTGGCCCGCCCGCGATGATGGAAGCGGTCAAGGGCGTCCTTCGCGGAATGGGCGTGCCCGACGATCAGGTGAAGACGGAGAACTTCGCGCCCCCGAAGGGTGGTCCAGTTCTGGAAACCCAGCCCCCCGCAGCCGAGGTCACGGCCGTCGTCGATGTCGCAGTCGTCTCTCCCTCGGCCCCGCCGTCGGCGCAGGCGACGGTGACCTTTTCCAAGTCCAACAAGTCCGGACGCCTGGCGCCCGATCAGTCGGTGCTGGAGGCCGCCGAGGCCATCGGCGTCGCCATCGACTACGAGTGCCGGGTCGGGATCTGCGGCCGCTGCAAGGTGCCACTGCGGCAGGGATCTGTGAGCATGGAGGTCCAGGATTCTCTGACGGAGGGGGAAAAGCGCGACGGGGTCATTCTCGCCTGCCAGGCGAAGTCCGTCGGCGACCTCGTTGTGGACGCGTGACATGACGCGAAGTGAGAAGGTCATTGTGGAAGGCCTGCTGAGCGCACTTGCGCTCACCGCGCCCGCCTTCCTGTTGCATTCAGCGCCGCGGTTTCCCGGGAGCTTGGCCGGCGGGGCCCTGGGCATAGCCGCAGCTGTGCTCTTTGTCGCCCTACTGGCGTACGCCCTCGTGAAGCGGCAGGGGCGGGTGAAGGCGCTGCTCAGCGCGCGGCGGGTCTCCCTTGGCGCGATTCTGACCTTCCACGTCTATGCCGGGGCGATCGGCGCGGTGCTGGGCGTCCTGCACTCAGGTCATAAGCTAGTGAGTCCCCTGGGGGTGGGGCTCATGGTCTCGATGCTTCTGGTCGTCGCCACCGGCTTTGTCGGACGCTACTTCCTCGTCGAGCTTGGCCAGGATTTGCGGGATCAACAACGCCAGCTCTCCGTGCTGAGGGATCGCTATGACAGCCTCGCGCTGTCCGCCGTCGGCCTGAAGGATGAGGTTGTGGTCGATCCCTCCGGCCTCAAGGTCAATCACCTGCTAGGCGCCATTTCCGACCTGGAGTTCGCCATCGGCGCCCGCGAGACTTTGAAGCGCGCGCTGAACCGGTGGGTGGTCGCCCACATCCTCGCCGCCATCGTCATGTACACGCTGCTCGCGCTGCACATCTGGTCCGGCGTCTACTATGGACTGAGGTGGCTCCCATGAAGCTGCCGGGCCAGATCTACGCGGCGCTGAGCGTATTCGGCATGGTCTTCGTCGCTGGGGTCGTGTGGACGCTTTGGCAAGGTGGCAGCCACGCCTTGCCTGGATGGACGGGCGCGGTGCGGCCGGGGGCCCTTTCCGAGGCCCACGCCTTCCTGGGCGACAAGTGTGAAAGCTGCCATGCGCCAGTCGCGGGTGTGACAGCGGAGAAGTGCGTCACCTGCCATGCGCCGGCGCCGGAGTTGCTGATGAAACCCGCGACCGCGTTTCACCAGAACATCGGGGACTGCAAAGGCTGTCACGTCGAGCACCAGGGTCGCGCCGTCCGGCCCACCAAAATGGATCACGCTGTGCTCGAGGCGGTCGCACGGCGGCGCGATGGCGGCTCGGGGAGCCTGCAGTGCGCCACGTGCCATGCGGTTCAAGATCCTCACGGCGGCTTCTTCGGCAAGCAGTGCGCCAGCTGTCACCAGACCGAGAGCTGGGAGATCAAGACCTTCCTCCATCCGAGTCCCAAGTCCACTGACTGCGCGCAGTGCCACAAGGCGCCGCCCAGCCACTACATGATGCACTTCGAAATGATGGACCGTCCCATCTCAGGCCAGAAGGGGGCTCGGGTCGAACAGTGTTACCTCTGTCACCAGACCGACTCGTTCAACAACATCAAGGGCGTTGGCATGGTAAAGGTACATTGACCCGGACGTATCACGACGTTGCGACCGCCCTAGATTCCCGACGTTGCTCATGAACCGTTTCAGCCATCTCTGCGCCTCCGGCCGAGGGACTTGTCGAGCCCGCCTGGGTCGCCGGCAATTCCATCGCCGCAATCAAGATCGCGATCAATGCGGGCGACGCGCCCGCCGAGCGGGTAGCGAAGATGCCGGGTTCTCGTCTGTTTCGTCCGGCTGATGTCGACTGGCTTAGAGGGGAGGGGCATGACCCACGACGATCGAGGTGTTGAAAACCGCGACGCCGTGCTCAACCGTGAGTGCTTCTGCATCACGCTGGATCGTGCCAGCCTCGTTGCGGCGATCCAGGCCGAAGCGCTGGACGCCGACCTCGCAGCGGCTCTGCTGGACGGCCGGCCGCACCTTTTCGCCGAAATGCCGGTGTTCCTCGCGCGCGCGGATCTGGACGCCATGCTTGCGGTCGTCGATGCGATCGAGGCGGCGGCCAGCGACCCCACCTATCAGGCGGCGGTGATGGCCTGGGCGCCCGAAATCGCGCGGCATGACTTCGGGCCCCGCGGCGTCTTCACGGGGTACGACTTCCATCTCGGCGCGAGCGGGCCGAAGCTGATCGAAGTCAACACCAACGCCGGCGGCGCCTTTCTGAACGCCTTCCTCGCCCGCGCCCAGGGTGCGTGCTGCCGCGAGGCGCGAGACGCAATCGAAGCGACGCCGGCCGCGAATTTCGAGGCGGCCGTGTGGCGGATGTTCGAGCAAGAGTGGCGGTCTCAGGGTCGCGCCAGTCAGCCGCGCACCCTCGCCATCATCGACGATCGCCCGACCGAGCAGTACCTCTTCCCTGAGTTCCTGCTCGCCCAGCGCGCGTTCGAGCGGCGCGGCCTGAAGGTCAGGATCGTCGATCCTGCAGAGTTGTCCTTCGCCCAGGGCCAGCTTCGGCACGGCGACGAAGCGATCGATCTGGTCTACAACCGGCTTGTCGACTTCGCGCTGGATGGCGAGCGACACCGGGCGCTACGTGACGCCTATGTGGCGGGCGCTGTCGTTCTCACGCCCAATCCGCGCAACCACGCCCTCCTGGCGGACAAGCGGAACCTGACGGTGCTGTCCGATCCCGCCGCGCCCGCCGGTTGGGGACTGTCGCCCACCCAGCAGCGCAGTCTTTCGGCAGTGCCTCGAACGATCCTGGTGACCCCGGAGTCCGCGGAGGCCCTGTGGTCGGCTCGCAAACGCTACTTCTTCAAGCCGGCCGGCGGCCACGGCGGCAAGGCGGTCTATCGCGGCGACAAGATGACCCGCGGGGTCTGGGAGGAGGTGCAGCGCGGCGGCTATATCGCCCAGGAACTGGCCGCACCGACCGAGCGGCGCATTAGAATCGACGGCGAGGTCCAGGCGCTCAAGCTTGACGTACGTCTCTACACCTACGCCGGCTCGCCGCTCCTCGCCGCGGCGCGAGTCTATCAGGGGCAAACAACGAACTTCCGCACGCCGGGCGGCGGCTTTGCGCCCGTCTTCGTCACCTGAACGGGCGGAGAGCGGGCGCAGCTTTGATCTGGGGCAAGGGCGCGGCCGGCGGGGCGCGTATTCTGTAGCAGGGAGCGGAGGGCGCATGGCCAAATTGACGCTGACGTCGCTAGGCGGCGCGGGAACGGTGACGGGCTCGAAGCACCTGCTTGAGCTTGGGGGGCGAAGCCTGCTCGTGGACTGCGGGCTGTTCCAGGGTCTGAAGGCCCTGCGCCTCAAGAACTGGGAGCCGCTGTCCCGCGAGGCGGCCTCCATCGACGCCGTGGTGTTGACCCATGCGCACCTCGATCACTCCGGCTACCTGCCACGGCTGGTGCGAGAGGGCTTCCGAGGCCCAATCTACTGCTCGGCGGCAACGGCCGATCTGGCGGAACTCCTGCTGCTGGACAGCGCCAAGATCCAGGAAAGCGACGCCGAGTTCGCGAACCGGCATGGCTTTTCCAAGCACAAGCCCGCGCTCCCGCTGTACGGCAAGCATGACGCCGAACGCGCCATTGGCCAGCTCCGGCCCGTCGCCTTCGGCAAACCGGTGGACCTTGGACATGGCGCCACGGCCACGTTCCGCTACGCGGGCCACATCCTGGGCGCCGCAACCGTCGAGATTCGATGGGGCGGGAAGACCGTCGTCTTCTCGGGGGACCTCGGCCGCTACGACGATCCGATCACGCCCGATCCCGAGCCCGTGCCGCACGCCGACTACCTGATCGTGGAGTCCACCTATGGAGACCGTCGCCACGATCCGGTGGCGCCAGCGCAAGCGCTGCTGCAGGTGATCGAGCGCACGACCGCGCGGGGCGGCACTGTCGTGATTCCGGCGTTCGCCGTCGGGCGCGCCCAGGAGCTGCTCTACCTGCTATCGAAACTCAAGCAGGATGGGGCGCTGCCGTTGACGCCCATCTATCTCGACAGTCCCATGGCGACTGATGCGACCGATCTTCTGTGTCGCCATGGGGCCGATCACAAGCTGAGCGAGGATGTCTGCCGGGCATCTTGCGAGGTCGCGACCTATACGCGCGACGTCGAGGAGTCGAAGGCTCTAAGCCACAACAGCATGCCCAAGGTGATCATATCGGCCAGCGGCATGGCGACCGGCGGGCGCGTGCTGCACCATCTGAAGGCGTACGGCCCCGACGCCCGCAACACCGTGCTCTTCTCAGGCTATCAAGCGGCCGGAACCCGCGGGCAGGCGCTACTCGGGGGCGCCCGCGAAGTGAAGGTCCACGGGCAGTGGATCCCCATTCGAGCCGAGGTGGCGAACCTCCCGATGCTCTCGGCCCACGCGGACGTGGACGAGATCATGCGGTGGCTGGCCGGCTTCAAGCGCCCGCCGGCCCGGACGTTCATCGTCCACGGGGAGGATGACGGCCCAGTCGGACTGAAGGCGCGCATCGAGGCGGACCTGGGGTGGGATTGCACGATCTCCGCTCAGGACGAAGCCTACGGCCTGTCGTGACTGTGGAGGCGCAACCCCGTTCTCCCACACCGACCCTGAAGGCTCGGCGGCTGGGACTGTTCACCCAGGACGACGCCGTCGTTCTCATGCGTTCGGACTGCCACGTCTGCCGCTCCGAGGGTCTCGGCCCGCGCTCGCAGGTGTTGCTAATGGCGAATGGGCGCGAGGTGCTCGCGCTTCTCTACCAGGTGTCCGACGGCCTTCTTGGCCATGGGGAAGCGGGCCTGTCGGAAGCCGCCTGGGCGCGGCTGGGCATCGCCGAGGGGGCGGAGCTCACCGTGCGCCATCCGCCGCCCCTCGGCTCCCTCTCGGCGGTCCGGCGTCGGATCTACGGACAGCGGCTCGATCCGGCGGCGCTCCAGTCGATCGTCCGGGACGTCGCCGCCGCACGCTACACGGACGTTCACCTTTCCGCTTTCCTCACCGCCTGCTCGGCGCTCCCTCTGGACCTTGAGGAGACGGTCGGCCTCACGCGCGCGATGATCGAGGTCGGCGAGCGGCTGACCTGGCCATCGCCGATTGTCATCGACAAGCACTCGGTCGGCGGGCTTCCCGGCAATCGCACCACCCCGATCGTCGTGGCCATCGTCGCGTCGCACGGTCTGCTGATGCCGAAGACATCGTCGCGCGCGATCACCAGTCCCGCCGGAACGGCTGACACCATGGAGACGCTCGCCCCCGTCGACCTGGACGTCGCGGCCATGCGGCGCGTGGTGGACCGCGAGGGCGCCTGCCTGGTGTGGGGCGGCTCGGTCAGCCTCAGCCCCGCCGACGACATCCTGATCCGGGTGGAGCGGGTGCTGGACATCGACACGCGAGGCCAACTGATCGCCTCGGTGCTGTCGAAGAAGATCGCCGCCGGATCGACCCACATCGTGATCGATATACCGGTGGGCGCGACGGCCAAGGTCAGGACCGACGACGCGGCGGCCGAACTCGCCGCGGAGCTGACCGAGGTCGGGCGCGTGTTCGGCGTGGAGCTGCGGTGTGTCATGACCGACGGCGTGCAGCCGGTCGGGCGCGGGATCGGTCCTGCGCTGGAAGCGCACGACGTTCTGGCCGTGCTGAAGAACGATCCCCAGGCTCCGCAGGACCTGCGGCGGCGCGCCTGCATGCTGGCCGGCGCCGCGCTCGAACTCGCCGGCCGAACCGCCGCCGGAAAAGGGTTGGCGCTGGCCGAGACCACTCTTGCAGACGGACGGGCGTGGGCGAAGTTTCAGGCCATTTGCGAGGCTCAAGGCGGGCTGCGGCAGCCGCCGAAGGCCGCCTTGACGCACCCGGTTTTGGCATCCCGCGCAGGGCGGCTGACAAGCATCAACAACCGGACCCTAGCCAGGCTGGCCAAGCTCGCGGGCGCCCCGGACGCCAAGTCGGCAGGGGTCATGCTGCACGCGCGACTGGGCGACGACGTCGCCCAGGGACAAATGCTCATGACCGTGCACGCCGAGGCCGAAGGCGAGCTGGCCTACGCGCTCGAATTCGCCGCGGCGAACCCCGACATCGTGCAATTGGAGGCCTGACATGCGTCTCATGCTGGCTCTGCCGGGCCATGAAGCCTTCGCCGCTAAGCTCGCTGAAGCCGCCGGCGCCGAGCTCGGGCGGCTCGAGACGCGCCAGTTCCCCGATGGCGAGCACTACGTTCGCATCTTGGACAACCCGGCCGGCCGCCAGGTCGACATCGTCTGCAGCCTGGTGCGCATCGACAGCGTCATCCTGACGCTCCTGTTCGTCGCTGCGGCCGCGCGTGAGCAGGGCGCCAATCGGGTGACGCTGGTCGCGCCGTACCTCGGCTATATGCGCCAGGACAAGGCGTTCAAGGCGGGGGAGGCGGTGACGTCACGCGCGTTCGCGCGACTGCTTTCGGGCGCCTTCGACCGGCTGATCACCGTCGATCCCCATCTACATCGCTTCAAAGCCCTCAGCGACCTCTACACCATCCCCTGTGTGACCCTGCATTCGGCCGACCTGCTCGGCGCCTGGATCCGTTCCGAAGCCCCAAATGCCCTGGTGATCGGACCGGACAGCGAGAGTGAGCAATGGGCTTCGGACGTGGCCGCGGCCGCTGACGCCCCGGTGGTCGTGTTGCGCAAAGAGCGGTTCGGCGATCGCGACGTCAGGATCACCTTTCCCGACCTCACCGCATTCGCCGGCCGTCAGCCGGTGCTGATCGACGACATTGCGTCTTCCGGCCGTACCTTGACGGCGGCGGCCCGCGAGCTCGGCTTGCGGGGGTTCCCGCCCCCGATCTGCGCCATCGTGCACGCGGTCTTCGGGGGCGACGCCCTGACCGAGGTCGCCGGCGCTTCGGCGCGCGTCGTCTCCACCGACGCAGTGCTGCACGCCACGAACGCCATCTCCGTGGCCCCGCTCATCGCGACCGTCCTGCGCGAGGAAGTCGCTGATGTCTGATCTCGACCTGGTCCTTCGGGTCGTCGCCGCCGCGGCCGTGGGCTTTCTGATCGGGCTCGAGCGGTCCCGGCGGATCCGCTTCGTCGGCGCGCGCACTTTCGCGTTGATCGCCACAGCCGGCGCCATGGCCGGCGTCATCGCCATGCGGCTCCACAGCGACGACGCGCGGGTCATCAGCACCGTGCTCCAAGGGGTGCTGATGGGGGTCGGATTCGTCGGCGCCGGCGTGATCATGCACCCGGCCTGCGGCCGCTCGATCCACGGCGTGACGACCGCCGCAGCGGTCTGGGTATCCGCGCTCGCGGGCTTCGCCGCCGGCCTCGGGGAGTGGCTGCTCATGGCGCTGGGCGCTGGACTGACCTTTATCCTCTTGATGGCGCCGGAGCCGTTCGCCGCCAAGACCCCGGCGGCGGAGGAAACGAAGGACAAAGCCCCGCGCTGCTGAGCGCACTGGCGCGGTCACGCCTGCGCCTCTCCGGGCGGCGTCACGCTACGATCGATTGGAGGTCGCCATGCCGAGAGCCAAGTCCGTCGGACCATCGCCGACCGGCGCCGGTGGCGGCGCCCGGCCCCAGGTCGGTGCGTTCCGCCATCGCCGCGAGGCGACCGCTCGGACGCCCGCGCGGCCGCGGGCCGTGTTCGACCGCCTGGACGACCAGACCCGGTTGGCCGAGCACATGGGCCGACCGTCCGTGATGATGGGCGGCGGTCGTATGACCTACGAGTTCGACGCGGGGCGTGGCCAGGCGGTGGGCTCGCACATCCGCATGGGCGGCGCGGCGTTTGGCTTGTCGCTCTTTGTCGACGAGGTGGTCACGGTCCGCGACCCGCCGCACCGTAAGGTCTGGCGCACAACGGGGGAGCCGAGGCTCCTGGTCATCGGCGGATACGAGATGGGCTTCGCCATCACCGAAGAGGGGGCCGGTTCGCGCCTGTCCGTCTGGATCGACTACGCCCTGCCGAGCCGGGGGTGGGCGAGGTGGCTTCCAGCCCTTGCGGGGCTTTACGCGCGCTGGTGCGTGCGTCGGATGGTGATCGACGCCGTCCAGCATTTCGCGTCGACCGAACGACAGTCGGCGTAGCGAGGGCTCACGTATGCGATGGCTGGCCAGCGCGCAGGCTCATCTCACATCGACGAAAGGGCTCGCCGCCGCCGTGCTCCTCATCCTGACGAGCTGCTCCGCAGAGCCCGGCGGCCCGCAGTCTGGCGAGGTCGCGCCTGCCGCCGCGGCGGACGAAATGGGGGAACCCCACGACCAGTCCGCCTTCGGGAAGGACCCGTCGCAAACCGACATCATGTCGCCGGACGAACCCGATTTGCACCCGGCGCCGCCGGCGGACGGGACCCGTCCGCGCTAGAGCTTTACGCTTCGTAGCCGCAAGGCGTTGGTCACCACGCTGACGCTGGACAGCGCCATGGCCGCCGCCGCGATCGCCGGCGAGAGCAGCCAGCCAAACACCGGGTAGAGGACGCCGGCCGCTACCGGCACGCCGGCCGCATTATAGACGAAGGCGAAGAAGAGGTTCTGGCGGATATTCCGCATCACGGCGCGGGACAGCCGCCGCGCCTTGACGATCCCCTGCAGATCGCCCTTCAGGAGGGTCACGCCCGCGCTCTCAATGGCCACGTCGGACCCCGCGCCCATGGCGATCCCAACTTCGGCCGCCGCCAGCGCCGGCGCATCGTTCACGCCATCTCCCGCCATCGCCACCTTGCGGCCCTCGGCGCGGAACTTCTCGACCACGGCCGCCTTGTCCTGCGGTAGAACCTCGGCCTCGACTTCGTCGATGCCGAGCTTGCGGGCCACGGCGAGCGCCGTGGTGCGGTTGTCGCCGGTCATCATGACGAGCCGCACGCCTTCGGCCTTCAGGAGGCGAACGGCTTCGGGCGTGGTGGCCTTGATGGGGTCGGCGATGGCGAACACCGCTGCGGCCTGTCCGTCGACCGCCATGAAGATTGCCGTAGCGCCGTCAGTGCGGAGCGACTCTGCCTGACTATCGAGTTCCCCGGTGTCGACCCCCTGTTCCTTCAGAAACTTGCCGGATCCGAGCACCAGACGCCGCCCGTCGATCGAGCCCAGAACGCCCTTGCCGACGGGCGAGTCAAAGTCGGACGGCTCTGAAAGGCTTAGCTTGCGATCGCTTGCGGCGCGGAGGATGGCGTCCGCGAGGGGATGCTCACTGCCACGCTCGAGGCTGGCGGCCAGGCGAAGCACTTCGGCTTCGTCCCAACCCGCGGCGGGCACGATGGCGGTGACCGCTGGCCGCCCCTCGGTGAGAGTTCCGGTCTTATCGATCACCAACGTGTCTATCTTTTCGAACCGCTCCAGGGCTTCGGCGTTTTTGATGAGCACGCCGGCCCCGGCGCCGCGACCGACCCCCACCATGATCGAGATCGGCGTCGCCAGTCCAAGTGCGCACGGGCAGGCGATGATCAGCACCGAGACCGCCGCGATGAGGCCGAAGGCAAACCTCGGCTCGGGACCAAAGACCCCCCAGCCGGCGAATGCCAGGACAGCGATCACGATCACCACTGGGACGAACCAGCCCGAGACTTGGTCGGCCATGCGCTGGATCGGCGCCCGAGAGCGCTGGGCCTGGGCGACCATGTGGACGATCTGCGACAGCAGGGTGTCGGCCCCGACCTTCTCGGCCCGCATCACGAAGGAGCCGGTCTTGTTGATCGAGCCGCCGACGACCTTGTCGCCCGCTTCCTTGGTCACGGGCATCGATTCCCCGGTGACCATCGACTCGTCGATCGAGACGCGGCCGTCCACGACCTCGCCGTCGACGGGGACTTTCTCGCCCGGCCGCACCCGCAGCTGGTCGCTCACCAGGATCTGGTCGAGCGTGACCTCTTCGTCAGTCCCATCCGTCCGGACCCGTCGCGCGGTCTTGGGCGCGAGGTCCAGCAGCGCCTTGATCGCACCCGAGGTCTGCTCGCGGGCCCGCAGTTCCAGCACCTGACCCAGCAGCACGAGGACCGTGATCACGGCCGCGGCTTCGAAGTAGATTGCAACGCTGCCATCGGTGCGCCGGAACGCCGACGGGAAGATGTGCGGCGCCAGCGTGGCCACGACGCTGTAGGCCCAGGCCACCCCGATCCCCATGGCGATGAGGGTGAACATGTTGAGGTTGCGCGTCCGCAGGGACGCCCAGCCCCGTTCGAAGAAGGGCCAGCCGGCCCACAGCACGACGGGGGTCGCCAGGGCGAGCTGCACCCAGTTCGACGTCGTGGGCGAAATCCAGCGGTGCAGATCGAGAACATGCGCGCCCATCTCGAGCGCGAGAACGGGCAGGGTGAGGACGAGACCCACCCAGAACCGGCGGGTCATGTCGATCAGCTCGGGGTTCGGACCGCTGTCGGCGGTCGCGGTTTCCGGCTCGAGCGCCATGCCGCAGATGGGGCAGTTGCCCGGACCCTCCTTTCGGATCTGGGGGTGCATCGGACAGGTGTAGATCGTCCCTGCCGGCGCCGCAGCGGACGGGCCTTCATCCTTGGTCAGGTATTTCGCCGGATCGGCGACGAACTTGGTGCGGCACCCGGCCGAACAGAAGTGGAAGGTCTGCCCCGCATGCTCCGCGTGGTGCGGCGTGGTCGCCGGATCAACCGCCATGCCGCAGACCGGGTCGGTGACCGCCACGTCAGCCGCCTGGCGGTCCCTGGGGTCAGCATGATGATGGTGGGTATGGCCTTGACCGCTCATGGGGCCTCCTGTTCGGCGTATATATACCCCAGTGGGGCATGGATCAAATCGCGGCTTTCTGTATATTGCCGCACCGAGCGGCGGAGGCTTTGATGGAACGCACGAACAAGCCACGTCTGATCAATCGGCTGAACCGGGTTGAAGGGCAGGTGCGAGGCATCTCCCGCATGGTGGAGCAGGATCGCTACTGCCTCGACATCCTGACGCAACTGCACGCCGCGAGGGCGGCGCTGCGTCGGGTTGAGGGCGAACTCGTGAAAGACCACCTCGAACACTGCGTCGCTGGTGCGATGGCGGCCAGCGGCGACGTGGCGGAGCGCGAACAGAAGACAGCCGAGCTGGTCGAGCTGATCGGCAAGCTCCGGAACTGATGGCGCTGGCGTCCCGCCGCAGCGGCGCTTGATCGATATCAAGGTTGGGTTTGGAGGGAACGCTAGGGTTTGGCATATTTCAATCGAGGGCACGGCGAGCCGCTGTCCGCCGACCAGCAAAGGACACACCCATGCGTACCCTATTCGTCGCCATCGCGGCCCTCGGCCTCGCCACCGCCAGCCAGAGCTACGCGCAGCCGGAACACGGGGATCACAAGGCCGCGGCCGACGCCACCGTTTCGGTCAAGGATCCCGCCAACCCAACCCACGAAGAGTGCAAGAGCGTCATGGGCCGGAAGATGGACGGCCGCGTCATGCATGACCACGCCTCCATGAAAGGCACTCCCGGGGTCATGAAGATGAAGCCGCTCAGCAAGGCCGAGATGGATAAGATGCACGGAAAGTGCGCCGCAAAGATGGCTGAAGCCAAGAAGTAGGAAAGCGGCCGACCGGCTGCGCCCTTCATGCTGCAGCCGGTCGGCCTCACTTTATCTGCCGCTTCGTTGACCCACCGACAGGACGCGACCCATGACCCATCTCTTGCCGCCCCGTCTGCTAAAGGCCTTGGCTGGCTCCGTCGCCTTGGCGGCGATCGGCCTGGCCGGGTGCGAGCAGAAGACGGAGGCTCCGGCGCCCGGCGCCCCGTCGCCCGTCGCCACGGCTCCGGCGACGACGCCCGACGCCCCGGGCGAAGCCGGCGAGCATCATTCCAGTTCGTCTGAAACCCTAGAAGAGGCTCGCGCCGAGGGGCACCGTGAAGGGATGGAGATGGAACGCGATGCGCATGAGCGCGGAATGGAGATGGGCGCCAAGGCGCATGCCGACGGCATGGGCGCCAAGAACGACGGCTCCATCCCGATGAAGAAAGCGGATCCGCCGATGAAGATGGACGGACACATGTAGGTGGCGCCGTCGGGTCCGGCCCTGTGCATTTCTGCCGTAGCGCACGAGCACGGGATGTTAATGACGCTTAGCCCGGAGCCGCCCACTGACGAACTCCCGTGCGTTTCCCATCTCCGGCAAGCTAGCTGTGAGGCTTCGCGTGAGCGTCACTGCGCTCCCATGATGAGTTCACCCCCACCCGCTTGAGCCCGGAAAAGACGAGCGGCAATACGCACGCGGAAGGCTGCTCCCTCGGTTTTTCAGTTCTACGGACAAAAGATTTCGCTCCTCGGCCCGTGCGGCGGAACGGAACTCCAGAATGAGGGTTCAGCGGCCATCCACCTGCATAGGATGACGGCCATGCACGCCCATGAAATAATAAGTACGCACCCCCAGGTGCGCGGAAACACAAACGACAGCCTGATCCGCTGCATCGAGGAATGCTTCGACTGCGCTCAGAGCTGCACGTCGTGCGCCGATGCCTGCCTGGGCGAGCAGATGGTCGCGCAGCTGACCCAATGCATTCGCCTGAACCTCGACTGCGCCGACATTTGCACGGCCGCTGGCCACATCGCATCACGCCGCACCGGCTCAAACGAACCGATCATCCAGAGTGTGCTGAGGGCATGCGAGGAGGCCTGCCGGCTCTGCGCGGAGGAATGCGACCGTCACGCCAGCATGCATGAGCACTGCCGCATCTGCGCCGAATCGTGCCGGCGCTGCGAACAGGCCTGTCAGGCCGCCCTCCAGACGTTTCACTGATCGCAAAAGGCTCCCAGATGAAAATGATCGCCATCGTTGCGGCTGGGGCCGCGCTGCTCGCCGCACCGGCCCTCGCTCAGCAGAGCGGCGCCAGCATGCAGCACGGCCAAATGGCCAAGCAAGACTACATGAAGGGCATGCAGGACATGCATCAGAAGATGATGTCCGCCAACGACGCCGATCCTGATCGCGCCTGGGCGCTGAAGATGATCGAGCACCATAGGGGCGGGATCGCGATGTCCGATGCGGTGCTGAAGCACGGCGACGACGCGGAGGCGAAGAAGATGGCGCAAAAATCGGCGGACATGCAGCGCAAGGAGATCGCCGAACTGCAGGCCTGGCTCGACAAGCACGGCGGACGCGCGCCGAAGCCCTAAGCAGATCAGCCGCGGGCTCCTTGCGCCCGCCCAGGCCGATCAGATCGCTCGCCCTTGGACCCTGACCTAGATGTCAGGCGGCTGGGAGCCTGGTCGCATCTGGGCCCGAGTCTCAGGGGCGGGCCAAAGGCGATCCGCCCGGCGACGAATCCAAGCACGGGCCGGACCCTCGAACAGTAGGTGAAGGGCGATGGCCGCCAGAAGCGACAGCGCCAAGAGCGCGGCTACCTCCCACCAGCCGAGTACATAGCCGCTGTCGCGCCCCTGGGCGGCCGACCAGACGCCCTTCCAGGCGATCAGGATGGGCATGTGGACGAGATAGAGCGCGTAGGAGGCTTCGCCCCCGAGGCGGGGCCAGCGCGCCTTGAGGACACCCTCGGCCTGTACCTTCGAGAGCATAGCCAGAGCCAGTACGAGCGGGCCCGCTGCAGCGACGATCCATCGGTCGTCGGCCTTCAGGTGCATCAGCGCGACGAGAAGAATCGCCGCCGCCCCGGCGAACAGGACGGCGGCCCGGCGACCAAGCAGCAGGCGTTCTCCTAAGCGGTAGAGGGCCACGCCGTAGAGGAATTCGGGGATGATGCGCAGTATGCCCATGCTCGCTTCAGCGTGCACTACAATGTCGTCGAACAGGGCTTGGTAGACTTGGTCCAGCGCCAGGAAGAGCAGGGCGGTCAGCGCTAAGAGCAGCATCGGCCGGCGCCGAAGCTTCAGACCGATCCACGCAAATACCGGGAAGGCGAGATAGGCGAACCACTCGGCGGACAGCGACCAGGAGGGACCGTTCCATTCGGCTTTCACCACCTCCGGGAGCCAGGCGTGAACGAGGAGCAGTGTCGTGACGAGGCCGGCGGGATTGTAGAGATTGCGGTCGAACTCAGCGCCCACCAGGCTCGCCGTGGTGACCATGACCAGCACGAAGGCGAGCACAGCCAGGTGCGCCGGGTAGATTCGGGCGAAGCGGGCGATCAGGAACCTGCCATAATTCATCCGGTTTCCGGCGATCGCATCGCGATAGGCGTGGGTCAGGACAAAGCCGGAGAGGATGAAGAAGGCGTCGACCCCGAGCCGCGCCCGGTCGAAGAACCCGGTCGACGACATGGCGTCCCAAGGCCACTGCAGCTGATAGTGGAAGAGCACCACCCCCAAGGCCAACAAGAAGCGTACGCTGGTAAGAGCCGGGAGATCGGCTGGAAACACGCCTCCAGCCTCGCGCGCTTCGCTTTCGCGACGAACCATTGCAGCCCCCCAGCTCCCGACCTCTATAGGACATACGCGGGACGGCGCCGCCGGCCCTCAGTTGAGGGGAGCCCACCAGATCCTGCGTATAGAGTCATGACGGATGATCGGGGTGTTGCGATGGACGACAGACTTGATGACGAACTGAGAGCGCTTCGATCGGAGCCGCTACCCGCCGGCTACCAGAGCCTGGAGGCGAGGGTCTGGCAGGGCATCGAGCGCGTGCGCCAGGCGCGGGCGGCCGCTCCAACGCTCCTGGCGGTACGGGCCGCGGCCGTCGTCGGCGCGCTGGGATTGGGCGTGGCGAGCGGCGGCGCGACTGCGGTCGCCGTGGCCGCGCAATCCCAGGAGGTGTCCGCCTTCTCCACTAAGGCGGAGCTCGCCCCCTCCACCCTCCTGGATCACCACGGATGAGTTTCTTCAGCCGTGGGCTGATCCTCACGCTGCTCCTGACGGTCATCGCGGCCGTCGGGGGAACCTGGATTGGCGCGCGTTACATCTATGACCAGCGCCACCAGCCTTCGCTGCATGAGTTCGTCCACGAAGAGCTGAAACTCGCCCCCGAGCAGCGGAAGAGGCTGGATGTGCTCGAGCAGGACTTCGCGGTTCGTCGTCGGGCGCGGGAGGCCGAGCTGCGCGCCGCCAACGCCGAGCTCGCCCGGGCCATTCAGGTGCGTCACGAGTATTCGCCGGAGGTGAAGGCCGCGGTCGAACGGTTCCACGACGCCATGGGGGCCCTTCAGAACGAAACCATCCTGCACGTCCTGGCGATGCGCACCGTGTTGACGCCGGACCAGGCTGCGCAGTTCGACAAGCGTGTCGCTGAGGCCCTCACTGAACAGGCGCCGTGACGCTTCAGGAAGAGACGGACGCCGATCTCGTCCAGCGCGCGCGGGGCGGGGAGGATCGGGCGTTCACCACGCTCATGCGTCGGCACAAGCCGTCGCTGTATGGCTTCGTGCGCCGCTACGTCGGCGACGCCGACGCGGCTGTCGATGTCGTGCAGGAGACCTTCGTAGCGGCGTGGAAGGCGCTCGCGCGTTTCGACGATCTGCGGGCGTTCCCGGTCTGGCTGCGCGCCATAGCCCTCAACAAGTGCCGCGATCGCGCCCGCCGTCTGGCGGTTCGTCGGTTCATCCTGGGAGAGAAGGACGACCAATCAACCGAGGCGCAGGCGCAAGCGGATCCGGCGCCCGACGGGGAGGAGTCGGTCGTTGCGGCGCAGCGCCGGGCCATCGTCCAGAAAGCCGTCGACCGCCTACCGACCAAGCTCAAAGAGCCGCTGCTACTGACCTATTTCGACGAGCTCACTCAGCAGGAAGCCGCCGCGCTCCTGGGGGTGACCGTCAAGACCGTAGAGACGCGCGTCTACCGGGCCCGCCAGCAGCTTGCGGAGCTTATCGACCGATCGGCGATTTAATCCTCAGAAGTTCAGGGGCAAGCGCCCCGAGCTGCGTAGAGTTTGTGTGGGCGGGGCGCTTGACCTTCCCGCGGTGGGAAGCCCTATCACCTCGTCTATTGTTCCGATCGTAGGATTTCGAATGTCCAGGCCACGACCTGACCTTGACCGCCGCGCCCTGATCAAAGGCGCGGCCATCCTCGGGGGCGGAGCGGCGATCAGCTCGCTGCTGCCCGCCTGGGCGCAGAGCGCGACGCCCGGCCAGGTGTCGACCCTGCCGACGCTTTCCGGCGAGGACATCAAACTGACGATCGGCCACACACCGATCACGATCGACGGCAAGCGTCGCCATGCCGTGACGATCAATGGGACCGTGCCCGGTCCGCTCATTCGTCTGAAAGAAGGTCAGCGGGTCCGGATCGCGGTGACGAACACCCTCGATGAGGACACCTCGATCCACTGGCATGGGCTGCTGGTGCCTTTCGAGATGGACGGCGTTCCGGGGGTCAGCTTTCCCGGCATCCGCCCCGGCGAGACCTTCGTCTACGAGTTCCCGATCATTCAGTCAGGCACCTACTGGTACCATAGCCACTCGGGTCTGCAGGAGGCGGAGGGCCACTATGCCCCAATCGTCATCGAGCCGGCGAAGCCCGATCCCGTCGCTTACGACCGCGAGCACGTCTTGGTGCTAGCCGACCATAGCGAGATGCACCCGCACCTGATTTTCAAGCGGCTGAAGCAGCAGGGCGGGGTCTTCAATTATCAGCGCCAGACGATCGCCGGCCTGCTTGCGGGCAAGGACCAGACCCTCGGCGAACGGATCGAATGGGCCAAGATGCTCATGGACCCGACCGACATCTCGGACGTCACCGGCGCGGTGATGACCTTCCTCGTCAACGGCCACGGCCCCAAGGACAACTGGACCGGGCTCTTCAAGCCCGGCGAGCGGGTGCGCCTGCGCTTTATTAACAGTGCGGCGCAGATGGTCTTCAACGTCCGCATTCCGGGCCTGAAGCTCACAGTCGTCGCAGCCGACGGCCAGAACGTCCGGCCCGTCGAGGTGGACGAGTTCCAGATCGGCAACGCCGAGACCTACGACGTGATCGTCCACCCGACCGAGGATCGCGCCTACACGATCGTTTCGGAGGCGATCGACCGTTCCGGCTTGGGGCGGGCGACCCTGGCGCCCCGCGCTGGGATGAGCGCGGCCGTGCCGCCGCTGCGTGAGCGGCCCATCCTGACCATGAAGGACATGGGCATGGACATGTCCGCGCACGGCGCCATGGCCGGCATGGACCATTCGCAGATGGCTGGAATGGATCACTCCAGCATGCCGGGGATGGATCCCGCGGGCATGGCGGCCGCCGGGCCGCCGCCCGGCATGGCTCCGCCGCGCCAGCGCGGTTCGGACGTGATGGGCGACATGGGCGGCATGAAGATGAACATGCTGGACTGGTCGAAGGCCCCTCAAATCAAGAAGGGGCCGGGCGTGCAGATGATCGCGCCCATGCCGATGGATCGCACCGGCGATCCCGGCCTTGGGCTGGAAAGCGTCGGTCATCGGGTGCTGGTCTACAAGGACCTCATCGCGCTGGATCCCAACCCCGACCCCAGGCCGCCGGATCGCGCGATGGACATCCATCTCACCGGCAACATGGAGCGGTTTATCTGGGGCTTCGACGGCTGGAAGTTCAGCGAGAACCCGCCGGCCTATTCCTTCCGGGCCGGTGAGCGGGTGCGCGTCACCCTCATCAACGACTCGATGATGACGCACCCCATCCACTTGCACGGGCACTTCTTCGAGCTGGTGCACGGGCCAGTCGGCCATCTGCCGCGCAAGCATACGGTGAACGTAATGCCGGGTGGGAAGGTGTCGTTCGATTTCACCGCCGAGGGCGGTGACTGGGCCTTCCACTGCCACATGCTCTACCACATGCACGCCGGCATGTTCCAAGTCTTCAAGGTGCGTCCGGTCGAAGGAGCGGCGGCATGATCCGGACCTCCCTCCTAGCCCTGGCGCTGGCCAGCTCGGCCACAGCCGCCGCCGCCCAGGCCGCCGATCCCCACGCCGGTCACGCGATGCCGCCGCAGCCCGCCGCGCCGGCGGATCCGCACGCAGGCCACGCCATGCCCGCCGCAACGAAGCCGTCGGCCGACCCCCATGCGGGCCACGCGGCGCCGGAGCCGCCGGAGACCTCACGCCCATCGCTGCCGACTCAAGGCTCCGAAGCCTCGGCAGCGCCCGTGGACCCCCATGCCGGGCACGCCATGCCCGCACAACCTGCGGCTCCCGCCGATCCGCATGCCGGACACACCATGCCGGGCCCAGCGGACCCTGATGCGGGACACACGATGGCGCCGATGGAGGGCGGCCAGACCGCGACCGGCTTGCCTGTCGGCAATGCGCCGGCGCCGGCCGTGATCACCGACAACGTGGCCGATCAGGTCTTCGGGACGGGGCCGATGCAGCGCGCCCGGGGAATCCTCGCGCGCGAGCACGGGGGCGTACGGATCGCGAAGCTGATGCTCAACCTCGCAGAGTACCAATCCCAGCCACCGGGCGGCGGCTATCGATGGGATGTTGAAGGCTGGTACGGCGGCGACATCAACAGGTTTGTCTTCAAGTCCGAAGGCGAGGGCTCTGGAGGCGAGGGGGTCGAGCTTGCCGAAGTTCAGGCACTCTATTCCCGCGCAGTGGCTCGTTATACCGACGTGCAAGTCGGAGTACGTCGTGACTTCGGGTCCGGAAATTCGCGAACCTACGCGACAGTCGGGGTTGAAAGCCTCTTCCCCTATTGGTTCGAAGTCGAAGCCGCAGCGTTCTTGTCCGATCGCGGCGACCTGACCGGGCGGGTCGAGGGAACCTACGACCTGCGACTGACCCAGCGCGTGGTCCTTCAGCCGCAGGCAGAGTTGAGGCTTTCGGCGCAGAAGCTCCCAAGACTCAACACTGGATCCGGAATCACGCACGCAGAGCTCGGGCTCCGCCTCCGCTATGAGATTCGCCGCGAATTCGCGCCTTACATCGGTGTGGCGTATGAGCGTGCCTTCGGGAGGACTGCGGATTTCCTCCGGTCTGCCGGCGAGGACATCGAGAGCACGACGTTTGTGGTCGGACTTCGTGCGTGGTTTTAGGTTGGTCTGAGTTGAAGCCGACGGGAACAAGACGTCTCACGCCCGGCTAATCGGGCAGGTGTGGCCTGACGCGTTCGGAAGATGGGGAAGTTTGCAAGCAAGGCTTGCGCTATTGGGAACAGCATCTCTCAGGAGGCTGACGTGAAAGACGCACAACACGGCGAGTCCGGCATGAGCGCGAAGGAGGGTCGGCATCACTATGTGATGCTCGCCATCAATCTGGCTCTGAGCCTGGCGGTTATGTATTTCGCCATGTTCACGATGATATTCAGCTGGGGCGAATTCGTCCAGAACATCAACTTCTTCTACATGGCGCTCGTGATGTGGGCTCCCATGGCCATCATCATGTTGCTGACGATGAAGTCCATGTACATGAATGCCAAGCTGAACCTGGCTTTGTACGTCACTTTCGCCGCAGTCTTCGTGCTCTCATTGATCGGCATCCGGGCGCAGGGCTTGGTCGGCGATCGCCAGTTCGTGCAGTCGATGATCCCGCACCATTCCGGTGCCTTGCTGATGTGCAAGGAAGCCTCGCTGAAGGATCCCGAGCTGCGCGCCCTCTGCTACGGCCCCGACGGCATCATCGAGTCGCAGAGGCGGGAAATAAGGCAGATGAGGGCGATCCTCGAGCGTCTTTAGATCGATCGGGCCTTGACCCTACCATCGTTGGAAGCCCCACCAGATCGGCCGAGGTTCTGACCAGGAGGTTTCCATGCTTCGCTACCAAGTCGACGACATGAGCTGCGCACATTGCGTGCAAGCCATCACTGCGGCGGTGAAGGGCGTCGATCCGGCGGCCCAGGTCGCCATCGATCTGCCGAGCAAGTCGCTGGAAGTCGCGACGACCGCAGCCGACTCGGCCGTGCGCGGCGCTATTCGGGAGGCGGGCTACACCCCGCAGGAGGCTGGGAAGGCCGCCCCATCCGCGAAGGCGTCCTGTTGCGGCGGTCGGCGCTGACCCTTGGAGGCTGATATTCGATGATCCTTCGCCGCAACCTGCTTGCCGCCGCAGCAGCCGTTCTGGCGGCGCCGCACGCCTGGGCGGCCGCGCCGCCGCCCTTGGCTGTCTACAAGACCGCTTCGTGTGGATGCTGCAAGGGTTGGATCACCATCATGACCCGGGCGGGCTATCGGCCGAAGGTGGTCAACGTCGAAGACATCACGCCAATCGGAAAGCGTCATAGCGTTCCATTCGAGCTCTCATCCTGCCACCTCGCCACGATCGGCGGGTACGTGGTCGTGGGCCACGTACCCGCCGCTGACGTCGGCCGCCTGCTGAGAGAGCGGCCGAAGGCGCTGGGCATCACCGTACCTGGCATGCCGCTGGGCTCGCCCGGCATGGAGATGCCTGACGGACGGAAGGAGCCTTACCAGACGCTGCTTCTGCTGCCGGGCGGCAAGACGCGGGTGTTCGCGCGCCACGGTTGAGCCGGGCGCGCGCCGCCTGAGCTTCTCCGAGGACGGTGTCTGCTTGCGCTGATCGAAGGACGCTATGATCTGAGGTTCACGTAGCAGCCAATCCTGCAACCGCGGGCGGAACTCGAATTGGCGGCGCACGACATGCCGCAAAGTAAGATCGGCTCCTGCTGGCCTGCCCCTGAAAATTTCCTCCACGCGGAACTAGAGTCCGGCCCTTGAGAGGACGGACATGAAGCGAGCGAGATTTACGGAAGAGCAGATCATCGGGATCCTGCGGGAGAACGAAGCTGGGGCGAAGGCGGCGAAGCTGGCCCGCAAGCACGGGTGTCGGAGGGCACAATCTACGTTTGGAAGGCCAAGTTCGGCGGGATGAGCGTGTCGGACGCCCAGCGGCTGAAGGCGCTGGAAGACGAGAACCGGCGGCTGAAGTTGCTGCGGATGCCATGCTCGACAAGGCCGCGCTGAACGAGTCGCTCGGAAAAAAATGGTAGGGCCCGCCGCTGTGCAGGGTGCGGACAGTGTTCGAGATCAGCGAGCGGCGGGCCTGCTCCATCGTCCAAGCGGACCGCAAGATGGTGCGCTACCGATCCCGCCGGCCTCCGGAGACTGAACTGCGCGAGCGCCTACGCAGCCTGGTCGCTGAGCGACGACGGTTCGGCTACCGACGACTGTTCGTGCTGCTGCGGCGGGCGGGCGAGCCGTCGGGCAAGAACCGAATCTACCGGCTCTATCGTGAGGAAGGCCTGACCGTGCGCTAGCGCCGCTCGCGCCGCCGCGCCATCGGCACGCGGGCGCCAATCCTGGGCTCCGGCCGCCGGCGTATCGGCCGATCGGTTATCAGCGCAGGCGGCGAGGCCGGCTGCAGGGCGGCCAGCGCGGTCCAGATGGGTTTCATGATCTTCTCCTCAGGTCCGGACGAATTGAAGTAGCCCTATGCGGGCGTCGGCGGAGCAGCAGGAAGCCAGCCGGGATCACCAGCATCGACAGCAGCGGGGCGGTGAGCATTCCGCCGATCATCGGCGCGGCGATGCGGCTCATGATCTCCGATCCCGCTCCGTGGCCGATGAGGATCGGGAACAGGCCGGCGAGGATCACCGCCACGGTCATGGCCTTGGGCCGAACCCGCAGCAGGGCGCCCTCCCGGACAGCCGCTTCGACGGTCGCCGGCGAGGGGTCGGGACCACCGGCCTCCAAGGCGTGCTTGAGATAGATCAGCATCACCACGCCGAACTCCGCGGAGACGCCGGCCAGGGCGATAAAGCCCACGCCCGTAGCCACCGACTGATTGAACCCCATCAGATAGAGCAGCCAGATGCCGCCGGTGAGCGCAAACGGCAGGGTGGCCATGATCAGCGCCGCCTCATCGAACCGCCGGAAGATCAGGTAAAGCAACACGAAGATGGTCAGCAGGGTGACGGGAACCACCAGCTTCAGCCGTTCGGTGGCGCGCTGCAGGTATTCGAACTGGCCAGCGTAGGCGATACTGACCCCCGCCGGGAGCGTCACCTGCTGACGCACGGCGCCATCCAGGTCACCCACCACAGAGGCGAGGTCCCGGCCTCGGACGTCCACATAGACCCAGGTCGACAGCCGTCCGTTCTCCGTCTTCAGCATGGGCGGGCCATCAGCGATCTCGACGCGGGCGACCGTTCCCAGAGTGACCTGCTGGCCTCCCGGCGTGACGATCGGTAACGCCCGCAAGCCTTCGAGACTGTCGCGCAGCTCGCGCGGATAGCGCAGGTTGATGGGGTAGCGCGCGCGGCCCTCGATCACTTGGCCGATGACCTCGCCGCCAATTGCGCCCGCGACGATAGCCTGCACATCGGCGATGTTCAGGGCGTATCTCGCGGCTTGGCCGCGGTCGATGTCGATGTCTACATAGCGCCCGCCGGTGAGGCGCTCGGCCAGCGCGGAGCTGACGCCCGGCACCGTTTTTGCGACTGTCTCCACCTGCTGGGCGACGCGGTCGAGCTCGGCCAGATCAGCCCCCGACACCTTCACGCCGATCGGGCTCTTCACCCCCGTGGCCAGCATGTCGATGCGATTGCGGATCGGCGGCACCCAGACGTTGGCGAGCCCGGGAACCTGCACGGCGGCGTCAAGTTCCTCGACCAGCCTCTCTGGGGTCATGCCCGGCCGCCACTGGTCGCGAGGCTTGAACTGGATGGTGGTCTCGAACATCTCCAGCGGCGCGGGGTCGGTGGCGGTCTCGGCCCTTCCGGCCTTGCCGAACACGCTCTCCACCTCGGGCACCGACTTGATCATGCGGTCGGTCTGCTGCAGCAGCTCGGCGGCCTTGGCTGGCGACAGGCCCGGAAGCGCCGAGGGCATGTAGAGCAGGTCGCCCTCGTCCATCATTGGCAGGAACTCCCCCCCGAGGCGGCTGAGCGGCCAAGCCGTCGTGGCGAAGATGACGGCGGCGATGACCAGCGTCGTCTTCGGCCGTCGCATGACCCAGTCGAGACCCGGCCGGTAGGCGGCCGTCAGCCAGCGGTTGATCGGGTTTCGCGCCTCGGCCGGTATGCGGCCACGGATCAGATAGCCCATCATCACGGGGACCAGGGTCACCGACAGGATGGCCGCGGCGGCCATGGCGTAGGTCTTGGTAAAGGCGAGCGGCGCGAACAGCCGGCCCTCCTGCGCCTGCAGGGTGAACACCGGCACGAACGAGAGAGTGATGATCAACAGGCTGAAGAACAGCGCCGGGCCGACCTCGGCCGCCGCTTCGGTGACCACGGCCCAATGTTCGGCGCCCTTGGGTTGGTCGCCGTCGTGCTCGTGGGCCCAACGCTCCAGGTGCTTGTGGGCGTTCTCGATCATCACGACGGCGGCGTCGACCATGGCCCCGATGGCGATGGCGATGCCGCCCAGGGACATGATGTTCGCATCGACGCCCTGCAGGCGCATCAGGATGAACGCCGCAAGCACGCCGAGCGGCAGGGTGAGGATCGCCACCAGGGCGCTGCGCGCGTGCCAGAGGAACAGCACGCAGACCAGCGCCACGACCACGAACTCCTCAAGCAGCTTCTCGGTGAGATTGGCGATCGACCGTTCGATCAGCTGAGAGCGGTCGTAGGTGACGACCACCTCCACCCCGGCCGGCAGGCTGGTCTTCAACTCCGCAAGCCGCGCCTTTACGTGCTCGATCACCGCCCGGGCATTTTCGCCGGAGCGGACGATGACCACGGCCCCGGCCACCTCCCCTTCGCCGTTCAGTTCGGCGACTCCGCGCCGCATCTCGGGACCGAGCTGTACGGTCGCGACGTCCCCGAGGCGCACAGGGACTCCGCCACCCGCGGTGCGCAGAGGGATGGCGCGGAAGTCCTCCAGATCGGCCAGGTAGCCGCTGGCCCGGACCATGTACTCGGCTTCGGCGAGCTCCAGCACCGAACCGCCGGTCTCCTGGTTGGCGCGCTGGATGGCCTCGGCGGCCTGCTGATAGGTGAGGCCGTAGGCGGCGAGCCGCACCGGATCGAGCACCACCTGGTACTGCTTGACCATGCCCCCGATGCTGGCGACCTCCGCCACCCCGGGCAGGCTCTTCAGCTCATAGCGGAGGAACCAGTCCTGGAGGCTGCGCAGCTGCGAGAGGTCGTGCTTTCCCGACCTGTCGACGAGCGCGTACTCGAACACCCAGCCGACCCCGGTGGCGTCGGGCCCCAGGGCAGGACGCGCCTGCGCTGGCAGCTGCCCCTGCACCTGACTGAGGTACTCGAGCACTCGCGAACGGGCCCAGTAGAGGTCCGTCCCGTCCTCGAACAGCACATAGACGAAGCTGTCTCCGAAGAAGGAGTAGGCGCGCACGGTCCTGGCGCCCGGAACCGACAGCATGGTGGTCGCCAGCGGGTAGGTGACCTGGTCCTCGACGATCTGAGGCGCCTGGCCGGGATAGGGCGTGCGGATCACCACCTGCACGTCGGACAGGTCCGGCAGGGCGTCGACCGGTGTGGCGCGGACCGCCAACACTCCCGCGGACAGCAGGAACAGGGCGCCCAGCAGCACGAAGACGCGGTTGGCGACGGACCAGCGAATGAGCCTGGCGATCATTGCGCGGTCGCCTTTTCGATTTGCCGGACGGTGGGCCCGGCCGGCGGCTGGTCGAAGGCGAACCGCACCCTGTCGCCGGCTCGAAGCCCGCGGGCCAGGGCCGGGTCGGCCAGTTTGAAGGTCATCGTCATGGGCGGCCACCCGAGCGCTGGGACAGCCCCATGCGACAGGGTCAGGCCCGCCTGATCGATCTTCTCGACGCGGCCGGTCGCCTCGTGCAGCGCCGCCCTCGGTGCGCTCTTCGCCCCCTCGCCGAGGCTGCGCGCGGGCGTTCCCGAGAGGCTGGCTTCCGAATCGATCAGGAACTGCCCGGACGCCACGATGCGCTCGCCCGCCTTCAGGCCGCCGAGCACCTCCAGGCGCTCGCCGTCGGACCGGCCGACCTGGATCTCCGCCGGCCGGAATCGGCCATCGCCCTCCGCCAGCATGACCAGGGTCCGGCGACCGGTGCGAATGACCGCTTCAGCCGGGATCATCAGCGCCGGAGTAGGCGGGCCGCTGAATCGGATCTCGCCGAACATGCCTGGGCGCAGGCGGCCCCCGCTGTTGACAAGTTCGACGCGGGCCGTGAGCGTGCGGCTCTCTCCGGTCATTTCCGGCAGCAGCGCCGAGACCCGGCCGGAGAACGACTCGCCCGGGTAGGCCGTGAGCGTTGCCGTGACCGACTGGCCGGGACGGATTTGCGCCGCCAGGGCCTCTGGAACCGCGGCGTTGAGCCAGACGGTTCCCAGCCCGCTGACCTCGGCCAAGGTCTGGCCGCGGGCGACGGTCATGCCGCCTCGGACGCTCAGGATGCGGAGGACGCCGCCACCAGGCGTCGTGACCGTCACCGTCGTCTGCGGCCGGCCGGTGCGCTCGACGCCGGCGATCACGCCTGGCGGCATGCCCAGCAACACCAGACGCTGGCGGGCCGCGGCGATGAGCTCGGCGTCACCGGTGCGCCGCACCGCCAGGTACTCGGCCTGCGCGCCGCCCCATTCGGGAACCAGGATGTCGGCCAGTGGGGCGCCGGCGGCGATCACGTCGCCCGGCGCGCGGGCATAGACCCGCTGGACGAAGCCGTCCGCCCGGGCCTGTACGACCGACACATCGCGTTGATTGAAGTCAATCACCCCGGACGCGGTGAGCTCGCTTCCCAGCGCCCCCCGCTCGACGACGGCGTAACGCACCCCGAGGCTCTGGAGCTGCGCCGGATCGATGCGCACGCCCGCACCGCCGGAGCCCTCGTCCGCGTAACGGGGGACCAGCGGCATGTCCATGTAGGGCGACTTGCCGGGCTTGTCGAAGCGCTGGCCCGGAACCATTGGGTCGTACCAGTAGAGGATTTCGCGATCCTCGACACCTGCGGCCGGAGCGTGGTCGTCAGCCCCGGCGGAGAGCCTGGCCAGGCCGATGCCGCCAGCCGCGCCGATCAGGAGCAGGGCGACCGCGCCGGCGGCGAGGCGGACGCGGCCGGATTGCTGCGGGTTCATTGGGCGTCGCTCCCGTAGGTGATGTCGATGCGGACAGCCTCGCGCGCCAGTGCGGCCTCGCGGTCGATGGTGGTGAGTTGGGCCTCGGCGAGGCGGGTGAAGGCGTCGAGCACCTCGGAGAGACCCGCCCGGCCGGCGGCGTAGCTGGCGGTCTCCAGGTCCGCTTGCTGCTTCGCCGCGGGGAGTACGACGTTGCGGGTTCGCAGCCACTGTTCCCGACGCATGACCTGGTCGGCCAGATCGGCTTCCAGCGAGGCCGCCAGGGCGCGGCGGGCGGTCTCCCGCTCGGCCTCGACCCGACGGGCGTCGGCGGCGCGGGCGGCGATCAGCGGGTCCTGACGACGGGAGGCGAACAGCGGCAGGCGAACCGTGACACCGGCCGAGACCATGTCGCCGAACATCGGGTCGCGGCGGCCATAGCCGACCTCGAAGGCCCAGTCCGGCCGCCTTGCCGCGCGGGCGAGGTCAACCTGTGCAGCGGCCCGGCGGGCGGCGGAGGCATAGGCAAGCAGCGCGGGTCGACGGTCCAGCCCGGCGCGAAGCCGCTCGGCGTCGAGTGCGGGCTCGGGCGGCGGGCCCGTCACGTTTGGCGAGGGGTCGCCGGTCCAGCGCACCAGCTCCGCACGAGCCCGGCCGAGCGCAGCGACAAGTTCGCTACGCCGGTCATCGAGCGCCGCGCGCTGTGCCACCGGCGTCAGGGCGCCGGCCGGGCGCGTGGCGCCGGCAGTCACACCGGCCGGCGCGGCGTCCCAGAGCGGCTCCAGGGTCTGCAGGACGCTGTCGAGCGCGGCCAGGCGTCGACCGGCGTAGTGAAGGTCGATCCACGCGAGCGCCGCGCCCAGCCGCACATCGAGGGCTTCCACCGCGACCTCCGCCTGGGCCGACCCGATGTCCGCCCGAGCGATGCCGGCCTCGGCGCGCCGGCGCGCCCCGTTCGGCACCTCCTGCATAAGGCCGAAGGTGGCCATGGTCATTTCGTCAGCCCCGAAGCGCCCGGCCATGGGTCCAGAGATCGGCACATTCTCGAGCCCGACCTTCAGCTGGGGGTCGGGGAGGGCGCCGGCGGCGGGCAACGCGGCCCGGGCGGCTTCGACCTTCAGCGCTGCCGCTTGCAGGCTGGGCGCGTTTGCGCTCGCCAGCGCCAGGGTTTGGTCGAACGTCTGCGGGTCCGCTGACGCGGGGGTGGCGATTGCGGCGCCGACCAGCAGGGCCGGCAGCCAGCGATTGGGAGACATGCTCCGAACTCCTCGATGAGAGCGCCATGGCGCCAGAGCCGGCGCGCATAGCGGGCCGGGAATCTGTCGAAGGTCAGAGGCGGATGGGAGGGCGCAGCACCTGGTCGGGCGGCCGCGAGGGCGTGGCGACGGCATTGCGCCAGGGGCGTCGCGCCGCGTCATGTGAAAGGCGCGCGAAGACAACCGCGCCCAACTCGGGGGCCGGCGCCGCCGCGGCGGCCTGGCACATTACCACCTGTTTGCACGGAGTCTGGGAGCCGTCCTCCGAGTGCGCAGGAGACGGGTGGCTGTCGCCGCTCGCCCCTGACGCTGCGGCGTCTTGCAACATCATCTCACAGTTCGGAGGACACGGGTCGCAGCCGGCGCCTGCGGCCACGGCAGGGGACCCGGCGATCACGAGCATGATCGACGCGATGAGGGCAAGCAGATGATGCAGCCTGCGGAGCAGCGGGTTCCTCCTAGGACGCAGGATGCGCCCACTGGGGCGGACTCTCAAGAGTCGACATCGTGCAAGCTACAGGCGGCTTGCCTCCGCCGCCTTGATGGAAATCAACACTGCTTCGAGGGGTGTGGCGCAAGTGTGCGTCTGGGATGAGGGGCGCAGGAGGCGACGCATGGACGATCGGAAACCCGCCGAGGGGCGCGCGGACGAGGTTCTCAATCGGCAGTGCTTCTGTATTACCCTGGAGCGGGATGCTTTGCGCGCGGCCATCCGCGCCGAGGCCGGCGATGCGGACCTGACCGACGTCCTGCTGGCGCGCCGACCGCATCTGTTCTCCGATACGCCGGTGTTCCTCGCGAATCGGGACCTCACAGCCATGCTGGAGGTGGTCGGGGCCATCGAGGCCGCGGCTGCGACGCCGCCCTACCAGCGGGCGGTGCTGGCCTGGGCGCCGCAGATCGCCCACGCCGATTTTGGGCTGCGGGGTGTCTTCATGGGCTATGACTTCCATCCCGGCGCCGCGGGGCCGCGACTGATCGAGATAAACACCACCGCCGGCGGAGCTTTCCTGAACGCGCTCCTCGCACGCGCGCAGAGCGCCTGCTGCGCGGAGGCGCAGGAAGCGCTCTCCACCGTTGGTGAAGGGGCCGGCGTCTTTGAAGGTGCGGTTTGGGATATGTTCCTCGAAGAGTGGACGCTGCAGCGGGGCGCGGGGCGGCCGATCTCGATCGCCATCGTCGACAACCAACCGGGCGAACAATACCTCTATCCTGAGTTCCTGCTGGCCAAGGCCCTGTTCGAGCGGAGGGGGCTAGATGCCGTGGTGGCCGATCCTGCCGAGCTCGAATACAGCGGGGGAAAGCTGCTGTATGATGGTCGCGAGATCTCGCTGGTCTACAACAGGCTGATTGACTTTGCGCTCGAGACGGAGGGCCATCGTGCGCTCCGCGACGCAAATCGCAATGGCGCGGTGGTCGTGACGCCCAACCCCCGCAATCATGCCCTGCTCGCAGATAAGCGGAACCTCACGCTGCTCTGCGATGGGGAGGCGCTGGACGATCTTCGGATTGCCAACCACCAGCGACAGGCGTTGCTCAGGGCCACGCCAAGGACGGTGCTGGTTGAAGCTGGGAACGCCGACGCGCTCTGGATGGCGCGCAAGCGCTACTTCTTTAAGCCAGTCACGGGACATGGCGGCAAGGCGGTGTACCGCGGCGACAAGATCACCCGCGGCGTATGGGAACTGGTGGCGAGCGGCGGCTACATCGCCCAGGAGATTGCGCCCCCCAGTGAGCGGCGAATTCGGGTGGATGGACAAGAGCAGTCGCTGAAGTTGGACATGCGCCTCTACACCTACCGTGGCGAACCGCTCCTCTCAGCGGCGCGGATCTACCAAGGGCAGACGACCAACTTCCGGACGCCCGGTGGCGGGTTCGCTCCGGTCTATGCCGTGTGAAAGCGCTCCATGGCCACCGGTTGCGGGCATGGAGACGCCCTAGGGAGCAAGGGAGCCTGCAACACGCCGTTATTGCTCCAGGGTGGCAAAACCCGGGTCTTTGCCATCACGCCTAGAGGGCTGATGGCGGCGCCAACGTCCCGAACCAAGCGACCAGCGCCAGAATAATCAGCCCCACGGCTGTCTCGATCGCCACGCTCCTTCGTAGCGCCGTCAGGGCTGCGGCGTACGCATCCGGAGCTGCGAGCGCCCTGCCAAGACCCGGCGTCAGCCCGAACCGATTGGCCGCCGCCAAGCCGAGCATGGCCGTGAAGAGGACCAACTTCAGGCTCAGAAGCCGCCCATAAGGGGTGGTCCAGAGGCCGTCGATCCGGTCCACCCCGACCAAGAACCAGCTGTTGGCGAGTCCGGTCGCCACCAGGACCGCCACCAGCAGCGCACCCACGCTCGAAAAGCCGTGCAGCGCCCGGTGCAGGGCGACGACCTCTGCCGGCACGGGGCTGCGGGTGCGCAGGATCAGCGCGAAGGCTACGAGCGCGCCGATCCAGACGGCCCCTGCCCAGCTGTGAAGGATGTCGGAGACAAGGTGGATGACACCGCCTGGCCCCTCCGTCGCCGCGCCATGACCCATCCAGGCGAAGGTTGCGGTCGCGACCATTCCCAGCGCGGCCGCGACGATCCAGCTGGCTCGCGCTGGCCTCAGCATCACGGCGAGGATCGTGGCCAGGAGGGCGACTCCGGCCCTCAGGACACCCGCCTTGCCGAGGTCCATGCTTGTCACCACGGCGCCGAGCGCCTCGGGTTTGAGTCCCTCCGCTATCGATCCGGCCAGCACGCTGGCCTGGGCCGCGATCCAGAGCAGCGTCGCGAGCGCGAGCAGCACGCCTGCGCCCGTCAGCAGCTTGCGGGTCCACGGCGCCTCCGCGGCCGAGCCGGGACCCGTGGCGGGGAGGGCATAGATGAAGAAGAGCGATGATCCCATGAGGACCATCGCCCCCGCATACTGCAGCAGCCTGAGGATGATGACCGCAGGCTCAAGCACGTCAGCCGACCTTGAAGGCCACTTCGCCTGTCATTTTGTGGCCGTCGGCCGAGGCCGCGGACCACACGATCTTGTAGGCTCCATTGGTCAGCGCGCTCTGTGGCGTACCGGTGATGGACTTGCCGTCCTTGGAGACGGTCGTCTTCACCGGTACTTTCATGCCGCCATGCTCCGGCATGGTGAGCTCGAATTTGGAGAAGGCCGGTACGAGCTTTTCGTTGAAGGTCAGGGTGATGACCTTCGGCGCGGCCGCGACGGCGGCGTTGGCCGCCGGATTGGAGCTCACGAGGTGCGCATGCGCCCAAGCCGGGCTGGAAGCGATGAGGGCCGTTGCTCCCGCAAGGGCGGCAAGTCCGAAAAGGCGGGTCTTCATTGGGGTCTCCGACAGGGTGTCTGTGAACGTCTACGCATCTCAGCGCGGCAACCCCTCAAACTAGCCGCCGCGCCTGCACCGGGCGTGAATGAGTTCCCGACTTGAGAAGCAAGGCGCCTCCTCCGGTCGAAAGGCGCCTCGCCCAGTCCTCGCCAGCGGTTGGTCCGTGAAGCGCGCAGAGAGCGTGCGCACGTAGTCGAGGGCTGGCGGCTCCGCGTCATATAGGGTAGGGGGGTAGCCTATGGCGCATACGACGAACAACAAAGAGCAGCTCTTGGCCCGGGTCCGGCGTATTGCCGGCCAGGTCGCCGCGATCGAGAGGGCCATCGCTGACGAAGCGGGCTGTTCGACGATCCTGCATCAGGCTGCCGGCGTGCGCGGGGCTGTTAACGGGCTGATGGACGAGCTGATTGAGGACCATGTCCGCGAGCACGTGGCCCGGCCCGACCTAACGGATGCGGACCGAGCTTCCGGCGCCGAAGAGCTGATCGCAGTCGTGCGCCGATACGCAAAATAGGAAGAGCCGCCTTGAATCTGTCAGCTTCAGACGAGGCCTTGTCCCACGACCACGTCTTCCTCGGCGAACGGCACGATGAAAATGCCCGACGCACGCTGTGGGTCGTGGCCCTAACCGCCGTGATGATGGTTGGCGAGATCATCGCCGGCAGTGTCTTCAACTCGATGGCCCTGCTCGCCGACGGATTCCACATGGCGACCCACGCGGGCGCTCTGGCCGTCGCGGCGGCGGCTTACGCCTACGCTCGCCGTCACGCGCGCAGCCGGCGCTTCAGCTTCGGTACGGGCAAGGTCGGCGATTTGGCCGGCTTCGCCTCTGCGCTTGTGCTCGCCCTGATCGCGCTCGCGATTGGTGTCGAATCCGTCGTCCGCCTTCTCAACCCGCAGCCCGTGAGCTTCGGCGAGGCCACGCTCGTGGCCGTAGTGGGGCTCGCCGTAAACGTCGTGAGCGCCCTTCTCCTGTCGGGGGGGCACGATCACCATCATGGCCACGCTCATGTTCACGAGCATCCCGATGGCGGTGATCACCACGGCCACGCCTCCGATCGAGCGCACGCGCATCACGATAACAATCTCCGCTCCGCCTTCGTGCACGTCCTTGCCGACGCGCTGACCTCGGTGCTGGCGATCGGGGCGTTGGTCGCCGGGCGATATCTGGGCTGGGTTTGGCTCGACCCTGTGATGGGCATCGTCGGCGCGGTCGTGATCTCCGTCTGGGCCTGGAACCTGATGCGCGACACAGCCGCCGTGCTGCTCGATACGGCTGATGCTCACCTGGAGGGCGAAGTGCGTCAGGAGGTTGAAGGGCTCGGGGACGCCAAGATCACGGACCTGCATGTTTGGCGGATCGGGCCTGGCGCCCACGCGGCGATTGTCAGCTTCACGGGCGACGCTTCAGCCGCCGACGTGCGCCAACGTCTGCGCAGAGTGCATGAGCTGGCGCACGTTACGGTCGAACCCCGATGAATCCGACAGCACGACAATGTTTGAGGGTGGGGCTTCACAGGTGCGTCCGAGCTGCGCGCCCAATCGATCCTATCGGACCTGATCAGCGCCCTCGGCAAGGCCAAGGCATCCCTCGTGCAGGGCCAAATCGAACATCACCTCGAAGACATCGTTTCGCGGCTCAGTCGCATCGCACGACCAACTCGGGCGCCTATCCGGACTCGCGAAATACCTGTGAGCGTCCGACGCTTAAGTTCGCGCTGAGGAAGCGAACGTCATGTTGAGCGTTCTAGGAGACCGCACCTATCGGCATCTCTTTTTGGCCCAGGTCATCGCCCTGATCGGCACGGGCCTAGCGACCGTCGCGCTGGGTCTCCTGTCCTACGATCTTGCGGGCGCGAACGCCGGCGCCGTGCTCGGCGGGGCCCTGGCGATCAAGATGATCGCCTATATCGGGGTAGGCCCGGTTGTGAACGCCTTCGTCGACCGTCTGCCGCGGCGCGGCTTTCTGGTCTCGATGGACCTCGTCCGGGCCGCCGCGACCCGAACTCGGGTCAGATCACGAGCACCCTTGAGACCAACGCGAACCTCGGCACGCTGAAGACCAGCGGCACCGACTTCCAGGTCGACTGGGTCGTGGCCCTGGCCGATGTCGGCGGGCCGCACTGGGGCACGGTGGCGCTCAACGTCATCGGCACCAAGCTGCAGGAGTGGAAGCGGCAGGACCTGCCCGGCGGCGCGTTCACCGACCGCAAGGGGACGATCTCCAACACCTTCGGCCTGACCCTGCCGGAGTGGAAGTTTTTGTCGACCCTGAGCTGGAACTACGACCCCTTCAGCCTGGGCGTGCGCTGGCGCTACCAGGGCTCCGTCGAGAACTTCAACAACCGGGAACAGGTCCTCGACGCGGTCAACTACTTCGACCTGAACGGCTCGTGGAAGCTGAACGAGACGGTGACGGTCCGCGGCGGGGTGAACAACCTCACGGACAAGCAACCCCGGGTCTATTCGCCGTCGATCGCGGCGAACACCGACCCTTCCAGCTACGACCTGGTCGGCCGTCGCTACTACATCGGCCTCACGGCCCGCTTCTAAGCTCGAAAAGGTTCGAACCGATGAGAAGATCTTTGCTGACCGTGGCCACTGGCGCGACCCCGACGCGCTGACGGTGCTGGGGGTGGCGAACACCAACCAGCAGGATCCGATCTCGGGCTCGGTCAACACCAAGGAAGCCTATCTCGAGCTCTCGGCGCCGCTGCTGGCGGACATGCCCTTCGCCGAGCGCGTCGAACTGAACGGCGCGGTCCGGTACTCGGACTACAACCTGTTCGGCAACAACATCACCTACAAGCTGGGCCTGGACTGGACGGTCATCTCCGGCCTGCGCCTGCGGGCCACGTACGGCACCGGCTTCCGTATCCCCAGCGTCCCCGAGCTGTTCGGCGGCGTCGCCGAAGGCAACCTGACGACCACCGATCCGTGCAGCCGCTACTCCACGAGCGGCGATGCGACGCTGATCGCCAACTGCCAGGCCTCCGGCGTGCCGGCCGGCTACGTCCAGCTCGGCAACACGGTGCTGACGACGGTGGGCGGCAACCAGAACCTGCAGCCGGAAGAGTCGGAGAACCTGACCCTCGGAGCGGTCTTCCAGCCGGAGTTCGTGCCGGGCCTGTCGGTGACGGTCGATTACTTCGACATCCAGATCAAGGACGCGATCCGGAACATCCCGGGCTCTACGAAGCTCGCCGTATGCTACGCCAGCCCGAACCTTTCGCACCCGTTCTGCGGACCCGAACACTTCACCCGCAGCACGCGGACCGGTGAGGTGAACTTCCTCTCCTCGCAGCCGACCAACGCCGGCAAGGAGACGATGAAGGGGGTCGACTTCGGCGTGCGCTACGCCTTCGACGTGGCGCATCTTCGCGCCGACCTCGACTGGAACACGACCTACCTCGCCAAGTACGAGGTGATCCCCTTCGTGGGCGCCGACCCGATCATCTTCGACGGCTATATCGGCGGCGGCAACGGCGGCTATCCGCACTGGCGTTCGAACGCGAGCCTGACGGTGTCGGACGTCAACTGGAACGCCACCTGGTCGGTGCAGTGGATCGGTAAGGCGAAGGACTTCAACGCCTCGCCCGGCGACATCGGCGACGAGACGCCGAACGTCTTCTACCACAACGTCCAGTTCGCCTACCGCGTGTCGGAGAAGGCCAACATCGCCGTCGGCGTCGACAACCTGTTCGACCGCGACGCGCCGTTCATCCAGAGCTGGACCGACGCGAACACGGACACCATGACTTACGACCTGCTGGGTCGTAGGGGCTACGTTCGCCTGCAATACACGTTCTGACGGACGTAGGTTCCGGGCGCCGGAGAGAGGCCCCAATGCTCTCCGGCGCCTGCCCTTTTCTAGAGACCCCCGATGCGGCTACCCGCTCTCGCCCGCACCACGCACAAGTGGTTCGCCCTGATCCTCGCCATCCAGGCGGTGTTCTGGACCCTCAGCGGCCTCTACATGACGGCCGTCCACATCGACATCATCCACGGCGACCGGCTCGTGCGCGCCCAGGCCCCACAGCCGATCGCGCTCGCCGGCCTCGTGGAACCGACGCATCTCGCCCACCTCGCGCCCGGACTGAAGGCGGCGCGGCTTGAGAACCAGCTGGGGCAGCCCGTCTATGTCGTCGACGCGGATGAGGGGAAGGCGCTGTTCGACGCCCGCAGCGGCGAGAAGCTGTCCCCCTTGGGCGAGGGGGCGGCGCGGGCCCGGGCCAAGGCGCTGTTCGCCGAGGACGGCGACATCGTGAGCGCCGAGCTACTCACCAAGGCTCCGCTGGAGATTCAGACCCGACCCGTGCCGATCTGGCGCGTCGAGTTTGAAGGCGCCTGGCGGCCGACATTCTACATCTCGCCCCAGACCGGCGAGCTCGTCTCCCGCCGCCACGACCTGTGGCGCACCTTCGACTTCGTCTGGATGTTCCACATCATGGACTACGATGACCGTCAGGACGTGAACAACATCCTCATTCGCATCTTCACCTGGATGGGCGTCGCCACGGCGGCCACCGGTGGGTGGCTGCTCCTCTACAGCTTCCGCCGCAAGCGGCGGGTCCGAAAGGCCGCGGCATGACCTGGTCGCCCATGTTCCTGATCCGCTGGCTGCACAAGTGGTCCGGCCTGGTCCTGGGCCTGCAGTTCCTGCTGTGGGCGCTGAGCGGCGCCGTGATGGCGCTCCTCGATCACCACAAGGTCTCAGGCGAACATGCGCTCGCCCCGCCCGCTGAGCTGCCGGCTGCCGCTGCGCTGCTGCCGCTGACCGGCGTGGCCGGAGCGGTCGGCGAACCCATCACCAAGCTGCGCCTGAAGCCGCTGTACGACAGCTGGGTGTACGAGGTGAGCACGCCCCGCGGCGTCAGGGTCATCAATGCAACGACGGGGCAGCCCGTCGTCATCGACGCAGCCAAGGCGCGCGAGCTCGCCGTGGCAGGCTTCACCGGATACGAGCCGCCCAAATCTGTAACCTACGTGGCCAAGTCCACGCTGGAGACTCGCGACCTTCCGCTGCCTGTCTGGAGGGTGGAGTTCGCCGACAAGGAGCGGCACGCTCTGCTCGTGTCCGCCAGCACCGGCGAGGTGCTGGCCGCGAAGAACGACACCTGGCGGCTCTGGGACGTGGCCTGGATGCTGCACATCATGGACTACGACGACCGCCAGAGCTTCAACCATCCGCTCATCGTCACGCTCGCGACGGGGGCAACCTGGCTGGCGCTCAGCGGCCTGATCCTGCTGTTTCGCAGCTTCCGGCGCTCGGACGTGGCCTGGATCCTGGACCCGCTTGAGGCCTTGGCGGAGCGCCGGCGGGCCAAGCGGACGGCGCCGCTGCCGCCCGCCGCCAAGGACAGCCGCCCCCGGGCTTGATACGTGGCATTGCAAGCGCAAGGCTGCGTTACGCAGGCGCGGCCGAAAGCGAGTCCATGAGTGCTGCCGCTGCCCTGACGCTTCACAAGCGGATCCGCTCGGACATATCCGAGCGCATCTTGTCGGGGGCATGGCCCCCGGGGCACCGCATTCCTTACGAGCACGAACTCATGGTGGAGTACGGCTGTTCACGCATGACGGTGAACAAGGCGCTCGCGCCGCTTGCCGAGGCCGGGCTCATTGAGCGACGTCGCAAGTTCGGGACGTTCGTGGCGCGGCCCAGGATTCACTCCGCCGTGCTCGACATCCCGGACATCCCGGCCGAGGTGAGCGGGCGCGGCGAGGCTTACGACTATGAGCTCCTGTCCCGACGCGTTCGACCCGCCACGGCTCGCGAGATGGAGGAGCTCGGCCTCGAGCGTTCGGCCGAAGTCCTCGTCCTCAAAAGCCTTCACCGGGCCGGCGGGCGGCCCTTCGCGCTGGAGGAGCGGCTGATCAACCTCGAGACAGTGCCGCAGGCCGCCGAAGCCGACTTCGCCGCCACCGCGCCGGGCAGCTGGCTGCTGAGCCATGTGCCCTGGACGGAGGCCGAGCATCGGATCAGCGCGGCGAACGTGCCGAAGGCGGTGGCGGCGGCGCTCGGCATCAAGCTGATGACCGCCTGCCTCTTGCTGGAGCGCCGCACCTGGCGAGGCGCGGACCGCATCACCCATGTTCGGCTCATCTTCCCGGGGGAGGCCTACGACCTCGTCGCGCGCTTCGCCCCGAAGAGAGGATCTACCGAGACCTGATCCCGCGCGGCCACGATGCTCCGCGCCGACGCCGCGATGCAGTACAGCGGCGCCGCTCAGGAATCTCGCGGGGCGCGCGGTGGCGCCGGCGGCGCAACAGGAGGTACCCCGCTGGGATGACAAGCATGGAGAGCAGGGGAGCCGTCAGCATGCCCCCGATCATCGGCGCCGCGATCCGGCTCATCACCTCCGAGCCGGCGCCATGGCCGATCAGCACAGGCGTGAGCCCCGCCAGGATCACCGCCATCGCCATGGCTTTCGGACGTACGCGCAGCAGCGCCCCTTCCCGAATGGCGTCCTCGACGTCACCGGGGCCCGGTTCGGGCCCGCGCTCGGCAAGGGCGTGCTTCAGGTAGATGAGCATCACGACCCCGAACTCCGCGGCGACCCCGGCGAGGGCGATGAAGCCCACCCCAGTCGCCACCGACTGGTCATAGCCAAGGAGGTAGAGCGCCCAGAACTCGCCGGTGAGGGCGAAGGGCAAGGTGAGCATTATGAGCGCCGCCTCGTCCAAACGACGGAAGGTGACGTAGAGCAGAAGGAAGATGATCGCGAGCGTCGCGGGCACGACGAGCTTCAGCCGCTCGGCCGCCCGTTCGAGGTACTCAAACTGCCCCGAGTAGGCGATCGAGACACCCGATGGCAGCTGTACGTCCTCGCTGAGCGTCTGGCGAAGGTCGCCGATCACCGAACTTAGGTCGCGGCCCCGGACGTCCACATAGACCCACGTGGAGGGGCGGGCGTTCTCCGTCTTCACCATCGGTGGGCCGTCTGCGATCGTGATGGCCGCCAGCGTGCCGAGCGTGATCTGTTGGCCCGTGGGCGTCAGGATCGGCAGCCCTCGCAGCCCCTCAAGGCTGTCGCGCAGCTCACGCGGGTAGCGGAGGCTGATCGGATAGCGCGCCACGCCCTCCACCGTTTCGCCGATGGTCTCACCGCCGATTGCGCCGGAGACGATTTCCTGGACATCGGCGATGTTCAGGCCGTAGCGGGCAGCCGCGGCGCGGTGGATCTCGTGTCAACATAGCGCCCGCCTGTCAGCCGCTCGGCGCCGGGCAACTCGGTTCACGTCCTCACATGGCCCCTGGCGGCGCGAGCGTGCCGAACCATGCGACCAGCGCCAGCACACCGAAGCCCAGCGCGGTTTCGAGGATGACGCTTCGACGCAAGTGGGCGAGGGCCGCACCCTCGCTGTCTTGAGCGCCGAGGCCGCGTCCGAGCGCTGGCGTCAGCTGGAAGCGGTTTGCCGCCGCAAGCCCGAACATGACCACAAACAGGACCAGCTTGAGCGACAGGAGCCGGCCGTAGGCCGTGGTCCAGAGGCCGTTGAGATGATCGAGCCCGACCAGGAACCAGCCGTTGATCGCACCGGTGGCGAGGAGCACGGCCACGACAGCTGTGCCGACCCCGGAGAAGCCGTGTAGAGCGCGGTGGAGGGCCCCCGTCGCTGCTGGAGTTGGGGTGGGCGTACGAAGCAACAGCAGAAAGGCGACGAGCGCGCCGATCCACACCGCCGCAGCCCAGGCGTGGAGGATGTCAGAGACGAGATGAAGGGACGCGCCGACCCCCTCTGTGGCCGCGCCGTGACCCATCCAGGCCAAGCTTGCTGTTGCGATCGCGCCAAGCGTGGCCGCCACGATCCAGGTGGTGCGAGAGGGCTTGAGCACGAGGATCAGCAGCACCGCCAGCCCCGCAGCCGCGGCGCGGATTATGGCCGCCTTGCCGAGATCCATGCCGGTGGCGACGGCGCTCAGGGTCTCGGGCTTCAACCCTTCGGAAAAGGAGCCACTGAGGATGCTGGCCTGCCCGAGGATCGACAACAGAGCCGTCGCAGCCAGGAGCGTTCCGGCGCAAGCGAGAAGTCGGCTGGCCCATGGCGCCTCGGCCGCGGATCCATCTCCTCGCCCCGGCAGTGCGTAGACGAAAAAGAGCGATGATCCCATCAGGACCATCGCTCCCAGATATTGCGCCAGCCTGAGGACGATGACCGCAGGCTCAAGCACGATCAGCCAACCTTGAAGGCGACTTCGCCGGACATCTTGTGGCCGTCCGCCGTCGCCGCCGTCCAGACAACCTTGTAGGCGCCGGCGCTCAGCGCCGCCGTGGGCGCGCCCGTGAGGCTCTTGCCGTCCTTGGAGACGGTGGTCTTCACAGCGACCTTCATTCCACCGTGCTCGGGCATGACCACCTCGAACTTGGAGAAGGCCGGCACCAGCTTCTCGCTGAACGTCAGGGTGATGATCTTCGGCGCGGCGACCGTGGCGTTGGCGGCCGGGTTCGACGACACGAGTTTCGCATGGGCGGCGGCTTGCGAGGCCACGAGAAGGGTCGCCGCAGCGACCGCGACACCGAGGTGATGACGGATCATGGTGGATATCCCGACTGAAGTATTCAAAGGGATATACGCACCCGGCACATGAACCCCTCATGATCGGGCCTGCCGCCGGCGGTGGCTTGCCGGCGGCAGGTGGGATCAGCCGCCGAGCTTCGACTGCAGTTCGGCGATCTCTTTCGTCTGCATGTCGATGGTCTTCTGCGCCATCCGCCGGATCTCAGGGTCCTTCGCGTCCTGCAGGACCCGCTTCGACATGTCGATGCTGCCCTGGTGGTGTTCGATCATCTTACGCGCCCAGGTCTGGTCCGCGTCGGCGCCGGTCGCCGCCATCATCTTCTGGCTCATGGTCGCTTCCATCTCGGCGAACGGATTGGCTTGGCCGCCCTGCCCGCCGGCGTGCGCCTGAACCCATTTGTCGAGCTCGGCGCGGTCCTTGGTCTGCATGTCCATGGTCTTCTGGGCCATGTCGTGCATCGCCCCGTTGGGGGACTGGTTGAGCAGCGCCCGCGACATGTCGATACCGCCCTGGTGGTGAGCCATCATCTTCATCGCCCAGGTGCTTTCGACGGTGGACCCGACCGCTGCAGCCATCTTCTGCTTCATGTCCGACTCGATCGGCATGAAGACCGCCGCGGGCCCGCTGGCCGGGATCGCCGCATTGGCGCTCGCGGGTGAGGCCGCCGACTCTGGCGGGGTCGCGGCCGGCGCCTCGGTGCTCTCGTTGTTCTTGTTGCACCCGGCGAGACCCAGGATGGCGATCGCTGCGCCCGTCATGAGCCAGGGTGGTGCAAGTCCATTGTTCGTCAGCATGGGCGTTCCCTTTGTTCCCGTCGCGGCAACGCCTACAGCGCAGCCAGCGTTCCGGATTTACAAGAGCAGGAACCAAGTACGGCGGCAGACTCTCCCGTGATGGGAAAGTTATGCGGAGGTGTTCGGGGCTTCCGGGGTCCTTTCGATCTTTGGCGAAGGCTTTACCAACGAGGTCGACAATGTAGGGCCAAAGCTGAAAGCAGCGGCCGAGCAGCTCCATGAAGACGGCCTAGTCTCCAACACGTCTCAGTGCGGGACGATGGACGCAGCGAAGCCTACGCCACGCTCTTATTGCTTTCAGGCGGCAAGACCTGGGTCTTCGCTCAGCATGGTTGATCGTTGGCGCAGGTCAGTGCCGCACGAACTCGCCGGGCGGTCCGAAGCGTTCGGCGAGCTCTAGGCGGATGGCCTCGATCTCCGCCTCCAGCTGCGGCAGCTCGGCGGCGTCCGCGCGCTCCGCGCGCGCCAGCAGCGCAAGGCAACGGTCGACCAGCGCTATGGCCTCGGGGTTTCCCCGGCAGCGCAGCCGCAGGTCCAGCAGATAGGCGAGCGCGTCCTCCAAGCGGGTCTCCATCGGACTAGCGTGCCGGCGGGCGACGCTCGCCCAAGAGTGCGGTGAGGTCCCGGCGCGAGCCAGCGATCATCGCCTGGGCCTGCAGGTGGTCGTCGGTCCAGATCAGCTGCTCGGCGACCGCGAGCCGGGCGATCACCTCCTCCAGGCTTGTCGCGCCCTGCTTGGGCAGGGCCTCCAGCAGCGCGGCGCGCTGCTCCAGGAGGAGCTCCAGCATACCATCGATGTCACGGAGCTCCTGCGCGCCTGCCAGCATTCTTCCCGGCTGGGAGGGCTGGTCTTCGATATAGGCTTCGAGCCGCGCCCACCGGCGCCGTAGCCGGGAGATCCTGGCGTCGAGGTGGAGCAAGGCCCGGTAGGGCTTCGTGGGGTCCGGAGACGAGGAGCCCGCCGGCAGTTGCAGAGGCGCGGCGCCGACGGGGCGCGCGGCGGCTGCGGCGGAGGCGCCGGCGAGCAGGGTCCGGCGGGAGACCGCTGCCAAGCGCGCCGGGTGTGCGACGGGAGGACGTCCTGAGCCCATGATCAAGGGCGCTCCCCGGAACGGGCCGCGAGCGTCGTGAGATCGCGTCGGGAGCCGAGGATCATGTCGTACGCTTCGGGATGGTCGTCGCGGTAGAGGAGCCGCTCGACGACCGCCAGCCGCGCGGCGACGGTCTCGAGCGTGTCGGCGCCGGACCGGGGAAGTTTGTCGAGCAAGCCGTCCCGCTCCGCGCACAGCCGCTTCAGCTGCGCGTCCACGTCCCGCAGCGCCTGCCCCGCAGGCAAAGCCGCCTGCTCCGCTTCGCTCAGCCGGTGCCAGTTGTGCGTCTCGAACAGCCAACCCTCGATGTCGCCCCAGCGCAGGAGCAGGCGCTCGATCTCTCGATCCAGATGGACCCAGCGCCGGTAGAGGCCCGTGGCGGTCCCGGGCGCTGTGACGGACGGGAGCGGATGGGCCACGCCAGCCTGAGGCGCGGTGGCCGCCGCCGAGGTCCCGACCAGGACGGCTCGTCGGGAGAGCGCAGGCAGCCGGGCGCGCTCGCCCGCCGCCGATTGACGTGAGCCCATGATTAAGCTTCTCCGGTGTATTAGACTTTTAGTGCCACAGATGACGCTTCCAGATCAATCTAAAAGCACCATGAAAGTATCAAAAAGTACCTTGTCGTGGTGACCGCCGCGCAAATTCGAGCGGCGCGGTCCCTTCTTGGGTGGAGTGGATCCCAACTTGCCGCGGCCGCAGGTGTCTCCCTGCAGACCATCCGACGCATGGAAGGTGAGGTTGGGCCTGGGCGGAGCACAGCTGCGAACGTTCACGCCGTGCAGCAGGCGCTTGAAGGAGCGGGGGTGGTGTTCATCGCCGCTGATCAAGCTGGCGGGCCAGGTGTCCGCCTGAAGCGAGCGTAGCCTAAAGTTCAGAGGGGAAAGCCTTCCCCTGCGGTCGAGCCCTGACGGTCTCGTCCGACCCCTTCCAGCGGGGGAGCGCCCCCGCAACGCCCCCGCTCCCCAGCCCTGTGGGGCCGCTCCTCCCTCAGGTCGACTCGCAAGAAGGTGACTTTGTCAGTCCTTCGAAACTTGCGGAGCGCGCTCATGCCCAACCCTGTCATCACCCGCTGCATCCGACGTGCGGAGCTGCGGAGGCTCGTGCCGCTGAGCGACACGACGATCTATGAGATGGAGCGCCGCGGCGAGTTCCCCCGTCGCTTCAACCTCACGCCCCGTTGCGTCGCCTGGAGCTTCGACGAGGTCCAAGCCTGGCTGGCGGCGCGCCGGGACCCGGCTCCGGACCAGGTGCTCGAACGCGCACCCTCGCCCGACGTGCATCAGCGCCGCACGAGGCCCGTCCGCACCCTGGGAAGCTGACGCTCTCGCAGCGTTAGGGAGAGCGCCGGGCGGTCGCTCGCGGTCCCGCCGCGCCGGGCGCGGCTCCTGCGGGAGCGACCCTTCGGGCGCGTCGCGCCGCCCGCCGCTCGCGGCAGCGTCCCGCCATGCAGCGCCGGCTCCGCCGCGCGCAGGCTCCTTGCGGCCGCATCCTTGCTAAGCGGTCGCCGGCGCGTAACGTTTCAGCCGCTGGCGGCGCTGCAGCACGACGGTGCTCCGCCGTTCGCGCGAGCTTCTTGGACCGGCGGGCACGGAACGTCGGCGTACGAGCAATAGACGCAACAATCGCCGGCGTTCGGCTTCAGAACTGCGCTGCAACACGGGCAGTCATAGAAATACTGGCAGGCGTCCGTCGGCATGGTCTCCGTTGTCCGCCCACCGCACTCGGGGCAGGTCAGCGTGGAGCGTAGCTCAAAGGTCATCGCGTTCATGCGCGTAAGGTCCTCAGGATCATCAGGGCCTTTGGCTCTACGAACGGCTGCCAAAGGATCGCCAGCACCAGCAGCGCTGTCGCGAGTGAAAGCAGGATCACGGACAGCTGAGAAGGCGGCGCACAGCCCCCAGCGATCTTGCACGCCCGCGCCCGGCGTCCGATGCGCCACCAGCCAGCGCCCAGGACCAGGGCTGCGCCGATGGTCAGCCACAGGCGTTGGCCGGCGACGAAGGCTGCCCCGGTTAGGCCCAGGCCTGCGGCCGCGAGCGCCATTGGCAGCACACAGCACGCGGCCCAGGCGAATACCGCCAAGCACGCGGCGCAAACAGCTGACCAACTAAGAGCCGCGTCTTTGCGCGCGGATGATGCTGTCGCCTGGATTGTCACGCTCGCGCTTCCCTCTAACCGTTGCTACCTCTCCCACCCGTAGCGACTACAGGGTCAAGGCTTAATCACATGCGCGCTTCCCGAGGCCTCACGATCGGGGGGTTGGCGACCGCCAGCGGCGTCAATCTCGAGACCGTCCGTTACTATGAGCGAATCGGCCTGATGCCGGCGCCGGACCGCACCGCGGCGGGCCACCGCGTGTACGAGGATCACCATCTGCGACGCCTCGTCTTTGTCCGGCGGGGCCGACAGCTTGGGTTTTCCCTGGATGAGATTCGTGCGCTGCTGGACCTGGCCCAGCCTGGGCGACGCGCGTGCGGTGACGTCAAGAAGCTCGCCGCGATGCACCTGGACGAGGTCCGCGCAAAGATCGCTGATCTTCGCCGGCTGGAGACCATTCTCAGTGACACCATCCGCAAGTGCGACGGACAAGCCGATGCGCCCGCATGTCCGGTTCTCGACCTGCTTGAAGCGGATGCTGTCGCCTCGTCATAGTTCCCATCGCCGCGCCTTTGGCCCGGCGCCCGCTTAGGGCTCCGCCCTCGGCGCGCTTCGGAGCGGCTTCCGCCCAGCTTCGGTCCCCTCCGCCGGGCGCCACAGGCTGACGGGCCTCCAGGACCCTGCAGCCGGTTCCCCGCGAAGCCGCCCCTCCGCTTGCACACC
The DNA here is from genome assembly GCF_013911965.1 of Phenylobacterium sp. Taxonomy (GTDB): domain Bacteria; phylum Pseudomonadota; class Alphaproteobacteria; order Caulobacterales; family Caulobacteraceae; genus Phenylobacterium. The sequence continues at coordinate 89,136 of NZ_JACESE010000005.1, read as the reverse complement.
CGGTCTCGCCGACGGGCAGGGCTGCAGGCGCGGCGTGCGCCTGCAACCCAGGCCCAAGGAGGACCTTATGACCGTCCAGACCGTGATCGAGTCCGGCGCTGTGATCGAAGTGCCCCTCAACAAGCTCAAGAAGTCGCCGAAGAACGCCCGCAAGACCCCGCACGGCGAAGCGGCCATCGCGGCCCTGGCCGCGTCCATTGCCGCCAAGGGCATGCTGCAGGCGCCGGTGGTGGAGCCGGAAGTGGGTGAGGACGGCGCGCCCACCGGCTTCTGGCTGGTGACCATCGGCGAGGGCCGCCGCCTCGCCATGCTGCTCCGCCTCAAGCGCAAGGAGGTCCGCAAGAGCGAGCCCGTCCGCTGTGTGGTCGACACGACCAACGACGCCCACGAGATCAGCCTGGACGAGAACGTCACCCGCACCGAGATGCACCCGGCGGACCAGTTCGAAGCTTTCCGGCGGCTGGCGGCAGAACGCGGTCTTGGCGCCGAGGACATCGGGGCGCGCTTCGGCGTCTCGGCCCAGGTGGTGCGCCAGCGTCTGCGGCTCGGCGCGGTCTCGCCCAAGCTGATGGCGATCTACCGCGAGGGCGGGCTGGCGCTCGATCAGCTGATGGCCTTCGCGGTCAGCGAGGATCATGGGCGGCAGGAGCAGGTCTATGACCAGCTCACCTTCAATCGCTCGCCGGGGGTGATCCGCCGCGCCATGACCGAAGCCAAGGTCCCGGCCAGCGACCGGCGGGCGATCTTCGTGGGGGCCGAGGCTTACGGCGAGGCCGGGGGGACCATCCTGCGCGACCTCTTCACCGAGGACGGCGGCGGCTGGTTCGAGGACGTGCCGCTGCTCGACCGGCTGGTGACTGAGAAGCTGGACGCCATCGCCTCGGAGGTCCAGGCGCAGGAGGGCTGGAAGTGGGCGGCGGCCTCGCTCGACTACCCGCACGGCCACGGGATGCGGCGGGTCTACCCGCACCCGGTGGAGCGCTCGGAGCCGGACAAGGCGCAGATCGACGCTCTCTCCGAGGAATACGACGCCCTGGTGAGCCAGTGGGACGCGGTGGAGGAGCTGCCGCCCGAAGTGGAGGCCCGCTTCAAGGAGATTGATGCCGCCCTGGACGCCTTCGGCGACGGGCCGGCTTACGATCCCGACGAGGTGGCGCGCGGCGGCGTGTTCGTGATCCTCGGCCATGACGGGCAGGCCCGCATCGAGCGAGGGCTGATCCGGCCCGAGGACGAACTGCCGGTGGCGGAGGCCGAAGCCGAAGACAATGCCCAAGGCGAGACGGAACCGGATGGTGACAGCGATGGAACCGCGCCGAAGGAGGCCGAGCCCGAGGAGGATGCGGGCGCGCCCTTGTCGGAACGGCTGTTGCTGGACCTGACCGCCTACCGGACCGTCGGCCTGCGCGACGCCGTGGCGACCGACCCCACCCTGGCGCTGACCGCCCTGGTGCACGCCCTGGCGCTCAAGGCCTTCTATCCGCCTTGCGAGCAGGCGTCGTGCGTGGAGGTGAAGCTGGTCAGCGCCTACCTCGACGGCCATGCGCCGGGCGTCAGCGACAGCCCAGCTGGACGACGGATCGCCGAACGGCACGAGGCCTGGGCGGCGCGCCTGCCGCGCGAGCCCTCGAAGGCGTGGGACGCCGTGTCGGGCTTCGGGGCGGGCGAGCTGATGGACCTGCTGGCCCATTGCGTGAGCCTCGGGATCAGCGCCGTGCGCAATCCGCTCGACCGCAAGCCGGCGGCCTGGGACCACGTCGAGCGGCTGGCGCGCGCCGCGGGGCTCGACATGACCACCACGTGGGCGCCGACCGCCGAGCGCTACCTTGGCCGCGTGACCAAGGCGCGCATCCTGGAGGCCGTCGCCGAGGCGCGGGGGGCGGAGGTCGCGGAGCGGATCAGCGACCAGAAGAAGACCGAGATGGTGGAGACGGCCGAAGTCCTGCTTTCGGGGACCGGATGGCTGCCGCCGCTGCTGCGCACGACGAAGGCCGAGACGCCGGAGGCGCCGGTGGACTCGCCGGCGATGGCCGCCGAGTAGGCGCTCCTGCTCGGCCAACTCGCCCGCGCGGGTCCGCCTGCGCGGGCTTCCCTCTGCCTAATCTTCCTCTGGAGTTCGAGTTGCGTGAAGATCGCCTTCGAGCTTCCTAACCTCGGCTTCCACGGCGCGCATGTGGAACATGGTGGCTTCGCCGATCAGCCGGCTCCGTTCCGCGAGGTTCTGTGTCTCGGCTGCCTGACGCAGCAGCTCCTCCGCCCTGCGGCGATTGATGTCCCGATCCGGCATCTTCCCGAACGTCGTCTTGTCGACCCAATCCTATGGAACCTCGAACCGTGGTCCTCTGTCCACGGTTTCAGCGCGGCCATTGCCGGGCGACAGACATGCGGCGGTTGTTGGCGGACCAACGGCCGCCGGGCGGCGGTCAGAAGATCGCGACGCCCAGGCGCCGTAGCGTCGCCGCAAGCTGCGCCCTCCGGTCCAGCAGGGCTCCAATTCGTGTGGCAGCGAGCTTGGGCAGCGCCCGCTCGAAGACCGCGAGGTTCGGCTCGCCAGTGAACCGGGACAGGTAGATCAGCCCATCGGGCTGGAGGTCATGCGCGTGGAGCGCCGCAGACCAGAGCTGGCCCAGCCGCCAGTCCGCCGCATGCGCCACGTCCGACGGGATGCCCATGCGCAGCGGCCCGTCGCCGCGCAGGTCCGCCAGCCGCAGCGGCGTCACCACCTCGATCTCCGCGCAAGCCCAGGCCTCGAACTCGGCAAGTTCGATCGGGAGGTCGCCAAGCCGGCCGTCGCCGCGATCCCGCACCAGGGTCTCGGCGACCGTCACATTCACCGATGAGCCGAGATAGACGACGCCGTATCGGTCGGCGGCCTCAGGCGGCGGGCTGAACCGGCTTTTCGCCGACCTTCCGAACCCCAAGGGATCGGGAAAGGTCCGGCGATAGAGCCGCAGCCATTTCGCGCCGGCCGGCTCGTCGTGCAGGACGAGCGAGCGGGTGCGAAATCCCTCCGGCGGTTCGGTCGCCACTCAGCCGAAATCTCCGCGCGCCTGGCTCTCAGCTAGGTCCAGGACCTCTGCGACCTTGCCCCTGCGGAGCTTATCCTTCGGCGCCTCGCCTTCCAGAGCCGGCGACGGCTGCGTCAGGAAGCGGAACACCGCCCAGGGGCTGTCGCCCAGCAGCTCGAACACCGTCGGCAGGCCCGGTAGCAGGCCGCCGTCCCGGGTCACCTGCCAAGCCGGGTAGCGGACGCCGCGCTTCGCGCCCTGCAGCCCCAGGATCTCCCGGCGCTTGAGCTTCTGGCGCACGGTCTCGCGCGTGGCGCCGATCAGCCCGGCGAAGTCGTCGGCGCCCAGCATGTCAGGCGCGGCGAGGACCTCGGCCGCACGGGCCTCGCCGCGGGCGCGCGCGTCGCGGAGGGCGGCTTCGAGCTCATCCTCCGCCGGGGGGCGTCGACGCAGGGCAAGCCCGCCGATCCGCGCGGCGAACGTCGGCACGTCTGTCGTGGATGGCGCGCGATCCACCAGGTCGGCCAGGTAGCGGACGCCGCCTAGCTCTCTGAACGCCGCGTCGTTCGAGAACTGCTCCGCCATCAGGATCGGCTCGGCGAGCTTCCCGCTGCGCCAGGCGTCTTCCATGGCGGCGAACAGCCGCTGGTGGAACGGCTCGTAGAAGTCCACCGCGGTGAGGGCGGGGCCCAGGTGCTCGAACCCGTCATTGTCGTACAGCAGGGCCCCCAGCAGCGCCTGTTCTGCTTCGATGTCGGCGGGGAGCGCGTCCGCCGACAGCGGCTCGACGTCGATGTCCACCTGGGATGAGGGACCTTGCAGCCGGACGGTGAGCTGGGTCGGCCGGCCCGTGCTGTAGGCGGCGCGAACGGCGCGCTCCACCTGCTGCAGCAGAGCGGCGAGGGCTGGGCTTTCCGGGTCCGCCTGGGCGGAGGCGGGCGCAGCACCGCCGAAGCCACCGGTCGCAGCGCTACGCTGAGCGACCCCGGCTGGCGTTCCGGTCTTCTTGGTGACGGCGTGGGTCATGGCGAGCTCCCGGGATGTCAAGGTGGGCAATCTCGTCAACTTCGTCAACCTGCGGTTCGTTCCGGCTCGAACGAGGGACTTGAGCCCGTTCCGTGAGGCCGATGCTTGGCGGCCCCGGCGGCCATACGTCTTCGTCGCGCGAGTCCCGGCCGGACGCGGTCTCTCTCGCTGGCTGATCTGGGCGAAGCCGATCCGGACCTTCAACGCCGACCCGCCGGCTTTCTTCCCCTGAGGCGTTCGCCTCATTCCTCGCGAGGCAAGAAAGCCTCTGGGTCGGGCGCCCTCCGCTGCGCTCCGGCCCTTCGCCACCCCACGCGCGGGCGCGTGGGGACCCGGCAGGGTGAAGGTCCGGCCTGGCTCCGCCCGACCGATCGCCATCGAGACCGCGATGGGCGCGGCTCGCCAGCGAAACGGAGACTTCCCATGGCCACCATCGGCGCCTTCCACAAGCAAGCCGACGGCTCCTACAGCGGGGCCATCAAGACCCTCACCCTCAACGTCAAGCAGGCCCAGTTCCGGGCGGCCGACAAGGACAACGAGAAGGCCCCGGACTTCCGCATCTTCTCCGGCCAGACCGAATTCGGCGCCGCCTGGAAGAAGACCTCTCGGGAGAACCGCGACTACCTCTCGGTCAAGCTCGACGACCCCAGCTTCCCGGCGCCGATCTACGCCAGCCTGGTCGACGCCGAGGACGGCTACAGCCTGATCTGGTCCCGCAGCCGCAGCGCCGACTGACCGCCCCGAGCCGCCGCCCCGCACGGCGGGGCGGCGCCCCATCCCCATCATCCAAGTTCAAGGAGGCCGCCATGTCGCGCGCGCCCAAACACACTCGCCCCGACCTCTACAGCCGCGTCACCCAAGCCATCGTCGAGGACCTGAAGCGTGGCGTCCGCCCCTGGACCAAGCCCTGGTCCGCCGAGCACCTCGCCGGCCGCATCAGCCGCCCGCTCCGCCACTCCGGCGAGCCCTACAGCGGTATCAACGTGGTCCTGCTCTGGGCCGAAGCCGTGGCCCACGGCTACGCCGCGCCGATCTGGATGACCTTCCGCCAGGCGCTGGCGCTCGGCGCCCACATCCGCAAGGGCGAGCACGGCGCGACTGTCGTCTACGCCAACCGGGTCAAGCGCACCGAAGCCGGCGACGACGGCCAGGATGTCGAACGCGAGATCCCCTTCCTGAAGGCCTACACCGTGTTCAACGTCGAACAGATCGAGGGCCTGCCGGCGCATTTCCACGCCCCGGCCGCACCGCAGCCGGAGCCGCAGCAGCGGGTCGAGCATGCCGAGGCCTTCTTCCGGGCCGTGGGCGCCGACATCCGCCACGGCGGCGGCCAAGCCTACTACGCCATTGGTCCAGACTACGTGCAGTGCCCGCCGTTCGAGACCTTCGTGGACCCGGAGGCCTACTACGCGACGCTCGCCCACGAGTGCACGCACTGGACCCGCCACCCGAGCCGCCTCGACCGCGACTTCGGCCGCAAGCGCTGGGGCGACGAGGGCTACGCGCGGGAGGAGCTGGTGGCCGAACTGGGCGCCGCCTTCCTCTGCGCGGACCTCGGCCTGGAGCTCACCCCGCGCGAGGACCACGCCAGCTACATCGACAGCTGGCTGCAGGTGCTTGAAGGCGACCGGCGGTTCGTCTTCACCGCCGCGGCCCACGCCCAGCGCGCGTGCGACTTCCTGCACGCCCGTCAGCCGGCGAACGCCGTCGCCGCCTGAGGCGAGGCCCGGCGCGCTCAGCGCGCGCCGGGCGCTTCGCAGTAGGGGCGCAGGTCATCCGGGATCGGCATCGGCTTCTTGGGCGGCACGTCGGCGCCGCCGGTGTTGCCGTGCGGCAGCCATCCCAGCAGCGACAGCAGCCCGCCGGTCGAAAGGCGCAACACCTGGCCCAGCACCTCGCGTGCGTCGCGGCGGCGCCAGCCGATCTTCAGCATCAGCCAGTGCGTCCAGCTGTGGGCGTCGAACCACGGCTGGCCCAGGATGTGCGCGCGCTCAGCCAGGCGGAACGCCTCGCGCAGGTCGCCCCGTGCGTATCCCACGCGCGCGGCCGCGGCCTCGCGTTCGTAGGCTTCCCGCCGCGCCGTCGTCTTCAGGTTCGCCATCTCGCCGCCTCCCAATCCGCGGCGAGCGTGCATGCTCTAGCCACTGGAGGATCAAGGCCGTTCTGCGGAGCGCTTGCAACCCTGGCGGTTTACCTCTTGCCGAACGCACCCATCAGGCGATGATGGGACTGGGCAGGGGGCGCGCGACCAGCAGGAGGCGCGCAATGGCCGATGAGGAGCAACACACGCTCCTGGACGGGAAGGTCCATGTCTACCGGCGGGCCAACAGCCGGTACTGGCAGTGCTCGACCTACCTCGGCAGCCGCAACCATCGCCAGTCCACCCGAGAGGAGAACCTCGCGGCGGCCATGGACTTCGCCCGCGACTGGTACATGGACGTCTACACGGAGCATCGGGTCCGCAGTCGCGGCGGCGAGATCGTCGCCGCCGAGGAAGCTCGCTTGCGCCAAGCACGCCTGCCGGCCCCGCGTGGGCGGAGCCACACCTTCAAGGAGGCCGCCGAGGGATTCCTCGCCGAGTACCAGGTCCTGACCTTCGGCGAGCGCAACGCCGTCTATGTGGAGGGCAAGGCCCGACACGTGCGCCTGCGGCTGGAGCCCTTCTTCGGAAGGGCGCCGCTGCACCGCATGACCGCGGGCCGCATCCAGGCCTACCGCGTCAGCCGCATGACCCCGCCGGACGGCGACGCGGCCAAGGCGTGGCGGCCGCCGGCCAAGAGCACCCTGCACCAGGAGTTGGTGACGCTTCGGCAGATCCTGAAGTGGGCGAACCGGCAGGGCTGGATCCATGCCTTGCCGGACATGAGCGCCCCCTACCGCCAGTCCGGCAAGATCTCGCACCGGGCCTGGTTCTCGCCCGAGGAATACAAGCGGCTTTACGAGGCCACGCGGGAGCGGGCCCGGACGCCCAGGAAAGAACGCTGGCGGGCGCAATCGGAGAAGCTGCACGACTACGTTCTGTTCATGGCGAACACCGGCCTCAGGCCCGACGAGGCCTCGCGGCTGCAGTTCAGGGACGTCAGCGTCATCTCCGATACCGGCAGCGGTGAACGCATCCTGCAGATCGAGGTGCGGGGGAAGCGTGGGGTCGGCTTCTGCAAGAGCATGCCGGGCGCGGTGCTGCCCTTCGAGCGGCTGGCCAAGCGCGGCGCGCCGGCCCAGGCCGACCTGATCTTCGGAAAGGTGCAGCGGCAGCTCTTCAACGCCGTCCTGGCGGAGCTCGATCTCAAGCACGACCGGGAGGGCAATGTCCGGACCGCCTACAGCCTGCGGCACACCTACATCTGCCTGCGGCTGATGGAAGGCGCCGACATCTACCAGATCGCGAAGAACTGCCGCACCAGCGTGGAGATGATCGAGAAGTTCTACGCCTCGCACATCGCCGGCACGATCGACGCCGCCGCGGTGAACGTCAGGAAGGCGGCGGCGCGTCCGGCGGCCGGGCCGAGGCGGCCAGGCCCGGCGCCGTCGGCGAAGGCTCCGGCTCCGAAAGCTGCGGCGCGTCGGCCGCCCGCGCGGCGATCCGCATCGCCCGCGTCTGAGGCGTCGCCACCGTGAACAGGCCCTGGAACTCCGGGTCGGCGTAGTAGCGGACCTTCTGCGCCACGACCGGCGCCTCGCCGGGCCGCAGCAGGATTTCCAGCGACGGATGCAGGCGCATCACCTCGTCGGGGGTCATCAGCTCGCGGCGGGCCAGGTGCGTGCTGGTCGACGACCCATGGGTGCTGAAGAACTGGTTTGGGGCGCGCGAGACGGATGTGCCGGACGTCTCATACGCCACGGTGGTGGCGCCCAGCGACTTCGAGATCCACTCGGCGGTGTCGTAGTCGGCGACGTTGAAGACCTGCAGCAGACTGGCGTTGGAGAGGAAGGTGCCGGCGCGCTCGCCATAGGCGCCCCACAGCTGATGCATGTCCTGCAGGATCGGCCAGAGCTGGACGCCATAGCCGGCCATCAGGCCGAACGCGCGCTCGATGGGCTCGAGCCGTCCGAGCGTGGCGAACTCGTCCAGCAGGAAGAGCACCGGCGGTCCTTCCTCGGCCGGCGTGCGCGCCAGTTCGCGCAGGCCCTGCGCCACCAGCAGCCGGAGCCACCGGGCGTAGGTGTCGATGCGGTCCGGCGGCAGCACCAGGAACACGGTGCACCAGGAGGTTTTCAGGTCTGAGAAGCGGAAGTCGCTGCCCGCCATGGCGGCGTTCAGCCGGGCGCTGTCGAGGAAGTGGGTGTGCCGCTGCGCCGACGAGAGCACGCCCGCCGCCTCGCGGTCGCTCTTTGACAGGTGGCGGTTGGCGGCGCGGCGGACGAGGCCGCCAGCGCTCGTGCTCTTCTGCATTTCGGCCAGCGTCGCGTCGAACTCGTCGGGGCTGCCGCTTAACAGGTCGCGAACGGTCGCCAGCGTGCGCTCCGGCTTCGGGCGGCTGCAGGCCACGTGCAGCATCAAGCCGGCGATCAGCGCCTTGGCCTCTTCGTTCCAGTGCGCTTCGCCGAGATGCGCCGGCGGATCGTAGACGAGCGCGTCTGCCAGAACGGCGGCGTCTTCGGCGAGGTCCGGGTTATCGGGATCGAGAACGTCCATCGGATTGTAGCGGGCCTGTGGCATGCCCGTGACCCCGAACGGGTCGAGCACATGGACGGGACCGAACTGGCGGCGCCGGTCGTAGGTGACGCCAGTGTTCTCGCCCTTCGGGTCGAGGCAGAAGACAGAGCGATCGCAGGCCAGCAGATTGGGGATGATCGCGCCCACGCCCTTGCCCGACCGGGTGGGCGCGATGGTGAGCAGATGCCCCGGCGCATCGTGGCGTAGGAGCCCGCCGCCGCGCCGGTTTTCGCGGCCAACGATGAGGCCGCGGTCGCGCCGCAGGGTCTGGCGGACGCGCTTGTCCGACGCGAACTGCGCCGAGCCGTGCACGGTGTCGTTCACACGTTCGTAGCGGAGGCGCCAGTTGCCGAAGGCGATGACGCCGCCGAGGAGACTGCCGCAGAAGATCGACACGCGCCGCCAGATGTCGCCGGCCCCCATCACCTCGTCGATGAACCAGCCCGCGAGGCCGCCCGCAATCTGGCCGAGGACCAAGCCCCAGATGACGAAGACGACGCAGAGAATGTAGCGGCCGATCACGGCGACACCGCCGGTGCGTCGGCCGCCGCCTTCTTCGCGTCCTGCTCGGCCTCGAAGGCCCGCTGCCCACGACGGCGCCAGAGCGCTAGCGTGGCCTGGCGGTCGGCCGGAGACAGCGTCTCAGCGAGCGCCAACAGAGCGCCGTAGAGTGTCGCCCGGTCGTCGTCCACGGCATCGGCCAGGCCTGACTTCTGGACCAGGCCGCCGAGTTCGATCAGCCGATGGGTGCGTTCGCGTCTTTCCACGACCCAGCTCCGCGTGTCTGTGCGCGCCCGGTAGGCTTCCGCCCGCCGAACGGCGGCGGCGTTGCTACGGAGCGCCCCGAGCGTGTTCCTCAGATCCGTTGCGCGACGCGCCGCTCCGGCGTGCGCGTTGAAAGAAGGCCGCGCCCTTGCGGCGCCACGCCTCCTTCGCGGACGCGTCTTTCTCTTCGACGGCGCTGAGCAGGACGCCGGCCAAGGAGTCGATGTCGAGGCTGTCGGCGCCGGTGGCGGCGACGAGCTCGCCGAGCTGGGTGATCTTCCGCGCCTTCAGGCCCTTCGCCTTGTCAGCCAGAGCCTTCAGTTCGGCGTCGATGTCGCGAGGTTTGCGCATGCAGGTACGCTCCTTCAAGCGGATGCGCCCCCGACAACATGCTAGCTCAGGTTGAGTTCGTCCGCCAAGTGGGCGATGCTGCAATGCCCCGCCAGTCACGAACGGCCGCAGGTCTGAGTGCGCGCTTATACGTCGTGACCGACGTCGGCTGCGGAGTGACGCCGTCATGGCGATCTATCACTTCTCGGCGAAGGTGATCAGCCGCGCCAACGGCTCCAGCGCGGTGGCCGCCGCTGCGTACCGTTCGGCGTCGCGCCTGAACGACGAGCGGCTCGCCCGCCCGCACGACTTCAGCAACAAGGCCGGCGTCGTCCATTCCGAGGTCATGCTGCCGGACGGCGCACCGGAGCAGTGGCGCGATCGCGAAACGCTCTGGAACGCGGTCGAGGCCGGCGAAGCGCGCAAGGATGCGCAGCTCGCCCGCGAGGTCGAGTTCGCCATTCCCCGCGAGATGAATCAGGCCGAAGGCGTGCGCCTGGCGCGTGACTTCGTGCAGCGCGAGTTCGTCGATCGCGGCATGGTCGCCGACCTCAATGTGCATTGGGACATGGCGGAGGACGGCACGCCCAAGCCGCACGCCCACGTCATGCTCTCGATGCGCCAGGTGGAAGGCGACGGGTTTGGGCAGAAGGCGCGGGACTGGAACCGCACCGAGCTGCTCTCGCACTGGCGCGAGGCCTGGGCCGAGCATGTGAATGCGCGCCTCGCCGAACTCGACATTGACGCCGCCATCGATCACCGCAGCCTGAAGGACCAGGGGATCGACCTCGAGCCGCAGAACAAGATCGGCGCCGCCGCGTCCGGCCGTGGGGACCGCGGCGAGGCGGCGGAGCGGCTCGCCGAGCATCGCGAGATCGCGCGTCGCAACGGCGAGGTCCTGGCGGCGAACCCGTCGGTCGGGCTGAACGCCATCACCCGCCAGCAGAGCACCTTCACCGACCACGACCTGATGCGCTTCGCGCACCGGCACACGGATGACGCCGAGCAGTTCCAGCGCGCGCTTTCGGCGATGCGGACGTCGCCGGAGATAGTGGCCCTCGGCAAGGACGGCGGGGGTCGCGAGCGTTTCACCACGCGGGAGATGCTAGCTGTCGAACAGCGGCTGGAAGACGCCGCCGAACGGCTCGCCACCCGCAAGGATCTTGCGGTCCGCCCGCAAGAAGATGGCGGGCGCGCCGCCACCCTCGGGCGGGAGCAGTCCGAGGCCTTGGCGCATGTCACCGGCGGCGGCGATCTCTCGCTGGTCGTCGGCTACGCCGGCTCCGGCAAGAGCGCCATGCTCGGCGCGGCGCGCGAGGCGTGGGAAGCCGACGGCCTGAACGTCCGCGGCGCGGCGCTCTCTGGCATCGCGGCCGAGAGCCTGGAAGGCAGCTCCGGCATCAGGTCGCGAACGCTTGCCAGCCTCGAACACAGCTGGGCGAACGACCGGGACCGGCTGGGCCCGAACGACGTGCTGGTGATCGACGAAGCCGGCATGGTGGGTTCCCGGCAGATGGAGCGCGTGCTCGGGCATGCGGAGCAGGCGGGCGCCAAGGTCGTCCTGGTCGGCGACGTCGAGCAGTTGCAGGCTATTGAGGCCGGCGCGGCCTTCCGCGCACTGGCCGAACGGCATGGCGCCGCGGAGATCACGGAGGTCCGCCGGCAGACTGCTGATTGGCAGCGGCAGGCGACGCGGGAGTTCGCCACGGGCCGGACCTCGCAGGCGCTTGATCGCTACGCGGCGCAAGGGTCGGTGGTCGAGCACGCCACGCGAGCTGATGCGCGCGCCGGCCTCGTCGAGCAGTGGAATGAGGCGCGGCTCGCCAACCCAGCGGACCGACAGATCATGCTGGCGCACACCCGGACCGACGTCGCCGAACTGAACGGTCTCGCGCGGCAGCGGCTCAGGGACAGCGGCCGCCTCGGCGAAGACCAGGTCGTGCAAACAGAGCGCGGCGAGCGGGCGTTCGCCGCTGGCGACCGGATCATGTTCCTGCGCAACGAGCGCTCCCTTGGCGTGAAGAACGGCTCCCTCGGCGTGGTCGAGCGCGTGGAGGGCAGCACGATTTCGGTGCGTCTCGACGGGCCGGGCGCACGCCAGGTCGCCTTCTCGACGCATGAATACGCCCACGTCGATCACGGCTACGCCGCCACCATCCACAAGAGCCAGGGCGTCACCGTCGACCGGACGCACCTGTTGGCGACGAGCGGCCTCGATCGACACGCCACCTACGTCGGGATGACGCGGCATCGCTCCGAGGCGACGCTGCACTATGCACGTGAAGACTTCCGCAGCCGCTCGGAGCTGGCGGCGACGCTCAGCCGCGAACGGCCCAAGGACACCACGCTCGACTACAGCGACGGCTTCGCGGCGCGTCGCGGCGTCAGCGGCACGGATCCGATCACGCGGCGCGCCGACCGGTTCATCGCCGATTGGACTGACGCAAAGAGCCGATCGGCAAAGGCCGGTGGCGACATTTTCGCTCGCCGGGCTGTCGAGCGCGACTTCCATCGCCTCGCGACGCAGCTGCATCGGGATCCTGAGCTGCGGCAGGCGCTGGCGCGTCGGCGGAGCGAACTTGGCATCGACCGGAGCGGACCGCAGCGCGGGCTGGCTGACGAACTGGCCCGGTCGGTCGGGCGCGAGCGGGGATTGGATCGGGGTCGCTGAGCACGGCTAGGCAGACGGCCACTGGCATTTATGGCCGGGAGGGACATTGAACAAGTCCTTCAGCTACTCGACCGCGGCGCGCCATGGCGCGCCGCGTTCGCCGAGGGCCTAGGCGGTCGACCCTGCGGCCAGCTAGCTTGGGGCATGTCGCAGGAACTGACATCGGATGAGCTGGGCGAAGCCGGCGAGACCCTCTTCGCCCATCTGTGCGTCCGCGCCGGCCTGACTTGCAACAAGAGCAACCGGGACCGAACGGGCTGGGACTTTGTCGTCGAGTTCCCGATGTCGGGCCCCGACACCGGCGCCCTCGACGCGCGATTGCCGACCGCCTGCCTCGCGCAGCTGAAATCCACGGCGCGAGGCGGCCCGGTGAAGCTGAGCCTCTCAGCCGTTGAGCGATTGGCCAAGGACCCTCGTCCCTCCTTCGTCGTCGTGCTTCGCCTGACCCCCGACGGCGAAGCACGCACCGGCTACCTCATCCACCTGCTGGGCCCCGCCCTTGAACGGGTCCTGCATCGGCTGCGGACCGCCCACGCTCAAGGTCGATTCGACCTAAACAATCTCACCCTGACCTTCGACCCTGCCAAATTCGGCGTGCGGTTCGCCCCGTCGCCCGAAGGCCTCGCCGAGGCGTTGCGGCGCGCCTGCGGGGAGGACCGGGCGGCCTACGGGATCGAAAAGCAGCGCCAGCTCGAAGAGCTTGGCTACGAAGACGGCGGCCTTGAGGCCGAAGCGCTGTTCTGGGTCGAAAGCGCCGATCACCTCAGTGACGTCGTCCTCGGTCTTCGGCCGCTCAAGCCGGAGCAGCTACGGGCCTTCGACACGCGGTTCGGCATTCGGCTGCCTTATGTGGGCGCGGTGCTGGACGGTCTCGAGGAGTTGCGCATCGAACCGCCGAGCGTCGGCCGCTGCACGGTGTCCATTCGAGGGGCGGGCTTGTCGCCGGCCGCAGTGTTCGACACGGAGATGCTCGCCGGCTTGCCGGCGTCGGCGGGCGAAGGAACCTGGCTGCTCATCCGCCATCCCGATTTCACGCTGAAGCTGAGCGCCGGCGCCGCCACCTTCAACACGACGGCCAGCTTCGACTCGACGCCTCGGACCTTGCGCGCCTGGATCCAGTTGCTCCGCGGCCTTGGCTATCTGGCGCGCGGCGACGGCGTGATCGTCCTGACGCCGTCGATGTCCGTAGCGGCGGCCGTCACCCTGCCGATGAGCTCAAGGCTAGACGGTCCCTATCTCCAGCAGCTCCCGGCCTGGAGCCGCGCCCTGGAAGCCTGGGAGCGGCTCTTGGCCTTGGCCGGCGTACCGCCCGGCGGCGCCTTTTCGCTGCAGGACCTATGGGAGGCGCGCGGCGTGGCCCTGGCGGCCGACCTCTCCAGCGACGCCCCCACCGCCTGGTTCGCCTTCGACAGACGCGACATCGGCGAGCCGGCCGAGCCCGTGAACGCCATCTACATCAACACGGCCAGCCTGGCCGGAGCGTCGGTCAGCTACGCGCTCAATGTGACGCTCAAGGCCGCCGCGGACCACACTGAGGAGTATCGGTCGACGAGCTTCGATCCGCTCGACGTGCGCCCGGCGGTGGCGGACCTGCAGGACTACGCCGAGGACCTCGCCGCGCGGCACGGCCTGCACGTGGTGATCAACCCGGAAAACCTCGTGGAGCTCGACGCCTCCGCACTCGCCGGCTCCGCGATCGAGGGCTGACGTCAGGCCCTGGCCGCGCTGTCCTTGGGCGTGCGGTCGGCGTGCGGCAGGACGCCTAGCCAGTCGACCGCATCGCCGACATCCGACATCACCCGACAAACGAAGGCGGTGTCGAGCCCAACCGGCGGAAGCGTGAGCAGCTTGCAGAGCTTGTGATCGGTGAAGAAGGCGTCGCAATAGCCCACGGCGGCGGCCGCGTGATCGAAATCCGGCAGGTCGTTGGGCTTGAACTTCCGGCCCTTGTTGGCGCGCACGGCGGCATGCAGCGTCGCCAGCACATGCGCCGTCCGGAGGGTGCGCCGAGGTTCGGGGGCCTTCAGCATGGCCACCAGCAGGTTCTTGAGCATGTTAACCTGGCCCGGCCGGTCGGCCGGCAGCGGCCCGGCGATCCCTTCCTTCGCGGCCATGCCGGCCATGACGTCGAGCGCCACGTCGCCCAGCAGATCGACGACGCCGCGCACCTCTTCCTCATAGGCCGCCGAGAAGCCGTCGATGGTGTGCGCATGCGCCGCCACGCCGTCGTTCAGGGTTTGGGCCAGCGCGACGTGGTCGATGTCGAAGGCGTCGGCGTCCACGCCGGCCAGGTGGTCGACGATTTCGACCAGCGGCCGGTCCCACATGTGATCCAGAAACGCCTTCTGCAGGGCAAGTTCGGTCGCGGCGTCGAAAGGCGTCTTCGACGGATGCACGAACCCCATCACGTAGCTGAGCTTTGACCAGACCAGGTCGTCCAGCGGATGCACGTGGCCCGGATAGCGCACGGCGTGGAAGAAGTGGGCGATCTCGGTCGCGATGCGCGTCTGGGCCGGGATCAAGGTGGCGCGGGCGCTCCACGCATCGACCAACTCCGCCGTCGCGCGGCGCGACGTGCGGTCGGACTGCTTCATCAGTTCGAGGAACACCGTCTCGCTGATCGGGCAGAACACCTCGCGCGCGGCGACCCGTGCGGCCAGGCGGTCGACGAACGCGACATCGACGGCCTCGGTCCGGACGCCCCGGACGACGTCCCGCGCAATGAGCCAGAACTTGGTGTCGAGATAGACCCGGGTCGGCGGCAGGGCTTGGGCCAGTTCGATCTGGCGGGCCTTGGTATGGGCCTCGATCGTGATCTCGGGATGGGCCAGATGATGCGCGAGGGTGTTCAGGCTGGCTGCCGTCGTTCAGTGGTCGCCCGACGGCCCTTCCGATTTGATGAAGAGGGGGAAGAAGGTGCGCTGATTCTTCAGGCGCAGCGTGTCGCCGATGGTGATCGTGTTCGGCTTGCGCCGCTCGCCGCCGGTGGGTGTGATGATCTCAAGCTCGTCGCTCTCGATCATAGCCGCGTGGATGTCGTCGGTATGCGCCGGGGTCGCATTGTAGATCGACTCGTAGAACTCCCCGACGTTCATCACGTCGCCGGCACCCGCCACGAGGCGTGGGATGTCCGCCAGGAGTTCGGTCCTGGCGCCGCCGCGGCCGCCGGTGTCGAAGAGATAGAGCGCGCCGTCGCGCGCCGGGTCGTACGCCAGCATGTTCAGGCCGGAGCGGCCGAAATGCGCCTGCTCGCTGCTATTGGCGTGCAGCACGTCGTTGTAGACCTGCCGCGCCCGGTAGTTGTTGGCGAAGTGAACGAGCCAGTAGCGCCAACCCTCGGGATTGTGGATCGAGAACGGGCTCACGAACGGCGCACAGCCCTTGAACGTCTCGAAAACCACCCGTTCGGCCGCGCCCAACCAGACGTGGTTGCTGACCGGCCCCGAGAAGCCCTGGAAGTCCGCCGCGGAGAGCCCCAGCGGCCGCACCTGTGTTTCCAGCAGCGCCGGATCGGTCCGACTCAGGAAGGCCAGCAGCGACTCGATGGCGAAGGTGTAGAAGATCTCGGCCGACGGCGTGGCTCGCATGATGTTGACCAGCGTTCCCCGCTCGACGGCGGAATGACCGCACTGGTCAAGGTTGAACAGGACGTTTCGGTAGCGGCCTTCGGCGACGAGATCCCGGATGGCCGGATAGGCCGCCTCGAAATCCTCGGACATGTAGCCGACCTGCAAGTGCAGCTTCGGGCAGGTCTCCTTGGCGGCGGCCACGACGGGCGCGCAGTGCGCCTTAAGCAGTTCGGTGACGTCCCGCTTCGCGTCGTTGAAGATCAGCAGGCACTCGATCTCGACCGGACCGAGCCCCTGCACGGCGCGCTGTAGGTTCACGGCCTCGAGCGCGCGCTGCAGCTCCTCGATGAAGATGATCGGGGAGCCGGGGCTGCCGCACCGATACCGCCCCGCGCCCGAGAAGCCGTCCACGACCGCAAGCCGGAACTTAGTCTGCAGCGGGATCTGACAGCGCACCGTGATGTAACGGAAGAAATACTCCCGCAGGATCTTGTGCTTCCGCTCGGTGTGATCGTCGAGCGGCGCGCCGTCCGCCCACGCATAAGCCTTGGTGACCACCTATCGCTCCCGGCGCCGCCGCGCCGCGTCTATGCGCTCAAAGGTCCGCGGTGACCGGCATCTCGTTCCAGGTCCGCCCCCGGTACTCGCGGCCATTGGCCTTCTTCGAGCGCCGCTTGTTGTCCTTCCCCCAAGTTCCCCACTGCTTGAAGAAGAAAGCTGTACCATAGTCGCCGCACTGTTCGTAGATTTCGTCAATCCACGCCTCGCGGATCGGACGGGCCGCGCGGCCGCTTTCGCCGCCGACAATCGCCCAGTGGATTCCGGTCAGATCGAGCTCGCCCACCGCGCCGATCAGCGGCTCGAACGAGATGAAGCGGATGGCGGCCGGCGCGCGCCGAAGGTGATCGATGCGTCCCCGCGCCGGGGCGTCCTCGACGCTCGTCCCGAGCCAGACGTTGGGCAAGACATCGGGAACGCGACGCGCGACGACCTCCGCCATCCGCTCCGGCCGCTTCGTGAGGATCTGGTAGTTGTGGTGCGGCGTATCGCGCATCACGCGCCAGACCGACAGGATGAAGTCGTCGCTGACCGCCTCGTGGAAGAGGTCGCTCATTGAATTGACGAAGATCTTACGCGGCTTCTTCCAGGTGTAGGGAATCTCCAGCGCGGCCGCATCTTCCCGCACCACGCCGTTCCAGATCGTACGGCCGCCACTGCGACGCGTCAGGCCCTGGTACTTCGGGGCGCCCATGGCTTCGAGCCGGCGCGCCATCTCCATGGCGTAGCAGTTGGTGCAGCCGGCCGTGATGATGGAGCAGCCAGCCACTGGGTTCCAGGTGGCGTCGGTCCATTCGATCTGCGTTTCCGCCATGCGGTGTCCTTACTCGGCGTCGGGGAGCGCCTGCGGCGGAGCCCCGCGCGCTCGCGCGCCAGGCGACTATGGCTAACGATACTTTACCAACCGTTGCGCTGGTCGGCCGGCCGGCACTTCACGTTGTCCAACCGCCGCCGGCGGGCCAGTGGGCCCCGAACGGCTCACCCTTGGAGGCGCTGAGCGTCGGCGGCATCACGAGTTCAACGATTTGGGCCTGAATCTCCGGAAAGGGCTCGGGCGCGAGCGAGATTTCGGTCCGCTTCAGGAACGCCGTCCACTGGGCCTGCTTGGCGTCCGCGAAGGCCGCCGTCAGCGCCAGGGGCGGCTCCGTGGGCAGCGGCGTCTCGCGGCGCGCGAAGGTGGCGGCGATGGCGTCGGCCAGAACCGTGCCTTCGAAGGCGAAGGTGTTGGCGATGGCCCACAGATCGAAGAAGTCCTTCATCCGCGAATTGACCATGCCAAGCGCCGTCATGGCCTGGAACTTCTCGGCCACCACCGTCTCCGGCGGGTAGGCGCGAAGCTTCGGCGGCGGCAGGTCGAGCAGGGACGGATACTCGATGTCCTGGGCGCCCGGGGTGATCGCGTCGCCGAAGCCGATGTCCACATGGATCGGTAGTCGCGCGCCCGCGAGCTCGGCCTGGAAGTCGAGGCGAACCCCGGCGTACTCGTCCTCGGCGCGCGCGGCCGCCGCGACCACGGTGTCCGGCTTGAAGACGATCCCGTCGTCCGCCGCGATGGCCATGACTTCCCGGAAGAGGCCGGCGACCTGGTCGGGGTCGTTGTTGCCGAAGCCCAGGAGGTCCAGGTCGCCGGTGGCCCGGTAGGGCGTGGGCGCCCAGAGGCTGAAGAGCATGGCGCCCTTCAGCACGAAGAGCTGCCGGTAGGGCGAGACGCTGAGGCGCCACAGGAGCCGCTCGATGACGTAGCGGGTCATCAGCAGCTGGGCGTTCTCCTTGCGCTCGCGGGCCCGGTTGGTCAGGCGGGCGCGCGCGGAGACGGCCATGTCCTTGGGCTTGTCGTTCACGTCAGCGCCTCGAGGTAGGGGCGCATCACGGTCTGGACGCGATCGATCTCGGCGAAGCGCCAGAGCTCGGCGATGGGCGGCTTGCGATCGGCGCGCCGCACGAGGTCGCGCAGCGCCTCCACGGCCACATCGAGACCGATCTTGTTGCGGTACTTGAAGCAGTCGACGACCGTCTTCGCGGGCGAGGTGATCGGCACCGGCACCTGGTCGATCTCGTGGCGCTCGACGCCCTCGCTGAGCGCGCGGCCGCTGGCGCGGATCACCCGGATCTGCACCGGCGCGCTGGTGGGCGCCCAGTCCTTGGGGCCGAGCAGCATCCAGACCGCATGGGGCGTCTGGGTCGTAAGGTCGTGGAACTGCAGGGCCGAGAGCAGGCCGATCACGCCGCGGGGCTGGATCCGCACGGCCTCGGCCAGGCTGGAGGCCGCGTCCGAGGGGGAGTCGGCCAGGCGATAGAGTCCACGTCCCACTTGCATCAGCACGCCGTCTTCGGTGAGGCGTTTGAGATACATGCGCGGCACGCCGGCTGCATCGAAGTCCGATCCCCGGGCGATCCCTTGCGCGCGGGCGACTTCGATGGCGCGTTGACGGTGGCCTCTCGGTTCCATGGAGATGTTATAAATCCTCGGATAATGTTCGCAAAGTCCTAGGTTTCGTAACAGTCCTGGCCATGCAAGTCTGACCTTGCGAGCCCGCTTAGGCCGCATCGTCCCAAGTTCACGCCCACGATGATGATCTTCATCGTTTTCTTCCTCTTCCTCTCGCTCTTCCTCTTCTTCGTGAGCTGACCTCCAAGCGTGTCGCTCAGGGCTAGGCGAACCCTACGCATGCTTGCGCGAGGGAGCTTCGGAGTTGGGCAGGCTGCCGCACAAGGCGCGCTCGGGCTAGACCGACAGGGCGCGGCCCTCCTTAGGCGGCTCCGGGATCAAGTCAGATTCGGTCCAGAGTTCGCGGACCATCGACTGTGCTCCGAGGTAATCGATCGAAATCAGGGTCTTTCGCAGGCGCATGCCGCGATCAGCGAACCAATCCAACAGCACTTGGGCCTTGAGCGGCAGATCGGGCCCCACAACCCGCCGCTCCTCGACCGCCCAATTCGCCTCCGAGGGCAGACCAGCGCGAGCGTCGGAGAGCAGCCCGGCCATGAGGTCGGCGACGCTGCACAAATCCTCGAAGTGCCGACGCGCGGAGTCCTGAGCCGTGGTGTTGAGGGCGAAGATGCCCATCGGTTGATCGAGGTACATCGATGACAATCGACCTGCGGCGAGCAGGGCGTCGTCATGCCGCTTATCGTTGGCGACAAATTCGTCCTGATCCGTAAGCCAGGTCACGTGCGCTCCAGCAGGCGCCCAGACGGACAGCAGCAGCGCAAGGAAGTGCGCCTTGCGCATGAGGGCCTCCAAGGCCCGCGGATTCCAGGAGCATTGCAGCTGGAACACCCGGCGTAGCTCGTCGGCCATGCCAGGCTGGGTCGATAGCCATTTCTGGCGCTTGTCCACGGCGATGGCTACGAGGTGCCCATCGAGGTCGGCAGCCGCGCTCAAGAAGGCCGGGAGGGCGGCCTGGCGCACTCCGTCGCCAAGCTTCTTATAGGCCATCGTTCGGTCGCCAAGCGTCTCATGACGAAGGGCGGCCATGCGCGTCGTCCAGTCTTCGAGGCCCGTGGCGACGACGAGGTAGACATAGAGGATGTGGGTCGCAGACTTGTGCTCGCCGCCGAAATCGGAAGCCACAACGAGCTGCCGCACTGGCGCGGGCCCCCGCTCCTTGGGCGCCAAGATGCGCTGAATGGAAAGGCCCCACGGCCATAGGCGTTTCAGCCTGACATTCTTGGCCGTGATTAACTTCCAGCGGTCATAGCGCGTGAGGTCCGGCAGCATGCGTTCAGACCTGACCGTTCACGGCAAGGAGGCCCCGGCGTTCTCAAGGCGCGCCAGCTGCTCCTCGGAATAGCCGTGCAAACGAGCTCCGCGCCAGTCAGCCGGCGGCGGACGCTCTAGCTCAATATCAAGGTGCGGCCGCCGGACGCCGGGGCGGGGCGCGCAACAGGTCTCGTAGAGCCCGCCGCCGCCGCAGGGACAGGGGCCGCTGGGCGGAACATGAGCGAAAAGCCTGTGGGGATGGTACGCGAAAGTCCAATGGGCGCGCCAATGCGCAAAAGGCTCGCCAACCATCTCCACGACGCTGCCGACGAGCGTGTAGCGATCGGGATTGTCCACGTCGGCAAACAGCACCGAGTACTTTTGCACTGGCTTGAGGACGACGGAGACCTCCCGCAGCT
The DNA here is from genome assembly GCF_013911965.1 of Phenylobacterium sp. Lineage (GTDB taxonomy): Bacteria > Pseudomonadota > Alphaproteobacteria > Caulobacterales > Caulobacteraceae > Phenylobacterium. The sequence continues at coordinate 68,433 of NZ_JACESE010000005.1, read as the reverse complement.
CCACCTCTTCCAATCGACGTGCGCAGAAGCGGCCAGCGTACACACGGCCCGGTCGATGCCCGCAGTGGATGTCGATGGTGTTCGCCGCGCCGCAGATTGAGCAGGTCGCGCGCCGCACCCGCATCCCCGGACTGATAAAGACCCCGTAGGGAAAGAGCTCCTGCCAGGCGGCAATACGGCTCACGAGACCAGGGACGTCGAACCGCGACGGATCGTAGAAGCGGTTGGTAAGGAGCGCCTTTAGCCCGATCTCTACCTGCTCCAGTTGGCACCACGCGGGATAATAGCGCCGATCGCGCATTTCCTCGAAGGCCGCCACATAGGCCCTTACCATTGCGACGTACTGGCGAAGAAACCACAGGCGGTTCTTGGCCTCGTCTGTCGGCGCGTCATCGATCTCCATCGCGAGGACCTGATCGGCGAGCGCTTGCCATGCCAGCCCATGCGGCGCTGCCGCGCGCGCGGTCAGACTCTCGGCCATCTCGTCGATGGCCGTCACTTGCGTGCCGCCCCTTTTGCTTCGGTCAGATAGTGGCCGCATCGCTCGATCTGCTTGAGCACGACCTCAGGAATGGCGTCGGGAGGTCCCTTGTAGGTCACCGACAAGCACCGGTGGTTCTCTCCCTCGACGATCAAATCCATCTCTATGGTGTCGCCCACCTCGAAGCCGGGCAGGAGCTCTGCCACTTTGTCCGAGAGGAGATTGACCAGCAGCGGGACCAGGACAAAGCCGATCAATAGCTTGGGGAGCCGCCATTCACGCGAATGCAGCACCAGCTCGGCGTAGTCCTCCGGACGGGTCGGGATGGCGATCGTCAGGTCGGGACCGAAAGCCTCGCGCAGCATTTGCACGAACTCCGGCGCGGCGGTCGGATAATGAATCTTGTCGCCCTCGGCGTCCTCCCAGGGCAACACTACGATCGGCGCCGCGGCGACCGCGCCGCGCCGGTGCTGGTCGACCCAACTTCTGGAGAGCCAATAGGCGCGATCGCGTCCGGTCTCGGCGACGCGGGCTTCCATAAAGGTCTCGACGAGCTTTTCTTCCATGCCTCGACCTTAGCGTGAGTCCTGATCGCCAGACGTTGGATGGTGCCTTCGCACGAGCGTCGCCGCTCGACTTCGTGGCGATGGCCAGACGGAGGTCAGCGGCCCCGATTGCGCCGCTGCGTCAGAGCCGATGCCGCAGCCCGCTTCTGTGCCGCTGAGGCGCTCGGATTGCTCAACACCTTGCCGGCGGCGCTCGCGGCGGCCCGGCTTGTCTCCTCGAGCTGGCTGGCGCGCTGCGTAAGGGTGGAGGCCGCTGCGCTCTTCGCGGCGGCGGACGCCTTTGGATCACGCAGAACTTTGCCGGCGGCGCTTGCCGCGGCTTTGCCGGACGCTTCTCGATTTCCCATGAGGTGCCCCCCTGGTCCAAAACAGGAACATGGAGTTGCCGCGGTGCAGGTTCAAGTCTCTACTGAACCAGGCGTACCACGTGGAGGCGCGGGTAGCGCCGGGCTGCTGCGGCCCAGTGATAGGCGCGTCCGGAATGCTGCGACCATGCCGGCGTTGGTGCGAAGCTGACGCCCCCTTTGCTCTGGCTGTCCGCGATTCTGCTGCTGACGTACCCCTTCGGCCCCCAAGGACCACGGCAGCTCACCCTGTGGGGTGGCTGGACTTGCACACTGCGTTACACAGCTTACGGCCACGGGTGGAAAATGCTAAGAAGATCAGATATATGGTTCAGGTGCGCCGGACTCAAAATCTGCTGTCCGTGAGGGCGTGCTGGTTCGAGTCCGGCCTGGGGCACCATCCTGTCGCTTCCGAACGAGATGGACGGCCAGGCTCCCCCGGCCAGCCGCGAGCGCAGCCGAACCGGTCGCGCTCAGCCATGATGTGACCGGCGTCGTCTCGGGTTCGCGCCGGCCGGACCCTCGGCCCTAGGCGCCCGCCCCGCCAGGCTCTGTGCGCCGAACGTCGGGGCTGGCCTCCTCGTCCGCCGCCTCGCCCATCAGCGGGTCGAGCATGTCCTCCACCTCACCGACGACCGCGGCCATGGGCCGGGGGCGGGCCTGGCGGCGGGCGCGTATGTCGGCGGTGATGGCGAAGGCGCGGGCGTTGGCCTCGGCCTCGAGCGCACGCCAGTCGGTCGCGTAGCGCCGGGCGAAGCCGTCGATCCCGTAGCGCCTGTACTGCTCCACATGGGCCAGTTCGTGGGCCCAGAGCCAGACGTTGCGGGCCACCTCGTCGTCGGAGAAGACGATGACGTCGCGCAGGGTGACGGCGCCCTCTTCATAGTACCAGCGGGCCAGCAGGGTGCCGACCCCCAGGTCCTGTCCGGCCAGGGACCAGCGGGTGGTGTCGAGGAGCTGAGGCTCGAAATAGGGCTCCAGCGCCTTGCGGACCTCGGGCGGGAGGCGGCGGACATCGCTCCGCAGGGCCTGGCTGCGGGAAAAGCGGATGCCGGCGGCCAGCGGCGGGGCGACGGCCGCGGGCGAGCGGCGCAGCAGCGTCTCCGACGCCTGTCGCGCCCGGGCGGCGGCGGCGCGGCTCTCGGCCCGGACTGCGTCGCGCCAGCCATCCGGCGGACGCAGATGGATCTCGCGGGTCTCGCCCGAGCAGGCGGAAAGCAGAAGGGCGCAGAGGGCGGCGAAGCCGGCGCCCAGGCCGCGAAGGGAGGTGTCAGCGCGTGGCACGTTCGCTCAAGGTCCGGTTTCGGCTCGCCCCGCCAGAGCCCGGTTAATCCCGCATGAGGCGCGGGAGTTCCGTAGAGGCTACGGCCGCCGCCGGCCCCCGGACGCAGCCGGGGCTGACGACATGCCGCGCGCGGAGCTATGCTCGCGCGGCGCCGAAGGCGAGTTCGATGGTGCGCGGCCGATGCCATGGCCGATCCGGCGGCCGCCGAAGGCCTGCGAATCCGCCGCTTCGACGGCGCGGAGAGCTGGAGGTATGTCGACTGACCTTCAGCGCCCGAACACCACCGGCGCGATGACGAGCGCGGCCGCCGAGATCACCGCGACGCCGATGAGGTTGAGCCACAGGCCCGCCCGGCTCATCTGGCCGACCGTGATCAGACCGCCGCCATAGACGATGGCGTTGGGCGGGGTCGCCACGGGCAGCATGAAGGCGCAGGAGGCGGCCAGGGCCAGGGGGATGGCCAGGAAGATGGGGTCGACGCCCATGGCCAGGGCGAGCGCCCCGCCGATGGGCAGGAAGGTGGCCGCCGAGGCGGTGTTGCTGGTGAGTTCGGTGAGGAAGATCATGGCCAGCGTCACGGCCACGATCATGGCCGCCGCCGGCAGCCCGCCGAGCGCGCCCAGAAGCTCGCCCAGCCAGGCCGCAAGGCCGCTGCCGGAGATGGCGGCGGCCAGGCTGAGCCCGCCGCCGAAGAGGGTGAGCACTTCCCAGGGCAGGCGCTTGAGTTCGGTCTCTGTGACCAGCCGTTCGCTGCGCAGGCCGGCGGCCGGCAGGATCGCCATCAGCACCGCCGCGGCGATGGCGATGCCGGTGTCGCTGAGCCACGGGGCGTAGGGGGAGAGGAGCGGGCGGGTGATCCAGGCCGCCGCGGCCAGGGCGAAGACCGCCGCCACCCGCCGCTCGGCGCCGGACATGCGGCCCAGGCGCGTCCGCTCCTCTCGGAAGAGGACGCGGGCGTCGGGGAGGGCGAGCCTGGACGGGAAGAGCGTGGTGAGGACGAACCAGGCGGCCACGAGCAGAACCAGGGCCACCGGCGCGCCGACCAGCATCCATTGGGCGAAGCCGATCTCCACCCCATGCTCGCGGGCCATGTAGCCGGCCAGCAGGGCGTTGGGCGGCGTGCCGATCAGGGTGGCCAGGCCGCCGATGCTGGCGCCATAGGCCACCGACAGCAGCAGGGCGACGCCCAGGTTGCGATGGGCGGCGGGATCGTCCCGCCCGCCGTGCGCCTCGGCCAGGGCCAGGACCGCCATGGCCACGGGGGCCATCATCACCGCCGTGGCCGAATTGCTGATCCACATGGACAGGAAGGCGGTGGCGCCGAGCATGCCGGCCACCAGGCGCCGCGGCGTGGCGCCGGCCGCTGCGGCGCAGGCCAGGCCCACCCGCTTGTGGAGGCCGCTTCGCTCCATGGCGGCCCCCAGGACGAAGCCGCCCAGGAACAGGAAGATGACGGGATCGGCGTAGGGCGCGGCCGCCTCGCCCACATCGGCGACGCCCAGGGCCGGGAAGAGCACGAGGGGTAGAAGGGCCGTGGCCGCCAGCGGGGCGGCCTCCAGCATCCACCAGATCGCCATCAGCGCCGTGACGGCCGCGACCGGCTTGACCTGCGGACTGGGGCCGAAATCCGGCGCCAGCAGAATGGCGGCGAAGGCGGCGGCGCCCGCCGCAAGGCCGACGATCCGGCGACCCGGCGCAGCGGCGTCGGTTCCAAAGGCGTGGTCGGCCAAGACTTCCCCCCAAACGGCTTGGCCGCTTCCAGCGGCGCTTTTCCCCGCCTCAGTATGGGCCGGACACCGGCCATCGCGCCAGCCATCGGTAGAGGGGCGCGGAGTGGTTGCGGCCATGCTACCTTTCGACGAGGGGCCAGTCCCCGCGAGAGCCTATGAGGCGAAATGGAAGAGATCGAGGCGACCGCAGCGAGCGGGACCGACGTGTCCCGCCTGGTCATGTTGTTTTCGATCCCGCACTTCCTCCGCGGCATTCGGCGGATGGGCTATTTCGGCAGCGGCGACGCCCTTTCGGCGGTCCTCGTGCTTTCGATCATCGAAGCCAACCTGCGCCACATCGCACGCGATCCGGTGCTGGCCCTTCGCCACGCCGCGCCGGACAATCCGCCCCCCGACGAGATCCGTCGTCCCATCAGCGTGCGCGCTCTCGCCGCCTCGCTCCGGATTCCCTACGACACCGCCCGCCGGCGCGTGGCCGAGCTCGAGGCGCGGGACCAGTGCGCCCGGACCGCCGGCGGCGTCTATGTGCCGGCCCGCGCGCTGCAGACGCCGGAGAGCCTCGCGGCCCTGCAGGAGACCCTCCTGAGCACGCGGCAGTTCCGCGCCAGCCTGCGGGCTGCGGCGCCGGAATTCGATCCGACGGGCGGCGCCTCGCCCATTCCCGGCCTCGTCGCGCCGACCTCGCCCGAGCGGCTGGCCGCGCGGTTCGCCGGCGAATACCTGCTGCGCTACGCCGAGCGACTGGCGGAGACGGTGGGGGACCTGGGCCGCGGCCTGATCCTTCTGGCGATCATGCAGGCCAACGTCGAGCCGCTGCTCGCCGACCCGGAGCTGGCGCGGCGCCATTCCAGCGCCGACAACCCGCCGCCCGACGGACTCCTGGCGCCCGTGCCGGTCCTGTCGGTGTCGACCGATCTTGGCCTGCCCTTCGAGACGACGCGGCGGAACGTCCACCGGCTGATCCGCTCCGGCGTCGTGCGTCGCGTCCGCGGCGGCGTGATCGCCCCGCACGACTTCCTGGACCGGGAAGGATCCCGCGTGGCCCTGGCCGCCCACCTGGCCGATGTGCAGCGCAGCTACGGCTCGATGGCCCGCCTCGGGATCGTCTTCGACTGATTGCGCGCCGGCGGCCCATGCGCGATTGACCTTGCCGCCGGAAGGGCTCAAGGCCACCGCGTCGTGACCGCTTCCCCTTCGCCGCCGCCGCCCGCCGTCACCCTCGACCGCCCCGCCGCCCGCGCCGGGCTGGGGATCATGCTGCGCGTCGCGGCCATGGCCTGCCTGGCGGGCCTGTTCGCCCTGGTGAAGGTGGCCTCGGAGCGGGGCGTGCCGCTCTTCGAGGTCCTCTTCTTCCGCAACGCCTTCGCCTTCGTGCCCCTGGCCATCTACATCCAGCGGACCAGCGGGTTCGGCGTGCTGCGCACCACCCGTCCGGGCGCGCACGTGACCCGTGCGCTGATCGGGCTGACCGGCATGATCGGCGGCTTCATGGCGGTGTCGCACCTGCCGCTGACCGAGGCCACGGCGCTCTCCTTCTCCGCGCCCCTGTTCATGACGGCCCTGTCGGCGCCCCTGCTGAAAGAGCCGGTGGGGCGGCATCGCTGGGCGGCGGTGGCGGTGGGCTTCGTCGGCGTCCTGATCATGATCCGGCCCGACCCCGCCCATATGGCCTCCATCGGCGTCGTCTTCGCCCTGGTCGGCGCCGTGGGCTCGGCGGGAGCCATGATTACGATCCGCCAGATCAGCGCCACCGAACCGGGGCCGCGCATCGTCTTCTACTTCACCCTGGCCGGCGCGCTGGCGGGGCTCTGCAGCCTGCCTTTCGGCTGGGTCATGCCCGACCCCCAGACCTTCGCCCTGCTGGTGGTCATGGGCCTGCTGGGCGGCGTCGGGCAGATGCTGCTGACCGAAGCCATTCGCGTGGCGCCAGTCTCGGTGGTCGCGCCCTTCGACTACACCCAGCTCGTCTGGGCCAGTCTGATCGCCTTCTTCGTCTGGGACGAGCTGCCGCGGCCCTACACGCTGATCGGCGCCGGCGTGGTGGCGGCCAGCGGGCTCTACATCCTCTACCGCGAGACGGTGCGACGGCGACAACGGCTCAGCTGACGGCCTGAGGTTGTATTCTAACGAGAAATTGCAGCTTCGACGCGCTCCGAAACATTGACGGAACATGGGTATCGGAAGACTCTGCCCGCGAGGCCGCGGCGCAGGGCCGCCGGCCGATCGTCAAGGGAAGTCCGCCAATGGTCCCCCAGTCCCGCTTCCTCCTCGCCACGGCCGCCGCCGCCGTGGCGCTGGGCTTCGCCGCCGGCGCCCAGGCGGCCGTCACGGTCATCGGCGGCGGCCTGGCGGAGGCCTGCTCCCAGGCGGCGGTGGGCGGAGAATCCGACCGCGAGTACGAGGAGCTGTGCGACCTGGCCATCGAGACCGAGTTCCTCAACGCCCGCGACCGCGCCGGCACCTATGTGAACCGCGGCGTCCTGCGCATGCGCCGCACGGAGTACGGCAAGGCGATCGAGGACTTCGACCAGGCGATCCGCATGAAGCCGGACCTGGGCGAGGGCTATGTGAACCGCGGCGCGGCCTATATCGGCCAGGAGCGCTACGAGGCCAGCATCGGCGAGATCAATCGCGGTCTCGAACTGGGCGTCGAGGAGCCCGCCAAGGCCTACTACAACCGGGCCCTCGCCTATGAGGGCCTGGAGGACGCCCGCTCGGCCTATTTCGACTACCAGAAGGCCCAGGAGCTGGCGCCCGGCTGGGGCGCGCCGGCCGAGCAGCTCGCCCGCTTCACCGTGACCCGGCGCTCCGTGCCGCAATAGGACCTGCGGAGCCGCAAGGCGGCTTGGGCGTTGGACAGGACAAGCAAGGAGTCCCTCCGTGATCCGCATCGCCCTTTTCGCCGCCAGCCCCCTCGTCATCCTGCTGTCCGCCGGAGGCGCGACAGCCCAGACCGACGCCTACCGCGACCATCAGATGGGCGTGCTGCAGGCGCAGCAGGAAATGGACCGCCAGCGGGCGGTCGCCCTGGAGAACGAGCTGAACGCCCGCGACGCCCAGGCGCAGACCGAGCGGCGGGCGCGGGAAGCCCGGGTGCTGCGGGAGGCGCCCTACCTGCCGACGACGGAGGCCTATACGGCCGATGAGGACGGCCAATCCTACGGCCCCTATGGCCTGCCTCTCATTCCGCCCGAGCGGCTGGCCGCCTCCAACCGGCGCGTGCTGGAGATCGTCGGCGAGCGCGATCGCTGAGGCCGAAGGCTCGGGCCTGCGGCGCCTTCCCGGCTGCGACGCTCTGCGGCCGCCCGTCAGAGCGGCAGGGTGGGCGCCGGCTCGTACTCCAGGCAGACGGCGACGCAGCGGCGGGCCAGGTGGTCGCCCGCATCGATGAAGGGCAGGCGGACCTCGTCGGCCGACAGCACCAGCGGGGCCTCGGTGCAGCCGGCGATCAGCGCCTCGGCTCCCGCCGCCATCAGGTCCTCCGCAAGGGCGCGCATCTCGTTGCGCGCGGCCGCGCCGAACTCGCCCGCCTTGATCCGGTAGAGAAGCGCCATGAAGGCCTCCTGCCGCTCGGCCGGCAGGCCGACGAAGCCGAGCCCCTGGGCGGCCAGGTATTCGCGATAGAGACGCAAGGCGCCCTTGGTGCCCAGCACGCCCACCCGGTGCGCGCCGGTCTCGGCTGCGGCCTGGGCCGCCACCGCGATCATGTCGATGAGCGGCAGGCCGCTGGCGTCCATGATCAGGTCGGCATGGGCGTGGGCGGTGTTGCAGGGCATGGCCAGCACCTGGGCCCCGGCGCCAGCGAGGCCTCCCGCCATCTCCGCCAGAACCGGGCCAGCAGCGCCGCCGGGCGTGTTGCGGTCGGGCACCTGCGGGTTGATGTCGGCCAGGACGCGGATGTGGTCCTGGTCGCGCTCGGCCGGGGTGTAGGCCTGCAGCTTGGCCAGGAAGTCCAGGGTGGCGGCCGGACCCATGCCGCCGAGCACGCCGAGGACCAGGCTCATGCCAGCTTCCCTTCCAGTTCGCTCTGGTAGCCGAACAGGCCCTGGGCCCCGCCGGTGTGCAGGAAGACCACCGTCCGGCATTCGAAGCGGCCCTGGGCGGCCAGGGCGATCAGCCCCTTCATCGCCTTGCCGCTATAGACCGGATCGAGCAGCAGGCCCTCGGTGCGGGCCGCCAGCTTCAGGGCCTCGATGACGGCCTGATCGACCAGGCCATAGCCTTCGCCGACATAGTCGCAGTCGGCGACCACCTGCTCGCGCGCCACGCGGTCGGGATGGCCGAGCAGGGCGGCGGTCTCCTGGGCGAGCTTGAAGACGTTCCCCTCCTGGGTCGGCCTGGGCGCGCGCACGCCGATCCCGAGCACGGGCACGTCGGCGCCGACCACGGCCAGCCCGGCGACGAGGCCCGCCTGGGTGCCGGCGCTGCCGGTGGCGGTGACGATCTGATCGATCTTCAGGCCCATGGCGTCGGCCTGGACCATGAGCTCGCGGGCGCAGTCCGCATAGCCGAGCGCGCCGATCGCGTTCGATCCGCCGCCGGGGATCACATAGGGCTTGCCGCCGCGGTCGCGGACGGCCTGGGCGGTTTCCTCGAGGGCGGCGTTCATGTCGCTGCCGCCCGGCACGGTGCGCAAGGCGGCGCCCAGCAGGCGGTCGAGCAGGACGTTGCCGTTCTCGTTGTAGTCCTCCGCCTTGGAGCCCGTGCGGGTTTCCAGGATGACCTCGCACGCCAGGCCGAAGCGGGCCGCCGCCGCCGCCGTCTGGCGGACGTGGTTGGACTGCACCGCCCCTTGCGTCACCAGGGTGTCGGCGCCCCTGGCCAGCGCCTCGCCCACCAGGAACTCCAGCTTGCGCGTCTTGTTGCCGCCGCCGGCCAGGCCCGTGCAGTCGTCGCGCTTGACGAACAGGTTCACCCCGCCGAGCGCCTCGCCCAGCCGCGGCGCGGCCTCCAGCGGCGTGGGCAGGTGGGCGAAATGGGCGCGGGGGAAGCGGGCCAGATGCATGCGCGAACTCCTCTTGGAGGCCCTGCCTAGCACGCTCCCCGCGCCTGCGTCTTGCCGTCCTCAGGGCACGAGGATCGGCGCGGCCACCAGGCCCAGGCCGACGATGCTGACCAGCCAGGCGAGCGAGCGGATCTGGCGGATTCCGAAGGCGTAGAGCGGCACATAGACGACGCGCGCCCAGAAGTAGATCTGCGCGCCGATGGCGGTCAGATCCGAGGTCCGGTCGGTGACGTGGGCGATCAGGACGGCGCCGATGAACAGCGGCAGGGTCTCGAAGAGGTTGGCCTGGGCGCGCTGCAGGCGCTGGGCCCGCACGCTCAGCTCCGGCATGGCCTCGTCGCGCGGGCCGGTGTTCCACTTCAGCCCGTACTGCGACGTCCGCGCGATGTCGAAGAGGATGATCTGGACGAAGGCCAGGACGAGGGTCCAGGCCAGCATGGCGAGTTCGATGGTCACGTGCGTCTCCCCCTTTGCGGCGCGAAGCTGCGCCGCTGGTCGCAGGAGGGGACGCCGACCCCGGCCCGCCGTCAAGCGACGGCCCGGGGCGCCCTGGCGTCAGCCGCCGAAGCGGCGGGTGAAGCGGATCCCGGCCGCGCGGGGCGGCAGGACATAGGTGTAGAAAGTCCGCACATAGACGCGGTCGCCGTCGCCGTCGAAGACGGGCTGGTTGTACTGCGCGGTGCCGCGGGCGCCGGTCTCGGCGAATTCGTTGAACAGGTTCTCCGCATAGAGGGTGGCGGTCCACACCTCGGCGCCGAGGGAGATCGCGACGTTGTGGACGGCGTAGCCCTCCAGGGTCAGGCTTTCGCCGCGGCCGCCCGTGCGCGTCAGGACATCGGAGACGGCGGTGACGCCGTAGTTGAACCCGAAGTCCATGCCGTTGCCGAGCTCGCGGGAATAGTCGACGAACAGGCTGCCCTGGTGCTCGGGCGAGCCGGGCAGGCGGTCGCCGGGCTCGCCGTCCTCATAGGTGATCGTGCTCTGGTAGCCGGGCGGGTTGAACCGCGGCACCAGGTTCGGGGTCACCTCGGTCAGTTCGGAGGTGTTGTAGGAATAGCTGCCGCGGACGGTCCAGTCCTGCAGGACCGAGGCGATGAAGTTGACCTCCGCCCCCTTGGACTCGGCCGCGGCCCCGTTCTTGGTGATCGGGATGAGGCCGTTTTCGGTCGCCGAGGAGACCTGCGGATCGCTCCACTCGATGTAGTAGACCGCCCCGTTCAGGGTCAGCCGCCGGTCGAACAGCTGGGTCTTCAGTCCGACCTCGTAGTTCAGGGTCTTGTCCGGCTGATAGGCCAGCTCGTTGGGCAGGGCGCAGGCGAGCTGGTTGGGAGGCAGCGGGTCGGGACAGGGGCCGACGCCGTTGGAATTGCCGATTCGGTAGCCCTCGCTGACCGTGAAGTAGCCCAGGATGTCGGGGGTGAACTGGTAGGAGGTGTTGAACTTGTAGAGCCAGCCGTCGTCCTCCTGGCCGCCCGGTTCGAAGTCCAGGGTGATGGCGTCCGGCGCGGCGCCGAAGAAGACGCTGTTGAGCAGCGGGAAGTCGACCGCCTGGAAGGTTTCGAGCTCGTAGCCGTAGCGCCGGGCGCCGACCGTCACCTGCCAGGCCGGCGTCACCTCATAGGTCAGCTCGCCATAGATGGCCTCTTCCTTCAGGCTCCTCGTGCCGACGTTGTAGTATTCCAGGGCGTCGGGGCGCTCGCCCCCCAGCCATTCGGCGTAGCCCGGGGTGAACTCCTTGCTCGAGGAGTTGGAGTCGAGCTCGTAGTAGAAGCCGCCGAGGATCCAGCTGAACGGCCCCTCGTGCTTGGAGACGAGCCGCAGCTCCTGGCTCAGCACCTGCTGGCCGGACTCTTCCAGCGTGTAGGCGGTGAAGGTGGGGAAGGCCTCGTAGGAGTATTCCAGGCTGATCAGCAGGTCGGTCTGGTCCCGCTGGCCCCTTTCCACATAGCGCGACTTGCCCGTCGCCGAGGTCAGTTCGGCGAAGCCGAGGTCGGCGGAGATCTCCAGCGCGAGCAGCTCGTTCTGGCGGTGGTTGGGCTCGGGCACACGCTCGGCTGAGACGTAGTCGCCGGTCTGCAGTTCGGTGCGGCGATGACTGACCTGCCGGCCGCCGGAATCGGAGTCCTGGAAGTAGTAGGTCAGCGTGCCGTCCAGCCAGTCCGTCGGCGCCCAGCGCGCGGCGATGCGGCCGGAGGCCACGTGCTCGTAGTTGGCGTCCTTGTTCTGGTAGAGGTTCGCGGCGACGTCGGCGGGATCGCTGAAGTCGGGGTCCGGATCGGAGATGGCGATCTGCTGGACGAGGTAGTCGTAGTCGATGAAGCCCGTGTCATGCAGCCGGTCGAAGGAGGCGCGCAGGGCGAAGCTGTCGGTGATCGGCGCGTTCAGGGTGACGCCGAAGTCGGTCGAAAGGTCGTTCGCCTCGGAATACTGATAAAGATCGCTGCGGACCTCCATCATCGGGGCGTCGAACCGCGGCTTGGCCGGGATGTAGCGCACCGCGCCGCCCAGCGTGCCGGCGCCGTAGAGCGTGCCCTGCGGCCCGAGCAGGATCTCGACCCGCTCCAGGTCGTTGGTCTTCAGATCCACATAGAGCGGGATTTCGCCGACATAGGTGGCGACCGTGCCGCCGCCGTTGTTGTTGACGCCCTCGGCCGAGCCCAGCGGGTCGGCGTTGAGGCCGCGGACGATGATGCGGTTGTCCCCGCGCGAGCCCTGGTCGACGATGTGGACGCCGGGCACCCACCTGGCCACCTCGGCCAGGTCGCCAAGGCCCTGCTCCTCGATCTCCGAGGCGCCGACGGCGGCGATGTTGATCGGCGCATCCTGGACGGTGCTGTTGCGCCGGGTGGCGGTGATGATGAGTTCGTCCAGTTCGACGGCCTGGGCCGATGCGACGGTCGGGACGGCGACGGATACGGCGAGCGCGCTGATGGAGGTCAGCATGGCCGCCCGCGGCGACAACTTGAGACGCATGATTATATCCCCTCGGCTTACCTTGAAGGCAGGCTGGGGAGCGGCTTGACCGTGCCTCAACTCCGATGTTGCGGCGCCGAACGCAATTCCTGAGTATGACGAAATTATGAGCGCGTATGCACCGGTTTGATGGCGTCGATGGCTTCCCATCCCCTCTCCGCGCTGGCCGAGCGGCTGGCGCGCGCCGAGCGCCTGATGGCGGACAAGGCCTATCAGCCCGCCCACGCCCTGTGCCTGGAGGTCCTCTCAGCCGACCCCGGGGCCGCCAGGGCCTGGTTTCTCCTGGGGGTGCTGGCGGCCGACCATGACAATCCGCTCAAGGCCGCCGAGCTCTTCGGGCGCGCCGCCGCCCTCGACGCGGCCGACCCCAAGGCGCCGGCCCAGCTGGCGCGCTGCCTGATCGCGCTCAACCGTCGTGAAGAGGCCCTGGACGCCGCGCAGGAGGCCGAGGCGAGGGGCGCCGCCGACGCCCACACGCTGGACACGCTCGGCGTCGTCTACAGTCGCGCCGGCCTGCACGACCGGGCGATCGGCTTCTTCGAACGAGCCTTCGCGCGTGAGCCGCGCAACGCCGGCTTCGCCTACAATCTGGCGGCCTCGCGACAGTTCTCCGGAGACTTCGACGGGGCCGAAGCAGCCTATGCCGCGGCGCTGGATCTCGATCCCAGCCTCCACCGCGCCTGGTCCTCACGCGTGCAGCTCCGCCGCCAGACGGCGGAGAGCAATTTCGTGGAGGCGCTGTCCCGCCAGTTCGAGGCCGCCGGCGGCGACGCCGAGCGCCGGCTCCATCTCGGCCATGCGCTCGCCAAGACCTATGAGGATCTCGGCGATCCGCAGACGGCGCTCTCCTGGCTGTTGAAGGCCAAGTCCGCCAAGCGGCGGGACGTGGGCTACGACCCCGCCGCCGACGCCGAGCTGTTCGAGGCCGCGGCGGCGACCTTCCGGGCGGGAGACGAGAGCCAGGGCGATCCGTCGGAACGGCCGATCTTCGTGGTCGGCCTGCCGCGCACCGGCACCACCCTCGTCGACCGGATCCTGTCCAGCCACCCTCAGGTGCGCTCGGCCGGCGAACTCACCAACTTCGCCCTGATCCTCAAGCGCATGACGAAGACGCCAGGGGCCTATGTGCTCGACGCGCCGGTCCTGGAGGGCGCGCTCGGGCTCGATCTGCGCCGTGCGGGGGCAAGCTATCTGGAGAGCGTGCGGCCGGTCATCGGCGGCGACGGCCGCTTCGTCGACAAGATGCCGCTGAACGTCATCTATGCCGGGCTGATCCACAGGGCCCTGCCGAACGCCCGCATCGTCTGCCTGCGGCGCCATCCGATGGACGCCTGCCTGGCCAATTTCCGGCAGCTCTTCGCCACCGGCTTTTCCTATTACGACTACGCCTACGACCTGGCCGACACGGCGCGCTACTACGCCGGCTTCGACCGCCTCGTGGCGCACTGGCGCGCCGCCCTGCCGGCGGACCGGTTCACCGAGGTCGCCTACGAGGATCTGGTGGCCGACCAGGAGGGCGAGACGCGCCGCCTGCTCGACTTCTGCGGCCTGGATTTCGACCCCCGCTGCCTGGCCTTCCACGAGAACGGCGCGCCGGTGGCCACCGCCAGTTCGGTCCAGGTGCGCCGTCCGATCTACGCTTCCTCGGTCGGCCGCTGGCGGCGCTATGGCGAGGGGCTTGCGCCCCTGCGCCAGGCGCTGGAGGCCGCGGGGATCGCGGTGGAGTAGGCCTTAGGGCAGGTCGCGCGGGGGCATGGCCGCGACTTCCTGCGCCGTCAGCCGCCGGACATTCTCGATCATGCAGGGCGTCGCCCCGATGGGCGTCTTGACCCCGATGTCCATATCCATCCGGTCGCAGACCACGTCCGACGCGCCGGTCGGCCGCAGGATCAGCGGATCGCTCGCCAGGGCGCCGGTCAGGCAGGCGCTGCGCATGTCGACCTGGTAGACGTCGTCGCGGCCGAGGCCGGTGCTGAACAGGACCGTGTCGTTGTCGAGCACCTTCTGGGCGCGGATGTTGCTGATGCGGAAGCAGGAGCGCGCCGTCGAGGCGACATTGGCGTTCCCCGTGGCCGCTTCGGCCGCGTAGCTCTGCGTGTCGTTGGCCGCGCAGGCCGACAGGGCGAGCGCGGCGGCTGCGCCGGCGAGGCCCGCGGCGAGGGGCGAAGCAAGTCTTCTGGTCATTCGTCTTCCTCCTGCGGCGGACAACTCCCCGCCCGGCCCGCTGTTCCGACTCTCCGCCCCATTGCGGCCAAAGCTTGACCGCAGGAGGGCGCTTGGCGCGGCGGTCGCGCGGCACTAGAGTCCCCTTCGTCCTCGGGGGGCCGCGCTTGGGCGGCTGAGAGGCGGGCGAGCCCGCGACCCGCAGAACCTGATCCGGGTCATGCCGGCGAAGGGAAGGGAGAGCGCATGGCGCGCATTGTGGAATCCACCCGGCTATCGGCCCGCGTCCTGGGGCCGTTCCTCGCCGCCGCGGGCGCGGTCGCCGTCCTGCGGCGCGACGATCTGGGCGGGCTCATCGACGCCTTCCAGGGTGATGCGGCGCTCACCTTCGTCACCGGCATGCTGGTTCTCCTGGCGGGGCTCGCGCTCCTGGCGACGCACCAGAGATGGCGCGCCCCGGCCGAGATCGCCGTCAGCCTCGTCGCCTGGCTCTTCGTCCTGAGGGGCGTCTTCCTGATCTTCGCGCCCGAGGTGGTCTTCGACCTCGCCGACAGGGCCCTGCGCTCGAAGACCCTGGTGGTCGGCTCGGGCCTCGCCGCCGTGGCGGTCGGGGTCTGGCTGACCCTGGTCGGCTATCGTCGCGCCGCCGGCTGAGCCCGCGGCCCCATCCTCCACCGTTCCACGAGACCTCTCATGAACAAGCCCACCTCCAAGCTGGAAGCCGCCGCCATCCCCACCGGCGAGCGCCCCGGATCGAAGAAGGTCTACGAGCCCGGCGTGCTCTGGCCCGACATCCGCGTGCCGTTCCGCGAAGTGGCCGTCCACGAGAGCGCCGGCGAGCCGCCGGTCACGCTCTACGACCCGTCGGGGCCCTATACCGATCCGGCGGTCAAGACCGACATCGAGAAGGGTCTTCCGCGCACCCGCGAGCCCTGGGTCGTCTCCCGCGGGGATGTGGAGGTTGTCTCCGATCCCAGGGTCGTGAAGCCCGAGGACAACGGCTTCGCCAAGGGGGCCCACCTGGCGCCGGAATTCTCCACGCCGCGCCGCGTCTATCGCGCCCGGCCGGGGGTCAGCGTCACCCAGATGGAATACGCCCGGCGGGGGATCGTCACGCCCGAGATGGAATACGTGGCCATCCGCGAGAACCTGCGCCGCAAGGAAGGCGAGCCCTTCATCCGCGACGGCGAGGACTTCGGCGCCGCCATCCCCGACCTGGTGACCCCGGAGTTCGTCCGCGACGAGGTGGCCCGCGGCCGGGCGATCATCCCGGCCAACATCAACCACACCGAGCTGGAGCCGATGGCGATCGGCCGCAACTTCCTGGTTAAGATCAACGCCAACATCGGCAATTCGGCGGTGCTCTCCACCGTCGCCGACGAGGTGGACAAGATGGTCTGGGCCATCCGCTGGGGCGCCGACACGGTCATGGACCTGTCCACCGGCCGCAACATCCACAACATCCGCGACTGGATCATCCGCAACAGCCCCGTGCCGATCGGCACCGTGCCCATCTACCAGGCGCTGGAGAAGGTCGGCGGCGTGGCCGAGGATCTGAACTGGGAGGTGTTCCGCGACACCCTGATCGAACAGGCCGAGCAGGGGGTGGACTACTTCACCATCCACGCCGGCGTGCGCCTGCCCTTTATCCCGCTGACCGCCAACCGCGTGACCGGCATCGTCTCGCGCGGCGGCTCGATCATGGCCAAGTGGTGCCTGGCCCACCATCGCGAGAGCTTCCTCTATGAGCACTTCGAGGACATCTGCGAGATCATGCGGGCCTACGACATCAGCTTCAGCCTGGGCGACGGCCTGCGGCCCGGCTCCATCGCCGACGCCAATGACGCGGCCCAGTTCGCCGAGCTGGAGACCCTGGGCGAGCTGACCAAGGTGGCCTGGGAGTACGGCGTCCAGACCATGATCGAGGGGCCGGGCCACGTGCCCATGCACAAGATCAAGGCCAACATGGACAAGCAGCTCGCCGCCTGCGGCGAGGCGCCCTTCTACACGCTCGGTCCGCTCACCACCGACGTGGCGCCGGGCTATGACCACATCACCAGCGCCATCGGCGCGGCCATGATCGGCTGGTTCGGCACGGCCATGCTCTGCTACGTCACGCCCAAGGAGCACCTGGGCCTGCCCGACCGCAAGGACGTGAAGGACGGGGTGATCACCTACAAGATCGCCGCCCACGCCGCCGACCTCGCCAAGGGCCACCCCTCGGCCCGGGCCTGGGACGACGCGCTCTCCCGCGCGCGGTTCGAATTCCGCTGGGAGGACCAGTTCAACCTGGGCCTCGATCCGGAGACGGCGCGGGAATACCACGACGAGACCCTGCCCAAGGAGGCGCACAAGACGGCGCACTTCTGCTCCATGTGCGGTCCGAAGTTCTGCTCCATGAAGATCAGCCAGGACATCCGAGACGCCGCCCGTGGGCAGAACGACATGGCCGCCCAGGGCATGGCCGAGATGAGCGAGAAGTTCCGCGCCGGCGGAAGCGAGGTCTACGTCCCCGCGAAGACCTGACCGCGCCGGGGCGCATGGCGCCGCCGCCGGGCGGGAACCGGCGGCGGGCCCTGGTCAGTTGAGGAGCCCACAGGCGCCGCCGCGCCGCTCCTGGAGGGTTCCGATGGCCGAAGCCGCCGAACGCGAACCGGCCGATCCTCGCCGGTCCCTGCTCGCCGCCGGGCTGATCGGCGTGGGCGTCACCGCCGCGGTGGACGAGATCGTCTTCCACCAGCTTCTCGCGTGGCACCACTTCTTCGATCGTTCGACATCGGCCGTCGCCCTGTTCTCCGACGGCCTGCTGCACTCGGCGGAGCTGATCATCCTGGTGCTGGGCTTCTTCATGCTGGCCGACGTCCGCGCCCGGCGCGCCCTGGCCCGCAGCTCGGCCTGGGCGGGCTTCTTCATTGGCGCGGGCGGTTTCCAGCTCTTCGACGGGATCGTCGATCACAAGGTGCTGCGCCTGCATCAGGTCCGCTATGTGGACAACCTCCTGCCCTACGACCTGGCCTGGAACGGGGCGGGGCTCCTGCTGCTGGCGGTGGGCTTCGTGCTTCTGCGGCGGGCGCGGGCCGAGCGGGCCCCGGGCCGCTAGGCCATGGATCACGGGGGTCATGCCGGCCTGGCGGCCAGTTCGGCCGCGCTGGTCCTGCTGCTTGTCGTCCTGCCGAGCCTCGGACTGGCCGCCTACCTCTTCGGCGCAGGCCGCGAACAGCGGGCGCAGGGCTGGAGCCCGTGGCGCACGGCGGCCTTCGCCGTCGGCGTCGGCCTGATCTGCGCGGCGATGCTGCCGCCCATCGCCCCCTGGGCGCACGGCGATCTGCGCGGCCACATGGTCCAGCATCTGCTGCTCGGCATGTTCGCCCCGATCGGCCTTGCGCTGGGCGCTCCGGGCACGCTGCTGCTGCGGCAGGTTCCCGTGGCCACGGCGCGCGCGATCACGGCCCTGCTGGCGACGCCGCCCCTGCGGATCCTGATCCACCCGATCACCGCGGCCCTGCTCGACATCGGCGGCATGTACGTCCTCTACCTGACGCCGCTCTACGCGCTCAGCCAGGGCAATGGGGCGGTTCACGTACTGCTGCACGTCCACTTCGTGCTGTCGGGCTACCTCTTCACCTGGTCGATCGCCGGCCCCGACCCCGCGCCGCACCGTCCGGGCATGGGGCTGCGGCTGGCCGTGCTGTTCCTGGCCACGGCGGCCCATGCGATGCTGGGCAAGATCATGTACGGCTACGGCTATCCCAGGGGCGTCGCCGCCTCTCGGGCGGAGGTCGAAGCGGCGGCCCAGTGGATGTACTACGGCGGCGACCTGGCCGAATTGCTGTTGGCGGCCGCCTTCTTCGCGCTTTGGTTCCGCCGTCGCGCCGGCCTGCCCGAACTACTCGCCGGCCGGGCGACCGCGGCCAACTAACCCTTCAGGATGGCGTTCAGGCTGCCGTCGGACTCCAGGATCACGACGGCGGCGTCCTGGAGTTCGCGGCCGCCCGAATTGCGGACGGCCACGCGCAGTTCGTCCTCCGTCACCCGCTGCCGCTTCATGACCCCCGGCAGGGGCTCGCCGTCGCGCAGCAGGAGGGTCGGCTCGGCCTTGACCAGCCGGTCCACGGCCCTGATGCGCACCGACAGGAAGGTGACGGCGAACTGCAGGCCGGTGAGCAGGGCGAGCGCCGTCACGCCCTCGGCCAGGGCCAGATCCTTCGAGGTCAGGATCGAGGCGAAGGTCGAACCGATGGCCACGGTGACCACCAGGTCGAAGGCGTTCAGCTTGGACAGCGTCCGCTTGCCGGAGACGCGCAGCACGGCCACCAGGGCGACATAGGCCGCCGTCCCGATCACCAGCACGCGCACGATGGGCTGCCAGCCCGTGAAGAAGGAATCGGGATCCATCTCGTCTCCTTTCGACTGAACCGACAACGCAGCGTGGCCGTGCGGCGTTCAACCGGCGGCGCGGCTTGACTGCGATCAAGGCGAGGCGTCCCGTGGCGACGGATCGTCCCGCAGTCAGTCACCATGGGAAATACGGCCATGACATCCGGCTCCGGGCCGCCGCGGCGGCCCCTGATCGCCCGCGCCGTCGCGGGAGCGGCTTTCGTCCTCGGAGGCCTCGCCCTGCTCAGCGCCATGCTGGCCATCTCCTACGGCCATACGCCGATGCTGGAGCGGGCGCTGTTCGGACTGGGCATCGGCCCCATCTCCTTCGTCGCCGCCCTTGGCCAGTGCGCGATCCTGATCGGCCTGTGGCTCCTGTGGACGGTGGCGCACCGGGAGGGTTGAGCCGGCCGGCTGCGCATTGACGCCGGCCGCCCGAAGGGCTTGGCTCACGCCCCTGTTCACTGGTTCAGGGGCTTCCCATGCTTTCGCGCGCGCTTCTTCTCGGTTCGGTCATGGCGCTTGGCCTGGCCGCAACGGCTTTCGCCCAGGTGGAGCGGCGCGAGGTCGGGCAACTCGTCTTCGAGGGCGCGCCGCCCCTGCCCGACGCGGTGGCCGAGGCGATCGCCCCCTATTACGAGGTCCGCTCGGCGGTGTTCGAGGACTGGCTGGCCGACGGCTCGATGCTGATCGCCACCCGCTTCGGCCAGACCGAGCAGATCCACCATGTCGCCCAGCCCCTGGCCGCGCGCACCCAGCTCACCTTCTTCGACGAGCCGATCACCGTGGCGACGGCCCAGCCGGGGGCCGCGCGCTTCGCCTATCGCCGCGACGAGGGCGGCTCCGAATACTATCAGGGCTTCCTGCGCGATCTTCAGGGCCACGAGGTCCGCCTGACCAAGCCCGGCACCCGCAACAGCGACTTCGTCTTCTCCAAGGACGGCGCCCGGGTGGCCTGGAGCCAGGTGACGCCCGGCGACCCCAACTACGACATCATGATCGCGCCGGCCGCCGATCCGGAGGGCCGTCGCGTCGTCCTGGAAGGCGAGGGGGCCATGTCGCCCCTGGAGATCTCCGCCGACGGCCGTCGCATGCTGCTGACGCGCTACAACTCCATCGCCGATGTCGAGCTGTTCGTCCTCGACATCGCCTCGGGCGAGCTGACGCGGCTCGGACCGCAGGATCGCAAGGTCCACTATGCCGGCGCGGCCTTCGGGCCGGGCGGAAACACGGTCGTCACCCTCTCCGACGACGGCTCGGAAGTGACGCGGCCGGTGGTGTTCGACCTGGCCACCGGCGCCATGCGCGAACTGGAAAGCGGCGCGAAGTGGGGCGCGGAGGGCTTCGACCTGACGCCGGACGGCAAGACCATCGCCTATGTCGTCAACGAGGAGGGCTATTCGAAGGTCGTCCTGCGCGACGTGGCCACCGGCCGCGAGCTCGCCGGCCCCGACCTGCCCAAGGGTGTGCTGACGGCCCTGAAGTTCTCGCCCGACGGCGCGCGGCTGGGTCTGAGCCTGTCGACCTATAACGCCTCGGGCGACGTCTGGAGCTACGAGCTGGCGAGCCGCAAGCTCACCCGCTGGACCGACAGCGAACTGGGCGGCCTCGACCCGTCGACCCTCGTGGAGCCGAGCCTCTTCCGCTACGAGACCTTCGACGGCCGCTCGATCCCCGCCTTCGTCTACAAGCCGCAAGGCGCCAGCGGGAAACTGCCGGTGGTCATCCAGATCCACGGCGGCCCGGAAGGCCAGGAGCTGCCCAGCTTCAGCGCCCGGCGCCAGGCCTGGGTGAACGAGCTGGGCGCAGCCGTGATCATCCCCAACGTCCGCGGCTCGTCCGGCTACGGGAAGACCTACCTGTCGCTCGACAACGCCGAGAAGCGCGAGGATTCGGTCAAGGACATCGGCGCCCTGCTGGACTGGGTGGAGCAGCAGCCGGATCTGGACTCGAGCCGGGTGGCCGTGGTCGGCCAGTCCTATGGCGGCTACATGGCGCTCGCCGTCGCGGCCCACTACAACCCGCGGCTGGTCGGCGTCATCGACCTCTATGGCATCTCCGACTTCGTCACCTTCCTGGAGAACACCGAGGGCTACCGCCGCGACCTGCGTCGGGCCGAGTATGGCGACGAACGCGACCCGGCCATGCGGGCCGTCTTCGAGAAGATCGCGCCGATCAACATGAGCGAGCGCATGCGCAAGCCCATGATGATCTATCAGGGCGCCAACGATCCCCGCGTGCCGCAGAGCGAGTCCGAGCAGATGGTCGCCAAACTGCGCGAGCAGGGGACCGAGGTCTGGTACGTGCTGGCCCGGGACGAGGGCCACGGCGTGCACAAGAAGGCCAACCAGGAACAGGTCCGCGCCACCGAGGTCCAGTTCCTGAAGAAGGTCCTGGGCCTGGGCGCCGAGTAGGTCAGAACGTCACGACGGGGACGAAGCCGCCGAAGATCATCCGCTTGCCGTCGAACGGCATGGCCGACTCGTCCGCCTGCAGGCGCGGGTCGGCCATGACCTTGGCGACGATCTCGTCTCGGCTTTCCTTCGAGACGTAGGTGATCCACGAGAAGAAGACGACCTCGTCGGCCCGCGCCTTCACGGCCATGGGGAAGGAGGTCGTCTCACCCTCCGGCACGTCGTCGCCGGCGCATTCGACATAGGTCAGCGCGCCGTACTCCATCCAGACCTCGCCGGCGCGGCGGGCCAGATCCTTGTAGGCCTCGACATTGTCCTTCGGCACGGCCAGGACGAAGCCGTCGACATAGGGCATGGGGAACTCCTTTTCGTCGTCCGCGCCGCAAGGACGGTCGGCGGCGCGCCAACCCGACAGGCCGGCGGCAAGATACCCGATCAGCCTCGGCGCCGGCGCTCCTTCTGGATGATCTCGTCCAGCGCCTGGAGGAACCGGGACCTGTCGTTGCGGTCGAAGGGCTTCGGTCCGCCCAGGAAATCGCCGGTGGAGCGCAGCTGTTCCATCAGGGCGCGCTGGGCGACAGCCGAGCCGATGGAGTTTTCCGTAAAGGGTCTGCCGTTCGGCGCCACGGCGTGGCCGCCGGCCTTCAGCACCCGCTCGGCCAGGGGAATGTCGTTGGTGATCGCGACGTCTCCCGGCGCGACGTGCTCGGCGATCCAGTCGTCGGCCACGTCCGGACCGGCGTCCACCACCACCCGCTCGACGAGGGGCGAGGCGGGGATCATCATGAAGGCGTTGGAGACGACATAGGTCTTCAGCCCGTACCGCTGGGCCACCCTGTAGACCTCGTCCTTCACCGGGCAGGCGTCGGCGTCGATGAAGATGGTGATCGGCGCGTTCGCCATTCGTCCTCCGCAGGGCTTGATCTGGATCACGGGACGGCCGCCCGCCTCCGCCCAGTGTGCCCGGCCTCGTCCTCAGCGCGAAAGGGTCCGCATGTCCATCCGCCTCACCTTCCACGGCGCCGCCGGCTGCGTCACCGGTTCCTGCGCCGAGCTTGAGACGGAGGCCGGGCGGGTGCTGATCGACTGTGGCATGTTCCAGGGGCCGAAGACGCTGAAGGCTCTGAACTACCGCGACTTCCCCTTCGATCCGGCGACGATCGACGCCGTGCTGCTGACCCACGCGCACCTGGACCACTCGGGGCTGCTGCCCAAGCTGGTCAAGGCCGGCTTCAAGGGGCCGATCTACGCCACGGCGGCGACCCGCGACCTGTGCGGCGTGATGCTGCGCGACGCCGGCGACATCCAGGAGAACGAGGTCCGTCGCCTGAACCGCCGCAACCAGCGGCGCGGCCTGCCGGAGGTCGAGCCGATCTACACCGCCCGCGACGGCGAGAAGACGACGAAGGCCTTCGCCAAGGTGAAGCTGAACGCGCCGGCCCAGGTGCTGCCGGGACTGACCGCCACCTACTGGGAGGCCGGGCACATACTAGGCGCCGCCTCGGTCGAGGTGCGGGTCTCGGGCGAGCAGGGCGACACCACCATCCTCTTCTCCGGCGATATCGGCGCCGGCGGCCGCGAATACGCCGCCGATCCGGAGGGGCCGAGCGGCGTCGACCATCTGGTGCTGGAATCCACCTACGGCGACCGCGACCGGCTGCGGATGACGCCGGATGCGCGGCGCGACTTCCTGGCCGAGGAGATCAACCAGGCCTATGCCGCGGGCGGTCCGCTGCTCATTCCGACCTTCGCCGTCGAACGCGCGCAGGAGATTATCGCCGACCTGCAGATCCTGATGCAGGCGAACCGCATTCCCGAGGCCGACATCTTCCTCGACTCGCCGCTCGCCATCGAGGCGACGGAGGTCTTCCGCGAGCGCGGCTATAATCGCCAGACCGGGCGAAACCCGTTCGAAGGCCTGCGCGCGGGCGGGCGGCTCACCTTCCTGCGCAGGCCCGCCGAGAGCGACCGGCTCGACCGCCTCCGCGGCTGGCACATCATCATGGCCGGCAGCGGCATGTGCGAGGCCGGCCGGATCCGCAAGCACCTCAAGCGCCTCCTGTGGCGCCGGGAGACCACCGTCTTCCTCCCCGGATTCCAGGCGGCAGGCACGCTCGGGCGCTTCCTGCAGGAGGGGGCGGAGCGGGTCAGCATCCAGGAGGACGAGGTGCGGGTCCGGGCGCGCATAGTGTCCCTCGACGTCTATTCCGGCCACGCCGACGCCGCCGGACTGGCCGAGTGGGCCCAGGCGCGGGGGCCCGTCGCGGGCAAGGTGTTCCTGAACCACGGCGAGCCGGTTGCGCTGGCCGCGCTGAAGGACCGTCTGGCGCAGTCGGGCTTCGAGGAAGGCCAGCTCGTCATCCCGGAGATGGACGCGGCCTTCGAACTGACCGGCCCGCAGGCCGTTCCGCTCGGCGCGAGCGCGAGCCGCATTGCGGCCGGCGCCGCCAGCCGGGCCGACTGGCACAATGCGCGCGCGGCGCTGAACCTGGCCCTGAACGCCGCCCTGGCCGAGGCGCCGGACGACGCCGCCCGCGAGGCCCTGATCGCCAGCCTCGCCGCGCGGCTTGCCGAGGCCCGGCCGACGGGTTGACGCCGGTCAAGGTGGCGCCCGCCCGCCCGGCTAGGTTGAGCCGACAGACGGAGAGCCCCCATGTCCTACAGCCAGATTCTCGTCCATGTGGACGAAACGCCGGCCGCCACCCTGCGCGCCCGGACCGCCGCCGACCTCGCCAGCCGTTTCAAGGCCCACCTCACCGGCGTCTTCCTGACCAGCGATTACATCCGCCAGTACATGGCGGCCGAGAGCCTCAGCGCCCTGCCGCGGGACGTGGTCGACGAGGTGCTGTCCGGGCACCAGAAGGCGGTGGACGAGGCGGGCGAGGCCGCACGCATGGCCTTTGAGGCGGCCGCGGGCGACGCCGGCGTCGCCTCCGACTGGCTGACGCTCAGCGGCGACTACCACGCGCCGATCATGGCCGCCGCCCGCCGGGCCGACCTGACGGTCATGCCGCGGGTCGCAAAGGCCTGCCTGAGCGAGCACGAGATCTCGGCCGCGCACCTCGCCATGGCCAGCGGCGGGCCGGTGCTGATCACGCCGCAGGACGACTATGCCCCGCCCGTCGGCCGTCGCGTCCTGGTGGCCTGGAACGGCGGCCGCGAGGCCGGCCGGGCCCTGCGCGACGCCTGGCCGATTCTGGAGACCGCCGAGGAGGTGACTGTGCTGGTGGTCTCGCCCAAGGGCGAGGGCGGGCCTGACGGCATGCTCCAGCGTCTGCTGGAGCGGCACGGCGTATCGGCCAACCTCATCGTCGATCCCAGCCAGGACGAGTCCGCCGGCGACGTCCTGGAGCGCCAGGCCGCCGAACTCGGCGCCGACATGGTGGTGATGGGCCTCTATGGCCGGCCGCGCCTGCAGGAGCTGATCCTGGGCGGGGTGAGCCGCCAGATGACGGCGAGCCTGCCGGTCCCGATCCTGGTGTCGCACTGAGGGCGCACGGGGGCCGCGGTCGGCGGCCCCCTTCGCCGGCCTTCCGGCTCAGCGCGCGGTGTAGCCGCCGTCCACCACCAGTTCCGCGCCGGTGACGAACTTGGCCTCGTCGCTGGCGAGATAGACGGCCGCCCAGGCGATGTCGTCCGGCTCCCCGATATGGCCGAGGGGGTGGAGTTCGGCGGTCGCGCGCCGCCCCGCCTCCAGGTCGCCCAGGTTCTCCAGATGATGTTCGACCATGGGCGTCCAGATGAAGCCCGGATGGATCGAGTTCACGCGGATCTTCTCGGCCGCATAGGTCAGCGCATCCGTCTTGGTCATCAGCCGCACCGCCCCTTTCGAGGCGTGATAGGGCGGCACGTCGGGGGCGCCGACCAGGCCGTAGATCGACGAGAGATTGATGATCGCCCCGCCGCCCGCCTTTCTCAGATGCGGGATGGCGTGCTTGGTCCCGAAGAAGACGCCCTTGACGTTGATCGCCTGGACGAAGTCCCAATCCGCCTCGGTGATCTCGTGCGTCGGCTTGTTGGCGCCGGACACGCCGGCGTTGTTGACGAGGATGTCGATCCGCCCGAAGCGCTGGGCGGCCGCATCGACGCAGGCGGCGACCTCGGCTTCCTTGGCCACGTCGCAGCGCCAGAACGCCGCCTCATATCCGGCCTTGCGCAGCGTCTCAGCCGCGGCTTCGCCCTCTTCGACCAGGACATCGAACAGCGCCACCTTGGCGCCTTCCTCGGCCATCCGCTGGACGATGGCGCGTCCCAGTCCGACCGCCGCGCCGGTGACGACGGCGACCTTTCCCTTCAACCGGTCCATCTCAATCTCCCTGGCTGCATGCGGGAAGACTGACGGAGGGCGGGCGTCGGCGCCTTAAGGCAGATCAATGCCGCCCGGGCGGCTGTGGCCCGCGCGCCACAATTGAGAGTTGAAGCGGTCCTGCCGATTCAATCGGCATTGCAGCGATTCAAGCGCCACCTTATTGGGCGCCCTCTTTCGTTCGCTTACGGATAATAACAAATGACCAAGTCGCTTCTCGCCGCGGTGTCCGCCGCTGCTCTGTTCGCCGCCGTTTCGCCCGCCGCCGCTCAGGTCGGCCAGATCGGTCTCAACTATGGCAAGACCGACGTCGAAGCCGCCGGGCTCGACGCCGACGGCGACGCCTGGCAGGTCGAAGGCGCCGCCGCCTTCCAGGGTGGCACTCTGAACGGCCAGATCGAGGGCTCGGTGACCCGTTTCGACGCCGACGGCGACGACGCCGACGTCTTCTCCGCCACCGGCCATCTGAACACGCCGGTGGGCGCGGGCTATGTCGGCGGCTTCCTGGGCGTCCAGGCCAACGACGACGCCAAGCTCTGGGGCGTCGGCGTCGAGGGCAAGGCCCAGATGCAGAACGTGTCCCTGCACGGCCAGCTCGGCTACGGCCGCGCCGACGACCTGGACGATGTGGACTTCTGGTCCGTCCGGGGCGAGGGCCGCTACTTCTTCGCCGACAACTTCCGCGTCGGCGCCAGCGCCGGCTTCTCGAAGGCCGACGGCGACGGCCTCGACACCGACCTCTACAATCTGGGCCTGGACGCCGAGTACCAGTTCGCCGGCACGCCGGTGAGCGTCGTCGGCGGCTATGAGCGCGGCAAGTGGGACGATCTGGACCTGACGACCGACACCTTCCGCATCGGCGTCCGCTACAGCTTCGGCGGCGACCTGCGCGCCCGCGACGCGGCCGGCGTCGGCCAGGGTTCGGTCTCGAACCTGTTCGGCGGGACCATCGGTTCGGCCCTGATCGCGGCGGCCGGCGAGCTCTAAGCTCGACGCCAGGACCGTTCGGCGAGCGCCCCCGGGATCTCCCGGGGGCGCTTTTCGTTGGCCGCCATGTCAGGAACGGGAGCGCCGCTCGGCGGTTGGATGAGCAACCCCAACGATCGACAGGAGGCGAACATGGCCCAGGGCCAGACGGTCTATCTCAACACCTCGACGGAGGAGGATCTTCGCACCGTCGCCGGCGACGCGCGCGCGCGGGCCCTGGTGGAGGCGCGTCCCTTCCTCAGCTGGGACGATGTCGAGCGGGTGGACGGCGTCGACGCCGAGGCCGTGAACGCCATGAAGAGCGCCGGAGCCCAACTTGGCGAGGCGCCCGAGGGCCCCATCGGCGAGCCCGGCAGCGGCGGCCAAGGCGGGGCGACCAGCCGCAACTTCGGCCGCGCCTGAGCCTGGCGGCATGGGGCGCATCTTCCTCGACTGCGACGGCGTGCTGGCCGATTTCGACCGCGGCGCCGAAGCGGTCCTGGGGGCGCCGCCCCGGGTGTTTTCGGAGCGCTACGGGCTGAAGGAGTTCTGGCGGCGGCTCGCCGCCGCGCCGGACTTCTTCGGACGCCTGCCGCTCCTGCCCGACGCCATGGAGCTCCACCAGGCGGTCCGCCATCGCGACCCCGTCATTCTGACGGGCCTGCCCCATGGCCGCTGGGCCGAGCCACAGAAGCGCCGTTGGGCGGCGCAGCACTTTCCTGGCGTGGAGGTGATCACCACCCAGGCGGCGCTGAAGTGCCGGCATTGCCATGCGGGCGACGTGCTGGTCGACGACACCGACCGCTTCCGCCACCTCTGGGAGGCCGAGGGCGGCGCCTTCATTCACCACGCCGGGGCGCAGAGCTCGATCGAAGCCCTGCGGGAGGGCGGCTGGATCTAGCCGCCCCCCGCAGGCGCGCTCAGGCGCCGGCGACCTGCGCCTTCCGCTCGCGGCGGCGGCGGGTCAGGATGTGCTCGGTATAGCCGTTGGGCTGGTTGCGGCCGTCGAACACCAGCTCCAGCGCCGCCTGATAGGCGATGCTGTCCGGATTGCCCGCCATCGGCGCATAGGCCGGATCGCCTGCGTTCTGCTCGTCCACCACCTTGGCCATGCGGGCGAAGGTCTCGCGGACCTGCGCCTCGGTGCAGACGCCGTGGTGCAGCCAGTTGGCCATGTGCTGGCTGGAGATGCGCAGGGTCGCGCGGTCTTCCATCAGGCCCACATCGTGGATGTCCGGCACCTTGGAGCAGCCGACGCCCTGGTCGATCCAGCGGACGACGTAGCCCAGGATGCCCTGGCAGTTGTTGTCCAGCTCCTGCTGCACGTCGGCGGCGTTCCAGTTGGACTTGGCGAGCGGCGGGGTCAGCAGCGCGTCGGCGCCGGTCTTCGTCGCCGCCTGGGCCATCTCGGCCTGCAGCGCCGGCACGTCGACCTCGTGGTAGTGCAGGGCGTGCAGCGTGGCCGCCGTCGGCGACGGCACCCAGGCCGTGGTCGCGCCGGCCTTCGGATGGCCGATCTTGGCGCTCAGCATGTCCTTCATCATGTCGGGCATGGCCCACATGCCCTTGCCGATCTGGGCGCGGCCGGGGAAGCCGGTCGCCAGGCCGATCTCCACATTGCGCTTCTCGTAGGAGGCCAGCCACGGCTCGGCCTTCATGGCGTCCTTGCGCACCATGGGGCCGGCCTCCATGGCCGTGTGGATCTCGTCGCCCGTACGGTCGAGGAAGCCGGTGTTGATGAAGACGACCCGGTCCCTGGCGGCGTGGATGCAGGCGGCCAGGTTGGCGCTGGTGCGGCGCTCCTCGTCCATGATGCCGATCTTGACGGTGTTGCGGGCGAGGCCCAGCGCGTCCTCGACCTGGTCGAACAGGGCCACGGCCAGGGCGACCTCTTCGGGGCCATGCAGCTTGGGCTTCACCACATAGACCGAGCCCGCGGCGCTGTTGGCCCGCTTGCCCTTCAGGTCGTGCAGGGCCGCCGCGACGGTGACCAGGGCGTCGACCAGGGTCTCGTAGACCGGCTTTCCGTCCAGGGTGGCGATGTCGGTCAGCATGTGGTGGCCCACATTGCGGACCAGCAGCAGGCTGCGGCCGCGCAGGGTGACCTCGCCGCCGCCGGGCGCGGCATAGGTGCGGTCCGGCTCGAGGCGGCGGGTCTCGGTCTTGCCGCCCTTGGCGAAGGTGGCCGTCAGGTCGCCCTTCATCAGGCCGAGCCAGTTCCGATAGACGTTGGTCTTGTCCTCGGCGTCGACGGCGGCGACCGAGTCCTCACAGTCCTGGATGGCGGTCAGGGCCGATTCCACCAGCACGTCGGCCACGCCGGCGGGATCGTCCTTGCCGACGTTGTGCGTGCGGTCGACCTGGATCTCCATGTGCAGGCCGTTGTGGCGCAGCAGCACGCCGGCGGGATCTGCGGCCTCGCCGCGATAGCCGACGAACTGGGCCGGGTCGGCCAGGCCCGTGGTCGTCCCGTCCTTCAGCTTCACGACAAGCTTGCCGCCTTCGACGGCGTAGCCTGCGGAGTCGGCGTGCGAGCCGGCGGCCAGGGGCGCGGCGCGATCGAGCACGCCGCGGGCATAGGCGATCACCTTGGCGCCACGCGCCGGATCATAGCCCTTGCCGCCGGTCGGCGGCTCCAGCGCATCGGTGCCGTAAAGGGCGTCATAGAGGCTGCCCCAGCGGGCGTTGGCGGCGTTCAGGGCGTAGCGGCCGTTGGAGACGGGCACCACCAGCTGCGGACCGGCCACCTTGCCGATCTCCGGATCGACGTTCTGCGTGCCGATCTCGAAGGCCGGCGGTTCGGGCAGGAGATAGCCGATCTCCTTCAGGAAGGCGATCTCCTCGGCCACGTCGAAGGGCTTGCCGCGGCGGTCCTTCCACCAGGCGTCGATCTTCGCCTGCAGTTCGTCGCGCTTGGCCAGCAGCTGCGCGTTGCGGGGGCCGAACTCCGCCAGGATCTTCTCCAGCGCAGCCCAGAACGCCCCGGCCTCTACGCCCGTGCCCGGCAGCAGCTCCTTCTCCACGAAGGCGTGCAGAAGATCGTCGACCGAAAGGGTGTTGCTGATGTCCATGCGCGTAACGGCCTTTCCACTCCAAGCGTCCGGCCCGCCGCGGACGGCGGGCGCATCTTGGCCGCTTTACTGCACGGAAGCGCGCGCGTTTGAAGCCCCCATGCGTTGCGATGGCCGCGCCTGGCGCGCCGGGCGAAGGCTGCCGAAAGCAAGGTCGTTGCGCGCCTCCTTCTGCAGCGTCGAAGCTTTCCCCGCGATCTTCACGCGACGGGGCAGGGCGTGCCCGGATTCCTCAGTTGTCCGAGAATCCGAACGGCGCGGTCGTCCGGCGGATGTCGTCAGGCAGGATCTGGCGTCCGATCGGCGGCGCGGAGCGGGCGGTGCATTCGGTCCGGTGGCACAGGCGGCAGGTGACGCCGATCGGGGTGGCGTTCTCGGGCCGCGGCGCGTCGGGACCTTGCGTGTAGACCAGCCTGTGGGCGTGCTCGGCCGCGCAGCCGAGGGCGATAGCCCGCTCCACCCGGGGCGCGCCATAGGCGCCGCCGCCGGCCGTCACCGTGCGGGCGATGGAGAAGAAGCGCTGGCCGTCCGGCAACTCCAGCCACTGGGTCACGATCTGCCGGGGCGTGCGGAAGGCCTCGTGCAGGGACCAGAGCGGGCAGCCGCCGCCGTGCCGGGCGAAGGGGAAGCCCGCCCCGTCCAGGCGCTTGGACACATTGCCCGCCGGATCGACGCGGATGAAGAAGAAGGGCACCCGCTCCTGGCCGGGCTTCTGCAGGGTCGTCAGCCGGTGGGCGGTCTGCTCGAAGCTCGTCCCGAACTGGCGGCCCAGGGCTTCGACGTCATAGTGGCGCGCCTCCACGGCCTTGGCGAAGGCCGAGTAGGGCATGAGCACGGCGGCGGCGGCATAGCTGGCGAGCGCGCGCCGGGTCAGGCGCTCGCCGCTCTCGGTGGCGAAACTGCTTTCCGCGAGCGCCGCATCGATCTCCTTGGGCAGTTCGAGATAGGCGAGCTGCAGGGCGAGCTGGAAGGACTGGCTGGCGCCGTCCAGGGAGTCGTCCAGCAGCAGTTCGCGCCGGTGCCAGTCGAGCCGCCGGGTTGATCCGACCATGACGGAGGAGGGGATCCGCCGCACCCTCAGCTGATGGCGCGACTTCAGATAGCCGGCCATGCCCTCGTGGGCGGCGATGGCCTGGGCCAGACGCTCGGCCGCATCGTCCAGGGTCGGGAAGCTGTTGCGCCGGGCGGCGAGGAAGCGGCGGGACTCCGCCACGGGATCGGGCGCTTCCTCCAGGTCGCTGTCACGCGCCGCCTCGGCCCGGTCGGCGAGCGCCAGGTGCTCCTCCTGATAGGCGGTGTAGAGGCGCAGCAGCGCCTCGGTGAAGGCCGGATAGTTGGTGGCGACGTCGCCGCTCTCCAGAGCGGGCAGGTCGATGTCGGCGAAAAGCGGGTCCTTCAGCACCGCCTGGAGCCGCGCAGCGTCGTCCGCGCCGGCCCCGCCGGCCAGGGCGGCCACGTCCACCTTGTAGGTCTGGGCCAGCCGCAGCAGCATCTCGGCGCTGAGCGGCCGGTGATTGCGTTCGAGCAGCGCGATGTACGAGGCCGAGACTTCGAGGTCGGCGGCCATGTCGGCCTGGGTGAGGCCGAGGTCGCGCCGCAGGCGGCGCAGGTTGGCGCCCAGATAGAGGCGCCGTTCGTTGGCCATGCGGAATCCTTTCGTGAGGACCCTTACAACATTACAACGAAATTCTGTAAAGCCTTACATCCCCACCTCGCCAGGGCTTTCGGCGCCCCTCGCGCGGAGGGTAGGGAGCCGCCAACCGAATTCGCATCGAGGAGAGGCGCATGTCCTACCAAGATCATATCATTCAGATGCAGCAGCTCATTCAGAGCAAGAACGGCACGTGGGACGGGATCAATCCCGAGAGCGTGGCCCGCATGCGTCTGCAGAACCGCTTCAAGACCGGCCTGGAGATCGCCCGCTACAACGCGGCCATCATGCGCAAGGACATGGCCGCCTACGACGCCGATCCGAGCAAGTACACCCAGTCGCTCGGCTGCTGGCACGGCTTCATCGGCCAGCAGAAGATGATCTCCATCAAGAAGCACTTCGGCACCACCGACCGGAAGTACCTCTATCTGTCGGGCTGGATGGTCGCGGCCCTGCGCTCGGAGTTCGGCCCGCTGCCCGACCAGTCGATGCACGAGAAGACCTCGGTGCCGGCGCTGATCGAAGAGCTCTACACCTTCCTGCGCCAGGCCGACGCCCGTGAGCTCGGCCTCATGTTCCGCGACCTGGACGCCGCGCGCGCCGCCGGCGACAAGGCCAAGGAACAGCAGCTGCTCGACGCGATCGACAACTACCAGACCCACGTGGTTCCGATCATCGCCGACATCGACGCCGGCTTCGGCAACGCGGAAGCCACCTATCTGCTGGCCAAGAAGATGATCGAGGCGGGCGCCTGCGCCCTGCAGATCGAAAACCAGGTCTCCGACGAGAAGCAGTGCGGCCACCAGGACGGCAAGGTGACCGTCCCGCACGAGGACTTCCTGCAGAAGATCCGCGCCTGCCGCTACGCCTTCCTAGAGCTGGGCGTCGAGGACGGCATCATCGTCACCCGCACCGACTCGCTGGGCGCCGGCCTGACCAAGCAGATCGCCGTCAGCCATGAGCCGGGCGACATCGGCGACCAGTACAACAGCTTCCTCGACTGCGAAGAGGTCGATCCCTCGAAGGTCGGCAACGGCGACGTCATCATCAGCCGCAACGGCAAGCTGCTGCGTCCGAAGCGTCTGCCCTCGAACCTCTTCCAGTTCCGCGAAGGCACCGGCGCCGACCGCTGCGTCCTGGACTCCATCGTCTCGCTGCAGAACGGCGCCGACCTGCTGTGGATCGAGACCGAGAAGCCGCACGTCGAGCAGATCGCCTCGATGATGGACCGCATCCGCGAGGTCATCCCGAACGCCAAGCTTGTCTACAACAACAGCCCGTCCTTCAACTGGACGCTGAACTTCCGCCAGCAGGTGTTCGACGCGTGGAAGGACGCCGGCAAGGACGTCTCGGCCTACGACCGCGCCAAGCTGATGAGCGTCGACTACGACGAGACCGACCTCGCCAAGGAAGCCGACGAGCGCATCCGCACCTTCCAGGCCGACGGCGCCAAGCGGGCGGGCATCTTCCACCACCTGATCACCCTGCCGACCTATCACACGGCCGCCCTGTCCACGGACAACCTGGCCAAGCGCTACTTCGGCGACGAAGCCATGCTCGGCTACGTCAAGCAGGTGCAGCGTGAGGAGATCCGCCAGGGCATCGCCTGCGTGAAGCACCAGAACATGTCGGGCTCCGACATCGGCGACGACCACAAGGAGTACTTCGCCGGCGAAGCGGCCCTGAAGGCCGGCGGCGTCCACAACACGATGAACCAGTTCGCCTAAAGAGCGGCGGTCATCGCGGGAAAGCGAGCGGCCCGGGACATCGTCCCGGGCCGTTTTGCTTGGCCCGCAGCCAAAAAAAGGAGACCCGCATCCGAGGTCGGATGCGGGCCAGGCTCACCCCAGGAGGGGATGGTCGAGCCGACAGGCTCAGGCGGCGATGACCTTGCCGTCGCCGACGGTGAGGGGACGTTCCAGGGTCGCCCAGTCGATGGCGCCGTCGTGCTTCAGGTTCTCGAACTCCAGCACGCCCAGTTCCTCGAACTTCGGCCGCACCTTGTCGGTCAGCAGGCCGACGCGCTTCAGGTTCGGGATCATCCGTTCGAACAGGAACTTGCGGAACGCCTGGCCGCCCTGGCTGGCGTTGTTGATCTCCATGGCCTCCTCGGGCGTGAAGCCGAACTCCTCGGCGACCGTCGTGGAGACGAGGCGGTTGCGCATGACGACGCAGGCCTCGTAGGCGAACTGGGCGCGCTCCTCGATCTCCTCCTGCGGCAGGGCGCGGATCCAGTCCTCCAGATAGTTGACGCCGAAGGCCACGTGCCGGCCCTCGTCACGCATGACCAGGCCCACCACGTCGCGCAGCAGCGGGTCCTCGGTGGTCTCGTGGATGGTCTGGAAGGCCGCCAGCGCCAGGCCCTCGATCAGGATCTGCATGCCGATGAACTTCAGGTCCCAGCGCTGGTCGGTGAGCACCTTGTCGAGCAGGAACTTCAGGCTCGGATTGATCGGATAGATCATCCGGCAGCGGTGCATCAGGTACTTGTGGAACACCTCGACGTGGCGGGCCTCGTCGAAGGTCTGGGAGGCGGCGTAGAGCTTGGCGTCGTGGGTCGGCGCGCAGCTGACCAGCTGCGAGGCCACCATCAGGGCGCCCTGCTCGCCGTGCAGGAACTGCGACAGGGTCTGGGCCTGCGAGCGGTGGGCGAACTCGGCCTTCTGGGCCGGCGTCAGGGCCTTCCACTTGGGATGGTCCTTGAAGCCCTCGGGCCCGTCGTCCTCGCCCGCGGCGGCCGGGCGCTGGGGCAGGGGCTGGTCCCAGTCGATGTCGAGCTCGGAGTTCCAGTTGAACCGCTTGCCGAGCTCGTAGAGCTTGCGGATCTTCGTGTTCGCCGTCTCGTAGTCCCAGTTGTAGGACCCGGTCAGCGGAGTGTTGAAGATCTCGCGGATGCAGTCGACGTCGTGGTCGGTCAGGCGGCGGGCGAGGTCGTCGTCATCGAAGGTCTGGACCTCGGTCGGCGGTCCCTGGACGATCTGAACATGCAGCATGGCTTGGCTCCCTTCGGCCCGGTTCCATCGCCGAGCTCAAGAGCCACTATAAAGATGACGCCGGCGTCATCTTTGACATGGGTCAAGGGGCGTTGGCCGGCTGGGGGCGCCGCGGAGGCGCGTCGGCCACGTCCAGCGAGAAGAGCAGGTCGCCGAACTGCGTGATGTCGCAGCTGGAGGCGCCGGCCTCGGCCAGGGCCCGGCGGGCCAGGGTGATCAGTTCGCCGGGACGGCAGGTCAGGGGAACGAAGACCCGCTCCCCCCTGACATCCATCATCAATTCGTAGGTCTGCATCATGCTGGACCTCCAGGGCCGGACGCAGGGCTGCGTCCGGCGGAGCCTTCGTTCCTCAGGCCGCCTGCTTCCAGGCCGGCTCCAGGGTCACGTGCGGCGGGCAGGGGGCGACCACGCCTTGCGGCAGGCCGGCCAGCTCGTTGGCGAAGTCGTGGTTCACGTCGCGGTGGTGGGCCTCATCGGCGCGGACCACCTCGACCACGTCACGCAGGGTCGCGTCGTCGGGCAGGTTCCAGTAGGCCTTGGCGATGGCCGGCGCCGGCACGTTCTCCGAACGGCCCTCGTCGATCTCGGCGAGATAGTGAGTGTAGCTGATCACCGCCTCTTCCTCGAAATAGCCGACCACGCGGTGGGCGGTCTTCGGCGAGATCAGATAGAGGCCGAAGAAGAACAGGTAGAAGACCCACTGGGCGGCGACGACCACGAAGCGCTCGAACAGGGTCGGCTTGGCCACCTCGATGAAGGTCATCAGGTGCATGCGCTCGTTCTCGGCCTCATCCATCAGCGTCTTGATCCAGCCGCGGTCGTCGCACATGCGGCGCAGGCACTTCAGGTGGTTGAGCGTCGCGCCCACCATGCCCGGCACCGCCGCCACGGTCTCCAGCACCACGGCGCGATGGCCATAACGCTTGGCGAAGAAGGTGTCGGCGCAGAACCGCAGCAGCTTGACGAAGCCGAAGGCGACGCGATCGGCCGCGCCCTTGGGCTGATGATGGACGGTCAGGTCGATGGCGGGGCTTTGCATGACGGGGCCTTACTTACTCAAGACGAACATCGGGGGGCGCGAACGCCGCGTGTGAGCCTTTGAGTACGCCTCTCGTCCGTCCGCCGATATTCGGGGCGTCGCCCTAAGGGCTGACCCTTAGGCCAAGCTGTCGCACGGGATCGCCGGATCCGAGGACGCGCGCTCCGCCGGTTCGCGTCCGTCAGGACGCCAATGTGTGGGAGCCAATCGGCGCATTGAGCGATTTGGCCTGGAGCCATCAGAGGACAGCCCATGCTCCATGCCCTTCTCATCGGACTTTCCGCCGGCGCGCGGTCCATGACCCCGCTCGCCGTGGTCGCCGACGCCGCCCGGTGCGGGACCCTGCCGGCCGACAACGGCGCGCCCTCCTGGCTGGGCCACCCCCTGGTGTCTGGCGCCGCCAAGACCCTGGCCGCCGGCGAGATCTGGGGCGACAAGCTGCGCTCGGCGCCGGACCGGATCGTGCTGGCCGGGATCGCCGCGCGTCTCGTCACCGGCGGGATTGCGGGCATGGCGCTGGCGCCGCGCCGTCGCGCCCTCGCCGGAGCCGTGCTGGGGGCCGGAGCGGCCGTCGCGGCGTCCTACGTCACCTTCGCCCTGCGCATGCGCGCCATGCGCCGCTTCGGCCAGACCTCCACCGGCCTGATCGAGGACGCGCTCACGCTCGGCGCAGCCCAGACGGTGGCGCTCGCCGCGCGCAGCCGTTAGCCGATCGCGGGCTCGCCAGGCGCGGCGATGGGCGGCAGACTGGCCTCCGACGACGCCTGAGACGCCGCGGAGGACGCCTTGCCTGAGCCCTATGTGATCTTCGGATCGGAAATGTCGCCCTATTCGGTGAAGGTCCGGTCCTACTTCCGGTTCAAGGGGCTGCCGCATCGCTGGACCCCGCGCGGCCCGGACAACGAGGCGGAGTACCGCAAGCACTCGCGCCTGCCGATCATCCCGACGGTGGTGAGCCCCGACGGCCAGGGCCTGCAGGACTCCACTCCGATCATCGAGGCGGTCGAGGCGGCCCATCCGGAGCCCTCGATCCATCCCGACGGCCCGGCGCTGAAGTTCCTCTCGCAGTTCGTCGAGGAGTTCGGCGACGAGTGGGGCAACAAGCTGATGTTCCACCACCGCTGGTACGCCGAGGTCGACCAGCTCGCCTCGGCCCAGGCGCTGGCCCGGCTGAGCCTGCCGACCGCGAGCGCCGAGGCGGTGGCCGAGCGCGCCAGGATGGTGCGCGAGCGCATGACCGGCCGGGGTCACTTCGTGGGCTCCAGCGACGCCAATGCGCCGCTCATCACGGCCTATTACGAGCGCCTG
This sequence comes from Phenylobacterium sp., assembly GCF_013911965.1. Classification (GTDB taxonomy): domain Bacteria; phylum Pseudomonadota; class Alphaproteobacteria; order Caulobacterales; family Caulobacteraceae; genus Phenylobacterium. The sequence continues at coordinate 31,760 of NZ_JACESE010000005.1, read as the reverse complement.
CTCGACATCCTGCAGCCACACCTGACCGACCGGCCCTACCTGTTCGGCGGCCGGCCGGCGCTCGGCGACTTCGGTCTCGCCGCCCAGTTCTTCGAGATGCTGATCGACCCCACCACCGGGGCCATCATGCGCGCCCGGGCGCCGGCGGTGGCCGACTGGGCGCTGCGCATGAACGACCCACGGATCGATGGCGACTTCGAGAGCTGGGACGCGCTCGCCCCGACGTTCAAGCCGCTGCTGGACTATGCCGGCGCCTACTTCCTGCCCTGGGCCGACGCCAACGCCCGCGCCCTGGCGGCCGGCGAGGAGAGCTTCACCGTCGCCCTGCCGGGCGGCGACTACGCCCAGCCGCCGCAGAAGTACCACGCGAAGTCGCTGGCCGAACTGCGCCGCAAGTACGCCGAGGCGGCGGGGGATGAGCGACTGGCGGCCATCCTGGCGGAGTCCGGCTGCCTGGAGGCGCTGAAGGGCTGAGGGCGGACGGCCGCTCAGGCCGGCAGCTGGCGCGCCACGATGGCCGCGATATCGGGCGCACGGGCGAAGGCGCCGTAGAAGGCGCTGCGGTCTTCGCTAAGCCGGCTGCCGACAAAGGCCTCGGCGACGGCCGCGGGCGCGTGCCGGACGAGCAGGGCGCCCTGCAGGACGAGAGCCATGCGCTCGGCGACCCAGCGGGCCTCGCCCTCGCCGACCGCGCCCCGGTCCAGGATCGACGTCAGCTGGTCGGCCGCGGCGTCCAGGGTGCGCGAGACCCCGCGCGCCGCCTCGACCTCCGCCCGCCAGGCGGCCAGGGCCTCGGGCTCGCGCGCCAGCGTGCGCAGGATGTCCAGGGCGATGACGTTGCCCGAGCCTTCCCAGATGGCGTTCAGGGGCGATTCCCGGAACAGCCGGGGCATGGGCGTCTCTTCGACGTAGCCGACGCCGCCGTGGCATTCCATGCACTCGAAGACGAAGCCGGGGCAGCGCTTGGTCAGCCAGTACTTGCCCAGAGCCACGGCCAGGCGAGCGAAGGCGCGGCCCTGAGGGTCCAGGTCGCCGAAGGCGCGCGCGGTGCGGGTCGCGAGCACGACGGCCGCCTCGTACTCCAGGGCCAGATCGGCGATCACCGCGCGCATGGCCGGCTGGTCGATCAGCGTCTTCTGGAAGGCCCTGCGGCCGCTGACGTGGTGGGCCGCCTGGGCGAGCGCCATGCGCATGACGCCGAGCGTGGCGGCCATGGTTCCCAGGCGCGTGTGGTGGACCATGTCGATGATAACCTTCACGCCGCGCCCCTCCTCGCCCAGCAGGCGGGCCGTCGCGCCGTGGTATTCGATCTCGCTGGAGGCGTTGGAGCGGTTGCCGAGCTTGTCCTTCAGCCGCATGAGGCGGATGGCGTTGCGCTCGCCCCCTTCGGCGATGCGCGGAACGAGGAAGCAGCTGAGGCCGCCGGGCGCCTGGGCCAGCGTCAGGAAGCCGTCGCTCATCGGCGCCGAGCAGAACCACTTGTGGCCGGTCAAGCGATAGAGCCCCTCGCCCAGGGGCTCGGCCCGCGTGGCGTTGGCGCGCACGTCGCTGCCGCCCTGCTTTTCCGTCATGGCCATGCCCAGGGTGATCCCGCGCTTCTGCGTGATCGGCCGCAGGGGGGCGTCGTAGCGGCCGCCGATCAGCCGCTCGAGCCAGGGGCCGGCGGCGTCCCGATGGGCCGCCAGGACGGGCACGGCGGCGTAGGTCATGTTGATCGGGCACATGGTCCCGGCCTCGGCCTGGGTGAAGAGGGCGAGCAGGCCGAGGTGGCCCACATGCGCGCCGGGCTCGTCGACCGTCCAGGCCACGTCATGGACGCCGTGATCCATCGCCAGCGCCATGAGCTCGTGATAGGCGGGATGGAAGCGCGCCTCGTCCAGCCGTCGCCCGTACCGGTCGAAGGCGACCAGCTCCGGCGGATGGCGGTTGGCCAGTTCTCCCAGTTCCAGCACGTGCTCGGACCCGACCACCGCGCCCAGCGCCGCCATGCGTTCGTCCAGCCACGGCCCGGCCTCGCGTCGTACGGCTTCGCGCAAGGGCTGGTCGATCAGATACAGGTTCTGGCCGGCGAACGGGGGCGGCTGGTTCGTGACCTCGTGGGTCTCGAGGACGTCCGTGGGGGCGTAGGCGGGCATGGTCTCGCTCCTGGGCTGGAGGGCCTTGAGGCGAGCCTACGCCCCGGCGGGCCTGGGGTGAACAGCCGGCGGCGGCCTCCGGAGCGGGGCGAGGGCGTCGCTCAGGGCGCTTTCGGCCGGCGCGCCGCCAGCAGGGCTTCCAGCGCGACCGGGGCATAGTCGCGCACATCGACGCCCACGTCGAACTGGCGCGGCAGGGGCTTCATCCGGCCGTGACTGTGGCCATGCAGGTTCAGGCTGCCGCGGTGCTGGCCGTTCCAGCTCCGGAACGGATAGTGGCACAGAACGAGCCGCCGGCCCTCGCGCTCGATCTCGGCATAGGGCTGCACCGTCTCCCAGCCGTGGGCGACGTCTGGGCCGATGTCGTTATTGCCGGCCACGAGGTGCTTGCGCCCGTTCAGCTTCGGCAGGAGCTCGGCGGCCAGGCGCGGCGTGCGGGCGAAGTCTCCCAGGTGCCAGATCTCGTCCCCTGCGCCGACGACGGCGTTCCAGCGGGCGATCAGGTCGGCGTCCATCTCCGCCACCGAGCCGTAAGGCCGGGGATAGAGGTTGAGGACGCGGTGATCGCCGAAGTGGGTGTCGCTGGTGAAGAATGTCGCCATGGTCTGCGGAACGCCCACACCTGTTCGACCGTGCCCGGAGCCCAGCGCCAGGTTCTTCCATGATCGACCATCCGCCCCTGATCGTCACCGCCGCCCTGGACGAGGGCGCCTTCGCCTGGTTCGACGACCTGCGGCGCGCCCACTTCCCGAAGGGACGCAATCAGGTCCCGGCGCACCTGACCCTTTTCCACGCCCTGCCGGGGGCGGAGGAGACCGCCGTCGCCGAAGTGCTGAAGGCCGCCGCCGGACGGCGCGCGCCGATGCGGCTGGAGGTTCGCGGCCCCTGGTTTCTCGGCCGGGGCGTGGCCTATCGCATCGCCTCGCCCGAGCTTGAGGATCTGCGCGCCGAACTGGCGGCGGCCTTCTCCGGCTGGCTGACGCCCCAGGACCGCGCCCCCTTCCGGCCGCACATCACCATCCAGAACAAGGCCGAACCGGACGCCGCGCGGGCCCTGCTCGAAGACCTGCAGCAGGCCTTCGAGCCCTTCGATATCTGGGCCGAGGGGCTGGAGGTCTGGCGCTATCTCGGCGGCCCCTGGTCGCCGATAGCGCGCCTGGCGTTCGGCGACGCAAGCCCCGCCGGAAGCGGTCTCGGCGAGGCGGATGGCTCCTGAAGCAGGCGCCGACGGGCGAGAGTCTGCTGTGGATTCTCGTCGGCGCCTCAGCCGGAGCTTCACGCCCCCGGCTCGCTCCGCGGCGTCAGCACCATGGACTGGCCTTCGACGCGCCAGCTCGCCAGGCGGACCAGGAAGTTCATGCCAAGGACGTCCACCGGCCCCAGCGAGGGAGAGATCGCGACCTTCAGGTCCGAGGCGGAGATGGGGCCGAGGCTGAAGGACTCCGCCCGTGCGGGCTGCGCCTGCACCACGCCGTTGGCCGTGCGCGCGACGATGGGGGCGAGGCTGACCTCCGGACGGATGCCGGCCCGTGCGGCCGTCTCGGTCGAGAGGGTCGTCAGGGTGGCCCCGCTGTCGATCAGCATCCGCGTCTCGACCCCGTTCAGGCTGACCCGCGCCCAGAAGTGGCCGTCCGGCGACATGCGGATGCGCACCTCCTCCCCGGTCACCTCCTGGCCGTCCAGCCCGGCCCGGGCCAGCAGCGGGGCGAGCCAGGGCTGATAGGGAAGCTGCTGGGCCACCACGAACAGGCAGAGGGCCAGGACGGCGACGGACACCACGTGCCGCAGGGCGCCGCCCACGTAGGGCAACCGGAAAAGGAGCGTCAGGCCCAGGGCGGCGACGACGGCGAAGAGGGCGAGCTGCTGCCAGTGGGGAAGGGAGTCGAGCATGCCCCAATGAACTGCAGAGCTGGGCTTTCGATCCGGCAGCCGGGCCTCGCACCGCCTTCGACGCGCCCGGCTGCGCCGGCCCCTCCCGGCGGCGCGCGCCAGAGCAGGACGGGCGCGGCGGCCTTGTCAGCCGCCGGCGCCCCGGTTCACGCGGTCGGCTGCGCCTGATGGATCAGGGCGTCGTCGATCTCGTCCGCGCGCCGGGCCGCGGGACGCTGGAGATGGCGTTCCGCATAGGTCTCGAACGCCGGACGCTTCTCGATCATCCCGAAGTTCATCCCCCAGGACAGGTGTGAGGCGAGGTAGAGGTCGGCGGCGGTGAAGGTTTCGCCCACCAGATAGGCGCGGTCCTTCACCGCGCCCTCAAGGACGTCCAGGACATCCTCCATGCAGCCGAAGCCCAGGGAGCTGCGCTGCTCGGGCGTCGGTTCCAGGTTCACCGCCTTGGCGCCGATGGCCTGCTCGATCGGACCGGCCCCGAAGAACAGCCAGCGATAGTAGGGACCGCGCAGCCGGCTGTGGGCGGGGGGCGCGAGGCCGGCTTCAGGGAAGGCGTCGGCGAGGTAGGCGCAGATGGCCGCGCATTCGGTGACGACGGTCCCGTCATGGACGATGGCGGGAACCTTGCCCATGGGATTGATCGCCAGATAGTCGGCCGTCTTGGCGTCTCCGGTCTCCCAGCGCAGGATTCTCGCCTCGTAAGGCTGGCCCACCTCCTCGAGCATCCAGCGGACGATGCGGCTGCGCGACATGGGGTTGGTGTAGAAGACGAGGTCGGACATGGTCGGCTCCAGCTGTTTGAGACCACCTATCCTCACGCTGCTGACAGCGGTGTGGCAGCAGTCCTTCACGGAGGGCGCGCTGTCGAACGGCTTCGGCATGGGCGGCGTGAACGCCAGCGCGCCGTGGAGATCGCGCTCCTGCCCGCTCCGCGGCGTCCGCTTTCCGGCCGAGCGACAAGATCAGCGACTGACGCCGATCAGACGCGGACAGGTCAGAGAGCAGATCCCCTGACCTGCGCCGATCGCTCGTTCCTACTCAGCAGTGTCAAACGGCGTTGAAAAATGACCCCCGACCGGCGTGCAAAATTGACCCCCTTGGTGCGGGCGTTGGCAGTCGCCCGGCGGCGTAGCGCGTAGCCATCGGCGTAGCGCAGCGCGTAGCCGGCGGGCGCACCCCTCACGTTGGGTTTAGGACCGGCTTTTCAGCCGCCAGCTGTCATTGCCGGTTTCGACGATGTCGCAGTGGTGGGTGAGCCGGTCGAGCAGCGCCGTGGTCATCTTGGCGTCGCCGAAGACGGTCGGCCATTCGCCGAAGGCCAGGTTCGTGGTGATGAGCACCGAGGTGCGCTCGTAGAGTTTGCTGATCAGGTGGAAGAGCAGTTGGCCGCCAGCCTGGGCAAACGGCAGATAACCCAGCTCGTCGAGCACGACGAGATCCAGCCGGGAGAGCTGGGCCGCGAGCGCTCCAGCCTTGCCACGCCGGCCTCGTCCTCCAGGCGGTTCACAAGATCGACGAGGTTGAAGAAGCGGCCGCGGGCGCCGGCGCGGACCACGCTGGCGGTGATCGCGACGGCCAGATGGGTCTTGCCCGTACCGGTACCGCCCACCAGCACGACGTTGCGATGGTTGGCCAGGAAGGCGCCGTCGTGCAGCGTGCGGATCAGCCCCTCATTGATCGGCGAGCCTTGGAAGATGAAGGTCGAGAGGTCCTTCATCACTGGCAGCTTGGCCGCCGTCATGCGGTAGCGGATGGATGCGGCCTTGCGGTGAGCGGTCTCGGCCTCCAGGAGATCGGCCAGCATCTCCATGGCCGTACGGTTGCGCTGCAGCCCGGTGGTGACGGCGTCGTCGAAGGCGCCGGCCATGCCCTTCAAGCCCAGTTGCCCCAAGACCTCGATCATCTCATGCCGCTGCACGGGGGCCTCTCAGACGGTCGTAGCGGGCGCAGTCGGCGATCGGCGGGTGCCGCAGCTGAAGCGCCTCCGACGTGGTGATCCCCGCAGGTCGTGGCGGCTCGCGTCGCCGGGCAAGGATATTGAGGATCAGATCGTCGCTGGAGAGACCGGCGTCCAAGGCCTCACGGACCGCCTCGTCGACAGCCTCCAGGCCATCGTCGAGCACCGCGGCCAGCACCCGCACGAAGCGGCGGTCGGCCTCGTCGCCAGAGCCCAGCTTCTTCCGCAGCCGGGTCAAGGCCGGCGGCAGCGCCCAGTCCTGGAAGGGCGCGCCGTTGCGCAGCGCCCCGGGTTTGCGCGCCAGCACCGGCAGGTAGTGCCAGGGATCATAGATTGTCCGGTCGCGGCCGAAGCTGCGCGGGTGATCGGCCACGACCTCGCCGCCGCAGAGCAGCACGATCCGGTCGGCGTAGGCGCGGATCTGCACCGCCCGGCGCGCCGCCCGGGCCGCCACCGAGTAGCGATTGCGGTCGAAGCTGACCAGGCAGGTGGCCTGCGCCACGGCCTCGATCTGGTGGAAGCCGTCGAAGGCCCCAGCAAACGGCGCCAGAAACGGCTGCTCGGTCTCAAACACCTCCCAGACCGTCCGGTCGCGTTGCTCAGGATGTCGGTCGTTTCGCGCCCGGCGCTCGCACTCGGCTTCCAGCCAGCCGTTGAGCTCCTCCAGCGTACTGAAGCGCAGGCGTGGCTTGAAGATGTTGTCGCGGGCATAGCCCACCTGGTTCTCGACCTGCCCCTTCTCCCAGCCCGAGGCTGGTGTGCAGGCGACCGGCTCGATCAGGTAGTGCGAGCACATCTGCTCGAAGCGCCGATTGAACCGCCGGGTCTTGCCCGCAAACACCGCGTCCACCGCAGTCTTCATGTTATCGTAGATCCCGCGCGCCGTGACCCCGCCGAACAGCGCAAAGGCGCGGGCGTGAGCATCGAACACCATCTCCTGGCTCTCGCGCGGATAGGCCCGGATGTAGAACCGACGACTGTGGCAAAGCCGCAAATGCGCGACCTTCACGGTCATCGGCGTGCCGCCGATCTCGACCTGGTCGTGGCTCCAGTCGAACTGGTAGGCGTCGCCCGGCGCAAAGCTCAGCGGCACAAACGCCTCGACCGGAGAGCTCACGCCGCGGCGCGTGGCAGCCCACCGGCCTGCATATCGTCGGACGGCGTCGTAGCCGCCGTCATAGCCCTCCCGGCTCAGCAGATCGGCGATCCGCGTCAGGGTCAGCCGGTCCTTCTTGGCGCTGGCGGCGTTGCTCTCCAGCATCGCCTCTAACCGCCCGATGAAGGCGCCCAGCTTGGGATGAGGCTGCTCGGAACGCTCGTACTCAAACGAGGTCTCTCCCGACCTCAGCACCTTGCGGACCGTGTTGCGCGACAACCCCAGCTCCCGCGCGATCGTCTTTACGCCCTTGCCCCGACCAAAGTGCTCACGCCGGATCTTCGCAACCGTCTCCAATACCAGCATCCCCATCTCGATCCGCAGCTGAACAAGCCGCCGATCTGGCCATCAAAGCCTCAGAGACAGGGGGTCATTTTTCGACGCCGATTTCCCCGAGATAGGGGTCAATTTTCCACGCCGATCCAGATCACGGTGCCGCGAGCGGATCGCTCCCCCTGGACCAGCCCATTGTCGCAAAGCAGGCTCGCAAGGGATCTACTCAGTTGAGCGAACCGGTAGGTTCTGTTTGAGGGGCCGAGCGAGGCATGCATAACGGCACTGAGCGGTGCTGAAAGGTTGGCGTCGAGCCACCGCAATCGACTGCAGTCCAGAACGATCTCGCCTGATGGTGCTTTCCGTGCGAACTCATGCAGCCAGGCGAGCGTCGAGTAACCATGAAAGTCGCTCCTGGCGTCCCGCAGATAGAACACGGGCAACGGATTCGATCCTCCTGCTTCGCAGACTCATGGGTAGCATCACTAGGTGCTCTAAGCGAGGGCGGTGCCTTGCCCCATCCCACTAACAACCCGTAGTTCCAGCGGTGACGTTGACGCCACTGAGCGGGCGCCGGCTCGCTAAAGGCGGTGAAGGGGACGAGGCAACGATGCTCCGGCGTCAGCCAGGGCTTCAGTGGGCGGACCTGGGGACGGCATACCCCACCGGGCCATGGCCAGGGTGCACTCGCCGTCGAGCTGGCGCACGATCGGCGCGGGATAGTCGGGATAGATCCCGGGGAGGGGCGGCAGGTTGCCGGTCTTGTCCAGCGTCGCCCGGACGACGTTCAGGATCGCCGTCTGGCCCTTGGTCATCGAGTAGAGGTTGCACATGGCCGGCCCGACGCCCTTTGCTGAAGCTTCCGCCGAAAGGGACACCGTGCCGACCAGATCGACAAGAGGCGCGAACATGGCGCCTACTCAGGCCGACTTTGTGCTGGGCGAGCTCCTCAGACAGAAGCGGCTCGCCGCGGGTATCTCCCAGCAGCAGCTGGCCGAGGCCTGCGGCATCACCTTTCAGCAGGTGCAGAAGTACGAACGGGCGGCCAACCGGATCAGCGTCTCGCGGCTGATGGCCATCTCTGCGGCGCTGGGCACGACAGCGAGCGCTATGGTGACCGAGGTGGAGGCGCGGCTGGCTTCGCCTGGACACTGAGACGGCCAGCTACTAGTTGAGCGTCACGCCAGCGAGGAGCGCAAGGATCCCCAGAGCGGCGAGCGACAGGACCGTCGCTGAGACGACCCCCCAGCCGCTCCCCTCCGCCTCAAGCCACCGCCCCACCCGGAACTTGAACGAGTTTACCCGCGGCGCTGGGCGCGCGGAGGGATGAGTTTCGGGCATGGTAGAAGGATGGCCCCGAAACTCGTGGACTCCGAATTTTAGCGTGCAAAATCTTCGCGGGCCGCTCGGGCCCGGGAGCATGCCATGCCAGCCGCCCGCGCCGTGCAGTATCTCCGCATGTCGACGGAGCATCAGCGCTACTCTCTCGACAATCAGGCAGCCGCCAATCTCGCCTATGCCCTGGAGCATGGAATTGAGATCGTCGGCACCTACCGGGACGCCGGCGTAAGCGGCCTGACCTTCGAGCGCCGTGAAGGTCTCAAATCTCTGCTGCGCGATGTGCTTGCCGGCCAGCTCGGTGCGGAGATGATCCTCGTCTACGATGTCAGCCGGTGGGGACGCTTTCAGGATCCCGACCAGGCCGCTCACTACGAGTTCCTGTGCCGCCAGGCGGGGATCGGGGTCGAGTATTGTGCTGAGGCGTTTGCGAATGACGGCTCGCCAGCCGCTACCGTGCTGAAGAGCATCAAGCGGATGATGGCGGCCGAGTACAGCCGCGACCTCAGTCGGAAGGTCTTCGCCGCTCAGGTGCGGGTCGCGCAGGCCGGCTATCATGCCGGCGGCAGTGCGCCGTACGGGCTGCGCCGCGCAGTGGTGGACGACGCTGGGCGCATCTTGTTGGTCCTTCAGGATGGCGAGAAGAAGCTCACCGCCACCTATCGGGAAAAGCTCATTCCCGGGCCCGAGGAAGAAGTCGCCTGTGTTCGGCGCATCTTCCGGCTCTTCACGATCACGGGGCTGAGGCAGCGATCCATCGCGCGCCTGCTGAATGAAGAAGGTGTTCCGTTCAGGCGGGGCAGGCCCTGGCGCGGCCACACAGTCCGCATGCTTCTGGTCAACCCCGCCTATGTCGGCGAGATTCGCTACAATCGGCGCTCGATCAAGATGGGGAGCAAGGCCGTCGCCAATCCTGTCTCGGAACAGGTGATCACGGCTGACGCGGTGGAGCCGATCATCTCTACGGCCCTATTCAATCGGGCCCAAGAGATCATCAAGGCGGGGGTCTGCCGCCTCACCGACGACGAATTGCTGGATCGGCTCCGGGTGCTCGCAGCTTCTGGATCGAAGCTGAGCTCCGCATTGGTCGACGCCGCCGAGGACCTCCCAACCGCAGGGGTGGTCCGCAAACGGCTGGGTGGACTGAAAGGCATCTGGGCCATGGTCGGGGCCGACATCGGGGGCCGCCCGTATCGGGTCCACTGCCGGAGGTATGCCGACCAGGACATGCTCGACCGCCTGAAGGCGCTCTTCGAGCGGGAAGGCCGGCTCACCTATGAGCTGATTAATCGCAGTCCGGAGCTTCCCTCGCCCACGACCTATATGAAGCGGTTCGGAACGCTGCGGCGGGCCTACGCCTTGGTGGGCTACGAATGTCCAACGGCGCCCCGCACCAGTTTCAAGATCAAGTACTCAGATGATGCGATCCTGACCGCGCTAGGCCAGATGGTGATGGCCAACGGCAGAGCGACACGCGCCATGATGGACAATTCTCCAGACTTACCCAGCTCCTCGACAATCGAGCGGCGGTTTGGGAGCCTGACCCGAGCGTTCGCAGCGGCTGCTCAGCATCCGTCGTCAGGGGGCGGCGTGGCTTGAAGCGTTCGACCGGCGCAGCCGCGTTGCCCTCCGGGAAAGCGCGGCGGGACCCAAGCCATAGACCGGAAAGGCAGACCTTCAGTGGGGACAACCGCGAGTGCGCTGGTCACGGAGTCGGAGGCCAGGACGTAGGCTCGCCCGGCCTGGGCGTTGAAGCTCGTGCTCGCTATTCGCCTCTGCCCGGCGCCATCTGCACGATCTGAAGTATTGCTTCTGGATTATCGTCCAGGAGGACGTGTCCGCCATCCACCAACTGATAGATGACCCTTGGGTGGCATGCCAGCCGGGCGCGGGCATCTTCAGGGAGAATACCGTCCGCCCCGCACACGACCTCGACCACCCGCTCTTGTGCATCAAGGAGCGACCAGTAGTCGGCGCGGATCAGGGGGCGCAGCCACTCAGCGACGTTGCCATGGCGGATCTCGTGCTCGACGGCCTCAGTCGGCTGCATTGGTGGGTCGAGGAGGATTGTTCGGCCGGCCGACATGTGGAGGCTGATCACGCCCCCCAGACTCTCGCCGACCAAGGTCACAGGCGCGCCGGGCCATAAGTGATCGAGCGCCGCTTGGAAGGCTCTCGCCCAATCTGCCACTCCGCCCTCGATCCAAGGCGCCTGGCCATGGCCCGGCAGTTCGATGAGCACCGCGTTGTGAGCGAGCCACGGCTTCAGCTGAATGGAGCGGCGCGCCGCACCGTGGATGATTGCCAGGACCGAACTGCGGGGCGAGGGTTCAAACACGAGCGCCACTTCGCCGCCCGGCGTGGGAATGAAGTAACGCCTCGCCCGATCTGTCACCGACCAGCTCCTATCCGTCAGCCGCGTATAGCCGCCCAGCCTCCCGCCCTGCTAGACCGGCATCGCTCACTGAAGGGGGCGAAGGGATTGCGTCACACGGCCGTCGAAACGCGTCTCGGGCCGGTGTGGCTCAGCACGTTGGGCGAGTTTGACCCAGGACCTGCGGTTTGCCTGCTCCATGGCGCTATGCGCTCGGGCGCCGACATGGTTCCGCTGGCCGAGCAAATCCCAAATTGCGTCGTGGGGCACCTGCCCGGGCACGGCGTTCCCTCCCTCTCCGAGACCAGCCTAGATGCTTGGGGGAAGGCCTTTGCTGTCGCTGTCGCGACGTTCTTCGGCGCTAGACCAATTCTGCTGGTCGGGGAGTCCCTGGGGGCGCTCGTCAGCCTTACAGCCGCCAGGTTCCAGCTCCCGACGATCGGCGCTGTCGTCGCCATCGACCCGCCGCTCAGCGCAAATCCGTGGCCCCTGGAGGTGGCCGACCTCCGGCCTGAGCTTCGCTCAATGTTTGGCCACGGGTAAACGGTCAGAGCCGCTGTGGCTGCACCACGGCAACATTGGCGCAGCCGGCGAGCTAGCTCGTGTCGCTATCTCTCATGGAATTCGGCGGCAAACCCGGCCAGAGGCTCGAGAACGCGGTCTGGCAAGGCAGTCGTGGCCCGCTTTAACTTGTTTGGGCCAGCCTTAGGTTGCGATGTGGCCCACCTTAAGTGGGAACGACAGACACTGGCGGCCCGGAAGGGACTCGAACCCCTGACCTTCGGTTTAGGAAACCGCTGCTCTATCCTGCTGAGCTACCGGGCCGGCGCGGGTTCGATGCCATGGGGCGGGGGCTTGGGACAAGCCCTGTCGGGCCGGCGCCCCGCTCACCCCCTGAAACGAAGAACGCCCGGCGCTGAGGCCGGGCGTCCTGTCGATGGTCCTTGCGGTCCGGCGTCAGGCCGCGGCGGCCTTCACCAGCAGGGACTTGTTCAGCATCACGATGGCCGCGTCGCGGTCGATCTGCTCGATGGCGGCGACTTCGCGGGCCATGCGGTCGAGCGCCGATTCATAGAGCTGACGCTCCGAATAGGACTGCTCGGGCTGGTTCTCGGCGCGGTGCAGGTCGCGGACCACCTCGGCGATGGAGATCAGGTCGCCGGAATTGATCTTGGCTTCGTACTCCTGGGCGCGGCGGCTCCACATGGTGCGCTTCACGCGGGCGCGACCTTTCAGCGTGTTCAGCGCCTGGCTGACCACATCGCCTTCGGCCAGGGAGCGCAGGCCCGAGCTGCGCGCCTTGCCCGTCGGCACCCGCAGGGTCATCTTCTCGTGGTCGAAGGTGATCACGTACACTTCAAGCGAAAGACCGGCGACTTCCTGGGTCTCGATCGCCTGCACCTGGCCGACGCCGTGCGCCGGATAGACGACGTGATCGCCAACCTGGAAATCCAGACCGTTCTTGCTCATCGCAATGACCTTTCAATTGCGTCGCTCGACCGGCGGGAGTCGCGGAAAACCCCGCTGAATGGGACAAACCGGCCTCGCCCGCGAAAAGTTCGCGACAGCCGGAAACCCATAAAACGGAGTAGACCTCTTAAGACACCCTCGCCCTTGGCAGGCGTTTTCGGCCGGAGACGGCTCTTCTGCTCTTTCGACGGGGCAGGCGACAACCGCCTACCGCCACGTCGAGTGTGACGATAGCATAAAGTTCAGCCGAAAGAAAGGCTTGGCGCCGCAGCGCAGCAGTCGGACAGCTTCGGCGTCAGGAGCCGCGGCCTGGCTTCTCGCTGAAGTACTTCTCGAACTTGCCGGTCTCGCGCTCGTAAGCCTCGCGGTCTTCGGGCGGATCGCCCTTCACCGTGATGTTGGGCCAGACGCGGGAGTATTCGGAGTTGATCCGCAGCCACTTGCCGTCAGGATCATCCTCCGTGTCCGGCTTGATCGCGTCGACCGGGCATTCGGGCTCGCAGACGCCGCAGTCGATGCACTCGTCCGGATTGATGGCGAGGAAGTTTTCACCCTCATAGAAGCAGTCGACCGGACAGACCTCCACGCAATCCATGAACTTACATTTGATGCAGGGATCCATGACGATGTAGGTCATCGGGTCAGAAGCTCCATCGCGCCGAACTCTGGCGCGTGTCTTTGAGGGCGCGGGTTTTTCACGGCGCGGGCGCGGCTTGTCAACCTGGGGCCATAGCGTCTTTGGGCCGCGCCTGCTGCTCAGGAATTCTCCAAGGGACGATAGAGGGTGCGGGCCTCGGCCGGCGGGCCGCGGCGTATGCCGAGCGCCGAGACCGTGAGCGCCGTCAGCCGTCCGCCGATGGCGAAGACCAGGACGTCGCCGATGCGGACGGCGCGCGAGGGCTTGTCGAGCCGCGTCTCCTGGCCGCTGCGCGTCATCCGGACGCGGCCGTCCTCGACGAACCTGGCGGCCATGGAGCGGGTCTTGAAGAAGCGCGCCCGCCACAGCCAGACATCGACGCGGCAGGATTCGGCGGCCTCGCTCACGCGGCGCTCCCGCCCGGTGGCCGTCGCCGCCGCGGGCGTCGCCGGCGGCGGGGTTCGGCGGGCTGGGTCCCGGCGGCGTTCGAGGTCTGCGGGTCCAAAGCCGGCGACTTGGCCTTGAGCGCGCGGCGGGGCCGGGCCGGCCGCGGGGGCTTCGTCTTCAGGGCGGCTAGGGCGGCGAAGGGCGAGGCCGAAGGCGCGCGGGCCGCCGGCTCGCCCTTGCCGGCCTTGTCGCTGCGCCGGCGCCAGGCCACCGGCTCGCCGGCCCTGGGCTTGGCGGCGGGCGCATAGCCCAGGGCCCGAAGGATCTGGTCGGTCTCGCCCGCGCTCCAGCCGAGCGCCTCGCGCGCCTGGTCGGAGAGCAGGGCCGCGCCGGCCTGGCGGGGAGCGGCCCGCAGCAGTTCGTCCAGCCGCTCGAGCCCCGCGACCGGGACGATGAGCCGGCCGACCGGACGCAGTCCGAAGGCGGCGAGCCGCCAGGGCGCGGCGGCGGGCTCCGGCGCGTGGGAGACGCCGGCGGGCGGCCGCCAGCCGCCTTCCCCGGCGAAGGCCTGGGCGAAGGCCTGGGCCTCCGGCCGCAGCAGGCCTGGCATGAAGAGGCTGAAGGCGCCGATGCGCACGCCCAGGCTCTTCAGCGCCCGGCGCTCCACCTGGCTCAGCGCCATGACCTCCTCGCGCACTTCGGTGCGGTCCAGCACGCCGCCGTTCTCCAGCAGGCGATAGGCGAGGCCGCGCGGCAGGCCCTTGATCTTGCCGTCGGCGACGGCGGCGTCGAGCTTGCGCAGGGGCGACAGGCGCCGCCCGGCCTCCGCCGCCAGCCAGGCCTCGATGCGGCGCTGGGCCCGCTCGCGGGCGGCGGCCTCGCCCAGCTCGCCGAACAGGCGCGCCCGCGGCGAGAAGGGGCGTCCGCCGGCCAGGGCCGCCACGGCGTCTCCGCGCCACAGGACCGCGCCGTCGGGCGTCAGGGCGAAGGCCTCGTCGGGCTCGGCGGCGAGGCGGCCGAGCCGGCGCGCGATCTCCGGACCCACGGCGGCGGTCGCCGCGGCGCGCAGGGCCTTGGTCTCCAGCACGGTCGACCCGCGGGCGGCCTCGAAGGCGACGCCGGACAGGCGCCCGACATACTGGCCTTCCACCGTCACCGCGCCGTCGCCGCCCACGCCGGCCAGCATCTCGTGGCGCACCCGCAGGCCGCGCATCAGGGCGCTGGTCCGCCGGTCGACGAAGCGGGCCATCAGCTTTTCGTGCAGGGTGTCCGACAGCCGGTCCTCCAGCTGCCGCATCTTCCCCTGCCAGCCGGCGGGATCGACCAGCCAGTCGGGCCGGTTGGCGACATAGGCGAGCGTGCGGACCGCGGCCAGCCGCTGGGCCAGAGCGTCGATCTCGCCGTCGGTGCGATCCAGATGCTTGTGCTGCCGGCCGATCCAGTCGTCGGCGATGCGGCGCCGGCCGGTGGTCAGCTGGTCGAACAGGTCGCGCACCAGGCGCATGTGCTCCTCGGCCGAGACCTTGCGGAAGTCCGGCGTCTGGCAGACGTCCCACAGCCGGAAGAGGGCGCTGCGGTCGCGCGCGCGGTTCGCCACCTCCGGATCTGCGGCCAGCTGGCGCAGGGTGATCTCGTCCAGGCTCTCCTGGGCGAGCTTCAGGCCCGGCCGCTGCGGCGGCTGGGCGAGCGAGCGCATCAGGGCCGGCAGGGAGCCGAAATCGAGGCGGGCGTTGCGCCACTCCGCGCCGGCGACGGGCTCGAACTGATGGTTCTCCACCGCCTCGACCAGGTCGGGATCCATCTCGTCGCAGTCGCCCGTCACCCCGAAGGTGCCGTCGGTGCGGAAGCGGCCGGCGCGGCCGGCGATCTGGCCGATCTCCTGCGGATGCAGCCAGCGGGTGCGCTTGCCGTCGAACTTGCGCAGCCCGGCGAAGGCCACGTGGTCGACGTCCATGTTCAGGCCCATGCCGATGGCGTCGGTGGCCACCAGGAAATCCACCTCGCCCGACTGGTAGAGCTCGACCTGGGCGTTGCGCGTGCGCGGGCTGAGCGAGCCCATGACCACGGCCGCGCCGCCCCGCTGGCGGCGGATCAGCTCGGCGATGGCGTAGACCTGGTCGGCGGAGAAGGCGACGACGGCGCTGCGCCGGGGCAGGCGGGTCAGCTTCTTGGAGCCGGCATAGGTGAGGTTGGAGAACCGCTCGCGTCCGACGATCTCGGCGTCCGGAAGCATGCGGCGGACCAGCGGCGCCATGGTCGAGGCGCCCAGCAGCATGGTCTCGGACTTGCCGCGGGCGTGCAGCAGGCGATGGGTGAAGACGTGGCCGCGTTCCGGATCGGCGCAGAGCTGGATCTCGTCGACCGCCAGGAACTCCACCTCGCGCGACAGCGGCATGGCCTCGACGGTGCAGACGAAATAGACGGCGCGGGGCGGGACGATCTTCTCCTCGCCGGTGATCAGGGCCACCGAGCGGGCGCCGCGCAGCTTGACGATGCGGTCGTAGATCTCGCGGGCGAGCAGCCGCAGGGGCAGGCCGATCATGCCGGAGGCGTGACCCAGCATACGTTCGACCGCCAGATGGGTCTTACCGGTGTTGGTGGGCCCCAGCACCGCCACGAGGCGCGACGGCGCAGCGCCCGAAGGGCGGTCACTCATGTCTCGAAGGTGGGGCCGGAATCGCGCGCGCACAAGCGCGGGCGCGCAGGCTTCACCCAGCTGTCATCGTCGCAGGCGGCGTCAGGCGGCCTGGCGGGGGCGGGCGGGCAAGAGGTCTTGGAAATCGGCCCGCGACTGGCCCATCTTCTCGAGGTCGTAGCCGATCAGAGCGTAGCTGGCGCGGGCGCCGCGGACATCGTCATAGCCGGCCTCGCCGGGCTTCAGCACGGTCTGGTTGCCGGTGTTGGGGTCGAACGCGATCTTCACCTCGACGCCGAGGTTCTCGCTGATCTTCGCTTCGCGCTCGGCGGCGGCCTTCGCCTTGGCCACTTCGCCGCGGAGATAGTCGGTGACGGCGTTCGGATCCTCGCTGGTGAAGACCTCGCCCGGGATGAAGCCCAGCTCGCCCACGTCGCGCAGCGGTTCGGGCGGTGCGACAGGTTGCAGGGTCTCCACGGCCGGCATCGTCGCGAGGCCATAGGCGCCGGCGGCGCGGGCCTGGGCGAAGGCGGCGAACTCCGACGGCGGAACGTCGACCTGCTGCAGGGCGCTGGTCACCGCGGCGGGTTCGGCCAGCGGATTGGGCGGCGGGGCGAGCGACTTGGCCGCCGGCGCCACGGGCGCCACCGGCTGGACCGGCAGGACGAGCTCCCGCGCGGCGGTGACCTGCTGGGCAGGTTCTGCCGACCGGGCGCGCGTCAGCGCTTCCAGGAGGAAGGAATTGCCGGTTCCAGAGACTGCAGAGACCATCTCGCGCTCCTCTGGGCTGCTGCCTCGCAAGAGCCGTGCCGAGGTCCGCGGGGTGACCTTGCGACAGCATTGACCTTCGCCGCCAGCCGCCCAAGCTGGCGAAAAGGCCGGACGTCAGAGCCGGCGCGGGGAGGGTTGCGATGCGCTGGGCGGGCCGTTTGCTGGCGGTGGGGCTGATCCTGGTGGGCCTGAGCGCCTGCGTGGCGCCGGACCTCCCCTATGCCGAGCTGGAGGAGCGGTATGCGAGCCCCGCCTCGCGCTATCTGGAGACGGATGAGGGCCTGCGCATCCACTATCGCGACGAGGGGCCGAGGGACGCGCCGACGACGATCGTCCTCGTCCACGGCTTCGCGGCTTCGTTGCACGCCTGGGAGCCGTGGGTCGCGCGGCTGTCGCCCGACTACCGGATGGTCAGCCTCGACCTGCCCGGCCATGGGCTGACGCGGGCGCCGGAGGACTACGAGATCACGCCGGCCTCGCAGGTGGCGGTGGTCGACGCGGTCGCGGGACACCTGGAGCTGGAGCCTTTCGTCATCGCCGGCAACTCCATGGGCGGCGCCGTGGCGTGGCGCTACACGCTGGCCCATCCGGACAAGGTCCGCGGCCTGGTGCTGGTCAACGCCGCCGGCTGGCCGCAGGCGGAGGGGGCCGAGTCGGGGCCGCCGCTCGTCTTCCGTCTTCTGGCCAATCCGCTCGGCCGGGCGCTTCTGCGCAACCTCGATCCGCGCCCCCTGGCCAAGGACGGGCTGGTCCAGGCCTATGAGGACGAGAGCCTCGTGACCCCCGAACTGGTCGACCGCTACGTGGCGCTCGCCCGCGCGCCGGGCCACCGTGCGCTCCTGACCGGCCGTCGCGGGGGCGCCGGCGAGGCCGTGACGCCGGAGACCTTCGCCGCCATATCGGCGCCGACGCTCGTCATGGTGGGGGCGAGAGACCAGGTGATCCCGGCTGCCCGCTCGGCCGGTTTCGCCGAGGCGATCCCCGACGCCCGCAAGGTGGTCTATCCGCAGGGCGGTCACGTCCCGATGGAGCAGATGCCCGACGAAAGCGCGCGCGATCTTCGCGCCTTCCTGGAGGAACGGATCGCAGCGCCCTAGGCGCGCCGGCCTTCAGCCTCCTCCACGGCCAAGCTTGAGGACGATCGATTAACTGCGGGGTTGTATCGTGGCCCCGTGGCGACTTTGGCGACAGCGGGCGGGAACAGGGAGGCGGCGGGCGAACGCACGCGGCCCCCGCTGCGCATGGCCGAGCGCCTCGCCGAGCGGCTGATCGGCGCAGCCTGGCCGGCGGCCGTGGCGCTGGCGGTCGTCGGCGGCGCCCTCTGGCGCGACGCCGCCCCGCTCGCCTCCGTCATCCTGGCCTCGGCCGCAGGCCTGACCCTTCTCGGCGTCTGGGACCGGCTCCGGGCCCAGCGCCTGGCTGCGCGGGTCCTGCAGGATCGGCCGGGCTCGGCGACCGGCGCCGTCGCCCGGCTCGTCGAGCGTCTCGCCGCCCTGGATCACCGCACCGCCCAGCTCCACCCCGTCACCGGCCTGCCCACCCGCGAGCCCTTCTGCGAGGCCATCGCACGGGACGTCGCCGAGCGCGGAACGCCGCGTCTGATGGGGCTTCTGCGGTTCGCCGACTTCGACCGCCTCGCCGGCTTCGACCTCGCCTTCGCCGAAGAGGCCCTGGCGCAGTTCGCCGGACGCCTCGGGGCGGCGGTGAAGTCCGGTCACGCCCTCGGCCAGATCGACCGCGACTGCGTGGCGATCTGGTTCTCCGGCTCCGAGATGGCGGAGGCCTTCGGCGAGCTGCGCGCCCTGACCCATGTGGCGCGGCAGGAGATCTGCGGGTCCGAGGCCGTGCTCTCGCCGACCGTCGAGGTCAGCGCCGTCTCCTATCCCCGCGACGGCGCCGAAGGGGGCCGGCTGATCCTGAAGGCCACCGCGGCGCTCTCCCGCGGCGGCCTCGAAAGCCATGGGGCGCCGCTCTCGGCGGAGGCGGCGCGCGAGCAGTTCATGCTCGAGCAGGACCTCGCCCAGGCCATCGCCGAGGACCAGCTGGCCATGGTCTTCCAGCCGGTGGTCGATCTCGCCGCCGGCCGCGTCGTCGGCGCCGAGGCGCTGATGCGCTGGAACCATCCGAAACTCGGGCCGGTGTCGCCCGCTCGCTTCATCCCCGTGGTCGAAGCGCTGGGTCTGAGCGACCGTTACGGCCTGTGGGCGCTCAACACCGCCTGCCGCGAAGCCAGCCGCTGGCGGGAGGCCGGCGCACAGGGGCTGAAGGTGGCGGTGAACCTCTCCGCCCGACAGCTCCTCGATCCGCACCTGAGCGCCAAGGTCGAACGGACCCTGGCCCGCCACGGCCTGCCGCCGCAGGCGCTGGAGCTCGAATTGACCGAGACCGCGGCCATGGCTGACGGCGAACGGACCGTGCGGCTCTTTTCGACCCTCCGGGACCTGGGGGTGAGCCTGGCGATCGACGATTTCGGCAGCGGCTATTCCAGCCTCAGCTATCTGAAGAACCTGCCGTTCGACAAACTGAAGATCGACCGGGAGTTCGTCACCCAGGCCGACCGGCGCCGCGACAGCCGCGCCATCTGCCGCGCGCTCATCGAACTCGGCCGCGGCCTCGACCTCCAGGTCCTGGCCGAGGGCGTGGAGACGCCGGAAGAGGTGGCGGCCTTGCAGGCCCTCGGCTGCCACATCTTCCAGGGCTACCGCTTCTCGCGCCCCCTGCCGGCCGAGGAATTCTGCCGCCTCGCGGCCGATCCCGACTGGCCGCGCCGGCTGGTCGGCGCCGCCTCCGATCCGAACCTGACGGCGAAAGAGCTCTCAGCATGACGACCCTCCGTTCCGCGGCGCGCCTGACCGCCGCCTCCGCCCTCGCCGGCGCCCTCCTGGCCGCCTGCGCGACGCCCTCGCCGCAGCCGGCGGAGACGCAGCCCGCCGCGCCGGGCCGCGCCTGGGGCGAGATGGCGCCGATCCCGAACCCGCCGGAGGACGAGTCCTCGTCGCCCGCCGCCTCGCCCGCGCCCCGCCGCGCCGCCGAGCCGCAGGCGCGCTCCGCCCCGCCGCCGCCGCGGGAGAGCTCCCCGGCGCCGGCCCAGAAGCCGGGCGGCGGCGCCCAGGCGGCCCAGGCGGCCCAGGCGGCAAAGCTGCGCACCCAGGGCCTCACCGAGCTCAATCGCGGAAATGTGGAGAGCGCCGTCCGCCTTCTGCGCCAGGCCCAGGCGCTGGACCCCGACAACGCCCTGATCGCCCGCGATCTGGAGCGGGCCTTGCGGATCAGCCGCGCCGTGCGCAGCGCACCGTGACGTTTCGTCGCGGTTTCGAACCCCGTCTTAACCTGTCGTGACAATCCTAGGGCGAGTCCGGCGCCCGATGCGCCGGGACGGAGGAGTCTCTGGGGGGAGGCGTTCGGAGAGCCGGAAGGCGGGATGAGGTGATGGGACGGGTGGGTCGCTACGAACTGGAAGAGCGCATCGGCGAAGGCGCGATGGCGGAGGTGTGGCGCGCTCACGATCCGGACATCGACCGGGTGCTGGCGATCAAGATCTTGAAGCCGGAGTTCCGCCGCTCGCCGGAATACAGCGCCCGCTTCCTGCGCGAGGCTCGTGCGGCCGGAGCCCTGGCCCATCCGGCGATCGTCACGATCTACGACGTCGGCGAGGCCGGCGGCTACGCCTACATCGCCATGGAGCTGCTCGAGGGCGAGCCGCTCGACCTCGTGCTGGAGCGGGAAGGGCCGCTGGACGGCGAACGGGTGCTCGCCATCGCGGCGCAACTGGCCAGCGCGCTCAGCTACGCTCACCTGTCGGGCGTGGTCCACCGGGACATCAAGCCCTCCAACATCATGCTCGCCCCTGACGGGCGCACCATCAAGATCCTGGACTTCGGCATCGCCCGCGTGGCGGAGGCCGATCCTGGAGAACGCCACCGCGAGCTCCTGCAGACCCAGGTGGGGCAGGTGCTCGGCACGCCGCGCTATATGAGCCCCGAGCAGGCGCTGGGCCAGACGGTCGACGGCCGTTCGGATCTCTTCTCGGTCGGCGCCGTGCTCTACGAGCTGGTCACGGGCCGTCCGGCCTTTTCGGGTTCCAGCGCCGCCACGCTCGCCCTGCAGATCACCCAGCAGAACCCGGAACCGATCTCGACCCTGGCGCCGGGCTGCGCGGGCGGGCTGCGTTTCATCATCGAGAAGCTTCTGGCCAAGCGGCCCGAGCGACGCTTCGTCGACGGCGCCGAGCTGAAGCGCGCGGTGGAGCGGGAGATCAAGGCGCACGAGGCGGTCCGCGCCGACGACGCCGCTCGCGGCCGCTACGTGCCGCTCCAGTTGCGCCTCACCTTGGCCATGGTGGCGGTGACCGCGCTCGCCCTGGTCGCCAGCATGACCGCCGTTTTGTCGCGTCAGCACGCGGCCATGGAGGAGATCGCGCTCGCCTCGGGCTCCTCCATCGCCGCCTTCGTGGCCAGCAATGCGGCGCTGCCGGCGGTGGAGAACGCCGCCGCGCCGGAAGGACAGCAGGACTGGTCGCCGATCCAGGCCTTCATCGCCGCCGCGGCCCAGGACCAGTCGGTCCGCTGGATGACCATGGTCGACGCCGACGGGATTATCCGCGGGGCCAGCGATCCGGCCCAGATCGGCCGCCGCTACGCGCCTCCCACCGGCGAGAAGGTGGTGCGCCGGAGCGACGACGTGGTCGTCACCGAGATCGCGCTGCAGAACGATCAGCCCGGCTTCCGCTTCGTCCATCCGATCGTCTATGCCGACCGGCCCTTCGGCCTGATCGAGGTCAGCATCAGCCGGGCCGAGCTCGACGCGGCCGCCGCGACGTCGCGCAACCTGATGCTCGGCCTGGCCGCCCTGGTGCTGGCGGTGGTCGCGGGCCTGGGCTTCGTCTTCGGCCGTCTCATGACGCTGCCGCTGCGCCGGCTGAAGCAGGCCCTGCGCGACGCGGCCATGGGCGATTTCGACTTCCGCATCTCGCACCGCCGGCGCGACGAGTTCGGCGAACTCTTCGACGGCTTCAACCGCATGGCTTCCGAGGTCCAGGAGCGCCTGCTGGCGGCCGAACGTCCCTTCGGCCGGCGGCCGCAGGCCGTGGAGGCGACCCAGATCCTGCCGGCTGCGCCCGATCCGGCGGCGGGGACGCCCTTCGCCCCCGACCAGCGGCAGAGCGCCTGAGGCGGCCATGTACATCTGCCGTCTGTTCCACCGCGACCGTCCCTTCGAGCAGGTCGAGGCGCGCCTGCTCGGCGAGGGGCGGCTGACCCTCGGCCGTGATCCGTCGGCCGACTGGCCGATCGCCGATCCCGACAGCGTGCTGTCGCGCATCCACTGCGCGCTGACCGTGGAGGACGGCCGCCTCTTCCTCTGCGACAGCAGCACCAACGGCACGTTCCTCGACGACGGCGCCCGCGCGCCGGCGGGCGAGCCGGTGGAGATCTTCGCCGGCCAGAGCCTGCGTCTGGGCCCGCTGAGCGTGCTCGTGGAGCGCCCCGACGAACGGCCCTTGCCGTCGCCGGATTCCACCACGGTCCACGGGGCCCTGGGCGGCGTGCGCACGCCGCTGGCCGAGGGCTGGAGCGATGCGGCTCCGGCGCCGCGGCCGCCGCATCGCGACGGATCGCTGCTGGAGGCCTTCTGCGAAGGCGCAGGTCTCGACGCCTCGGCCCTCTCCGGCGTCGAGCCGCACGAACTGATGCAGCGGATCGGCGCCGTCTATCAGCAGACCGTCCTGGGGCTCTCGGCCCTCATGGCCGACCGCGCGCGCGTCAAGGAGGCCGCTCAGCTCGAGCGCACCACGATCCAGGCGGCCCAGAACAATCCCTTCAAGTGGACGCCGACCCGCCGGCTGGCGCAGGACCTGCTCTGCGACGGCGCCAGCGAATTCCTGTCCGGGGCCGACGCCGTGCGCGCCTCGTTCGACGATCTCGGCCGTCACATGACCGGCCTGTCGAAGGGCGTCGACGCCATGGCCCAGCTGGTGGTGGACAGCCTTTCGCCGGCGGCGATCGAGGCGGAAGCCAAGCGGCAGTCGAGCCTTCTCAAGGGCGCCCAGGCCCTGCGCTGGGACATCCACAATCAGCGCCACCGCGATCTCGTGGACGGCGGGGCCCTGACCCGCGCCTTCGCCCAGGGCTATGTCGAGGGCGGCGGCTGAGCATGGGGGAGGTCGACTGCCCCCCGCGCCTGACCTTCCGCGCCGCCGCTCGCACCCATGCGGGATGTGTCCGGTCGCTCAACGAGGATCGGCTGCTCGTCCGGACGGACGCCGGCCTATGGGCCGTCGCCGACGGAATGGGCGGTCACCAGGCCGGCGAGGTCGCCGCCTCGCGCCTGGTCGAGGCGCTCGATCGCCTGACGCCGGACGGCTCCGGATATCAGCGCCTGCGGGCGCTGATCGGCGGCGTCGAGCAGGTGAACGGCGACCTCTTCCGCGCGGCGGGCGAGGCGGGCGGGGGCACGAGCGGGGCCACGGTCGTCGCGCTGCTGGCGCATGACGGGCATTTCGCGTGCGTCTGGGCCGGCGACAGCCGGGCCTACCGCCTGCGGGACCGGCGGCTGGAACAGGTCACCCACGACCACACCGTGGTCCAGAGCCTGATCGACCGCGGCGAGATCGCCGAGACGGCGCGGCGGACACATCCCAAGGTCCACATGGTGACGCGGGCGGTCGGCGCGGCGGCCGAACTGGACCTCGACCAGCGCTTCGCCGAGATCGCGGCCGGCGACCGGTTCCTGCTCTGCTCCGATGGTCTGACGGCCTGCGTCTCGGACGCCGAGCTCGCCGAGCATTTGGCGGCCGCCGATCCGGAGACGGCGGCCGACGGTCTGCTGGAGCTCGCGCTCCAGCGGGGCGCCCCCGACAATGTCAGCCTGATCGTCGTCTGGGCCGTGGCGCAGGGCGGCTAGTCCAGGGTCCGGTGGTAGCGCGCCATGGCGAGCGCCGTGACCACCAGCACGAAAGCGAGCAGGGCCGCCAGCTCGCGCCACATGTCGGGGAAGGCCTGGCCCTTCAGCAGGGCCCCGCGCACGACACGCAGGAAGTGGGTGACCGGAATGACCTGGCCGAGCGCCTGGGCCCAGTCCGGCATGCCGCGGAAAGGGAACATGAAGCCCGACAGCAGGATGGAAGGCAGCATGTAGAAGATGCTCATCTGCATGGCCTGCAGCTGGGACCGCGCCACGGTGGAGATCAGGAAGCCGAGCGCCAGCGAACCGACGATGAAGAGCCCGACGCCGGCCGAAAGGCCAAGCCAGCCACCGCCCATGGGAACGTCGAACAGGGTGGCCGCCAGGATCAGGATCAGGGCGGTCTGCACGAGGCCCACCAGGACGTAGGGGGCGAGCTTGCCGACCATCACCTCCAGCGGCTCGACGGGCGTGGCGAGCAGGCTCTCCATGGTGCCGCGCTCGATCTCGCGGGTGACGCTGAGCGCGGTCATCATGACCAGCGTCATGGAGAGGATGACGCCCAGCAGGCCCGGCACGATGTTGTAGGCGGTGATCGATTCCGGATTGAAGCGCCGGTGGATCACCACCTCGAACGGCGGCGCGCCGCGCGCGAGGGGGGCGAGCGCCCTTTTCAGGTCGTGGGCCAGGGCTTCGCGCGGCAGGGCCGCCAGGGCGGCGACCGCCGCGCCGGTCGCCGACGGATCGGCCGCATCGGCTTCCACCAGGATCTGGGCTCCGTCGCCGCGCACGACGCGGCGGGTGAAGTCGCCGGGGATGGTGATGGCGAACTGCGCCTCGCCCTGGCGGATCATGGCGTCCAGTTCCTGCGGGCTGCGCGCCTGGGCGACGAGGTCGAAATAGTCGCTGTTCTTCAGCCCCGTCAGCACCGAGCGGGCGAAGACGCTGTCCTCCTGGACGAGCACGGCGGTCGGCAGGTGGCGGGGTTCGGTGTTGATGGCGTAGCCGAACAGCAGGAGCTGAACGACCGGCATGGCCAGCATCATGGCGTAGGTCAGCCGGTCGCGGGTGAGCTGTTTGAACTCCTTGATCAGGACCGCCAGGACTCGGGCGCCGGAAAGGCCGCTCATCGGAAATTGTCCTGCGAGGTCTTCATCAGCTTGATGAAGACGTCCTCCAGCGTCGGCTCGACCTCGGTCCAGCGATAGGGCGGGCGCATCCAGGGCTTCAGGGCGGTCTCCAGCGCCGCCCGGTCCGAGCCGCTGACGTGCAGGGCCGCGCCGAAGGGGGCGACGCTGTCGACGCCGGGCGCGCCGTCGATCTCGCCCGACAGCCGGTCGATCCCCGGGCCTTCGCCGCGCAGGGTGACGAGGCGGGCCTGGTCGGCCACCTCGCCGGCCGTGCCCCGGGCGATCAGGCGGCCATAGCTGATATAGGCGATCTCATGGCACCGCTCGGCCTCGTCCATGTAGTGGGTGGAGACCAGCACGGTCAGGCCCTGGCCCGACAGGGCGTGGATCTCGTCCCAGAAGGTGCGCCGCGCCAGCGGGTCGACGCCGGCGGTGGGCTCGTCGAGCAGGAGAAGCTGCGGCTCGTGCAGGGTGGCGGCGGCCAGGGCCAGGCGCTGCTTCCAGCCGCCGGACAGCGCGCCGGCCAGCTGTCCGCGCCGCGCCGACAGGCCCAGGCGCTCGAGCGCGGAATCCACCCGCTGTCGCCGCCGGTCCAGCCCATAGACCCGGGCGGTGAACTGCAGGTTCTCCGCGATCGTCAGGTCCTCGTAGAGCGAGAACTTCTGGGTCATGTAGCCGGTGCGCCGCTTGATCTCGCCGGCCTGGCGCAGGATGTCGAAGCCCAGGCAGGCGCCTTCGCCCGAATCCGGCGTCAGCAGGCCGCAGAGCATGCGAAGCGTCGTGGTCTTGCCCGAGCCGTTGGGGCCGAGGAAGCCGCAGATGCGGCCCTGCTCGACCTGAATGGAGACGTCCTGCACCACGTGCTTGTCGCCGAAGCTCTTGTTCAGCCCCCGCACGTCGATGGCCAGGGTCACCGGGCCCGCTCCGTGGCCAGCGGGCGAACGTCCACCGGTTGCCCCGGATTGAGCAGCCGGGACGGCCGCGCCTCCACCAGATAGACAAGCCGGTCGCGGGCCTCGCGGCTGTAGATCACCGGCGGGGTGAATTCGGGCCGCGGACTCACATAGGTGATCTCCGCCGTCAGGTCCGCCGGGCAGCCGTCACAGGAGAAGGCGACGGTCCGGCCGGGGCGATAGGCCTGGATCGTGTCCTGGGGCGCGAAGAAGCGGATCTTGACCCGGTCGTCCGGCAGCAGGGACAGGACCGGCTGGTTGGCCGCCACCCACTCGCCTTCCTGATAGAAGACGTCCTCGACCCGCGCGGCGGCGGGGGCCGCGGGCGACAGGTCGTCCAGGCGGGCGCCGGCGGCGGCGACCTGGGCCTGCGCCTCGCGCACGCGGGACTCCGCAGCGCGCAGCAGGTCCTCCCGCGCGCCCAGGGCCGCAGCGTCCCGCTGGCGGCGGGCGGCGGCGAGCTGGGCCCGGGCGGCTTCGGCCGCGGCGCGGGCGTCGTCGAGGCGGGCCGGCGCATAGACGCCCGTCTCGGCCAGCGTCGCCACGCGGCGAAGCTCGGCCTGGGCCTCGCGGGCGCGGGCCTCGGCTGCGGCGATGTTGGCCTCCAGCACGGCCAGTTCGGCCGGCCGGCCGCCCTTTCGCGCATCGGCGACCTGGGCTTCGGCCGCCTCGGCCGCGGCCTGCGCCTGGTCCAGCTGTGCGGCGGCCTGGTCGGGGTCGACGACGAACAGGGGCTGTCCTGCGCCGACCCTCTGCCCGCGGCTGACCGCCACCGACGTCAGCGCGCCGGAGACGGGGGAGGCGAGGTAGAGCGGCTCGCCCTCGACGTAACCCGTGAGGGTGTCAACATGTCCCAGCCGCGGCGCCAGCCAGAGCGCAAGGACGATCGCGCCGGCGACCGCGACCAGACCGACGATGAGGAGACGCTGGCGATTCATGCCGTTGGGTCCGGGCTCATGCCCCGCAGGGCGGTCTCGAAATGCTGACGGGCGAGGGTGGGCAGATCGAAGGGCTCCGCGCCCACCGGCGTGAAGGTCTCGCGCCAGATGACGCCCGCCAGCAGGGGGCCTATGAGCCCCAGGGCGTAGAGTCGGGGATCGCCTGGCCGGACTTCGCCGCGGGCCTGGGCGGCGCCGATGGCCTCGCTCAGCGCCCCCAGGGCCGGGTCGATCACCTGGTCGTGCCACAAACGGGCGATTTCGGGGAAATTCCGGGCCTCGCCCACCACCATCTTGATCACCCCGCCAAGCTCGGAGCGGGCGAGCAGCGTCGGGGCGAGCGCCGCCAGACCCCGTGCGAGATCGGAGAACGGGCCGGGATGGGCCGCCGCCAGCTGCCGGATCTGCCCGACATTGGGCAGGACGGCCTGGGCGATGACCGCGCGGAAGATGTCTTCCTTGGTCGCGAAGTAGAGGTAGATGGCGCCTTTGGACACGCCGGCCCGGGCGGCGATGTCGTCCAGGCGGGCGGCGGCGAAGCCCTTCTCCGAAAAGATCTCCAGCGCCGCGGCGACGATCTCGTCGGGTCGGGCGGCCTTGCGGCGGCGGAACTTCGGCTGGCCGGAGGGGAGCATGGCGCCTAACTAATAACTGACCGGTCAGTTATTACTGTGCCGAAAACGGCCGCAAGGCAAGGCTTGTCTGTTCACAGGGGGGCGGTTAACGCGGCCAGCCGGCGCGCCGGAACGCGGGCGAAACGAATCAGGACCGAATCAGCGACTCGCGCCGATTCGGGCTTTGTTCCATACCAAGTATTGTAGCTTAAGCTTGATTAACCACAACCCAGAAGCTCCGTGTGCGCCCTGAGTCACGCGGTCGCAGGGCGGCCGGCGACGGCGGCGGCGATGCGGCGGACGGCGCGAGGCAGATCCCGACCCGCGCCGCCTTGACGGGCCGGGCGGCTTTCGCCTATATCGCCCGCTCTCTTGCGCGGGCTGGTCCCGCCGTTTTGGTTTCCACGCGAAGGTTGAACACCATGTCGCGCCGCTGCGAACTCACTGGCGTTGGTCCGATGGTCGGTCACAACGTCAGCCACTCGAATATCAAGACCAAGCGCCGCTTCCTGCCGGCGCTGTCTCCGGCGACCCTGCAGTCCGACGCGCTCGGCCAGTCGTTCAAGCTGCGCGTCAGCAATGCGGCGCTGCGCACGCTCGACTTCAAGGGCGGCCTCGACGCCTTCCTGGTCAAGGCCCGCGACGAGCAGCTCTCGCCGCGCGCTCTGAAGATCAAGCGCCAGCTGAAGGCCAAGCTCGCCGAGACCAAGGCCGCCTGATCCAGGCGACCTGACGGTTCGAAGAGGCCGGTCCTGCGGGGCCGGCCTTTTTCGTTTTCGGCTGTTTCGTCTTCCGCCCTCAGGGCGTCCAGTCGAAGGCCAGCAGCAGGGTGCGCTGGCTGCTCTGGAAATTGTCGTCGGCCAGCAGGTAGAGGCGATAGCCGCCATCCTCGCGCGGGACGAAGTCCACGCCTTCGAAATTGTCGATGGTCAGCGGCCGCTCCATCTCCATGCGCGCGATCTCGCCGGCCGGGCCGCGGATCGTCAGGACGATGCGGTTGCCCCGCAGCGGGTCCCAGGCGCGCAGGAGGTATGCGGTGCGGTCCTGCGGCAGCCGGCGCAGGGCGACGAGGCCGTAGTCCGCAGGCTTCTCCACCAGGTAGGCCGCCGTGCAGCCGGCCGAGACCCGGCAGGTCCAGGTCTGCCCCGAATCTTCTCCGCCGGCGACATAGGCGTCCGGCGCCGACTGCGGATCGGCGCCCAAAGCCTCCAGACCGCCATTGGCGGGGAAGTCCGCCTCGGGCGTCGGCGCGGGACGTGGCGGCGAGCCGTCGGCGGGATAGAGCCAGATTCGATGGTCGCGCTCGAAGCTGACCAGGCGGTCGCCATTGGGCAGGATGGCGAGCCCTTCGGCGTCGGACTGGGCCTTGTTCTGCAGGGGCTGGCCATCGAGCCCGGGCAGGGGCGCCAGCCGGACGTCGGCCAGGCCGCTCAGGCGCCCGTCGGCGAAGACCAGCCGGCCCTCGATCAGGTCGCCCTCGTCGCTGATGGCGGTCAGCGCGCCGTCTTCGCTCACCACGAGATCGGACAGGCCATGGAATCGCGCCGTGCTCTCCGCCGAGAGGGCGAGGCCTCCGGCGTAGCGGAAGGCGCCGATGGCGCTCTGTCCCGGGGCGTCGGGGTTCAGCGGCACGGCCTGGGCGGTCACGGCGATTCCCGGGCCGGCGGCGACCGGCGCCGAGGGCAGCTTCGCCGTCTCGGGGGCGCAGGCGGCGAGCCCCGCCGCGACGATGAGGGACGCCAGACGGGGCAGGTGGGTCACGCGAGCGCTCTCCGGACTTCCTTGAAGGTCGATCCCCGCGTCGGGCCGCTCGGCCCCTGCGTGGTCGGCGGCGGCTGCAGCAGGCTGGCCGTGGCCCGGGTGGGCTTGCGCACCTCCTCGTCGAAGAGCTCGGCCAGCTGGTCGACGATGACGCCGGCCAGCTGCTCCACATCGACGATGGTCACCGCGCGGCGGTAGTAGCGGGTCACGTCGTGCCCGATGCCGATGGCGATCAGCTGCACCGGGCTCTTGGTCTCGATCTCCTCGATCACCTCGCGCAGGTGACGTTCGAGGTAGTGGCCGGAGTTCACCGACAGGGTCGAATCGTCCACCGGCGCGCCGTCGGAGATGACCATCAGGATGCGCCGCTGCTCCGGTCGCCCCATCAGGCGGTGGTGCGCCCACATCAGGGCCTCGCCGTCGATGTTCTCCTTCAGCAGGCCCTCGCGCATCATCAGGCCGAGATTGCGCCGGGCGCGGCGCCAGGGGGCGTCGGCGGCCTTGTAGATGATGTGACGCAGGTCGTTCAGCCGGCCGGGCTGCGGCGGCTTGCCGGCCTTCAGCCAGTCCTCGCGGCTCGAGCCGCCCTTCCAGGCGCGCGTGGTGAAGCCCAGGATCTCGGTCTTCACGCCGCAACGCTCGAGCGTGCGGGCCAGGATGTCGGCGCAGACGGCGGCGACCATGATCGGACGGCCGCGCATGGAGCCGGAATTGTCGATCAGGATGGTGACGACCGTGTCCCGGAATTCCATGTCCTTCTCCTCCTTGAAGGAGAGGGGCGCGGTCGGATCGATGATGACGCGGGTCAGCCGCGCGACATCGAGCATCCCTTCCTCCAGGTCGAAGGACCAGGTGCGGTTCTGCTGGGCCATCAGCTTGCGCTGCAGCTTGTTGGCCAGGCGCGAGACGACCGTCGACAGGCTCGCCAGCTGCTGGTCGAGATAGGCGCGCAGGCGGCCCAGCTCCTCGGCCTCGCAGAGCTCCTCGGCCGCCACGATCTCGTCGTGGGCGGTGGAGAAGACCTTGTAGGTCGGCGTCTTGGGCTCGCCGCGCAGCTCGGGCCGCGCGGGCTGTTCGCCCTCGCCCATGTCCGGCTGGTCGTCGGTGTCCTCGGCGTCGGGGTCGTCCTCGGCCGTCATCACCTGGGTGTCGGTCTCTTCGCTTTCCCGGTGCGTGGCCTCGCTGTCGTCCATGGCGGTCTGCTGCGGGGACTGGTCCTCGCCCTCGCCGCCTTCCTGATCCTCGGACGCCTCGGCCTCGCCCTCGTCGCCGCCCTCCTCGTCCTCGTCAGGCTGTTCGGGAGCGTCGGACAGGTCGTCGCCCATGGAGAGGTCGCGCAGGATCGTCTTGGCGACCTTCCCGAACGCCTTCTGGTCCTCGATATTGGCCAGCAGCCTGTCGAGGTCGGCGCCGGCCTTGGCCTCGATATCGGCGCGGAACAGGTCGACCAGAGGTTTGGCGGATGGCGGCGGCGGCTCGCCGGTCAGGCGCTCGCGCACTATCAGGCCGACGATCTCCTCCATCGGCGGATTGGCCTGGGCCTCGATGGGGTTGAAGACCTTCTTGGCGTAGGCCTGGTCCCACACCGCCTTCAGGTTCTCGCGCACGCCGCCCAGGGCATTGGCGCCGATGGCCTCTGTGCGGGCGCGTTCGATGGCGTCGTAGACCGGGCCCCCCTGCGCCGACTGCGGGCGGCCCTTGGCGTGGACTCCGGCGTCGTGGTGGGCCAGGCGCAGGGCCATCTGGTCGGCCAGGCCGCGGATGCGGGCCGCATCGTCGGGACCCAGGTCGCGCGGCGGATGGGGCAGGATGGCGCGGTTGCCCTGCAGCTGCGGGCCTTCGCCGGAATAGACGATCTCCAGGTCGGGCGATTCCGCGAGCGAGCGCGCGGCGTTGGCCAGCGCGCGCTTGAAGGGTTCGACCGGGCTTTCGGGCGGGGACTTGGCCATGCCTCTTAGATAAGGCGCCGGGTCGCTGCGGGGGAAGGGAAGATCACGCTTTCGGAGGCGCGTTGCGCCGCTTCGGAACGGCGGGGGCGCGGGCTGCGTTGGACTGGCGACAGCAGAGACGACGTGACGGGAGACACGACATGCTCAAATGGGCCCTTATCTTCGCCGTGGTGGCGCTCGTCGCCGCCTTCTTCGGCTTCGGCGGCGTGGCCGGCGTGGCCGCCACCATCGCCAAGGTTCTCTTCTTCCTCTTCCTGGTGGGCTTCCTGGTCTTCCTGGTCCTGGGCGTCATGGCCGGGCGGAAGATCACAGGCCGCTAGCCGCAACAGCCATCCGATGACGAAGGACGCCCGCCGCTCCCCGAGCGGCGGGCGTTTTCGCGCCGGCCCGTGGGTTCGGCCCTAGGTGTTCAGTCCCGAGGTCAAGTGGATCGGATCGAGGCGGAAGCGGTCGGGCTCGTCTGCCCAGGCCTTGCAGATGGCCTCGTAGGGT
>NZ_JACESE010000004.1 GCF_013911965.1 Phenylobacterium sp. | reverse complement strand
GTCGGGGGCGGCGGGCACGGCGGTCTCCTGGCGCAAGGCGGGTCGAGGAAGGCGTGCCCAGGCGAGCGGCGGCTATGGATCCGCGCTCCCCGGTGGTCGCCCACCTTCGAATTCGCCAGTCACGCGGAACAGGCGCGCTCTAGCCCCCGCCCCCGGCGGGAGTCAATGCGGCGCCTCGGCGTTGAGCCGCGGTGGCGGCCAGGGCTCGGCGGCCGCCAGCTTCCAGCGCAGGCGCGCGCCGGTTTCCTGGCGCACCTGGCCGCGCAGGACGATCTGGCTGGTGCGGCGGGCCTGGCCGTCCTGGAAGAAGACGGAGGATTCGATCGAGACCTCGAGCGCGTCGTTGCGCAGCCACCAGCCCGTCTCGTCGCCCTCGGTCTTCAGGAGCACGCTCTTGCCGTCGCGGGCCAGCGAAGCCTTGGCGCCGGGATGGATGTGGAAGCGCGCCACGAAGGGGATGAACTGGCGCCCGGCCTCGCCCTTGGCCAGGCCCTCCACCGGGGTGAAGCGATCCTCGCCGCGCAGTTCGTCGGCGGCGAGATCGAGATAGATCC
Organism: Phenylobacterium sp.; assembly: GCF_013911965.1. Classification (GTDB taxonomy): domain Bacteria; phylum Pseudomonadota; class Alphaproteobacteria; order Caulobacterales; family Caulobacteraceae; genus Phenylobacterium. The sequence continues at coordinate 271,054 of NZ_JACESE010000004.1, read as the reverse complement.
GCCGCTCATGCCGCAGTCCGAAACGGCGGGCCCAGCCGTCGTGCGACATCTCCAGCCACAGGGCGCCCTCGGCCTGGTGGCGCTTGGCCTCGACCCGGCCATAGGCGTCGATCAGGCGCGGGCCGAGCGCGGCGGCGCGGACGCCCCGCACCGGTTCGCCGCAGGGCAGGTCGCCCAGGGAGGCCGTGGAGGCGGCGTCCACCAGGCGCAGGGCCTCGGGGCCGACGGCGTCCGGCGACCAGCCGCAGTTGGTGATGGCGCGACGGCCCGAGATCAGAATCTCCAGGGCCAGGGGCTGGGCGCAGGCGGTCACGCTCCAGGGGCCGGGCGCGGGCGCGGCGGCGTCGGCGACGACCTGCAGGCTGCGGCTCTCCAGCCGGTGATAGCCGTTGCGCGCCGCCGGCAGGGTGCGCGCGCCGTCGGTCTCCGTGGCCCGGGCCGCCGCCACATAGGCCGGGCGGCGCGACTCGCCGCCCTGGAAGACGGGCAGGGCGCCGTCGGCCAGGGTGAAGAAGCGCACGGCGCCGGTCAGGCGATCGATGGCCCGCATCATCTCGTCGGGCGGCGCGAGCCCGCGCTGCACCAGCGCCCCGTCCAGGGTCTGCAGGTCGAGGAGCAGCTCCAGCGCCGCCTCCGGCGAGCGGGAGGCGTGGCCCCCGTCGGGCGAGACCGTGCGGGGCAGGGCGCGGGACAAGCGGTCGAGCGCCCGCCTCGTCAGCTGTTCGCCCGCCTCGCCGGCCAGGACAGCGCCGGCGAGCGCTGCGGCGCCGGCGCGCTCGGCGGCGCGGACCGGACCGTCGATCGTCGAGAGCAGCTGGCGCGCCTGACGGGCGAGGTCGAGCGACAGCTGTCCCGTCTCGGCGTCCGAGGCCCGGGCGCAGAGCGTCGGCGCGGCGCAGGCCAGGTTGAACACCCGGCGCTCCAGCACCTCCGGATCCCAGGAGAAGCCGTTCCACCGGCCGAAGACCCGGCGCCACGCCAGGGACAGGCGCAGCCCCTCGCTCGCCCCGTCTTCGCCCAGCGCCAGAAGATCCCGCATCCAGCCGAAGCGGTGCAGGGCGGTCGCAAAGCGGCGGCTGGGATTGGGCCGGTCCCACGGGTCCGCATGGGGACCGGCGTGCAGGGTCGCCCCGGCGAAGGTGAAGTCCCCCAGCAGGATCCGGCGTCCGTTCTCAGGGCGACCCGGCCGCAGGTCCGGCGGCCCCGGCATAAAGCCCTCGGGCCGCGGATGGGCGAGCATCCAGCGATGCAGGGGGGATCCCGCCCACTCGCGCTGCAGCTGCCGGCGCGCCCCGACCGCCACCGCGAGCGCCGCCACCTGGCCCGGGATGCGGCCCAGGTTCGGCGTCGGCGTGGATTGTCCGGCCACGCCGCCCCCCGCCTATTCGCCCCGAAGGGCGGCGATGTTGGCGGCGTAGGCCTCTGGCCCGCCCTTGAACACCGCCGTGCCGGCCACGAGCGCGGTGGCCCCGGCCTCGATGCAGAGCGGCGCCGTTTCCGGCGTGACGCCGCCATCGACTTCCAGGTGGATGTCGCGGCCCGTGGCGTCGATCATCTCGCGCAGCTTGCGGATCTTGGCGAGCTGGGAGTGCATGAACTTCTGGCCGCCGAAGCCCGGATTGACGGACATGACCAGGATCAGGTCGACCTGATCCATGATCGACTCGATCGCCGCGGGCGAGGTGGAGGGGTTGAACACCACTCCGGCCTTGCAGCCCAGGCTGCGGATCAGCTGCAGGGTTCGGCTCAGATGGGGTCCGGCCTCGGGGTGGACGCTGATCAGGTCGGCGCCGGCCTTGGCGAAGGCCTCGATGTAGGGATCGGCCGGGGCGATCATCAGGTGGACGTCGAAGGGGATCGCCGCGTGCGGCTTCAGCGCCTTCACCACATCCGGTCCGATGGTGATGTTCGGCACGAAGTGGCCGTCCATCACGTCGATATGCACCCAGTCGGCCCCCGCCGCCTCGATGGCGCGGCATTCCTCGCCCAGGCGGGCGAAGTCGGAGGCCAGGATGGAGGGGGCGATGATGGGGCGAACGGTCATCGCCTGGACTTAGCGCAAGCCGCGCAAAGACCACAAGGACCGCGGCGGGGCCGCCCGCCGCGCCGCGACGATCCGGCTCAACCCTGACGCAGGAAACGGGCGATGTAGAAGCCGTCGGTTCCGCCTTCCAGATGGAAGGGCAGGATGCGCAGCGCGCCGTCGGGCCGCAGGCTCGCCTCCGGCGCCCCGCCTTCGCCCGGCCTCATCGGCTCCAGCACGAAATCCCTTCGCCGCGCCAGGAAGGCGGCGGTCTGGGCCTCGCCCTCCTCGGGCTCCAGGCTGCACACGCAGTAGACCAGCCGCCCGTGCGCGGCGACGAGGTCGGCGGCGGCGTCCAGCAGCCGGGTCTGCACCCCCGCCAGGCTGGCGATGTCGCCGGGCCGCGCCGCCCACAGCACGTCGGGATGCCGCCGGAAGGTGCCGGTGGCCGAGCAGGGCGCGTCCAGAAGGACCGAGTCGTAGGCGCCTTCGCCCTTCCACGCCCCGGCGTCCGCCGCCACCGCGCTCACCTCCAGCCCCATTCGCCCGAAATTCGCCTTGAGCCGCTTCAAGCGGTCGGCCGATCGATCGACGGCGGTGACCGCTGCGCCGGCGGCGGCCAGCTGCAGGCTCTTGCCGCCCGGCGCCGCGCAGAGGTCGGCCACGCGCTGGCCCGGGCCAGGCTCCAGAAGACGGGCGGGGACCGCCGCAGAGGCGTCCTGCACCCACCACGCCCCGGTCTCGAAGCCGGGCCAGGCCGACAGGTCGCCGCGGCGTGCGGTGCGCAGGGTCCCGCCGGGGAGGATCTCGGCCTCGAGCGCCTCGGCGAGCTCGGCCGCCAGTTCGGGGGATCGCAGCGTCAGGTCGGCGGCCGGCTCCTCGGCGATGACGGCGGCGATCCGGCGGGCGGCCTCCGCGCCATAGGCGGCGCGCCAGCGGGCCAGCAGCCACGGCGGCGCCAGGGCTTCCGGATCATCGAGCTTCGGCGGCTCGCGCAGCAGGCCGCGCAGGACGGCGTTGACCAGGCCCTTGAAGGGCCGCGACTCCCGGCCGGCGCCGGCGAGGTCGACGCTGGTCGCCACGGCGGCGAAGGCCGGAACCTCCATCAGAAAGGCCTGCGCCGCGCCCAGGCGCAGAATATTGCGCACCCGCTCCGGCGGCGGCTTGGAGAGGCGTGCGTCCAGCGCCTTGTCGATGGGCCCCAGATGGCGAAGCGTCGCCATGACCAGGGCGCGGGCGAAGGCGCGGTCGCGGGTCTCAAGCGCCCCGAAGGCCGGGGCGGCGATCGCCTCGTCCAGGCCCGAACGGCGGGCGAGCGCGGCCGAGAGGATGTCGAGGGCGGCGGCCCGGGCGGGCAGGCCGATATCTGTGCGGTCGTTCACGGGCCCGCAGGTGCCCGCTCCGCCGCCCTCAGGCAAGCGCTATCGACGCGGGGCGCCGGTCAGGCCGCGCCGATCGTCGGCCGCTTCAGGGCGACCATGAAGATCGAGACGGCGAACAGCGCCATGCCCGCCACCATCAGCAGCTCGCCCACCGCCATGGCCGGCAGCACCCGGGTGTCGCCCAGGAGCAGCATGGCGAGGAGCGGCAGGGAGAGGATGTTGCCGAGGTTGGACACCCCGAAATTCACCCAGCCCAGGCGCTGGGGCGCGCGGTCGCCGGCCAGGCCGTAGAAGGCGCCCATCAGGGCCAGGCTCGCCCAGCCGAGCAGGTTGATGTGGGCGTGGACCGGCGAGAGCGTGTGGTCGCCCGACGCCCCCATCCAGATGCCCAGGCACATGCCGACGAGCGCATAGAGCACCGCGGCGCCGAAGAAGGCGGTGGAAAGTCTGTTCATTGTTAACCCCAGGTCTCGATGCCACGCAGCGAGAACCTCCCCAGGCGCTCGCCTCCTGCGTGTTTGCGCGCGATAGAACCCGGTTCAGCGAACGCCGCAAGTGGCGCCGTGGCGCTGGGCGCCTTAAATCTTCTTCATGAGCCAGAATCCGCCGCCCAACGCCGCGCCCGACAAGGCGCTGAGTCCCGCCGCCCGACGCGCCCTGGAGGAAGCCGAGGCCCGCCGCGTCGCCGAGGCCGCCGCACAGGCCAAGGCCGCCGAGCTGGGCGGTCCCGCCGGCCCGGAACCGACGCGGTTCGGCGACTGGGAGCGCAAGGGCATCGCCGTCGACTTCTGATCCGGCGGCCAAGCTCGCCCACGGCTTGCAACCGCTGGCCGCGGCCGGTTCTCGCGCGTTAGCGTTCCGTTAAGATTTGTACGGAGCGTTCCATGTCCTGGCGTCTGCGCCTGCCGGCCGGTTTCGGTCTCGCCCTGCTTCTCGGCGGCGTGGCTGCGGCCTGCCCCTCGTCCAATCCCTGCGCCAGCTACGGCGGCGGCTACTATGACGCCTACGGCGCCGATGCGAGCTACCAGGCCTACAAGCGCGGCTACGGCTACAGCTACGGCTACAGCTACGGCTACGAGCAGGCCTATGTGAGCGACGGCCGGGGGTCGTACGGCTACAGCCAGGAATACGGGCCCTACGGCTACAGCTACGGCCACCCGCCCGGCGGGGCGCCGCAGCCGGCCTATCCGCCGCCCGGCTACGGCGATCCTTATCCGCCGCCGACCTACGGCCCGCCGCCGACCCACCATCCGCCGCCGTCCTACCCGCCGCCCTATGCGGGCGGGTGCTGCGCGCCCTGCTACGACCCTTGCGGCTATCGCGGCGAGGTCCTGCCAATGAGCTTCTTCGCCGATGCGGGCGGCGTGGGGCCGATCCCGATGGGCGGCTATGGCGGGGGCGGCGCGGTCTTTGTCGGCGGCGGGAGCGGCGCTTCGGCGAGCGCCTCGGCCAGCGCCCACGCTTCAGCCCAGGTCGCCGCCTCCATCGCCTTCCGCGGCGGCTACAAGGGCGGCGGACATGGCGGGGGCAAGGGCGGTCACTGGGGCGGCCACGGCGGCGGCCACCACGGCGGCGGCAAGGGCCACTAGGCCTCTCAGGCGCCCGCCATCTCCTCGACGATCCGCCGGGCCGCGGCGCGGGGATCGTTGGCCGCCGTCACCGGCCGGCCGCAGACGATGTGGGAGGCCCCCGCCGCGAGCGCCTCGCGCGGGGTCGCCACCCGGGCCTGGTCGTTCTTCGCCGACCAGTCCGGCCGCACGCCCGGCGTCACCACCAGGAAGTCCTTGCCGCCGAGCTTGCGCGCCAGTTCGGCCTCGTGCGGGCTGGCGACGACGCCGTCGCAGCCGGCGTGGATCGCCTGGTGTATCCGCCGTTCCACCAGGGCGCGGGCGCTCTCCGCATAGCCGATCTCGCGCAGGTCCTCCTCCGACAGGCTGGTGAGGACGGTGACCGCCAGGATCTTCAGTCCCGATCGCCCGCGACCGCGGACGGCGGAGGCCATCACCTGGGGCTCCCCGTGCACGGTCAGGAAGTCGCAGCCCGACTCGGCGAGCGCCGCGGCCGCCCGCTGAACCGTGGTGCCGATGTCGTGCAGCTTCCAGTCGAGGAAGACCTGCTTGCCCTGCGCCTTCAGCTCGCGCGCCAGGGGCATGCCGTCGGTGGCGAACAGTTCCAGCCCCACCTTGTAGAAGCTGACCGCATCGCCGATCGCCTCCACCATCCGGCGGGCCTCGTCGCCCGTGGGCAGATCCAGAGGCACGATCAGGCGGGGATCGGCGGCCTGCAGCGCAGGCGAGGGGGCGGCGACGGCGGTCATGGCGCAGGCTCCGGGCAGGGGCGGGCGCGTCTCCGCACGCAGGAGATCGCCGCCGGTTCGATTTTGGGCTAGGAGCGCTGCATGAGCCAAGCCGAGTTCGCGGTCAACTTCTTCGTCGCCCTCTTCGCCCTGATCGACCCGATCGGCAACGTGCCCCTGTTCGGCGCCGCGACCCAGGGTTCGAAGGGCCGCGATGCGCGCCTGGTGGCCCTGTACATCGCCCTGTTCATCCTCGGCTTCCTGACCTTCTTCTATTTCTCGGGCCTGTCGCTGCTGGCCTTCTTCGGCATCTCCCTGCCGGCCTTCCGCATCGCCGGCGGGGTGATCCTCTTCCTGCTCGGGCTTGAGATGGCCCGCGACGACTTCACCGCCACCTTCGCCGCCATGGCCGAGGGCGACGACAATCCCCGCGGCCGGGCGGGCCGCAAGTTCGAGCGGCTGATCGTGCCCTTCGCCATGCCTCTGCTCATCGGGCCGGGCGCCATCTCCTCGGTGGTGATCTACGCCAGCGAGGCCAAGGCCTTCGGCCTCGCCGGCGCGGCGATCGGCGTGGGCGTGATCGGGGCCATCTCGCTGGTCGTCATGCTCTGCTTCTGGGCCGCGCCGGTGATCACCAAGATCCTCGGCCGCATCGGCATGACCATCGTCGTGCGGGTGCTGGGCCTGATCCTCTGCGCCATGGCGGTGCAGTTCGTCCTGGTGGGCGTCGCCGACGCCACCAGCGGCGTCATCCTCAACGAGGCGGCCAACCCCTACGTCTCGGAATAGGCCTAGCGGCTCCGCGCCCGCCAGCCTTCCGACGCCATCAGCGCCATGATCGCCTCGTCGGGAACGAGCTTGGCGAGCGCGGCGGCGATCCTGTTCGGCGCGCCGGGGACGGCCACCGCACGGTTGGCCTCCACCGCCCGCCAGCCGGCGACGGCCACGGCTTCGGCCTCCATCCACAGCCAGCGCGGCGTGCCGGCCGACAGCCTGTCCCGCGTGCCGTTCACGTCGTGGAACTCCGACCAGGTGAGGCCGGGGCACAGCGCGCTCACATGCACGCCGGTCCCGCGCGTCTCCTGGTGCAGGCTCTGGGAGAAGCGGACCATGAAGCTCTTCACCGGCCCGTAGAGCGTGTGTCCGGCCCCGCCGGGCGTCAGCCCGGCGACCGAGGCGACGTTGACGATGCGGCCGAAGCCGCGGTCGATCATGCCCGGCAGGAGCCGGTGGGCCAGCTCGCAGGGGCCGTTCAGCATCACCTGCAGGACGGCGGCCTGGTCCTCCCAGGCGCTCTGGGCGAAGTCGCCCGGCAGGCCGTAGCCGGCGTTGTTGATCAGGGCGTCGACGGGACGCCCCTCGCGCGTCAGCCACTCCGCCAGGGCGGCGGGCGTCGCCGCCTCGGCCATGTCGGCGCAGAAGACGAGGGCGCAGGCGTCGTGCCGGGCGCGCAGTTCGGCCGCGAGGGCCTCGAGGCGATCGCCCCGACGGGCGGTCAGCGCCAGATCGTAGCCCTGCGCCGCAAGGACGTGGGCGAAGGCCATCCCGATGCCCGCCGAAGCGCCGGTCACCAGGGCGAGTCGGCGATCCATGCGAAGACCTTACCCTCCCTCGGCGGGCAGCAGGTCGGCGACCGTGAAGTCGCCCAGGCGCTCGGCGGCGGCCTGGTCGGCCGCGGCGATGGCCGCGCCCACCGCCTGGGGCGCGGAGGCCGCCACCGGACAACCCTTGGCGCCGGCCGGCGCGGCGCCCAGCCGCGCCACGCCCCCCACGGCCCGCAGCACATCCTGCAGGGTGATCTCGCCGGCCGGACGCAGCAGCCAGGCCCCGCCGCGGGCGCCGGCGCGCGTGCCGACCAGCCGCGCCTGGGCGAGCAGGCCTGTCACCCGCCGTACGACAACGGGATTGGTGGGGATGGAAGCCGCCAGTTCGACGCTGGAGATCGCCCGCTCGGGCCCGAAGGCTTCATAGTGGGCAAGATAGGCGAGCGTGTGGGCAGCCACCGGAAAACGCTGGTTGTCCGACATGACGCGGTGGAACCTAGGCCGGTCGACCGGCGCTGATCAAGCCGCCGGCTGCGGTGGTCGCAGACGTCGCTGCGATTGAACCTTCGCCGGAATGGGTGTATCGCGCCCGCCGCATCGTCGGGGGGCCCAGTCGCCCCTGTCAAAGGGACCGGGTCTTGCGCCCAGGGTTCCCGGAGAGTCTGGATGAGTGAGCCGACCACATCGGCCGCCGAGACGCATGAAGACGCGTCTCACGCTAAATCAGAGGGCTTCTGGGCCCTCGCCCTGGGTTCGGTGGGCGTCGTCTTCGGAGACATCGGCACCAGTCCCCTCTACGCCATGCGAGAGGCGCTGGCCCACTCGCGCAGCGGCGGCACCGAGGAGCTGGCCGTCTTCGGCGTGGTCTCCCTGGTCACCTGGGCGCTGATCCTGATCGTCACGCTCAAGTACGTGATCTTCCTGCTGCAGGCCGACAACAAGGGCGAAGGCGGCACGCTGGCGCTCATGGCGCTCGCCCGCCGCTCGCTGGGGCGGCGGTCCGGCGCGGTCTTCTTCCTGGGGATGATCGGCGCGGCCCTCTTCTACTCGGACGGCATCATCACCCCGGCGCTGTCGGTGCTCTCTGCGGTGGAGGGTCTGAAGGTGGCGCCTGGACTCGGCTCGGCGCTCACACCGTTCGTGCTTCCGGTCTCGGCCGGGATTCTGATCGCGCTCTTCATGGTGCAGTCGCGCGGCACCGCCAGCATGGCGAAGTTCTTTGGACCCATCACCGTGCTGTGGTTCCTGACGCTGGCGGGCCTGGGCGTCTTCCACATCTTCGACGACCCGCGCATCCTCATCGGCCTTTCGCCGCACTACGGCGTGCTCTTCCTGCTCGACAACGGCTTCCTCGGCTTCGTCATCCTGGGCAGCGTGTTCCTCGCCGTCACCGGGGCCGAAGCCCTCTATGCGGACATGGGCCACTTCGGCAAAGGCCCGATCCGCGCCGCCTGGGCCGGTCTCGTCCTGCCCGCGCTGCTGCTCAACTATCTGGGGCAGGGCGCGCTGGTGCTCGCCAATCCCGAGGCGCGGCTGAACCCCTTCTACGAGATGGTCCCGGAGGTCGCCTTCTGGCCCGTCCTCGTCCTGGCGACCGCCGCCACGGTGATCGCCAGCCAGGCCGTGATCTCCGGCGCCTTTTCGGTCACCCAGCAGGCCGTGCAGCTGGGCCTCCTGCCGCGGATCGACATCCGCCGCACCAGCGAGACCCTGGCCGGCCAGATCTACGTGCCGCAGGTCAACATGCTGCTGCTGGCGGGCGTTCTGGCGCTGCTGGCCATGTTCCAGAACTCCTCAAACCTCGCCGCCGCCTACGGCATCGCCGTGACCGGCTCGATGTTCGTCGACACCCTGCTGTTCTTCGTCATCATCGGCGCGCTCTGGAAGCGGCCCTGGTGGCAGGCGGCTCTGGCCGCGGGCTTCTTCGCCGTGATCGACCTGACCTTCGTCTCGTCGAACCTGCTGAAGATTCCCCAGGGCGCCTGGTTCCCTCTGGTCCTCGGCGGCGCCCTGGTCATCATCATGTGGACCTGGACCCGCGGCGCCCAGATTCTCACCGACAAGACCCGCCGCGACAGCGTGCAGCTCACCGAGCTGACCGAAATCCTGAAGGCGCGCGCGCCGCACCGGGCGCCGGGCACGGCCATCTTCCTGACCTCCGATCCCGACGTCGCCCCCGTGGCGCTCATGCACAACCTCAAGCACAACAAGGTGCTGCACGAGAAGAACGTCATCCTCACGGTGAAGACGACCGAAACGCCGCGGGTGAAGGACGAGGACCGCATCAAGATCGAGCCGGTCAACGAGGACTTCAAAAAGGTCACCGTCGCCTACGGCTTCATGGAAAGCCCCAACCTGCCCAAGGCGCTGGGCCTGTGCCGCAAGCTCGGCCTGAAGTTCGACATCATGGCCACCAGCTTCTTCCTCGGCCGCCGCTCCGTGGTGCCGGCCGCGCAGTCGGGCATGCCGCTGTGGCAGGACCGGCTGTTCATCTACCTGATGCGCAACGCCGCCAATCCGACCGACTTCTTCAAGATCCCGCCCGGCCGCGTGGTGGAGCTCGGCACCCAGGTCACCGTCTGAGGCGGCCTGGACATCCGCCCGGGCTTCGGTCCATGGGTGTGGCGCGGACGGCGGGGAGAGGCTCATGAACTGGCTCGGCATATTCGGCGACGCGCTGTGGATCATCGCGCTCTCCATGATGGCCGGCGGCGCCCGCGAGGCCTGGCGGCGCATGGACGCCGAGACCCGCGTCCCCATGCAGTTCTCGCGCGAGGGCAAGCCCGTCTGGCGGCTGAAGCGAAACGTCGCCCTGCTGTCCGTGCCGCTGTTCGCCCTGGCCGTGGGGCTGTTCCTGGGCGCGCAGAGCCGCTCGATCCCCGCGGGCCCGGACATGCTGGTCCTGTTCGGCGTGCGGGCCACGCTCGCGGCCGTCTTCACGCTCGTCCACATGCGGTGGCTCAGCGCCGCCATGGCGCAGCTTTCCGAGGAAGGCGCGCTTAGGTCTTGAACCACAGCCGCGTTCGCCCTTAAACGCGCGCGGTCCCGTGACCGAACCCTGTCGCCTCCAGCGTGAAAGAGCCGCCGCCCATGGCCGCCGACAAGCCGATCAAGAAAGTCGTCCTCGCCTATTCCGGCGGCCTGGACACCTCGATCATCCTCAAGTGGCTGCAGACCGAGTACGGGGCGGAGGTCGTCACCTTCACCGCCGACCTCGGCCAGGGCGAGGAGCTGTCGCCGGCGCGCGAGAAGGCGCTGATGCTGGGCATCAAGCCCGAGAACATCTTCATCGAGGACCTGCGCGAGGAATTCGTCCGCGACTACGTCTTCCCGATGTTCCGGGCCAATACGGTCTATGAGGGGCAGTACCTGCTCGGCACCTCCATCGCCCGGCCCCTGATCGCCAAGACCCAGATCGACATCGCGCGCAAGGTCGGCGCCGACGCCGTCTGTCACGGCGCCACGGGCAAGGGGAACGACCAGGTCCGCTTCGAGCTCGGCTACTACGCGCTGGAGCCCGACATCCACGTGATCGCGCCCTGGCGGGAGTGGGAGTTCAAGAGCCGCGAGCGCCTGCTCGAGTTCGCCGAACAGCACCAGATCCCGATCGCCAAGGACAAGCGCGGCGAAAGCCCGTTCAGCGTCGACGCCAACCTGCTGCACTCCTCCTCCGAGGGGAAGGTGCTGGAGGATCCGGCCGTCGAGGCGCCGGAGTTCGTCCACATGCGCACCATCTCGCCCGAGGATGCGCCGGACAAGCCGACCGTCATCACCATCGACTTCGAGCGCGGCGATCCCGTGGCCGTCGACGGCGAGAAGATGAGTCCGGCCACCCTGCTGACCCGGCTGAACCAGCTCGGCCACGACAACGGCATCGGCCGTCTGGACCTGGTGGAGAACCGCTTCGTCGGCATGAAGTCGCGCGGCGTCTACGAGACGCCCGGCGGGACCATCCTGCTCGCCGCCCACCGGGGCATGGAGTCCATCACGCTGGACCGCGGCGCCATGCACCTGAAGGACGAGCTGATGCCCCGCTATGCGGAGCTGATCTACAACGGCTTCTGGTTCGCGCCGGAGCGGGAGATGCTGCAGGCGGCCATCGACCACAGCCAGGGTCCGGTGACGGGCCAGGTGCGGGTCAAGCTCTACAAGGGCAATGTCACCGTCATCGGCCGGACCAGCCCCTACTCGCTCTACGACCAGGAGCTCGTCACCTTCGAAGAAGGCAAGGTGGCCTACGACCACCGCGACGCCGCCGGTTTCATCAAGCTCAACGCCCTGCGCCTGCGGGTGCAGGCCAAGCGGGACCGCCGCGCGCCCTAAGCCTCCAGGCGGTTGTAGGGGTACCTGTCGCAGATCCGGTCGGCGAAGAAGCCGGCGCGGGACTCCGCGTCCAGAAACGACCGGTGCACCTCGCCTGGGACGCCCACATAGACGTAGGCGTCCCCGCCCGCGAAGCGGACCATCAGCTTTGCGCGATCGGCGTCGTAGGCGATGTCCTCGATATCGGCCGTCGGGGTCAGCATGGCCTGGTCTCCTGCGGGAGCTCCGTCCTCAGGCGTAAACAAGGCCGACCCGGCGAATGGTTCCCGCACGTTGCGGCGCGTGCCACTCTGGTCTCGCCACGGCGCAGCTTGCGCCGGGCCCGAGGAGAGAAAGTCCATGTCGCCGCACAGCTGGGTTGCGATCGTCACCATCGCCGCCGTTCTCGTCTATGTCTGGATGGGGCTCCGCGTCGCCGGGGCCCGCCGAAAGAGCGGCGTCGCCGCTCCGGCCATGACCGGCGATCCGATTCTCGAGCGCCACATCCGGGTGCAGGCGAACACGCTCGAATGGCTGCCCGTCTTCCTGGTCGGGCTGTGGCTCTTCGCGCTCTACTGGAACGACCTCGTGGCCGCCGCCCTGGGCGTGGTGTGGATCGTCGGGCGCGTCCTCTACGCCCTCGGCTATGTGGCCGACCCGGCCAAGCGGGAGCTGGGCTTCGTCGTGCAGGCGCTCGCGGCCGCCGTCCTGCTGTTCGGCGCGCTGGGGCGCGTCATCTGGATTTTGGTCACGGTCGGGGCCTAGGGGCCGCGCCTCAGAGGAACAGCACCCAGGCCTGCCAGGCGGCGAGGCCGGTCACCAGCACGCCGACGATCCAGGTGAGCGCCCGCAGGGGCAGGACCTTGGTCATCCATCCGGCGATGGGGGCGGCCACGATGCCGCCGGCGATCAGGCCGAGCACCGAGGAGACGTGCTCGCGCAGGCCCTCCGTCTCCCAATGGCCGGAAAGCAGCGAGGCCAGGAAGGCCGCCGAGATGGCCGAGGCGACGAAGAACTCGGCCGCATTGGTTGTGCCGATCGCCTGGCGCGGGTCGGCGCCGGAGCCCATCAGGGTTGAGGTGACCACCGGCCCCCATCCGCCGCCGCCCACGGAATCGAAGAAGCCGCCCACGAAGCCGAGCGGCAGCGGGCTCTTCCACGAAAAGGGCTTGGGGCGGACGCCCTTCCAGGCGCGGTAGAGGATGACGAGGCCCATCAGGCCAAGCCAGGTGACCACGAAGGGCTTGATCAGGTCGCCGTCGATGGAGGTCAGCACATAGGTGCCGATCACGCCGCCGACGATGCCGCCGGCGGAGAGCAGGCCGAGCAGCTTCCAGCCGATGTTCTTGTGCACCACGTGGGACAGGGCCGAGGCGGCCCCGGTGAAGACCTTCGCGGCGTGCACGCTGGCCGAGGCGTTGGCGGGCGAGACGCCCATGGCCAGCAGGCTGGTGGTCGAGACGACGCCATAGGCCATCCCCAGCGCGCCATCGACCAGCTGGGCGGCGAACCCCACCGCCGCAAACACGAAGAAGTCCGAATCCATTTCGCCCCCAGGGTTCGCGGCTTCCGCCCCGCAGAGACTTACCCACTGTCTCAATAGGAATTAAGTGAAATCTATACGGCTCTCGCCTGCACGTCGCGGGCCAAGGCGCCCGTCCTGGCGCGGGGAGGTGCGGGGGCGCGAACAAATTGGGCGCACGGGGAGCCCGCCGCCCAATCCGCGCGCCGCGCGGACTTGTGATCCCTCAGCGGCCGAATGTCGCTTGCCCCTGCGCTTTGCGCAGGCGCGGCAACCACAATTGCGTCAAGGTGTTGTCCGAAGATGTCCCAGAGCGTTCGGGGGGCGTTCTAAAAGGAACGAGCGAACTATGAAGTCACTGACGGGTCGGGTGGCGGCCCTCGCCCTGGTGGCCGGTCTCAGCGCCTGCGCCACCGCCACGCCTTACCAGCCGAACCTGCCGGGCTCGGCGGTGTCGGGCGGCTATTCGGAGATGCGGATCGAGCCGGACCGCTGGCGCGTCACCTTCTCCGGCAACAGCCTGACCTCGCGGGAGACGGTGGAGGGCTATCTGCTCTATCGCGCCGCGGAACTGACGCTGCAGCAGGGCTTCGACGGCTTCTCCATCGTCATGCGCGCCACCGACCGTGACGCCCGCACCTATGTGGAGCCCGATCCCTTCTACAATCCGTGGTACGGCCCCCGCTACACCTACTGGCGGCCGTACTGGCGCTACTATTCGCCCTATGGCTGGCGCACCTGGGACCCGTTCTGGGGCGATCCCTTCTGGGCCGATCGCGTCGATGTGCGGACGGTCGAGAAGTTCGAGGCCAGCGCCGAGATCGTCATGTACCGCGGCGCCCGTCCGGCCGGCGATCCGAACGCCTTCGATGCGCGCGCGGTGCTCCACAATCTGGGCCCGCGGGTGGTGCGGCCGCAGCCCTAGGGCCGCGGCGGCGCAAGGCGCGGCGAAAAGGGCGGGTCCTCGCGGGCCCGCCCTTCCTCGTTTCCCCGATCTTCGTCTCGCCGAGCCGCCTCAGGCCTGGCTGACGTCCATGCCGAGGGTGGGACCGAGCCCGTCGGCGTCGCGGCTCCGCACGCTCAGCCCATTGCGCACCTGGCCGACGCCGCGGGTGCGCTGGGCCAGAATCTCGGCGCGCAGCTTGTCGTCGACCTCGTCGACTTCGCCGCTGAGGATCACATCGCCGTTCTCGACCCTGACCTCGACGCCGCTGGCGTCGAGATAGTCGTCGTGCATGAGGGCCTCGCTCAGGTCCTCGCGGATGTCCTCGTCGCCCCGTCGCCCGGTCCGGGGGCCGCGGCCCGCATGGGGGCCGCCCCAGGATTCGGAGTTGAAACGGCGGGGATCCAGTTGTCGGTCGTCCAGCGCCATGGAGCTCTCCTCTCGTTTCTCGGGTGGCGCCGACGCTGCCTGCAGCGCCGGCCGGGCCTCACCTGGCGATCAGGTGATGTGCTTGGGCGCGATCGGGTCGCTGGCGGGGAAGGTCTCCTCCACCGCCTCGTCGACGATGGCCTCCTGCCGGGTCTCGGCCTTGCGCTCGTCCCTGTTCAGCTGGTCGGGCTTCTGGCCGTCCTTCAGCGGTTCAGCCGGGCGTGAGCTGGGGGCGTTCGGATCGCAGTCATCTCGCGTCTGGGTCATGGTCGGCCTCCGTACCTCTTCGATCTCCGCTCGCCGGCCGCGGCGGACGGCGAGCCTTGGAGAGAAAAGGCGTCAGGCCGGCTCTTGGTTGCAGGCGGTGATGGCGGGAAGGGCGTCTCCGGAAACGAGAAAGGGCCGGGAAACCCCGGCCCCTTATCCGTTCCGATCCTCCGCAAGGGGAGGAATGGAGCGGGCGATGAGATTCGAACTCACGACCCCAACCTTGGCAAGGTTGTGCTCTACCCCTGAGCTACGCCCGCGTTCTTCGAAGCCGACCCGTCTGGCCGCCCCCGAAAATCGAGAGCGGGCTTATGGCAGACCGATCCGGCCTTGGCAAGCGGCCTCTCAGCCAAATTTTGGGGCTTTCAGCCGGCGCTTGTTCACGTGGTCCTTCGGGGCCTCCGCGACCTCCTCCGGGAACTCGCCGCGGAAGTAGTAGCGCTGCCAGGCTTCCTTGGTCGCCTGGGGGTCGGCGCGGAAGATCCGGGCGTTGAACTCGCTGCGATGCTTCTCCCAGGTGTCGTACTGATTGCGCAGTTCGGGGTTGGACGACAGGGCCCGGATGACCGGCTGCACCTGGGCCAGCGGCTTGTCCTGCACCAGGGTGATGAAGCAGAAGGGTTCGCCCTTGCGGAAGTGCACCTTGCCCGGCCGCGTGAAGATCCAGTTCATCGTGAAGGGGAAGGGCAGCCAGTCGGTCTCCACCAGGCCCGAGAGCGGCTGGATGCCGTCCTTGACGTGGTTGGGCGGGCCCTGGGCGATCATCGACCAGCCGGGCGGCGTGCGGAACAGATAGCCCGGGTGGAAGGTCACCACGCCGTGGCTGAAATGGGACTTGGCGAAATTGTGGAAGTCCGGATGGGGGTTGTCCGGCTTCAGGATGATGTCCTCCTGGAAGAGACCTCCGTTCCACTCCGCGGTGAAGCTCATCGGGCAGAGGATCTCCCAGCCCGTCGTATTGGCCATGGTCAGCGGCAGGCAGCGATAGGGGTGCCGTTCGGCGAAGCTCTCCATCCAGGCGCGCTGCGGGCGGCCCGGAACGATCTCCGGCGGCCGTTCGGCTGTGGGGTAGCACTCGAGCTCCATGGGCGTTCCAACCTCTGACTGGCGACCGGACGGGTCCTGCGACTGGTCTAGCCAGGGCCAGCGGCGCTCGTCCAGTTCCGCAAGCGCGCCGATGCCCTTATGGAGGAGCGATGAAGACCCGCGCCGACCTGCTCGCCTTCCTCGACGCCCACGCCATCGCCCACCGCACCCTCGATCATCCGGCGGTCTTCCGCGTCGGCGAGGGCGAGGCGATCAAGGCCGGCCTGCCTGGCGCCCACACCAAGAACCTGTTCCTGAAGGACGCCAAGGACCGGCTCTGGCTGATCTCGGCGGCCGATCGGACGGCCATCGATCTGAAGCGGCTGCCCCCCGTCATCGGCTCGGCCAGGCTGTCCTTCGGGCGCGAGGAGCTGATGGTCGAGACCCTCGGGGTCACGCCGGGCTCGGTGACCGCCTTCGGCCTGATCAACGACGAGGCGCGGCGGGTCACCTTCGTGCTCGACCGCGTCCTGGCCGAGGCCGAACTCGTCAATTTCCATCCGCTGACCAACACCGCCACCACGGCGGTCGACCGGGCCGGCTTCCGCGCCTTCCTGGCGGCGCTGGGCGTGCGCCCCATCGTCGTGGATTTCGAGGCCATGACCGTGGTCGAGGACGAAACCATTCGTTGAAGGGACCGCGGCATGGGACCATCTTAGGCCCGCCTGCGTTCCGCCCTCTGAGACACCAAGAGACGAGATTCCCATGACCCTCATCGGAGATGCCGCCGCCCCGCCCGTCGGCGACCTGGTCAAGGACGCGACCGACGCCAGCTTCATGGCCGACGTGGTCGAAGCCAGCCGCGAGACGCCGGTCATCGTCGATTTCTGGGCCCCCTGGTGCGGCCCCTGCCGCCAGCTCGGCCCCGCCCTGGAGCGCGCGGTCGCCGCCGCCAAGGGCAAGGTCCGGATGGTCAAGATCGACATCGACCAGAATCCCGCCTTCGCCGGCCAGCTGCGCGTGCAGTCCATTCCCGCCGTCTTCGCCTTCCACGAGGGCCGGCCCGTGGACGGCTTCATGGGCGCCCTGCCGGAGAGCCAGGTGAAGGCCTTTGTCGACAAGCTGGCGGCCATGGCCGGTCCCAGCAGCCTCGACGAGGTGGTCGCCATGGCCAGGGAGGCCCTCGAGGCCGGCGATCTGGCGTCCGCGGCCCAGGCCTTCGCCCAGGTGATCCAGGCCGAACCGGACAATGTGAAGGCGCTGGGCGGGCTCGCCCGCTGCTACCTCGCCGGCGGCGACGCCGAGCGCGCCCGCGAGGTGCTGGCCATGGCGCCGGCCGACGCCAAGGACCCCGATCTGGACAGCGTGCGGGCGGCCCTGAACCTCGCCGCCGAGGCGCCGTCGGAGACCGCCGAGTTCGAACGCCGGCTGGAAGCCGATCCGGACGATCACGAGGCCCGCCTGGCCCTGGCCAAGGCCCTGGCCGGCCGCGGGCGCATGGAGGCGGCGGCCGACCATCTGCTGCACATCATCGAGCGCGACCGGGCCTGGAACGACGAGGCCGCCCGCAAGCAGCTGCTGACCATCTTCGAGGCCGCCGGCCCGGGATCGGAGGTCGCCCGCACCGGTCGCCGGCGCCTGTCGGCCATACTGTTCTCATAGCGGAAAGAGAGGTTCTCATGCCGGGCTACCGGCGCGCGGCCGACCTGCCGCAGGTCATTCCGGTGTTTCCCCTCGACGGGGCGGTGCTGCTGCCCGGCGGCGACCTGCCGCTGCAGATCTTCGAGCCGCGCTATCTGAACATGGTGGACGACGTCATGGCCGGCGACCGCATCATCGGCATGATCCAGACCAAGCCCGGCGGCGAGCGGGCGCGGCCGAACCTCACCGCCGTGGGCTGCGCCGGCCGCATCACCAGCTTCGCCGAAACCTCCGACGGCCGTTATCTGATCACGCTCACCGGCGTCTGCCGTTTCGCCGCCGGCGAGGAGCTGGCCGTGCGTTCGCCTTACCGGCAGATACGGGCCGATTTCGCGCGCTTCGAGGCCGATCTCTCGCCGGAGGACCAGCAGGCGCCGGATCTCGACCGCGAGCGCTTCGCCCGGGCGCTGAAGCGCTATCTCAACCGCCGCGAACTCGACATCGACGACGAGACGGCGATGACCGCGCCGATCGAGCCGCTGGTGACCAGCCTGACCATGGGCCTGCCCTTCGAACCGTCGGAGAAGCAGGCCCTGCTGGAAGCCGCCAGCCTGACCGACCGCGCCGCGGCCCTGACCGCCCTCCTGGAGATCGACGCCCTGGAGGACGACGACGACGCTCCCCATAGCGTCCAGTAGCGCTCTCGATTAAGAGGACGCCCCATGACGAGCGAAACGCCTCCCGCCCTCAGCGCCGAGATCGATCCCCGGCTCCTGGAAATCCTGGTCTGCCCGGTCAGCCACGGGCCGCTGGAATATGACCGCGAGAAGGGCGAACTGATCAGCCGGCAGGCGAAGCTCGCCTATCCGGTGCGCGACGGCGTGCCGATCATGCTGCCCGAGGAAGCGCGCGAACTGGACGCCTGACCGCGCCTACAGCGCCTCGCCGCGCAGCAGCCTCGGCAGGTCGCCGAAAGCGCCGCCGGCCTCCTGCATGAACATCTTCCGCGCCGGCGGGATGCGGTTGACGGCCGCCATGCCGACGCCCCGCGCCAGCCGCAGGACCGGATTGTCGTTCGAGAACAGGTGGACGAAGGCGTCCATGCCCGCGCTCAGCATGGCGGTGTCGAACCGCCGCCAGCGGGCGTAGCGCTCCAGCACGGCTTCGGAGCCGATGTCCTCGCCCAGACGCGCCGCATCGACCAGGGTCTCGGCCAGCGCCGCAGCGCCCTTCAGCCCCAGGTTCAGCCCCTGGCCTGCGATGGGATGGACCCCGTGGGCCGCATCGCCCAGCAGGGCCAGCCGCGGCGCGGTGAACCGTTCGGCCAGTTGCAGCGACAGGGGATAGGAGAAGACCGGTCCGTCCAGCCGCGCCTGGCCGAGGAAGTCGCCGAAGCGGCGCATGAGGTGGGCGTGGAAGACTTCGGGGCGGGCGGCTTTCAGCGTCGCGCCCTTGGCCACGCTTTCGGTCCAGACGAGGCTCGCGCGGTTCTCCGTCAGCGGCAGGATGGCGAAGGGGCCGCCGGGCAGGAAGTATTCGTGCGCCACGCCCTCGTGCGGCCGGTCCAGGCGGACGGTGGCGACCACCCCCACCTGCCGATAGTCCCAGCCGATGGTCCCGACGCCGGCCGCTCGGCGCAGAACCGAGCCGCGGCCCTCGGCGCCGATGGCGAGCGGCGCGCGAAGAACGCGGCCGTCGTCGAGGGTCACCTCGGCGGCGTCCTTGCCGAAGGTCGCGCTCGCCACCCGGGCGGGCGCGAGCACGGGAATGCCGGCCTCGACCACCGCCTGGGAGAGGGCGGCGCGCGTCTGCCGGTTCTCCAGAAGGTAGCCCAGCGGTTCGCCGTCGGAGCGGTCGGCGATCTCGTCGGAATCGAAGCGCAGGTGGAAGGGCAGGGGCGCGGCCGTCGCGGCCCCGGGCGCCCGGCCGTCGGTGACCAGGATCTGCTCGATCCGCTGGGCGTGGGGCGCCAGCGCCTCGCCGACGCCGATCGCCCGCCACTGGCGGAAGGCGGCATAGGCGATGGCCGAGGCCCGGCCGTCGAAGGTGGGGGCGAGCTGCGTCTCGAACGGGGCCGGGTCGATCAGCAGCGGCTTCAGACCGGCGCGCGACAGCGAAAGCGCCAGGGTGGCGCCGGCCATGCCGGCGCCGGCGATGATCACGTCGGGATCGGAACCTTGCATGGGGCGATATGGCGCTTCCGACGCGCTCCCGTCCAGCGGCCAGCGCGATCGCCGGCGAGGATTTCCCCGGCCCGGGCTATTGTTGGACGCGAGAGTCCAGTTTTCGGTTGAACGTGAGGGAAGCCTTCACTATCTGCCGGACATTCTGGACGCTGCAGTCCATTTTTCATTCCGGGCGCGCCTGGCGCCCCGTTCCAGATCCGAGCCGCCGAATGTCCCCGATCGCCAAGATCAAGAGCCTGAAGATCCGGCCCGCGGCCGTCATCGCCGCCCTGGTGGTCGTCGCCCTCGTGGCGGGCGGCGGCGCCTGGTGGATGGGCCGCCGCAACTTCGAAACCACCGACAACGCCTTCATCCAGGCCGACACGGTCGCCGTGGCGCCCCAGGTCGACGGCTATGTGACCGAGGTGCTGGTCACGGACAACGAGGTGGTCAAGCAGGGCCAGCTTCTGGCGCGGATCGACCCGGCCCCGTTCGAGGCCGCCCTGGCCGAGGCCGAAGCCAACGCCCAGGCTCTGGAAGCCGCCGTGCGCGGCGTGGACGACCAGGCGGCCCTGGAGCAGGCGATGATCGCCCAGAAGGCGGCCGGCCTGGCGAGCGCCCGCGCCGAGGCCGATCTCGCCCAGGCCGAGATGGACCGCTATGGCCGGCTCGCCCGCGAAGGCTGGGTCTCCGCACAGCGGGTGCAGACGGTGAAGTCCGGAGCCAGCCAGGCGCAGGCGGCGGTCGCCCAGGCGCAGGCCACGCTGGAGGCCGAGCGGCGCGCCGCCGAATCGCTCGGCTCCACCCGCGCCCAGACCGTCGCCCAGGCCGCCGCGGCCCGCGCCGCCGTGGCGCAGGCGAGGATCAATCTCTCCCGCACCGAGATCCGTGCGCCGGTGGCGGGCGTGGTCGGCGCCCGCGCCGTTCGTCCCGGTCAGTACGTGCGTCCCGGCTCTTCGCTGATGAGCATCGTCCCGGTGGGCGAGGCCTATGTTGTGGCCAACTTCAAGGAGACGCAGGTCGCCCGCCTGAGCATCGGCCAGACGGTGGAGATCCACGCCGACGCCTTCGGCGGCGAGACCCTCGAGGGGCGCATCGAGAGCTTCGCCCCGGCGACGGGCTCGGAGTTCGCCCTGATCCCGGTGGAAAACGCCGTGGGCAACTTCACCAAGATCGCCCAGCGGCTGCCGGTCCGCATCGCCGTCGATCGCAGCCAACCCCTGGCCGGCGCCCTGCGGCCGGGCCTGTCGGTGGAGGTGAAGGTCGACGTGCGTGAGACGCCGGGCGCGACCTTCGCGGAGGCCATCGCCGCGCCGGTCGAACGCGCCGACGCCCGCTGAGCGCGGCACGGTCGCGCCGGGAACCTCCCATGACAGACCAGACCGTCGATCCCCGCGATCTCTCCCGGCGCGATCCCGACGCGCCGCCGGTGGCCAGCGCGCCGGCGCCGACGAGCGTCGAGGATCCGCAGGGCGAGGTCGACTGGGTCAAGCTGTTCCTCGGCTTCGGCGGCATGGTGGTCGGCCAGTTCATGGCGATCCTGGACATCCAGATCGTCGCCGCCTCCCTGACCCAGATCCAGGCCGGCATCGGCGCCAGCGCCGACCAGATCAGCTGGGTGCAGACCATCTATCTGCTGGCCGAGGTGGTGATCATCCCCCTGACGGCCTACCTCACCCGCATGTTCGGGACGCGGCCGGTCTATGTGACCGCGGCGGCCGCCTTCATCGTCACGTCCATCCTGACGGGCCTGTCCCAGGGGGTGGAGATGATGATCATCATGCGCGCCTTCCAGGGTCTGGCGGCCGGGGCGATGATCCCGGCGGTCTTCGCCACGGCCATGACGGTCTTCCCGCCGGAGAAGCGGGTGATGGCCAATGTCATCGTCGGCCTCATCGTCACCCTCGCGCCCACCATCGGGCCGACCCTTGGGGGCCACCTGACGGAGTCCATGGGCTGGCGCTGGCTGTTCTTCATCAACGTGCCGGCGGGCCTGCTGGTGATGTTCCTGGTCGGCCGCTACGCCGACTTCGACAAGGGCGACCCTTCGCTCGCCAAGGGGATCGACTGGTGGGGCCTGGCGGTCATGACCGTCTTCCTGCTGTCGATGCAGTACGTGATCGAGGAGGGCGCCAGCGAGAACTGGTTCGAGGATCCGATGATCCTCTGGCTGACCGTGACGGCGGTCCTGACCGGGGTGGTCTTCATCTGGCGTCAGCTGACCTATCGTCAGCCGATCGTGTCCTTGAGGCCCTTCGCGGACCGGAACTTCTCCCTCGGCATGGTGATGAACTTCGTCGCCGGCATGAGCCTGTTCGGCGGCACCTTCATCCTGCCCCTCTTCCTCGGCCAGGTGCGCCAGTACTCGGCGGCCGAGGTGGGGACCACCATGCTGGTCTCCGGCCTGACCATGTTCATCGCCGCGCCGGTGGCGGGCCGGCTCGTGCGGGCCATGGACGCCCGCATCCCGATGGTGATCGGCTTCGGCCTGGCCGCCTATGGGGTGGGGCTCGGCGCCTATGTGACCGAGGACTGGGGTTTCTGGCAGTTCGCCACCCTCCAGGTCTGGCGGGGCCTGGGCGTGATGATCGCCATGATCGCCGCCCAGCAGATGAGCGTCTCGACCCTGCCGGTCTCGATGATGAAGGACGCCTCGGCCCTGGTGAACCTGATCCGCAACATCGGCGGGGCCGTCGGCCTGGCCGTGCTGACCACCGTGCTCAGCCACCAGACCGCGCTGCACTTCGCCGATCTGAGCGCCGGCGTGAACGCGGGCAGCCTGCAGAGCCAGGCCATGCTGGAAGGCCTGACGTCGATGATGGAGGCCCGCGGCGTCTTCGATCCCGAGGGCGCCGGCCGCAAGGCCTTCGCCATGCTGCTGAACCGCGAGGCCCTGGTGCTGGCCTTCGGCGACGCCTTCTTCGTGCTCGCCGGCGGCTGCGCGGTGGCCGCCGTCCTGGCCCTCTTCGCCGCGCCGGCCAAGGCGCCGGGCGCGGCTCCGGCGGGGGGAGGTCACTGATGCCGCGCATCGCCGGCCAGATCGACCAGGCCAAGACCGAGGCCATACTGGACGCCGCCGCCAAGGCCTTCGGGGAGTGCGGCTTCCTGACCCCCATGGACGAGATCGCCCGGCGGGCGGGCGTCTCGAAGCAGACGATCTACAACCACTACGGCTCCAAGGCCGATCTCATCCGGGCCATCGTCGAGCAGCGGGTGGGCGAGATCACCGCCCCGCTGACCGCGCCCGACGCGCATGACCATCCCGAAGAAGCGCTGGCGGGCTTCGGCCGCGTCATGATCGAGATGCTGCTCAAGCCCCGCGGCAACGCGCTGCTGCGGATGACCATCCAGGCCTCGGACGACATGCCCGACCTGGCGCAGGCCTTCTACGAGGCGGGGCCCAGGACCTCACGCCGGCTGCTGTCGGTCTTCCTGCGGGACGAGACCGGGGCCGGGCGCATGGCGGTGGACGATCCCGACCTGGCCGCCGAGTTCTTCGTCGGCATGGTGATCGGCGGCCATCAGGTGGCGGGACTGCTCGGCCAGGGTCGTGACCTGCCGGCGGCGGAGATCGACAGGATCGCCCGCGAGGCGGCCCGCCGCTTCATGCGGGCCTATGCGCGGCCCGGGGGCTGATCAGCCGTCGGAGTCGTCGGCGATGCCCATGATGTGGAAGCCGGCGTCCACATGGACCACCTCGCCGGTGGTCGAGCGGCCCAGGTCCGAGAGCAGCCACAGCGCCGCCCCGGCCACGCCCTCCATGGAGGTGTCCTCCTTCATCGCCGACATGGCGCGGCCCTGGGCCAGCATGCCGCGGCCGCCGGAGATGCCAGCCAGCGAGAGGGTGCGCATGGCGCCGGCGGAGATGGCGTTGACCCGGATGCCCTTCGGCCCCAGGTCGCGGGCGGCGTAGCGGGTGGCGGCTTCCAGCCCGGCCTTGGCCACGCCCATGGTGTTGTAGTTCGGGATGGCCCGCTCGGCGCCGAGATAGGTCATGCACATGATCGACCCGCCGTTGGGCATCATGGCCGCGGCCCGTCGGGCGCAATCGACGAACGAGAAGACCGAAATGTCCATGGCCCGCAGGAAGCCTTCGCGGGTGGTGTTGTCGACGAACGAGCCCTTGAGCTCGTCCTTGTTGGCGAAGGCGATGGAGTGGACGAAGAAGTCGATCTCGCCGAAGGCGTCGGCCACCGCCTGGAAGGCGGCGTCCATCGAGGCGTCGTCCTGCACGTCGGCGGGGGCGACCAGCTTCACGCCGATCTCCTGGGCCAGCGGCTGCACGCGCCGCTCCATGCCCGGCAGGTGCAGGAAGGCGAGCTCGGCCCCCTGGGCGGCCAGCTGGCTGGCGATGCCCCAGGCGATGGACTGGTGGTTGGCGACCCCGGTCACCACACCCTTCTTGCCCTTCATCAGCTCGCCCTTGGGCAGGTCGTAAGCGTCGGCCATGGCTTCCTCGCCGGATGATTTGATGTCGAGAGGTTGTCGCCGCGGGCGGGCCGCGGCGCAAGGTCGGGCGGCGCGGCGGGCCCTAGCCTGCGCGCGCCATCACCAGGCAGCCGTTGGTCCCGCCAAAGCCGAAGCTGTTGGACATGACCGTCTCAAAGGCGCCGTCCCGACGCTCGCGCAGGATGGGCATGCCCTCGAAGGCGGGATCCAGGTTTTCGATGTGGGCGCTCTTGGCCATGAAGTCGTTGTTCAGCATGAGCAGCGAGTAGATCGCCTCCTGCGCGCCCGCCGCGCCCAGGCTGTGGCCGGTCAGGGACTTGGTCGAGGAGATGGCCGGAGCGGCGTCGCCGAACACCTCGCGAACCGCCTCCATCTCCTTGATGTCGCCCACCGGCGTGGAGGTGCCGTGCGGGTTCAGATAGTCGATCTTCCGCCCGCCCAGGCCTTCCATGGCCAGGCGCATGCAGCGCACGGCGCCCTCGCCCGAGGGAGCGACCATGTCATAGCCGTCGGAATTGGCGGCGTAGCCGATGATCTCGCCATAGATCTTGGCCCCGCGGGCCTTGGCGCGCTCCATCTCCTCCAGGACCAGCATGCCCGCGCCGCCGGCGATGACGAAGCCGTCGCGGGCCTCGTCATAGGCGCGGCTGGCGACGGAGGGGCGGTCGTTGAAGTTGGAGCTCATGGCGCCCATGGCGTCGAACAGGACCGACAGCGACCAGTCCAGCTCCTCGGTCCCGCCGGCGAACATGACGTCCTGCTTGCCCATCTGGATCTGCTCATAGGCCGAGCCGATGCAGTGGGTCGAGGTGGCGCAGGCCGAAGAGATGCTGAAGTTCAGCCCGCGGATCTTGAACCAGGTGGCGAGCGTGGCCGAGGCGCCGGAGCTCATGGCCTTGGGCACGGCGAAGGGGCCGATCCGCTTCGGGCCGCGGGTGCGCGCCGTCTCCGCCGCCTCGATGATCACCTTGGTGGACGGGCCGCCCGCGCCGACGATCAGGCCGGTCTTCTCGTGGCTCACCTCGTCGGGCGAGAGGCCGGCGTCGGCGATCGCCTGCTCCATGGCGATGTGGCCGAAGGCCGTGCCCTGGGCCAGGAACCGCGCGGCGCGGCGGTCGACCATCGACTCCCAGTCGATGTCCGGCTTGCCGTGCACCTGGCTGCGGAAGCCGAGCTCGGCATATTCCGGCGCGGCTGTGATGCCGGACCTGGCCTCGCGCAGGGAGGTCAGGACTTCGTCGGCGTTGTTGCCGATGGATGAAACGATGCCGATTCCGGTGATGGCGACGCGGCGCATGCTTTCCTCCCGTTCTCGGTGGTCAGGGCCGCTGGTAGAGGCCCACGCGGAGATCCGCGGCGGTGTAGATGGTGTTGCCATCGGCCTGCAGGACGCCGTCGCCGATGCCCATCACCAGGCGGCGGTTGATCACGCGCTTCATGTCCACCTTGTAGGTGACCTTCTTGATGTCCGGCGTCACCTCGCCGGCGAACTTGACCTCGCCGCAGCCCAGCGCCCGGCCGCGGCCCTTGCCGCCGATCCAGCCGAGATAGAAGCCGACCAGCTGCCAGAGGGCGTCGAGGCCGAGGCTGCCCGGCATGACCGGGTCACGGATGAAGTGGCAGTCGAAGAACCAGAGGTCCGGATTGATGTCGAACTCGGCCTCGATATAGCCCTTGCCGTGCTCTCCGCCGTCGTCGTTGATCATCGTGATGCGGTCGAAGAGCAGCATCGGCGGAGCGGGAAGCTGGGCGTTGCCGGGCCCGAACATCTCGCCGCGGGCGCAGGCCAGCAGCTCTTCCAGGTCGTAACGGCTCTTGGCCTCGTGATTGGTCATCGCCGAATTTTCCAGCTCGCCTCGAAACAGAAGGGGCAGGCCCTAGCACGACGCCAAGGCGCGGCTCAACGACATTGGACCGGGGCGGCCGCGCCCCAGACGTCCGATTCCGCCACCCAGCCGCTCATCCCGTCGACCTTCACGCGGCACCAGCCCTCATCGCACCGATCCAACGCGGCCAGGGCGCGGGGGTTCAGATAGGCGGTGATCTCGGCCTCCGCCCTCGGCCGGCGGCGCAGGGGGGCGACGCCCGCGTCCATGCGGATCAGGTTGCGCCGCCCGTCGGTCACCCGCTTGTGCACCCAGGCCACGCCGCCTTCTGGGTCGCAGATGCGGCGCCACTCGCTGGTCTCGGCGATCACCTGCACGGGAAGGCCGCGGGCGCGATAGACCCAGAGCACCCGATGGTCGTCGCCGGGCCCGGCGCGGGCGTTCACCTTGTCGAACTTCAGCGTCAGATAGCGCGGCACGGGGAAACCGGAGGGCGTTTCGTCCCCGTCCCGGGCCGCCTGGGCGCCGCCGGCGGCCCAGCTGAGCGCCAGGACCAGCGCGAGCCCCACCGCCCGCCGGACGGTCAGGAAGGTCCGGGCGAAGCCCGCGACGGCAGGCTCGCCTTGGCCGGCCGGAGCCGCTTTGCTAGAGGTTGGACCTCGCGCGCCCATCGCGCCCCGCCGCAAGGTCCCCGTCGCAGACTTGGTCATGGCCGCTCGTAAGCCCAAAGTCATCGTCACCCGCAAGCTCCCCGATCAGGTGGAGACGCGGATGAGAGAGCTGTTCGACACCGAGCTCAACCTCACCGACGACCCCATGGGGCGCGCGGCCCTCGTCGATGCGGTGCAGCGGGCCGACGTACTGGCCCCCACCATCACCGATCGAATCGACGCCGAACTGATCGCCCAGGCGGGGCCGCAGCTCAAGCTCATCGCCTCGTTCGGGGCGGGCGTGGACCACATCGACGTGGCTGCGGCCGCAGCCCGCAACATCATCGTGACCAACACGCCGGGCGTGCTGACCGAAGACACGGCGGACATGACGCTCGCCCTCATGATGGTGGTGGCGCGAAGGATCGTGGAAGGCGCCAACGTCGTCCAGACGGGCGGCTTCACCGGCTGGTCGCCCACCTGGATGCTGGGGCGGCGGGTGACGGGCAAGCGGCTCGGCATCGTCGGCATGGGCCGAATCGGCCAGGCGGTGGCCAAGCGCGCCAAGGCCTTCGGCCTGCAGATCCACTACCACAACCGCAAGCCGGTCAGCCCGCGCATCGCCCAGGAGCTGGACGCCACCTACTGGGACAGCCTGGACCAGATGCTGGCGCGGATGGACATCGTCTCCATCCACTGCCCCCACACCCCGGCGACCTTCCACCTGCTTTCGGCGCGGCGGCTGAAGCTGCTGCAGCCGCACGCCTTCCTGATCAACACCGCCCGCGGCGAGATCGTCGACGAGGACGCCCTGATCGACATCCTGGCCAAGGGCGAGATCGCCGGCGCCGGCCTGGACGTCTTCGAGCACGAGCCGGCGGTGAATCCGAAGCTGCTCAAGCTGCCCAATGTCGTGCTGCTGCCGCATATGAGCTCGGCGACGGTGGAGAGCCGCATCGACATGGGCGAGAAGGTGATCATCAACATCCGCACCTGGATGGACGGCCACCGCCCGCCGGACCGGGTCATTCCGGCGATGCTCTAGCGGCTGCGCGGACCTCAGCCCGCCGCCTCCGCCACCACCTCGGCCACGCTCCGCGTGCCGTCCCACAGCCCGGCGCGCCAACCGCACGCCTTCGCCGCCTCCACGTTGCGCGCCGAATCGTCGATCAGCAGCAGCTCGTCGGGTGCGTGACCGGTCCGCGCCGCCACCGCTTCGAAGAAGGCCGGCTCCGGCTTTCCGCACCCGTAGGCGGCGGCATAGTGGATGGCGGCGAAGCGGTCCTTCAGGCGGAGGTCGTTCCAGATGTAGGCGGCGCGATGGTGCTCCTGCACGGTGGCCAGATGCAGGGCGTAGCGGTCGCCGAGCACCGCAAGCTGGGTCAGGAAATCCTCGTCCAGATGCGCGTCTTTCGAAAACCAGTAGGCGGTCAGCGCCTCGGGCGTCAGGTGCGGCGCGAAGCCGGGCAGGGCCAGCGCCAGGCGCTCGCGCAGGTCGGCGCGGCCGTTGACGACATCCGTCCAGTGGACGGCGAAGAAGTCGCTCTGGAAGCGCGCCGGATCGACTCCGAGGTCCGCCTGGATCATATGGTCCCAGCGCAGGCCCTGCGGGTGGCGGATCACCACGCCGTCCACATCGATCATCAGGGTGCGGACGGGCATGGCGGAGGTCCTCAGGACAGCTGGCTTTTGAGTCGGTAGAGCGCCTCCATGGCCTCCCGGGGGCTCATGCCGTCCAGGTCCAGGGCGCGCAGGGCCTCTTCCACCGCGCTCGGGCCGTGACGTTCGGGCTCGGGGGCGCTGGCGGCGAAAAGGGGCAGGTCTTCCAGGTGGGCCGGCGCGCCGGTCTCGCGCTCCAGCCGCTCCAGCACCTGCTTGGCGCGGGCGACGACGGCGGGCGGCACGCCGGCCAGCTTGGCCACCTGCACGCCGTAGGAGCGGTCGGCGGGACCGGCGGCCGCCTCGTGCAGGAAGATCAGGTCGCCGTTCCACTCCCTGGCGCGCAGGGAGAGGTTGCCCACATGGGCCAGCCGGTCCTCGAGCACGGCGAGTTCGTGATAGTGGGTGGCGAACAGCGCCCGGCAGCGGTTGGTCTCGTGCAGGGCCTCGGCGCAGGCCCAGGCGATCGCCAGGCCGTCATAGGTCGCCGTGCCGCGGCCGATCTCGTCGAGGATGACGAAGGAGCGCGGCGTCGCCTGGGTCAGGATGGCGGCGGTCTCCACCATCTCGGCCATGAAGGTCGAACGGCCCCGGGCCAGGTCGTCGCCGGCGCCCACCCGGCTGAACAGGCGATCGACCACCCCCAGCCGCAGCGACTGCGCCGGCACGAAGGCGCCGGCCTGGGCCAGCACGCAGAGCAGGGCGTTCTGGCGCAGGAAGGTGGACTTACCGGCCATGTTCGGGCCGGTGACGATGGAGAGCCGCGCGGCGGCGGCTCCGGCCCCGTCCAGCCGGCAGTCGTTGGGCGTGAAGGCCTCGCCCGCCCGGCGGACGGCGGCCTCCACCACGGGATGGCGCGCGGCGACCGCCTCGAAGGCGCAGGAGCGGTCGACCACCGGGCGCACGGCGCCGGCGTCGTCGGCCCATTCGGCGAGGCCCGCGGCCACGTCCAGGCCGGCGGCGGCGGCGGCGGCGGCCTGGATGGCCGGCGCGATGGCGCAGGCGGCCTCGCGCCAGGCCTCGAAGGTGGAAAGCTCCATGGCCAGCGCCCGCTCGGCGGCCTGGGCGATCTTGGCGTCCAGTTCGGCCAGCTCGACGGTGGTGAAGCGGACCTGGTTGGCGAGCGTCTGGCGGTGGATGAAGGTCGCGTTCAGCGGCGGCTTCATCAGCGGCTCGGCGGCCTTGGCCGTGGCTTCGACGAAATAGCCCAGCACGGCGTTGTGCTTGACCCGCAACGCCACGCCGCTTTCGGCGGCCAGCTGCGCCTCCAGTCCGGCGATCACCTTGCGGCTGTCGTCGCGCAGGGCGCGGGCCTGATCGAGCTCGGGGCGCACGCCCTGGGCCACGAACCCGCCGTCGCGGGCCTGGGCGGGCAGTTCGTCGGAGAGGCCCGCGGCCAGCAGGTCGCGGAAGGCGGCCAGATCCGGCTGGGCGGCGAGATCGAGCGAAGCCAGGGCCTGGGCGATCTCCGTCGGCGGCGGCGGGTCGAGCGGGGCGGGCGCGGCGAAGAGGCCGGTGATCTTCGATCCCGCAGCGAGGCCGTCGCGCAGGCAGCCCAGGTCGCGCGGACCCCCACGGCCGAGCGCCAGACGCGACAACGCCCGGGCCATGTCGCCCATGGTCTTCAGGCCGTCGCGCACGTCCTGGCGCAGGGTGCGGCGCTCGCAGAAGAAGGCGACGGCGTCCAGGCGCGCGTCGATGGCGGCCGGCTCCACCAGGGGACGGGCGAGGCGCGAGGCCAGCAGCCGCGCGCCGGGCGCGGTGACGGTGCGGTCGATGGCCGCCAGCAGGCTGCCGTCGCGGCCGCCCGACAGGCTCCGCTCGATCTCCAGGCTCGCCCGGGTGGCCGGGTCGATGGCCATGACCTCGCTCTCGCCCACGCGGCGGGGCGCAGACAGGGCCGGCATCCGGCCCGCCTGGGTGGTCTCCAGATGGGCGGCGATCAGCCCGAGCGCGGAGATCTCCGCGCCGGTGAGCGCCCCGAAGCCGTCCAGGGTTTCGACGCCATAGAGGCGCTTCAGCCGGGCCTCGGAGGCCGAGGGCTCGGCCAGCGCCTGGGGCAGGGGCTGCAGGAAGCCGCCGGCCGCCTTCAGCTGGGCGGCGCTCTCTTCATCGGCGAAGAGGCGGTCGGGCACGAGGGTCTCGGAGGGCGACAGCGCCGCCAGCGCCGCGCCGAGGCCAGCGGGCGAGAGCGACAGGCACTCCACCTCCCCGGTGGAGATCTCCACGCTGGCGACGGCCGCCTGGCCCGCGCGGACCGCCACGGCGGCCAGGCGGTTGGCCCCGCGGGCGTCGAGCAGGCCGTCCTCGGTCAGCGTGCCCGGCGTCACCACACGCACGATCTCGCGCCGCACGACCGACTTCGACCCGCGCTTCTTGGCCTCGGCGGGATCCTCCATCTGCTCGCAGACGGCGACCTTGAAGCCCGAGCGGATCAGCTTGGCGAGATAGGCCTCGGCCGCATGCGCCGGCACCCCGGCCATGGGAATGGGTTCCCCCGCATGGGTGCCCCGGGCCGTCAGGCTGATGCCGAGCGCGGCCGCCGCCTTCTGGGCGTCCTCAAAGAAGAGCTCGTAGAAGTCGCCCATGCGGAAGAAGACCAGGGCGTCCGGCTGACGCGCCTTGGCTTCGAAGAACTGGGCCATGACCGGCGTGGCGCCGGCCGCGTCCGGCAGGGTCGGGCTTTGAGCGTTCATGAGCCTGGCAACCTAGCGAGGGGCTCAGATTCGGTCATCCCCCGGTCGCCGGCTGCGGCGCCTTGAACCTCCGCCGTTTGCGACCACATCAGGTATGAAGACCATGGCCCGCTCGCCGACGCTCGATTTCGCCGTCCTGCCCGCCGGCCCCGCCGACGCCGAGACCCTGGCCCACGTCCACGTGGCCGCCTGGCGCGAGACCTATCGCGGCCTGCTCAGCGACGCCTATCTCGACGCCATGTCGGAGCTGGAGCATGCGCGGCGCTTCCTGCGCAGCCTGATCCGCCCCGGTCCCTCCGACCTGATCCTGCTGGCCGCCGATCGCCGCGGCGGCGTCGGCTACGCCCAGGCCGGCCCGGCGCGATCCCATGCGGCGGGCGCGGGCGAGATCTACACCCTCTACCTCCTGCGCGAGGCGCAGGGCCGCGGCCTCGGCCGGCGCCTCCTGACGGCGGCGGCCCGCGCCCTGGCGGCGCAGGGCGCGACCTCGCTCACCATCGCCGTCCTGGCCGACAATCTGCGGGCCCGCAGCTTCTACGAGCATCTTGGCGGCGTGGCGGGACAGCCCTATGCGGCCCACGCCCCCGGCGGCGGCCTGACGCAGGAGGTCGCCTACCGCTGGCCCGACATCCGAAGCCTCACAGGCTGATCCGCGCACAGCGCGAAGAAGGGGGCGCCTTCAGCCGAGACGCGTTCGCATCAGACGCGGCGTCATCAGGGCCTGGCCGGCGCCGCGGGCGACGAAGAAGAGGCTGAAGGCGAGCCACAGGCCGTGATTGCCCAGGGGCGCGGTCAGCCACAGGGCCAACAGGAAGACCCCCAGCGCCGCGGCCATGCTGATCAGCATGGCCCGCGTCCAGGCCGCCCCGATGAACACGCCGTCGAAGACGAAGGAGGCCACGCCGGCCAGCGGCAGGACGACGGCCCAGACCGCATAGGTCCGCGCGGCGGCGATCACCTGCGGATCGGTGGAGAAACTGGCGGCGAGCGCCTCGCCGAAAGCCAGATAGGTCCCGGCCATCACCGCCGCCGCGCCGGCGGCCCAGGCCAGCAGGGCGCGGACCGAGGCTGTGAACCTCGCCCGATCCTTCGCCCCGGCGGCCTCGCCGCAGAGCACCTGGGCGGCGCTTTCGAAGCCGTCGAGCATCAGGGTCGGCAGCATGAAGAGCTGGAAGAGGATGGCGTTGGCGGCCAGCACGACGGCCCCCTGCTGGGCGCCGGCGCGGGTGACGATCACCGTGGCGCTCATCAGCAGCAGGGTGCGCAGGAAGAGGTCGCGGTTCAGGCGGAAGAGGGCCGACAGCTCGGCCATGCGCCAGGTCTCGCGCCGGCGCACGTGCCCCAGCGCCGCCCGCGCCGGCGGCTGGCCGCCGCAGATGGCGACGAGCGCGCAGGTCTTGGCGCCTTCCGAGGCCAGCGTGGCGACGGCCACGCCCGCCACCCCCCAGCCCAGCCCCAGCACCAGGAGGAGATCCAGGGCGATGTGGAAGAGGTTGGCGGCGACCTCCACCCCCAGCACGGCGCGCACCTGGCGGCGGCCGATCAGCCAGCCGGTGAGGACGGCGTTGACCAGCCAGGCGACGCCGCCGGCGTAGCGGATGTCGACATAGGTCCGCGCCATCGGCGCGACCTCCTCCCCGGCGCCCAGAAGGGCGAGGCCCGCCGGAACCGCCAACGGCCATAGCGCCAGCAGGATCACGCCCACGAACAGGGCCGCGGCCACCCCGCGCGTCAGCACGGCGGCCTGATCCTCCGCCGCCCCCCGGCCCGCCGCCTGGGCGGCGAGAGCCACCGTGCCGGTCTTCAGGAAGTTGAAGACGATCAGCAGGGTCATCAGCAGCTTGGCCCCGACCTCCACGCCGCCCTGCGCGGCGGCTTCGCCCAGCCGGCCGATCACCCACATGTCGGCCAGGCCGAACAGGGCGGTGGCCACATTGGTCAGCATGGAGGGGATGGCGATGGCCAGGATGGCGCGCCAGAGCGGCGAGGGCTTCATCCCCCTGCCGTGGCGGGCGGCGCGGCGAGGGTCAAGCTGAGGTCTCCTCCGCCCGGGCCGCGCCATACCGTAACGTCAAAGAACACTCGCCAAGTGATCAGCGATCACCTAACTTGAAATCGATCAAGGACACGATCGCCGGGGCGCGCACCCTGGCGGCAGGGACGGACAACGAAGAGGGCGCGAAAGACATGACCCAGGCGCAGTCGGGCAAGACCGAGCATTTCGACGTACTGGTGGTGGGCGCGGGCATTTCCGGCGTGGGCGCCGCCTGGCACCTGACGCACCAGCGGCCGGGCACGAGCTTCGTGGTGCTGGAGACCAAGGACACCTTCGGCGGCACCTGGGTGACGCATCGCTATCCGGGCGTGCGCTCCGACAGCGACCTCTACACCTTCGGCTATCGCTTCAAGCCCTGGCGCGGGGCGCCGATCGCCACCGCCGAAGAGATCCTGAAGTACATGGAGGAGGTGATCGAGGAGAACGATCTCGACCGCCACATCCGCTACGGCCACACCATCACCAAGGCCGTCTGGTCGAGCGAGAAGAACCTCTGGACGGTGACCGCCACGAAGAAGGCCACGGGCGAGACGCTCACCTTCACCTGCGGCTTCCTGTGGATGTGCCAGGGCTACTACCACCACGACGAGGGCTACACGCCGCATTGGGAGGGCATGGCCGACTTCAAGGGCCCCATCGTCCACCCGCAGACCTGGCCGGACGACCTGGACTATGCCGGCAAGAAGGTGGTGGTGATCGGCTCGGGCGCCACGGCCGCGACCCTGGTGCCGGCCCTGGCGGAAAAGGCGGCGCACGTCACCATGCTGCAGCGCTCGCCCACCTATTTCGCCACGGGACGGAACGCCAACGAACTGGCCGACACCCTGCGCGACCTTGAGGTGCCCGAGGAGTGGACGCACGAGATCGTCCGCCGGAAGATCCTCAAGGACCAGGGCATGTTCGCCCAGATGGCCAAGTCCCACCCGGAGGCCGTCCGCGACGAGATCCTGAAGAACGTCGCCGCCGTCCTGCCGGAAGGCTACGACATGAGCCACTTTTCGCCGCGCTACCGGCCCTGGCAGCAGCGGCTGGCCTTCGTGCCGGACGCCGACCTGTTCAAGGGCATCTGCGCGGGCAAGGCTTCGGTGGTCACCGACCAGATCGAGCGGTTCACCGACAAGGGCATCCTGCTGAAGTCGGGCGACCTGCTGGAGGCCGACATCATCATCACCGCCACCGGCTTCCGCCTGTCGGTGATGGGCGACATCCCGTTCGAGGTGGACGGCAAGGCCGTCGACTGGGGCCAGACGCTCACCTATCGCGGCATGATGTTCACCGGCGTCCCGAACCTCGTCTGGGTGTTCGGCTACTTCCGGGCCAGCTGGACCCTGCGGGTGGACATCCTGGCCGACTTCGTCGTGCGCCTGCTCGACCACATGAAGGCGAAGGGGGCGACGAAGGTGATGGTCGATCCCGGCCCGGCCGGCGCGACCATGCCGCGGGGACCCTGGATCGACCCGGACGACTTCAATCCGGGCTATCTGATGCGCGACATGGACAAGATGCCCAAGTGCGGCGACACGCCGGAATGGCGCCACACCCAGGACTACTGGCGCGAACGGACCGAGATCCCGACCATCGATCTCGACGGTCCGGAGTTCCGCTATGAAGGCGCGGGCGCGGCGGTGAAGTCCGCGCAAGCGGTGCCGGCGGAGTAGGCCCCCCTCCGGCGCCCGGCGGCCCGTCAGGTCCGCTGGGCGATCTGGATCAGGTTTCCGCAGGTGTCGTCGAAGACGGCGACCGTCACCGGGCCCATTGCGGTGGGCGGCTGGACGAAGGTCACGCCCAGCGCCGTCAGCCGGGCGTGCTCGGCGGTCAGGTCGTCGACGCCGAACGAGGTCCAGGGAATGCCGTCGGCCTTCAGCGCGGCCTTGTAGTCCCGGCTGGCCGGATGGGCGTCGGGCTCAAGCAGCAGCTCCACCCCGTCGGGCGCCTCGGGGCTCACCACGGTCAGCCAGCGGTGCGCGCCCAGGGGCACGTCTTCCTTCTTCGCAAAGCCGAGCTTGCCTTCGTAAAAGGCCAGGGCCTTGGCTTGGTCGTCCACCAGGACGCTGGTGACAACAATCTTCATGGGCGGCTCCTAACTAGAGGCGGGAGAGCCTGGTCAATTCCGCCCAATCGCGCAACCGTTAAGTTGCGCCTTAGCAGCCGCCGGTCACCTCTTCCCAGAAGCGCTTGGCCTTGCCGATGAAGGTGGAGGACTTGGGGTGCTGCTGCTCGCCGCAGAGTTCGGCGAACTCGGCCATCAGCTCCTTCTGCCGGGCCGACAGCTTGGTCGGCGTCTCGACGAAGATCTCCACCACCAGGTCGCCCCGCTCGCGCGAGCGGAGGGAGGGCATGCCGCGGCCCTTCAGGCGCAGGGTCTTGCCGGTCTGGGCGCCCTCGGGCACCTGGACCGGGATCTTGCAGTTGCCGTCGCAGTTCTCGCCCCCCATCAGGCAGGGGGCCTCGATCTCGCCGCCCAGCACGGCGATGGCCATGGGCACCGGCACGGTGCAGAGCAGATCCAGGCCGTCCCGCTCGAAGAGGTCGTGCGGGGCCACGGAGATGAAGATGTAGAGGTCGCCGCGCGGGCCGCCGCGGGCGCCGGCGTCGCCCTCGCCGGCCAGGCGGATGCGGGCGCCGTCGTCGACGCCGGCCGGGATGCGGACCTGCAGCTTGCGTTCCTTGCGCACCTGGCCGTGGCCGTGGCAGTCGACGCAGGGGTCGAGCACGAGCCGACCTGTGCCGCCGCAGCGCGGGCAGCTGCGCTCGACGGAGAAGAAGCCCTGGCTGGCGCGGATCCGACCCGCGCCGCCGCAGGTTCCGCAGACCGTCGGGCTGGTGCCAGGCTTGGCGCCGGTCCCCTCGCAGGTCTCGCAGGTCATGGCCGCGGGCACGACGATCTCGACCTCGGCGCCGGCGAAGGCCTGCTCGAGGGTGATCTCCAGGTCGTAGCGCAGATCCTGGCCGCGGGCCGGGCCGCCGCGCCGGGCGCGGCCGCCCTGGCCGAACATGTCGCCGAAGACGTCGCCGAACACCTCGTTGAAGATGTCGTGGACGTCGTGGAACTGGCCGCCGCCGGGGCCCGCGCCGCCGCCGCCGCCGTTCACCCCGGCATGGCCGAAACGATCATAGGCCACGCGCTTCTGCGGGTCCGACAGGACCGAATAGGCCTCGTTGATCTCCTTGAAGCGGGCGGCCGCGTCCTCGCAACCGCCGTTGCGGTCGGGATGGTGTTCCATCGCCAGCTTGCGGAAGGCGGACTTCAGGCTCGCGCCATCGCAGCCGCGCTCCACGCCCAGGATCTCGTAATAGTCCCGCATGAGCGTCAGGTATCTGAATGATTATGGGAAATTAGGTGGGCATGCCCCCCGTCCGACGCAAGGCCAAGGCCAGGTCTGAACGGGGGGTGCGCATCAATGGCGCCCGGCGGCGACGCATCCCCGCCCGCCTTGTGGCGAAATGGGATGCGCCGCGCCATGGGACCGGTCGTCACGCCGACTTCTTGTCGTCGCCGTCGACTTCCTCGAACTCGGCGTCGACCACGTCGTCGCCGGCGGCGTCCGGAGACGCCTCGCCCGAGGCGTTCTGCTGGGCCGCGTACATGGCCTCGCCCAGCTTCATGGAGGCCTGGATCAGGGTCTGGGTCTTGGCCGAGATGGCCTCGGCGTCGTCACCCTCCAGGGCCGACTTCAGGTCGGTCAGAGCGCTTTCGATGGCGCCCTTGTCCTCGGACGAGACCTTGTCGCCGTGTTCAGCCAGGGCCTTCTCGGTGGAATGGACCACCGCCTCGGCCTGGTTCTTGGCCTCGACGACGGCCTTGCGCTTCTCGTCCTCGGCCTTGTGGGACTCGGCGTCCTTGACCATGGCCTCGATGTCCGCGTCCGAGAGGCCGCCATTGGCCTGGATGCGGATCGACTGCTCCTTGTTGGTCGCCTTGTCGCGCGCCTGGACGTTGACGATGCCGTTGGCGTCGATGTCGAAGGTGACCTCGACCTGCGGCACGCCGCGCGGCGCCGGCGGGATGCCGACCAGGTCGAACTGACCCAGCAGCTTGTTGTCCGCCGCCATCGGGCGTTCGCCCTGGAAGACCCGGATGGTCACCGCCGACTGGTTGTCGTCGGCCGTGGAGAAGGTCTGCGACCGCTTGGTCGGGATGGTGGTGTTGCGCTCGATCAGCGGGGTGAACACGCCGCCGAGGGTCTCGATGCCCAGGGTCAGCGGCGTCACGTCGAGCAGCAGCACGTCCTTGACGTCGCCCTGCAGCACGCCCGCCTGGACCGCGGCGCCGAGCGCCACGACCTCGTCGGGGTTCACGCCCTTGTGGGGTTCGCGGCCGAAGAACTCCTTCACCGCCTCGACCACCTTGGGCATGCGGGTCATGCCGCCGACGAGGACGACCTCGTCGATGTCGGACTTCTTGAGGCCCGCATCCTTCAGCGCCTGCTCGCAGGGGCCGATGGTGCGGGTGATCAGGTCCTCGACCAGGGCTTCCAGCTTGGCGCGCGACAGCTTGATGTTCAGGTGCAGCGGGCCGTTGGCGTTCATCGAGATGAAGGGCAGGTTCACCTCGTACTGGGTCGTCGAGGAGAGTTCCTTCTTGGCCTTCTCGGCCTCTTCCTTCAGGCGCTGGAGGGCCAGCTTGTCCTTACGCAGGTCGACCGAGTTCTCCTTTTTGAACTCGTCGGCCAGGTAGTCGACGATCCGCAGGTCGAAGTCCTCGCCGCCCAGGAAGGTGTCGCCGTTGGTCGCCTTCACCTCGAAGACGCCGTCGCCGATCTCCAGGATCGAGATGTCGAAGGTGCCGCCGCCCAGGTCGTAGACGGCGATCTTCTTGCCGTCGTTCTTCTCCAGGCCGTAGGCCAGCGCCGCGGCGGTCGGCTCGTTGATGATGCGCAGGACTTCCAGGCCCGCGATCTTGCCCGCGTCCTTGGTGGCCTGGCGCTGGGCGTCGTTGAAATAGGCCGGAACGGTGATGACCGCCTTCTCGACCTTCTCGCCGAGGTGCTGCTCGGCGGCTTCCTTCATCTTCTGCAGGATGAAGGCGGAGATCTGCTGGGGCGAATAGTCCTTGCCATGGGCCTTCACCCAGGCGTCGCCGTTCGGGCCCTTGACGATCTCGTAGGGCACCATGCCCTTGTCCTTCTCCACCGTCGGGTCGCCATACTGGCGGCCGATCAGGCGCTTGATGGCGAAGAGGGTGTTGGACGGGTTGGTGACCGCCTGGCGCTTGGCCGGCTGGCCGACGAGACGTTCGCCATCGTCCAGGATGGCCACGACCGACGGGGTCGTGCGGGCGCCTTCGGCGTTCTCGATCACCTTCGGCTGCTTGCCGTCCATGATGGCGACGCACGAATTGGTGGTGCCGAGGTCGATGCCGATAATCTTGCTCATAATCGAGTCCTGCTCGCTCCTTGTTGGCGGACGGCGCGTGGAGGGCCTTCTAGTGAAGCGCCCCGGTTCTTGTCACCGCCCCCGGTTCGAATAAGGGTCTCGGGCGGTTAGCTTAAGAAGCGCCCCGCCGTCGAGTCGCGATATGGGTAGCCACAACCCTGTCGCAAGCCCAATGACCCTAAACATTCCGGGGTTTATCGCTTTGACGCGGCGCAAGTCCGGCCAGATAGGCGCCATAGGCCAGGGCCGGAATCCGCAGCGCCGCGCCGCGGCTCGCCAGGAAGGCGTGTTGCGCCACCATGGCCTGCTGCTCGATGTTCAGATCGGC
The DNA here is from genome assembly GCF_013911965.1 of Phenylobacterium sp. Taxonomy (GTDB): domain Bacteria; phylum Pseudomonadota; class Alphaproteobacteria; order Caulobacterales; family Caulobacteraceae; genus Phenylobacterium. The sequence goes on along the minus strand of NZ_JACESE010000004.1, from coordinate 232,474 downwards.
GAATCCGCGGCCGTCGAAGAGGTCGTAGGCATAGGCCGCACGGCCGTCCCCGGCGCGGATCTTGGCGGGCAGCAGGGCCGTGCCGTTCTGCGCCTGCCAGACGTGCGTCAGTTCGTGGACGAACAGGCCCTGGAGGGCCAGCGGCTCGGCGGCGAAGTCCGTCGCCGCCTGGGCCGTCGGGAAGGCGAGCAGGGTCTTGCCCGTCGCGAAGGCCCGCGGCCAGACGGGCAGGGCGATCAGGCGGATGCGGGCCGCGTCCAGGGCCTCGCCGAACATCTCGCACGCCAGGGCGCGTTCGCCGCGTGTCAGGGGGCGCAGGGTCAGGGGCTTCATGCGGGCGGCGGCGCTCATGCCTGCCTATATGGACCGCCATGAGCCTGGTTGCAGAGAACGGATTCCGCCTCCTGCCCGGACGGCTGGACCCGGCCGCCCAGAGGGACCTCCTGGCCGAGGTGATGCGCCGCGTAGAGGCCGCGCCCTTCTATCGGCCGGTGACGCCGGGCGGGAAGCCGATGAGCGTGCGCATGACCAATTTCGGCCCCCTGGGCTGGGTGACGGACGCGCAAGCCGGCTACCGCTACCAGCCGACCCATCCGCAGACGGGCGAGCCCTGGCCCGACATACCGCCCGCCCTGCTCGACCTTTGGCGGGAGGCGGCCGATGCGCCGGGGCCGCCCGACGCCTGCCTGGTCAATCTCTACGACGCGCAGGCCCGCATGAGCCTGCATCAGGACCGGGACGAGAGGGACTTCGACTACCCGGTCCTCTCGGTGTCGCTGGGCGATACGGCGGTGTTCCGCATCGGCGGGACCAGCCGGCGGGATCCGACGCGCTCGGTGCGCCTGTCCTCGGGCGATGTCTGCGTGCTGGGCGGGGGCGCGCGGCTCGCCTTCCACGGGATCGATCGCGTGCTCTCAGGCTCGTCGCAGCTCGTGCCCGGCGGCGGGCGGATCAATCTGACGCTGCGCAGGGCCGGCGCCTCGACTTGATGGCGAGGCGGCTGGACTCCCGCAGGGGCTGACCTCAGGATCGCGCCCAAGAAGAACCTTGAGGACGCCCATGACCACGCTCACCCGTCCCGAAGGGACCATGCCTTCCGACCTGAACCTGTCGCGCCGCAAGCTGGGCGCCGCCGTGCTCGGCGGCTACGCCGTCTTCGCGCTCTCGGCCCAGGCCGAGCCGATCGCCACGCCGGAGACGGGGCTCGTCACCGAGACCGTGCAGCTCTCGCCGCCCGACACCCAGATCCCGGCCAATCTGGCCCGCCCGCAGGGCGCGGGTCCGTTCCCGGTGGTGGTCGTGGTCTCGGAGATCTTCGGCGTCCACGAATACATCCGCGACGTCTGCCGCCGGCTCGCCCAACTCGGCTATGTCGCCATCGCGCCCGACTTCTTCGCCCGGGCCGGCGATCCCTCGAAGCTGACCGACTACGCCGAGATCCGGAAGATCGTGGCCACGGCGACCGACGACCAGGTGATGGGCGATCTGGCCGCGGCCATGGCCTTCCTGCAGGCGCAGGACTACGCCGACGCCGACCGAGCCGCCATCACCGGTTTCTGCTGGGGCGGCAACATCGTCTGGCAGGCGGCCCAGAAGACGGACTTCTTCGACGCCGGCGTCGCCTGGTACGGCCGCCTCGCCCCGCCGGCCGACGCCGCGCCGAGCGAGCGCCAGTGGCCCGTCGATCTGGCCGCCAAGACGTCCGCGCCCGTGCTCGGCCTCTATGCCGGCCAGGACCAGGGGATACCCCTGAGCGACGTGGAGAAGAAGCGCGCGGCGCTCAAGGCGGCGGGCAAGACCGACAGCGACATCGTGGTCTATCCGGACGCCCAGCACGGCTTCCACGCCGACTACCGCTCGGCCTATGACGCCGAGGCGGCCAAGGACGGCTGGAGGCGGATGCTGGCCCACTTCGCCCAGCATGGGGTGGCGCCGGCCAAGGCATAAGGCCGCCGTGGTTCCGTCCGGGGCGTCGGGCGTTTAGGAACTCTCGCACCTCGAGAGACCGGAGCCCTGCGTCATGGACCCCGCCGTCCGCCAATTCCTGATCCGCTGGCCGCAGACCCTGGCGGTCGGCGCCGTCACCCTCGCCCCCCTGGCGCTCACCGTCTGGGCGCTGTGGCTGCTGGCCAAGCTGGCCTCCTTGCTGGGGGCGCTGGTGATCCGGCCGCTGGCCGCCTGGGTCGGCGCGGGACCGCCGGGAGTCTTCACGACGGTGCTGGAGATTCTGACGGCCGTGGTCATCCTGACGATCGTCGGCCTGCTGGCCCGCGGCGCAGCGGGCAAGGCGGTGGGCAAGGCCGTCGACGACCTGATCGGGCGCATCCCGATCGGGCGTACGGTCTATTCCTCGGCCCAGAAGCTGATCGCCAGCTTCCACTCGCCCATGGAGCAGGCGCAGAAGGTGGTGCTGATCGAGTTTCCGTCCGAGGAGATGAAGACCGTCGGGCTGGTGACCCAGCTCTTCAAGGCCGCCGACACGGGCGAGGAGCTGGCCGCCGTCTATGTGCCGACCACGCCCAATCCGACCTCCGGCTATGTGGAGATCGTGCCGGTGAACCGGCTGGTCTGGCTGGACTGGACGCTGAACGAGGCGGTCCAGTTCGTGGTCTCGGCCGGGGTCACCGCGCCGGCCTCGATCAAGTACCGTCGCACCGGGCCGCCGCCCATGGACATGGCGGGCCCGCCGCCGGCGGAGGGGCCGCCGGCCCCCTAGAAGGGCGGAAGCTCCGAGGGCGGGGTGAGCCCGTCGACCAGATCCCCGATGGCGTCGCCGCTTTGCTGCGGCGGAGACGCTGGCGCCTTCGGCGGCGGCGCCTTGGCCGGCGGCGGACGCGGAGCGGCGGTCTCCACCGGCACCTGAAGGGCCGGGATCTGCGGGTCGGCCGGCGTGTCGGCGGCCTCGGCCACCTCGGTCTCGGCCTCGTCCGACTCGTCCTCGGCCGCGGCCTGTTCCTCCTCGTCCTCGGCGGGAGGCGCGCCGCCTTCGGTCAGGGGCCGGGCGTCGGCTGCGTTCAGCGTGGTGACGGTGGCCCCGTCGGCGGACGCCGTCTCGCCGGGCAGCCGGCCGCCTCCCGGCTCCGCGCCGAGGATGCCAAGCGCGAAGGCGCCGGCGGCGCAGGCGAACAGGATCAGCGCCACGACGCGCAGGACAGATTTCGGAACGGTCCACATGACGGCGCAAACCTAGTGCGGAGAAGGCCGGAGCGAAAGCGCGTTCCTGCGGGCGAGGGCCGGGTTCGCGCGGCGTTTTCGCACACGACCGCACCGGACGGCGTAAACGCCTCTTAACCCTCCTGTCCGATAGATCGGGTCCCTGAGTGCAAGGAGGGCGTTTATGGCGCGGGCGGCGCGGAAGACGGGTCTGGAGCTGGCGCTGCACATCGTGCGGCTGGCCTGGCTGCATCCCAACACGGCCAGGCTTCGAGGCGGGCTTCTGGCCGCCTTCGGGGTGGCGGTCGCGCTGGCGCTCGCCACCTATGACGCCGCAGATCCGAGCCTGAACGCCGCCTCCGCTCAGTCGCCGAAGAACGTCCTGGGCGCCCCCGGCGCGGTGATCGCCGACATCGGCATGCAGTCCCTGGGACTCGTCGCCGGCCTGGGCGCGCTGCTGATGGTGATGTTCGGCCTGTCCCGGGCGCTCAGCGCCGAACCGGACGCCACGCGTCGCGCCCTGCGGATCCGCGCCCTGGCGGCCTGCGCCGGCCTGCTCGGGCTCGCCGCCCTGCTGGCCTGGCCCGCCCCGCCGGCCGTCTGGCCGCTCGCCAAGGGCCTGGGCGGCTTCTGGGGTCACGGCCTGCTGAGCGGCGCGGCCGGCCTGCTGGACTTCGCCCGCATCCCCGCGGCCAAGCCCGTGGCCGCCCTTCTGCTCGGGGGGCTCGGATTGATCGCCCTGGGCTTCGCCATCGGCCTGAGGAAGGTGGACGCCGCGGCCGTGGCCGAGGGCCTCGCCCAGCGCCTCGCCGCCCGGCCGAAGGTGGAGATCGAGCCGCCCGCACCGCCGGCGCCCGCCCGCGCCGCCCGTGCGCGGCGGGCCCAACGCGATGCGGGCATTCCCGACGCGGCCCTCGACCCGGCGCCGTCGCCGAGCGTGGCCGCCACCATCCCGCTTCGGCGCGAGCCCGAGCCGGAGGACGAGGGGGCCGAGTTCGACGAACCGCCGGCCGCCGCCCCGCTCAGCATCCGCAAGCCCAAGACGCCGCCCAAGGAGTCGCCGCGGGAATCGCGCGAGAACCAGGGCGTGTTCGACTTCGTCCGTCCGGACGGCTTCACCCTCCCCGAGCTCTCCATGCTGGCCAAGCCCAAGCCGCGGGCGGCCGCCTTCGACGAGGGCGCCCTGCGCCAGAACGCCCAGCTGCTGGAAGGCGTGCTGGCCGAGTTCGGCGTGCGCGGCCAGATCGACCAGATCCGCCCCGGCCCGGTGGTCACCCTCTACGAACTGGTCCCGGCGCCCGGCGTGAAGTCGGCCCGGGTCGTGGCGCTCTCCGACGACATCGCCCGCTCCATGTCCGTCGCCGCCTGCCGCGTCGCCGTGGTGCCCGGCCGCAACGCGATCGGCATCGAACTGCCGAACCAGAAGCGGGAAACCGTCTATCTGCGCGACCTGCTGGCCAGCGCCGAGTACGAACGCTCGACGCTCGCCCTGCCCATGGCGCTCGGCGAGAACATCGGCGGCGAACCCTATATCGCCGACCTGTCGAAGATGCCCCACCTGCTGATCGCCGGCACCACCGGCTCGGGCAAGTCGGTGGGCGTCAACGCCATGATCCTGTCGATCCTCTACCGGCTGGCGCCCGAGCAGTGCCGCTTCATCATGATCGACCCCAAGATGCTGGAGCTGTCGGTCTATGACGGCATCCCGCACCTGCTGGCGCCCGTCGTCACCGATCCGAAAAAGGCCATCGTCGCGCTGAAATGGACCGTGCGCGAGATGGAGGACCGCTACCGGCTGATGTCCAAGATCGGCGTGCGCAACGTCGCCTCCTATAACGAGCGCGCCAAGGAGGCCGCGGCCAAGGGCGAGCACTTCGAGCGCACCGTCCAGACCGGCTTCGACGACAACGGCCGCCCGGTCTATGAGAGCGAGCGCATCGATCCCAAGCCCATGCCCTACCTTGTCGTGGTCATCGATGAGGTGGCCGACCTGATGCTGGTGGCGGGCAAGGACGTGGAAGGGGCGGTCCAGCGCCTGGCCCAGATGGCGCGGGCCGCCGGCATCCACCTGATCATGGCGACGCAGCGGCCGTCGGTGGACGTCATCACCGGCACCATCAAGGCCAACTTCCCGACCCGGATCTCCTTCCAGGTCACCTCCAAGATCGACAGCCGCACCATCCTCGGCGAACAGGGCGGCGAGCAGCTGCTCGGCCAGGGCGACATGCTCTACATGGCCGGCGGCGGACGGATCACCCGCCTGCACGGCCCCTTCGTCTCCGACGAGGAGGTCGAGGCCGTGGCCAAGTTCCTGCGCGCCCAGGGCGAGCCCCAGTATGTGGAGGACGTCACCGCCGGCGGCGACGAGGAGGAGGGCGGCGGCGACTTCGGCGGGGCCGGCGGCGGGTCGGGCGACGACCTCTACGACCGCGCCGTGGCCGTGGTCACCCGCGACGGCAAGGCGTCCACCAGCTACGTCCAGCGCCGCCTGCAGATCGGCTACAACCGGGCGGCCTCGCTCATCGAGCGGATGGAGCAGGAAGGGGTGGTCAGCCCGGCCAACCATGCGGGCAAGCGCGAGATCCTGGTCGGCGCGCCGCCCTGATCTTCCGACGCGGGACGTCTGAAGAACGGGTGGGCGCGCCCGGCTCGGCCGGGGCGGGGCTGGGGGGAGAGAAGCGTCCCGACCGCGTATCCGAGCGCGCCCTGTGCGGACCGACAACGCAACCTGGGTGAGAGGCCGCGCGTGGGGAGAGGCCCGCACCGCGCTGATTTGAGGTCGCGGCGGCGCCGATCAAGCCACTGCGACGATTTGGCCAGGCGTCAGGCCAGCCCGCCGCGTGAGCGACGCATCGCCTCGCGCCGCTCGGCCGAGGCCTGGCGCAGGCGGCTCCACGCGGGGAAGCGCGGCGTCGGCGGCGCGGACCCTCTCGGCGCGGTGTCGGGCGTCTTTTCGGGAAGCCTCAGCATGAGGGCCATGTAGGGTCTCCTCCGTCGGACGGAAGCCCCAAAGCGCGTCGCGGTGCGTCGAAAGCCCGGCGCGCGCCGTATCACCCTGCTAGGGAGGCGTCAGGCATGGCCGAAGGTCGAGGAGCCGCGGTGGTCTTGGGCGCAGGCGGAGGCCTGGGCGGCGCCCTGCTGGCGCGCCTGGCGCAGGAGGACCCCGAACGGCCGCTGCTGGCGCTTTCGCGAACCCGCCCGGAACGGCTGCCGAAGAGCGCCCACTGGGCGCCTCTCGAACTGACGGACGAGGCGACGATGGAGGCCGCCGCGGCGCGGCTCGACGATCTGGGGCCGGCCGACCTCGTCGTCGTCGCCACCGGCCGCCTGCACGGAGGCGGCCTTTCGCCGGAGAAGAGCTGGCGCAGCCTTTCGGCCGACGGCCTGATGGCCGCCTTCGCGATCAACGCCGTCGGCCCGGCGCTGGCGGCCAAACACCTGCTGCCGCGCCTGTCCCGGGATCGCCGGGCGGTGTTCGCCGCGCTTTCGGCCCGCGTCGGCTCGATCGGCGACAACCGGCTCGGCGGCTGGTACGGCTATCGCGCATCGAAGGCGGCGCTGAACCAGCTCGTGCGGACGCTGGCCGTCGAGCTCGCCCGCCAGCGGCCCCAGGCGATCTGCGTCGCCCTGCATCCCGGAACGGTGGACACGGCGCTCAGCGCGCCCTTTCAGGGCGGCGTCGCGACCGAGAAGCTCTTTGCGCCGGACTTTGCGGCCGAACGCCTGCTGGCGGTGCTGGCGGGGCTGACGCCTGCCGACAGCGGCGGCTTCTACGCCTGGGACGGCGCGCCGATCCCCTGGTGAGGACGCTTCGTCTGTTCGCGTGGCGAGCGGCTGCGGGCGGTCAGGCCGAGGGCCGCGTCAGGACGTAGGCGGCGCACCCGATCAGGACCACGCCCACCACGGCCGACAGCCAGGGCCGGTGCGTCGTCAGCGTCAGAACCACCCAGCTGATCGTCATGCCCAGCAGGGCCGCGATCTTGGCGCGGGGCGGGATGGCGCCGCGCTGATCCCAGGCCTTGAGGGTCGGGCCGAACCGCTTGTGCGCATAGAGGCGGGCGCGCAGCTTCGGCGCGCTCTTGCCGAAGGCCCAGGCCGCGACGATGAGGAAGATGGTGGTCGGCAGCAGGGGCAGGAAGGCGCCGGCGATCGCCAGGCCGAGGGCCGCCATGCCGATGGCCCGATAGGCCATGACGGCGAGGGCGCTCATCGGCCGGACAGGGCCGGCCGGTTCGTCCGGCTGCGAGTCGGCAGGATCGCTGGGCGCGCTCATGGACCCAGCATGCCACAGGCCTTGCGAGGGAGTCGCAAGAATATCGGGGTCCGGCGCCGCCGATCGGCGGTTCGCCTCAGCCTCGCCTCGTCGAGGCGCGGATCCGCTCCGGCTCAAACCGGATCAGCGCCTCGGCGAAGTTGTCGTCGGGCGCCAGGTTGCGGATGATGGTCGCAAGGCCGCGGCTGATCTCCCGTCGTCGCGCCTCGTCGACCCCTTCGAGCGCCGAGCGGTTGAAGCTGAGCAGCTGAAGGACGGCGCGGTCGTACATGGCCTGTCCCTCCGGCGTCAGACTGAGCCGCACCTGCCGCCGGTCGCTCGCCGGCGTTTCGCGGGCCACGAGGTCCCGGCGCACGAGCTGGTCCACCGAGCGGGTCAGGGTGGTGCGGTCGACGGCGGTGAAGGCCGAGAGCTCCGACATGCCGCACGAGCCGAATCGCCGGACGGTGGACATCGCCCGCCACTGGGACAGGGTGAGGTCGAGGCCGGCCAGGGCGCGCTCGAACGCCGCGTCACGGCGACGCACCGCCTGGAAGAGAAGGTAGAAAAAGTACTCGGGCACATCGAGCCCGAACTCGCCTTCGGGATCCACGGACCGAAGTACGGCAGCGCTTTCCGTCATTGTTCACTCCCCGGCGCCCTGTAGACCACGGGTCTGATCGTGCGCACAAGTCGCACATGCACAATGTGCGTTTGCACGCGATTGTTGACAGCTTAACCACCGTTATCTAAGTCGGCCGCAGTCTTTTCTGCCGGCAGGTGACGGGTGGCGCGGGGCGGAGCGCGCATCAGGTCTGGCTCGGCGTCCCACGCGTTTCGAGGTTCAATATGAGCGGACCGTCCGAGGCCGCCCTCGACGATATTCGTCGGCGGCTCGATCAGTTACACACCGACGTCCAGATGATGACCGCCCTTGGCCGGGCCACCCTCTCCGCCGTCGCGACCCTTTCCGACGAGGCCCGAAAGGCCGCCGCCGCCGCCCTGGCCGAGGAGGCCGCCCGCCAGGGCTTCGAGGGCGAGGCCGAGTTCCAGGCCGCTCTCTTCGAAGCCTCCGCCGTCATCGAAGGCGCGGCCTCGGCCGAGGCGCGCCTGGCGCGCCGTCTGGAGCGGGCCCTGATCGAGCGCGCCGCCGAGCTCGAGGAGGGGGAGACGGAGCTGCGCAGCGTCGGCTGATCTCGCCCGTCAGGCCGGCGTCTCGATCTCCCACAGCGCCTCAACCAGTTCGGCGGGCTCGAACGGCTTGACGATCCAGGCGCCGGCGCCGGCGGCCAGGGCGCGCGCGCGCTTGGCCTGGTTCTCCTCGCTGGTCACGACCAGGATCGGCAGGTCCGCCAGCGAGGGATCGCGCCGGACCGCCTCGATCAGGCCGAAGCCGTCGAGCCGCGGCATGTTCAGGTCCGTCAGCACGGCGTCAGGACGGGCGCGGCGAATCTTGTCCAGGGCTTCTGCGCCGTCCTCGGCCACCTCCACCCCGTAGCCGGCGGCCGCCAGCATGTCGGCGATGAGAAGGCGAATGACCGGAGAATCGTCCACCACCAGCACGGTGGGCGAGGCCGCCGCCGATCGACCGGGCATCCGCTCAGGCCATCGTCCGGCGGAGATCGGGGCGACCGGAACGGCGATCATGGGCGTGCAGGTCTCCGGAGGAGGTCAGCGCGTCATCTCCCGCGCATCTTCTCAGATGCGACATGCCATACGGTTAAATAGAGAATAATTCTCTAATACGAGAAAGCTGAGGGCTGCGCAAGGCGTCAGGCCTCCAGGAGGCGATCCCCCTGGTGGATCAGCAGGACCTGGGACGGCTGTCCGTCGGGCGCCGTCAGGGCGAAGCCCATCTCACCATCGAAGAAGACCGCGTCGCCCGGCTGCAGGGCGAGGGGCGCATAGACCTCCGAGTGCATGACCACCGCGCCGGAAAGGACCCGGAGATAGGCGTCGCCCCGGGCCCGCATGAGGCTTCCGTTGCGCCGCGTCTCGCAGATCTCGAGCACCACAGGAGTGATGTCGCGCTGCAGCAGGTCGGTCGCGCCGATGCTCGCCGCGTGGCCGCCGAGGCGGCGGGGCTCGCCCTCGCCGGCCCGGACGACCGAGCGGCGACCCGACCGCGCGCGCGGCGGAGACGGCAGGGGCTCGGGCCGCACCAGGTGATCGACCTCCACCTCCAGGGCCCGGCAGACGCGGATCAGGACGTCATAGGCGAGGGAGGTCTGGCCGAGCTCGACCTTGGAGAGGCTGGACAGGGGTACGCCCGAGCGGGTGCTGAGCTCGGCCAGCGTCCAGCCCTTGCCCTGGCGCAGACGGCGGATGGCCGCGCCGGCCGCGGCCGAGAGGCGCGAACTCATGCGTGGACTTCCTTGTCGGCGGGGGCGGGCAAGCGGCGTTCTCTCTTTCGGGAATGCCCATGCTTAAGCCTGATGAGCCGCGATGGCCAAGGCCAGTTGCTCCGACATCATGTCTTTCAACCGCTGGGGGGCGACAATCCGTACCTTGTCGCCCCAGGAGAACAGGTGCCAGGCGAGTTCGCGCATGCCGCTCGCGCGAAAGGCGACCATCACCGAGCCGTCGGGTTGAATCTCCGTCGTCTGGGTGGAGTGGAAGCGCCAGCCCAGCGCCTCGTCGGCGCCGTGCGGCAGGACATGAAGCCGGACGTCCTCCACGGCGTCCTGATAGATGCCGAAGCTGCGGTCGACGAAGGCGGCGAGGGAGAAGCCGGGGGGCGGCAGTCCGGCCATGTCCAGCACCTCCACCTCGCTCAGGCGGTCGAGGCGCCAGGTCCGCGGCTCGCGGCTCTCGCCTTCGCTGGCGACCAGATAGTTGCTGCGGCCGAAAAGGAGGCCCAGCGGCGTCACTTCGCGAACCCGGCCGGGCGTGCTGCCGCCCTGATAGGCGAACCGCAGGCGGCGCAGTCCGGTGATCGCCTCCCGCACCCGGCGCAGGACGGCCTCGTCCTCGAACGGCCGAGGGCCGGGGGCCACCGCGATCGCCTCGGCCTGCAGGACCGCCTCCAGGTCCGGCGCCAGGCGCCGGCGGGCCGGCGCGCGCATGGCCGACAGCACCTTGGCCTCCAGCCGTCCCAGGGCCGCGGCGCGGGCCCCGGCGCCGGCCTGGCGGAACTGTTCGGCCGCCGCGTGCAGGGCCGCCAGCTCCTCGGCGTCGGGCGTCTGGAAAAGGGCGTCCAGTCCCGCCGGGATGCGGAAGCGCCGCGTCGGCGGATCCTCGATCTCCTCCATGTGCGGGAAGAGATCGCGCAGGGCGTCGCGCATCCGCTCGGCGGTCCGGCGGCCCACGCCCAGCCGCGCGGCCATCTCGTCCAGGGTCAGCCCCTCCGCGGAGCTCGCCAGCGCCCGCGCGAGCTCCAGCAGCAGGGCGGCCTTCTCGTGTCTCATGTCCTGCGTCCGCTTTTGACGTACCCCCCTCCTAACCTGGAAACCGTCCAGAGGAAACGGAGACGTCTCCATGCCCGCCGCCGCCCGCCGCAACGCCCGCCGCCCCGTCGCCCGTCGCCCCGCCGAGACGGCGCCGCTGCTCGACCTGACGCCGCGTCCCGAGCCTGCGGGCGCCGACCTGATCGCCGCCGTCCTCACCCACGCCGACCGGGAGAGCCGCGTCGGTCCGCGGCGGGTGCGCCGCGCCCTGAGCCCCGCACGCGCCGCCGAACTGGTGGAGGCCGGTCGGCTGAACGCCGACGAGGCCCTGCGCAGCCTCGATCTGGCCGTGATCTGGGACGAGGCCGAGGCCGAGGTGGTCCGCGTCATCGACGATGCGCCCCTGCGCCAGAAGGCCCAGGCCAGCCGGGCCTGGTGGGAGGACGCCTGGGAGGAGGAGCTCTGGGCCGAACCGGCGCCCCGGCCGGCCCTGCGCGCCGTGCGGGGAGGGCGGGCCTGATGCGCGCCGCGCCCCGTTTCCAGTGCGGCCTCTTCGCGCCCAGCCTGTTCGTCGCCCGCCTGCCGGGCGCCGCCGCCGCGGCCCGCCCCGGCCGGCTTGACCGCAGCGCGGCTTCGGTCCAGTCGGTCCCCCGCCATGGCCAGGACCACGCCCGCCACCCAGGCGCTTGACCGCGCCGGCGTCAGCTACGCGCTGCACGTCTATGACTATGATCCCTCCGCCGAGCGCATCGGGCTGCAGGCCGCCGAGAGCCTGGGCGTGCCGCCGGGGATGGTCTTCAAGACCCTGATGACCCTGGTGGACGGCAAGCCCGTCTGCGCCGTCCTGCCTTCGGACCGGGAGGCGGCGCTCAAGCGCCTGGCCCAGGCCGCCGGCGGCAAGTCGGCCCAGATGATGCCGCCGGCGCAGGCCGAGCGGGTGACCGGCTACAAGGTCGGCGGGATCAGCCCTCTGGGCCGGCGGCGGCCGACGGCGACCCTGCTGGAAGCCTGCGCCCTCGATCTTCCGCGCCTGTTCGTGAACGGCGGCCAGAGAGGGCTGCAGATCGAGATTTCGCCCCAGGATCTGGTCCGGGCGGCCGGCGCGGTCACCGCAAGCTTCACCTGAGTTTCGCCCCGGCGGTCCCCGCCTGCGCGCAATTGCTTGGGCGCCGTGGCGTCAATGGGCGTAGGTTACCGCCGTTCACCGTCTCATCCGAGACGCCGATGGGGGCGACAGAGATGACTTCAGCGGTCCTGGCGCGGCGGCGCAGCTATCACGTGGGCAATGTCCGCTCGCAGCTATCCTCGGCGGCCCGCGGCCTGCTGGAGAGCGAGGGGGCGTCCGGGCTCAGCCTGCGCGCCATCGCCCGGCGCACCGGGGTCGCCCTGGGGACGGTCTACTACCACTACGCCGACAAGAACGCCCTGCTCTCCGGCCTGGCGGTCGAGGGCTTCCACGACCTGGCCGAGGCGATGCGCGAGGCCACCGACGCGCGGGAGGGGATCAGCGGCCTCCGGGCGGCGGGCCTCGCCTATCTGGACTTCGTGCGCCGGCGTCCGGCGGTCTACGGCCTGATGTACGAGATCCGCGACGCCAGCCGGCGGCCGGAGGTGGTGGAGGCCGAGGAGGCCGCCTTCGCCGAGATGGTCCGGGCCGTGGCGTTCGACTTCGGCGGGCGATCACCGGCGGCGCCGCGGCAGGTGGCCCAGGCCATCTGGGCCTGCGCCCGCGGAATCGCCGCCCTCGCCATCGCCAGGGGACAGCCCGGGGGGCTCGACGCCCAAACCGTGGACGAAGCCGTCCGTGGTCTGGAGATCCTGGTCGCCAACCCGTGAATTCCCCTTCTGCGTGCGCCCCTTACGCGCCAATGAATTTTGGCCTATTCGAACAGTGTTCGACTGGTCCAGCTTGGACACGATGAAATTCGCACGACAGGCCAATCCAAGAGCCTGCGGCGGCTGGGAGGAAGACTATGCAAAAGACCCTGCGCTTGCGCAGCCTATTCGTCATGGGCGTTTCGACCGCGGCCATCGCCGCCGCCACGCCCGCGCTCGCCCAGCAGGCGACGATGCTCGAAGAGCTCGTGGTCACCGCCGAACGGCGTGACCAGTCCCTGCAGGACGTGCCCGTCGCCGTCACCGCCTTCACCAGCGAGCGGCGCGACATTCTGGGCGTCAACACGGTGGAAGACCTGGCGCGGGTGACCCCGAGCCTGAGCTACACCAACAACGACCGTCTCTCGATCCGCGGCTTCGGCCGCCTGACCAACGCCATCGGCACCGATCCGTCCGTGGCCCTCTATTCGGACGGCATCTTCTCCAACTCGATGGCCGACGCCTCGACCCCGCCGCTCTTCATCGAGCGGACGGAAGTCCTGCGCGGCCCGCAGGGCACGCTCTACGGCCGCAACTCCATCGGCGGCGCGATGAACGTCATCTCCAAGCGCCCCACCGACGACTTCCGCGGCGAAGTCCGCGGCACGATCGGCAATTACGGCCACTACCGCACCGACATGCTGCTGCGGGGCCCGGTCGCCGAGAACCTGCGCTTCCTGATCGGCGGCTCCTACGAGCAGCGTGAGGACGGCTTCATCGAGAACAGCGGCCCGGCCGAGGACGTGGGCAAGCTCGACCGCTGGCTGATCGAGGCCCAGCTCGAGGCCGACCTGGGCGAGAACATCACCGCCCGGATGCGCTATTCGAAGTTCAACTGGGACGACTCCTACGGCGTCGGCAACACCTACGAGAACGTCGTCTCGCCTTACGACACCGTGTCGCTCACGGGCGTGGGCACCTCGGCGCTCTACTACAACACCGCCTTCGGCTTTGCGGGGACCAATCCCGCCACGACTGACTACCTGTCGCAGAACACCAACTTCACCTCGATCGGGAAGCTCAGCGATCACCATCGCCTGCACTTCGACCTGACCTGGGACATGGACTGGGCGACGCTGAAGTACTACGGCGGCTACCAGCAATACACCTACGACACCGCTTCGGACTCCGACCTGACGCCGCGCGCCGGGCCGCAGAACATTCCGATCGATCTGGACGGCCCGGGCCCGCTGCCGGGCTTCACCGCCACCAACGTGTCCACCGACGCGCGCACCTTCTACCAGGAGCGGCAGAAGTGGTATTCCAACGAAATCAACCTGTCGTCCAACAGTGACGGTCCGCTGCAGTGGATCCTGGGCGTCTACCAGTACCACCAGCGCTATGATCAGCCGCAGGGGATCCGCGTCGTCGGCGACCCCTCCATGTTCCAGCCGCTCACCCTGGCTGGCACGCCGGCTTCGCCGAACGAGCGGGGCGCCTTCCTCTATGTGGACGGTCACATTGAGGTCGATTCCTACGCCGCCTTCGGCCAGATCGACTACGAGATCACGCCCGCCTGGACGCTGACCGCCGGTCTCCGCTACACCCAGGACGAGAAGGAAGGCTACGACATCGCCCGCTACGTGGCGCGTCTGCCGACCCTTGCGGCCAACTTCTTCCTGAACGGCGGCGTGCCGCTGCAGGTGGCGCAGGGCTTCGCCGTCGACATCACCACCCTGCAGGTGTGCGGCACCACCACGCTCGCCGGGTGCGCGGCCAATCCGGCCACGGCCGACCTGGTCGCCAATCCGGGCGGCGGCCTGCGCCGGGACCTGGCCGGCGACTGGGACGCCTGGACCGGCACGCTCGGCCTGCAGTGGGAGCCTGACAGCGCCACCAACGCCTATCTGCGCTATTCCCGCGGCTACAAGTCGGGCGGCTGGGTCGGCTCCAACGGCCTGACGCCCAACCCGTACGCCGATCCGGAATACGTGGACTCCTACGAACTCGGCCTGAAGCGCGACTTCGCCGGCAATCTGCGGGTCAATGCGGCCCTGTTCTACTCCGACTATCAGGGCTTCCAGACGCCGCTGACCGTGCCGCTCGGCACCGTGACGGCCACCCAGTTCCTGAACCTGGACGCCACCGTCTGGGGCCTGGAAACGGAAATCCAGTGGTCGCCGATCGACAATCTGCAGATGTTCCTGAACTACGCCTATCTCAACACCGAGCTTGAGACCGGCTGCTGCTTCGTCGACACCGCCGACCCGTTCGCCACCCAGCCGGGTGCCAACCCGGTGGGCGCGCCCTTGCCGAACGGCAACCGTCTCCAGTCGCTGGTCGGCAACGACCTGCCGCTGGCGCCGGAGAACAAGGTGTCCGTCGGCGGCACCTATAACTGGGACTTCGCCACCGGCACCCTGACGGCGGGCGCGACCCACACCTATACGGCTGAGAAGCAGACCACGATCTTCGCCCAGCCGGGCTATACGGCCGGCGACACGAACGTGACCGACTTCCGCCTGCTGTGGCGCGATATCGAGGACCGCTACACCCTGATCGGCTTCGTGAAGAACGCCTTCGACGAAGAGGGGCTCGACTCCTCTAACGTCACGACGCCTTCGGCGACGGGCGCGCGCCAGACGGTCAAGCCGATCTTCCCGCGCACCTTCGGCGTGGAGATCCAGTACCGCTTCTGATCCCGGCGCATCCGGGAACGGGAAGGGCGGCGCGGGCATCCGCGCCGCCCTTTTTCTTCGCCCCGAGCCCGCCCGCGAAGCGGCCGGCATAGTCCGGATGGATCATGCGGCCCCCCGCCGGGCGTGGTGGAGGAGGTGCGACGTATCGCAGTCTCTTCCAGGGGGTTTTCCACCATGCGTATCATCGCCGCCGGCTTCGCGGCCCTCACCCTCGTGCTTGCGCCCGCAGGCGCGGCGCTCGCCCAGTCGGCCAACAGCACGGTCACCCTGCCGGACGGCACGACCATCGTGACGACGATCCGGGGCCTCAACGACATCACCGTCCAGATCTCCGGCGGCCCGGACTTCGGGGCCAACCCCGCGACGGTGAACTTCACCAGCGTCGTGCCCAGCGGCTCGACCATCGACTACACCGGCACGATCAGCCAGGGCGGCACGACGACGCCGTTCAACTGCACCCTGAACACCGTCACCGAGACCGTGACCGGCTCCGGCGCCTGCGCCGTCGCGTTCGGCCAGCAGAGCAGCTCGACGCCGACGACCCCCACCACGCCGACCACGCCGACGACTCCCACCACGCCGACGACCCCGACCACGCCCACCACGCCCACCACGCCCACGACTCCGACCACGCCGACCACCCCGACGCCGCCGCCTCCGGTGGACGACGGCTCGATCACGGTGACCAATCCGGACGGGACGACGGTGCGGCTCAGCGTGCCGGAGCAGCAGCTGATCTCGGCGGCGGAGGCCGACCAGGTCGTCGGCGCCCTGATCGGCGACCGCCTGCAGTTCGGCAGCCTGGAAGGCTTCGTGAACGGCCGCCTGCGCACCATGGGTCTGGCGGCCCTGCAGAGCCAGCGTCCCATGCAGCGGACCGACCGCGGGGGCTATCGCGGCGCCTCGGCCGGCTCGGCGGCGGCGCAGGCCGGCGCCTGGGTCAACGCCACGGGCTCCTATGTCGAGGACGATCGTCCGGGCGCGTCACAGGACGGCTACGGCGGGGCCGTGGCGGTGGGCCTCGACCTGGCCGCCGGGCCGTTCGTCCTGGGCGGCTATGTCGGCCGCAGCCAGACCGACCTGGACGGGGCCAACGTCTCCTACGACTCCGACGGCTGGAACGGCGGCCTCTATGCGAGCTGGTCGGAGAGCCCTGTGCTGCGGATCACCGCCACCGTCGGCTACGGCGCCTATGATGTGGAGTACGGCCGCACCGCCGGCGCCCTGCGCACCTTTGGCGAAACCGACCGGACCCAGACCTTCGGATCGTTCTCGGTCGAGACGCAGCAGAACCTGGGCGACAACTGGGTGCTGATCCCGGGCGTCTCGGTGGCGGCGTCGCGTTCGGAGACCGACGCCTACCAGGACAACGCCAACCGCCCCATTGCGGGCAGCGAGGTGGAGATGACGCTCTTCTCGGGCGGCGCCTCGCTCTTCTATGTCGGCGGCGCCTGGTTGCCCTACGTCGCGGCCAGCTTCAACCACCAGTCGGACGACACGCCCGGAGTGGACGGCGAGTACGGCGTGATCGGGGCGGGCGTCGCCATCCCCCTGAGCGACCGGCTGAGCCTGGCGGTCTCGGGCCAAACCCTGATCGGCAAGGAGAACGAAGGCCAGTCGGTCCTGGGCTTCACCCTGCGCCGGGCCTTCTGATCCTCCGATGTGGCGGCGCCTGTCACCCCTGGCTCTGGCGTCGCTGCTGATCGCATCCCCCGTCGCCGCCCGACACGTCCACCCCCTGGGCGACGGGGGGATGCGGTTCGAAGTGACGGCGGCGGGGCGTCCCCTCGCCGCCGTCATGCCGTCCGGCCTCTCGGACCGGGAGGTTCTGACGGTGGTGATCGAGGGCGATGGCCAGGCTCATGACCGGCGCGGCCGGCCGACAGCCGACCCGACGCCGCACAAGCCGGTCGGACTGGACATCGCCCGCGCCTGGCCGGGCGGGGCCGCCTGGCTCGGCCGTCCCTGCCAGTTCGTCGCCGATCGCGCCTGCGCGCCCGCCGACTGGACGAGCGCACGGTTCTCCGAGGCGGCGGTGACGCAGCTGAGCGCCGGGATCGACGCCCTCAAGGCGCGGGCGGGGGCGGATCGCGTGGTGCTGGTCGGATGGTCCGGCGGCGGCGTCCTGGCGACGCTGCTGGCCGCCCGCCGGGACGACGTGTCGGGTCTCGTCACCATCGCCGCCCCGCTCGACCTCGCCGCCTGGACCCGCAGCCGTGGGCTTACGCCGCTGGCGGGCCTCGACCCCGCCGCCCTGCCGCCCATGCCGCAACTGCCGCAGGTCCATCTGGCCGGCGCCTTCGACCCGGTCGTGCGGCCGCAGACCACACGCGAAACGGCCCGGCGTCTGGCCGGGCCGCGGGGCCAGGTGGAGGCCTGGCGGGAAACCCATCAGTGCTGCTGGGCCAGGCGCGCCGACGCGATCGCCGAGCGCCTGGCTCGAGCCAGCCGATAAGGCCTACTTGCCGCCGAGCGTGGCGCGCAGCATCCAGGCGTGCTTCTCGTGCGCCTCGAGGCGGTCGGAGACGATGCCCGCGCTCGCCTCGTCGTCGGCCTCCTGGGCGGCGGCCAGGGCCGCCCGCGCGGTGGCGATGACCGTCTCGTGGTCGCCCACCAGGGTCTTCAGCATGCCGTCGGCGTCGTTCTCCGGGTCGCCGTCCGAGATCGAGGACAGGTTGGCGAAGGTGCGGTAGCCCTGCGGCGCGAACTCGCCCAGCGCGCGGATGCGCTCGGCGATGGTGTCGATCGCCGCCCACATCTCGGTGTACTCCTCCATGAAGAGGGCGTGCAGCGACGAGAAGTTCGGGCCGCGGACGTTCCAGTGGAAGCCGTGCGTCTTCAGATAGACCGCATAGGTGTCGGCCAGCAGCTTCGAAAGCGCTTGGGCGACCGCCGCGCGGTCCTCGGGCTTCAGTCCGGTCTTGATCTTCTCGGCCATCGAGTCAGCTCCTTCGGTTATGGCTCAGCTTGTCGCCGAACGGCCGGCGACAGCAAGGGTTCCAGTCTCCGCAGACCGCTGAACGGCGCGGGTGTCGGCCCGCGCCCAGGCGCGCTCATGGATCGCGAAGGCGATGGTCTGGAATATGGGTTCGACCATGCCGATCGCCAGGGCCGCCCGCCAATCCCGGGTCAGTACGTAGGCCACGGCGAAGGCGACGGTCAGGTGCATCACCGAATAGGTGACGGTCTTGAATGCGGTCTTCTTCATCGGCTTCGACCTTGCTGCGAATGAATCGCATATAGTCCGCCGAATGCCCATGGGAAGGGGTTGTTGCGAGTTGGTCGCAAAAAATGGCGGCCAGGTCGAAACGAAAAGGGGGCCGCCCCGAAGGGCGACCCCCTGAAAGCCGGAACGTGTCCGGGGCTTAGAAGATCTCGAAGAGACCCGCCGCGCCCATGCCGCCGCCGACGCACATGGTGACGACGCCGTACTTGGCCTTCCGCCGCTTGCCCTCATAGAGGATGTGGGCGGCGCAGCGGGCGCCGGTCATGCCGTAGGGGTGGCCGATGGAGATGGCGCCGCCCGAGACGTTCAGCTTGTCGTTCGGGATGCCGAGCGTGTCGCGGCAGTAGAGCAGCTGGGAGGCGAAGGCCTCGTTCAGCTCCCACAGGTCGATATCGTCCATCTTCAGGCCGTTGCGGGCCAGCAGCTTCGGAATGGCGAAGACCGGGCCGATGCCCATTTCTTCCGGACCGCAGCCGGCCACGGCCATGCCGCGATAGGCGCCCAGCGGCTCCAGGCCGCGCTTCTCGGCTTCCTTGGCTTCCATCAGCACGAGCGCCGCGGCGCCGTCCGACAGCTGGCTGGCGTTGCCGGCGGTGACGAACTTGCCTTCCTGGACGTAGCGGCCGCCCTTGAAGACCGGCTGCAGCTTCTGCAGGTCTTCCAGCGTCGTCTGCGGACGGTTGCCCTCGTCCTGGGCGATGGTGATCTCCTTTTCGGAGGCCTGACCCGTCGCCTTGTCGACCACCATCATCTTGGTGGTCATCGGCACGATCTCCTGGGCGAAGCGGCCCTCGGACTGGGCCTGGGCGGTGCGCTGCTGCGACTGCAGGGCGTACTCGTCCTGGGCCTCGCGGCTGACCTTGTAGCGGTCGGCGACGATTTCGGCGGTCTCGATCATCGAGACCTGCAGCTCCGGCACGTGCTCGGCCAGCCATTCGTCGCGGGCGCGGAACAGGTTCATCTTGTCGTTCTGGACGAGCGAGATGGACTCAAGGCCCGCGCCGACGGCGATCGGGGCGCCGTCGTTGATGATGTACTTGGCCGCCGTCGCCACGGCCATCAGGCCCGACGAGCACTGGCGGTCCATCGACATGCCCGAGACGGTGACCGGCAGGCCGGCGCGCAGGGCGGCCTGACGCCCGATGTTCTGGGAGGTCGTGCCCTGCTGAAGGGCGCAGCCCATGACAACGTCGTCGATCTCGGCCGGGTCGATCTTGGCCCGGGCCACGGCCGCGGCGATGGCATGGCCGCCCAGGGTCGGGGCGGTCGTGTTGTTGAAGGCCCCACGATAGGCCTTGCCGATGGGCGTCCGCGCCGCGGACACGATGACGGCTTCACGCATGGAATAGTCCTGCTTCTGCTTGGGGAGGAGAAACTAGAGGTCCTTGAAGGACTTGCCTTCGGCGACCAGCTTTTCGAGGAGCGGCGAAGGCTTGAACTGATCGCCCATCTTCGCCTGGAACTCCTTCATCTTGGCCAGCACCTTGGGCAGGCCGACATGATCGCCATACCACATCGGGCCGCCGCGATAGACCGGCCAGCCGTAGCCGTTCTGCCAGACCACGTCGATGTCGGAGGGCCGGATCGCCTTGCCCTCCTCGAGGATCTTCGCGCCCTCGTTGATCATCGGATAGATGCAGCGCTCCAGGATCTCCTCGTCGGAGACTTCGCGCGGATTGGCGCCGGTCTTGACGATGAAGTCCTTGATGACCTTCTCGGTCACCGGCGAGGGCTTGGCGTTGCGGTTCTCGTCGTAGTCGTAATAGCCCGCGCCGGTCTTCTGGCCGCGGCGGTCCATCTCACACAGGACGTCGCGGATGGACTCGCCCTTGGACTTCTCCTTCACCCAGCCGATGTCCAGGCCGGCCAGGTCGCTCATGGCGAAGGGGCCCATGGGGAAGCCGAAGTCGTAGAGGACGCGGTCGATGTCCCAGGGCATGGCGCCTTCCATGACCAGCTTCTGCGCCTCGCGCTGGCGCTGGCCGAGGATGCGGTTGCCGACGAAGCCGGGGCAGACGCCGACCAGAACGGCCACCTTGCCGATCTTCTTGGCCAGCTTCATGGAGGTGGCGATCACCTCCTTGCTGGTGTGGTCGGCGCGGACGATCTCCAGCAGGCGCATGACGTTGGCCGGCGAGAAGAAGTGCAGGCCGATGACGCTCTCGGGCCGCTTGGTGACCGCGGCGATCTCGTCGATGTCGAGGCCCGAGGTGTTGGTGGCCAGGATCGCGCCGGGTTTGCAGATGGCGTCGAGCTTGGTGAAGATGTCCTTCTTGATGTCCATGCGCTCGAACACCGCCTCGATCACGAGGTCGACGTCGGCGAGCGACTCCATCTCCAGCGAGCCGGTGATGAGCGCGCAGCGCTCCTCGACCTGCTGCGCCGTGATGCCGCCGCGCGAGGCGGTGCGCTCATAGTTCTTGCGGATGGTGGCGAGACCCCGGTCCAGCGCCTCCTGCTTCACCTCGATCAGCACCACCGGGATGCCGACATTGGCGAAGTTCATGGCGATGCCGCCGCCCATGGTGCCGGCGCCGATGATGCCGACCTTGTTCACGGGGATGGTCGGGGTGTCGTCCGGAACGTCGGGGATCTTCTGGGCCTGGCGTTCGGCGAAGAACGAATAGCGCTGGGCCGCCGACTGCGGACCGCTCATCAGCTCCAGGAACAGCTTGCGCTCGGTCGCCAGCCCCTCCTCGAAGGGCTGGTTCACCGCCGCCTCGACGCAGCGGATGTTGTATTCCGGCGCCAGGAAGCCGCGGAACTTCCGCGCATTGGCCTTGCGGAAGTTCTCGAAGATCTCGGGCTTGCCCTTGGCGGCCTCCAGCTTCTCGTTCTGGTCGCGGATCTTGCGCAGGGGCCGGCCCTCGGCGACCACCTTCTTCGCAAAGGCGATGGCCTCTTCGCGCAGCTTGTCCTCGGACACCAGCTCGTCGACCAGGCCCAGCTCCTTGGCCTCCTTGGCCGGCACGTGGCGGCCCGAGGTCATCATGGAAAGGGCGGTCTCGACGCCGACGACGCGCGGCAGGCGCTGGGTGCCGCCGGCGCCCGGCAGCAGGCCGAGGTTCACCTCGGGCAGGCCGAGCCGGGCCGAGGGGACGGCCACGCGGTAGTGGGCGCAGAGCGCCACTTCCAGACCGCCGCCCAGGGCCGTGCCGTGGATCGCGGCCACGACCGGCTTCGAGGCGCCCTCGATGGCGTCCTGGACCTCGGGCAGGGAGGCGCCGGCCATGGCGCCGCCGAACTCGGTGATGTCGGCGCCGGCGATGAAGGTGCGGCCGTCGCAGATCAGCACGATCGCCTTGGCGGCCGGATCGGCGTCGGCCTTCCGGAAGGCCTGATGCAGGCCGTCACGCACGGCCGCCGACAGGGCGTTCACCGGCGGGGAGTTCAGGGTGACGACGGCGACGTCGCCTTCGAGCGTCAGGTCGGTGACCGGGTTGATCTCTGTCATGCGCGTCCTCGATTT
The DNA here is from genome assembly GCF_013911965.1 of Phenylobacterium sp. GTDB lineage: Bacteria > Pseudomonadota > Alphaproteobacteria > Caulobacterales > Caulobacteraceae > Phenylobacterium. The sequence continues at coordinate 210,474 of NZ_JACESE010000004.1, read as the reverse complement.
CAGGGGGGCCGCTTCTCCGACGGGCGACCTTGCGGATTCAAACGCGTGTTATAGGCCTGACGGGGCGGGGGCGAGTCAATCGGCCATCGCCTTGAGGATCGCTGCGGTCCGACTCACGCAAGGGCAGGCCGCACAAGGGAAAACGACAGTCAGGAGGACCGCCGATGGCGCTCGATCTCTTCACCCTGCAGGGCCGCACGGCCCTGGTCACCGGCGGCTCGCGCGGCATCGGCAAGATGATCGCCGCCGGCTTCATCGCTCAAGGCGCCAAGGTCTACATCTCTTCGCGCAAGGCCGATCAGTGCGACGCCACGGCCGAAGAGCTGTCGCAGGGCGGCGGCGTCTGCCTCTCGATCCCGCAGGACGTCTCGACCGTCGAGGGTTGCCGCGCCCTGGCCGCCGAGATCGAAGCCCGCGAAGGCAAGCTCGACATCCTGGTGAACAACGCCGGCGCCGCCTGGGCCGCGCCGTTCGAGGACTTCCCCGAGCACGGCTGGGACAAGGTGATGAACCTAAATCTGAAGTCGCCCTTCTTCCTGACTCAGGCCCTCCACGGGGCGCTGAAGGCGGCGGGCTCGCCGGATCGTCCGGCGAAGGTCATCAACATCTGCTCGATCGACGGCATCCGGCTGAATCCGCTGGAGACCTACTCCTACCACGCCTCGAAGTCGGGCCTGATCTACCTGACGCGGCGCCTGGCGGCCCGGCTGATCGCCGACAACATCGCCGTCACCGGCATCGCGCCCGGCGCCTTCGCCTCGGAAATGAACCGCGCAGCCCGCGACCATGGCGAGGCGGTGTCCAAGGCGATTCCCGCCCGCCGCATCGGCCGCGACGAGGACATGGCCGGGGCGGCCATCTATCTGGCCAGCCGGGCGGGCGACTATGTGGTCGGCGAGACCATCGCGGTCGACGGCGGCGTGGCCCTCGCCAGCCTCGGCGCGGCGGGCCTGGAGTAGCGCCGGAGGCGCGCGCGCCTTACGTGAAGGTCAGCCCTTCGGTAAACAGGGTATGTCCCGGCGCGCCTCCCCGCCCGGCGGGGCGGGGATACGGAGCCGGAGCCTTCAATGGCGCAACGTGGGGTCGCGCGCGCGACCGACCGATATGAACGCAAGCGCGAGGAAATCCTCGACGCCTCCACCGAAATCCTGAACCGCAAGGGGGTGAAGGGGCTGACGCTCAGCGTGGCCGCCGCCGCCGTGGGGCTCTCGACCACCAGCGTCACCTACTACTTCAAGCGCAAGGACGAGCTGGCCGCCGCCTGCCTGATGCGCGGGGTCGACTGGCTGGATCACGTCGCCGACGAAGCCCTGGGCGAGGCCGAGCCGGAGGCGCGCCTTCGCCGCATGCTGGCCGCGCATCTGGAACGCCTGCGCCAGACGGCGGCCGGAGAGTCGCCGCCCCTGCCGATCCTGTCGGACATCCGGGCGCTCAATCCGCCGCATCGGACCGACGTCTTCCAGGCCTACATGAAGGTCTTCCGCAAGATGCGGCAGATCTTCGACGCGCCGGACCTGGCCTGGCTGACGCGAGGGCGGCGTACGGCGCGGACCCACATGCTGCTGGAGCAGATCTTCTGGGCGGCGGCCTGGCTGCCGAAGTACGAGCCGGAGGACTACGGCCGCATCCGCGACCGCATGGTCGACATTCTGCTGAACGGCCTCGCCGTCGAAGGCGCGGAATGGGCGCCGCGCCCGCCGCCGATGAGCGAACTCGCGCCGGGCGAGGGGCAGGAGATGAGCCGTGACGCCTTCCTCCGGGCCGCCACCCGCCTGATCAACACGCGCGGCTACAAGGGCGCCTCGGTCGACAAGATCTCGGCCGAGCTCAACGTCACCAAGGGCTCCTTCTACCACCATATCGAGGCCAAGGACGACCTGGTGGTCACCTGCTTCGAGCGCAGTTTCGAAGTCATCCGCCGGGTTCAGCGCCTGGCCCTGGCGCGCGATGGCGATCAGTGGAGCAAGCTGTCCAGCGCCGCGGCCGCGCTCGCCGAGTACCAGCTCTCCGACTACGGACCGCTGCTGCGGAGCTCCGCCCTGACCAGCCTGCCCGAGGAGATCCGGGACGAGATGGTCCAGCACTCCACGCGCGTCTCCGACCGCTTCGCCTCGATGATCTCCGACGGCATAGCCGAAGGCTCGATCCGGCCGGTGGATCCCTTCATCGCCGCCCAGATGCTGAACGCCACGCTGAACGCCGGCGCCGAGCTCGGCTTCTGGGTGCCGGGCGTCCGGCAGAAGGCGGCGCCGGCCGTCTTCGTTCGGCCGATGCTGATGGGCGTCTTCAGCCGATAGGCGCCGGCTCAGCCGCCGCGCGGACCCGGCTCCTCGATGCCGTCGGCGCCCGCTTCGGCGGCCAGGCGGGCGACCGACTCCCGGTGGCCTTCGCGGGTGATGCCGTAGAAGGCGACGAAGGCGATGGCCGCCGCATAGAGCGCGCCCAGGATCGGAACGTAGAGCAGGCCGAGGTCGCGGATCACCTCGTCGGGCACCTGGCCCGGCTGCGCCCCCTGCGGGAAGGCGATCAGCAGCAGGATCAGGCTGGAGGCGAAGATGCCGATGCCCGAGACCGCCTTGTTCACGAAGCTGGCGGCGGCGAAGAACAGGCCCTCGGACCGGCGGCCGGTCTTCAGTTCGGAATTCTCCACCACGTCGGCGATCATCGAGGAGATGAGGATCGAGGCGGTGATCGAAAGCCCGGTCGAGAGTGTCGTCTGCACGAACAGGATCGGCACGATGATCGGGTCGCCGTTCTCCGGGAAGACGCCCAGGAGGCGCAGGGTGATGGGCGTCGCCCCGATCACGAAGGACAGCACCTTGGTCACCTGCGCCGCGCCCTTCTTGCCCATCTTCAGCGACAGGGGCGCGGCCAGGCCGAACGCGATGGCCGCGGAGATGAAGTTGCCGATGGCGAAGATCGAGATCTCCCGCGCCGTCAGCTCCCAGAAATAGGTGTTGAAGTAGAGGTTGAGCGACAGCACCAGGCCGCCGGCCATGGCGTTGAACAGGCCCGCGCAGATCAGCACCAGGAACGGCTTGTTGGCCAGCGTCCCGGCCATCTCCTTCATCGTCTGGCCGAAGGTGAGCTTCCGCTGCGGCGGCGTCACCAGGTCGGGGATGTGCCGGTGCGTGCCGATGGCCGAGACCAGGATGGCGAACAGCATGACCGCGGCCGCGCAGAGGCCATAGTTGACGTAGCCCGCCGGGTTGAGCTGGCCCACCGGATGCTCGGCGTCGGGGCGCAGAAAGACCTGGAAGGCCGCCAGGGTCATGGCCAGCCCGCCCCACCAGGCGAAGAAGTAGCGGTAGCTCAGGACCTTGGTGCGCTCGTCGTAGTCGGTGGTCAGTTCGGCGGCCAGGGCGGTGGAGGGGATCTCGTAGAGGGTGATGAAGGTGCGGATCATCACCGCCACGACGAGCAGGTAGAAGAACAGCGCCGTCTGCGACATCTCCGGCGGGTTCCAGAGCAGGCCGTAGGTGATCGCCACGGGCAGGGCGGCGGCGTACATGAACGGGTGTCGCCGGCCCCAGCGGCTGCGCCAGTTGTCCGACATCTGGCCGATCACGGGATCGGAGATGGCGTCGAAGATCATGGCGATCATGATCACCAGCCCGACCATCTGGGCCGGCATGCCGATGACCTGATTGTAGAAGATCAGCAGCAGGTAGGAGAAACCCTGGTCCTTCACCCCGAAGGCCACGGTGCCGAAGCCGTAGAAGAGCTTGGTCGGCAGGCTGAGCCGCTTGGCGGCGGGGCGGACGGGGGCGTCGGTCACGGCGTCATCCTGGACATGGCGGCGCCGGAACGCGGCGCATACGAAACACGGCGGCCCCGGTTTCCCGGCGCCGCCGCGCATCTAAGTTGCGGCCAAGCTCTGCGACAAGGCCAAAGAGGTTCGCGCAATCCCTTGCGCCTCAAGGGATCAGCCGCGCGGAACCGGCGGCGACTCCGGCCCGGCGGGGCCCACGGCGGCGGGCGTCCCGGTTTCGGCCTCCGCCCCGGTGGTCCGGGCCTTCAGCGCCGCCTCCTCCAGCTTGCGCAGGTTCTCCTCGTGCGTCGCCCGGTCGATGCGGAAGAGGAACAGGCAGCCGATGGCGATGGCGTAGAAGATCAGCAGGGTGGGCAGATAGATCAGCGCCATGTTGCGCAGCACCTCCTCGTCGACCCCGCCGCGCTGGGCGTTCTGCGGGAAGGAGACGGTGGCCAGCACCACGCCGGAGACGAAGACGCCGAGCCCTGAGACCATCTTCTTGAAGAGGTTGTCGGCCGAGAAGAGCAGGCCCTCCGAGCGGCGCCCGGTCTTCACCTCGGCGTCCTCGACCACGTCGGCGATCATGGAGGCCAGCATGACGCCGGTCATCATCGCCATGGCCCCGTTGGCCAGCACGTCGACGAAGAGGATGTAGAAGAGGATGTCGCTGCCATTGGGCGGCATCAGCCCGACCAGGCGAAGGGCGATGGGCCCCAGCAGGGCCAGAACGGCGCCGGCGAACATGGTGATCGCCCCGTTCCGCTTGCCCATGGCCGCGGCCACCTTGGGCGCGAGCGTCACGCCCACCATGCTGGCGATCACGCCGGCGACGGTCAGCAGCGAGAGCTGCGCCTGGTTGAGCTCCCAGAAGTAGATGAAGAAGTAGAGCTCCAGCCCGCCCTTCACGCCCAGCGACAGGGACATGAACATCCCCGAGATGGTCAGGACGACGAAAGAGCGGTTGTTCAGGGTGTGGGCGACCTCGCGCGCCATGCCCTTCAGCGTGACCTTCCGGGCGGGCGGCTGGCGCAGATAGGGGATCTGGCGGTGGGTGCCCGCCGTCGAGGCCAGGATGATGAGGAAGATCATCCCCGCGGCGAACAGGGCGTAGCTGAAGTAGCCGTCGCGGGCCAGGACGCCGCCCGTGCCGTCGGGGTTCTCCTTCAGGAAGACCTGATAGGCCAGCAGGGTCATGCCCAGCCCGCCGACGACGCTGAAGAAATAGCGCAGGGAGATCAGGCTCGTGCGCTCGTCGTAGTTCTTGGCGAGTTCCGGGGCGAGCGCGCTGGACGGCAGCTCGAAGAAGGTGTCGAACAGCCGGATCGTCAGCAGGCAGGCGAGCATGAAGGCGAAGATCTGCGCCTGCTCCCAGCCCTGCGGCGGATTCCAGATCAGGAAGAAGGCCACCGCCACCGGCAGGGCCGCGGCGTACATGAAGGGATGGCGCCGGCCGAGCTTGGAGCGGAAGTTGTCCGAGATCTGGCCGACCATCGGGTCGACGAAGGCGTCGAAGATGAGCGCCACCATCAGGGCGGTGGACACCATCTGCGGCGGCAGGCCGATCACCTGATTGTAGAAGATCAGCAGGAAGGTCGACAGGCCGCGCTGCTTGATGGCGCTGGCGGCGCCGCCGGCGCCGTAGAGGATCTTGGTCGGCCAGTTCAGGCGCGGGGCGTCAGCCACCGGCGCGGAGGTCGCGGTCGCGGTCATGTGAAGCCCCTCAAGCCTTGGACGTCGCAGGCGGCGCGCCGCCGGAGAGGGTTCCGTAACCGGCTTCCTCGGCCAGGCCGGCCTCCTCGGCCCTTGCGCCCGCCTCGTCCAGCTTGCGGAGGTTCTCCTCGTGCTTGGCCTTGTCGATGTTGAAGAGCGAGAGGCAGACGATGCCCATGCCGTAGAGGAAGGTGACCACGGGCAGGTAGATCAGGCCCATGTTCTGCAGGATCTCCGGAGAGACCTCGCCGCGGCGGGCGCCTTCGGGGAAGCTGACCCAGGTGAGCACGGCGCCGGCGATCAGCACGCCGAGGCCCGAGACCACCTTCTTGAAGAGGTTGTCGGCCGACAGCAGAAGCCCTTCGGACCGGCGGCCGGTCTTGACCTCGGCGTCCTCGACCACGTCTGCGACCATGGCGAAGAGCATCACCCCCGTCGCCACGGCCATGCCGGAGTTCAGGAAGGTCTCGCCGATCAGGATGGCGAACAGCAGGTCCGTGCCGTTGGCCGGCATCAGGCCCACCAGGCGCAGGGTGATCGGCGCGATGCCGACGGCCAGGGCGCTGGAGAACATCAGGATCGCGCCGTGCTTCTTGCCGAGCGCCCGGGCCACGTGCGGAGCCACCGCCACGCCCCCCAGGCTGCCGGCCACGCCCACCGTGGCGAGGAGGGCGAGCTGGCTCTGGGTCAGCTCCCAGAAATAGAGGGCGAAATAGATCTCCAGGCCGTTCTTCGACCCGGCCGCCACGGCGATGAACATGCCGGTCAGGGTGGCGATGACGAAGGCGCGGTTGTTCAGCGTGTGCGCCACCTCCCGGGCCATGGCCTTGAAGGTGATCTTCCGCGTGGGCGCGGCGCGCAGATAGGGAATGCGGCTCTGGGTGCCGGCCGTGGACACCAGGATGACCACGAAGATCAGCAGGGAGGCGACCACGGAATAGGCGAAATAGCCTTCGCGGGCGAGGATCCCGCCGGAGCCGTCGGGGTTCTCGGCCAGGAAGTACTGGTAGGCCGCCACCGTCATGCCCAGGCCGCCGATGACGGTGAAGAAGGCGCGCATGGAGGTCAGGCTGGTGCGCTCATCATAGTTCCGCGTCAGCTCCGGCGCGAGCGCGCTGGAGGGCAGTTCGAAGAAGGTGTCGAACAGGCGCACGGTCAGCAGGCAGACCACCAGCCAGCCGACGATGGCCTGGTCGCTCCATCCCCCCGGCGGATTCCAGAGGAGGAAGTAGGCGACCGAGACCGGAAGGGCGGCCGCATACATGAACGGGTGACGCCGGCCGAGCTTGGATCGGAAATTGTCGGAGATCTGGCCCACCAGAGGATCGACGAAGGCGTCGAAAACCAGGGCCATCATCAGGACGCCGGCCACCGTCGCCGGCGGCAGGCCCACCACCTGATTGTAGAAGACCATCAGGAAGGTCGCCAGGCCCCGCTGCTTCACCGCATTGGCCACCGAGCCCAGCGAGTAGAGCAGCTTGGTGTGCACCGGCAGCGGGGGGATTTCCGAGGGTGTCGCCGTCATCAAAATCTCCGGGCGGCAAAGGCTGAAATATGTGGGCAGGGCATGGGGCGGCGCTGAAATACGGGTGCGCCGGAGCGGCGGCGACGAAGGCCGCGGAATTCGGAAGGATGGGCGGTTTCGACCGGCGGCATCTGGCTCAGCCGACGGGGACCGTCTGAGGGGACGGGCAGGTCACAGCGCATTCCTCCTGCCGGGCGTCTTTCGGCCCGGTCGTTCTTGCATCGCGTCCGGTGGGGCGGCCCCGCAGGGGAGCGTCCGACCGCGCGATCAGGCGCAAGCGTGCGGGAGCGCTATCGCAGCGTCAACGCTTATGATCTTACAAGTCTGACACAAATTATCCGATGTGCGCCAACGGGTTGCGGCGGCCCGATCAGTCGCCTCGCCACAGCGCCGCCACGCTGCGGCCGCGCCGCGCCCGATGCAGCGGCGCAGCACGGCCCGGCGGGCCGTTCTTGTGCGCGGTACAGCGTCCGCCGCGTCAGAGCGTCAGCACCACCTTGCCCACGTGACCGCCGGCTTCCAGATGGGCGTGGGCCAGGTCGGCCTGGCTCAGCGGAAAGGTCTTGTCGATCTGCGGGCGCACCTTGCCGGCCGCGATCCAGGGCCAGACCGTCGCTTCCACCGCCGCGGCCAGGCGCGCCTTCTCGTCGGCGTCGCGCGGACGCAGGGTCGATCCGGTGACGACCGCCCGCTTCTGCATCAGCTGACCGATGTTCAGCTCGGCCTTTCCGCCGCCGAGGGAGGCGATGAAGACGATGCGCCCGCCGGTGTTCAGGGCCGCGACGTTCTTGGCGAAATAGTCGCCGCCGACCATGTCGAGGATCACATCGACCCCGCCTTCGGCGCGGGCGACCTCGGCGAAGTCCTCGGCCGTGGCGTCGATCGCCACGTCGGCGCCGAGGTCCTTGGCCTGGCGGGCCTTGGTCGCACCCCGGGCGGTGGCGATCACCTTGGCGCCGGCGGCCTTGGCCATCTGGATCGCCGTGGTCCCGATGCCGGAGGTGGCGCCGTGGACCATGAGCGTCTCGCCCGCCTTCAGTCCGCCATGCTCGAAGACGTTGGCGTAGACGGTGAACACGGTCTCCGGCAGGCCGGCCGCCTCGACGGCGCTCAAGCCTTGAGGAATGGGCAGGGCGTGGCGGGCGTCGCAGACGGCGTACTGCGCATAGCCGCCGCCGCCCAGCAGGGCGCAGACCCTGTCGCCGACCTGCCAGCGGCCGGCGGCTGCGACCACCTCGCCGGCGATCTCCAGGCCGAGCGTGTCCGGAGACCCGGCGGGCGGCGGGTAGTAGCCCAGGCGCTGCAGGATGTCGGGGCGGTTCACCCCGGCGGCCTCGACGCGGACCAGGATCTGGCCGGGCCCCGGGGCCGGCGTGGGCGTCTCGACCACGTGCAGCGCCTCGGCGGGACCTTTGCCATCCTTGACGGCGACGGCGGTCATCTGGTCGGGGATGGTCGTTTGACCCATGGGTGTGGCCTCCTCGTGCTTGCGCTCTGATCGGCGTTGGGGCTTGGATAGACCCTCGGGGGGACCGGAGGCAAAGGGGAGGCGGCCCAGGCGATGGACGAACCTGCCGAGGCGCGCATGGGCCGGGGCCAGCGGTTGGCCGAGGCCGCGCGCGAGGATCTCGAACTCTACGGCGTGGAGGAACTCGAGGCGCGGGTGGCCCTTCTGGAGGCGGAGGTCGCCCGCACGCGGGCCCAGATCGACAAGAAGCGGGCGGGACGCGCGGCGGCCGACGCTCTTTTCAGGACGAGTAGCGAGTAGTCGCCGGCCCGCCGGCCCTGCGCCCATTCCGGGGCGTGACGCCATGGCGCAGGGTGGGGGATGGCACGGGGGTTGCACACCGCAGGACCACGGACGATGGCTCGTCCGGCAGTGCGGCAGTCAGGGGCTTGATGATGATTATGAACGAACTCAACGCGCAGGAGACGCCCTGGCGCGCCGATGTCGTCCAGGACTTCGCCCGCTCCGAACTGTTCGAGCGCACCTTCCTGGAAGGCATGGAGCTGGTCGAGATCACCGCCGCCTATCTGGACGGGGCGGGCCGGCAGGAATCCAAGCGCCTGGACCGCAGCGCCGCCCTGGCCTACGCCGCCGAGAGCATGCGCCTCACGACCCGCCTGATGCAGGTGGCGTCCTGGCTGCTGGTGCAGCGGGCCGTCAAGGAAGGGGACATGGCCCCTGAGGCCGCCTGCGAGGACCGCTACCGTCTCGCCGCTGACGCGCCGCGGGGACCGGCCGAGGCGCTAGAGCTGCTGCCGGCGGGCCTGGTCGAACTGGTGGAACGCTCCGAGCGGCTGTTCGAGCGCGTCCGCCACCTGGACCGCCGCATGTATGTGGATGCGGGCGAGGTCGCCGGCCCCAATCCGGTGCTGAGCCAGTTCGACCGTCTCAAGAGCGCCTTCGGCGCCGCCTGAGCAGGGGCGGTTTCAGGCACGGAAAAACGCCGGAGGCGCAGGCCTCCGGCGTTTTTCGTGTCCGCGGTGCGTGTCCGGCCGCCGGAGCGGCCGGGAACGGCTTACTTGCGGGTGAAGGCGCCGAACTTGGCGTTGAAGCGCGACACGCGGCCGCCGCGGTCCAGCAGGGTCTGCGAGCCGCCGGTCCAGGCCGGGTGCGTCTTCGGATCGATGTCCAGGTTCAGGGTCGCGCCTTCCTTCCCGTAGGTCGAACGGGTCTGGTAGGTCGTGCCATCCGTCATCACCACCGTGATGAAGTGATAGTCCGGGTGGGTGTCTTGTTTCATCGCGAGGACAACCGACGTAAGAGCAGCAGGTCATGCGCAGCCGGGCTTAAGGGCCGGCGCGCAAACGAGCCGCGCGTATACAGAAACGGCGGCCCTGAAGCAAGGGCGCACGGATTCCATGAGTGACATCACCCCCCAGCCCGACCCGTCCGAGGCTCCGGCCGAGGGACGGCCCGGCGCCGGGGCGGAACTGGCCCAGAGCCTGGACGAGGCGGCCGCGCGGCGGCCGCGCAGCCGCAATGTCGGCGCCCTGCGCCGCCTCCTCCCCTATGCCCGCCGCCATGGCGCCGACGCCCTGGGCGCGCTCGTCTTCCTGCTGACGGCGACGGCGGCCACGCTGGGCCTTTCGGGCGCAGTGCGCCTGCTGGTGGACGGCCTCACCCGGCCCGGCGTCGCGGCCGAACGGGTCGATCTCTGGTTTCTGCTGATCGGGGGCGTGGCGCTGGCGCTCGCGGCCTCCTCGGCGCTGCGGTACTTCTTCGTCACCAAGCTCGCCGAGCGGATCGTCGCCGACCTGCGTCAGGCGGTCTATGGCCACATCCTGACGCTCGACCCGGGATTCTTCCTGCGCCTGCGGACGGGCGAGGTGCTCTCGCGCCTGACCACCGACATCCAGATCGTCGAGAACCTGCTGGGCGCCTCGGTCTCCTCGGCCTTGCGGAACCTGCTGACGCTGATCGGCGCCGTGGCCCTCCTGGTCTGGGTCAGCCCCCGCCTGACCGGCCTGGTGCTGCTGATCTTCCCGGTGATCCTTGCGCCGCTCTTCCTCTTCGGACGCCGCGTGCGCCGGCTGACCGTCTCCACCCAGGACCAGTTCGCCGGCGCCGTCGGCCAGGCGGGCGAGACCCTGGAGGCGCTCGAGACCGTCCAGGCCTTCGGAGGCGAGGCCGGAGCGTCGCGGCGCTTCTCCGGCGCGGTCGAGGCGGCCTTCTCGACCTCCCTGCGCCGCATGCGGGCGCGGGCGGTGATGACGGCGCTGGTCATCGGTCTCGTCTTCGGCGGCGTGGTGGCGGTCTTCTGGCTGGGCGTGCATGCCGGCCTGCGCGGCGAGATGAGCTGGGGCGCGCTCTTCCAGTTCGCCTTTCTGGCGGTGATGGCCGCCGGCTCGGTGGGCGCGCTCGGCGAGACCTGGGGCGAGGTGCAGAAGGCGGCCGGCGCCATGGACCGCATCGCCGAGCTGCTCGACGCCCGGCCGACCATCGCCGCGCCGGCTCGGCCGACCGCCCTGCCGGTCCCGGCGCGGGGCGAGATCGGCTTCGAGGACGTCACCTTCGCCTATCCGGGCCGGCCGGAGCTTCCCGCGCTCCGGGGCTTCTCCCTGAGCGTCCGGCCGGGCGAGCGGGTGGCCCTGGTCGGGCCTTCGGGATCGGGGAAGAGCACGGTCTTCCGCCTCCTGCTCCGCTTCTACGATCCGCAGACCGGCGTGATCCGTCTGGACGGCGTCGACCTGCGCCAGGCCGATCCTCGCGAGGTTCGCGCCCGCACGGCTCTGGTGGCCCAGGACTCGCCGCTCTTCTCCGGCTCGGCCGCGGAGAACATCGCCTTCGCCCGCCCGGACGCCTCGCCGCAGGAGATCGCCGCCGCCGCCCGGGCGGCCCAGGCCGAGAGCTTCGTGGCCGCACTGCCCCAGGGGTTCGATACGCCGCTCGGCGACCGCGCCCGCAGCCTCTCGGGCGGCCAGCGCCAGAGGCTGGCGATCGCCCGCGCCCTGGTCCGCGAAGCGCCTGTCCTGCTGCTCGACGAGGCGACGAGCGCGCTGGACGCCGAGAACGAACGCCTGGTCCAGCAGGCGCTGGACGAGGCCATGAGCGGCCGCACCACCCTCGTCATCGCCCACCGTCTGGCCACCGTGCTCAAGGCCGACCGGATCGTGGTCATGGACGAAGGCCGGGTGGTCGAGGAGGGGACGCACGCCGAGCTCTCCGCGCGCGGCGGGCTCTATGCGCGCCTGGCGGCCCTGCAGTTCGGCGAGGCGGCCTGAGGCCTCAGCCGTCGAACACCTCCGCCCGCACCCGGGCCGCCAGGTCCGGGAAGTCGGTGAAGACGCCGTCGACGCCGGCGGCGTAGAGGGCGCGCAGGATGGCCGCGGCGTCGCCGTGGGCGGCGGGGTCCTGGCCCTTCTGCAGGACCGGCGGCAGGAAGACGTTCTCCGCGCGCACCGTCCAGGGATGGACCTGCATGCCCGCGGCCTGCGCCTGCGCGATCAGGGGCGTGGGCGCCAGGTCGGGCGTGCTCATGTCGAGCACCATGCGAAGCTCCGGCCCGAAGCCGTCGGAGAACTCGGCCAGTTCGGCCAGCAGGTTCTCGGGCAGGGGCCCGGCGCCGGCCAGCATGACCGTCGGGGTCTTCGACAGGCCGCGGAAGGCGCGCAGCGGCCCGGGTTCGAAGCACTGGACGAAGACCGGCGCGTCGCGGGCGTCCAGGCCGTTGTCCTTCAACGCGCCGACCAGGGTCTCGACCATCGGCAGGCCGATCTTCCCGAAATAGGTCGGATGCTTCATCTCGGGATAGACGCCGATCGTCCGGCCGGTCCGGACGCTTTCGGCGCGGGCCAGGTCGACCACCTCCTGGAAGGTCGGGATCGTCTCCTGGCCGCTGAAGGCGGCGCTCTGCGGCCGCAGCTTCGGCAGGCGTTCGACCGCACGCAGGGTCTTCAGCTCGGCGAGGGTGAAGTCCTCGGTGAACCAGCCTTCGATCGTGGCCCCGTCGATCGTCTTCTTCGTCCGGCGGCCGGCGAATTCCGGACGGCTGGCGATGTCGGTGGTCTCGGAGATCTCGTTCTCGTGACGCGCGACCAGCACGCCGTCCCTGGTCATGACCAGGTCGGGCTCGATGTAGTCGGCGCCCTGCTCGACCGCACGGCGATAGGCCATGGGCGTATGCTCCGGCCGCTCCCCGCTGGATCCGCGGTGAGCGATGACGATGGGGCGTTTCGCCGGCGCCGCGAAGGCCGGCGCGGCGAGAGCGGCCAGGGAGACGGCGGCGAAGCCGCGGCGGGTCAGGCGTGTCATGCCCGCGGTCTAGCCTGGGCCTGTGACGTTTCCGTCAAGCTTCCCGGCCGGGGTCTCAGGCCGCCGCGCGCAGGCGCTCCAGGAGCTGCGGATGCAGTTCGAGATTGGCCGCGCAGACCGAGCGGGCGGCGAGCACGTCCTCGCCGCCGTCGGCGTCGGTCACCTTGCCGCCGGCCTCGGTGATCAGCAGGATCCCGGCCGCCAGGTCCCAGGCGCTGAGGTCGCGCTCCCAATAGCCGTCGAAGCGGCCCGCGGCGACATAGGCCATGTCCAGCGCGGCCGAGCCGAAGCGGCGGACGCCGGCCACGCGCTGGCTGATCTGGTGCAGCTCCTTCAGGAACTTGGCGTGCTGGCCGTGGCCCAGGAAGGGGATGCCGGTGGCGAAGACCGCCTCGTCGAAGCGCTTGCGCGCCGCCACCCGCAGGCGGTGGTCGTTGAGGAAGCAGCCCTTGCCCTTCTCGGCCCAGAACAGCTCGTTGGTCACCGGATTGTAGGTCACCGCCGCGACGATCGCCCCCTCGCGCTGAAGGGCGATGTTGATGGCGAAGTGCGGGATGGCGTGCAGGAAGTTGGTGGTGCCGTCGAGCGGGTCGACGATCCAGGTGTGGGTCTTGTCGGTCCCCTCCACCATGCCGCGTTCCTCGCCGAGGAAGCCGTAGCCGGGGCGTGCGGCGGTGAGCGCCTCGAAGAGGGTCTGCTCGGCCTTGATGTCGGCGGCCGAAACGAAATCGGCGGCGCTCTTCTTGGAGACCTGCAGTTCGGTCAGTTCGCCGAAGTCGCGGTTGAGCCCGCGCGCAGCCTTGCGGGCCGCATCGGACATGACTTTCAGGAGTGCGGTTTGGGTGGCCACGGTCTTATCCAGTGCGCGCTTGGTCCGCCGGCAGGTCGGGCCTGGCGTCGTCTCGGGCGGGAAATCGGCGGCGGAACCTAGTCGGGCGACCCGCCGGTGGCAAGGCGCGCCCGTCGCTCTAGCCCGCGCGCGATGGCCGCATCGAGGGCCGCGACCGCCCGGGCCGGGCCTTCCGGATGGTTCCAGACCCCGCCGGAGACGGCCAGGAAGTCGGCGCCGGCGGCGGCCAGGTCCTCGGCGTTGTCGGCCGTGATCCCGCCGATGGCGACGCAGGGGACCTCCATCGTCTCCTGCCAGATGGTGAGGATCTCCGGCTCGGCCCGGGTCTTGGCCGCCTTGGTGGCGGTGGGAAAGAAGGCGCCGAAGGCGACGTAGTCGGCGCCGGCCTCGGCCGCCTCCATGGCCAGGTGGCGGCTGTCGTGGCAGGTCACCCCGATCATGGCGTCGCGGCCCATGATCCGGCGGGCCTCGTCATAGGGCATGTCGTCCTGGCCGATATGGACGCCGTCGCAGCCGAGGCGGGCGGCGAGGTCGGGCCGGTCGTTCAGGATCACCGCGACGCCGCGGCTCTGGGCGATCGGGGCGAGCGCGTCGACGGCGGCGGCGACGATCTCATCGGGGGCGTCCTTCAGGCGGATCTGCAGGGCGGCGACGTCGCCGGCGTCCAGCGCATGGGCGAGGTCGCGGCCGAAGGCCGCCAGATCGGAGATGACGGGGGGCGTGATCAGATAGAGGCGGCAGTCGGGCGCGGTCATGGCGGGCTTCTAGCGGCGATGGTCGGCCATGGGGAGGGGCTCATTCGAGACCGAGCAGGGCGCGCAGGGCGTAGGCCACGGCCGCGGTGGCGCCGAGACCGGCCAGGGCCAGGCCGGCGAACCAGGCGAGGCGTCGCCAAAGCGGCGCCGGCGCAGCCTCGTCCTCCGGCGGACCCTCAATGATATCCGGCATCGGCCCCGACCTTGCCGCGGAAGACCCAGTAGACCCAGATCGTATAGGCGATGATCATCGGCAGCAGGATGGCGACTCCCACCAGCATCAGGGCCAGCGCATTGTCCTCCGAGGCCGCCTCCCGATAGGTCAGGTCGTAGGGGACGATGTCGGGGAAGAAGCCGACGGCCAGGCCGATATAGCCCGACAGGAAGACGATCAGCGAGCCGAGGAAGGGCTGCAGGTGGCTGTGGCGCTTCAGGCCCCGCACGATCAGCAGCAGGCCCGCCAGGCCCAGCAGGGGGATGGGCGAAAGCAGGCCCAGCCGGTCGAAGTCGTAGTCCCCGATGGCGAACCCCCAGCGCGCCGCCACCTGCGGGTGGACGAACAGGGTGGCCAGGCTGACGGCGCCCAGCAGGACCGCCGTGGCGATCGCCGAGCGCCAAGCCCAGCGGCGTGCGTCGCCGTGCAGCTCGTCCTCGGTGCGCCAGATGAGCCAGGTGGCGCCCAGCAGGGCGTAGCCCGCCACGAGGCCCACCGCCACCAGCAGGGTGTAGGGGGTGAGCCAGTCGAGGGGGCCGCCGCCGAAGGCCTCTCCGTCCAGCGAGACGCCCTGGATGAAGCCGCCCAGGACGAGCCCCTGGGCGAAGGCCGCCGCGGTGGAGCCCGCGGCGAAGGCGGCGGTCCAGAAGGCCTTGCCGCGTTCGCCGCCGCGGGGCCGGAACTCGAAGGCCACGCCCCGCAGGATCAACGCCATCAGCATCAGCAGGACCGGCGCGTACAGGGCCGGCATGAGCACCGCATAGGCCACGGGGAAGGCGGCGAAGAGGCCGCCGCCGCCGAGGACCAGCCAGGTCTCGTTGCCGTCCCAGAAGGGGGCCACCGTGTTCATCATGACGTCCCGGTCGCGCGGCGAGCGCGCGAAGGGGAACAGTATGCCCAGGCCCAGATCGAACCCGTCGAGCATGACATAGAGCAGGACGGACAGGGCGATGATGCCGGCCCAGATGAGCGGCAGGTCGAGGGTCATGGACGATCCTCCCCATTCGGGTCGGCCTTGTCGCTGGCCTTGTGGCCCGGCTCGCCGGGATCTTCCGGCGCGGCGGCCAGGGCCCAGCCGGGCGGCCGATGCGGCGTCGGCGGCTCTTCGTGGACGCCGGTGACCGGCCCTTGCGCCAGCAGCCGCAGGATGTAGAGGGCGCCGACGCTGAAGACGACGGCGTAGACCACCAGGAAGGCGAGCAGCGAGGTGGAAACCTCGCCGGCCCCGATGGGGGAGACGGCGTCCTCCGTGCGCAGGACGCCGTAGATGACGTAGGGCTGGCGGCCGATCTCGGCGACCATCCAGCCGGCGATGACGGCCACGAAGCCCATGGGCGACATCAGCACGCAGGATCGCAGGAAGGCGGCGGCGTGGATGATCTTGCCGCGCCAGCACAGCCAGGCGCCCCAGAAGCCGAGGCCGATCATGGCCACGCCCAGGCCGACCATGACGCGGAACGCCCAGAAGACCGGCAGCACCGGCGGCTGGTCCTCGCGCGGGAAGTCCCGCAGGCCCTGAATCTCGGCGTCCGTGGCGCCGCCGGTGATCCAGCTGCCGAGCTTGGGGATGGAAAGCTCCCAGTGGTTGCCCTGGATGTCACGGTCGGGCCAGGCGACGATGTGGAAGGCCTGCTCGGAGCGGGTCTCCCAGAAGCCTTCGATGGCGGCGAGCTTGGCGGGCTGGTGCCGCTCCACGTCCTTGCCCGACAGGTCGCCGACCAGCAGTTGCATGGGGGCGACGATGGCCAGCATGCCCACGGCCATCCTCAGGGCCAGGGCGGATTCGCCTTCGCCCGGATCGCGCAGCAGGCGGTAGGCCGAAGCCCCCGCCACGACGAGGGCGGTGGTCAGATAGGCCGCCAGCACCATGTGGACCAGGCGTTCGGGGAAGGTCGGCGAGAAGATCACCTGCAGCCAGGAGACGGCCCGCAGGCCGGTCTCCACCGTACCTTCGAAGCCGGCCGGCGACTGCATCCAGCTGTTGGCCGAGATGATCCAGAAGGCCGACATCAGCGTGCCGAGGGCGACGAGCACGGTGGCCAGGAAGTGCAGCCGCGGCCCCACCTTTTTCCAGCCGAACAGCATGACCCCCAGGAAGGACGCCTCCAGGAAGAAGGCGGCCAGCACCTCGAAGGCGAAGAGGGGGCCGATCACCGGGGCGGCGACGGCCGAGAAGACCGCCCAGTTGGTGCCGAGCTGGTAGCTCATCACCACGCCGCTCACCACGCCCATGCCGAAGGAGATGGCGAAGACCTTCACCCAGAAGAGATAGAGGGACTTGAAGGCCTCGTTCTTGGTCACCAGCCACAGGCCCTCGAGTACGGCCAGGTAGCTCGCCAAGCCGATCGTGAAGCTGGGAAAGATGATGTGGAACGCGATGGTGAACGCGAACTGGATGCGTGACAGCAGCAGGGCGTCGAAATCCATTCCGTCCCTCATTTCCCCGGCCGGAACTGCGTCCGGCGACCCGTCGGCGACCTAACGTCCTGCCCCGCCCGAAGGGTCCCGCGACATACGGTCGCGCTTCCCCGGGCTGCGACGGCGCGTCGCTCTGCAAATGAGTTGCAACGACGTTCGCATCTGGTAAACCTGTCGGCGTGTCTTGGGGAGTCGGTCGTCTCGTGTACGTCTGCAACTGTAACGGCATCCGGGAACGCGAGGTTCGCGCCGCCATCGCAGCGGGGGCCTCCCGGCCGGCGGAGATCTTCAAGGCCTGCGATGCGGCGCCTCAGTGCGCCCGCTGCGTGTGCGAGATGCGCGAAATCCTGCAGGAACAGCGGGAAGCGCTGCGTTACGCGGCCGAATAGGCCGCCGCCAAGGTCTCGCCACAGAGCGAGAACAACACCGCAAATCAGTTGCAAACATAGGCTTTGACAACTCGGTCCTCGCGAACGAGTTTGCCGGTCGAATCCTATTCCGTGCAAAGATCAGGGGTGCGCCATGCAGGGCGACAAGGCGATCATTCGGCTTCTCAACGCCGTCCTCACCAACGAGCTTACGGCGGTGAACCAGTATTTCCTGCATGCGCGCATGTTCGAAAACTGGGGCCTGAAGCGCCTTGGCAAGATCGTCTATGAAGAGTCGATCGGCGAGATGAAGCATGCCGACATGCTCATCAAGCGCATCCTCTTCCTCGACGGCCTGCCGAACCTGCAGGACCTGCACAAGCTCAAGGTGGGCGAGACGGTCGGCGAGTGCATGTCGGCCGATCTCGATGTCGAGCTGGGCGGCCGCCAGACGCTGATCGAGGGGATCAAGCTCTGCGAATCCTCGGCCGACTTCGTGTCCCGCGAACTGCTGCGCGAGATCCTGTCGGACACCGAGGAGCACATCGACTTCCTCGAGACCCAGCTGAACCTGCTGAAGTCGCTCGGCGAGCAGAACTATATGCAGTCGGCCATGGGCGAGATGGAGGGCGAGGGCTGAGGCCCGCCGCTCCACCGAGGGACCGAAAATAGAAAAGCGCCAGCCAGGACAGCCTGGCCGGCGCTCTTCGTTCTGACGGGCGCTCCGCCTATTCGGCGGCCTGGCGGGTGACCCCGATCTTGGGATCGAGTTCGCCCGAGGCGTAGCGCTTGGCCATGGCCGACATCGGCAGCGGCTTGATCTTGTCGGCCCAGCCGGCCGTGCCGAACTCCTCGAAGCGCTGGCGCACCACGGCGCGCATCGCCTCCATGGCGGGCTTCAGATACTTGCGCGGGTCGAACTCCGAGGGGTTCTCGGCGAACACCTTCCGGATGGCGCCGGTCATGGCCATGCGGTTGTCGGTGTCGATGTTGATCTTGCGCACGCCGTGCTTGATGCCGCGCTGGATCTCTTCCACCGGCACGCCCCAGGTCTGGGGCATCTCGCCGCCGTACTTGTTGATGATGTCCTGCAGTTCCTGCGGCACCGACGAGGAGCCGTGCATCACCAGGTGGGTGTCGGGCAGGCGGCGGTGGATCTCCTCGATCACGTTCATGGCCAGGACGTCGCCGTCCGGCTTGCGCGTGAACTTGTAGGCGCCGTGGCTGGTGCCCATGGCGATGGCCAGGGCGTCGACCTGGGTGGCCTTCACGAATTCCACGGCCTGGTCGGGATCGGTCAGGAGCTGATCGTGGCCGAGCTTGCCCTCGAAGCCGTGGCCGTCCTCCTTCTCGCCCATGCCGGTCTCAAGGCTGCCGAGCACGCCGAGTTCGCCCTCCACCGAGGCGCCGACCCAGTGGGCCATGTCCACCACGTTGCGGGTCACGCGGACATTGTAGTCGTAGTCGGCGGGCGTCTTGGCGTCGGCCATGAGCGAGCCGTCCATCATCACCGAGGTGAAGCCGAACTGGATGGCCGTGGCGCAGGTGGCCTCGTTGTTTCCGTGGTCCTGGTGCATGCAGATCGGGATATGCGGATACATCTCCGCAAGGGCGTCGATCAGGTGCTTCAGCACGATGTCGTTGGCGTAGGAGCGCGCGCCCCGGCTCGCCTGGATGATGACCGGCGCGTTGACCGCGTCGGCGGCCTCCATGATCGCCAGGCCCTGTTCCATGTTGTTGATGTTGAACGCCGGCACGCCGTAGCTGTGCTCGGCGGCGTGATCGAGAAGCTGTCTCAGGGTAATCCGGGCCATCGCCGTATCCGTCCGTTTCTCTTCTTGTCTCTTACTGGCTCAGAGCCGCCACGCCGGGCAGGGTCTTGCCTTCCATCCATTCAAGGAACGCGCCGCCGGCCGTCGAGACGAAGGTAAAGTCCTCCGCGCAGCCCGCCGCGTTCAGAGCCGCCACCGTATCACCGCCGCCGGCCACGGCCACCAGCCCGCCGGACTTGGCCAGGCCCGCGGCGTGTTTTGCCGCCGCAACGGTCGCCTTGTCGAAGGGCGGCACCTCGAAAACGCCCAAGGGGCCGTTCCAGATCAATGTGGCCGAGGCGTCCATGGCCGCGATCAGGCGAGCGAGCGTCTTGGGGCCCGCGTCGAGGATCTTCTCCTCGGCGCCGACGGCGTCCAGGGCGCGAACATGGCTGTCGGCCCCCGGCGCGACTTCCGTCGCCACCACGACGTCCAGCGGCAGCAGCAGCTCGCAGCCGGCCTGTTCGGCCGCGGCCATGATCTGGCGGGCGGTGTCGCCCAGGTCGTGCTCGCAGAGCGAGCCGCCCACGTCCACGCCCTTGGCCGCCAGGAAGGTGTTGGCCATGCCGCCGCCGATGGCGAGCGCATCGAGCCTGCCCACCAGATTGTTCAGCAGGTCGAGCTTGGTCGAGACCTTGGAGCCGCCGACGACGCCCAGGACCGGCCGCTTCGGCGCGCCGAGGGCGGCGTTCAGGGCGTCCAGCTCGCGGCGCATCTGCTCGCCCGCATAGGCCGGCAGCAGGCGGGCCAGGCCCTCGGTCGAGGCATGCGCCCGGTGGGCGGCGGAGAAGGCGTCGTTGACATAGAGGTCGCCGTTGGCCGCCAGAGCCTGGGCGAAGTCGGCCGCGTTCTTCTCCTCGCCGGGATGGAAGCGGACATTCTCCAGCAGCAGGACGTCGCCGTCCTTCATCGCGGCGACGGCCGCCGCGGCGTCGTCGCCCACGCAGTCCTGGGCGAAGGCCACGTCGCAGCCCAGCACCTCCGCCAGCGGCCGCACCACCGGAAAGAGGCTCATCTCCGGCACGCGCTGGCCCTTCGGCCGGTCGAAGTGGGCCAGCAGGATGACCTTGGCGCCGCCCGCCCGCAGCTTGTCCACCGTCGGCTTGGCGGCCTTCAGACGGGTGTCGTCGGTGACCTCGCCCTTGGCCATGGGCACGTTGAGGTCCACGCGGACCAGGGCGCGTTTTCCGGAGAGGGCGGCGTCGTCTAGGGTCTTGAAGGTCATGGGGCCTTTGGCGGTCCGGGAGAGGGGCTTTGCGGGCCCGACCGTCCGGACCGCCGGCGGCCCGAGGTCGAAGCCCTCTTCGGCGGCGGTGCTCGGTCCTTGACTAGATCAGCTTAGCCATGGCGAGCGCGGTGTCGCTCATGCGGGTCGAGAAGCCCCACTCGTTGTCGTACCAGGAGAGCACGCGGCCGAGCTGGCCTTCGATCACCTGGGTTTGGGGCAGGGCGGCCGTCGAGGAGGCGGCCACGTGGTTCAGGTCGATGGAGACCAGCGGGTCGTTCGACACCGCCAGCACGCCCTTCAGGGCGCCCTCGGCGGCCGCCTTCAGCGCGGCGTTGATCTCGTCCTTGGTCACGCTGCGGCCCGGAACGAACTTCAGGTCCACGACCGAGACGTTCGGCGTCGGCACGCGGATCGAGGAGCCGTCCAGCTTGCCGTTCAGTTCCGGCAGCACCAGGCCCACGGCCTTGGCCGCGCCGGTGGAGGTCGGGATCATGGACATGGCCGCGGCGCGGGCGCGGTAGAGGTCCTTGTGCATGGTGTCCAGGGTCGGCTGGTCGCCGGTGTAGGAGTGGATCGTGGTCATGTAGCCACGCTCGATCCCGCACAGCTCGTGGATCACCTTGGCGATCGGGGCCAGGCAGTTGGTGGTGCACGAGGCGTTGGAGACCACCAGGTCGTCCTTGGTCAGGACGTCGTGGTTGACGCCATAGACGATGGTCTTGTCGGCGTTGTCGCAAGGCGCGGAGACCAGCACGCGCTTGGCGCCGGCTTCCAGGTGGGCGGACGCCTTGTCCTTGGAGGTGAACAGGCCCGTGCATTCCAGGGCGATGTCGACGCCCAGATCCTTGTGCGGCAGCTCGGCCGGGTTGCGGATCGCCGTCACCTTGATCGGGCCGCGGCCCACGTCGATCGTGTCGCCGTCGACCTTCACCTCGCCCGGGAAGCGGCCGTGCACGCTGTCGTAGCGGAAGAGGTGGGCGTTGGTCTCCACCGGGCCCAGATCGTTGATCGCCACCACTTCGATGTCGGTGCGGCCATGCTCGATGATGGAGCGCAGGACGAGCCGGCCGATGCGGCCGAAACCGTTGATGGCGACGCGGACGGTCATGTGGAGTTCTCCTGCGATCTTGAGGCCGGACGGCGGCGATTTCCGATTGAATTGCGGGGGTTTTGTGCGGGCGCCCGCGCGCGAGTCAAGGCTTAGTGAACCCGATCCGGCGCGGGGCCGGGCGAAAGTGGCGGACGCGCCGCCTCAAGCCCTGCGCAAGCGGTGAATCACCCGGTGTTTCAGATCGATCTGCGTCGCCTCGCCGACGGAGGCGATCCCCTCAACCGCCGCGGACGACGCGCACCTTGTCGGCCGCCTCGACGGCGCGGGCGCGGGCGGCCTCCGCCGTTTCGGCGCGGGCGAGCGCCACGCCCATGCGCCGGCGCTCGAAGGCCTCCGGCTTGCCGAACAGGCGCAGGTCGGCGCCCGGCACGGCGAGGGCTTCGGCGACGCCGTCGAAGGCGACACCCTTGGCGTCCATCCCGCCATAGATCACGGCGCTGGCGCCGGGCTCGCGCTGGGCCACGTCCACCGGCAGGCCGAGGATGGCGCGGGCGTGCAGGGCGAATTCGCTCTGGTTCTGGGTGGCCAGGGTGACGAGGCCGGTGTCGTGCGGCCGCGGACTGACCTCGGAGAACCAGACCTCGTCGCCCTTCACGAAGAGTTCGACCCCGAAGAGGCCGAGACCGCCGAGGGCGGCGGTCACCCGGCCGGCGATCTCGCGGGCGCGCTTCAGCGCCGCCGGGCTCATGGCCTGGGGCTGCCAGCTCTCCACATAGTCGCCGCGCACCTGACGGTGGCCGATGGGGGCGCAGAAGTGGGTGGAGACCTCCCCGTCGAGGCCGCGCGCCCGGACGGTGAGCTGGGTGATCTCGAAGTCGAAATCGATGCGGCCCTCGACGATGACGCGGGCCTGCTCGACGCGCCCGCCTTCGAGGGCGTAGCGCCAGGCTCCGGCGACGCCCGCCGGATCCTCCACATAGGACTGGCCCTTGCCCGAGGAGGACATGACCGGCTTGACGAAGCAGGGATAGCCCACCGCCGAGGCGCCGGCGGCCAGCTCCGCCTCGGTGGAGGCGAAGGCGTAGGGCGAGGTCGGGAGGCCGAGCTCTTCGGCCGCCAGTTTGCGGATGCCCTCGCGGTTCATGGTGAGCTGGGTGGCCCGGGCCGTGGGGATGACGGTCGCCAGGCCGTCGGCTTCGATGCGGGCCAGCTCGTCGGTGGCGATGGCCTCGATCTCCGGCACGATCAGGTGCGGCCGTTCGGCCTCGACGAGGGCGCGCAGCGCCGCCGCGTCCGTCATGGCGACGACGTGCGCGCGGTGCGCCACCTGCATGGCCGGCGCGTCGGCATAGCGGTCGACCGCGATCACCTCGCAGCCGAGCCGCTGCAGCTCGATCACCACCTCCTTGCCGAGCTCGCCCGAGCCCAGCAGCATCACCCTGACGGCGCTCGGCGAGAGGGGCGTGCCCAGGCGCATGGCGGAGGTCCCTTAGAGCTTGGCCTTGACCGCGGCGGCGAGCGCCTCGGCGGTGATGCCGAACTCCTTGTAGAGCCGGTCATAGGGGGCGCTGGCGCCGAAGCCGCTCATGCCGACGAAGACGCCGTCCTCGCCGATGAACCGCTCCCAGCCCAGACGCACGGCGGCTTCCACCGCCGCGCGGATCTTGGAATGGCCGATGATGCGGGCCTTGTAGGATTCGTCCTGCGCCTCGAAGAGCTCCCAGCAGGGGACGGAGACCACGCGGGTGGGCACGCCTTGCGCCTGCAGCAGGTCGCGGGCGGCGACGGCGATGGAGACTTCCGATCCGGTGGCGAACAGGGTCGCCTGCGCCTCGCCGCCCTCGGCCGCGCGCAGCTCGTAGGCGCCGCGGGCGCTGAGGTTCTCGTCCGCCGCCTCGAGCCGGACCGCCGGGACTTTCTGGCGCGAGAGCGCCATGATCGAGGGCGTGGTCTTGGTCGACAGGGCCAGCTTCCAGCACTCGGCGGCTTCCACCGCGTCGGCCGGACGATAGACGTTCAGGTTCGGCATGGCCCGCAGGGACGCCAGATGCTCCACCGGCTGGTGGGTGGGGCCATCCTCGCCCAGGCCGATGGAGTCGTGGGTCATCACATGGATCACCCGCACGCCCATCAGGGCGCCGAGCCGGATGGCCGGACGGCTGTAGTCGGAGAAGACGAGGAAGGTGCCGGAATAGGGGATGACGCCGCCGTGCAGCGCCATGCCGTTCATGGCCGCGGCCATGCCGTGTTCGCGGATGCCGTAGTGGACGTAGCGGCCGGCATAGTCGGGCGCGTCGAAGGCGGGCGTGCCCTTGACGAAGGTGTTGTTGGAGCCGGTCAGGTCGGCCGAGCCGCCGACCATTTCCGGCACCGCGGGGACGAGCTGCTCCAGCGCCGAGCCCGAGTGCACGCGCGTGGCGTTGGCGGGCTTGGCGGCCGGCAGGTCGGCGAGATAGGCGTCGAGCCGTTCGAAAGCGTTCTCCGGCAGGTCGCCGGCCATGGCGCGCTTGAACTCGGCCCCGAGCGGGGCGGCGGCCAGCTTCTGCTCCCAGGTCTTGCGCGCCTTGCGGCCCTTGCGGCCGGCGGCGCGCCAGGGCTTGTAGACCTCGTCGGGGATGACGAAGGGTTCGCTGCTCCAGCCCATGGCCTGGCGGGCGTCGGCGATTTCGTCGTCGAATAGGGTGTAGCCGTGGCTGTGGGGGTCGCCTTCCTTGCGGCCCGCGCCCTTCGAGATCTTCGTCTTGCAGGCGATCATGGTCGGCTTGTCCTGCCGCATGGCCCAGCGCAGGGCCCCGGCGATCTTGCCGTAGTCGTGACCGTCGATGGCCTTCACCGCCCAGCCGGCCGCCTTGAAGCGGGCCATCTGGTCGCCGGTCTCGGAGATGGTCGCCTCGCCGTCGATGGTGGTGTTGTTGTCGTCGAAGAGGACGGTCAGCTTGTTGAGCCTGAAGCGGCCGGCCATGGAGATGGCCTCCTGGCTCACGCCCTCCATCAGGCAGCCGTCGCCGGCGATCACCCAGGTGCGGTGGTCGACCAGATCATCGCCGAAGCGGGCGGCCAGATGGCGCTCGGCCATGGCCATGCCGACGGCGGTGGCGATCCCCTGGCCGAGCGGGCCGGTGGTGGTCTCCACGCCGGGCGTGTGGCCGTATTCGGGGTGGCCGGCGGTGGTGGAGCCCCACTGACGGAAGTTCTTCACCTCCTCCATGGTCACGGCCTTGAAGCCGGTGAGGTGGAGAAGCGAATAGAGCAGCATCGAGCCGTGGCCGGCCGAGAGCACGAAGCGGTCGCGGTCGGCCCAGTCCGGGGCGGCGGCGTCGTACTTCATGAACTTCGACCAGAGCACGGTCGCCACGTCGGCCATGCCCATGGGCATGCCCTGGTGACCGGACTTGGCGTTGTGGACGGCGTCCATGGACAGGACGCGGATGGCGTCGGCCATGGTTTGGAGCGGAGCGGGCATGGGCTGCGTTCTGCGGAGGCTGCTGGAAGTCAGGGGCGAGGCGAGGGCGCGGGGTGGCACGCGACGGGAGCGGGGTCAAGAAATGCGCCGCTTTCGGGCCCCGCCCGGCGCAGTCTATAGATTAACGGTCACACTTCAGGAGTCCCGTATGATCCGAGATCCCGCGAGCGAAAGCGCCCTCGACCAGGCCGCCAGGCGGCTGGAGCGCGCGGTCGCCCTGCTGGAGCAGCGGATTGGCGAGCGCCTGTCGCGCGCGGGGGCCGAGGCGGGGGGGCTGTTCGACCAGGACCGCTCCAAGCTGGCGGCCGACCTGGACGAGGCGCGCGCCCGCCAGCGCGAACTGGAGGCCGCCGGCGCGGAGGCCTCTGCGGCGCTCGGTCGCGCCATCGGCGAAATCCGCGCGGCGCTCGAAGAGCCGGCGGAGGAGGCGCCTTTCGATCTGACGCCCGAGGACGACGATTCGGATGCGGCGAGGGAGCACTGAGCCATGGCCCAGCTGACCATCGATGTGAACGGCCGGCCCTATCAGGTGGGCTGCGAGGACGGCCAGGAGCCGCACCTGCTGGAGCTCGCCCGCCTGTTCGACCGCCAGGTGCGCGCGGTCTCCCAGGACATGGGGCAGCTTTCGGAGACGCGGCTCTTCCTGATGGCGGCCCTGCTGCTGGCCGATGAGCTGTGGGATTCGCGCAGCCGGATGGCCTCGGTCCAGGCCGAACTCGCCCGGCTTCAGTCCGATCACGCGCGCATCGAGGCCAAGGCCGTCGCCGCCCTCGACGCGGCGGCCAAGCGCATCGAGAAGCTGGCCGCCGAATAGTCCGCATCCGCCGCTTGTGGCCGGCGGGGCGGCTCCCTAACTTAGCGCTCCGGCGGGTCTTGCTGCGGCTCGCGTCGAAGGCAACCTAATTCCAGCGACCTTAATTGTCTCGAAGGGAGCTGTCCCTGTCCGGAGCCGTGGCTTCGGGCAACACGGCGCCCACCTGGTTATCCAGGTCGAGGGAATTAAAACGTCCTTCACGGCTCACGCGGCGCCGCCACCGACTTTCCCTTCGGCCGCCTTTTCCCTTCGGCCAAGGGTTCGGCTAAGACCTTGGCCGTGACCGACCTTCCCCTCGACAAGGCGCAGATGCGCCGCCGCTACCGGGCGCAGCGCGTACGACTGGCCGCCGCCGATCCCGACGCCGCCGTGCGCGCCGCCCAGGCGACGCCGCTGGAGCGCCTGCCGGGTCTGGTGATCGGCGGCTATCTCGCCCAGGGCTCGGAGCTTGATCCCGCCCCGCTGATGGCGCGGCTGGCGACGGCCGGCCGCCGCCTGACCCTGCCCGCCGCCGCCGACCGCTCCGGGGCGCTGGTCTTCCGGGCCTGGATGCCGGGCGATCCGCTGGCGCCCGACGCCTTCGGCATCCCGGCGCCGCTGCCCGAGGCCGAGGTGCTGACGCCGGACCTGCTCATCGTGCCGCTGCTCGCCTTCGACCGCGCCGGCGGGCGTCTGGGGCAGGGGGCCGGCATCTATGACCGCACCATCGCGGCGCTTTCCGGCGAACGCACCCCCTACCTCGTGGGTTACGCCTATGCCGGCCAGGAGGCGCCCCGGGTGCCCATGGAGCCGCACGACCAGCCGCTCGACGCCATCGCCACCGAGGCGGGCTTCGTCGAAGTGCGATAGGATAGATTTATGCGTTTCGCCTTTTTCGGAGATGTGGTCGGCCGTTCAGGTCGCGACGGCCTGGCCGACCACCTGCCCATGCTGCGCCGACGGCTCGGCCTGGAGTTCGTCATCGTCAACGCCGAGAACGCCGCCGCCGGCTTCGGCATCACTGAGAACACGGCGCGGGAGCTGTTCGAGTCCGGCGCCGACTGCCTGACGCTCGGCAACCACTCGTGGGACCAGAAGGAGGCGCTGACCTTCATCGTCCGCGAGCCGCGGCTGATCCGGCCGTTGAACTACCCCATCCTGGCCGATGCGCCCGGTCGGGGCGCCAATCTGTTCGAGACCGACTCCGGACGCCGGATCCTGGTCATCAATCTGCTGGGCCGCGTCCACATGGACTCCCTCGACGACCCCTTCGCCGCCGTGGACCGCGAGCTGGAGAAGGCGCCCATGGGCCTGGCCGCCGACGCCGTGGTCGTGGACATGCACGCCGAGGCCACCAGCGAGAAGATGGCCATGGGCCATTTCTGCGACGGCCGCGCCAGTCTGGTGGTCGGCACCCACACCCATGTGCCCACCGCCGACTGCCAGATCCTGCCGAACGGCACCGCCTACCAGACCGACGCCGGCGCCTGCGCCGACTATGACAGCGTGATCGGCAACCAGAAGGAAGAGCCCCTGCGGCGCTTCACCACCCGCATCTCCGGCGGCCGCTACAAGCCGGCCGAGGGCCCGGCCACCGTCTGCGGCGTCTTCGTGGAGACCGACGACGCCACGGGCCTCGCCCGCCGGATCGAGCCGATCCGCGTCGGCGGCCGGCTGACGGAGACCATCCCGCACGTCGAGGCCGTTTCGGCCTGAGCCCTCAGTCCCTCCGCCGCGGCGGTCCGCCCGGCGGGTTGGGCAGGGTGTCCAGCGTCAGGACCCCGTCGCCGTCGGCGTCGAGCAGGGAGAAGCGCCGGCTGGCCGCCGCCCGCCACTCCTCCAGCGAGACACGGCCGCTCAGGTCGGCGTCGGCGCCGCGCACGGGCTGGGGGATGTTGAGAAGGGACCAGCGGGCCGCGCCGTCGCGGCGTTCGCCGCCGGCTTGTGGGCCCTTGCCCAGCAGGCCGCGGAGTCCGCCGTCGCCGCCGCCCGGCGGAGGTCCGCGGCGCCCGCCCTCGGGCCGCCGGCCGGCCGGTCCGCCGCCGAAGGGGCCGGCCAGGCGGGTGATCTCCGGGACGACGTCGCGCTCATAGGCCTGGTTCTCGAAGCCGTCGATCGTGCCGTTGCCGTCGGCGTCGAGCACGGCGAAGAAGCGTTCGGCGTCCAGCCGGAATTCCGCCTCGGTCAGCAGGGTGTCGCCGTCCCGGTCGGCCCCGGCGAACCATGCCGCCCGACCGTCGCCCTGACGGAACGGCTCGCCCGCGGGACTGATGAACAGCCGGCCGCCGCCTGGAGGGCCGTCCGGCTCCGGGGGCGGGCGCTCGCCTTCCAGGGGTTGAGCCAGGGCGCCCGTCGCCCACAGACAGCCGGCGGCCAGCATGATCCAACGCATGTCTCGTCCCTCGAACTCGGCCCGCCCCGGCTGGGCTGTGGCGCGCGGTTGCGGCGGAATTTGGCCCTCGGGGTGACGTTCGGGCGCGATTGGTTGATGATGCCCGCACAATTTGCGTCCTGGGGGGCCCGCATGCTGGCCAGATTCATCGTCCGCGCCATCTTCGCCGCCATCGGCCTTTGGCTGTCGTCCATGCTGGTGGCCGGCGTCGCCTTCACCGACATGGGCAGCCTGATCCTGGCTGCGGTGCTGCTGGGCGTCGTCAACGCCATCCTGCGGCCGGTCCTGTTCATCGTGACCCTGCCGCTGACCCTGCTGACGCTGGGCCTCTTCCTGCTGGTGCTGAACGCGGCGATGATCGGCCTGGTGGCCGTCATGCTCGACGGCTTCATGGTCGACGGCCTGTGGCCGGGCCTCGTCGCCGCCGTCGTCACCGGCGTGACGAGCTGGATCGGCCACATGATCCTCCGCGAGGACCAGAAGGGCGCGTGAGCCCGCCGGCCGACGACAGGCTGATCCGCCGCATCCTGCGCGTCGACCATGGCGGGGAATACGGCGCCGTCCGCATCTACCGCTCGCAGCTGGCCGTCGCCCGTTGGCGTACGCCGCGCCTGGCCCCCTTCCTGGCGGAGATCCTCGAACACGAAGAGGCGCACGAAGCGCGGTTTCGCGCCCTGATGCCGGCGCGCGCGGCCAGGCCGTGCCGGCTGATGTGGCTCTGGGGCGTGGGCGGCGGCGCTTTGGGGCTGCTGACAGCCCTTCTCGGCTCGCGGGCCGTGCTTGCCTGCACCGCGGCGGTCGAGCGCACGGTCCACGTGCATCTCCAGGACCAGATTCGGGCCGTCTCCGACCGCGACCCGGAGCTCCGCCGCACGCTGCAGGAGATCCTGGCGGAGGAGGAGGCGCACCTCGCCTTCGCCGAGACGAGGCTGCCGCAGGGGCGCCGAGGTTGGCTCGAGCCGCCGATCGCCGCCGTGACCGAGGCGCTCATCTGGCTGTCCACGCGCGGCGAGTCCGCGCGTCTGGCCCGCGCGCTCGACCCATAGAAAAAGGGCGGAGCCCGGAGGCTCCGCCCTTCGTCCTGTCAGCTCTGGAGGGCCGGACTTAGAAGTCCATGCCGCCCATGCCGCCCATGTCGGGCATGCCGCCGCCGGCCGGAGCGTTCTTCTTCGGCGCTTCGACGATGGCCGCTTCGGTGGTGATCAGCAGACCGGCGACCGAAGCCGCGTCCTGCAGGGCGGTGCGCACGACCTTGGCGGGGTCGATGACGCCGGCCTGGACGAGGTCGACATACTCTTCGGTCTGGGCGTTGAAGCCGAAGGTGGCCGAGTTGGAGTCCAGCACCTTGGCGACCACGATCGAGCCTTCCACGCCGGCGTTCTCGGCGATCTGACGGATCGGGGCCTGCAGGGCGCGGCGGACGATGGCCACGCCGGCTTCCTGGTCGTCGTTGTCGCCCTTGAAGCTTTCGAGGACCTTGGAGGCCTTCAGCAGGGCGACGCCGCCGCCCGGGACGATGCCTTCCTCGACCGCGGCGCGGGTGGCGTTCAGCGCGTCGTCGACGCGGTCCTTACGCTCCTTCACCTCGACCTCGGTGGCGCCGCCGACGCGGATCACCGCGACGCCGCCGGCCAGCTTGGCCAGGCGCTCTTGCAGCTTTTCCTTGTCGTAGTCCGAGGTGGTGTCCTCGATCTGCTTCTTGATCTGGGCCACGCGGCCTTCGATGCCGGCCTTGTCACCCGAACCGTCGACGATGGTGGTGTCGTCCTTGGTGATGGTGACCTTCTTGGCGCGGCCGAGCATGTCGAGCGACACGTTCTCGAGCTTGATGCCCAGGTCTTCGCTGATCAGCTGGCCGCCGGTCAGGATGGCGATGTCTTCCAGCATGGCCTTGCGGCGGTCGCCGAAGCCCGGCGCCTTGACGGCGGCGACGCGCAGGCCGCCACGCAGCTTGTTGACCACCAGGGTGGCCAGAGCCTCGCCTTCCACGTCCTCGGCGATGATCAGCAGGGGACGGCCCGACTGGACCACGGCTTCCAGGACCGGGAGCAGGGGCTGCAGGCTGGAGAGCTTCTTCTCGTAGAGCAGGATGAGCGGCTCTTCGAGATCGGCCTCCATCTTGTCGGCGTTGGTGATGAAGTAGGGCGACAGGTAGCCGCGGTCGAACTGCATGCCTTCGACGACGTCGAGTTCGGTCTCGGCGGTCTTGGCTTCCTCGACGGTGATGACGCCTTCGTTGCCGACCTTGTCCATGGCCTTGGCGATCATCTCGCCGACCTCAGTGTCGCCATTGGCCGAAATGGTGCCGACCTGGGCGATCTCGGAATTGGCCGAGACCTTCTTGGCGTTGGACTTGATCTCTTCGATGACCTTGGTGACGGCCTTGTCGATGCCGCGCTTCAGGTCCATCGGGTTCATGCCGGCGGCCACCGACTTCAGGCCCTCGGTGACGATGGCCTGGGCCAGCACCGTGGCGGTGGTGGTGCCGTCGCCGGCCTTGTCGTTGGTCTTCGAGGCGACTTCGCGGATCAGCTGGGCGCCGAGGTTCTCGAACTTGTCAGCCAGTTCGATTTCCTTGGCCACCGACACGCCGTCCTTGGTCGAACGCGGAGCGCCGAAGGACTTCTCGATGACGACGTTGCGGCCCTTGGGGCCGAGCGTCACCTTGACCGCATTGGCCAGGGTGTTGACGCCGCGCAGCATGCGGTCGCGGGCGTCGGCGGAGAAATAGACGTCTTTCGCAGCCATCTCTTCTTCTTTCGTCTTGAGGCCGGATGGGCGCCGCTCCGGATCTGCCGGTAGACCGCGCCGCAAAGGGCCGAAGGGTTTGCGCCCGCCGGGGTCGGCGGGCGGGACGTCAGCTCGATCCGGGCGTTACTCGACGACGCCCAGGATGTCGCTTTCCTTCATGATCAGCAGGTCTTCGCCCTCGAGCTTGATCTCGGTGCCCGACCACTTGCCGAACAGCACGCGGTCGCCGGCCTTCACGTCGAGCGGCTGGATCTTGCCGTTCTCGTCGCGAGCGCCCGGGCCGACGGCGATGATCTCGCCTTCCTGCGGCTTTTCCTTCGCCGTGTCGGGGATGATGATCCCGCCCTTGGTCTTCTGTTCTTCCTCGACGCGCCGCACGAGGACGCGGTCTCCCAAAGGACGAAACGCCATGTTGGTCTTGCTCCGTTCGGAACTATCTGAATTGCGGTGACGCGAGCCTCCGGCTGGCTGTTAGCAGCCACCCAGTCCGAGTGCTAACGTCGGCCGGGAGGTAGGTAAGACGCGGCCCGGAGTCAACACTCCGCACGGCGGTTGCGCGAACGCCCTTTACATCGTGGACGCGAACAGTCTTTCGCGCTTAGCTGTTAACCTCTTCGGGCAAGGAGGGGTTGGCCATGAGCCTTTCGTCCTATTTGCACGAGACCGTTCGCGAGGGCCGGCTGAGGGTGGATCTGCCGGGCGGGCGGTCGCTGAACCTGGGAGACGGCTCCGGACCGCCGTTGCGCGTCCGGATCAACTCGCGCCGATGGCTGGCCCGGATCGCGGCCGATCCCGATCTGCGCGTCGGCGAAGCCTATATGGAAGGCGGCCTCCTCCTGGAGGAGGGCGGCCTTTACAATCTGGTCGATCTGATCGGGCGCAACGCCCGCTATCGCCGTCAGCCGCGGCCTGGCCCCTTGGCCCGCTGGTGGCTCGACCGGCGGCTTCAGGCCAACGCCCGGCGGGCCGCGCGCCGCAACGTCGCCCACCACTACGACCTGTCGGTGGATTTCTACCGCCGCTTCCTCGACGCCGACCTGCAGTATTCCTGCGCCTATTTCCCCAGGCCCGGCGCCAACCTGGAGACCGCCCAGTGGGTCAAGAAGAAGCGTCTGGCCGACAAGCTGCTGATCTCTCCCGGTCAGCGGGTGCTCGACATCGGCTGCGGCTGGGGCGGCCTGGCGCTGTCCATCGCCCAGCAGACGGGCGCGCAGGTGGACGGGGTGACGCTGTCGACGGAACAGCTGGCCACGGCCCGGGCCCGGGCCGAGGCGGCCGGTCTGGCCGAACGGGCGCGGTTCTCGCTGACCGACTACCGCGACGTGGCCGGCCCCTATGACCGCATCGTCTCGGTGGGCATGTTCGAACATGTCGGCCGGCCCAACTACCAGGCCTATTTCGACCAGGTGGCGCGCCTCCTGACCGACGACGGCGTGGCCGTCGTCCATTCCATCGGCCGCTCCGACGGGCCCGGCTTCACCCAGGCCTGGGTGGCCAAGTACATCTTTCCGGGCGGCTATATTCCAGCCCTCTCCGAAGTGCTGCCGGCGGTGGAGCGGGCGGGCCTGGTCGTCTGCGACATCGAGATCCTGCGTCTGCACTACGCCGAGACCCTGCGCTGCTGGCGCGAGCGGTTCACCGCCCAGCGCAAGGAGATCGCCGCCCTCTACGACGAGCGTTTCTGCCGGATGTGGGAGTTCTATCTCTGCGTCAGCGAAATCGCCTTCCGCCACCGCGATCACATGGTCTTCCAACTGCAGCTCGCAAAGCGCGTGGACGCCGTGCCGATCACCCGCGACTATCTGGAACGTGGAGAGCCCGTGGGCGCCGCCGGCCTGCGCCGGGTCGCGTGAGGCTCGGCAGAGAGGGGCGAAAATGATCGACCACATGACGCTGCATGTCAGCGACTTCGTCCGGTCGCGGGACTTCTACGGCAAGGCGCTGGCGTCGCTCGGCGCGCGGGAGCACATGGGCGACGGCCAGGCCTATGCAGGCTTCGGCGTCGACAAGCCCAGCTTCTGGATCGGCCTGGGGCAGGTGGGCGAGCCGACCCACGTGGCCTTCGCCGCGCCCGACCGGAAAACGGTGGACGCCTTCTACGCCGCCGCGATCGCCGCGGGCGGACGCGACAACGGCGGCCCGGGTCTGCGGCCGCACTACCATCCCAACTATTACGGCGCCTTCGTGCTCGACCCCGACGGGCACAATATCGAGGCCGTCTGCCACCGGCCCGAGTAGGCCTGAGGGCGCGCTGCCCGGTGCTTGGCCGAAGAGTGCGTCTTTCCGATCACAGCCTGGCCGGCGCAGGCGGACTCTGTCCGAACCTTAACTGGAATGAAGCCATGGCGGCCCCCATATGCAGGCCATGGTCAAGCTGTTCAAACTTCTTCCGGCGCTCGTCGCCCTGGCTGGCGTCATCAGCCTGTTCCTGCTCACCCAGCGGTCCGGCATCTGACGCCGCCGCCGGGGCGGCGTGCTTGACGACTGCGCCCGGGCCGTCCCAATGCGCAGGTCATGGCGAAAACCGACACCGTCCAGGCGGGCGCGACCCGCGGCCGCCGGCCCAAGGGTCAGGGGCCGGACCTTCGGGAATCCATACTCGACGCGGCCGAAGAGCTGTTCTCGCGGCACGGCTTCTATGGCGTGACCGTACGCCAGGTGGCGGCCGAGGCGGGCGTCGACACCGCCCTGATCCACTACTATTTCGGCGCCAAGCGGCAGCTGTTCGATGCGGTGTTCGCGCGCCGGGCCGAGATCCTCAACCGGGTCCGGCTGGAGGCCATGGCGGCCTACCAGGCGGCGCATCCGGACGACATGCGGGTGGAGGGGGTCATCGAGGCCTTCATCGGGCCCCTGCTCGACCTCTCACTGACCCAGGATCCCGGCTGGAAGAACTATTTCCGTCTCGTGGCCCTGGTGAACAACACGCCCGCCTGGGGCGGCGAGACCATGCACCGGTTCTTCGATCCCGTCGTCCACGCCCTGATCGACACGCTGAAGGCCGCCCTGCCGGAGGCCGAGGTCAAGGACCTGTACTGGTGCTATCAGTTCCTCACCGGGGCGATGATGCTGGCCCTGTCCGAGACGGGCCGCATCGACCAGCTCTCGGAAGGCCTGTGCCGGTCCTCCGACCTGCAGGCGGTGCGCGAGCGGCTGTTCACCTATTGCGCGGCCGGGCTGGAATCGGTCGTGCGGCGCCGCGCGTGAACCGTGGCCCTCCCGGGCGCCGCAACGGCACTGTTGCGGAATTTCATCAGGTGACGAAACTTTCCACGCTCGCAGGGGCCTGGCCCCTGGCGCGGCCGGCGCAAGTGTGGCCACACTCCTCGGAATTCACCACCTGGTGAGATTCGGGCGACGCCGCGCATCAAGATGCGGCGCGCTGGGGAGGAAAACATGAAAGCCATCTTCAAGGCTGCGCTCCTGGCGAGCGCGGCGATCACGGCGACGCCTGTCGCCGCCGCGGCTCAGGCGACGTCGCAGGGCCCCTCCGTCGTCGACGAGCTGGTCGTCACCGCACGCCGCCGCGAGGAAAGCCTCAAGGACGTGCCCGTGGCCGTGACCGCCGTCACCGGCGAGCGCCTGGCCGCCACCGGTGCGACGGACATCACCAACCTGCAGCAGACCACGCCGAACCTGACGGTGCAGGTCGCGCGCGGGTCGAACTCCACGCTCATCTCCTTCATCCGCGGCGTGGGCCAGCAGGACCCGCTCTGGGGCTTCGAGCCGGGCGTCGGCCTCTATGTGGACGACGTCTATGTCGCCCGGCCGCAGGGCGCGGTGCTCGACATCTTCGACATCGAGCGCATGGAGGTCCTGCGCGGACCGCAAGGCACCCTCTATGGCCGCAACACCATCGGCGGGGCGATCAAGTACGTCACCGCCAAGATCGAGGGCGATCCCGAGCTGAAGCTGAAGGGCCAGTTCGGCTCCTATGACCAGCGCGACTTCATCGGCTCGGCCAAGGGCATGGTGTCCGACACCCTGGGCGTGGGCCTCACCTGGGCCAGCTTCAACCGAGACGGCTACGGGACCAATCTGAACACCGGCGCCGAGCACTACAACAAGGAGGTCGCCGCGGCCCGAGCGACGGTGGAGTTCTCGCCCACGCCGGACCTCTTCTTCCGGCTGGCGGGCGACATCGTCACCGACCGGTCGAACCCCCGCCACGGCCACCGGGAGACCCCGGCCTTCAATTCGCTGAACCAGCCCATTCCCGGCGGCGAGGTGCTGCCGGACGTCTACGACACCCGCGCCGGCTCCGGGGACCACAACCTGGTGGAAAGCCGCGGCGTTTCGCTGCTCGGCGAATGGTCGGTGAGCGACACTCTGACCTTCAAGTCGATCAGCGCCTATCGCGCCGGCGAGACCGAGGGGACGATCGATTTCGACACCCTGCCGGCGCCCTATCTGGACATCCCGGCCCGCTACAACGACCACCAGTTCACCCAGGAACTGCAGCTGCTCTACACCGGCGACCGGGTGCAGGCGGTCGGCGGCCTCTACTATCTGAACGCCACGGCGGCCGGCGCCTTCGACACCATCCTCAGCCAGGCCAATCTTTCCATCGCCACGGCCGGCTATGTGGACACCGAGAGCTGGTCGGCCTTCGCCGACGTGACCTACGCCTTCACCGATGCGCTGAGCCTGTCGCTCGGCGGCCGCTACACCCGCGACGAGAAGACCGGCCGCGTCTATCGCCAGAACTTCACCGGCGTCGGCTCGCCCCTGTTCGGCAACAATCTGGCGGTTCCGGGCCTGCTGCGTTCGGACTTCACCAGCACCGACACCTACGAGAAGTTCACGCCGCGGGTCAGCCTCAGCTACGACCTCAACACCGAGCTGACCGCCTACGGCTCCTACAGCCAGGGCTTCAAGTCGGGCGGCTTCGACATGCGCGCCGACGCCATCCTCACGCCGGATTCGCGCGACGGCTACGATCCTGAGACGGTGGACTCCTACGAGCTCGGTCTGAAGGGCTACTTCTTCGACCGCCGGCTCAGCCTGAACACCGCGGCCTTCTACGCCCAGTACCAGGATCAGCAGGTCACCCTGCAGACGCCGGTCGGGGCCTCCATCGCCAGCCAGGTGCTGAACGTGGGCGAGTCGCACATGTCCGGCGTCGAGCTGGAGGGCGCGGCCTTCTTCACCCCCGACCTCAGCGCCAATTTCTCGGTAGGCTACATCAAGGCCGAGTTCGACGAGTACCGGGCGCTGAACCCGCTGACCGGCCAGGTCGAAGACTTCGCCGACAGCCGGGTGTTCCAGAACACGCCCGAATGGACCGGCGCGGTCAGCCTCACCTATCGCCGCGACCTGGGCGAGATGGGGCAGATCTCCTTCATTCCGGCGGCCTCCTACCGCTCGTCCTTCTCGATGTTCGAGACGCCGTCGATCCTCGATCAGGGCTCCTACTGGCTCTACGACGCCAGCCTCGTCTGGACCTCGCCGGACGAACGCTACCGGGTCGGCCTGCACGGCAAGAACCTGGCCGACGAGCGCTACCGCGTGGGCGGCTACACCTTCCCCGGCGGCCTCTTCGCCAACTCCGTCACGGCCTATTACGGCCCGCCGCGGACGGTGATGCTGTCGCTGGAAGCCAAGTTCTGAGGTTCCTTGGCCCGGCGCCCTGCGGCGCCGGGCGCCTGTCTGTCCGCGCGGAGATCCGATGGAGACGCCGACCCCGGCCCAGCCGTCCAGCCGTTACCGCATGATCGTGCTCGGCCTGCTGATCCTGGCCTACACGCTGAACTTCCTGGATCGGCAGATCCTCGGCATCCTCGCCGGCCCCATCAAGGCCGATCTCGGCCTGACCGACAGCCAGCTCGGCCTCATGGGCGGGCTGGCCTTCGCGCTTTTCTACACCGCGCTCGGCGTGCCGGTGGCCTGGCTGGCCGACCGGTGGAGCCGGACCTGGATCATGACCGGCGCCCTGGCTCTGTGGAGCGGCTTCACCGCCCTCTGCGGCCTGGCGACCGGCTTCTGGACGCTCTTCCTCGCCCGCATGGGGGTGGGGGTGGGCGAGGCCGGCGGGGTGGCGCCGGCCTATTCCCTCATCTCCGACTATTTTCCGAAGTCGCAGCGGGCGCGGGCGCTGGCGGCCTATTCCTTCGGGATCCCTATCGGCTCGGCCTTCGGCATCCTGTTCGGCGGCCTGATCGCCCACGCCATCGACTGGCGCGCCGCCTTCGTCATCGTCGGCCTGGCCGGCATCGCGCTCGCCCCCATCTTCCGGCTGGTGGTCAAGGAGCCCCGGCGCGGCGCCTTCGACGAGGCGCCGCCGGCGCCGGCGGAGACGCCCGCCGGATCGGTGGGGCCCCTGCTGCGCAAGCCCAGCTTCTGGCTGATCTCGCTGGGGGCGGCGGCCTCGTCGGTCTGCGGCTACGGCATCGCCTTCTGGCTGCCCTCCTTCTTCGAGCGCAGTCTCGGGATGAGTCTGGTGGACCGCTCCCTCTTCCTGGGCGCCATCACCCTGGTGGGCGGTCTGCTGGGCGTCTGGGCCGGCGGCTGGCTGGGCGACCGGCTGGGCGCCCGGCGGCCGGCGGCCTATCTGCTGGTGCCGGCGGCGGCCTTCATCGTCGCCCTGCCGTGCTTCTTCCTCGCGGTGCAGACCCAGTCCCTGGCGCTCGCCTTCTTCCTCTTCCTCATCCCCCAGGGCCTGAACCTCGCCTGGCTGGGGCCCGTGCTGACGGCGGTCCAGCATCTGGCGCCGGCGGCGCAGCGGTCGGTGGCCTCGGCCTGCTTCCTGTTCGTCAACAACCTGATCGGGCTGGGCCTCGGCACCTGGTACTTCGGCGCCGTATCCGACGCCCTGACGCCGCGCTTCGGTCTCGAATCCCTGCGCTACGCCATCTATTCGGGCCTCGGCTTCTACCTGGTCAGCGCCCTGCTGTTCGTCATCGGCGCGCGCCGCCTCAGCCGCGACTGGGTGGCCTGAGGCGGCGCGGCTCAGGCGCTCAGCGCGAGCCGACGGGCACGCGCTCGGCGTCGCGCTCGGCCCGGACCTTGGCGGCCAGATCGCCGTACCTGGCCAGCTCCAGGCGGGCGATGGTGCGGGCATGCACCTCGTCGGGACCATCGGCGATGCGCAGGGTCCGCTGGTTGGCGTAGGACCGGGCCAGACCGAAGTCGCTGGAGACGCCCGCGCCGCCATGAGCCTGAATGGCGTCGTCGATCACCTTCAGAGCCATGGTCGGGGCCTGGACCTTGATCATGGCGATCTCCATCCGCGCCACCTTGTTGCCCGCCTTGTCCATCATGTCGGCGGCCTTCAGGCAGAGCAGGCGGGTCATCTCGATGTCGATCCGCGCCCGGGCGATGCGCTCCTCCCACACCGAGTGTTCGGCCACCGCCTTGCCGAAGGCGGTGCGGGTCAGCAGGCGCTTGCACATCTTCTCCAGCGCCACCTCGGCCGCGCCGATGGTGCGCATGCAGTGATGGATGCGGCCGGGCCCCAGACGGGCCTGGCTGATCTCGAAGCCGCGCCCTTCACCCAGCAGCAGGGCGTCCTCCACAGGCACGCGGACGTTCTCCAGCACCACCTCGGCATGGCCGTGCGGCGCGTCGTCGAAGCCGAAGACCGGGAGCATGCGCACGATCTTCATCCCCGGCGCGTCCATGGGCACCAGGACTTGGCTCTGCTGCTGGTGCTTGGGCGCGGACGGATCGGTCTTGCCCATGACCACGGCCACCTTGCAGCGGGGATCGCCGACGCCGGAGGACCACCACTTGCGGCCGTTGATGACGTAGTCGTCGCCGTCCCGCTCGATGCGGGTCTCGATATTGGTGGCGTCGGAGGAGGCCACCTGCGGCTCGGTCATCAGGAAGCCCGAGCGGATCTCGCCCTCCATCAGCGGCTTCAGCCAGCGGTCCTTCTGGGCGCGCGTGCCGTAGCGGTTGAGGATCTCCATGTTGCCGGTGTCGGGCGCCGAGCAGTTGAAGACTTCCGAGGCGAAGCTGACCCGACCCATGATCTCGGCGATGGGCGCGTATTCAAGATTGGTCAGCTGCTCGCCCTCGAACACGAAAGTGTCGTCCACGTGCGCCACGCCGGAGGAGGGCGGCATGAACATGTTCCACAGCCCGGCGGCCCTGGCCTTGGCCTTCAGCTCCTCGACGACGGGGATCACCTTCCAGGGATCGCCCTCGGCGTGCTGGCGCTCATAGACCGGGACGGCCGGGTGGACGTGCTCGTCCATGAAGGCGGAGACCTTGGCGATCAGGGCCTTCTGGCGGGGGGAATAGTCGAAGTCCATGGCGTCGCGCCTTCCGATTCAAACAATTGTTTGAATTCTCCCTAGCGCTTCGCCTCGAACGATTGTTTGATATCCCGCAATTCTCGGCCGATGCTGCGCGCCAATCGAAAGCGCCATCGCCTTTTAGCCCGTGGGAGGACCTCCAGATGACCGTCACCGCCGAACGCGAACAATCCAGCTTCACGCTCAGCCCGCAGGATGAGCTCAACGACCTGCGTATGTCGGACAAGGCCATTCCCCTGCTCAACCACGTCAAGCGGTTCATCAAGGAGGTGGTCCAGCCGATGAGCGAGGAGTTCCACCGCCTGGGCGAGGGCAAGACCGACATCTGGTCCTATGCGCCCGGCCAGCTGGAGGTGCTCGAAGCGGCCAAGGACAAGGCCAAGGCTGAGGGCCTGTGGAACTTCTTCCTGCCCGACGCCCATACCGGCGAGGGGCTGTCGAACCTCGACTACGCCTATATCGCCGTCGAGCTCGGCAAGAACCCGATGGCGTCCGAGGTGATGAACTGCGCCGCGCCGGACACGGGCAACATGGAGGTGCTCGAACGCGTCGGCACGCCCGAGCAGAAGGAGAAGTGGCTGAAGCCCCTGCTGGAAGGGAAGATCCGCTCGGCCTTCGCCATGACCGAGCCGGACATGGCCTCCTCCGACGCCAAGAACATCCGCATGCGCGCCACGCTGGTGGGCGACGAGTACGTCATCAACGGTGAGAAGCACTACATTTCCGGCGCCGGCGATCCGCGCTGCAAGGTGATGATCACCATGGTGCAGACCGATCCCGACGGCCCGCCGCACCTGCGCCAGTCCCAGATCCTGGTGCCCATGGACACGCCCGGCGTGAAGGTCATCGGGCCGATGAACGTCTTCGGCGACCCTGACGCGCCGCACGGCCATATGCACATCGTCTTCGACAATGTGCGGGTGCCCAAGGAGAACATGCTGCTGGGCGAAGGCCGCGGCTTCGAGATCAGCCAGCTGCGCCTGGGTCCGGGCCGTATCCACCACTGCATGCGCGCCATCGGCCAGGCCGAGCGGGCGCTCGACCTGATGATCACCCGCGGCCTGACCCGCGAAGCCTTCGGCAAGCCGATCATCCAGCTGGGCGGCAATATCGAGCATGTCAGCCGCGCCCGCATCGAGATCGAGGCCATGCGCCTGATGGTGCTCAAGGCCGCCAAGGCCATGGACATCCTGCCCCGTGACGAGGCCCGCATCTGGATCCACATGGTCAAGGCCATGGTGCCCGAGCGCGTCTGCCAGATCATCGACCAGGCCATCCAGATGCACGGCGCGCTCGGCGTCTCGCAGAAGACGCCGCTGGCCAAGATGTACGCCTCGCAACGCACCCTGCGCCTGGCCGACGGCCCGGACGAGGTCCACCACATGGTGGTCGGCCGCAACGAGGTCCGCCGCTATCGCGACATGCCGCAGGATCCCTCGACCCCGGCGGTGTTCCGCAACTGATCGAAGCCTCATCGCAGGCTTGCGAAGGCCCCGGCGATCCGCCGGGGCCTTTTTCGTGGCCGCAAGCTTGGCCGGGGACCGCGACGGGTGTAAGCCGCGCGGGACCGCCGCGCATGGCGTGGCGTCCTCCATCGAGGCTCGGCTGCGGCCGGCCATGTCCGGGCGTTCGCCGCTGGCGGCTCGCAGCGCCCCATCCGTCCCGCGCGCGACGCGCTGCGGACCGGCGATCGGCGGCGGCCTGTGCCCTCCGTCGGGGCCGGCCGCTCCATCGGAGGACCAAAGCCGTGCCCCTCATCTCCATGCTTTTCATCCTGGTCGCGGCCTTCGCCACGGCCACCCTCTCGGGCGTCTTCGGCATGGCCGGCGGCCTTGTGCTGATGGGGGCGCTGGCGCTGGTCCTGCCGGTCTCGGCCGCCTTCGTCGCCCACGGCGTGCTGCAGCTCGTCGCCAACGGCTGGCGGGCCATCCTGCACCGCCGCCACGTCCGCTGGGACATCGTCGGCTGGTATGCGCTCGCCTCGCTGATCGCCGCCGGCCTCGTGTCGCTGCTGGCCTTCACGCCGTCCAAGCCGCTGCTCTTCCTGCTGCTGGGTCTTGTGCCCGGCCTCACCTGGCTGCCGCAGACCTGGCTGAGGCTCGACGCCGCCCGCCCGCCCCAGGCCTTCGCCTCGGGCTTCCTGGTCACGGGGCTGAACCTGCTGGCCGGCGTCGCCGGGCCGCTGCTCGACATCTTCTTCGTGCGCACCGAGCTCACCCGCCACGCCATCGTCGCCACCAAGGCGGCGACCCAGGTCTTCGCCCACCTGGCCAAGATCGTGGTCTATGGCGCGCCGCTGCTGATCGGCGCGCGCGAGGCGGCGCTGCCGCCGCTGTGGGTCTTCGCCCTGGCCGTCCCGCTCTCCATGACCGGCACCTATGTGGGCGGCCTGATCCTGGAGCGGATGAGCGACGTGAACTTCAAGCGCTGGACGCGCTGGATCGTCACCGCCGTCGGCCTCTTCTACCTGGCCCAGGCGGCCCAGCTCGTCCTGGCCGGGCGATGACCCCAGGGCTCGTCGCCTTCGTCCTGGCGGCGGTCTTCGCCGCCTCGGCCATTTCCGGCCTGTTCGGCATGGCTGGCGGCTCTCTGCTGATGGCGGCGCTGACCTACGCCCTGCCGGTCGGCGCGGCGCTCGCCCTGCATGGGGCCGCCCAGCTCGTCTCCAACCTGGCGCGGGCCGGGATGAACTGGCGCCACGTGCGCTACCGCACCCTCGGCTGGTTCGCCCTGGGCGCCGGCGCCGGCCTGGCGCTCCTCAGCCTCGTCGCCTACCAGCCCTCGCGGGCGGCCCTGTTCATCGCCATGGGCCTGCTGCCGGCGCTCGTCTGGATTCCGGCCCGGTGGGTCCCGCTCGACGCGGCCCGCCCGAGCCATGCGGCGGCGGGAGGGTTCCTTGTCTGCGCCCTGGCGCTGACGGCCGGCGTCTCCGGCCCCTTGAGCGAGCTCTTCCTGATCCGCTCCAGCCTCACGCGCCATCAGGTGATCGGGACCAAGGCGGCCATGCAGGTGTTCGCCCACCTGGCCAAGCTCCTCTTCTACGGCGGCGCCCTCCTGTCCCTGGACGGCGGGGAGGGCGTCCAGGCGGGGCTTCTGGCGGGCGTGGCGGCGGCGGCGGTTCTGGGGGCGTTCGCCGGACGCCGCTTCCTCGACGCCCTGTCGGAAGACCGCTTCCGACGCTGGCGGCGGTGGATCTTCACCGTGCTCGGGGCAGGTTTCCTGATCCAGGGCGTGGCGCTTCTGGCGGGGGCGTGAGGGCAAAAAAAGAGCCGCGGCCCAAGCCGGGCGCGGCTCTGAAGGTATAGGGAGGAAACGCCCAAAAGGGCGAGGCTGAGATAAGCCTATCGCCGGCAAACGCAATAGGGCATTTCGCAAATTTCTTCGTTCCAGAATGTCGCAGGCGCAAAAATGAGGCTTCCGCCCTCCATCATGCAGCATCGCCGTGTCCGCCTGGAGCCGCTCGGCGAACAGCATCGCGCCGACCTGCGGCAGGCCTGCGACGCCGACCCGGCGCTGTGGCGGGATCTCTACCCCTTCTCCATGGCCGGCGAGCATTTCGGCCCGGCCTGGGACAGGCTGATGCGCCAGGCGCAGGACGGAAGCTGGATTCCCTTCGCCGTGCTGGTCGACGGCGTCTGCCTCGGCATGACCAGCTACATCGCCCCGGACGAGGCCAATGCGACGGTCGAGGTCGGCGGCACCTACTATGCGCCGGACGCCCGCGGCGGCGCCGTCAATCCGGCGGCCAAGCGCCTGATGCTGGCCCACGCCTTCGCGGCCGGGGCCCGGCGGGTTCAGTTCAAGGTGGATGCGATCAACGCCCGCTCCCGCGCCGCCGTCCTCAAGCTGGGGGCTGTG
This sequence comes from Phenylobacterium sp., assembly GCF_013911965.1. Classification (GTDB taxonomy): domain Bacteria; phylum Pseudomonadota; class Alphaproteobacteria; order Caulobacterales; family Caulobacteraceae; genus Phenylobacterium. The sequence goes on along the minus strand of NZ_JACESE010000004.1, from coordinate 167,517 downwards.
CAGGAGGGCGTGTTGCGCCAGGACCGCATCACCTGGACCGGCCGCATCCGCGACACGGTGGTCTTCTCGATCCTGGCCGACGAATGGCCGGCCGTGCGCGAACGGCTGGACGAACGGCTGGCGGCGTTCGGCTAGCGCCGCCAGCCGTCCAGACTAGGCGCTCGCCGCCGTCCGCTCCGTGGCGTCGGCGAAGAAGACCTTGTCGGCGTTCTTGGCCACGTCCTGGGCGGTGTAGGGCTTGCCGGGATTGAAGCCGTCGGTCTGCATCATCTTGATCTCGCGCACGCCGCGCGAGGAGACGCCCAGCACCTTGCCCGAATGATCGGCGGCCAGGTCGGAGACCATGTAGAGCACGCCGGGCGCGATGTTCTCCGGCAGGCTCATCGGATCGGGCTCCTTACCCTGGCGGCCGGGCAGGTCGGCGGTCATGCGGGTGAAGGCGCCCGGCGCCAGGCCCATGACGCGGATGCCGTACTTCCGCCCTTCGATGGAGAGCACGCGCATCAGGCCGTAGATGCCGGCCTTGGCCGCCCCGTAATTGGCCTGGCCGAAGTTGCCGTAGAGGCCCGAGGTCGAGGAGGTCAGCACCATCACGCCGGGATGGTTGTTCTCCTTCATCCACTTCCACACCGGCCAGGCGCAGCAATAGGTCCCCTTCAGGTGGACCTTCACCACCAGGTCCCAGTCCGCTTCGGAGGTGTTGGCGAAGGTCTTGTCGCGCAGAATGCCGGCGTTGCAGACGAGGATGTCGATCTGGCCATAGTTGTCGAGGGCGGTCTTCAGGATGTTCTCGCCGCCGGCCAGGGTGGAGACGTCGTCCCCGTTGGCCACGGCCTCGCCGCCGGCCTCGCGGATCTCGTCGACCACCTTCTGCGCGGCGCTGCGATCGGCGCCGGACCCGTCGCGCGACCCGCCCAGGTCGTTGACCACGACCTTGGCGCCTTCCTTGGCGAACAGCTTGGCGTAGGCCTCGCCCAGGCCGCCGCCCGCGCCGGTGACGATGGCCACCTTCCCATCGAGCAGTCCCATGAAAACGTCCTCCCAAATGCGGCAATTCTTATGGGAGGTATTCTCCCGCCCTCCCGGGGCGGAAGGCAAGGCGCCTCAGCCGCTCGCAGAGCCCTTGGCGCGACGGGCGCGGAAGAAGCCGCGCAGCAGATCGGCGCTATCCTCGGCCAGCACCCCGCCGGTGACCTGCGGCCGCCAATGGCAGGTCGGCTGTTCGAAGAAGCGCGGGCCATGGACCACGGCCCCGCCCTTGGCGTCCTCCGCGCCGAAGACGACGCGGCCGATGCGGGCGTGGCTTATGGCGCCGGCGCACATGGCGCAGGGCTCGAGCGTCACCACCAGGGTCAGGCCGGTCAGCCGGTAATTGCCCCGTTTCCGGGCGGCCTCACGCAGGGCGACGATCTCGGCGTGGGCGGTCGGATCGTGGGCCCCGATCGGGCCGTTGGCGCCGATGGAGATCACCTCGCCCGTGGCCGGATCGACCACGCAGGCGCCGACGGGCGTTTCGCCGCGTGCGGCGGCGTCTTGCGCCGCTTGCAGGGCGATGCGCATGGTGCGGTGATCATGGTCCACGAACGGCAACGAACTCCGCGTCCCCCTTCCGGTCAAGCCAAGGCTGCTTACGACCCCGCCGACGAGACGCGGGGCGGGGGAACGCACGACCCCTCCGATGGCGGCGGCGAACGCGTCGCCAAGGCCCTGGCGCGCGCCGGCGTCGCCTCCCGTCGGGAGGTCGAACGGCTGATCGCCGCCGGCCGCGTGGCGCTCAACGGACAGGTTCTGACCACGCCGGCGGTGAAGGTGGAGCCCGGCGACATCCTCACCGTCGATGGCGAGGTGGTCGACGAGCGCGAGCCCGCGCGCCTCTTCCGCTACCACAAGCCCGCCGGCCTGGTGACCACCCACGCCGATCCGCAGAACCGGCCCACCGTCTTCCAGGCTCTGCCGGAAGGTCTGCCGCGCCTGATCTCGGTCGGGCGTCTCGACCTCAACACCGAAGGCCTGCTGCTGCTGACCAACGACGGCGAGCTGGCGCGCGCGCTGGAGTTGCCGGCCACCGGCCTGCAGCGTCGCTATCGCGCCCGCGCGCACGGCCGCATCACGCAGGACAAGCTCGACACCCTGAAGAACGGCGTAACCGTGGAGGGGGTGCGCTACGGCCCGATCGAGGCCCGGATCGACAAGGCCAGGGAAGGCCCGCAGGGGGCCAATGTCTGGATCAGCCTGACGCTCAGCGAGGGCAAGAACCGCGAGGTCCGGCGGGTCTTGGAGTCGCTCGGCCTGAAGGTGAACCGGCTGATCCGCCTCTCCTACGGACCCCTGGCGCTCGGCACGCTGGATGTCGGCCAGATCGAGGAGGTCGGCCCGCGCGTGCTGCGCGAGCAGTTCGCCGGCTTCATCGCGCCGGAGAACATGCCCAAGGGCGATCGGCCGGCCTACAACCCGCCGCGGCGGGCCAGCGCCGGCGCCGGCCGGCGGAGCCAGGCGGCGGCCGACGAGTCGGCCGTCGTGCCTGAGCCGAAACCGGCGGCGAAGAAGACCTACAAGCCGGGCTGGGCCAAGCCGAAGGCGCCTGCGCGGCCGCATGCGGCGAAGGGGCCGCGTCCGGTGAAGGGCAAGCCGCGCTCGGCCGCCGACGACCGCGTGATCGAGGCCAGGCCCGGCCGGGCCGAACGGGCTGGGGCTCCGAAATCCGCCGTCGGCACGTCTGGCGGCAAGCCCCCGGCCGGCAAGGCCCGGACCGGCCCGCCGCGTCCGGGCGGACCCAAGCGCCCCGGCCCGCGCAAGCCGAACCGCCGGGGCTAGGCGGATGCGCATCGTTTCGGGCGAGTTCCGCGGCAAGACGCTGGCCGCGCCGGCGGGCGCGACGACGCGGCCGACCTCCGATCGCGCGCGCCAGGCGGTCTTCAACATACTCGAGCACGCGCCCTGGTCGCCGGGCCTGCGGGACCTGCGGGTCATCGACCTGTTCGCCGGCTCGGGCGCGCTCGGCTTCGAGGCGCTCTCGCGCGGGGCCAAGTTCTGCCTGTTCGTGGAGACCGACGAGGCCGCCCGCGGCGCGATCCGCGAGAATGTCGACGCCATGGGCCTGTTCGGCCGCACGCGCGTCCACCGGCGCGATGCGACGCAACTGGGCGTCCGGCCCGGCGCCGACGGCCCGGCCTTCGACATGGCCTTCCTCGATCCGCCCTACGCCAAGGGCCTGGGGGAGATCGCGCTCGCCCGCCTGGCCGACGGCGGCTGGCTGGCGCCGGGCGCGATCGTCGTCCTCGAGCGCGGCGTCTCGGAGCCGGACTTCAGCGTCGAGGCCTATGAGGCTCTGGACGCGCGCGACTACGGCGCCGCGCGCGTCCACTTCCTGCGCTACTCACCAGGCGCGTGAGGTCGTCCGGTTGTCGGCCTGGCTCCGCAGGTTGGCCAGGCCCTCGCGGGTGATGCGATAGGGGCCGCCGCCGCGGCTGGCGATGAAGCCGCGGCGCCTCAGCGCCTTGAAGACGTGAAGGTCGCAGTCGACCAGCCGCCAGCCGTCGCCGGTGATGCAGTCGACCTCGATGATGGCGCCGCGCGCGTCGCGCACGGGCAGGATTCGGGCGCCCTGGGCCAGGGCGTGCAGCGTCCTCTGCTGCCGCTTGGGAATGTTCAAGACGGAAGTTCCGGAAGTCAGGCATAGGCCATGCCGCCCGCGCGCCGTCGCGGCGCGGGTTGCGGGGTTCCGGCCTGTGGGGTCGCGACGCCAGGGGCGTCTGCGAAGGCCTCAGGCCTGGGCGCTCATCGCAACGGGAGGCATAAGATCCCCTCTTCCAGTGGACGCAGGCTAGCACCTCCGGCGCGGGCCGCAAGTCGGGACGATTAGTCAGTATTCGGAGAAAATCGTCGGCAAAGTTACAGTTATGTGACAGAATTCAAAGCCTTATCCGTCAAGGAGCTTCACCCTCTATTAGAGCTTCACCGGTGAAGGGTTGGGCCAACCTTCGCCCCGGGAGCCCCCACTCCATGTCGGCCAACCTTTTCGACCTTGCCGCGCCCCTGCCCGCCATCTCTCCGGACACGCAAGGCCAGGGGGTCTATGACCGCTTTCAGGCCGAACCCGACACCCTGGCGATCGCGGTTGTGGACGAGGAAGGACGGCCGGTCGGCCTCGTGGAGCGCAACGCCTTCTTCGTGGCCATGGCGGCGCACTATGGCCGCGCCCTCTATGCGCTGCGGCCGATCTCGCTTCTGATGAACCGCTCGCCGCTGGTCGTCGAGGGCGACACCTCGGTGGCCGACTTCTGCGGCCAAGCCCTGGCCGAACGCGCCTCGGAACTGCTGCGCGGCTTCATCGTCACCAACGGCGGCCGCTATGCCGGCGTCGGCAGCGCGCTCTCCCTGCTTCAGGCGACCAGCGAAGCCAACCGTCGCCACGCCGACGAGATGACGGCGCTGGCCGAGACGCTGGGGCGGGCGGAGGCCCAGGCCAAGGCGGCGCTCTCGGCCAAGTCCCAGTTCCTGGCCGTGATGAGCCATGAGATCCGCACGCCGCTGAACGGCGTCCTGGCCATCGCCGACATCCTGCAGCGCAAGCTCGGCGCGGGCGAGCTGAGCCCCTATGTCCAGACCATCCAGGACTCCGGACAGACGCTCCTGCGGCTGCTGACCGACGCGCTCGACCTGTCGCGGGCCGAGTCCGGGCGCCTGGAACTGACCGAGGAGCCTTTCCGCGTGGCCTCGGTCCTCGACGACGTGGCTGCGCTGTGGAGCGCGCGGGCCGAGGAGAAGGGCGTCTCGCTGGTCTTCTCCTATGAGGGCGAGGCCGAGCAGTGGGCGTTGGGCGACGCCGTGCGCATCAAGCAGGTCTTCAACAACCTGATCAGCAACGCGCTCAAGTTCACCGACCGCGGCGGCGTGGAAGTGGTCCTGCAGGCCGAGCGTGAGGACATGGTGGTGCGGCTCGCGGGGCTGGTCCGGGACACCGGCCTCGGCGTGCCGGCCGACCGTCTGGCCCAGATCTTCCAGCCCTTCAGCCAGACCGAAGCGGGTCTGCGCCAGGGCGGCGCGGGCCTGGGTCTCTCCATCTGCCGCCAGCTGGTCGAGCAGATGGGCGGCGAGATCGCCGCCGAGCGCAATGTCGGGCCAGGCACGACCTTCCGGTTCGCGTTCCCGCTCTATGACGTGCCGGCGCCGACCGAGGCCGACGCCGACGGCGAGGGGGAGGTCGAGGCGCTGCCCGGCGGTTTCCGCGTCCTTGTCGCCGACGACAACGCCACCAACCGCCTCGTCGCCGCCACGCTCTGCGAGATGTTCGGCGGCGAGGTGACGACGGCCGAGGATGGCGAACAGGCCGTCGCCGCGGCCCGCGTCCACGCCTTCGACCTGATCCTGATGGACATCAAGATGCCCAGGCTGGACGGCCTTGGCGCCACGCGGCAGATCCGCAGCCTGCCGGGCGCGGCCGCCCGCACGCCCATCGTGGCCCTGACGGCCAACGCCGACCCCTGGGACGCGGCCGCCTACCTCGCCCAGGGCATGGACGAGGTGGTGGAAAAGCCGATCAAGGCCGAACGCCTGCTGGCGGTGATGTCGCGCCTGCTGGACGGATCCGAATCGATCGGCGAGGCGGTGGCCTGACCCGCGCACGAAAGCCGCTTGACCCTCACCCTTCGTGAGGACCCACCTGCCTTGTCCATCGGCGAGGACGAGGTTTCGTGACGGACTATACGGTCAAGACCGTGGCCAGGCTTTCCGGCGTAAGCGTGCGCACCCTGCACCATTACGACGAGATCGGCCTGCTGCGGCCGGCGCACATCGGCGCCAACGGCTACCGCTACTACGGGCGGGAGGAGCTGCTGCGCCTGCAGCAGATCCTCTTCCACCGGGAGCTCGGCATGCCGCTGGCCCAGATCGCAGCCGTGCTCGATGCGCCCGGCTTTGATCGGGCGGCGGCCCTGCGGGCCCATCGGGAGCGGCTTTGCGAGCGGATGGCGCGCAGCCGCGACCTGATCGAGACCATCGATGCGACCCTCGCCGCCCTCGAAGGAGTGACGAAGATGGACGAGACGAAGATGTACAAGGGCTTCGACCCCGAGACCCAGGCCCGGCACGAAGCCTGGCTGACCGAGCGCTACGGCGGCGGAATGGACGACAGGGTCGCCCAGTCCAAGGCCGGGCTGGCCGCCATGGGCGCGCCGGCGGCCCAGGCCCTGTTCGCCCAGGGCGAGGCGCTGGAGGCGGAGTTCGCCCGCGCGCTGGAGGCTGGCGCGCCGGCGGACTCGGAGGCGACGCAGGCGCTGGCCCGGCGCTGGTGCGACTGGATCGCCCAAGCCTGGAACCGCGCGCCGGACCGCGCCGCCTTCGAAGGCCTCAGCCGCCTCTATGAGGAGCATCCGGAGTTCCGCGCCCGCTATGAGGCGCGCTGCGCCGGCCTCACGGAGTATCTGGGCGCGGCGATGCGGGTCTTCGCCGGGCGGGAGCTCGCCTAGCGGCGGCCGAACAGCCGCTCGATGTCGGCGAGCTTCAGTTCCACATAGGTCGGCCGCCCGTGATTGCACTGGCCGGAATGGGGGGTGGCCTCCATCTGGCGCAGCAGGGCGTTCATCTCCGGGCCGGTCAGCCGGCGTCCGGCCCGGACCGACCCGTGACAGGCCATGGTGGAGCAGACCTCGGCCAGCCGCTCCTTCAGCGACAGGGCCTGGTCGGTCTCGGCCAGGTCGTCGGCGATGTCGCGCACCAGACCGCCGGCGTCGGCCTCTCCCAGCAGGGCTGGCGTCTCGCGCACCAGCACGGCGCCGGGGCCGAAGGATTCGACGACCAGGCCCAGGCCGGCCAGTTCCTCGGCGCGGGCGACGACCCGCTCGGCCTCGGCGGGATCGAGCTCGACCACCTCGGGGATCAGCAGGGCCTGGCGGGCGACCGCGCCTTCGGCCATCTCGGCCTTCATCCGCTCATAGACGAGACGCTCGTGGGCGGCGTGCTGGTCGACGATGACGACGCCGTCGCGGGTCTGGGCGACGATATAGGTCTCGTGCACCTGGGCGCGGGCCGCGCCCAGCGGGTGGTCGACGAAATCGGGGACCGGCGCCGGCGCGGGGGCCTCGGCCAGTCCGGCCGGCGCGGCGTAGGCCGGCGCCTCATGGCCAGGCTCGGTGCGGGCCGAGGTCTCCGACAGGCCCGGAATGGCCTGGGCGACCGCCTGTCCCCAGCCGCCCTGGCTCCAGCTGGAGAATCCGGCCGGGGAGGGGGCGCTCGGCCGCCAGCCCGGCGGCGGGCCGCTGGCCGGACGCAGCCCCTGCAGCGCCTCGGCGGCCACGGTGGTGGAGGCGCGATGGCCGGCGGCGGCCAGGGCGTGGCGCAGGCCGCCGACGATCAGGCCGCGCACCAGGGCCGGATCGCGGAAGCGGACCTCGGCCTTGGCCGGATGGACGTTCACATCCACCAGGGCCGGATCGAGGGTCAGGAAGAGGGCTGTCAGAGGGTGGCGGTCGCGAGCCAGGAAGTCGGCATAGGCGCCGCGCAGGGCGCCCTGCAGCAGCCGGTCGCGCACAGGCCGGCCGTTGACGAACAGGTACTGGTGGGCCGCATTGCCCCGGTTCAGGGTCGGCAGGCCGGCATAGCCCGTCAGCCGAACGCCATCCCGCTCATGGTCGATCAGCAGGGCGTTCTCGGAGAATTCGCGCCCCATGATGGCCGACAGGCGCGCCAGGCGGCCCTCGTCGCCCTCGCGCTCGGCAGGCATGCGCAGCACCCGGCGCCCGTCGACCTCCAGGGTGAAGCTGACCGCCTCGTGGGCCATGGCCTGGCGTTTCAGCTCCTCGGCGATGGCCATGGCCTCGGCCCGTTCGGACTTCATGAACTTCAGGCGGGCCGGGGTGGCGTAGAAGAGGTCGCGAACCTCCAGACGCGCCCCATGGGGTCCGGGAAAGGCGGCCGGCGTCACCTGGCCCATGGCGCCGCCGTCGACCCGCAGGCCATAGGCCTCGGCCGCGCCGCGCGCCCGGCTGGTGATCGAAAGTCGGGCCACCGAGCCGATGGAGGGCAGGGCCTCGCCGCGGAAGCCCAGGGTGGCGATGCGCAGCAGGTCGTAATCGCCGGCGTCGTCGGGGGCGAGCTTGGAGGTGGCGTGACGCTCCACGGCCAGCGGCAGCTCCTCGGGCGACAGGCCGCAGCCGTCGTCGGCCACCAGGATGCGCGACAAGCCTCCGCCTTCGACCTGCACCTCGATGTTGCGCGCCCCGGCGTCGAGCGCGTTCTCGACCAGCTCCTTGATGGCGCTGGCCGGCCGCTCGACCACCTCGCCGGCGGCGATGCGGTTGACGGTCTCGGGGGGAAGGCGGCGGATGGGCATGGTCAAGCTTGTGTCCAAATCCAAATATAGGACGATTCATGGGCCGAGCGGGGGCTTTGGGAGAGATCATGCGTCTGAAAGCCGCCCTTGCGGGCCTCGCCGTCCTCTTCGCTCCCCTGGGCGCCGGGGCCCAGCAGGCACCGGCCCAGAACCCGGCCGTCCTGGCGCCCGATCCCGACGCCACTCTGGTGGAGGAGCTGGTGGTCACCGCCCGCGACGCCGGCCCGGCCTGGTGGCGGGTGTCCGACGCGGACTCCACCGTCTATGTGCTCGGCGTGCCCTCGGTGATGCCCAAGGGCGCCGGCTGGGACCCCAGCGTGCTCGAACGGCGGCTCGACGGCGCCAATCGGGTGATCCTGCCGTTCAACAACGCCAGCGTGAACCTGCTGACCGCGCCCGGGGCGGTGATCAGTCTGATGCGGCTGCGATCCTCGACTCCCTTCGAGGACACCCTGCCGCCGGACCTGGCGCGGCGCTTCGTGGCGGCGCGCGAGGCGGCGGGCCAGGACGCCGACCGCTACAAGACGAAAAACGGTCTGGCCGCCGCCCTGCTGCTGGTCAGCGACTATCGCGACGCCGCTAGGCTCACCGCCGCCGACCCGGCCAAGACCATCGGCCGCATGGCGGAGTCGCGCGGCGTGCGTGTGGAGGCCAAGACCTATGACGCCGCGCCGCTGCTGGCGGCCATCGTCCGCACGCCGGAGTCCGCCCAGCGCGCCTGCGTGGTCGCCGCGCTCTCCGCCATCGAGGCCGGGCCGGACTCAGCGCAGGCGGCGGCCCGCGCCTGGGCCTGGGGGCAGGTCCGCGGGGCGCTGAGCGGCGAGCGGACCTACGAACGTTGCATCGCCTCAGCGCCGGGCGCGCGCGACCTGGACGCGCGGATGAAGGATGATCTGGCCCAGTCCATCGTCCGGGCGCTTCGCGAGCCCGGGCATTCGATCGCGGTGGTGCAGCTGAGGCCCCTGCTGGCCGAAGGCGGCGTGCTCGACCGCCTGCAGCGGCAGGGCTACGACATCCGCACGCCCGCCGAGGGCTGAAACGAAGACGAGGCGCCCAAGCGCCTCGTCCGTCCGGTCTCAGAGGCCGGGAAGCTTGATCCGGCCGCTGGATTCGCGGCGGATGACCACGTCGCCGCCGCCGGTGATCTCGTTGATCCGCTGCTCTTCGGCGGCGGCGTCCACGGGGGCGGGGGCTTCGGCGCCCGGAGCGCTGGGGGTCGGGCTGGACGCGCCGTCGCGCCAGAACATCACCGTATCGGCGAAGCTCTTTTCCTTGTGGGCGATGTCGCCGAACTCGTCGTCCACCACATAGCGGATCAGCGGATCGGCGCGCTCGACGCCAGCCTTGGCGACGAGAAGCTGTTCGCCCTGGCTGCGGCCGGCGGCCTCGCGTTCGCCCAGCAGGGCGGCGCGGGCGGCGCTCTCGGGCTGCAGTTCCTGCGGGCGCGGCTCGCCGGGCGCCGGCGGGCGCAGGGCGTAGTCCGGCGGCACCACCAGCGGGGCCTTGGTCACCACGCGGAATTCGTCCGGCGTGACCTTGGTCATGCCGAGCGCCTGACGGGTCGAGGTGCAGCCGGCCAGACCGACCGCAGCCGTCAGGGCGCCGGCGAGGATCATGCGGTTGAGGGTCATGACAAAACGCTCCGTAGGGCCGCCCCCGGCCGTAAAGTCCACTGCATTAGCGCAAACCACCCTCAGGCGCCAACGCCCTTGGTCTCGCGGCGGAGGCTGTCGAGCAGCAGCAGCACGACGCCGATGGTGATGCCGGAGTCGGCGATGTTGAACACCCAGGGGAAGTAGAGCCTCGAGACGTCGATGAAATCGACCACCGCCCCGAACCGCGCCCGGTCGATGGCGTTGCCGATCGCCCCGCCCATGACGAGGCCGAGCGCCGCCGCCAGCAGGCTGCGGTCGGCCTTTCGGGCCCAGAAGACCAGGACGATGGCCACGACCACGGAGAAGACCACCAGCAGCCAGCGGCCGAGGTCGGCGTCGGCGCGCAGCAGGCCGAAGCTGACGCCCTGATTCCACACCATGGTCAGGTGGAAGGGGCCGACCACCTGCTCGCTCAGTCGGCCGGGCAGGTCGTAGACGTAGAGGATCCAGTACTTGGAGAGCTGGTCGAGCACGATCACGGCGAGCGCGATCGCATAGGCGGTCCAACCCTGGCGGGTCGCCAGTTTCACGGGCCTCGTCTCCTCGTCAGCTCACGGTCAAGCCGGGCGGGCTTTATGGACGCAGCCCTCAGGCCGCGCCAGCCTCGCCGTGCGCGGCGTCCCAGGCGGCCACCGCCTCGGCGTCGCGCAGCGACAGGTCCGGATAGCGCGGATCCTCGCCCACCTCCGGCAGGACGCGCCAGGAGCGCGCGCATTTGCGCCCCTCGGCCTTGCGCGGCTCGACGGCGACCTTGGACTGTTCGGCCAGCCGGAAGGCGCCGGCCGGACCCTCGCCGGCCACCAGGCTCGCCTGGCTGGTGCGGAACACCTCGGCCGGGTCCAGGCCCTCGAAGGCGGCCATCAGCTCGGGGTCGGCGATATGGACCACCGGGGCGGCTTCCAGCGCCGCGCCGATGCGCTTCTCGCGACGTTCGACCTCCAGCGCGCCGGTCACCACCGCGGTCACCGCCTGCACCTTGGCCCAGCGGGCGGCCTCGGCCTCATTGCGCCATTCGGCTGGCGTCTGCGGGAAGACGCGCAGGGCGTTGGGGCCGGCGTCGGGGAAGCGCGTCGCCCAGGCCTCCTCGGTGGTGAAGGGCATCAGCGGCGCCAGCCAGACGGTCAGGCGCTCGAAGACGAGGTCCATCACCGTCCGCGCGGCGCGCCGCCGCAGGGCGCTGGGCATGTCGCAATAGAGGGCGTCGCGGCGCACGTCGAAGAAGAGCGCGGAGAGCTCCTCCTGGCAGAAGGCGATCAGCGGCCGGATCACGTCCTGGAAGGCGTAGGTCTCGTAGGCGGCGCGGACCTCGAGGTCGAGTTCCTGCAGCCGGTGCAGGATGAACCGCTCCAGCGGCGGCATCTGGTCGAGGGCGACCGCCTCGGCCTCCGAATAGCCGGCCAGGGCGCCCAGCATGTAGCGCAGGGTGTTGCGCAGCTTGCGGTAGGCGTCGGCGGTGGTGGCCAGGATGGTCTTGCCGATCCGCTGGTCGTCCGAATAGTCGACCATGGCGGCCCACAGGCGGATGATCTCGGCCCCGGACTCCTTGATCACCTGGTGGGGATCGACGGTGTTGCCCTTGGACTTGGACATCTTCTCGCCGTTCTCGTCCATGGTGAAGCCATGGGTGAGGACGCCGTTGTAGGGCGCGCGGCCCCGGGTGCCGGAGCTCTCGAGGAGGGAGGACTGGAACCAGCCGCGGTGCTGGTCGGAGCCTTCCAGATAGAGGTCGGCGGGCCAGCGGGTGTTCTCCCGGCCCTCCAGGGTGAAGGCGTGGGTCGAACCGGAGTCGAACCAGACGTCGAGAATGTCCTCGACCTTCTCGTAGCGCTCGGGATCGTGGGCCCCGAGGAAGTCGGCGGCGGGCCGCGTGAACCAGGCGTCGGCGCCCTCGGCCGCGATGGCGGCGATGATGCGGGCGTTGACCTCTTCGTCGTGCAGCGGCTGGCCCGTCTCCTTGTCGACGAACATGGCCAGCGGCGCGCCCCAGGCGCGCTGACGGCTGATCAGCCAGTCCGGCCGGCTCTCGACCATGGTGCGGATGCGGTTGCGGCCGGCCTCGGGATAGAAGGCGGTGGCCTCGATCGCCTCCAGCGCCGTCTCGCGCAGGGTGCGGCCGCCGTGCTGGGGCGTGTCCAGCGGCTGGTCCATGCGGATGAACCACTGCGGCGTGTTGCGGAAGATCACCGGCGCCTTGGAACGCCAGGAGTGCGGATAGGAATGCTCCAGCCGGCCGCGAGCCAGCAGGGCGCCGGCCTCGATCAGCTTCTCGATGACGGCGTTGTTGGCCGGGCCGAACTTCCCGGCCTTCTTGCCCTCGGTCTCCAGCACCTTGAGCCCGCCGAACAGCGCGACGTTCGGATAGTAGGCGCCGTCGGGATCGACCGTTTCGGGGATCTCGCGATGACCGTGGGCCAGCCAGACCAGATAGTCGTCGGCGCCGTGGCCCGGGGCGGTGTGGACGAAGCCCGTGCCGGCGTCGTCGGTGACGTGCTCGCCCGCCAGCAGGGGGACGGAGAAGGCGTAATGGGTGTCCAGCGCCGCCAGCGGGTGTTCGCAGACCATGCCGCGGCAGTCGACGGCCTCGATGCGGCGCCACCTGGCGACCTTGGCGGCCTTGAAGACGTCTTCGGCCAGCTTGTCGGCCACGATCAGCCGGTCGCCCGGCTTCGCCCAGGGCTCGAACTCCAGCCCCTCTTCCATGGCCTCGACCTGGAAGACCGAATAGGCGACGGCCTCGTTATAGGCGATGGCGCGGTTGGCGGGGATCGTCCAGGGCGTGGTGGTCCAGATCACCACGCTGGCGTTGCGGGCGGCGTCGGAGCCCTGGGCGACCGGGAACTTCACCCAGATCGTGGGGGAGACGTGGTCGTGATACTCGACCTCGGCGTCGGCCAGCGCCGTGCGCTCCACCGGGCTCCACATCACCGGTTTGGAGCCGCGATAGAGCTGGCCGCTCATGACGAACTTGTGGAACTCCGCGACGATGGCCGCCTCGCTGCCATAGTCCATGGTGGCGTAGCGGTTCTCCCAGTCGCCGATGACGCCCAGGCGCTTGAAGCCCTCCTTCTGGACCTCGATCCAGTGCGCGGCGTAGGCGCGGCACTTCTCGCGGAACTCGGCTTTGGAGACCTCGTCCTTGCGCCGGCCCTGGCTGCGCAGCTCTTCCTCGATCTTCCACTCGATCGGCAGGCCGTGGCAGTCCCAGCCGGGCACGTAGTCGACATCGTAGCCCAGGGCGAACCGCGAGCGGACCACGAAGTCCTTCAGAGTCTTCTGCAGGGCGTGGCCGATATGGATGGCGCCGTTGGCGTAGGGCGGGCCGTCGTGCAGCACGAAGAGCGGCGCGCCGGCGGCCTGCCGCGCCTTGCGGGCGGCCTGATAGAGGCCGATCTCGTCCCACTTGGCGAGGATCTGCGGCTCCTTCTGCGGCAGACCCGCGCGCATGGGGAAGTCGGTCTGGGGAAGGAAGACGGTCTCGCGATAGTCGCGGGCGCCCGGCTCGGTGGAAGCGGTGCGCTTGTCGGCGTCGTCAGCCATGGGAAATCTTAACGTCCAATCGGGTCGGAGAAGAGCGGAAACGTCCCGGCGCGCGCTGGATCGATGGGTCCGGCGGCGTCACGCCGGGCGGATAATTCGCTCGCTCGTCCAACCTCTTCTCATGGGCGCGTCCTAGCAGACGCCCGCCCGGGGGGCGAGCCCTTTAGGCCAGGGCTTCGAGCCGACGCTCCGGCGTCCGCTCCCGCGGCGTCACGGTGACCTCGAAGCGGCGGCCCTGGCGGATCGCCTCCAGCCGCATGGCGCGCCCGATGCTTTCGGGGCCGAGCGCCCGCAGGAGATCGTCCAGGCCCCGCAGCGGCCGGCCGTCGACCGCCGTCAGCAGGTCGCCGGTCTCCAGACCCGCGGCCCGCCCCGGACCCTGGGGGTCGAGGCCGGCGATCCACACGCCGAACGGATGGGAGAGCCCCATGGCGCGGGCCAGGTCGCGGGGCAGGGCGGCCTGCTGCGCGACGAGGCCGAGCGCGCCGCGCCGCACGCGGCCGTGCTGCAGCAGCTCGCCCATCACCCAGGCGGCGGTGTTGGCGGCGATGGCGAAGCAGAGCCCCTGCGCGCCGACGATGATCGCCGTGGCCACGCCGACGACGCGGCCGGCGCCGTCCACGAGCGGGCCGCCGGACGAGCCGGGATTGAGGGAGGCGTCGGTCTGGATCAGATCCTCGATCATCCGCCCGCGCTCGCCGCGCAGGGAGCGGCCCAGAGCCGAGACGACGCCGGCCGTCACCGTGGCGTCGAAGCCCAGCGGGGCGCCGATGGCCACCACCAGCTGGCCGGGCCGCAGGGTCTTGGAATCGCCCAGCTGCGCGTGGGGCAGGACCATCTCGCTCTCCGCCCGCAGGACGGCGAGGTCGGTGTCGGGGTCGTCGCCGATCACGCGCGCCCGCAGTTCCCGGCCGTCCTGGGTGCGCAGGCCCACAAGGCTCGCCCCGCGGACCACATGGCTGTTGGTGAGCACCAGCCCGTCCGGGGCCACGATCACGCCCGATCCCACGCCCTCGACGGCGCCGTCGGCGCGGAACGGGTGAACCCGCACGACCGCCGGGCCCACCTGTTCGACCGCGGTGACCACCACGCGGGAATAGCCGTCCAGCGGCGTCTCGACGGCCGGCGGATGATCTGCGGCCACAGGGGGCGGGAGCCGCCGCTGCGGCGCCTCCCGCCGGATCGCCCGGGCGAAGGTCTGATACTTGCTGGCCTTGGTGCGCGACACGTCCCCCGCCCCCCGCGTGGCCGGAAGCCTCAGAACTCCGGCATCAGGATTTTACGCGCCTGGGCGGCGTCGCGCATCACCTGTTCGACCATGGCGTCGAGGCCGTCGAACTTCAGCTCCGGCCGCAGGAAGGTGATGAGGTCCGTCTCGATGGTCTGGTCGTAGATGTCCTCGTCGAAGTCGAAGAGCCAGACCTCCAGCACCGGCGCCACCTCGCCGACCGTGGGATTGACGCCGATATTGGCCACCCCCGGCACCTCGCGCCCGTCGGGAAGGCGGGTGCGCGTGGCGTAGACGCCGAACTTCGGCTGCACGTAGTCGTCCACCTGGACATTGGCGGTGGGGAAGCCCAGTTCGCGGCCCAGCTGCCGCCCGCGCTGCACCGGACCCTCGATGGCGAACGGACGGCCGAGGATGGCCGCCGCCACCTCGGGCCGGCCGTCGCGCAAGGCGTCGCGCACGCCGGTGGAGGAGTACTTCTCCCCCTCCTTGTCGGCGACGGCGGCGGCCACCGACACGCTGAAGCCGAATTCCTCGCCATAGGCGCTCATGGTCGCGGGACTCCCGGTCCGGCCCTTGCCGAAGGAGATGTCGAAGCCGACGGCCACGTGCCGCACGCCCAGGCCCTCGTGCAGGACCTCGCGGGCGAACTCGCGGTCGGTGAGGTTCTTCATCTCCTCGTCGAACGGCAGGATGTAGAACAGGTCCACCCCCAGGGCCTCAAGCGCGCGGGCCTGCTGGGCCGGACGCATCAGGCGAAATGCCGGTTCATTGGGCTGGAAGATCCGCCGGGGATGCGGTTCGAAGCTGATCACGCCGAGCGGCGCGCCGAGCCGTCGCGCCGCCTCCGCCGCCTGGGCGATGACCTTCTGGTGCCCGCGGTGGACACCGTCGAAGTTTCCCAGCGCGACGGCCGCGCCGCGGTCGCGGGCCGACAGGCCCCGCCAGTCTCGAATGACACGCATCTGTTCAAGCGCTCCGCTTGGGAACCACGACCACGGCTTCGCCGTCAGCCACCACCTTGCCGCCCACCTTGCAGCTGGTCGCCAGCGTCACGTGACCGCGCCGCTCGTCCAGCTCGCGCACCACCACCTGGGCCACGACCTCGTCGCCGATGCCCACCGGCCGGCGGAAGCGCAGGCTCTGGGAGAGATAGACCGCGCCCGGACCCGGCAGGCGCGTGCCGAGCACGGCGGAGATATAGGCCCCGGTCAGCATGCCGTGGGCGATGCGCCGGCCGAAAGGCGTTTCCCGGGCGTAGTCCTCGTCCAGGTGCAGCGGATTGGTGTCGCCCGAGACCTGGGCGAAGGCCTCGATGTCGGCGGCGGTCACCGTGCGGGCGATCTCCGCACCCTGGTCGAGGCTGAGATCCTCGAAGAATAGTCCCGGCAAATCGCGCTCCCCTCTTGCGGCGTTCCTGGCGGCTCTACGGGCGCGGGGTTCATCTGGACGAAGCCCGCGTCCTCGCACACTCTCCGACCGCGTGGAGGCTTTCCAATGGGGGGGAAGATGGGAATGTTCAAGTCGAGCGTCGGGATCGCCATCCTGGCGGGCGTCCTGGCGTCGTGCGGCCAAGAGAGCGGCCGGCCGGCCGAAGAGGCCCCGCCGCAAACCACGGCGGCGGCGGAAGCGCCCGCCGAAACGCCGGTTCTGCTGGGCGTCTTCGAGGGCGTCCTGCCCTGCGCCGACTGCCCGGGCATCGAGACGCGGCTCGAACTGACCCGCAAGGGGCCTCATTGGGGCGACGGGACGTACCGGCTGACGGAAACCTATCAGGGCCGGGGCGATCCGATCGTCAGCGAGGGCGAGTGGGGCACGCTGCGCGGCAGCGCCGCCGATCCGGACGCCACCGTCTATCAGCTCGATCCGGCGACGCCGGAAACCAGCCGCTACTTCCGGGCGGACGGCGAAGATGCGCTGCGCGTGCTTGACCGGGATCTGAACGAGACGCCGGCCGACATGCCCTACACGCTCACCCGCGTGGCGGCGGAATAGCGGAGCTCACCAGCCGAGCGCCGCCATCGCCCAGCGCGCCTCCGCCCCTTCCTGGGCGAGCAGCCGGCCCACGGCCTCGGCGTTCAGGCCGTCAGGACCGATGGTCTCCGCGCCGTGGATCCCGCCGGCCACGAACAGCACGTCCAGGCCCTGGGCGTTGGCGCCCTTGACGTCGGTGGCCACACCGTCGCCGATGCAGAGAATGCGCGAGCGGTCGACGGGGCCGCCCGCCAGACGCTCGGCCTCGATCACGCACAGGTCGTAGATGGGCGCGTGCGGCTTGCCGGCCATGGCGACCTTGCCGCCCAGGGTCTCGTAGAGCTGGGCGAGCGCCCCGCCGCAATAGATCAGCCGGTCGCCGCGCTGCACGACGATGTCGGGATTGGCGCAGACCATCTCCAGGCCGCGGGCGGCGGCGGCCTCGAAGCGGTCCTGATAGTCGCCGGGGCCTTCGGTTTCGTCGTCGATGGGGCCGGTGCAGGCGATGAAGGCGGCCTCGTCCAGACGGGAGAAGGAGAGGCCCAGGCCCTCGTACAGCGGGGCGTCGCGGTCGGGGCCCAGGCGCCAGGCCGGACCGGGCGCGCGTTCGGCCAGCAGGCGACGGGTGGCGTCCCCGGAGGTGACGAAGGCCGACCAGGCCTCGCGCGGCACCTTCAGCGAGTCGAGCTGGGCCACCACGTCCTTGGATGGGCGTGGCGAGTTGGAGATCAGGATCACCGGTCCCCGCTCGGCGCGCCAGCGGGCGAGCGCCGCGCAGGCCTCGGGAAAGCTCTCCCGGCCGTTGTGGATGACGCCCCAGACGTCGCTCAGCAGGACGTCGTAGCGGTCGGTGAGGTCGGAAAGGCCTTGCGGCGTGGCGGGCGTGATCATGGCCGCGCGGCGGTAGCCTTCGCCGCGCCTGCGGTCAACCGCGTCCGCCGGCGCGTCGGCGGAGGTTCTGGCGCAGGAAATCCGTCGGCGGGTCGGCCTCGGCCAGGACCGCCTCGCGGATCGGGCGCGGCTCGCCGAACAGGTGCCCCTGGCCGTAGCCGACGTCGAGCTCCAGGAGGTCGACGATCTGGCGCTCGCTCTCGACCTTCTCGACGATCACCTCGACGCCATAGCGGCGGGTCAGCTGGCAGAAGTCCTCGGCCGCGAGGTCCGGCAGGGACTTCAGCACCAGGCGGCCGTCCAGCTCGACCATCTCGTCCAGCAGCATCTGGGCGCCCACGCGGACGAACTTCACGTCCGACCGGCTGAGATCCTGCAGGTCGAAATCGAGGTCGGTGACCTTGTCCAGCGAGAAGCGGAAGCCGAGATCGGCGAGCTTGGCCATGTTGCGGGCTTCCACCGAGCCGCGCGCCTCGAAGGCGGCCTGGCCCAGTTCGAAGATGAGCGCGCCGGCGAGATCCCGGTTGGCCGAGAGCATGTCCAGGAACTGCGGGAAGAAGCTCTCGTCGCCCAGGCTGGTGGGCGCCACATTGCAGAAGATGCCGACCTGACGGTCCTGCTTGGCCAGGCGACGCACGATCTGGACGCAGCGGAACAGCAGCAGGTTGTCGATCGAGGTCATCAACCCTTCAGGCTCGGCGACGCTGATGTACTCGGCGGGCATCAGGACCCGGCCGCTCTCGTCGCGCAGGCGCGAGAAGCTCTCGTAGAAGACCGTCCGCCGCTGGGGCAGGGCCACGACCGGCTGGAGATAGAGGTCGACGCGGTTTTCCGCGAGCGCGCCCCGCACCGTCTCCAGCAGGGCGGATTCCCGTCGATGGTCGTGGGCGTGGCGGGCGTGGATCGGCGGGGCGGTCATCCGCTCCTCCAGCCGCTGGCCCATGCGCTGCACCAGGTCCTCCAGCATGTGGACCTCGCTCGACAGTTCTTCGGAGCGGCGAAGGGCGTCGTCGGTGATCGTCTCGACCACCTCGGAGAGGCGCGCGTCCACCCGCTCCACCTGGTCGATCAGGATCTTGTGGGCGTCACGGATGGCGGCGATCTCGGTGCGCAGGCCGGCCGCGGTGAGCGCGTGCTCGATCAGCCCGTGGAAGGCGAAGGCCAGACCCAGGCCGCCGACCAGGGCCGCAACGCCCGCACCCCATCCGCCGCCGTTTCGCCAAAGCGACAGGGCGATGATCAGGGCCAGACAGAGATAGGCGCCGCAGAGCAGCGCGAGAGTCAGCCGTCGCATGATCCCGCCTGTTCGAATCGCCCCGATTATCGAACGGCGAGGCTCTGCAAGTCGAATGGATTAACAGAGTCGAAGTGACGCGGCCGCCGGGCGGCGGCGAAACCGGCCGATCAGCGGGTCGGGACCGGCGTCTCGCCGCGATAGTCGTAGAAGCCGCGGCCGGCCTTGCGGCCCAGCCAACCGGCCTCGACATACTTCACCAGCAGCGGGCAGGGCCGGTACTTGGAGTCGGCCAGGCCGTCGTAGAGGACGTTCATGATCGACAGGACGGTGTCCAGCCCGATGAAGTCGCCCAGCTCCAGCGGGCCCATGGGATGGTTGGCGCCCAGCTTCATGGCCGTGTCGATGGCCTCCACCGTGCCGACCCCCTCATAGAGGGTGTAGATGGCCTCGTTGATCATCGGCACCAGGATGCGGTTGACGATGAAGGCGGGGAAGTCCTCGGCGTTGGCGGTGGTCTTGCCGAGCGAGCGCGCGAAGCTCACCGCGGCCTCGTAGGTTCCGGCGTCGGTCGCGATGCCCCGGATGATCTCCACCAGGTTCATGCGCGGCACGGGGTTCATGAAGTGCAGGCCGATGAACCGCTCGGGCCGGTCCGTGGCCGAGGCCAGACGGGTGATCGAGATGGACGAGGTGTTGGAGGCCAGCAGGGTGTTTTCGGCCAGGTGCGGCGACAGGGCGCGGAAGATGGTCTTCTTGACCTCTTCGTTCTCGGTCGCAGCCTCGATGGCCAGGTCGGTGGCGCCGACGTCCTGAAGCTCGACGGCCGGCTTGATGCGGGCCAGAGCGGCGTCCATCTGCGCCTGGTCGATCATCCCGCGGGAGACCTGGCGGGCCATGGCCTGCTCGACGATCGAGACGCCCGCCTCGATGCGCTCGCGGCTGACGTCGTGCAGCCGGACTTCGTATCCGCCCAAGGCGCAGACGTGCGCGATGCCGGAGCCCATCTGGCCGGCGCCGATGACGCCGACAGACTTGATCTCAACCATGTCCATTCGCCCCAAAAACTGGCGGGCGGACGAAGAGCCGCCTCTGTCTGTGACGGCTTTCTAACATGCCGCGCGCGGGCCACGCCAAGGCCTTTATGTTGCGCCGCAATGTAATCGGTGTTCCGCCTGTGGCCGGAATGTCGCGCCTTCGCCGGCGCCGGGCGCAAGAAAAAAGGCGGCGCCCGGGGGCGCCGCCTTCGTTCTCCGGTCCGGTCCGTCGGTCAGCCGAGGGCGGACATCAGCTCCGGCACGGCCGACTTGTAGTCGGCGACCAGGCCGTAGTCGGCGACCTGGAAGATCGGCGCGTCGGGGTCCTTGTTGATCGCCACGATCACCTTGGAGTCCTTCATGCCGGCCAGGTGCTGGATGGCGCCGGAGATGCCGATGGCGATGTAGAGCTCCGGGGCGACGACCTTGCCGGTCTGGCCGACCTGGTAGTCGTTGGGCGCATAGCCCGCGTCCACGGCCGCGCGGCTGGCGCCGACGGCGGCGCCGAGCTTGTCGGCCAGGGGCTCGATCACCTTCTGGAACTCTTCGGCCGAGCCCATGGCGCGTCCGCCGGAGACCACGATCTTGGCGCCGGTCAGTTCCGGACGCTCGGACTTCACGATCTCTTCGTTCACGAACTTGGTGGCGCCCGCGCCGGCCCCGGCGTCGGCGTTCTCCACGGAGGCCGAGCCGCCTTCGCCGGCCGCCTTGAAGGCGGTCGTGCGGACGGTCAGGACCTTCTTGGCGTCTGAGGACTGGATGGTCTCCAGGGCGTTGCCGGCATAGATCGGGCGAACGAAGGTCGAGCCGTCGACCACCTCGATCACGTCGGAGATGTAGGAGACGTCCAGCTTGGCCGCGACGCGGGGCGCGAAGTTCTTGCCCTGCGAGGTGGCCGGGGCGACGACGGCGTCGTAGCCGGCGGCCAGCGGCACGATGGCGGCCTCGAAGGCCTCGGCCAGACCGTGGCCCAGGTCGTCGCTCTCGGCCAGCAGGACCTTGCGCACGCCTTCGATCTTGGCGGCCGCGTCGGCGACGCCCTTGGCGTCCTTGCCGGCCACCAGCACGTCGACGTCGCCGCCGATGGCCTTGGCCGCCGAGACGGCCTTGTGGGTGTTGTCGCTGAGCGCGCCGCCGGCGTGGTCGGCGATGACGAGAACGGCCATTAGAGCACCCCCGCTTCGTTCTTGAGCTTGGCGACCAGGTCGGCCGCGGTTTCGACCTTGATGCCGCCGCCGCGCTTCGGCGGCTCGGTCACCTTCACCACCTTCAGGCGGGGGGCGACGTCGACGCCGTAGGAGGAGACCTCCTTGGTGTCGAGCGGCTTCTTCTTGGCCTTCATGATGTTGGGCAGCGAGGCGTAGCGCGGCTCGTTCAGGCGCAGGTCGGCGGTGACGATCATCGGCAGCGGCGCCTCGATCGTCTGCAGGCCGCCGTCGACTTCACGCGTCACGGTCGCCTTGTCGCCGGACACTTCGACCTTGGAGGCGAAGGTGGCCTGCGGCCAGCCGAGCAGGGCCGCCAGCATCTGGCCGGTGGCGTTGTTGTCGCCGTCGATGGCCTGCTTGCCGAGGACCACCAGCTTCGGCGCCTCCTCGTCGATGACGCCCTTGAGCACCTTGGCCACGGCCAGCGGCTCGAGGTTGGCGTCGGTCTGGACGAGGATGGCGCGGTCGGCGCCCATGGCCAGGGCGGTCCGCAGGGTTTCCTGCGCCTGCGCCGGGCCGATGGAGACGGCCACGACCTCGGTCGCGACGCCCTTTTCCTTCAGACGGACCGCCTCTTCGACGGCGATCTCGCAGAAGGGGTTCATGGACATCTTCACATTGGCGAGGTCCACACCGGTTTCGTCGGACTTCACCCGCGGCTTGACGTTGTAATCGATCACCCGTTTGACCGGGACCAACACCTTCATGAGGGCCTCAAATTCGCTTTGGGAAGAATGGGTCGCATGGGGGCATAACGTTTCCCGCGCGCTTTGCAAGTCGGGGATATGGGGCGATTGGCGCCCCACGTGGCCCTAGTCAGGCCGCAATGCGCCGAATATGAGCGTTTCCATGAGCCGCATCATCAACCGACTGAAACTCGTATTCCTGGGCGTCTTCGCCGTCCTGGTGGCCGGCATGTTCGGCTACCATGCCTACTTCGTCTGGCCCGGCGAACGGTGCGAGGCGAAGGGCCGCTGGTGGGATCCGGAGACCCGCATCTGCGCCCGCCCGGTCCTGATCTCCGACATCACCGGCCGGACGCTTCCGGAGAAGAAGGCCGCCGAAGCCCGCGCCGCGGCCGCCGCGGCGGCCGAAGCCGAGACGCCCGCCGCGAACTAGGCCGCCCGCCGTTTCAGGTCTCCCGGGTCGCGCCAGGAATCCACAGGACGTCTTCGGCGCCGTTGTGGTTGGCGCGCCGCGCGGCGACGAACAGCAGGTCGGACAGCCTGTTCAGGTATTTGAGCGCCGGGGCGTTGACCGCCTGCTCGGCGGCGAGGCCCACGGCCAGCCGCTCCGCCCGGCGACAGACGGTCCGGGCCAGGTGCAGGGCCGCGGCGGCGGCCGAGCCCCCGGGCAGCACGAAGGAGGTGAGCGGGCCCAGATCGGCGTTGATGCGGTCGATCTCGGCCTCCAGCCGGTCCACCTGCCCCTGCGTCGTGCGCAGGACCTTGGCCGGGTCTTCGCCCTCGCGCACCGGCCGGGCAAGGTCGGCGCCGAGATCGAAGAGGTCGTTCTGGGCGCGGCTCAGAATGGCGTCGAGTTCGGCGTCCTGGGCGGTGTGCAGCCGGGCCAGCCCGATGCAGGCGTTGGCCTCGTCCACGGCTCCGTAGGCCTCCACCCGGACGTCGGTCTTGCTGACCTCCGAGCCGTCGGCGAGCCGCGTGCGGCCGCCGTCGCCGGTGCGGGTGTAGATGCGGTTCAGCACGACCATGGCGGGGTCAGCCGTTGTGCCGCCACCACACGGCGACCACCAGGACCAGGATGGCGCAGGCCTGGAGGATCACGCGCAGGCGCATCAGCCGGTTGGAATAGGAGCGGCCGAAGTCGCCGCCGCGGAAGAGAGAATAGATGCCCACGCCCAGCGCCGCCGTCACGGCCAGCAGGCTGAGGGGAATGAGGACGGCGAAGAGCTGGTTCATGCCCTATAATCTAGGCGCTTGTCGGCCGATGCGCGACTCCGCACACGCGTCGCAGTCTCCTGTTCCAGTGATCTGGCTCATCGAACGGCGTTTGGATCGCAGCCGGGGAGATCCTTCGACGGTGGGCGGCAAAGAAACCCTTAGCGGGTTGGAAACCATCTGCGACGGTGCGTCGCGCGCAACGGGCGCCGAAATTGTTCGCAACAGGCGCCGTCGCCATTGTAACAGCGGTTATTGAACACGCTCGATGAACATCCTCACTTGAGATCGTCTCCGATCGAGCGCAAATAGGCCGCCGAGATCGACGTTCGACGATTCAGGGTTGCAACCCGCGGTCGAGCCCACTTCACGGCGTGGTCAGCTGGAGTAGATGAGTATGAAACACGTGTCCGGAATCGAAGGTCAGAGCGAAGCCCGCGTCCGCATGCCGACGCGTCGCGCCCTGGCCAAGCAGCAGACCCGCGCCAAGGTCCTGGCCGCCGCCCGTCAGCTGTTCAGCACCGAAGGCTATGAAGGCGCGACCATCCGCGACATCGCCGCGGCCGCCGGCATGTCGACCGGCGCGGTCTTCGCCAACTTCGCCGACAAGTCCGAACTCTTCCGCGAAATCATGGTCGCCGACCTGGCGGCCCTGGAGGAGGCCATGATCGAGGCCGCCGCCCGCGGCCGCAACGTCGACGACGCGCTGCTCAAGATCTTCAGCGCCGGCTACGCCTTCTACAAGAGCCAGATGCCGCTCGCGCGCGCGGCCTTCGGCATGTCCTGGTCCTGCGAGGACGGTCAGGCCCTGCGCGGCATCGCCCACGTGCAACACATCGTCGACCTCTTCGGGGAACAGCTCGCCCTTGGCGTCGAGCGCGGCGAACTTTCCCAGGAGTGTGAGATCAAGCTGCGCAGCCAGATGCTGTTCGACGCCTATCTCGCCAACTATCCCAACGCGATCTTCGCCGGCTGGGGCCTGGACGCCCTTCAAGCGCGCGCCCGCGATCAGATTCGCGTCATCCTGGCCGGCGCGCGCCGCGGCTGAGCCGCCGAACTGTTTCAAAACTGAAATGGGCCTTGCGGGCCGGGCCGCCTCAGGTTCAGCTAGGCGCGGTACAGTTGCAGGACGCGTCGTCAGAACGCGCTTGGGGGGAAATTTGAACGTACGCCAGGCCCAAAAGGAGGCGACCCGGCAACGCGTCCTCGACGCGGCGCGCGACCTTTTCGAGACCGTCGGCTACGAGGAGACCACCGTGCGGGAGATCGCGCGGCAGGCCGGCGTCGCCGTCGGCAGCGTCTTCACCTGCTTCGCCTCCAAGGCCGACGTGCTGAGCCAGGTGATGGCCGAGCGGCTGGACGACCTCTATGCCGAGCTCGATCGGGTCGCGCCGCACCTGCGGGGTTCGACCGTCGACCGGCTCTGTTCGATCTTCGCTCTGCATTACGCGTTCGAGACCCGGCGCACTCAGCTCTTCCTGGCCCACATCTCCGCCGCCTACGCCTGGCGGCCGGGGTCGCCCACCACGCCCTATGGCCGCAATCCGCGTCTGCGCGGCGTGATCCGCGACTGCGTGACGGCGGGGGTGGAGCTCGGCGACGTCGATCCCGCCGCCGATCCGGACCTGATCGTCGACACGCTGATGGCCGCCTATGCGTGGAACTACCGGCTGGCCGCCTGGGAGGACGCCTCGCCCGAGCGCATGAGCGGCGTGATGGACGCGCAGATCGCCCTCATCGCCCGCGGCTTCACCCCCGGCAGGGCGGCGTCCTGATCCCGACGCCTCGCGCGCGGCGACCTAGTTGCCGCCCTCCAGCAGCCGCCGCGCAATGACCTGCGCCTGAATCTCGCCGGCGCCTTCGAAGATGTTCAGGATGCGGGCGTCGGCCAGCAGCCGGCTCACCGGCTGTTCCACCGCAAATCCGTTGCCGCCATGGATCTGGACCGCGTTGTCGGCGCTGGCCCAGGCGATCCGGGCGGCGGTCAGCTTGGCCATGCCCGCCTCCAGATCGCAGCGCCGGCCTTCGTCCTTGGCGCGTGCGGCGTACCAGGCCAGCCGGCGCGCCCCGAGGATCTCGGCGGCCATCATGGCGATCTTGTCCGCCACGCGCGGGAAGCTGGCCAGCGGCTGACCGAACTGCCGGCGCGCGAGGGCGTAGTCGACGGCCAGGTCGAGGGCGTTCTGGGCCACGCCGATGGCGCGCGCAGCCGTCTGGATGCGGGCGGATTCGAAGGTGGCCATCAGCTGGACGAAGCCCTGGCCTTCCCGTCCGCCGAGCAGGGCGTCGGCCGGAACCTCGAACCCGTCGAAGGCGATCTCATACTCCTTCATCCCCCGATAGCCGATGACCGCGATCTCCGCGCCGCTCATGCCCGCGGCGGGGAAGGGCTCAGCGTCGCCGCCGCGCGGCTTCTGCGCCAGCAACATGGACAGGCCGCGGTGGTCGCGGCTTTCGGGGGCGGTGCGGACCAGAAGCGTCATCAGGTCCGCGCGGGCGGCGTGGGTGATCCAGGTCTTGGCGCCGCTGACGCGCCAGCCGCCGGGGGTCCGATCGGCTCGCGTGCGGAGGGCGGCGAGGTCCGAGCCGGCCTCCGGCTCGGTGAAGACCGCCGTGGGCAGGATCTGTCCCGCGGCGATGGCCGGCAGCAGGCGCGTCTTCTGCTCCTCCGTTCCGTGGGCCAGGATCAACTCGCCGGCGATCTCCGAGCGGGTGCCGAGGGAGCCCACGCCGATATAGCCCCGCGACAGGGCCTCGGAGACCACGCACATGGCCACCTTGCCGAGCCCCGACCCGCCATAGGCCTCGGGCAGGGTCAGGCCGAAGACGCCGAGGGCCGAGAGCTCCTCGACGAGCGGCAGGGGAATCAGCGCGTCGTCCAGGTGCCAACGATGGGCGAAGGGGGCGATCTTCGCCGCCGCGAACGCGCAGAACTGGTCGGCGATCTGTTCGTAGGTCGCGTCGAGCCCGCTCGCCTCCAGCGACGGCCGGCCGCGGGCGGCCGCCAGCAGTTCGACAATGCGCGCAGACGCGCCCGGCGGCGGGCGCAGGCGCTCGGCCAGGGGCGCAAGACGGGCGGGGTCGAATCCCATCTCGCCCGGCCGGACGATCTCGCCCTGGCTCATCGGCAGGCCGCCGGCAAGCTGGCTCAGATACTCGTAGGCGAGCAGTTGGGCCGGACGGGCGCTGGCCTCGTCGAACTGCCCCGCCGCCGACAGCTCGCGCGCCCAGGCCGCCGTCTGACGGAGAGTCTGGGCGTAGGCCGCCGCCCAGGCGAGGCCGTGGGCGGCCCTCTGTTCGTCGTCCAGGCGCCGGCGGTCGAGCCGGCCCTCGGGCGCGATGGCGGCGGACAGGGCGAGGCGGCCCTGCGCCACGCAGGCCTCGGCCGCCTCGGCGGCGTCCTCCAGGCGATCGATCAGGTCGGCGGGAACTTCGGCGGTCATGAGCGGACTATAGGCGCAGCTTGCCCGGCGGCGCCACGTATGCGTACGCTGTAAGCGAAAAATCGGAGCCGCAAATGATCGTCGTCCACCACCTCAACGATTCCCGCTCTCAGCGCATTCTCTGGCTCCTGGAGGAACTGGGCGCGCCCTATGAGATCCGCAACTATGCGCGCGACGCCCAGACCCGGCTGGCGCCGCCGGAGCTGAAGGCCGTCCATCCCCTCGGCAAGTCGCCGGTGGTCACCGACGGCGAGATGACGGTTCACGAGTCGGGCGCGATCATCGACTACCTGATCCGCCGCCACGGGGCCGGAAAGCTGCAGCCGCCGGCGGGCAGCGCCGACCACGAGGTCTATCTGCAGTGGCTGCACTACGCCGAGGGCTCGGCCATGCTGCCCCTGATGCTGTTCATGTACGTCATGCGCCTGGGCGAGGGGGGCGCCCCCCTGCATCCGCGCATCGAGGGCGAGATCGACAACCACCTCGCCTATCTCGACCAGGCGCTCGAGGGCCGGGACTATCTGCTCGGCGAGGCCCTGACGGGCGCCGACATCCAGATGAGCTTCGTCGGCGAGGTCGGCCGCGCCTTCGGGAAACTGGCCGGCTACCCCCAAGCCACGGCCTGGCTGGACAGGCTGCACGCTCGGCCGGCCTACAAGGCCGCCATCGAGCGTGGCGGCCCCTACGGCCTGGGCGGCTAGAAGCGGTCCGCGAAGGGGTCGTCGAGCATCCCGTCGAGGAAGTCGAAGACGGCGGCCTTGGTGAGGGCGTGCGGAATGGCCGAGAAGTGGTCGCAACCGACCACGGTCACCCCGCGTCCTTCCGGGAAGGCGGAGGCCAGGCCGTCCGGATCGCCGGCGCCTGAGTCCCTCTGACCCGCCACCACCAGCACCGGCACGGGCGAGCGGTTCATGGCCTCCACGTCCAGCGGCGGATTCTGCGCCCGGGTGAAGGCGGCCAGGGCCCGGCGATCCTCGCCCTGTTCGTCGGCGAAGTGGCGGAAGCTGCGGAGCATGGGGTGGCTGATGGTTTCGGGGTCGTCAGCCAGCATGGCCTGCGCCATGGCGTCGGTCGGGCCGGACGGCGCGCGCGGCTCGAGCAGCTTCTCCCCCACGCCGCCGAGGATCAGGTTCGAGAACCGTTCCGGAGCCGCCATCGCGGCGGCGAGCGCGGTGCGCGCGCCCATGGAATAGCCGAACAGGTCCACGCGCCGCAGGTCCAGATGGTCGAGGAGGGCGATCACGTCGGCCGCCAACCGGTCGCGGCCATAGGCTTCCGGCTCGTACAGCTTTGCGCTCTCGCCATGGCCGCGCTGGTCGAGGGCGATGCAGCGCATGCCGCGGCGCTCCAGGGCGGCGTACCAGCCCGTGCGACGCCAGCCTTCCTTCCGGTTGGAGGCGAAGCCGTGGACCAGCAGCATGACGCCCCGGGACTCGTCCGGGGGCGCGATGTCGTCAAAGGCGATCTCGACGCCGTCTGTCGTGAAGGTCGGCATTAAACACTCAATAACGTCGTTCGATAGAATATGCGGCGATCGGCCGCAGAAAGACGGCCGGCAATGGAGGGAGCTATGGGCGAAACGGGTCCCGATCAATCGATCGAGCTCACCATGGACCGGATCGAGCGCGAGGCAAAGCGCGCCGCCCGGGCCAAGGAGCTCCAGGAGCGCTTCGGCGCGGCCGGCGAGGGTCGCATGGGGCCGGCGGCGGAGGCCGACGCCCTGGCGCAGAGGATCGCGCAGCTCACCGGCTGCCACAGGATCCCCTATCGCCCGCGCGACTGGGCGAGCGTGGCCGCCAAGCCGCGCATCCAGGTGGTGCGGACCAACGATCGCGAGATGGAGGCGCGCCGGGCGCTGAACGCCTACCGGCCCGGATGGCTGGAGCAGCTCTTCGGCTCCGACCGCGAGAAGCGCCGGCAACTGGCCGCCCGCGTCGCCGAGGCCGTCACCCAGGACGAGCAGGCCTATCGCGAAGCCTGGCGCGAGGCCCAGAAGCACAACGGCGAGATCGACTTCGCCTGCAAGCTCGCCGAACTCGACATGCGCACCATCAACGAGGGGCTTTCGGAACACACGACCCTGCCGGCGGCCTATGACGCCGTCGACCGCTTCCGCTTCTGCTCGCCGGCGAAGGGGCGGTTCCAGATTCAGATCGAGGCCCACGACCTGGCGGGCCTGCCCTGCGAGGAAGCCGAACGCCAGCCCGGCGGCCGGGCGGTGTTCCGCCCCATGCCGCGCGGGCGCCTGCATCAGCTTCATGGCGCCAATGTCTGCGCCTCGGCCCTCCGGTTCGCCGTCGAGATGCTGGGCTTCCTGCCGCTCGACGAGGTGGAGGTCGTCACCCACTGCGACCTGCGCAACCCGAACACCGGCCTGTTCGAGCGCCATCCCATCCTGCAGATGAAGCTGACCCACGCCGTGGCGGCGCGCACGCCGTTCGAGAAGGCCGAACCCATCGCCCTGGCCGCCCAGGTCGGGGCCAGGATGAACTGGACGCTGCAGGCGGGCTTCTCCCCCATCTCCCTCGACGGGCTGGAGGTCGACGCCGCCTGACGCCGCTAGGGCCGGGGCTCCTCCCGGTTCCGGGGGTAGCGGCGGTCAAGCGGGAAGGGCGGGAGCCAGGCCTCCCTGCGTACGGTCCAGGATTCGTGGGTCGGGACGAACTGGTTCGGCTCGTCCAGCGCGCCCAGGTGGACCTCGATCTCGTCGTCCGTGCGGGCGAGGACCGAGGATCCGCAGCGCCGGCAGAAGCATCGACCGGCAGAGTCGCCCATCTCGCCTTGGACGCTCACCGCCTCCCGCGGGAAGATGGCGGCGGCGTAGAAGAGCGCGCCGTGATGCTTGCGGCAGTCCAGGCAGTGGCAGAGGGCGACCCGACGGGGCCGGCCCACGGCGACGAACCGGACATCCCCGCAGAGACAACCGCCCTGGAACTGTTCCATGTCCGTCTCCGCCGGCGGGCGCGCGCTTCAGCCTAGCTGCGCCAGCGGAGCTGCGCGGGCTCCACCGGATTGGCGAAAGCCCGGCCCTCACGCCGGCTCTGGGCCCATTCGCGCTTGAGCTGCTGATACCACTTGGCCTGGCGGTCGGCGTCGTCGATCCACAGCAGGGAGGGATCGTAGCGCAGGCCCTCGTTCTGCAGGTTCACCATGTCGCCGTCCTGGCGCAGGAAGGCCCGGGCGCCGGCGGCGATGAAGGGCTTGAGCAGCCAGAAGGCCGGATGGTCCGACCAGACGATCTGGGTGATCCGCGTCTTGGCGGCGTTCAGCGGCGTCAGGCAGGTAAGCGACAGCACCTGCCGCTCGCCCACCGTCACATGCTCCCAGCGCAGGCCCGGAATGCGGAAGGTGATCTCGGTGAGCGGCTCGCCGCCCAGGATGGCGTAGGCGCGGCTGTTCTTGGACGGCTCGTGCCGGACCATGGAGAAGCCCTGCTCGCGCGGCTCGAACCGCTTCGACTTCTCGTGCTGGCTCTTGGAGGAGCGCCACCACCACTGCTGGTGGACGTAGGGCCCGTGGGCCGGGTCCATCAGGCCGACGACGGCGTGGTCGATATGGCTGTCGAAGTCCATGCGGTCGACCAGCTTGGGCTTTCCGCCGACCACGCCTGGAAAGACCGGCGGATCGTAGTCTGGCTCGCCGGCGCCGCGGGCGTCGCTGGCCATCCAGATGAAGACCAGGCCCTGGCTTTCGCGAACGGGGAAGCGGCGCACGCGGATCTTGGAGACGTCCATCGCCTGGTCGGCCACCAGGGAGGGAATGGCCGTGCAGGCGCCGTCCGTGCCGAAGCGCCAGCCGTGATAGGGGCATTCGACGCTCTCGCGCCCGTCGGCCTCCGCCGTCAGCTTGCCGGCCGAAAGGGGCGCGGCGCGGTGGGGGCAGATGTCGCGGATGGCGTAGGCCTCGCCCTTGCGCCCGCGGCCCAGCAGGACGGGCTCGCCGAGGATCTCGTAGCGCTGCAACTTGCCCGGCTTCAGGTCGCTGGAGAGGGCCGCGAAGTACCAGATGTCGGTGAGGAAGCCCTCGCCGAACTTCGTCGCGGTCGCGCGGGTGGTCTTGCTGTCGCCTTCGGCCATGGGCGCCTTCTAGCGGGCCGGAAACGGCCCCGCACCTAATCTAGATCAAAGTTTCAGGAACCGGCAGGCATGCGGCCCGAGCGACAGGCCGCCCTCCCGCGGTTCGGCCGTCCCGGCGCTCACGGGCAGCATCTCGCCGCCCTTCAGCAGAGGGTGAACCGCCTCGGCCGCGGCGCTGCTCATGTTGAAGACGCAGGCCACCGCCTGGCCCTCATGGCGGCGGACGAAGGCGAGGATGGGCTCGGGCGTGTCCAGGAACTCGATGCCGCCCAGGGTGAGGGCGCGCGACGCCTTGCGCAGGGCGATCATCTGCCGCGCGAAGGCCAGGGCCGAGCGGGGATCGAGCTCCTGCCGGTCGACCGCCAGCGGCCGGTGCGCCTCGGCCGCGGGCAGCCAGGCCGCGCCGGTGGAGAAGCCGAGCTGGGGCGCATCGGCCTGCCAGGGCATGGGCGTGCGGGCCCCGTCGCGGCCCTTGGCGATCGGCCAGTAGAGATCGCCCACCGGATCGCGCAGCTCGTTGCGCGTCAGTTCGGCTTCAGGCAGACCCAGCTCCTCGCCCTGATAGAGCAGGATCGTCCCGCGCAGGCTCATCAGGAGGCCGAGCATCAGCTTGGCGACGGCCACGCCCGCGCCTGGACCGCCGAAGCGGCTGACCGTGCGCATCACGTCGTGGTTGCTGAGCGAGATCGTGGGCCAGTGATCGGGATGGGCCTCCAGCGTCCGGTAGTGGTCGCGGAACGGCCCGGCCGCCAGCCTGCGCGCCTTCAGGAGCACGAAGGTGTAGGCCGAGTGCAGCCCCTCCTGCGGGCTGCAATAGGCGCCGCAGCGCTCCTCCTCCTCGGAGAACTCGCCGAACACGAAGCGGTCGGCGCCGTGCGACTCGACGCGGCGGCGGACCTCGTCCAGCAGGGGGATGTTCTCGGGCAGGTTGGAATCGAACAGGTGCCGCTGCATGTCGCTGGCGTGGGCCCAGGCGGCGCGATCGCGCTCGGCGGGCGGAACCGCCGGATTGTCCCGCAGCAGGTCGTCGTGGAGGAAGGCGTTGGCCACGTCGAGGCGGAAGCCGTCGGCGCCGCGGGCGAGCCAGGTGTCGAGCACCGAGAGGGCGGCTTCCCGGGTCGCCGGGTTGCGCCAGTTGAGCTTGGGCTGCTGGCGCAGGAACTTGTGGTGATAGTGCTGGCGGCGCGCCGGCTGATAGGCCCAGGCCGGCCCGCCGAAGACGCTGAGCCAGTTGTTGGGCGCGGTCCCGTCGTCGGCCGGATCGGCCCAGACGTACCAGTCGGCCTTGTCCCCGCCCGAACCCCCGTCGCGGCTGGCCGCGAACCAGGGATGCTCGTCGGAGGTGTGGGAGAGAACCTCGTCCAGCAGGACACGCAGGCCGCGGGCGTGCGCGGCCTGCGTCAGGGCCTGGAAGTCCTCGACCGAGCCGTAGTCCGGGTGGACCTCGTCATAGTCGGAGACGTCGTAGCCCCAGTCGCGATTGGGCGAGGGGTGGATGGGGGAGAGCCAGACGGCGTCGACGCCCAGGCTCTGCAGATAGTCCAGCTTGGCCATGACGCCCGCAAGGTCGCCATGACCGTCCCCGTCGGAGTCGAAGAAACTCCGGACGTAGACGTGGTAGACCACCGCCCCCTTCCACCAGGGGCCCATGTCAGACCGCCGCGGCGTTCTCGATGATCTTCGAGACGAGGCCGTATTCGACCGCCTTCTCGGCGTTCATCCAGAAGTTCCGATCGGTGTCCTTGACGACCTTCTCATAGGTCTGGCCGGTCTCGCGCGCGATGATGCGGTTGACCCGCTCGCGCATCTTGACGATCTCCTCGGCCTCGATCTCGATGTCCGAGGCCTGGCCCCGCACGCCGCCCATCGGCTGGTGCAGCAGGAAGCGGGTGTTCGGCAGGCAGAAGCGGTTCTCCTTGGTGGCGCCCAGGAAGATGTGCGCCCCGGCGCTCGCCACCCAGCCGGTGCCGATGACCTTCACCTTGGGACCGCAGTAGCGGATCATGTCGTGGACGGTGTCGCCGCTTTCCACGTGGCCGCCGGGGGAATTGACGAAGACCTTGATGTCCTCGTCGCTCTCGCCCGACAGGGCCAGCAGCTGGGCGGAGACGCGCTCGGCCAGCCGCATGTCGATCTCACCGAAGATGAGGACGGTGCGCGACTTGAAGAGCGCGTTCTGCACCGGCCCCGCCGTCATCGGCATGTCCGGCAGGCGGCCCTCTTTGTCGTCGTCTTCGTCTTCGAGGCGGAAACCCATTACGCTCTCCTAGAAATCAGCGGTGAGGCGGAACGTGCGTCCTCGCGCGCTCCGCCGCAAGGGGTCAGCGCGCCGCCGTGGCCATGAGCCGGGCGTAGAAGCGCACCATGCGGTCGAGATTCCCCAGCGTCATGCGCTCGTCCACCCCATGGATCATGGTCGTCTCGGACATGGAGAGGGTGATCGGCTGGAAGCGGTAGGTGTCCTGCGCCACCTCGGCCAGAAAGCGGCTGTCGGTGCCGGCGGTGACCAGGCCCGGCGCGACCGGAGCGCCGGTGACGTCGGCGGCGAGGGCGGCGATCACCTTCCAGCCGTCGGATTCCGTCGACGAGACGGCCGAGGGCTCCACCGGCGGACGGGACCAGGCGAATTCCACCGGCAGGTCGCCGACGGCGTCCTTCGCGCGCGCCAGAACGTCCTCCGAGGTGTCGCCGGGCGCGATGCGGTAGTTGATCCAGGCCTTGGCCTCGCGCGGCAGGACGTTCTCCTTGGCGCTGCCCTGCAGCATGGTCGGCGCGATGGTGGTGTGCAGCAGGGCCGCGCCGGCCGGGGTGGCCGCCATCTGGCGCAAGATCAGCGGCTCGGTCGCCCAGGTATTGGCCAGCGCCGCCTTCAGCGGCAGGGGCGCATCGGCGCCCAGGGTGCGCAGCATGTCGGCGCCGGGACCCTCCAGGCTCATCGGGAAGGGATGGTCGGTGATCTCGCTCACCGCCTTGGCCAGAACGCCGACCCCGGTCTGCGGCGGCGGGGCCGAGGAGTGGCCGCCGTCCGCCGGCGCCGAGACGATGAGGGTCGCATAGCCCTTCTCGGCGACGCCGATCAGGGCGGCGGGGCCGCCGGTCAGCGGATTGTCGGCGACCACCAGCAGGCCCTCGTCGAGGACGAACTGCGCCTTCAGGCCGCGGGCCTTCAGCAGGTCGTTGGCCGCCTGAGCCCCGCCGCCGCCGACCTCCTCGTCGTGGCCGCTGACGATGATGATGGTGCGGCGCGGCTGGAAGCCGGACGCCGCCAGGGCCTCGGCCGCCTCGAACAGGCCGATCAGGGACCCCTTGTCGTCCACCGCCCCGCGGCCCCAGACCGCGCCGTCGGCGATGACGCCGTCGAAGGGCGGATGGGTCCAGCCCTCGGCCGCGTCGGCCGGCACGACGTCCTGGTGGGCCATCAGGACGATGGGATCGAGGGACGCGTCGGACCCCGGCCAGGTGTAGACGAGGGTATGGCCGGCGACGACGTCGCGGCTCATGACCCGATGCGCCGCCGGATAGGTGGTCTGCAGCCAGGCGTGCAGCCGGTCCCACTCGGCGGCCTGGTTGTCGGCGGCCTCCTGGTGGCTGACGGTCCGGAAGCCGATGGCCTGGGACAGGTGGGCGGCGGCTGTCTGCAGGTCGAATGCGGGGGCGGGGGCCAGCGCCGTCCCAGGGTCGAGGGCGACCGGCGCCTCGTAGGTGGCGGTCCGCACGGCCGCCACGCCCGCCAGAACGACCACCGCCACCCCGGCGGCCAGCGCCGCCTTTGTCCAGATCCGCATGAGACCCCCCTGTCCTTCGCGACGGGACCTTAGGTCGCCGGCCCGCGCCAAGCCAAGGGCGTATGAACCGCCGCCCCCGGCCGGCGTTCGTCATCCGTGGAGCTTCCGGACTGGATCAGGGTGAAAAGGCCGGCGCCGCCCGAGGCTCTCGCCTTCGGAGGGCTGTGGGCGAGCCTGCTCGACTTCGCCCTGGTGGCCGTGGCGCTGGTCTGGGCGATCGACGCCTTCGCGCCGCCCCAGGACCTGCCCTGGAAGCCTCTCCGCCTCTCGCAGCCGCCGGGCCTCGCCACCGCGGCCAAGTTCGAGCGCGCCGCCCAGGATCCCGAGCTCTGTCGCCAGATCCTCGAGGAGGGCGGCGTCGACTTCACCGAAGAGCCCGACCGGCGGGCGAGCGACTGTCCGTTGACCAATACGCTGCGTCTGCGCGGCGGCGTGACGCCCCTGTCGCCCGCCGCGCCGGTGATGACCTGCCCGCTGGCGCTCGCCTACGCCTTCTGGGACCGTCACGTGCTCGAGCCGGTGGTCGAGCGCACGCTGGAGACGCAGGTGGCGCGGGTGGAGCACTACGGCGTCTTCGCCTGCCGCAACATCTACGGCCGGGCGGAAGGCCGCCGCAGCGAGCATGCCGGCGCCAACGCCCTCGATGTCGCCGCCCTCGCCCTGCAGGACGGCCGGCGCATCAGCGTCGTGGGCGACTTCCGCGACGAGGACGAGACGGGTGCGGCTCTGCGGGCGGCGCGGACCGGCGCCTGCGACTATTTCCGCGCCGTGCTCAGCCCCGACTACAACGCCGCCCACGCCGACCACCTGCATCTGGATTTCGGCCGATACGGCGTCTGTCGCTAGATTACGCGCCGCCGCCGTTAACCTTCGGTCGCCTCGCCGCGCCAGGCCCGCTAGGGTCGACGCGACCTGAACCGCCCTGCGCGAGGCCATGGCCGCCTATCGAGTCCCGCATCGTCCCGAGGTGGAGGCCCGCGCCCGGCGCCAGACCCAGATCGCCCGCTGGGTCGGGCTTGCGCTGATCTGGCTCCTCGTCGGCGTCCTGATCTTCCTCGGCGAACGCGCCATTCCCGACCAGCATCTGCCCTGGACGCCCCTCAGCGTCGTCGACCCCATCGGGGCGGCGACCAAGGCCAAGGCCGCGCGAACCGGCGAGGACGTGGCCGCCTGCCGCGGCGTGCTGGCCAAGGGCGGCCTGACCTATGTGCTGGCCGAAGACTCCGCCAACGGCTTCTGCTCGGTCCGGGACGCAATCCAGATCACCGGCGGCATGGCCCCGCTCCTGCCGGCCGATGCGGCCATGACCTGCAAGCAGGCCCTCGCCGTCGCCATCTGGGAACGCCAGATCGTCCAGCCCGCCGCCTTCGAGGCCTTCGGGCACGCGGTGGTCGGCATCGAGCACTACGGCGCCTATTCCTGCCGCCGGATCTACGGCCAGCAGGCCGGGCCGCCCAGCGAGCACGCCAGCGCCAACGCCCTGGACGTGGCCGGCTTCCGGCTGGCCAACGGGGAGGTGGTGTGGGTCAAGTCCGATTGGGACGATCCCGGGCTGCGGGGCCGCTTCCTGCGCCAGGTGCGGGAGGGCGCCTGCCGCGTCTTCATCACCACCCTGTCGCCCGACTACAACGCCGCGCACGCCGACCACCTTCACCTGGACATGGGCGGCAAGCCCCTGTGCGCCTGAGCCACACCCGGCGAGTCTGCTAGCGCGAGGCATTCGCAAGGCGTTGCCAAGGCGCCGGCCGGGCCCCTATAAGCTCCCAAATTTGCGATTGCCTCGCAATAACGTCACGCCTTGGGGGTTCCACAATGTCCATCCGTCCGTCGGTCCGTTCGCGCCTGCTGCTCGGGGCCGCTCTCGCCGCGCTCGCCGCTCCGGGACTCTCGCAGGCCGAGGATGCGCCCACCCGGGTCAGCGAACTGATCGTCACCGGCGAGGCGGGCGAGGTCACCGTCGCGACGAAGACGGACACGCCGCTGCTGGAGACGCCGCAGGCCGTCTCGGTCATCTCCGGCGAGACTCTTCGCGAGCGTGGGGTGATGTCGATCCAGGACGCGCTGCTCTATTCGGCCGGCGTCCGCTCGGACGCCTACGGCAATGACGGGCGGGTCGATTCCTACTTCGTCCGCGGCGTCGCCCCGGCCCAGTACCTGGACGGGATGCGCTCCACCTACGCCTATTACGACACCGCCAAGGTCGATCCCTATGCGCTCTCCAGCGTGGAGATCATGCGCGGCCCGGCCTCGGTGCTGTACGGCCAGGGCTCCATCGGCGGCATCGTCAATCTGACCTCGAAGCGGCCGGACTTCGTCCGCAGCGGCGAGATCGTCGGCATGGTCGGCAACTATCAGCGCACCCAGATCCAGGGCGACGTGACGGGCCCGCTCAACGGGGCCGCCACCCTGGCGGGGCGCTTGGTCTTCCTCGGCCGCGACGCCGAGACCCAGGTGGACTACATCGAGGACGACCGCTTCTTCGTGGCGCCCTCGCTCACCTGGCGGCCGAACGCCGACACCGAGTTCACCCTGCTGCTGCATCATCAGGAAGACACGACCGGCTCGACCACCCAGTTCCTGCCGCACCAGGGAACGCTGCTGCCGAACGTGAACGGCGAGCTGCCGTCCAGCACCTTCGTCAGCGAACCTGACGTGGAGCTCTATCGGGCGATCCAGTCGAACGTCAGCCTCTTCGCCCGCCACCGGTTCAACCCGCACTTCGAGTACCGGCTGAGCGCGCGCGGCTCGTGGTCGGACGTCAACTACCAGACCATGTATCCGAACAACTACAGCAACCCGCTCGACCCGTGGGTGCAGCCGGGGCAGGCGGGCTACGCCGGGCCGCAGCGGAGCATGTACCGCTACATCTCCTACTCCTTCCCGGCGTCGCGGGCCTATTCGATCGACAACCAGTTCCAGGCCGACTTCAAGACCGGCGCGGTGGCGCACAAGCTGCTGTTCGGCGTCGACGGTCAGCAGTACCGCCAGTTCATGGAGTCGGGCTCGGGCCTGACGACCGCCATCGACCTGTTCGACCCGGTCTATGGGAACTACGCGGAGCCGGCGGTGACGCGTCGGGCGACCACCGAGCAGGAGCAGCTGGGCTTCTACCTCCAGGATCAGATCACCTTCGGCGGCTGGAACCTGATCCTGGGCGTGCGCCGCGACGAGGCGGTCACGCGCTCCATCGCCGTCAGCGGCGCGGTGAGCGAGCAGGAGTCCGACGCCACCACCTATCGCGCCGGGCTGCTCTACGCCTTCGAAAACGGGCTTTCGCCCTATGTCAGCTATTCGGAGAGCTTCCTGCCGGTGGCCGGCGCCAATCTGGCCGGAGAGCCCTTCGAGCCGCAGAAGGGCGAGCAGTGGGAGGCCGGGGTGAAGTGGTCGCCTGCGCCTCAGTATCTGGTCACGGCCACGGCCTTCGACATCCGCGACACCAACCGGCTGACCAGCGACCCGACCAATCCGCTCAACCGCATCCAGACCGGCGAGGTCCGCTCCAGCGGCTTCGAACTGGAAGGCCGCGGCATCTTCCAGGAGGTCTGGGACGTGTCCGCCAACTACACCTACAACGACGTCGAGGTGTCGAAGAGCACGAACCCTCTGGAGGTCGGCAAGCCCTTCGCGGCCCAGCCGCTGCACACCGCCTCGGCCTGGGTGACGCGCCGCTTCCGCATCGGCGCCGACGGCGAGCTCAGCCTGGGTCTGGGCGCCCGCTGGTACGGCGAGTCGACCGATCAGACCGCCAACCGCACCTTCGTCCTGACGACGCCGTCCTACAGCCTCTTCGACGCGCTGATCGCCTACGAGCAGGACAACTGGCGCGCGGCGCTGAACGTGAAGAACCTCGAGGACGAGTACTATCTCACCACCTGCCTGGTGCGCGGCGACTGCTTCATCGGCGCCCGGCGGACGGTGGTCGGCAGCCTGACCTACCGCTTCTAGGGCGTCAGGCCTCCGCCGGGGCCGGCGCCATGGCGGCCAGCTCCGGCGGGATCTGCGGGCGCGCCTTGTCGTCGAGGGGGAAGTCGTAGACTGCGGTCGAGCCGAACCGGTGCGGAGCGTGCGGGTCGTGGCGGCGCTTGTCGATGGCGATCACCCGCGTGCCCAGCTTGAAGGCTTCCTTGATGTCGTGGGTGACCATCAGGATGGTCAGGCCGTGTTCGCGCCACAGCCCGGTGATCAGCTCGTGCATGTCGAGCCGGACGCCGGGGTCCAGGGCGCCGAAGGGCTCGTCGAGCAGCAGGATCCGCGGCTTGGTGATCAGGGCCTGGGCGATGGCCAGGCGCTGCTGCATGCCGCCCGACAGGGCGCGGGGATAGGCCTTGAGCGAGTCGCCCAGGCCCACCTGACGCAGCATCGCCACGGCCTCGTCGCGGGCCTGGCGACGGGCGCGGCCGGTCAGCATGCCCGTGACCGGCGCCTGATCGCAGCGGGCGCCGAACATCACGTTCTGCAGGGCGCTCATGTGCGGGAAGACGGAGTAACGCTGGAAGACCACGCCGCGGTCGGGGCCCGGCTCGGGCGGGATGGGTTCGCCGTCCAGCAGGATGGCCCCGCGGGTCGGCGCCTCCTGCCCGAGCGCCAGGCGCAGGAAGGTGCTCTTGCCCGCGCCCGAGGGGCCGACGATGGAGACGAAGGCGCCGCGGGCGACGTCGAGGCTGAGCTTTTCGAGGACGATCTTGTCGCCGTACTCCACCCATACGTTGCGGAACGAGAGGGCCGGGCTCATCGGCGGCCTCCCGGGGCGTGCGCCCACGGAAAGGCGACCCGGCTCCAGGTGAGCAGCATCAGGTCGATGACCACCGCCAGCAGGGAGATCCAGGCCACGTAGGGCAGGATGATGTCCATGGCGAGATACCGGCGCACCAGGAAGATGCGGTAGCCGAGCCCCACGTCCGAGGCGATGGCCTCGGCCGAGATCAGGAACACCCAGGCGGGCCCGAGCGAGAAACGCAGGGCGTCGATCAGGCGCGGCATGGCCTGGGGCAGGGCGACCTGCAGAGCGGTCAGCCAGGTGGAGGCGCCCAGCGTCTGGGCCTTGACGATCTGCTCCTCGGGGATGGCGGCCACATGGCCGGCCATGTCGCGGACCATGAAGGGCGTGATGCCGACGAAGATCAGCA
Source organism: Phenylobacterium sp. (assembly GCF_013911965.1). Lineage (GTDB taxonomy): Bacteria > Pseudomonadota > Alphaproteobacteria > Caulobacterales > Caulobacteraceae > Phenylobacterium. The sequence goes on along the minus strand of NZ_JACESE010000004.1, from coordinate 128,096 downwards.
CGATCTTGGCGGTCTCCCCCAGGCCGAAGACGATGAACAGGATGGGCAGGACGGCGATCGGCGGGATGACCGATATGGTCGCCACAAGGGGCCCGAGGCCCGCCCGCGCATAGGGCAGCAGGCCGATGGAGAGGCCGAGCACCAGGGTGGTGGCCGCCGCCGCGCCCACGGCGATTCCCAGGCGCTTCAGACTGGCCCGGGTGTCGGCGACCAGCGGGATTTCGCCGGTGCGGGGGTCCTCCTGCAGGGCCATGATCTGCATGGATTCGGCCATGGCCGCCGGCGTCGGCAGGATCTTGTCGCGCGGGTTCTCCGCATGCCGCGCCTGGGCGGCGACCAGGTAAAGCAGGATGAGGGCCGCGATGGGCAGCAGGCCCAGGAGAAGGCGACCGCCGCCATGCGGCCGGGCGTTCAGCAATCGGCGCATGGGGCGGTCAGTCCTCCGACATTACGCGTCGCACAAAGGGTCGGCGGGCGGTCTTAGAGAGACCCGTCGGCCGCGGCCTGGGTGTAGGTCGGGTCGAAGCGCAGCTTCACGTTGTCGGCGTCGCCCAGGATCTTGCCGCCGGGGAATTCCAGCCCGATGTCGTCCACCGAACGCGCGCCCTGGCCGAACAGGCCGGCCTGGAAGCTGAACTGGCGCACCTTGTCATTGGCCGCCACGATGTCCTCGCCGGTCATGGCCGCCAGCGCCGCCTGAGGCTGGTAGTACATGTAGGTGGTCTTCAGCTGGTCCTCGTAGCCGGCCAGGTCGGTGCCGGCGATCTTGGCCATGGCCTCGCGGGCGGCCGCGCCTTCGGGCGTGTCGGCGCTCATCAGGGCCATGGTCTCGTACCAGATGCCCGCCAGCGCCTTGCCGAGGTTGGGATTGGCCTGCAGCGCCTCGGTCGAGACGATCATCATGTCGAGGATCTCGCCGGGGATCTGGGTCGAATTGAACACCTCGGTGGCGTTCGGCATCTTCTTGATCTCGGCCAGCTGCGGGTTCCACGGCACGACCGCGGTGGTCTCCGGCGCGGCGAAGGCGGCGACGATGTCGGCGTCGGAGGTGTTGACCACCGTCACGTCCGTCATGGCCAGGCCGGCGCTCTCCAGGGCCCGGGCCAGCAGGTAGTGCGAGACCGAGTTCTCCACGAGGTTGACCGAGCGGCCCTTGATGTCGGCCATGCTCGAGCCGCCCTTCAGGATCACCCCGTCATTGCCGTTGGAATAGTCGCCCACGATGACGACCGTGGTGTCCTTGCCGGCGGCGGCGGGGATGGTCAGCGCGTCCATGTTGGTGGAGGTGACGCCGTCCAGCTTTCCGGCCGTGAACTGGTTCAGGGATTCGACGTAGTCGTTGATCTGAACGAGCTTGATGTTCACGCCGTACTTGTCGGACCACTTCTTCACGATGCCGGCCTGTTCGGCATAGGGCCACGGCATCCATCCGGCATAGATGGTCCAGCCGATGGTGTACTCCTGGCCGGCGGCGGGCGCCGCGGCCGTCTCCTCGGCCTTCTGCCCGCAGGCGGCGAGCGCCAGACTGCCGAGCGCCGCCACTGCGACGGCGCGCAAACCCGTGATCCACGTCTTCATTCGGACCCCCTTCATCCGCGGACGCGGCCGGAGCGCCGCGCCTTCGGTATTACCCTCGGGCGATTTCGTAATAATCCAACCGGCGTTCGGCCGGGGCGGCGAGACGGCGGGCGCGGCGCCCGGATTCGAGGCGCCAAGGCGCGCAGGCGCCTGTGATCCGCTCAGTTTCGAGCGCCAGGCCGGCGGTCGGCGCGGGGGCTGGTGAGTGTTACGATCTGTTCAGTTCGTATGCGTCGAACGCAGCCCGATGGAGGCCGTTTTGAGCGGCGATTTCGACCACATTCCTATTGTGGACATCAGGGGCCTGGCCTCCGCCGACCCCGCCGAGCGCCGCGCGGTGGCCGGAGCCATGGGCGAGGCGGCCCGCGAAATCGGCTTTCTCTATGTGTGCGGCCACGGCGTGGACGAGGCGCTGTTCGAGGGGCTGCTGGACGCGGCCCGGCGCTTCTTCGACCAGCCCCTCGCCGCGAAGATGGAGAGCTATATCGGCGGCTCCTCCAACCACAGCGGCTATGTGCCGGAGGGCGAGGAGGTCTTCCCCGGCGGGACCATCGACCGGAAGGAGGCCTACGACCTCAACCTCGACCTGCCGGAGGCGCGGGGCGAGGCCCCGATGCTGGGGCCCAACCGGTGGCCCGACCTGCCGGGGTTCCGCGAGGCGGCGAGCGCCTACTACGCCGCGGTCTCCGATCTGGCGCGCCGGCTGTTCCGCGGCTTCGCCCTGGCGCTGGACCTGCCGGAGGACCACTTCGAACCCTACCGCCGCCGGCCGCCCAGCCAGCTTCGCATGATCCACTATCCCTTCGATCCCGCCGCCCAGGACCGCGAGGGGATCGGCGCCCACACCGACTATGAGTTCTTCACCATCCTGCGCGGCACGGCCCCGGGCCTGGAGGTGCTGAACGGCCGGGGCGAGTGGATCGACGCGCCGCCGGTTCCCGGCGGCTACGTCATCAACATCGGCGACATGCTGGAGGCCTGGACCAATGGCGCCTTCACCGCCACCACCCACCGGGTCCGGAAGGTGGCCGAGGAACGCTACAGCTTCCCCTTCTTCGCCACCTGCGACTACGAGACGGTGGTCGAACCCGACCCGCGGCTGGTCGCGCCGGGCGAAGCGCCCCGATATCCGCGCCTGGTGTCGGGCGAGCACCTGTTCGCCCAGACCGCCCGCACCTTCGCCTATCTGAAGGCCCGCCGCGCGCGAGGGGAGCTGGTCCTGCCGGAGGACGAGCCCCGCTTCGGCCGCACGGTCCGCGCCTAGAGGGCGGCGCGGCGGACGGCCCGCGTCTCCTCGATCTCGGCGCCGCCATGGGCGTGCAGCGGCGGAAGGAGGGATGTGGTGGTCACCAGCTTCAGCTGCTGGACGGCGCGCACGCCGCGCAGCCGGTCGCAGAGCTGCTGCAGCCGCTCCACCGAGCCCTGGACGAGCAGCACCTCCAGGGACTGGTCGTCCTCGAGGAAGACGTGCTGGGAGGAGATCACCTCCTTGACGAACTCGCTCTGCACGCGGGCGAGCGCGTGCCGCACGCGGCCGGAGTCGGCGCGGTAGATCAGGGTGATCGTGCCGGCCCGGACGCCGTCGCCGCCGTCGCGGTCCACATCGGCCACCTCGTGGCGGATCAGTTCGGCGATCAGTTGCGAGCGGCCGGGCAGGCCGCGCTCGGCCACCATCTGATCCACCTGGGCGAGCAGCCGGGCCGGCAGGCTCACGCCGATGCGGGCGAGCTGGGAGCCGGAGGCGGAGTCGGCGGCGGCTTTGCGCGGGACGTTCGGCAAGATCGCGACCTTGGCGGCGGCAGGGGCGGCCTTCATAGCGGCTCATCTTCGGTCGTGGCCAGGGCGAAGAGCGCGGCCAGCCGATCGGGCGGCGCATCCGCCTCCAGCAGGGACCAGGTCTCTCCGTCCGGGAGCCTCAGCCGCCCGCCGTGCAGTTCCGGCGGCGCGTTCCAGAGACTGCGGCCCTCCAGCCAGGGAAGCGTCGAAAGGCTGATCCGCCAGCGCTCGCCGATCCGCCCGTAGGCGATGGGCATGGACAGCAGGTCCTCGGCCGCGCTGCGCCGCCCGGCGGCGAGCTCCGCCTCCACGAGCGCCGCCAGCGACTCGCCCGCCAACGGCGCGCCGCGGCCGCGCATCATCAGGAAGTGGTCGCCGGCGATGACCAGCAGGCCCGGGCCGCCCGCGCGGGCGAAGGCGGCGCGCAGGCCGCCGCTCTCCGGCTCCAGACGCCAGATCTCCTCGTATTCGGCATGGATGCCGCCTTCGACGAGGACGTCGCCGTCGAGCGTCCAGGTCCCCTCGTCCGGGACGGGGCCGGGCGGCTGGTAGTCGAGGTCGCGCCGCCAGGCGCACATCTGCGGCGTCACAGTCAGCTGGCCCGCGAAGCCCTGGGTGCGCGCCAGCTCGACCAGTTCGGCGTCGGAATAGTCGGCGAAGCTTGTCGCGCCGGGTCTGCGGGGCGCGTCGGCGCGCACCCGGATATCGCCGTACCAGGACAACGACTGCACCCAGCAGACGCGGGTGGTGTCGTCCAGGTATCCGCCCGGCGCGGTGATCCGCTCGCGGCGCCAGACGCCGGTGACCTCGGGGGGAACGGGCACGCTTCTTGGTCCTCCGGCTCAGGCTTCCAGGGGTCGGGTGCGGCCCATCAGCCGCGGCAGGTCGGCGAGCTTCGACATCAGGATGAAGGCCGCGAAGCCCAGCGTCATGAAGATCACCGCCGCCACGCACATGGTCGGCTCGTAGCCCTGGCGCATGTTGGCGAAGATCCGGATCGGCAGGGTCTGAACCGTGAAGCCGGCGACCATGTAGGCGATCAGGTACTCGTTGATGCTGAGCACGAAGACGAAGACGAAGGCGCACAGGATGTAGGGCGTCATGGCGGGGCGGACGACCATCCGGAAGGCGTCGGAATCCCGCGCGCCCATGGTGTGGGCCGCCTCCACCTGGGCCTTGTCGATGGCCGAAAAGCCGACGCTGAGCAGGGAGAGCGGAATGCCCAGCAGGACGATGGCGTGGCTCAGCACCACATTCTCCAGCCGGCCGACATGGCCGGTGACGCCCCAGAAGGCCGACAGCATCAGGGCGGCCACCACGCCCGGTATCAGGAAGAGGGCCGCGCCGACGCCGGCCAGGGCCCGGGCGACGCGCGCTTGGTAGCGCCAGATGGCGTAGGTGATCGGCAGCGCGACGAGAACGGCGACGGCGGCGGCGAGCGCGGCGATGGTCAGCGAGCGCTCCAGCGAGGACATCCAGCCATGGTCGCCGAAGAAGGCCTCATACCAGCGCAGGCTGAACGCCGTGGGCGGGAAGCTCATGCGCCGGGTGTCGTTGAACGAGACCGAGACGACGACGATCAGCGGCGCGGCCAGGAAGAGGGCGATCAGGCCGAGGAATCCCCGGCGGGCGAGCGTCCCGAAATCGATCCTCATGCGGCGGCCTCGGGGCGGCGCGACAGGATCCGGGTCAGGGCGAGCAGGGCGACCATGAAGGCCACCACGGCCACGGCGTAGGCGGCCGCCAGGGGAACGTTGCCCGCGGCCATGGCGGCGTTGTTGATGTGGATGGCGATGGTCCACTGCGGCGGGCGGCCGAGCACCAGGGGCGTCAGATAGGCGCCGAAGGTGAAGATGACGACCAGCAGCACGCCGGTCAGGATCTGGCCCCGCATCATCGGCGCGATCACGGTGGCGAAGGTGGTCAGGCGCGAGGCGCCCATGGTGGCCGCGGCCTGCTCCACCTCCGGGTCGAGCTGGGACAGCGCCGGATAGAAGAACAGGATCACATAGGGCAGCAGCAGATAGACGAGACAGGTCAGGACCGCCGGAAAGTTGGGATAGAGCGACTGGCCCGGCGCCAGCAGGCCGACGGCGGTGAGCGCGCCGGCCAGTGAGCCGCTGGTCGAGAGCAGGACCTGGAAGGCGAAGACGATCAGCACTTCCGACAGGGAGAGCGATCCGAGCAGGAAGACGAGCCAGGCGACCTGGGCGCGCCGCCTCATGCGGGTGATGAAATAGGCGGCGGGGAAGGCGAGCGCCACGCATATGGCCGCTCCGCTGGCGGCCAGCAGCAGGGAGAAGCCCATGACGCGCGCGAAGAGCGGCGTGGCGAGCTGGCGGTACTGGGTCAGTTCGAAGCCCGGCGACCAGAGGCCGCCCACGTCGCGATGGGCCAGGCTGATCTGCACCATCAGAAAGGCCGGGACCACGGCCATCAGGGCGATATAGAGGGCCGGCCCGGCGAGCAGGCCGGTCAGCACCCAGCGGTCGCGGCCTTGCCGATCGGCCGGCGCGGAAAGGGCGAAGGGGGCTTCGACGGCGCTCATCCGGCCAGCACCCGGCAGCGTTCGGCCGGAAGACGAACATGGGCCCGGTCGCCGTGGGTCGCGCCGATCCAGTCGCGGGGCTGGACGACGCCCAGGATGTCGCCGCCCTCGCAGTCGACGCGCACCTCCACATAGGCGCCCATGTCGCGCACCAGCTTGATGATCCCGGACACCTCGTTGCAGCCGCCGCCGGCGGCCGGACTGATCAGTATGTCCTCCGGCCGGATGGCCAGGGTGGCGGGGCCGGCGGCGGGCAGTCCGGTCGCCCCGACCTTCAGCGGCGTGGCGCCGTAGCGGACGGTGTGGGCGTCGAGCACCTCGACGGGCAGCAGGTTGCTGGCCCCGATGAAGTCGGCGACGAAGCGGTTGGCCGGCTGCTTGTAGATCGAGACCGGCGGCCCGTGCTGCTGGATCTTCCCTTCGCCCATGACGACGATCGAGTCGGCCATGGACATGGCTTCCCGCTGGTCGTGGGTGACCAGGACGGTGGTGATCTTCAGCCGCTGCTGCAGCAGGCGAAGCTCGGTCTGCATCTCCTCGCGCAGCTTGGCGTCGAGCGCCGAGAAGGGCTCGTCCAGCAGGAAGACCGGCGGCTCCTGGGCGAGCGCCCGGGCGATCGCCACCCGCTGGCGCTGCCCGCCGGAGAGCTGGCTGACCGCCCGCTTCTCCAGGCCCGGCAACCGGACCAGGTCGAGCAGTTCCTCCACGCGCGCCTTGCGCTGGCGGGCGTCCCAGCCGCGCAGCTTGAGCGCGAAGCCCACGTTCTCGCCGACGCTCAGGTGGGGGAAGAGGGCGAGCGACTGGAAGACCATGCCGAACTGGCGGGCGTTCGCCGGCTGGCCTGTGATGTCGCGGCCGTTCAGCAGGATCTCGCCCGAGGTGGGGGGCTCCAGGCCCGCAATCATGCGCAGGACGGTGGTCTTGCCGCAGCCCGAGGGACCGAGGAAGCAGACGAACTCGCCGTGCGGAATGGCGAGGGAGACATGGTCGGCCGCAAGCTGCGAACCGTAGGCCTTGGTCAGGTCGCGCAGTTCGAGTCCGAACATGACCGTCGCTCCCTAGCTCGCCAGCATCTTGTTGAATTCGGTGACCATGAGGTCGAGGTGCAGGCGGCGCGCCTCGAGGTTGATGGCGATGGGCGTGGTCTGCAGGGCGAGCCCGGCGCGCGTCGCCGGGTCGAGGTCGAGCAGTTCGCCGCGGATCAGCGGCGGGGCGTGCATCTGCTTGGCGATGAGCTCCTGCGCCTGCGGCGAGATCATGAAGTCGATGAAGGCGTCGGCCTCGGCCGTCTTGGTCGAGGCCGTCGGCTGGCACCAGCTGCCGAAGTCGATGACGGGGCCCTCCTTCGGGAAGACCACCTCGATCGAGGCGCCGCTCGCCCGCAGGGTCTCGGCGACGTCGGCGAAATAGACGCCGCCCTGCACCTCGCCGTTCTCCAGCGCGGTCTGCATGCTGCCTTCGGATTCCCACCAGAGCTTGGTGTTGGGCTTCAGCCCGGCCATCTTGGCCACGCACTCGCGGATGCCCGCCTCGGACGTCAGCATCTGCGGCCCGTCGAAGAAGGTGGCGGCGGTGACCTCGAACATCGGGCCGGCGCCCGTGCCGGCCAGGCCCCAGGCGTTGCGGTGCTGCGGCGCCCAGAGCTCGGTCCAGCTCGTCGGCGTGGGCGAGATCGCCTTCGGATCGGTGACCATGGTGAAGTACCAGCCGATGCAGCCGACGGCGGCGACGCCCTCCGGCGTTCGGCTCACATAGGCGTCGGGCAGGTTGGCGAGGTTGGGGATGGCTGCGGCGTCGCGCGTGCGCCAGAGCCCGGCGGCATCGCCGCGCATCACGTCCACCGGCGCGCTGATGCAGAGGTCCATCGGGGCCTGGCCGGCCCTGTTGGCCTCGATGAGCTGCAGCAGGAACTGCAGGCCCGCCGGCTGGGGGATGGAATCCACCCGGATGCCCGTGGCCTCTGTGAAGACCGGATAGGCGTGGTCGCGCAGGGCCTGCTCGAAGTTGCCGCCGTAGGAGGAGACGCGAAGACTGCGCCCGCCGCCGGCGCCGCCGCCCGAACATCCCGCCGCCAGACCCGCGAGGCCGGCGGCCCCTGCGCCCAGGAGCAGGCCTCGTCGGTTCAGCTGGCCGGCGCGCGTCCCGGCGCCGAAAAGTCCGCCTCGACCGGTTCCACGCATCGCCAGCTCCGTACTCGCCGCCCCGCTCGGGCCCTTCGAGCCGATACCGGCGACCGGTCGCTGGCAAGCGATGGGCGAGCCGGCTGGCGAGCGCCGCACGATTGCTTGGCGGCTGGGCGCCGCCCTTGGGCGCCGCGACTACGATTTGAACAAATCGTATTACTGGAGCCGATTTCCTCCGGGCCTCGCCCATCCCGCCGCGCGAGCGGCCGTGTTCTCCGACAAGGTTTCCGCCGCGGCCCGCCGCGAGGCGTCGGCCGTGTCATCCCTGCCCAGGAGACGCGAAGCATGAGCACCGGCGAAGCGACGCAGACCGAGCCGACATCGGTGGGCGCCATGGGCGCCAAGCTGATGGCCTTCACCGAGATTCCCGTCATCGACATCGCCGCCCTTCGCGGCGACGACGCGGAGGCGAAGGCGGCGACCGTGGTCGAGATCGGCCGGGCCTGCGAGACGGTCGGCTTCTTCTACATCCGGAACCACGGCGTGCCGCAGGCGCTGATCGACCGCACCTACGAGCTGTCGCGCCAGTTCCACTATTCGCCGCGGGAGCTGCGCGAGAGGGTGCACATCCGCAACTCGCCCGGCACGCGCGGCTGGGCGCCGATCTCCGACGAGGACGACGACGGCGATCCGGAGCTCTACCGGCTGGTGGAGCCGAGCCCGGACAACGACTACCTGACCAAGCCCCGCCTGCACGCGGCCTTCGACCTGGCCATCGAGATCGACGAGGACGACCCGGACTTCAAGGCCGGCAACCTGATGCTGGTGCCCAACCAGTGGCCCGACTGGATCCCCGGCTTTCGGGAGGAGGTCATGGCCTATTACGACGCCGTGCGCGATGTCGGCGACCTGCTGTTCCAGGCCTTCGCCGAGCGCCTCGGTCTCGACCCCGACTTCTTCCGTGAGCGCACCAGGAAGACGCCCTCGCAGCTTCGCCTGCTGCACTATCCCGAAAACGACCGGCCGATGGACAACGACCATCTGGGCATCGGCGCCCATTCGGACTTCGAGTGTTTCACCATCCTGCACACCGGCGGACCGGGCCTGCAGGTGATGAACGCCGCCGACGAGTGGGTGGAGGCGCCCCCGATCGAAGGGGCCTACATCGTCAATGTCGGCGATCTGCTGGAGGGCTGGACCAACGGGCGGTTCAAGGCGACCCAGCATCGGGTGGTGAACACCGGCAAGGAGCGCTTCTCGATGCCGCTGTTCTTTGCGGTGGACTACGACGTGGTGGTCGAGCCGCTGCCGCAGTTCGTCACCGCGGATAACCCCTCGCGCTACACCCGCATCGTCGCCGGCGATCACCTGGCGGGCTTCAGCGTCCACGGCGCCAAGCACCTGCGCAAGAAGATCGTCCGCGGCGAGCTGAAGATCGACTTCCCGATCCACAGGGAGAACCCGTTCAAGCGCAAGGCGGTCAACGAGTACCAGGCCGATGCGGCGGCCAAGGAGCCGGCCCGTTGAGCGCGGCGATCGAGGCTGCGCTGAGCGGCGCCCGGGTTCGGGCGGCGAGTGGCTCGACATCGTCAAGCCGGCGGACGAGGCGGTGATCGGCCGGCTGGCGGTGGCGACCCCCGGCGATCTGGACGAGGCGCCGGCCGCCGCACAGAGCGGCTTCCAGGCCTGGCGCAGGACCACGCCGATGATGGAGGGCATCGACGCCTAACTGACCCGGAAGGTGGTCGCCCACCTGCCCGTTTAGCGGCTGGCGGGAGTCAGGACGATCACCGTCTCGGTGGCGGCCTCCACGGCCGGGCGGGAATAGACCAGCGGCACGTACTCGCCCTTGGCCCACAGCGGGAAGAGGTCGCGGTAGTGCGGGCTGGCCGGATCGCCGGACTGGCCGGGCGTGTTGACCACGCGGCTGTTGTCCCATTCGCCCACGTCCAGGACCATGCGGAAGGAGCCGCCCGCCACCACGCGGTAGTCGCTGGCCCGCCAGGTGGCCGCGAGCGGGCTCAGCATCGTGCCCGACATCGGCGCCGGCCCGACGGCCAGCCGCTCGCGGTCGCCCTGCGGGACGAGCGGGCTCAGCGGGTGTTCGAACCGGGCCTGGTGCAGGTCGCCCCAGCGCCAGGCCGAGGTGTCGGGGCCAAGCTTGTTCCGCACCTCGCTGAAGGCCGCCTGCAGGCTTTCGCTCAGGATGGCGTCCCGCGTGGCGGCGTCGGCGGTCGCGAGGAAATCGGTCACGGCCGGCAGGTCGCCGGAGCCGATGATGCGGGCGGCCGGCGCCGGGGCGGCCCTGGCCACGGCGACCCGGCCCAGATGCTTGAAGATCCACACCTCGTAGAGCGCGGCTGCGGCGCTGTCGGCGCTGGCGCGGCCGTCCCAGTCGCGCAGCAGGGCGACGGCGGAGGCGACCTCGGCGTCCCTGGGGCTGAGGCCCGCCAGCAGGGGCAGGATCTCCCGCGCCGTGGCGTTGGTCGGGTCGGTCTGCAGGGCCATGGAGTCGGCGAGGGTGACGCTGTCGTCGGCGGCCAGGACCTCGGCGATGCGGGTGAAGCGGGCGTCGTTGCTCCACTCGTAGCTCACCTGGCGCTCATAGCCCGGCGGCAGGTTGAACTGGTTGGCCGTGGCCAGCCAGCCCTGGTCCGGATCGAACGCGCTGGGGAGCTGGTCGGCGGGCAGGTAGCCGTCCCACTCGTAGCGCCCGTCGCCGGGCACCGGCGTCAGTCCGTCCCAGTTGGGCCGCACGGGCACGCGCCCGGCCGCGATCCAGCCGATGTGGCCGGAGGTGTCGGCGAAGACCTGGTTCTCGCTGGGCGCGCCGAACCGGCTCATGGCGCTCTTGAACTCGTCCCAGTTGCGCGCGGTCATGTAGTCGGCGGAGCCGAAATAGGCCGAGGTCCCCGGGCTGCCCCAGACGCTGCGCACCGCATAGGCGCGGTGGTTGGCGACGTCCTCGAAGACCACCGGGCCATGGCGCGTGAACTTCAGGGTCGCCGTGTGGGGCTCGCCGCCGCGGACGGCGATCGTCTCCTCTTCGACCCGCATCTCTTCCCAGCCGTCGCCATAGCGATAGCGCCCGGGGTTCGCCGGATCGGTTTCGTAGACGTAGAGGTCCTCCTGGTCGGCCGGGAAGATGGTCAGGCCGAAGGCGATGGTCCCGTTGTGGCCGATGGACACGCCGGGCAGGGCAGGCTCGCCGGCGCCGATGGCCGAGAAGCCCGGCGCCTCCAGGTGCACGATGTAGCGCAGCGACGGGACGCCGTGCGCCCGGTGCGGGTCGTTGGCCAGGATCGGACGCCCCGTGGCGGTGCGCGAGGGCGCGATGGTCCAGTTGTTGGAGCCTATGGCTTCGGCCGGCAGATCCTCGGCCGCGGCGACGACCACCTCGCCCGCCTCGAAGCTCACCGACTGGGTGGCGAGCCGGTAGTCGGCCAGAACCTCGGCGGGGATGGCGCAGGGGTCGAGCCCCTCGGGCAGGGCGATCTCGCGGGCCGGCTCGAGCTTGCGGTTGAGGGCGTTGGCTTCGAGCCCGGCCTCGCAGGTGATCCGCGCCCGCTCGACCTCGGCGGCGGCGTTGCGGGTCAGGCCATGGCTGCGGATGCGAACCACTTCCTCGGGCGCCCAGCGCGCCGGCCGCGCGCCCGTAATCTCGAACTCTTCCGGCAAGGGCCGCTCACCGCGCTCGATCTCGTCCACGAAGGCGTTGATCCCGGCCGTGAAGGCCTCGGCGTAGCCCTTGGCTTCCGGGCCATAGGCGGCCCATTCGGCGTCCATGTCGCCGCGATAGAGGAACAGGCGCGCCGCCCGGTCCTGGGCGACGTATTGCGGGCCGAAGTCCTCCGCCAGACGGCCGAGCCCGCGCTTGCGCCACAGGTCGATCTGCCACAGCCGGTCGCGGGCGACGTTGTAGCCCTGCAGGAAGAGGGCGTCGCGGACGCTGCCCGCATAAATGTGGGCGACGCCCCAGCGGTCGATCCGGATCTCCGCCGGCGCCTGCAGCCCCGCGACGGAGCGCGCGAGGCGCGAGGGTTCGGCCGCGGCCGAAGCCGCCAGCGCCGCCAGTCCGACGGCCGCCACAAGTCCTGCGCGTGCGCCCATGTCTCGCCTCCCTTTGTCTGTTCTTGCCGGCAGCTAAGCGGCTGCGGGGCGGGGAGGCAATCGCCGGTCAGTCCGCCTTCGGCGGCCAGGGGATGATGGACGAGGTGTTGCGGATGTAGTCCGCATAGCCCGGCCGGCGTTCCTCCATGCCCTTTTCCACCGTCGGCGCGCCGCTGCCCTTGGCGAGCAGGAAGGTGATGAGGAGGGGGCCGGCCAGGGACCAGGCGCCCAGGCCGGTCTCGGCGGCGATCATGTAGAGACCCCACCAGACGCAGGCCTCGCCGAAATAGTTGGGATGGCGGCTGTAGCGCCAAAGGCCGGTGTCGAGCACCTTGCCCCTGCTGTCCGGGTCGGCCTTGAAGCGGTCGAGCTGGGCGTCGGCGACGCCTTCATAAATGGTCCCGAAGACCGCCAGCGCCGCGCCCGCCAGCGCGAGCGGACCGAGCGGGACGGCCTCGATCTGGCCGAGCTGAACCGGCAGGGCGACGATCAACTGCAGCGGCGCCTGGGGCGCGAAGACGACGATCAGGCTGGCCAGCGGAAAGGTCCAGCCGCGCTTCTCCCGCGCCTCCGCCAGCATCTCCTCGTAGCGCCGCTCCCTGCCGTGGCGGCGCCAGCGGCGGAAGAGGTGACCGCCCAGCCGCGCGGCCCACAAGGTGCACAGGACCGCCAGGAGCCAGCCGTGGACGCCGCCGGCGCCGGCGAGCGTCAGGCTGGTCCAGGCCAGCACGGCCATGCCGGTCGGCCACCAGGCGTCGATGAAGCTGACGTCCTTCAGTCGCTGGGCGATGGCCCAGAGGACGCCGTAGCTGAACACCAGGACGGCGGCGTTGATCCAGAGAAGCTGCCAGAGGCCCATGGCCTGATCCTCTCCCATGCGTCGGGCTGCAGGGGAGTTACGCGCCGGGCGCCCCGGGGGATGCGTCAGCCGAGGGCCGTCGCCGGCTCGGGCGCCTCGTCCTCCAGAACGACGGTGACCGCCATGTCGGCCGTCACATTGCCGACGGTGCGGAAGATGTCGGGGATGACTTCGACGGCGAGCAGGACGGCGAGGATCTCCACCGGCACGCCGAGGGCGACGCAGATGGGGGCGATGCTGGCGAAGAACGAGGCCTGGCCCGGCAGGCCGACGGTTCCGATGGAGATGACGAAGGCCACGGCGACGGCGGCGGCGAACTGGGCGAAGCTGGGCGACAGGCCGTAGAGGTGGGCCACGAAGACGGCGACGGCGAGGTTCGCCACCGGACTGCTCAGGCGGAAGATGGCGACCGCCAGGGGCAGGACCACGCCGGCCACCCGCGGCGGCACGCGCAGATCGTCCTGCGCCTTCTCCAGCATGACCGGCAGGCAGGCCAGCGAGCTCTGGGTGGAGAAGGCCAGCGCCTGGACCGGCGCGGTGGCGCGGATGAAATCGGCGAACCGGCTGCGGCGGGTGAGCAGGATGAGGCCGTAGGGCAGCAGGGCGATGGCGGCGGTGACGCCGGTCACCATGACCACATACTGGGCGAGCACGCCGGCCGCGCCGAGCCCGGCCCGCAGGCCGATGCCGAGCGCCAGGGCGAAGACGCCAACCGGCGCCGCCAGCAGCACCCAGCGGACGATGACGATCATGGTTTCGGCGAGCGCGCGGAAGACCTGGGTCAGCAGCCCCCTCTGCGCCTGGGGCAGGCGGGTCAGCGCAAAGCCGAAGATGAGGCCGAAGACGACGATCTGCAGGATGGCGTCCTCGGCCGCCGCCCGGATCGGGTTGGAGGGGGCGAGCGTCGGCAGCCAGGCGGCGAAGCCCGGCGGAACCTGGACGGTGGACTGACCCTCCACCGCCGCCGTCATGGCCGCCGCGCCTTGCGGGTCCACCGGCCAGAGGGCGATCAGGCCGCTCATGGCGAAGAGACCGAAGAGCGCGCCGATGACCAGCATGATCGCAAAGAGCGCGAAGGCCCGCGCCGCCAGGCGGCCCGTGGCCGCGGCGTCGGCGGCCGAGGCGACCCCCGTGACCAGCAGCGAGAAGACCAGCGGGACGATGGTCATGCGCAGGGCGTTCAGCCACAGCGCGCCCAGCGCCTCCACCACCTCGGCCGCACGGAGGGCGGCGGGTCCGCCATAGGCGAACAGGGCCGAACCGGTGACGAGGCCGGCCACGAGGGCGCCGAGGACGAAGAGGCTGAGCGATTTGATCATGGACGACTCCGCATGCGGGGGGCGGAGATTGTCATGTTCGCGGCCGGCTGGCGCGCGCGAATGGGTCAGAACTGCGCGCCGGGGCGCAGGCGCTCACCGCCGCGGCCCTGGCCGCCGGCTCAGGCGCTCTTTGCGAGATCGTCGTGGCGCGCCGGCCGGAGGTTGGGACCGATCGGCGTGCGGATGACGCAGCACAGCCCCAGGGCGTCGAAGTCCAGGCTCACCGAACCGCCCAGCTCACCCGCCACGCCGCGTTCCAGCAGCCGCGAGCCGAAGCCTCGGCGCTCCGGCGCCGCCACCGCTCCCCCCTCGCGTTCGCGCCAGGTGATGACGGTCGCCCCTGCAACCTCATCGACCTCCGCCTCGATCTCCACCCGGCCGCCCTTGGCCCAGGCGCCGTGCTTCAGGGCGTTGGTCGCCAGCTCGTGCAGCGCCATGCCCAGTGTGACGGCGGTGTTCGGCGACATGGCGAGCGGCTCGCCCGAGAAGCGGTAGGGCTGGCCGTAGTGGCTGAGGCTGGCGTTGACCAGGTCCTCGAAGGCCGCGCCCTCCCAGCTGCGCTTGACCAGCAGATTGTGGGTGGAGGACAGCGCCATCAGGCGATCGATGAAGGTCGATCGGGCCGCCTCCGGATCCTGCTCGCCGCTCAGGGTCTGGACGGCGATCGACTGCACCGAGGCGAGCGTGTTCTTCACGCGGTGGTTCAGCTCGTCGAGCAGCAGTTTCTGCCGCGCCTCGTGCTCGCGCATCTCGACCATCGTGTCCATGGCCGCCCGCAGTTCGACGAGGGCGGCGTCGCGCTCGGCGATGCGGCGCTCGAGCTCGGCCGGGGAGGGCAGGGCGATGACCCGCGGCAGCAGGGGCCAGAGGGCGAAGGCGGTGATGACCGAGACGGCGGCAGTCGCGGCCTTGATCAGGGCCTCGACGCCATAGTCGGCGTTCCACAGCGTCCAGACCATCATGAAGTGGGTCACGCCGCAGAGCATGATGAAGCCGACGAACATCCAGATCGCCCAGCTGAACTTCACGTCGCGGCGGTGCCAGAGGAAGACGCCGAGGGCGAGCGGGATGGAGAAGTAGGCCAGGCCGATCAGCACGTCGGAGATGGCGTGCGTCCAGATCAGCTCCGGACGCCACATCAGGCAGATGCCGTGCGGATTGAGGGTGTTGGAATCGAAGAAGTAGCCGAGCCGCTCCCGAAGTCCGTCCATCGACCGCGCCCCAGAAACCCGTGTTCCGCACGGAAAGACTCGGCTGCTTTTCGGTCACCGTCCAGCCCGTTCGTCTGTGGGGCGGCGCCAATCGGCGAGGTTGTCGAGGGCGGTCCGCGGCGCCGTGACGACGCCCCGTCGTCTCCGGCGGCTAGGTGTGCGCCGAGGCTGCCGGAGCAGGACCATGATCACGGTGTGGGGGCGGAGCGACTCCTCGGCGACGGCGCGGGTGATGTGGGCGGCGGGCGAGGCCGGAGTGAGCGTCGAGCGGCGCGACTGGGGCGGCGACTTCGGCGGCAATGACGATCCGGCGTTCCGGGCCGTCAGTCCGCCGGGGCGCATCCCGGCGATCACGACGAGCACGGGCTTCAGCCTGTGGGAATCGGCGGCGATCATCCGCTGGCTGGCGAGCCGCCATCCGCAGGCCGGACTCTGGCCGGAGGACCCGCAGGCGCGCTGGCAGGCCGAGGCCTGGATGGACTGGTCCGCCGCCCCGGCCCGCGCCGTAGGCGCCGTGCGCACCGCCTATCGCCGTTCAAGCCCCGACCCGGCCGAGATGGGCCGTTCGGTCGCCGCCGCCGTGGACGTGCTCCAGGTCCTCGAGATACGGCTGGCCGGCCGCGCCTTCGTCATGGGTCGACAGCTGAGCGTCGCCGACCTCGCCCTCGGCGTCGCCGTCCACCGCTGGTTCCGCGTCCCGCCGGAACTCGAGCCGCCGCGGCTGCCCGCGCTCGCCGACTGGTACGCGCGCCTCTGCGAGCGGCCCGCCTTTCGCGAACACGTCCTGGAGAAGGTCAGCGTCCGCCCCCAGCGCGTCGGCGGCTGAGGCGATCACGCCCCTCGCGCATTCGCAGGGATGTGATAGAGGCCGTCGCATGACGACCCCGCTCTCGCGCATCCGCAACTTCTCCATCGTGGCCCACATCGACCACGGGAAATCGACCCTGTCCGACCGGCTCATCCAGGAGACGGGCGCGCTGACCCAGCGCGAAATGAAGGAGCAGGTGCTCGACTCCATGGAGATCGAGCGGGAGCGGGGCATCACCATCAAGGCCCAGACCGTGCGCCTGCACTACAAGGCCAAGGACGGCGAGACCTATGTCCTGAACCTGATGGACACGCCCGGCCACGTGGACTTCGCCTATGAGGTCAGCCGTTCGCTGGCGGCCTGCGAAGGCTCCATTCTGGTGGTGGACTCCAGCCAGGGCGTGGAGGCGCAGACGCTCGCCAACGTCTATCAGGCCATCGACAACGACCACGAGATCGTGCCGGTCCTCAACAAGATCGACCTGCCGGCCGCCGAGCCCGAGCGGGTGCGCCAGCAGATCGAGGACGTGATCGGGCTCGACGCCTCCGACGCCATCCTCTGTTCGGCCAAGACGGGCGAGGGGATCGGCGACCTCCTGGAGGCCATCGTCACCCGCCTGCCGGCGCCCAAGGGCGACCCGGACGCGCCGCTGAAGGCCCTGCTCGTCGACGCCTGGTACGACGCCTATCTGGGCGTGATCGTGCTGGTGCGCGTCATCGACGGCGTCATGAAGGCCGGCCAGAAGGTCAAGATGATGCAGACCGGCGCCACCTACGGCATCGACCGCATCGGCGTCTTTCGGCCCAAGCAGACCGAGGTGGACGAGCTCGGCCCCGGCGAGATCGGCTTCATCACCGCCTCGATCAAGGAGGTGGCCGACGCCGCCGTCGGCGACACCATCACCGAGGAGAAGCGCCCGACGGCCCAGGCCTTGTCGGGCTTCCGCGAGGCCCAGCCGGTGGTCTTCTGCGGCCTCTTCCCCGTCGACGCCGCCGACTTCGAGGATTTGCGCGCGGCCATGGGCAAGCTGCGCCTGAACGACGCCAGCTTCTCCTTCGAGATGGAGACCAGCGCCGCCCTCGGCTTCGGCTTCCGCTGCGGCTTCCTTGGGTTGCTGCACCTGGAGATCATCCAGGAGCGGCTGAGCCGCGAATTCGACCTCGACCTGATCGCCACGGCCCCCAGCGTCGTCTACCGCGTCACGCTGACCAGCGGCGAGGAGATCGAGCTGCACAACCCGGCCGACCTGCCCGACCCGGTGCGGATCGAGTCCATCGCCGAGCCGTGGATCAAGGCCACCATCCTGACGCCGGACGAACACCTGGGCTCGATCATCAAGCTCTGCCAGGACCGCCGCGGCGAGCAGCGGGAGCTGTCCTATGTCGGCCAGCGGGCCATGGTGGTCTACGACCTGCCGCTGAACGAGGTGGTCTTCGACTTCTACGACCGCCTGAAATCGATCTCCAAGGGCTACGCCTCCTTCGACTACCAGATCGAGGAGTACCGCACCGGCGACCTGGTGAAGATGTCGATCCTGGTCAATTCCGAGCCGGTGGACGCACTGTCCATGCTGGTCCACCGCACGCGGGCTGAGATGCGCGGCCGGGCCATGGTGGAGCGGATGAAGGACCTCATCCCGCAGCACATGTTCCAGATCCCCATCCAGGCGGCCATCGGCGGCCGGATCATCGCCCGCGAGACCATCCGCGCCCTGCGCAAGGACGTGACGGCCAAGTGCTATGGCGGCGACGCCAGCCGCAAGCGCAAGCTCCTCGACAAGCAGAAGGAGGGCAAGAAGCGCATGCGCCAGTTCGGCAAGGTCGAGATCCCGCAGGAAGCCTTCATCGCCGCCTTGAAGATGGACGCCGACTAGGACGTGCTGCGGGCGGCGTTGCGCCCTAAGGTTGCGGATGTCGCAATTGCCGGCCAGGGTGGGCGAGCCATTGCCCCCGAGGTCGCATGTCCCTGCTTGCCCTGATCGCCGCCGCCAGCCTGTCCGGCCCCATCGACTGCCAGTCGCGCGAGGCGGTGCTCGACGCCACGCGGCCGGTCCTGGCGGCCTGGAATGCCCAGAAATGGGAGGAGGCGAAGTCCGGCGCCGACGCCGTGATCGCCGCCTGTGGAAAGGCCGAGGGGACGGAAGCGGCCTATGCGCTCGGCTCGGACCTCGCCTACCGCGACGGCGACTTCGCCTCGGCCTTGAACCTCGCCCAGAACGTCCCGCGCCATGGTCCTTCGCCCCTGGCGCGCCTGGCCGGTCTGACGGCGGTGCAGAGCGCCATCGCACTGGGCGACGCCGAGGCGGCCGAGCGCGAGAAGCTCGCCGTCTCCGCGGCCATCGTGGCGGCTCTCACCTTCCCCGACGGTCCGATCCGCGGGCGGATGCTGGGCGGCTTCGCCGCTGGCGAGAACATGGTGATCGCGGTCGAGGGCGACTACAAGAACGGGCCGTTCGTGCGGCATCTGACCTTCATCGTCGTGCCGCGCGAGCCGCTGAAGCCTCTGCGGACGCTCATGCTGACGACCAGCCCGGCCTCGGCGATGATGGACCTGGAGGGCGTCTACGCCTTCGACGAATACGCCTGCGACCGTCACGTCCTGCTCGACATCATCCAGAGCGACCATCAACCCACCTACGACGAGATGAGGGCGCGGGTGGAGGCGCATCTCACGCAGCCGGCGGACGGCATCTCGGCGAGCAGCGCGGGTTCCGGCGGCGCCTGCCCCATGGGGGTCTTCCTCGCGCCCGGGTTCGGAAGCTGACGGCCGCCGGTCCGGCGAAGCAGCACCCCCTCGGGCCGCCGGCTTGGCGGGACGTCTGCGCGATGGCGCGGACGACCGATTTGGCCTCCGGCGACGGCCGTTAACCGCCTAGGCGCCGTGAGCGTGGAAAATCGCGGCTCCCCATCCGGAGCCCTAAATGACCTCGCCTGCCGCTGCGCAGACCTTGCCCGACCTCGCAGCCTTCTTCGATGTGTCGCTGGACATGCTCTGCATCCGCGACGCCCACTTCCGCTTCGTGCGCGTGAACGAGGCCTGGACCCGGACGCTCGGCCATCGAATCGATGCGCTCGAGGGCGCCCGCATGCTCGACTTCATCCATCCCGACGACCTCCGCCACAGCGAGGGACGGATGATCGGGATCGGCCCCGACGGCGAGATCGACGGCTTCATCAACCGCTATCGCCACGCCGACGGCAGCTATCGCAGCCTCGAATGGCGGGCGCGGCGGGTCGGAGACTACGTCTTCGGCGTCGCCCGCGACGTGACCGAACGCTTGGCGGCGGAGGCGGAGATGGCCGCCGCGCGGGAGGCGGCCGAGGCGGCCAACCGCGCCAAGAGCGACTTCCTCGCCAATATGAGCCACGAGATCCGGACGCCCCTCAACGGGGTGATCGGCGTGGCCGCGGCCCTGGCGCGCACCCCCCTGCGGGACGACCAGCGCGAGATGGTCTCGCTCATCGAGCGCTCAGGCGCGGCGCTGGAGGGGATCGTCTCCGACGTCCTCGACCTGTCCAAGATCGAAGCCGGCCGGCTGCGCCTGGACGAGACGGCCTTCGACCTTCGCGCCGAGCTCGGCCTGGTGATCGACGTCTTCCGCCTGCGGGCCGAAGAAAAGGGGCTCGACTTCCGGGTGGTCTGGGAGCCGGGCGCCGAGGGCGGCCTGGTCGGCGACCCCCTTCGTCTGCGCCAGGTGCTGACCAACCTCCTGTCCAACGCCGTCAAGTTCACGGCTCGGGGCGGCGTGTCGGTCACCGTCGGCTGCGCCCAGGGCCATCTCTCCATCTCCGTGGCCGATACGGGCGTGGGCTTCGACGCGCTCGCCGCCCGCCAGCTCTTCCAGCGCTTCTCGCAGGCGGACGGCACGATCACACGGCGCTTTGGCGGAACCGGTCTGGGACTCGCCATCAGTCGCTCGCTGGTCGAACTGATGGGGGGTGACATCTCCGCGGAGTCCGAGCCAGGGGTCGGCAGCACCTTCCAGTTCCGCCTCCCGGCGCGCCGCGCGCCGCTCGGCCCCGTCGCCGGGCGCGGCGCACCGGAGACCGGGGACCTGATGGAGCGGCTCGTCGGCCGCCGCGTCCTCCTGGCCGAGGACCATCCGGTGAACCGCCGGGTCGTGGAGCTGATCCTGGCGCCCTTCGGGGTCGAACTGACGATCGCGGAGGATGGCCGCGCGGCCCTGGAGCGCCTGGCTGTGGAACGCTTCGACCTGGTCCTGATGGACATGCAGATGCCGGTGCTCGACGGCCTGGCGGCCACGCGCGAACTGCGCCTGCGCGAGGCGGCGACCGGCGCGCCGCGCACGCCGGTGCTGATGCTCAGCGCCAACGCCATGCGCCAGCATCGCGAGGAGGCGCAAGCCGCCGGCGCCGATCGCCACGTCGCCAAGCCGGTGACGGCTCAGGCCCTGCTCCAGACGATGGCGGAGGAACTGGAGCGCTAGGTCGAGTACAATGGCCGCTCCGCCGGAACCAATCGGCCAGCTCCAGCCTGTGTGGTGATGACCTCCCTTCGCGCCTCTGCCGTCCTGCCGCTGATCGCCGCCCTGGCGCTCGCGGCCTGCTCCGAACCGGCCTCGCCGCCGGATGTCCCAGCGCCAGCCGCGCCGGCTGCATCGCCGGCCGCGCCCGCGGCCGCTCCGGCGGCGGCGGGCGAAACCGTCGGCGGGGATGGATCGGAGATCGTGCTGAACGCCCTCACGTCCGAGGACATCGAGGCCGAGACCCTGCCGGGCGAACTCGCCTGCAGCTTCATCACGAGCGGGGATGAAGCCCTGCTGCTCGCGCGCGGGAACGTCGCCTCGTCCGATCCGGCCGTGGGCGTGGTGAAGGTCGGCGACTATGTGGAGCGCGTCGCCGCGCCCGGCGGCTTCGACGGCATGCTGGGGGGAACAAGCTTCGCAGGCCGCGGCAAGACCGTGGTGATCGAGGTCACGGGCGAGCCCGTCGGCGGCGGCGAATCCCCGCCGCGGCCGGCGACGCTGACCTATCAGCGCGCCGACGGGGCGAGCCGGACCATTCCCGGCCAGTGGAACTGCGGCCCCTAGTCAGCGCCCGGGGCCGCCGATCTCAAGCCTAGTCGAGACGGACTTCGCCGACCTTGTCCTGGTAGTCCTTCTTGGGGTCGCGGCCCATCAGCACCTTCACGCCGGCGAACAGGCTGTGCTCGTTCAGCCAGATCTGCGCGCGCTCGGGCTCGAATCGCAGGAGCTGAAGCTTCGGGTCGTCCTTGCCGCCCTCGTACCAGGCCGCGACGAAGGGGTTCCAGAGACGCTCGATCGCGTCGCGGTCGTTGTCCGGGACGAGGCGGCCGTGAATGGTCGCGAACAGGTCATGGTCCTTCGAGGCGAAGTGCGCCATGGCGCGGTGGCCGGTCCCCGCCGCCTGGACCAGGTCCACCCCCTTGGCGCTGAAGATCCAGATCGGGCCGCCCTCGTCGCCCTCGATCTGGGCGGTCATGGGCTGGCTGTGGCCCTCCTCCACGCCCGTCAGGCCGAGCATGATCGTGCGGTCCGATTTAAGCGCCTTCCAGAACTTGGCTTCGAGTTCGGCGGGGTCGGCCATGGGGGCTCCTTTCGTGCTGATGTCACCAGCCGAACGGCCCCGAGCCCCCGCCGTTCCCGCGCCGGATCAGCCCGCCCGCAACTGGGAGCTGAGCGCCGCCAGGTCCTCGCCCGAGCCGAATCGCGAGCCGCTGGCTTCCCCCGTCAGCGCATGGGCCGGCGAGACGAGCTCCGGACCTTGGCCGGGCGGCAGGGGCGGGGTGTAGTAGCCCAGCGCATAGCCGCCAAGATCGTAGCCCAGCAGGGACTGGAGCTCGGGCGACAAGGTGCGGGCGATCTCCGGCGGACAGGACAGATACTGGTTCTCCTCCTGCCGCAGCCAGCCGAGCGCATAGGTGATGTTCAGGCCCCAGCGGTCGCCGTCGCTGTCGTTCGCCCCGCCGCCGTGGAAGACGCTGCCCGTATAGACCAGCACGGAGCCCGCCTTCATCGTCGCCCGCGCGATCTCGTGGGGCTCGGCGCGGCGGTCGTCGGGCCAGGCCTGGGAACCCGGGATGACCTGTGTGGCGCCGTTGGCCTCGGTGAAGTCGGTCACCGCCCAGATGGTGTTGAGCTGCGGCTCCAGCCCCTTGAGATGCGCCCCCCAGGCCCAGCGGTCGCGGTGGATGGGTTGGGCGCCCTGGCCGGGCATGATGCGGATGAGCTGGGTGAGGTGCAGCTGCCAGCGTTCGCAGTTGGGCTTGAGCAGATGGGCGCAGAGGGCCTGGACGCGGGGATCGAGGATCAGCGGACGGCAGGCCGGCGAGCGGGCCGCCAATGCGCCGGTGCGCGTGGTTCGAAAGCCGGTGAAACCGTCCTGGCCGGGCGCCGTGGCCTCGACGAACGGCGCGAGCTCGGCCTTGAGCGCGGCGACCTGGCTTGCGTTCAGCACATCGTCGACGACGAGGGCGCCGTCGCGGTCCAGAGCGGCGGTCATCTCTTCGGCTGGCGCGTCTGGCGGCAGGTGGACGAGGCTTGGCATGGTGGTGATCCTCCCCGGAGCCCTTGTTGTCGGCGCCTCCGGCGGCTCCAGCCCGGGGCGAGACCGAAGAATGGCGCCGGACGGCGAACGGGCCAAACCCGGCGGGGCGCGTTAGGGGGAAGATGCGCTTCCTGTGCGACGAGATGCTGACCCGGCTGGCCCGTCTGCTGCGCTCGGCGGGCCACGACACCGCCCTGGCGGGCGGCGGGGCGCCGGACGCCGATCTGCTGACCCAGGCGAAGGCGGAGGGACGCCTCCTGCTCACCCGCGACCGCGAACTGGCGCAGGCGGCGCATCCCGACGGCGTCCGCATCGAGGGCGACGGCGTCCTCGATCAGGCGCGGAGCCTCTCCGCCGCGGTCGAAGTCGACTGGCTGGCGGCGCCGTTCACGCGCTGCGCCATGGACAATGCCGAGCTCCGCGCCGCCGATGCGCAGGAGAGATCGCGAATGCCGGCCGAAGCGCGGTCCGGGTCCGGGCCGTTCCGGACCTGCCCGGTCTGCGGCCGCCTCTACTGGCCCGGCAGCCACGTGCGCCGCATCCGCGCCCGGCTGGAGGGCCTGGCCGGGCAAGCTTGATCTCCGGCGGTCCTTTGGCGAGAGTCGGCTATCCGACAAACCGCCGAGGGAGGGTGCGATGGCCTACAAGTTCGAGATCTTCAAGGACAAGGCGGGCGAATTCCGGGTGCGGTTCCGGGCGTCCAACGGCGAGGTCATGTTCTCCTCCGAGGGCTACGCCTCGAAATCGAGCGCCAAGAACATGATCGAGTCGATCAAGAAGAACGCGCCGGACGCCGAAGTGGTGGACGACAGCGCCGGCTGAAGCCGGCCGCCTTCTCCATTGATCCCTCCTGGGGCGCCGGCTTAGATCGCGCCGCAAGCCGGGCCATGGGGCCCGGTTCTCCGGAGAATCGACGATCCATGCGCAAGGTGATGATCCTGGCCGCCGCCGCGGCCGCCCTGATGGTGTCGGCCTGCAACACGGTCGCGGGCCTCGGCCGCGATGTCGAGGCCGCCGGCCAGGCGGTGAAGAACACCGCCGAGGACGTGAAGCGCTGAGGCTTCCATCTGCGCTTCCGCGGGCGGCCACGAGGCGCCGGCCGCGGAAGCCGACCGCCGGGCGCGCAACCTGGCCGGGCCGAGGCGGGTTTACTCGCTGCGACGGCGCGCCGCCCTTTTCCTGCCTCGCCGGAGGCCGCATATGAGCGCCATGTCCGAACCCCGTCCGAGCCTGTTCACCGCCCTCAAGCGCGGCCTCGCCGGCCGTTGCCCCCACTGCGGCAAGGGCGCTCTCTTCTGGCGCTACCTGAAGGTCGAACCGGCCTGTCACGAGTGCGGTCATGACCTGGCCCAGTACCCGGCCGACGACGGCCCGGCCTATTTCACCATCCTCATCGTGGGCCACCTGATCGTGGCGCCGCTTCTGCTCTTCCCCTTCATCTGGGAGGCGCCGGTCTGGCTCGTCGTGCCCGCCACCCTGGCGCCGCTGGCTCTGGCGACGCTCTGGATGCTGCCCAGGATCAAGGGCGCCTTCATCGGCGGGCTCTACGCGCTGGGCGTGAAGGAGCGCGACTCCCACCTCCACACGGCCGACGCCGCCGAATAGGCGCCGCCCGGTCCGGGCGCCCGCCGCCGGAACCTGAGCCGTGCGCCGTCGTTCTGCTGCGACGCGAGCGGCCGTCGTGGTCCGCTCTGACGGAGAGCGGACATGACGCTTGGCACCATCCTTCTGATCATCCTGATCCTGGCCCTGATCGGCGCCCTGCCGACCTGGGGCTACAGCCGCAGCTGGGGCTACTTTCCCTCGGGCGGCCTGGGCCTCGTCCTGGTGATCGTGCTGATCCTGGTCCTGCTCGGCCAGATATAGGGCGGCTGCGCCGGCGCTCGCGGGGCTTTCGCTTCGGGCCGCACCTCCCTAGCATCCCCCGCCAAAGCACAAGTCTTGCGGGGGGAGAGGCATGACGGCGACCGAGACGGGCGCAGACGCACAGGCGCCGGCGGGACTGCTGGCCACGGGGCTCACGCCTGTCCAGAGGCTGAAGGCGATCGCCGGCG
Organism: Phenylobacterium sp.; assembly: GCF_013911965.1. Taxonomy (GTDB): domain Bacteria; phylum Pseudomonadota; class Alphaproteobacteria; order Caulobacterales; family Caulobacteraceae; genus Phenylobacterium. The sequence continues at coordinate 103,183 of NZ_JACESE010000004.1, read as the reverse complement.
GTTCGGCCGGCAATCTGGTGGAGTGGTACGACTGGTTCGCCTACTCCTCCTTCGCCCTCTATTTCGCCAAGCACTTCTTCCCGGACGGCGACCAGACGGCGCAGCTGCTTCAGGCGGCCGCGGTCTTCGCCATCGGCTTCCTGGCCAGGCCCGTGGGCGCCTGGCTGATGGGACTCTATGCCGACCGGGCGGGGCGGCGCGCGGCGCTGTCCCTGTCGGTGGCCATGATGTGCGCCGGCTCCTTCGTCATCGCCATCACCCCTGACTACGCCATGATCGGCGTGGGCGCGCCCATCGTGCTGCTCCTCGCCCGCCTGCTTCAGGGGCTGTCGGTGGGTGGCGAGTACGGGGCCAGCGCCACCTACCTGTCGGAGATGGCGGGGAAGAACAGGCGCGGCTTCTGGTCCAGCTTCCAGTTCGTGACGCTGATCTCGGGACAGCTGCTGGCCCTGCTGGTGCTCATCATCCTGCAGAACCTCATGCCGACGGAGGCCCTGGAAAGCTGGGGCTGGCGCATCCCCTTCTTCATCGGCGGACTGCTGGCCGTGGTGGTCTTCTGGATCCGGCGCGGCCTGGAGGAGAGCGTCTCCTTCACCAACGCCCAGGCGGCCGGGGCCGAGCGCGGCAAGACCATGATGCTGTTCCTGCACCATCCGTGGGAGACGGCGGCCATCTTCCTGCTGACCTCGGGCGGCTCGCTCGCCTTCTACGCCTACACGACCTACATGCAGAAGTTCCTGGTCAACACGGCCGGCTTCGCCAAGGACACGGCGACCTCGATCACCGCCGGCGCGCTGGTGGTCTATCTCTTCCTGCTGCCGCTGTTCGGCTGGCTGTCGGACAAGTGGGGGCGGCGGACCAATCTCGCCCTGACCTTCGGGGCGGGCATGGTCCTGACCTATCCGGTCATGACGCTGATGGCCGGGACGACGGACGCGCTTGTCGCCTTCGGCCTGATGACCCTGCTGATCGTCATCCTGACCGGCTACACCTCGGTCAGCGCCGTGACCAAGGCCGAGCTCTTCCCGGCCCATGTCCGCGCCCTCGGGGTGGCCCTGCCCTATGCGACCGCCAACGCCGTCTTCGGCGGCACGGCCGAGGCCGTGGCTCTGTGGTTCAAGGGCCAGGGGATCGAGAGCGCCTTCTACATCTATGTCTCGGCCATCATGGGCGTGGCCCTGGTGGTCTCCATCCTGCTCGGCGACAGCCGCAAGCGTAGCCTGATCCTGGAGGACTGAGGCGCTATGGACGCCCTGCGGCTCTCGACGCTGGACACCGTCGCCCTGGCGCTCTTCGCGATCGCCTGGCTGGCCTACGAACCGCTGGTGAAGGCCGCGCTCGGCCGGCGGCACATGATCAATCTCGACATGGGGGTGATCCGGGTCGCCTGGATGCGCAACATGGCCGTGCGCGAGAACAAGTTCATGGACGGCCAGCTTCTGGGCCACACCATCAACTCGGCCTCCTTCTTCGCCTCGTCCAACCTGCTCCTGATCGCCGCGGCCGCCGGCGTGCTGTTCGGCGGCGAGGACGCCTTCCGCAGCGCCTCGAGCCTGATCGTCATCAAGACCTCCTCGCGGCTGCTTTTCGAGCTGCAGCTGGCCCTGGTGCTGCTCACGCTCGCCCGCGGTCTGCTCGACTTCATCTGGGCCATCCGCCAGATGAACTACACCATCGCGGTCATCGGGGCCGCGCCGATCAGCGCCGAGGCCGCCGTGCTGCAAACCTATGGCGAGGCTTCGGGCCGGCTGATCAATCCGGCTCTGTCGGCCTTCAACGCCGGGGTGCGTGGCTATTATTTCGCCCTGGCCGCCGCGAGCTGGATCTTCGGCGCCACGGCCTTCATCGCCGCCACGATCAGCGCCGTCCTTCTGCTGGTCTGGCGCCAGCGGCGGTCCAAGGCGGCGGTCGCCATCGCCGACCTGCGGCAGATCCTGGAGGACCTGCCGCCGCCCGAGCCCGTCGCCAAGCCGCCGGCGGAGATCTGAGGCTCACGCCAGCCCGATCTCGCGCCGCTGGGCCCGCGTCAGCTTGGCGGCGACCAGGCCGTGGGCGGTGGCGAGCCAATCGGCGACCTCGTCGGGATCGAGGCTGTCGAGGTCGTCGAACCGCACCCACTTCGCCCGCGCCAGATAGGGCGCCGGCCGGGCCGGGCCGCCTTCTGTCAGCACCTCGAAGGCCAGGTCGCTCGCCTTGAACGACAGCCCGCCGGCAGAACCCAGCACTGCGAACATCTTGCCGCCCACCTTGAAGACGTGGTCGTCGCCCCACTGGACCGATAGGGTCGCGCCCGGCAGGGCCAGAGCGCAGGCCTCGATCGCCTCCGGGGTCACGCCTCGACGCCGGTCCCGATGGGGCAGGTCACGCCCGTGCCGCCGATGCCGCAATAGCCGCCGGGATTCTTGGCCAGGTACTGCTGGTGGTAGGCCTCGGCGAAATAGAAGGGACCGGCCTCGACGATCTCGGTGGTGATGGGGCCCAGGCCCTTCTCCGACAGAGCCTGCTCATAGGCCTGCTTGGAGGCGACGGCGGCCTGGGCCTGGGCGTCGTTCTCCACATAGACGCCCGAGCGGTACTGGGTGCCGATGTCGTTCCCCTGGCGCATGCCCTGGGTCGGGTCGTGGTTCTCCCAGAAGACCTTGAGTAGCTGCTCGTAGGTGACCACGCGCGGGTCATAGACCAACAGCACCGCCTCGGTGTGGCCGGTGCGGCCGCTGCACACCTCCTCATAGGTCGGGTTGGGCGTCAGGCCGTTCACATAGCCGACCGCCGTCACATAGACGCCCGGCAGCTGCCAGAAGACCCGCTCCACGCCCCAGAAGCAGCCCATGGCGAAGACCGCCGTCTCCAGCCCCTCCGGATAGGGGCCGTGCAGGGGCCGGCCGTTGACGAAATGGGTGTCGGCCGTGGGGATCGGATCGGCCCTGCCGGGCAGAGCCGTCTCGGCCGTGGGCAGTTCGGCGGGCTTGCGGAAGAACATGGGCGACCTCTCGGGCTGGCGCGGCCGGCGCGCAACCGCGCGGCCACAGGGCTTTGGTTTAAGAGATAGGACGCCTGAGGCCGTCCGCGAAGGGGCGCGACAAAGGCGCCGCAGGCGTCGTGCGCCGCGCGGCTTGCCCCCGCCCCCCGCCTCGCTATATAGACGCCCTTCCGCCGCGGGGGCCTGGCCCTTTGCGACGTGAGGTGAGGTGGCCGAGTGGTTGAAGGCGCACGCCTGGAACGCGTGTATAGGTGAAAGCCTATCGAGGGTTCGAATCCCTCTCTCACCGCCAGCCCTATCGGATAGGCTACTGGCGCCGGTATGGCGGCCACCCCCGTTCTCTCGCCCTGGCCCTACCGTCAGCACGAACCGGTCGGGTTCAATCGGCGACAGGCCCATCAGCGGGCGGGGAATCGGCGGATATTCCCCCCTTTTCGAACCATTTCACATTGCGGAAGCGGGGTTCGGCCTGAATGACTTCCTGCAGGTCGAGTAGAAACTGACGAAAGAGCTTTCGGTCCGGCCAGAGGAAGAAGGTCATATTCTGAGTGATGAGGTAGTTTTCCTCGGAATCGATGACGCTGACCTGGGCCCAGAGGCGCTTCTGTCCGCGCCAGATGTCGAGCTCCCATCCGTGTTCTTGCGCATCGATCGGTTCGGAAACACGATAGCCCTTCTGCTCGAGGCCGGCTTTCAGCGCCTCGGCGATGTTCCGCCCCGGCCAGACGACGAAGTCGGTGTCATCCTCGACAGAGTCATCCGGGAAGCCGGAGCAGAACTGAATCTCAGGTCGCAGTCTCATGGATCGATGCCTTCATCTTCGGGCGAATACATCAGATTTCCGGCCGTAGCGCCGAGCCCCCCGACCCGCGCCTTCAAGGGCGCCGGGCTGCCATGCCAGAGACGGCCGAGAGGCCCGTACTTTTTCCAGCCCAACGCCTTCCCGCTCCACCCCTTCTCGCCTCGAAATATCGGCCCTCCGTGATACGACGGATCGACTTGAAAGTGTAGCTTATAGAAATCACCGCGGCTGATCTCGGCGGGCCTAAGAACGTTGAAAACGCTCTCGCTAAATGCCGCCGGCAGTTTGAGTTTCCTGGGAAAGAAGTGGTGCCCCATTCCATTAAGATAGGGTTCTGCAAAGCGTGCAGCCTGGCGAGGTTTCAATCCCATGGCGAGGTAGTGCTCGACGTTACCGACATTGGAGACACGGCTCACGCCCTTCACCGTCTTCGCCAGAGGGCCTCCGATTGCGAGCGATCCCACGTCGAACATCAACTCCCCTTGGTTTTGCCCGATATCGAACTGCCGCTGCAGTTCGCCTTCGAAGGTGGGGGCCGTCGGCGTTGCACGAGGATCGACGTCGGCCCGCAATTGCCGTGCAAAGGACGTCACGTCATCCACCACCTTCTGAGGGTGCATAGCGCCATCGATCATGTAGCGAGCCACTGAGACGCCTGCCTGCTCGACCGCGTCGCGCGCCGACTGTCCTGGCGGGCTCAAATAGGGATCTAGCGGGTTCGCGTATCGTGTGAGGAAGATCGCACCGTCCGCCAGTCCTTGGACGGCGTGTAGTCCACCCCGAACGACGCCGGCCACGTTGCCCGCCGTGCGGGTCGCGTCGGTGGCGACGGACCGCAACTGCGGATTCTGTTCGATACCACTCTTTACAGCGGTGACTTGTCGCTTGATTTCTCGTTGGACGTTTGTCGCCGCTTCAGTGGCCCGACTTTGAGTATGCCGCAGAAGCTGCTCGCCTTGGCGCAAAAGCTCCTCGGGGGATCGGCTTGCGACGGACTGAGCAACGCCCATCGCAGTGCGCCGAGCTTCTTGGGCGGCAGCCGTTATGTCTAGGGCCGCACGTTTCGCCTTCCGGCGTTGCCGGTTCAAAAACTGCTCTAAGCTTTCGCCCATGGCTCATCATCGGCCGAAAACGGCCGCTCCTTCAGCAATGCGTACTTGGTGAGGGAATGCGAACTCACGCCCCAACTAGGGCCAGCGTCACTATGGCGCCTGATACGTCTAACGTCGAGAACAAAACACGAACAAATGACTGGAAGCTTCGGGCTAAGAAGGGGGCGCTCCTCTCCAGGCAGAGTAGTCCGGGGGCTGCTCGATCCCCGTTCGGTCTTCGCGGAACCGCCCAAGAGCCGCCTCGGCGGCGCCGAGGTTAACTCTGCGAAACTGAGCCGGCCGTTGGGGTCGGGAGCATCAGGCTAGAGGCTGACGAGAAGGCGTACTCCGCCAGCCGCATCTGCCGCCCGTCACCATCGATTCCCGCAAGTCTGAGGCTGCGCCAGATGGTCGTCAGGCAGTGGAGACTCGTCAGCCAGTCGTCTTCCGGGATGTGGATCCCCGCCTCCAGCCCCCCGCCAGGGAGGTCGCCCGCGCGGTCGCAGATGTAGCCGATCTCGGGCGCCCGGCGCCGCCACAGCGGCTGGCGCTCCAGCGGCGATATCCACAGGCGGATCCGGCGGCCGGCCAGCGGCTCGGGAGAGACCAGGCGGCCCTCCACGTTCAACATCCGGGAATAGATCAGGCCGCCCTGGAAGCGGTGCGGCTTTGGCATTCCCGGAGGGCTGGGCAGCAGGCTAAGCCCTCCGTCGACCGAAAGCAGCTCAACGACGAATTCCTGCCGCGCGCTAGCCAGCATCGGTTCGGTCCGAAAAGGCGGAGGGCATCTCCCTCTGGAAGAAATAGGCCTTCACCTCGGCGCTGTCGGATGTCTCGTTCCGGGTATGCACCTGCAGGAATCGCCAATGCGACGTCAGCGAAAGGGCCGTCGTGGCGATCGCGGCTTCCGGCAGCATCAAGACCGCCTGGATCTCATCCTCAGCGCCCGCGGGGGATATCCTTATCTCCCCCAGGGCTTGTTGACCCTTTCGGCCAAAGCGGACCTTCGGGCCGAAGGGAGTTAGGCGCGCCTTGAAGGTCTTGCCGCACGCGGCTTCCGGCGCGCAGACGCGCCCGGCCAGCGCAAAATCGCGGTCTCGCATTGGTTCCGACACGCCCGAGAGGCCCCGGGCTGGCGGCGCGCCTACGCGCAGGTTCCAGTCCCACGAAGTGACTGCGATGACCACCTGCCCGCCAAAGAGGCCCGGATGGGGAGAGACGCCATGCATCGGCGAGAGAGACCGAAATTGTTCTGAAGAGATTCACACCATCGCAGACGTGGCGTTTGTTCGCAATTTGTTCTTCCGCTTCGTCCGCACCTAAGCTATGAGGCGGACATGCTGGTCGACTGATCGCAATTCCCCGTGGGCCTCGACATCGACTACACGAGTCCGGAGGAGGTCGAGGGGCTCGAGGCCCTTGGGGCTCGGGCCTGGGCCTTCGTGGATCGGGATGCGCACGCGCCGATCTCGGAGGTCGTGCTCGCGTTCGGCGTGGCGCCGATCCTGGGCCTCTTCCTCGTGCGCTTCGACCGCCCGAGAAAGCCTGAGGATACGGAGCGGTGGGCCGTCGTCGGCGATCTCCCGCCCATGCATTTCGAAACCGACGACACGCCGACGCCCGCCCTCGCGTTGCAGCTCTATTGCGCGATTGCGCAGGACTGGGCTGACAACGTCCTGGCGGGGCGCGATCTCTCCGAGAGCTATCCCATTGAGGTCGCCCCGACCGCGGAGCACGCGAACATGCCCCTACGGCCGGTGCAGGGCGCAGAGCTTGTTGCCGTCGGGGTCGCGGACATAGGCGAGGTGGAGGGCGCCCAGGCCGCCCTGGCGCAGGCCGGGCGGGTCCTCGATGGAGACGCCGCCATGGGCCACGGCCACGTCGTGGAATTCCTTCACCTGCTCGGGCGAGGCGCACTTGAAGCCGATGGTGGCGCCGTTGGCGCAGGTGGCCGGCTCATCATTGATCGGCTCGCTGACGCAGAAGGTGGAGCCGTCGTGGCGGTAGAAGAGCCGCATGTGGCCGGTGGGCGCTTCGTTGCGGATCGGCTCGCCCGCCCCCAGCACGCCCAGCACGGCGTCGTAGAAGCGCTTGGACCGTTCGATGTCGTTCGATCCGACCATGATGTGGTTGAACATGCCTTCCCTCCCGGCGACAGCCGCGCTTTGCGGCGCACCAGTCATCGCGCCGCCCGGCGAAGGCTTCAAGCGTCGTCGGACGTTGGGCCGCTGTCGGCCCGCCCATCTGGCGTGAGGATCTTGAGCCGAACGGGACCATAGGCGCTGGATGCGGGCCAGCCCGGCTCCTCATCGTCCGGCGGGTCGGCTGCGAGGGGGGTGAACGGCGGCTCGTAGGGCAGCAGGTCCTCGGGAAAGGCGGTCGGGCGGATTTCCCCCGTGATGACGCCCGCGATGAAGGTCGTGAGGTCGCAGTCGAACGTCTCGCAGGCGTCGAGGATCAGGCCCCGGTCCCACACCACCACCCGCCAATCCGCCGGCTCGCCCTCCGTCAGCCAAAAGATGTAGTCGCCATTGTCGGTGCGGCCCACGGGCAAGAGCCCGCCCGGGTTTGGCCAGACCGGATAGGGGAGAGAATCGTCGTTCGCGAAGATCTTGCAGACGACGGAGATCTCGGCCTCCAACCGCACATAGCGGTTTCGGCCTTGGGGCAGATAGAAAAAGAAGAAGTCGAGGAAGGAGCCCAGGCCATAGAGGCGCACCAGGCTCTTGTAGTCCTCCGGAAGCTTGCTCCTGAGCTGAAGCTCGAGAGGCCCCCAAGAGCCCATGAAGGGCGCGATGGGGATGGCGGGCGGCGGGGCGACCTTCCGGAGGGCTTCGATGCTCACTTCGGCTTTGTCCTCGGCGCCTGTATGACGACGCCGGCGGGGGCTTCCCGCGTTCCCGTCGCCGTCATCACCACGTGAGCGGGAGGCGACGCCTCGCCATCGTAGAGCGGCGTCACATCGTATTCGATGACTTCGCCCCGCGCGTGGGGGAGGATCTGCAGCATCAGCGCCCTCGGTTGACCGCGTCAGTCGTGGACAAATAGAGAACGCAAGCCTGCGAATGGTCAAGCCAGATCAGGCCTCTTCGCCGGCAGCCCTCGCACAAAGGCGAGCGCGGCGTCCAGCAGGCGCGCGCGCAGGGCGTCGTCGGACCAGGCGTCTTCGGCGGCGATGATCCAGCCGGGCAGGGGACGGCCGGCGCGCAGGGGCTCGATCTGCGGATGGGCGAGCGCCCAGGCGTCCTGACCCTTGCCCAGGCGGGCCATCAAGCCGCGGTCGCTGGCGCCGCAGAGCAGGTGGCCGTCCAGCATCCAGGCGAGGCCGCCGAACATGGGCTTTTCGGACAGGCCCGAGGCGCCGCCCAGCGCCTCGTCCAGATGCTCGCGCACCAGGGCTTCGAGACCGGCATCGCGGGCCATGGCGCGGCGCTTCAGGCGGCCGGCGGAGGCTCAGGCGGCATGGGCGCGGGACCTGGCGGATCAAAGCGCTCGCCCGCAGGATGGCTGGGCTGGACGTAAAAGAAGAGGAGAAGGAGCGTGCCGAAGAACGGGATCAGGCCCGCCAGCACCCACCATCCGGTGCGGTTGATGTCGTGCAGCCGCCGCACGCCCATGGCCAGGTGCGGGAGGAAGATGACCAGGACGAGAAGCGTGCTGAAGGGCTCCATCCGCCCATTCGCGAGGCCGCCATCGAGGATGGTGGCGGCGAGGAAGGCGAGGACCACCGCCAGCACCCACCACCAGAAGGTCGCCCGGTCGGTGCGGCCGTCGAACCTGGCGTAGTTGGCGAACCCGTACTTGACCGCTTCGATCATGGCGCAAACCCGTTCTCTGCTTTCGGGCGGAGGCTAGGGCGGCGCGACGGCGCGGGCAATGTGGGGCGATCCCGGAGGCGCGGCGTCAGGCCGTGGTCGGGCGGGGAAGACGCCGTTAACCAAACCGGTGCGACTCTGGTTCGACACCAGGGCTGAGAGTTGGGCCGACCCCATGACCGCCGCCGCGATGACTGCTCCCACCGTCCATCCCGCCATCGACGACTTCATCGTCGACGGCGCCCACGTCTTCGACGAACGGGTCGATCCGAAGGCCGCCGCCGACCTGCTGGCGGAGATCCGCGCCGACCGCGACTTCGACCACCGGCTGTTCCTGACCGAGGCGGAGTTCGACGCCCACCCGCAGTACACCGGGGTCAATCCGCGGCCCGGGCGCAACCTGCTGGAGCGGTTCGAGGATCGGCTCGGCTTCGTGGAGAGGGCGCCGCACATCGTCGAGGCGGTCAGCGCGCTCCTGGGCGACGACTACGAGATCCTGAACAAGAAGATCGTCTGCGGCGTGCCCCAGGCCTCGGTGCCGGCGTGGCTTCGCCAGCGGATCCTGGGCAATCCGGTGAACAATCTCGGCGCCTATGTGCGGCCCGAGTACCGCGACGTGACCTATTTCTACGGCATCGACTTCCACCAGGACCTGATCGACTACAAGGATCGTCCGGCGGACTTCCTGACCCTCTATGTCTATCTGCACCCGGTCACACGCCTGGACGCCCCGCTGTTCCTCCTGAAGGGCAGCCACCGGTTCGGCGGCACCATCTTCCCGCACGAACTGGAGCGCGCCGGGCCCGAGGCCTGGACCTATCGCGACGGCCGCGGCGGCGAGGCGAAGGTCGACCAGCTCGTCCTGACCGGGCCGGCGGGCTATGCGGCCATGTGGCATGCCTGCACCCTGCACGGCACCCAGCCCGACGCCGCCGATCACGAGCGGATCTCCCTGCGCTACCTCCTGGCCCGGGGATCGCGACCGGACGGTATGGAGGCGGTGAACGCCACCCTCGCCGGACCCCTCTCGCTCGCCGAAACGCGCAAGGACCTGTCCGCCGAGGGCGCGGCCATCCTGAAGACCAACACGGTCAACCAGGCCTGAGGCCTCAGCCGCGGGTCCAGATCGGCTGAAGGTCGTCGAGGCTCCGGCGGACCTCGCCCAGGCCGAAGACCAGGGCCTCGATGGCGGCGGCCTCGCCAGGTGTGTGTTCGGCCGTCTTGCGGGCCGTCTCCTGGGCGCTGTCGACCGCCGCCACCAGCCGCCGGGCCGGCTCGCGAACCGTCTCGCCCGAGCCGTGCGCCTCGATCGCCGACAGATAGGCGCAGGCCGCGGTCCGGGCGTCGTCGACGGACCGGCCGAGCTCCGACTGGGTCGTCATGCCGCGCGACGGCTCGTGCTCCAGGGCCCGCTGGATGAGCACCAGCGCGTGCCACAGGCGCTCCACCCCCTCGACGGCCTCCGTCAGCGACGGCCGTTTCCGCTTGCCCAGGCGGACGCTGGCGGCGGCCTGCCGCGCCTCGCGCAGCTGGACGAGGAAGCGGTCGCGGATGGCGGCGCGATCCTGGCTCTCCTGGCCCAATGCGGCCTGCAGGCTTTCGCCCAGCAGATCGCGGCAGGTGGCCAGGGCCTCGCGCAGGCTTCTGTTGGCGCGGGCGCGCGCGCTGTCGGGCCAGACGGCGACCGCCGCCGCGGCGCCCAGAACCGCCCCCAGCATGATGGCGACGGCCCGCTCGGCCGCGCCGCCCACCACCTGCGGGTCGGCCTCCAGCGCGATCACCGAGGCGGCGACGACGCCGTAGCTCATGTTCGGCCGGAAGTGGGAGACGGCGTTGACGCCGAGGGCGGCCAGGACCAGCCGCAGGGCGGTCAGATCGTGTCCGCCGAAGAGGATGACGGTGGCCAGGCCGACCACCGTGCCCACCACAGTGCCGGCGATGCGGCCGAGGGCGGCGGTGAAGGTGCCGTCCAGGCTGGGCTGGACGACGAAGAGGGCCGAGATCACCGCCCAGGAGGTGTGCGGCAGTTCCAGCCGCTGCATGACGAACCAGGTGGCCGCCGCCGCCGCCGCCGACTGCACGGCCAGGCGTGCGGAGTCCCGCCACGGACCGCTGAAGCCCGGTACTTTTCGCGCCATGGGCTGGGAACGCGGTCATGCGGTCGCCGGTTCGGCGCGGCCTGCGCCCTTCAGCGCTTCGTGAGGCGCCGGGCCAGGGTCTGGAGCAGTTCCTCGGCCGCGATCGGCTTGGAGACGAACTCGTCCATGCCGGCCTTGCGGCAGATCTCCTGTTCCTCGGGCGAGGCGTTCGCCGTCACCGCGACGATCGGCACGCTGGCGGCGCGGCCTTCCAGCTGGCGGATCCGGCGGGTGGCTTCCAGCCCGTCCATGCGCGGCATGTTCACGTCCATCAGGACGAGGTCGAAGCGGCCGCTCCTGACCGCCTCCACCGCCGCCTCGCCGTCCTCGGCGAATTCGAAGCGCACGCCCGCCTCCTCGAGGATGATGGAGGCCACCAGCCGGTTCAGCGGATGGTCTTCGGCGACCAGCACCAGGGGATCGTCGGCTGTCGGGAGGCTGGCGGCGGCCGGCGCGGCGGGCGCGGTCGCCGCGGTCGCGGTCCGTCCCGCCCGGGGGAAGGGGATCTCGACCACGATGCAGGCCCCGCCGCCCTCGGCGCTCTGCGCCCAGATGCGGCCGCCCATCAGGCTGACGATCTCGCGGCAGATCGCCAGGCCCAGCCCCGTGCCGCCGTGCTTGCGGGTGCGTTCGGAGTCGGCCTGCACGAAGGGTTCGAACAGGCGCTCGCGATCCTGGGGTTCGATGCCCGGCCCGCTGTCGGAGACCTCGAAACGCAGCACCTCGCTGCGCGGCAGGGGACGCGCCGACAGCCGGACCTCGCCGCGGTCGGTGAACTTGATGGCGTTGTTGACCAGATTGGAGAGCACCTGCCGCAGTCGCTTGGCGTCGCCCACCACCTGGTCGGGGAGACGCGCGCCGGAAACCTTGAGCGCGATTCCCTTGGCCTCGGCGGCGAACCGCCAGACCTCGGCCACGTCGTCGAGAACCTCGCGCGGCGAGAAGGTCGAGGGCTCGATCCTCAGGGCGCCCGACTCCACCCGGGCCAGGTCGAGCACTTCGTTGAGAATGGAAAGCAGTCCCCGGCCGGAGGAGCGGATGATCTCGACCAGTTCCTGGTCGGCGTCGGCCAGGTCTCGCCGCGACAGGGCGTCGGCCACCGCCAGTATGCCGTTCAGCGGCGTGCGCAGCTCGTGGCTCATGGTGGCGACGAAGCGCGACTTGGCGTGATTGGCGGCCTCGGCCTGCACGCGGGCCTGGGCGTTCTCCTGGGCCAGTTCCTGAAGCGCACGCTTCTGGGCCTCGAGGCTGGCGCTCAGCCGTTCCAGCTCGGCGATCTTCCCCCGCAGCTCCGCATTGGCGGCGCGCAGCGCCTCGTCCTTCTGAAGCCTCGCGCTGATGTCGCGGCAGACACCGATGAACTTGCGTTCGCCGGCGATGAAGGCCTCGCCGACGGACAGTTCGATGGGGACGGTGCGTCCGCTCTTGTGCAGCAGAGGCAGGACCCGCGGGGCGACGTTGAGGATGCCCGACCGTCCGGTGTCCATGTAGCTTTCGATCCGGCCCTGGTGGGCGCTGCGATAGGGTTCGTCCATCAGCTGGACGACGGGGCGCCCGACCAGCTCTTCGGCGTCCCAGCCGGTCAGGAGCGCCGCTGCGGCGTTCGCGTCCTCGATCATCCCGCTGGTGTCGATGACGACCACCGCGTCGGCCGCGCACGTCAGGATGGCCGACAGCCGGTCTTCCAGCGCCTTCATCCGCGCCATGACCGCCGTGCGGGCGGTGACGTCCTCCACGGTCAGGACGAGCCCGGCCAGGGCGTCGGCCCGGCGGCGGGAGAGGAAACCCAGCTTCAGGGCGCGGCGTGCGTCGCCTTCGCCGAACTCCATCCGCAGGCCGCCGGCCCGCCCCGCCAGGGCGTCCTCGATCAGGGGCGCGGCGACCTCGTAGTCGCTGGGGCTCAACAGGCGCCGGAGCGGCAGGCCGGCGGCGCAGGGGGCGGGGCCCGCCCCCTCTTTCGGAAGGACGCAGGCGCCGGAGACGAACTCCAGGCGCTCGTCGAATTCCAGAACCATGAAGGCGAAGGGCGACCTCAGGAAGTCGCTGACCAGCACATCTTCCAGACCGTGGCGTCTCAAGATTTCCGCCGAAGGCGAAGGCGCCGCCGCAGTCGCCATCCCAACTCCCCCACAAAGTGACCTGTCTCAAACTTCAGGGGTTCGGACGCAGGTAGAAACTCCCCCTCATGGCCAGGACGGCGGATCAGCGGCTGTCGCGAAGGCCGGGAAAGGGCCGGGTGGCGGCTAATCGACCCTGGCCGCTCGGCTAGGTGACGGTCCAGATCAATGCCCTTACTAGGGACATGGATTTACATTGAACGCCGATATTGGCGAACCACGGGTCGGGCGGGTGGCTGAACTTAAAATAGCGGTGTCGAGTGACCAGCCACTCTGCCGAGAAGCCCTTGCCGAGCTGATCCGCCGCGAATTCGAAGTCGTCCCCGTGCTCGCGACCACTGCCGATGAGCTGCCGCGCGACGGGCGGCCCTATGATCTGCTCGTGGTGGACCTGCCCCATGGCGCGGCGCCCCAGTCGGTGCTGACCCAGTCCTTGTCCACGCCCGCCGCCCGCCGGCTGGTGACGACGCCCGCGCCCGACACGGTGGTCGCCCGCATGGCCTTCGCGCTCGGGTTCAAGGCCTTGCTGCCGAAGACCTCCCAACCGGAGCTGATGGCCGCAGCCCTGCGCCTGGTTCTGGCGGGCGGGGAGTACTTCCCCTGTTTCGACGAGGCGGAGCCGGGCGAACTCGGCGCCCGCGGGCCCCTGGAACGGCTGTCCAAGCGGCAGCGCGAGGTGCTCGAACAGATGCAGCGCGGCCGCACCAACAAGGAGATCGCCAAGCTCCTCGGCATCTCGGTGGCGACGGTGAAGCTGCACGTCCAGGCCATCCTCAGCGCCGCAGGGGCGCGCAACCGCACCGAAGCCGTCAGCCTGCTCCTGCACGATGGCGAACGTCAGACGGCGACAGGCGAGGAATAGGCGGCCGCCCGCCCTTACGAGACGGGCAGTTTAAGGAACACGCGTCCATCCTCCGCCGGGGGCAGCCGGCCGCCCCGGATGTTCACCTGAAGCGAAGGCAGCAGCAGGTTGGGGGCGGGCAGGGTGGCGTCGCGCGCCTGCCGCCGCCGCACGAACTCGGCCTCGCCGATCCCGTCGCGGACATGGACGTTGCCCGCCCGCTCCTCGGCGACGGTGGTCTCCCAGGCATAGGTCGTCCGATCGCCGCTCAGATAGTCGTGGCCGACGAAGATCTTCGTCTCCGGCGGCAGGTCGAGGATCCGGCGGATCGAACGGTAGAGGGTGGCGGCGTCCCCGCCGGGAAAGTCGGTCCGGGCGGTGCCGTAGTCGGGCATGAAGAGGGTGTCGCCCACATAGGCCGCGCCATCGATGAGATAGGTGACGCAGGCCGGCGTGTGCCCGGGCGTGTGGAGGACGATGATCTCGCTCTCGCCCAGCGGCAGACGGTCTCCGTCGGCGGCCAGCCGGTCGAAGGCCGAACCGTCCGGAACGACGTCGGCGGCGGCGAAGACCTTGGCGAAGTGGCTCTGGACCCGCGTGATCTGGTCGCCGATCACCACGGCGGCGCCTGTGGCGCGGCGGATATGGTCGGCCGCCGACAGGTGGTCGGCATGGGCATGGGTCTCGAGGACGTAGACGATCTTCAGGCCCCGTTCGGCGGCGAAGGCGAGGATGGCGTCGGCCGAGGCGGCGGCCAGCTTGCCTGAGCGGGCGTCGAAATCGAGCGCCGGGTCGATCACCGCCGCCTGACCGGTCGCCTCGTCCCAGACCAGATAGGTCACCGTCGAGGTCGGTTCGTGGAAGAAGGCGTGCTGCTGGACGGACATGGGAGGCTCCTTTCGGCCCCAATATATGCAAACTTGCTAAATTAGCAATCGTACATATAATTTCCTCATGCACGACGCACCGCCGCTGGAGGACCTGGCCCGTCGCGCCGCCGGCGCGGCCGATCTGCTGCGCCTGCTCGCCAACGAGCGCCGGCTGCAGATCCTCTGCGTCCTGCGGAGCGGGGAACGTTCGGTGGGCGAGCTGGCCGCCGCTGTGGGGCTTTCGCCCTCGGCCCTGTCGCAGCACCTGGCGCGGCTGCGGGCCGATCACCTGGTGGCGCCCCGCCGCAGGGCCCAGACCATCTTCTACCGGATCGCCGACCCCGACGTGATGCGGCTTCTGGAGACCCTGGCCGAGGTCATGGACCGGCGCGGGTCCGGACGGAGCGAGCCATGGCTCTAGACCCCGCGGTCGCGATCCTGGCGGTGTTGAGCGGCGCTGTCGTGGGCCTGCTGCTGGCGGTCTTCGGCGGCGGCGGGTCGGTGCTCGCCACGCCGGCCCTGCTCTATGTGGTGGGTCTCGGCGACACCCATCTGGCCATCGGCACCTCGGCGGCGGCGGTCGCCGTCAACGCCGCCATCAACCTGGCCGGCCATGCGCGGGGCGGGCGCGTAAAGTGGCCCTGCGCCAGCGTCTTCGCCGCCGCGGGCCTGGCCGGGACGCTGGCCGGTTCCAGCCTCGCCAAGCAGGTGGACGGCCAGGCCCTGCTCGCCTTTTTCGCCCTGGCCATGGCGGCGATCGCCGTCTCGATGATGCGCCGGCCGCGCGACGCCGGCGATCCCCACGTCCATATCAGCTGGCGTCTGACCCTGCGCCTGGCCCCGATCAGCCTGATCACCGGCTTCGCCGCAGGGTTCTTCGGCATCGGCGGCGGCTTTCTCATCGTGCCCGGCCTGATGGCCGCCACAGGCATGACTCTGGCCAATGCGGCGGCCTCTTCGCTGCTGTCGGTGGCCCTGTTCGGCGCGGCGACCTCGGCCAATTATGCGATCTCCGGCCTCGTCGTCTGGCCGGTGGCCGGGCTGTTCGTCCTGGGCGGCGCGGCGGGCGGCGCCGTCGGCCTGAAGCTCGCCGGCCTCTTGGCGCAACGCCAGTTGATGGCGCGGCGACTGTTCGCCAGCCTTGTCCTGGTCGTGGCCGCCTACGTGGCGTGGAAGGGATTGACGGGATGACGAGCGGTTTCTGGGACGAACGCTATCAGGGCGAGGCCTACCTGTTCGGCGAGGCGCCGAACGCCTTTCTCGCCCGGCAGTCCGACCGCCTGCGCCCGGGCATGACCGCCCTGGCCGTGGCGGACGGCGAAGGCCGCAACGGCGTCTGGCTGGCCGAGCAGGGCCTGGACGTTCTTTCGATCGACGCCTCCCGCGTGGCCCAGGACAAGGCGCGGCGCCTGGCGGCGCGCAGGGGAGTCGAACTCGCCTTCGAGATCGCCGACCTCTCCGCCTGGAGCTGGCCCGCCGATCGCTTCGACCTGGTGGCCGCCATCTTCATCCAGTTCGCCGATCCGCCGCTGCGGGCGCGGCTGTTCGACAACATGAAGACCGCGCTCAAGCCCGGCGGCCTGCTCCTGCTGGAAGGCTACCGTCCCGAACAGATCGCCTATGGCACGGGCGGCCCGAGGGCGGAGGAGAACCTGTACACCGAGGCGCTGCTGGCCGAGGCCTTCTCCGACTTCGAGATCCTGAGCCTCCAGGCCTATGAGGCGACGATCGAGGAGGGCGCCGGCCACAGCGGTCCGTCGGCGCTCATCGACCTGGTCGCCCGGCGCCCGCTCTAGCCTCTGGTCTTGCCGCGATAGATGTCGCAGAGCGTGTCGATGACCCGCGCCGCCGCCGGATCGGTCAGGCGGTAATAGATGGTCTGGCCGTCGCGCCGCGTCCCCACCACGCCCTCGGCGCGCAGCTTGGCCAGGTGCTGGGAGGCGGCGGACTGGGCCAGGCCCACATGTTCGGCGAGCTGACCCACCGAGCATTCGCCTTCGCCCAGCTTGCACAGGATGATCAGCCGCTGCTCGCTGGCCATCAGCTTCATCAGGCGCGCGGCGGCTGCGGCGCTGGCCTCCAGTTCCGCCAGTTCGGCGGGCTTGGGCAACTGTTCGGCCACGGCGGCGGGGGCTTTGCTCATGGCGTTAATCTAGGCTCCCTCCGTGGCCGGACAAGGCGGCTTGCGCGCTGGCCGGGCGGCCGTCGTCGCGCAGGACCACGTAGATGGCCGGGATGACCAGCACGGTCAGCAGGGTGGAGGAGGCCAGGCCGAAGAGCAGCGAGATGGCCAGACCCTGGAAGATGGGGTCGAACAGGATCACCGCCGCCCCGATCATGGCCGCCAGGGCGGTCAGGACGATCGGCTTGAAGCGGATGGCGCCGGCCTCCAGCAGCACGTCGCGGAGCGGCCGGCCCTCCCCCTGCGAGTGGCGAATGAAGTCCACCAGCAGGATGGAGTTGCGGACGATGATGCCCGCCAGGGCGATGAAGCCGATCATCGAGGTGGCCGTGAACGGCGCGCCGAACAGGATGTGGCCGATGACGATCCCCACCAGGGTGAGCGGGATGGGCGTCAGGATGACCAGCGGCAGGCGGAAGCTTTTGAACTGGGCGACCACCAGCACATAGATGCCCAGGATCGCCACGGCGAAGGCCGCGCCCATATCGCGGAAGGTCACCCAGGTGATTTCCCACTCGCCGTCCCACAGCAGGGTGGGCGTGCTCTCGTCCAGAGGCTGGCCGTTCAGCCGGACCTCGGGCTTGGGCAGGTCGCCCCAGTCGTGCGCCTCGATGGCGTCGCCCACCGCCAGCATGCCGTAGATCGGCGCCTCGTACTCGCCGGCCAGTTCGGCGGTGACCATCTCGGCGTCGCGGCCGTCCCGGCGATAGATCAGGTGCGAGCCGGCTTCCTCGGTGGCGTCGACCACCTCGCCCAGCTCGACCAGGCGTCGCCCGTGCGGCCCGTCGGCGAGGGCCACGGGGGTCGTCGCCAGCCGCTGGCTCCAGGTGCGGTCGGATTGCGGCAGTCGGATGGAGATCTCCAGCGGCGTGCGGCCTTCGCCCCGATGCGCATAGCCGACGGTGGAGCCGCCCAGGACGGCGCCAATGGAGTCCAGCACCTGACCTTCGGGGACGCCCAGGTATTCCATCTGCTCGCGCACCGGGGTGAGGCGCAGGCGCGGCCGCGGCTGGCCGGCGCTGTCGTCCACGTCGACGATGTAGGGGACCTGATGGAAGATCTCCTTCACCTCCGCGGCCACGGCGCGACGGGTCCCGGCGTCCGGGCCGTAGATCTCGGCCAGCAGGGTGGCCATGACCGGCGGACCCGGCGGAGCCTCGACCACCTTGATCGAACCGCCGGGCGGCAGGGGCAGGCGGGCCAGCCGCTTACGCAGGTCGAGCGCCACAGCGTGACTCGCACGATCGCGCTCGGACTTGTGCGACAGGGTGACCGCCAGGTCCCCCATCTCCGGCCGCTCGCGCAGGAAGTAGTGGCGCACCAGGCCGTTGAAGTTGAACGGCGAGGCCGTGCCGGCATAGGCCTCGATGGCCGTCACCTCGGGCAGGGTGCGGGTGATGGCGGCCGCCGCATCCAGCGTCCGTTCGGTGGCTTCCAGGCTTGTCCCTTCGGGCAGGTCGACGACCACCTGCAGCTCCGACTTGTTGTCGAAGGGCAGCAGCTTCACCGTCACCGTCTTGGTGGCGAACATGGCCATGGACAGAAGGGTCGCGACGCCCACGGCGATCAGGAAGATCCAGGCGCTGCGGCGGCTGGCGATCACGCGGCCGGCGATCCTGCGATAGACCGCCCCGATCCGGCCCTCGCCCTCGGCGTGCCCATGGCCGGCGGCGAGCGTCTGGCGGGCGAAGCGGATCATCAGCCACGGCGCGATCACCACGGCGACGAAGAAGGAGAAGACCATGGCCGCCGAGGCGTTGACCGGGATCGGCGCCATGTAGGGGCCCATCAGGCCCGAGACGAACAGCATGGGCAGCAGGGCGGCCACGACGGTCAGCGTCGCCACCACCGTCGGATTGCCCACCTCGGCGACGGCCTCGACCGTGGCCTGGGTGCGGCTGCGGCCGTCCTTCATCGCCCAGTGGCGGGCGATGTTCTCGATCATGACGATGGCGTCGTCGACCAGGATGCCGATGGAGAAGATCAGAGCGAACAGGCTGACCCGGTTGATGGTGTAGCCCATCAGATTGGAGGCGAAGAGGGTCAGGAGGATGGTGGTCGGGATGACCACGGCGGTGACGCCGGCCTCGCGCCAGCCGATGGCGAAGCCGATCAGGATGACGATGGAGACGGTCGCCAGCCCCAGGTGGAAGAGCAGTTCGTTGGCCTTCTCGTTGGCCGTCTCGCCATAGTCGCGGCTGACCGACACCTGCAGACCCTCCGGAATCAGAGAGCCCTTCAGCGTCTCGACGCGCTCATGGATGTGCTCGGCGACGACGACGGCGTTGGCGCCCTTGCGCTTGGCGATGGCCAGGCTGACCGCGGGCGCCTGGCGCCAGCCATCCTCGCTCTCCGCATAGCGCCAGACGCGCGCCTGGTCCTCCCGCGGCGCCTGGACCACATTGGCCACATCGCGAAGATAGACCGGCTCGCCGTCCACCGAGGCGACGGTCAGCAGGCCGACGGCCTGGGCCGAGCGCAGGGTCTCGCCCGCCGCCACCTGCACCGCCTGGCCCTCCTCGCGGATCACGCCGGCGGGAAAGCTGCGGTTGGCCTGGCGGACGGTGTCGATGACCGAGCTCAGCGGCACGCCGCGCAGGGCGAGCCGTTCCGGGTCGGGCTCGATGCGGATCTCGTCGGGGCGCCCGCCGACGATGAAGGTCAGGCCGACATCCTCGACCTTGGCCACCTCGTTCTGCAGCTTGAGCGCGATGTCGTAGAGGGCCTGGTCGGTCCAGCGGTCGGCCGCTCCGGGCTCCGGGCTCAGCGTCAGCACGACGGCGGGCACGTCGTTGATGCCGCGCGTGACGATCATCGGTTCAGGGATGCCGACGGGAATCCGGTCGTAGTTGGCGCGGACCTTCTCGTGCACGCGCACGGCCGCGTCGTCGGGATCCTCGCCGACCTCGAAGCGGGCGGTGACCAGGACCTGGTCGTCCTCCACCTGGGTGTAGACGTGGTCGACCGCGTCGATGCTCTGGACGATGGTCTCCAGCGGCTTGGCCACCAGCTCGGCGGCGTCGGGCGCGCGCAGGCCCGGGGCCGCGACCATGATGTCGACCATGGGCACGCTGATCTGCGGCTCCTCCTCGCGCGGGATCGACATCAGGGCCAGCAGGCCCATGGCGATCGCCGCCAGAAGGAAGAGGGGCGTCAGGGGCGAATGGAGGGTCGCCTGGGTCAGGCGGCCGGACAGGCCGAGCTTCATCAGGAGGCTCCGGCGCTCAGGACCACGTCGCCGGGTCGCGCGCCCGACAGGATCTCGACCATGCCCTCGACCGGGGCCGGGGCGGTCTGGACGGCCACGTCGCTGACGCGGTCCTCGGGACCGACCACGCGCACGAAGTCTATCCCGAACCGGGTCGCGACATAGCGCTCGGGCAGAACCAGGGCCTGGCGTTCGCCCAGCGGCGCCTGCACCCGCACCCGCTGGCCGACGCGGTCGGCGGTCAGGCCCGCAACCGTGATGTCGGCCACCACCCGGCCGGCGTTCACCGCCGGATAGAGCTGGCTGATCACGCCTTCGCCGGCCAGGCCGGGCAGGTCGCCGGTTTCGATCGACACCTTCTGGCCGACCCGCAGGGCGCGGCCCTGGGCCTCGGGAATCTCCAGCCGCAGCACGGGCTCGCCCGCCGTGATGGTGGCGACCGACTGGCCCGGCGAGACGACCGAGCCCGCAGGCACGTCGGCGGCGAGCACGCGCCCGGACGTGGGAGCGAAGATGGCGCCCTGGGATCCGAGTTCGGCGCTGGCGGCCCGCTGGGCCTGGGCGGCCTGGGCCTGGCCGCGGGCGGCCTTGGCGGCGGCCTCGGCCTGGTCGAGCCGCGCCTTGGCGTAGAAGCCCTTCTCGTAGAGGGTGCGGACCCGCGCCAGATCAGCCTCGGCGCGCGCCGCCTCGGCCGCCGCCGCGGCGGCCTGGGCCCCGTAGGCGGCGGTCTCCAGGCTCAGCCGCTCGTCGGCCACGCGGCCAATCAGCTGCCCCTTCCGCACCAGGTCGCCCTCCCGGACGGCCAG
This sequence comes from Phenylobacterium sp., assembly GCF_013911965.1. Classification (GTDB taxonomy): domain Bacteria; phylum Pseudomonadota; class Alphaproteobacteria; order Caulobacterales; family Caulobacteraceae; genus Phenylobacterium. The sequence goes on along the minus strand of NZ_JACESE010000004.1, from coordinate 82,334 downwards.
TTCCACCAGGGTGCCGCCGATGCGCGCCCGGGCCTCGGCCATGTCGCGGGTGGTCACCGTGGCGGCCGCCGGCTTCAGGTCGGCCACGGCCTGCGGGCGCAGGGTCAGGCGCTCGCCCTTGGCGGCGGCCGCCTCGGGTGTCGGCGTGGCCTCGCGCTCGGCGCAGCCGGCGCCGGCCAGGGCCAGGGCGAAAAGGCTTGCGGTGAGGAGGGTGCGCATCGAGGACCTCGGATTTCAGCGGACGTCGCGCACGGCGCCGGTCGCCGGATCGATCCGGATGACCGGCAGCCCGGCGGCGCGCCAGGCGCCGATGCCGCCGGCCAGGTGTCCGGCCAGGGCGACGCCGGCCTGGCGGCAGCGGTCCAGCGCCATGGCCGAGCGCTTGCCCGAGCCGCACTGCAGGACGAGGGCCCGGCTTCCGCCGACGGGCAGGGCCTCGGGATCGAAGGTGGAGAGCGGGAAGTTCAGCGCGCCGTGAATCCGTTCGGCGCCGTATTCGGCCGGCTCGCGCACGTCGATCAGGACGATCTCGCGGGCGGCGAGGCTGTCGCGGACCTGGGCGGGGGTGAGGTCGGTGGCGGCGGTCATGGGCGGCTCCTGGAACTGCATCTTGCGACGCTATTGGAATATGCGTAACTGCGCATATAATAAAACACGTGACCTGTTCAAGCAGGCGCGACCCTGGAGGCGGGCGGTCCGCACCGCTTTGACCCGGGTCAATGTCGGAGGCCGGGAAGGGATCAGGATCAGATCATGACGAAGCCCATCATCGCCGTATTGGGAGCTGGCCTTGGCGGGGCCATCGCCGCTTTCGAAATCAAGGAAGCTGTGCGCTCGCGCGCCGAAGTGACCGTCGTCTCCCAGGGCGACGTCTTCCACTTCGTGCCCTCCAACCCCTGGGTCGCCGTAGGCTGGCGAAAGCGCGAGGCCATCGAGGTCGAGCTGCCGCCGGTCATGGCCCGCAAGAAGATCGGCTTCACCGGCGTCGGCGCCCGCCGGGTCCACCCGGCGGAGAACCGCATCGAGCTGAACGACGGCGAAAGCCTCTTCTACGACTATCTCGTCATCGCCACCGGACCGGAGCTGGCCTTCGACGAGATCGAGGGCCTGGGGCCGGAGGCGAACACGCACTCCATCTGCCATGTGGCCCACGCCGAAAAGGCCGGCGAAGCCTTCGAGGCCTTCGTGCGCAACCCGGGACCGATCGTGGTGGGCGCGGTGCAGGGCGCCTCCTGCTACGGGCCGGCCTACGAGTTCGCCATGATCCTCGACACCGAGCTGCGCCGCCGGAAGGTGCGCGACCGGACCCCCATGACCTTTGTCACCGCAGAGCCCTATGTGGGCCATCTCGGCCTCGACGGGGTCGGCGACACCAAGGGGCTGCTGGAGAGCGAGATGCGCCAGCGGCATATCAAGTTCATCACCAGCGCCCGCGTCGCCAAGGTCGCGCCAGGGCAGATGACCGTCGAGGAGGTCGCCGAGGACGGCTCGGTGAAGGCCACGCACGAACTGCCCTTCGCCTATTCGATGATGCTGCCGGCCTTCCGCGGCGTGCCGGCGGTCATGGGGATCGAGGGCCTGACCAATCCCCGCGGCTTCATCCTGGCCGACAAGCACCAGCGCAATCCGACCTTCCCGAACGTCTTCTCGCTCGGGGTCTGCGTGGCCATCCCGCCGGTGGGCAAGACGCCCGTCCCGGTCGGCGTGCCCAAGACCGGCTTCATGATCGAGAGCATGGTCACCGCCATCGCGGAGAACCTGAAAGAGGTTCTGGACGGCCGCGAGCCGACGCACGAGGCGACCTGGAACGCCATCTGCCTGGCGGACTTCGGCGACGGCGGCGTGGCCTTCATCGCCCAGCCGCAGATCCCGCCCCGGAACATCAACTGGTCGGCCGAGGGCGGCTGGGTCCACCTGGCGAAGATCGGGTTCGAGAAATACTTCATCGGCAAGGTGAAACGCGGCGAGAGCGCGCCCTTTTACGAGAAGTGGGCCCTCGACCTGATGGGGGCCAGGAAGCTGAAGGCCTGATCCCCATGGTCCAGATCGTCTGTCCGAACTGCGCCGCCGCCAACCGCGTCCCCGAGGCCAAGGACCCCGCCCAGGCCAGGTGCGGCCGGTGCGGCGAGAAACTCTTCCAGGGCGCGCCGGTGGAGGTGGACGCCGGACGCTTCCAGGTTCATCGCCGGTCCAACCAGGGCCTGCCGGTGCTGGTGGACGTCTGGGCGCCCTGGTGCGGGCCCTGTCGGGCCATGGCGCCGCAGTTTGCCGCCGCCGCCCAGCGGATGGAGCCCAAGGTCCGCTTCCTGAAGCTCAACGCCGACGAGGCCCCCGAGGCCAGCGCGGCCCTGGGCGTGTCCTCCATCCCCGCGCTCATCCTGCTCCAGGACGGGCGCGAGGTGGCCCGCAAGGCCGGCGCCATGAGCGCCGACCAGATCGCCGCCTGGGTGAACCAGGCGCTCATGCAGGGGGCCTGAGGCCTCCAAGGAGCATCGCAAAATGACCCTCGACCGCGCCGTCTTCGTGTTCGCCGGCCTCGTCGTCCTGACGGGCCTGGCGCTCGCCCACTATGTCAGCCCCTGGTGGATGCTGCTCAGCGCCTTCGCCGGCCTCAACATGATCCAGGCCGCCTTCACCGGCTTTTGCCCGGCGGCCATGGTCTTCAAGCGCCTGGGCGTGAAGCCGGGTCCGGCCTTCCGCTAAGGCCCGCCAGCCGCGCCAGGCCGTCCGCCGCCAGTCGGCGGGTCAGGGACCCGGCGTCGGTTTCGACGGCCAGGGCCGCGGCCTGGCCGGCCCAGAGGTTGGTGAAGTCCGGCCCGAGCCGCGCCGCGCGCAAGGGGCCGAGCGCGCCCGCCGCCGTAGGGAAGGGCGGCGCGTCGGACGACAGCGGCCCGACCTCGCGCATCAGCCGGTTGTAGAGGCCGCGCGCCGGGCGGCCGGTGAACAGGTTGGTGACCGCCGTGCCGTCGTCGCGCGCCTGCGCCAGAGCCCGGCGGTGGAAGTCGGGAATGGCCGCCTCGGGCGTGCGCAGATAGGCCGTGCCCACCTGCACCCCGCTGGCCCCGAGCGCGAAGGCCGCGGCCACGCCGCGTCCGTCGGCGACGCCGCCGGCGGCGATCACCGGAATCTCGACGGCCTCGGCGATCTGCGGGACCAGGGCGAAGGTCCCCGGCTGGGCGGCCATGTCCTGCGTCAGGAAGCTGCCGCGGTGGCCGCCGGCCTCGAAGCCCATGGCGATGACGGCGTCGCAGCCGTGATCGGCCAGCCAGCGCGCCTCGGCGACCGTCGTGGCCGAACTCAGCACGCGGGCGCCGGCGGCCTTGACCCGCGCAAGCAGGGCCTGCGCCGGCAGGCCGAAGTGAAAGCTCACCACCTCGGGGCGCAGGTCCTCCACCACGCGGCAGAAGTCCTCGTCGAACGGCGCACGGCTGGCGGCCGGCGCGGGCGTGTCGGCGTCGAGGCCGAGCTCGGCGTAGTAGGGCGCCAGCCGCGCCCGCCAGCGGCCTTGCGCATCGGCGTCCGGCTCGGGCGGCGTGTGGCAGAAGAAGTTGAGGTTCAGCGGCGCCCTGACGGCCTCACGGAAGCGGGCGACCTGATCGCGCGCGGTCTCCGCCGAGATCAGGGCGCAGGGCAGGGCGCCCAGCCCGCCGGCGCGTGCGACGGCGATGGCCATTTCGACCGTGGACGATCCGGCCATGGGGGCCTGGAGGATGGGAAGCTCAAGCCCCAGCAGGTCGAGGAGGCGGCGGTCAGGCCAGGCGGTGGGATCGCTCATCCGGCCTAGATGTCCCGCCGCCGCGCCGGCCACAAGCCCGCGGCGTCAGTGACTGAGCAGCAGCCAGCAGCGGGGCTCGTCGAGCAGGGTGCGTGTGACGCCGCCGAAGGCCCATTCCCTCAGGCGGCTGTGGCCGTAGGCGCCGGCGACGATCAGATCGGCCCCTATGGCCAGGGCCTCGGCGTTCAGCTCGTCCACGACGTCGGCCTCGACGCCGGCGGAGACGCGCGCCCGCGCATTGATCCCATGCCGGTCGAGCCAGGCGGCGACGTCGCTGGTCTGCGCCTCGGCGTATTCGGCGTCCGGTTCGGCGCAGACCGCCTGGACCACCACCTCCTGCGTCCGGCGAAGCAGGGGCAGGGCGTCGATCACCGCCCGCCGCGCCTCTCGCGTATCCTTCCACGCCACCACGGCCGCACGGCCCGCGAAATGGTCGGCGCCTTCGGGGGCGATCAGCACGGGACGGCCGGCCTGCATGACCACCTCGGCGGGATCGGCGGCGCGGTAGTAGTTCACGCTGGGGGCCGCGCCCACGATCACGAGGTCGGCCGAGCGGGCGACCATGGCCAGGGCGCGGGCGGGCATGTCGCGGCAGATGCGCCACTCCGCGCCCAGGCCCTCGGCGGCCTTGCGGAACTCGGCCTCGGCGGACTTCAGATTGGCCTCGATCTGCTCGGACATGGCCGCGACCCACTCTGCGGTGGTCACGCCGGCATAGGGATTGGCCGGAGCGAGAGGCTCGGCCATCTCGGCGCCCAGTCCGGTCAGCTGCGCGCCGAGCCTCTGAGCGAGGTCGGCGGCGGCCCGCACGAGCCCCGCCGAGCGCCCCGCCGGCTCGGCATGGACGAGGATGCGGACGATCCCGCCGGGGGCGGCGGCCTGCATTGGGGATGTCGTCTCGGTCATGGGAAGCTCCGGAGCGGCGAGGGTGTCTTGCACGCCAGGTCACATCCTAGGCGAGAGCCTCGCCGCCGAATTGATCTGGGTCAGGGGCGGCGAGCCCCGGCCGGCGCAGCATGGTCCCGCAGTTCGCAAGGGTGATGTTCATGCAAGACGAAGGTGTGACCTGGATCGTGGCGGCCGACGGGGCCGAGGCCAAGGTGTTCGAGGAACGGCTCAAGGCCGGCGCGGTTCACGAACTGCCCGACTGGCGCATGAGCCAGAGCGGCGGCGACTTCCCCAAGGCGACCAGCCACGGCGCCACCGTTCACGAGAGCGGCGGCCCGGGCCGTCATCAGAGCGGCGAGCATGCGCCGCGTCAGGAGGCGGAGGACCGCTTTCTCCGCCGGGTGGCCGAGGCGCTCGGACAGGCGGCGAGCCGCAACACCTATCAGCACCTGGTGCTGATGGCGCCCCCGCGGGCGCTGGGCGCCCTCCGCTCGGCCTTGCCGAAGCCGGCGCACGACCGGCTGGCGGGTTCGGACGCCCACGAGTGCGTGCGGGAAGGCGCCGAACAGATCCGCGAGCGGCTGCGGGCGGTGCGCGCGCGCAGCTGACCGCCCTCAGGTCTCCAGCACGTAGAGGCCGGGCGCCGGCTCCAAGGCGGGGTAGCCGGCCTCGCGCCGGCCCAGCGGCGGCGGCGGCGCCCGCTCGGCCGAGCTCTTCTCCTCCAGCCAGGCGATCCAGGCGGGCCACCAGGATCCGTCCTGGCGCGGGGTCTCCTGCAGCCAGACGTCCGGGTCGACGAAGGGCGCGCCGGCGTTGCTGCGGCCGATCTGGTAGTAGGCGCGCGGCTTTCCCGGTGGGCTCAGGACGCTGGTGTTGTGCCCCCCGCCGGTGAGGACGAAGGTCGTCTCCGCCGAGGCCAGCAGTCGGATCTTGTAGACCGAACGCCAGGGCGCGATGTGGTCGCGCTCGGCGCCCAGGGCGAAGATCGGCGTGCGGATGTCCTTGAGCGCCACCGCCCGCCCCGCGACCGGGTACTCGCCATGGGCGAAGCTGTTGTCGAGAAACAGCCGACGCAGATACTCGCCGTGCATGCGCGCGGGCATGCGCGTGGAGTCGGCGAGCCAGGCGTCCAGGGCGCCGGCCGGCTTCGGCGCGGCGAGCAGATAGCGGTCGACCAGCCGGGCGAAGACCAGTTCGTTGGCGCGCAGGGCGTTGAAGGCGCCGGCCATCTGCCGGGCGTCCAGATAGCCCTGGACCAGCATCAGGTCCTCCAGCAGCGAAAGCTGGCTCTCGTCGATGAAGAGCATCAGCTCGCCGGCCTCTTCGAAGTCGGTCTGGGCGGCCAGAAGCGTCAGGCTGGCCAGGCGCTCGTCCCCGTCGCGGTCCATGGCGGCCGCGGCGATGGCCAGGGCCGTGCCCCCGAGACAGTAGCCGACCGCATGGGCCTGGCCGGCGCCGGTGATCGCCAGGGCCGCGTCGAGAGCGGCCATGATCCCCTGCTCGCGATAGGCGTCGAAGCTGGTGTCGCGCAGCTCGGCGCCCGGGTTCTTCCAGGAGATCATGAAGACGGTGAAGCCCGCCTCCGTCAGCTGGCGGACGAGGGAGTCCTCGGGCGTCAGATCCAGGATGTAGCCCTTCATGATCCAGGCCGGGACGATCACGACCGGCTCGCGGCGCACCGTCTCGGCGGCCGGCGCATACTGGATCAGCTCCATCAGCGCGTTGCGCAGGACCACCCGGCCCGGCGAGAGGGCCATCGTCTCGCCGACGCGGAAGGCGTCCAGGCCCTTCAGGGGGGCTCCGGCCGCGTAGCGCATCAGATCCTCGATCAGCAGCGCCGCGCCCGCGGCGAACACTCCGCCGCCCGTGGCGGCGGCGGCGGCCAGCACCTGGGGATTGGTCCAGGGGAAGTTCACCGGCGCCACCGCGTTCAGGGCGAAGCGGCCGAGGAACTCGACCCGGCGGCGGTGGTGCTCGGCCACCCCGCGGATGTCGGTGGTGGCGGCGCGCCACTGAGCCTCCGCCGCCAGATGGGCCTGGGCCAGCAGGCGGAAAGGCAGACCGTCCCAGTCCGGATGCCGGAACCGCCGGTCGCCAGGCTCCGGGCGGAACGCCCAGTCTCCGCCGGCGCTGACGGTTTCGCGCCAGAGCGTCATGGCCGCGTCGGCGGCTTCCCGCCAGAGTTCGATCTGCCGGCCTGGCGCGACGGAGAGGTGAAAGGCCCAGTCCTCCCACGCCTGCAAGGCCGCCCACGGGGACTGGCCGCCGGAGAGCAGGGCGAAACGTCCGTGCAGCCGGCGGTCGAAGGGGTCGAGATCGGGTTCGGGGCGGGCCCGCAGCTGATCCAGCGCCCCGGCCAGCCAGGCCGCAGGGGTCGTCGCGGCGGAGTAGGCGCGCGTCATGATCGAGCCTCCCTTTCGACTCAGCCTGACCTCGCGAGGACGGCGGCGCCTTGATGGGGGTCAATCCTGCGGGCGACCGCCTTGTGCGCCTCGGCCACCAGGACGACCGAGGCGGCCAGGCTCAGGGCCATGAGCCACTCTGCGGGTGCGACCGGCGCCACGCCGAGGACGCCGCGAACGCCGGGCGTGTACATGGCCGCGACATGGAGCGCCTGGGCCGCCGCCACCGCGGCCAGCACCCAGGGGTTGGCGCGCAGGGGGATGCGGAACAGCGAGCGGGTCTCCGAGCGGCAGTTGAGGACGTGGACGTTCTCGAAGAAGACCATGAACAGCAGGGTCAGGTTGCGGGCCTCGGCCTCCGTCCATCCCTGGAAGAGCAGGGCGGCGAACAGGCCGAAGCCCAGCACCCCGGCGTAGAGGCCGTTCGTCGCGCACTGGCCGATCATGCGGCGGTCGAAGATCGGCTGTCCCGGCGGCCGCGGCGGGCGCGCCATGGCGTCGGGCTCGCGGCGTTCGAAAGCGAGCGCGATGTCCTGGACGCCATTGGTCACCAGGTTGAGCCACAGGATCTGGACCGCGGTCAGCGGGATCGGCAGATCGAACAGTAAGGCCAGGGCGACGAGCGCCACCTCGGCGATCGCCGTGCTGATCAGCATCCAGATGATTTTGCGGATGTTGTCATAGGCCGCCCGGCCCTCCTCCACGCCGGCGACGATGGAGGCGAAGTTGTCGTCCACCAGGATCAGGTCCGCCGCCCCCCGCGCCACGTCCGATCCGGAAGCGCCCATGGCCACCCCGACATGCGCCGTCTTCAAGGCCGGGGCGTCGTTCACCCCATCGCCCGTGACGGCGACGAAGTGGCCGGCGTCCTGCAGGGCCTGGACGATCAGCGTCTTCTGGGCCGGCTCGACGCGCGCGAAGATGCGGGCTTCCGAGATCCGCTTCGAGAGCGCCGGCTCGGTCAGAGCGGCGAGTTCGCGGCCGGTGAGCACCTCTTCCGGCGCGGCCATGCCAAGCCGCCGCGCGATGGCGCTGGCCGTGGCCGGATGATCGCCCGTGACCATGCGCACCTCGACGCCCGCCGACCGGCAGAGCGCCACGGCCTCGAAGGCTTCCGGGCGCAGAGGATCGATCAGCCCGGCCAGGCCCAGGAATTCGAGGCCTTCCAGAGCCGGCTCCAGCCGATCGTCTGGTCGGCCCAGCATCCGTTCGGCGACGGCGATGACCCGGTAGCCCTCGGCCGCGAGCGCCTCCGCCGCCGCCAGAGCCTCGGCGCGCGCTTCCGGCGGGCACATGGCCAGGATCCGCTCCGGCGCACCCTTGACCGACAGGCGCGCGCCCTCGCCGCAACGGTGCGCCGCCGCGCAGAAGCCCCGCTCCGGTTCATAGGGAATGCGCGAGATCAGCTCTCCCGTGTCGCCGGGCGGGAAGGCGGCGCCGCGCAGCTTCGCCCCCAGGACCTTGAAGGCCACGTCGACAGGGTCGCCGGAGGCCTCGACGGCGCCGTCGTCGATCTTCATCACCGCCTCGTTGGCCCGCGCCGCCGCCTGGGCGAGGCGGCGCAGAGAGTCCCAGGCCGCCGCCGACCCGGCCGCTTCGCCGATGGGCTCGATCGCCCCTTCCAGGCCGAGGCCTTCGCCGCCCACCGTGAAGCCCGTCCCATCCGGAGTGACGATCCGCGTGACGGTCAGGCGGTTGATGGTCAGGGTGCCCGTCTTGTCGCTGGCGATGACGGTGCAGGAGCCCAGCCCCTCCACCGCCGGCAGGCGGCGCACCACGACGTTCCGCCGCGACATGCGCAGCGAGGCGACCGCGAGGGCCACGGTGATCGCCACCGGCAGTCCCTCCGGAATCGCCGAGACGGCGAGCGCGGTGGCGGTCAGGAAGACCTCGGCCAGTTCGGCGCCGCGAGCCAGGTGCAGGAGGCCGAGGGCCAGAACGAGCGCCAGGATGGCCAGGGCGATCCGGCGCGAGAAGACCTCCATCCGCACGAGCAGGGGCGGCGGCGCGTCCCGTCCGGACAGGAGCCCCGCCACCTGGCCGATCTGCGTCGCCTCGCCGGTGGCGCAGACCACGCCGACGCCGCGCCCCGCGAGCACCGCGGAGCCGGCGAAGACCATGTTGCGACGGTCGCCCACCGTCTCGTCGCCCGTCCCCAGCCAGTCGGCGGACTTCTCCACCAGGGCCGACTCGCCCGTCAGAAGGGATTCGTCGACCCGCAGCTGGTGGGCGGACAGCAGGCGAAGGTCGGCCGGGGCGGCCATGCCGGACTCCAGCAGGACGACGTCGCCCGGCACGAGGTCGTCGGCCTCCGCCGTCCGTCGCGCCCCGTCCCGCAGGACGAGCGCCATGAGCTTCAGGCTGGCCTTCAGCGCCGCGGCGCTGCGCTCGGCCCGGCTTTCCTGGAGGGCGCCGATGGCGGCGTTGATGATCAGGATGACCGCGATGAACACCGCGTCGCGCCCGTGGCCCAGCGCCGCGGAGACCACGGCGGCGGCCAGCAGCACGTAGATGAGCGGACTGCGGAACTGGCCGAGGACGACGCCGAGAAGGCCCTGCCCGCCGCGTTCGGGCAAGGTGTTGGGTCCGAACCGCGCGAGCCGGCCGGCGGCCTCCGCGCCCGACAGACCCCCAGGTTCGCTCTGGAGCCGATCGAGAGCCTCGGTGGTGGGCAGGGCGTGCCAGGCGGGGGCGGCCTCGGCGCGGGGGAGGGGCGTTGCGCGCATGCGGTCTCCTAGCGCGCCAGTCTGGCGCCCCCGACCCTCGGCGCCTTGGTCTGGATCAAGCCCCGCGTCTCGGCGGCGCGGCGCGGCCTATTCGACGGGCAGCAGATCGGCCGACCAGGGGCGGCCGCCCACCGGAACCGTCTGCATGCGGCAGACGCCCGGTCCGGTGAGGAACGGGATGCGCGTCTCGCGCACGGCCTTGAGCTCGCGGGCGCTGCGGATGTTGGTCACGCCCGGCCAGATCCGGCGGCGACGATAGGCGGGCAGACGGGCGGCGAAGCGGCGCATGACCGCCAGCCGGCGCTCCGGCTCGGCGGCCGGCAGGACGAGGGTGACGCTGGTCACCGCGCGCGAAGTGAGCTGGTCGATCTCGAAGGCCGGGTCGCTGGTCCGCAGGTCGATGGCGCCGAACCGGCCCTCCAGGGCCTCGCGCAGCTGAGTCAGGGCCTGGAAGGACGGCGCGCGGGGCACGTCATAGACGGCCGCGGCGAGGCGGCGGCGTTCGGAGAGCGGCAGGATGGCGATCATGTCCGCATAGGCCGCGCGCCGGGTCGGCCGCATGAGGGTGGAGAAGGAGACCGGCAGGTAGAGCGGTGTCTGGCTCGGGCTCTCGGCCAGCAACCGCATGGCGGCGATGACGCAGGCGGCGTCGAACACGTCCGGCTCCTCGGGCAGGTGCTCGTCGCCGTCGACGAGGCTGAAGTGCGTCCGCGCATCGGCCGGCGTGCAGCTGATGACGTCGGCCACGAAGACCTCCCGGCCGGCATAGTAGACGCCCTGCACGCCTTCGATGTTCGGCGCCCGTTCGGGCGGCGGCGCCGACGGGGCGGCGGCGGAGGGCGCGGCCGTGGCCGCCGCCTGGTCCGGCGGCGTCAGTATGCGCGTGCCGTCAGGGCCGATGCGGCTCAGCCGCGCGCCGGGGGGAATGGCCGAGGGATCGGTCATGGCCCGCGCCACGCCTTCGGCGTCCAGGGTGGCGAAGTCGTCCAGGGTCTCGTCCGGCCCCTCGAAGAGCAGGATGGTCACCTCGCTCTCGTCGCTCTTGCCGAACAGGTGGACGTGGAGTTCGTCGGACAGGCGCCCGAGCTCGGCGGTGTCCAGTTCGGGCGCCCGGGGATCGGTCAGCAGGAAGGCGTAGGGGTTGATCTCGGAAAACCGCCGGGGCCACGCCCAGCGCGTCTCCAGAAAGGCGCTGGTGAACTTGGCGACCAGGGCCGCAAGCACATCCTGCGGCAGTTCCGTCTGGCCCGTCCGGACCACAACCCTCAAACACGCTACTGCCGACAAGGCGAACCTCCAGTTGGAAGGGTGAACTTGACAGCCTCCGATGAAGTCGAAGTTTATCGCCGCGAGGTTGTGCGACCGCGGGGAGCGCCGATGCCGAGCCGGGCCATCCTGGGGTTGATCGCCCTTCTGCTGTGGCCGGTCCTGGCGCTGGCTCAGATCCCCGATCGCGCCCCCGATCTCGTCCTGACGGGCGTCCTCACCGGCGCCGACCACGAGACCTATCGCGAACTGCCGTTCGAGCCGCCGCCGGGGACGCAGAGGATCACCGTCGCCTTCGACTATTCGGGCCGCGACGCCCGCACGACCGTCGACCTCGGCCTTTTCGGTCCGGCCGGATTCCGCGGCTGGAGCGGCGGGAACAAGGCGAGCTTCACCGTCGCGGCGACGGACGCCACTCCCTCCTATCTGCCCGGACCGCTCGAGACGGGGGTGTGGCGGCTCGTTCTCGGCGTCCCCAACATCCGCCCGACGACGCGCGCACGCTACGAGGCGCGGCTCTGGTTCGATAGGGCGGAAGCCTTCGCCGGATTCGCCGATGCGCCGGTCGCGGACGGCGAGCGGTGGTGGCGCGGCGACCTGCACGTCCATTCGGGGCACAGCGACGGCGCCTGCAAAAGCCGCTCCGGCGCGAGGATCGCCTGTCCTCTGTTCCGCGTCCTGCAGGCGGCGGCCGAGGCCGACCTCGACTTCGTGGCGGTCACCGACCACAACACCGTCTCCCAGGCCCAGGGCCTGCGGGAATTGCAGCCCTATTTCGACGATCTCCTGGTGATCGCCGGGCGAGAGATCACCACCTTTCAGGGGCACGCCAACCTCTTCGGGCCTGTCGCCTTCGTCGACTTCCGCCTGGGCGGCGAGCAGACGCCGGATCTCGACGCCATGCTCGGCCAGGCCGAGGCGGCGGGCGGCCTGGTCTCGGTGAACCATCCCGCCCTGCCGTCGGGCGAAGCCTGCATGGGCTGCGGCTGGCGCGCGGAGACCGACTGGTCGCGCATCGCCGCGGTGGAGGTGATCAACGGCGGCACGCTGGCCCTCTTCCAGGGACAGGCCGAGAACCCGCTCGACGGCGTCGCCTTCTGGCAGGCGCGGCTGGACGAGGGCCACCGCCTCACGGCCATCGCCGGCAGCGACAGCCACGACGCCGACCGGCCGCGCGGCGAGCCGGGGGCGGTCGGCCGTCCGGCCACGGTGGTTCGCGCTCCAGCCCTCTCCCAGCAGGACATCCTCGCCGCCGTCCGCGCCGGACGCGTCTTCGTCGATGTGGCCGGCGACAGCGGCCGCACCCTCGACCTCGCCGTTCGGGCGGGCGGAGGCGGCGCGCGGATGGGGGAGGATCTCGCCCTGCCGGCCGGGCTGCGGGCCGAATTCGCCGCCGAGGCGACCGGTCGTCCGGGCGACCAGATCGAAGTGCTCGTCTCGGGCGCCGAACCCTACCGCCTGCCCCTGTCGGCGGACGGACCCACGCGGTTCGCCGTCACCGGCGATGGCCGTCGGGGCTGGGTGCGGCTCAACCTGCGCGACAGCGAGGGCCGCCTGATCCTCATCGGCAATCCGGTCTATCTGAACTGGCGCTAGGCCCGATTCGCTCGCGGCGCGCTGTTCGGCGAACTATGTTACGACCCCTTGGTCAGTGTGCTCCTCTGCCAGATGGATAGGTCTAGACCGTCGTGATGGGCAAAAGACTTACCTTGAAGTGCAAGAAAAGCCAGACAACTTCGGGTAGAACGTGGAAAACGCCGCGTTAACCAGCTCTTCTTCTTTGCCAAATACTTAATGTCGGTGGGCGCGATCTAATGTGTCGCAACATCCACCAGGCGAGAGGGGATCCGATGATCAAGTTCGGCCGGAAGCAGGACGGGCGTACTGAGCAGCAGGTGGCGGAAATGGAGGCGATGATCGCCGCCTTCCACCGGTCGCAGGCCGTCATCGAGTTCGCACTCGACGGCACAATCCTGACGGCCAATGAGAACTTCCTCGGCGCCCTGGGCTACCGCGCGGACGAAGTGGTCGGGCGCCGGCACTCGATGTTCGTCGATCCCGCCTACGCGGCCAGCCCGGACTATGCCGAGTTCTGGCGGGCCCTGAACCGCGGCGAATTCCTCTCGAACAAGTATCTGCGCTTCGGCAAGGGCGGCAAGGAGGTCTGGATTCAGGCCACCTACAACCCAGTGTTCGATCCTTCGGGCAAGCCCTACAAGGTGGTCAAGTTCGCCACCGACGTGACCGAGGTGGAGCTGGACCGCAAGCGCCGCAACGAGGAGCAGCAGGCCGCGCACGAGCGCCAGCAGCAGGCGATGGAACGCATCGGATCAGGTCTCTCGGCCCTGGCGGGCGGCGACCTGCGCTGCCGCATCGACGGAGACTTCCCCACCGAATATGCGCGGCTCCAGACCGACTTCAACGCCGCCGCCTCCAGCCTGGCCGACGCCATGGGCGTGATCGTCAGCACCACCGGCAGCATCAGCGGCGCCACCGCGGAGATCGCCCAGGCGGCCGACGACCTTTCCCGCCGCACCGAGCAGCAGGCGGCGAGCCTCGAGGAGACGGCCGCAGCCCTCGACCAGCTGACCGCCACCGTCAGGCGGACCGCCGAGAGCGCCCGGGAGGCGCGCGATACGGTCGGGACCGCCCGCACCGACGCGGAGGCCTCCGGCCAGGTGGTCGACCAGGCGATCGAAGCCATGGGCGCCATCGAGAAGTCCTCGGCCGAGATCGGCCAGATCATCGGTGTGATCGACGAGATCGCCTTCCAGACCAACCTTCTGGCCCTGAACGCCGGCGTCGAGGCGGCCCGAGCGGGCGAGGCCGGCCGCGGCTTCGCCGTCGTCGCCTCCGAGGTGCGGGCGCTCGCCCAGCGCTCGGCCGACGCGGCCAAGGAGATCAAGGCGCTGATCGGCGCCTCGGCCGGCCATGTCAGCTCCGGCGTGGAGCTTGTCGGCCGCACGGGCGAGGCGCTGCGGCGCATCCTCGCCCAGGTGGGCCAGATCAACGGCCTCGTCTCGGAGATCGCCGCCTCGGCCCAGGAGCAGGCGACGGGTCTCTCGGAGGTCAACACCGCGGTCAACCAGATGGATCAGATGACCCAGCAGAACGCGGCCATGGTCGAGGAATCCACCGCCGCCAGCCACGCCCTGGCCCAGGACGCCGACGAACTGACCCGTCTCATGGGCCGCTTCTCGGTCGACAGCGCCGAGGCCCGCGCGCCCACCCGTCGGCGCGCCGCGCCGCCGTCGCGGCCCGCCGAACGGGCCCGGCCGGCGATGCAGGTCGTCGGCAATACGGCGCTGAAGGCCCGCCCCACGGCGGCGGCCGAGGACTGGCAGGAGTTCTAGAACCCGGCGCGATCTGATGGCCTCGGATCGCTGCGCCAGAGGGGTGTGAGCCTGTAACCTGGCGGCGAGGGCTGCGGCCCGTCGAACATGCTTAAGCGGCCGTTAATCGCGGGCGCCGCATTGATGCCGCGAGGGGGCGGGACGATCACACCTCCAAGGAGAGAGATTCGCATGGACCGTCGCAAGCTGATCGTTTCGGGCCTCGCCGTCGCCGGCGCGAGCGGACTGTCCGGGTGCGCTTCGGCCCAGCCGGCGCCCCAGGGGCCGCCCGCTCCGCAACACGACCCGAACTATCCGGCGCAGACCCCCGCCGAGACCTATACGCGTGAGGAGATCGTCCAGGACGTCTCCGATTTCCTGGGCGTGACGGCCGAGGCCGCGGGCGGGGCGGTGGAGCGGATCTTCGCCGAGAACGGCCGTCCCACGGGCTATATCGCCGGCGAGGAAGGCTCGGCCGCCATCGCCATCGGCGCCCGCTACGGCCGCGGCCTGCTCTACATGAAGAACCGCCCGACCCAGGAGGTCTTCTGGCAGGGCCCCTCCGTCGGCTGGGACTTCGGCGGCAACGCCAGCCGGGTCTTCACCCTCTGCTACAATCTCCATTACCCCGACGCGATCTTCCAGCGCTTCCCGGGCGTCGAGGGTTCGGCCTACCTGGTCGGCGGCCTGGGCGTGAACTACCAGAAGGCCAACGACATCATCCTGGCGCCGATCCGGGCCGGGGTCGGCCTGCGCCTGGGCGCCAATGTCGGCTACCTGGCCTACAGCCGGCAGCGGAACATCTTCCCGTTCTGACCTAGCCCAGCGGCGCCTGGACCTGGCGCTCGGGCGTGTCGAACAGGCCCCGGCCGGGGACGTGGTTCAGCTCCAGCCTCACGCCGTCAGGGTCTTCGAAGAGGATGGAGTAGTAGCCGGGGGCCCAGGCGTCGTCCCGCGGCTCACGAACGACCACACAGTCTTCGCCCTCCAGGAAGCTGTGGAGGGCGTCGACGTCCTCGCGCGACCGCGCCCGGAAGCAGACATGGTGCAGGCCGACCCGGTTCTGCACGAACCGCTCGCCCGCGTGCTCGGCCGCAGGCCTCTGCACGGCGAAGCCCGTCCGCCCGCCGACGCAGTAGAAGACGTTCTCCGAATCCATCACGGGCGTCAGCCCCAGGAAGGGCAGGAGCCGGCGATAGAATGCCCGCGAGCGCTCGAAGTCGCCGGCGGTGACGAAGACGTGGGCGACGCCGTTGATCTCCATGGCTTTCCTCCGAAATGGACCGGACGCCAGTCGGCGCCGGCCACCGCGGCGGAAGTCAAGGCTCAGGTCCGCAGCCTGGCGCCCGTCGCCTTGGCGGCGGCCGCCACCACCTTGGCCGAGAGCTGCTCGATCTCGGCCTCGGCCAGCGTGTGGTCCTGCGGCTGGATGAGGATCTCGACCGCCAGGGACTTCATCCCTTCGCCCAGATTGGCCCCGCGATAGACGTCGAAGACGCGCGCCTGAGCGATCAGCTGCTTGTCGGCGCCGGCGATGGCGCGGACCAGGTCGCCGGCGGCCACGCCCTCCTCGACCACGAAGGCGAAGTCGCGGCTGAGCGGCATGAGCGTCGACAGCGCCAGAGGCGGTTTGGTCTTCACCGCCTTGCGCTTGCCCTCGGGGATCGCCTCCAGGGTCAGTTCGAAGCCCAGGACGGGGCCGGCCACGTCCAGCGCCTTGAGCACCCGCGGGTGCAGCTCGCCGAACTCCGCCACGACATTCTTCGGCCCGAGCTGCAGGCGGGCCGAGCGGCCGGGGTGCCACCAGGCGGAGGACGAACCCTGCGCCACCTGCAGGGCTGGCGCGCCGAGCTCCTCGAGAAGCGAGATGAGATCGGCCTTCAGCGCGAAGAGCGGATCCTCGCCCTTGCCGTCCCAGCGCCGCGGGGGGTGCGGCGCGACGATGGCGGCCACCACCGTCGACTGGTCGGCCGGCTCGTCGCCACGATAGATCGGCCCAACCTCGAACAGGGCCACGTCGGGGAAGCCCTTGCGGGCGTTGCGGCCGGCGCCCTCGATCAGATTGGGCAGCGCCGAGGGGCGCATGCAGTCGAGATCCGAGGAGATCGGATTGGCGACCACCAGCTCATCCTGGCCGCCGCCGAACAGGCGCGCCGTCTCCCGCGACAGGAAGCTCCAGGTCACCGCCTCGGCATAGCCCAGGGCGGCCATGGCGCGTCGCGCGGTGCGGATGCGGTTCTGCCGAATGCTCAGCACGCCGCCGGCGGGGCGGGCGATCTCGGGCAGGGGCTCGGCCGGCAGGGCGCCGAAGCCCTCGATGCGGGCGACCTCCTCGACGAGGTCGGCGCGGCCTTCCACGTCGCGGCGCCAGGTCGGCGGCGTGACCTGGTCGCCTTCGAGGGCGAAGCCGAGGTCGGAAAGGATCTGATCGATCCGCGCGTCGTCGAGCGACAGGCCGGTGAGCTGGCGCACATAGGCCCTGTCGAAGGTGATCGGGCCGGGCGCGGCGGGCGCCTCTCCGGCCACGAGGATGTCCGAGGCTTCGCCGCCGCAGATCTCCAGGATGAGCCGGGTGGCGAGCTCCAGGCCCGGAACCACCGAGCCCGTGTCGACGCCGCGCGCGAAGCGGTACTGGGCGTCCGAGGTGATGCCGGTGGTCCGCCCCGTCTGGGCCGTGCGGATCGGATCGAACCAGGCGCTCTCGACGAAGACCTCGGTCGTTCCCTCGTCGCAGCCGGTGGACTCCCCGCCCATGACGCCGCCCAGGCCGACGGGCCGCTCGCCGTTCGCATCGGCGATGACGCACATCTCCGAGGTCAGGTCATAGGTTTTGCCGTCGAGCGCGATGAGCTGCTCGTCGTGGTGCTCGGCGGGCGTGGCTTCGTCGGTGTGGGCCGGGCGGCCCTGGTCCTGCCCGTGGCCCAGGCGCGCGACCACCACGTCGCCGACGAGCTTGGCCCGGTCATAGACGTGCAGCGGCCGCGCACGGTCGTAGGAGATCAGGTTGGTGATATCCACGAGCGCATTGATCGGGCGCAGGCCGATGGAGACCAGCCGCTGCTGCAGCCAGGCGGGCGAGGGACCGTTCTTCACCCCGCGGATCAGCCGGCCGGCGAAGACGGGGCAGGCCTCGGGCGCGTCGAGGCGGATCTGCACCGGACAGGGGAAGCCGCCCGTCACCGGCGCGATCGACGGGTCCTTCAGCTTGCCCAGGCCCGCGGCGGCCAGGTCGCGGGCGATGCCGGCCACGCCCAGCCAGTCGGGGCGGTTGGGCGTGACCTCGAAGTCGATGACGGCCTCCAGGCCCAGCGCCTCGGCGGCCGAGGCGCCGACGGGGAGGGCGTCCGGCAGTTCCATGATGCCGTCGGACTCCTCGGCCACCTCGAGCTCGGAAGCCGAGCAGAGCATGCCGTTAGAGACCACGCCGCGCACCGGCCGCGCCTCCAGCGTGATGCCGGAGCCGGGCACATAGGCGCCGAGCGGCGCATAGATGGTGGTCAGACCCGGCCGGGCGTTCGGGGCGCCGCAGACGATCTCCTTGCGGCCGTCCTTGGTGTCCACCTGGCAGACACGCAGCCGGTCGGCGTTGGGGTGCTGCACGGCCTCGACGATCTTAGCGACGGAGAAGGCGGCGAGCTTGGCCGCGGGGTTCTCCACGTGCTCGACCTCGAGCCCGGCCATGGTCATGGCCTCGACCACCTGTTCGACGGTGGCCTCGGTGTCGAGGTGCTCCTTGAGCCAGGAAAGCGTGAACTTCATCGTCTTGCGCTCATCTGATCCGCCCCTCCTGTCCGAGGGGGATCGCGAGGCGGCTGACCGCCTCGCCGGGCGCTCCCGGTGGGGAGCCTGTTCGAACGGCCTCTAGCTCAGGCCGGTGGCGGGATTGGGCATGGCGAAGGGCGAGAAGCCGTAGTGGCCCAGCCAACGCACGTCGCTGGCGAACATGTCGCGCAGGTCCGGCATGCCGTACTTCAGCATCCCCAGACGGTCGACGCCGAAGCCGAAGGCGAAGCCCTGCCACACGTCCGGATCGAGGCCGCAGTTGCGCAGCACATTGGGGTGGACCATGCCGCAGCCGACCACCTCCAGCCAGTCCGCGCCGGCGCCGATCTTCACGTCCCCGCCGGAGCGGTCGCACTGCACGTCCATCTCCGCCGAGGGCTCGGTGAAGGGGAAGTGGTGGGGGCGGAAGCGGCTGACCACGCCCTCGGCCTCGAAGAAGCGGGCGATGAAGGTCTCCAGCGTCCACTTCAGGTGGCCCATGTGGATGGCCTTGTCGATGACCAGGCCCTCCATCTGGTGGAACATGGGCGTGTGGGTCGCGTCGCTGTCGCAGCGATAGGTGCGGCCGGGCACGACGACCCGGATCGGCGGCTCCTGGCCGGTGGCGACCCAGGCCGGGACCTTCTCGTTCAGCTGACGCATCACGCGCACCTGCACGGGGCTGGTGTGGGTGCGCAGCACCTTTCGGTCGCCGTTCTCGTCGGGCGCCATGAAGAAGGTGTCGTGCATCTCCCGCGCCGGGTGCTTGGGCGGGAAGTTCAGCGCCGTGAAGTTGTTGAAGTCGGTCTCGATGTCCGGACCTTCGGCGACCGAGAAGCCCAACTCGGCGAAGATCGCGATCATCTCGTCCATCACCTGCATGGTGGGATGGACGCTGCCCTTGCGCCGCGGCGGCGGGGGCAGGGACAGGTCGACCGTCTCGGCGGCCAGCCGGCGATCCAGTTCGGCCGCCTCCATCGCAGCCTTGCGTTCGGCGATGCGTCCGGCGACGGCGTCGCGCAGGCCGTTGATGGCCGGGCCCTTCTCGCGGCGTTCGTCGGGGCTCATCTTGCCCAGCGATTTCAGCAGCTCGGAGATCTGGCCGCTCTTGCCCAGGGCGGCGACGCGGATCGCCTCCAGCTCGGCGATGTCGCCGGCGGCGTCCACCCGGGCGGTCAGTTCGGTCTTCAGCGTGTCGAGGTCTGTCATGGCCTGGGTGCTCTATCGCGTGGTCGTGTGCGCGGGAAGGGCGGGCAGCAAAAAGCCCTCCGGCGGCTCCCGCCGGAGGGCTCATTGTCAGATGGCGGGCGGCGTAAAGCCTCCCATCGACCCGTCAAGCCAGCGCGGCGCGAACCTTGTCGGCGATGGCCTTGAAACCGGTCGGGTCGTTGCCCGCGATATCCGCGAGGACCTTGCGGTCCATTTCGATCCCGGCCTTCTCAAGGCCGAAGATAAATCGGGAATAGGTCATGCCTTCCAGGCGGGCCGCGGCGTTGATCCGCTGGATCCACAGCGAACGGAAGTTGCGCTTGCGGACCTTGCGGTCGCGATAGGCGTACTGGCCGGCCTTGTCGACCGCGGCCTTGGCGGCCCGGATGGTGTTCTTGCGGCGGCCATAGAAGCCCTTGGCCTGCTCCAGAACCTTCTTGTGCTTGGCGTGGGCGACCACGCCGCGTTTCACGCGTGCCATATCTTATGCGCTCCCGATCACAGGCCGTAGGGCAGGTAGGTCTTGATGATCTTGGCGTCGGCCTCGCTCATCACCTTGGTGCCGCGGTTCTGGCGGATGTACTTGGCGTTGTGGCTGATCAGCCGGTGACGCTTGCCCGCCACGCCGGCCTTCAGCTTGCCGGTCGCGGTGATCTTGAAGCGCTTCTTGGCGCCCGACTTCGTCTTCAGTTTCGGCATTTCCCTTGCGGAGCGCGGACGCCCCGTCCTCTGGCGTATTGATGAGCCGCCCTGGCATGCCTTTGGCCAGACGGCTCCGAAGAGCGGGGCGTGTACGCGAACGGGGCGCAAAAGGCAAGTCCGCCGCCGGCCTCAGGCGCTGCGGCCGGGAACCCTCGCCATGATCTGCAGGCACAGCCAGATGGCCGGCAGGATGAGCAGCGCGGTCAGGGCGAAGGGGGCGCCGGGCGAGATCAGCGAAAAGAGCTGGCCGGCCAGGATCGGCCCGCCGATGCGCGCGAGCGCGTTGTTGGACATGTTCAGGCCCAGGACCTCGCCCTGCCGTTCGGCCGGGGTGGCCATGGAGATCAGGGCCACAAGGTTGGGGAAGGTCACCGACTGGCCGAGAACCACGATGCACAGGCCGATCACCGCCATGGGCCAGCCGACGGCGGCGAACTGGGTCAGCATGCCGACGAACATCAGGCACAGCCCGGCCAGCAGGACCCGGCCCTCGCCGTGGCGGCGGACCAGCCGGCCTGTGAGCGACCCCTGCGCGACCGCGCCGATGACGCCGATCAGCATGAAGGCCAGGCCGATCTCCCGCGGTCCCCAGCCGAACCGCGCTTCGGTCCAGAGCCCGTAGGTGGCCTCGATGCCGGCGAAACCGGAAATGGTCACGAAGCTGATCAGGAAGACGCGCGCGATGACCGGATCGGCGAGGGCGATGCGCAGGGCCTCGCTTCGCGGGGCCCTGTGCGCGGCGGGCGCGTCCGCAGCCCGAGGCGTGATCGTCTCGCGCATGAAGAGGAAGACGCCGGCGGTCGCCGCGAGGCCGAAGCCTGCGGCGGCGAAGAGCGGAATCTGGAACCCGGTCGGCCCGAGGTCCGGCCGCGCCAGCAGGCCGCCCAGGGCCGGTCCGACCATGAAGCCCATGGAGAAGGCCGAGCCCATGAGCCCCATGCGGCCAGCGCGCTCGTGGGGCGGGGTGATGTCGGCCAGATAGCCCTGAAGCGTCGAGATGTTGCCCGACATGAAGCCGCCGACAAGGCGGGTGGCGAGCGCGATCCAGATGCCGGGCGCGAGCGCCAGGGCGACATAGGCCAGCGCCCCGCCGGCCGTCGTCAGGATCAGCACCGGCCGGCGGCCGAGGCGGTCCGACAGCCGCCCCCAGAAGGGCTCGCCCAGGAACTGGCCCACCGAGAAGGCGGAGAACATCAGGGTGATCTGCCAGGCCGGCGCATCGAAGGCCTGTCCGAAGAACGGCAGAAGCGGGATGACGAGCCCGAACCCCGCCATGTTCAGGAAGATGACCGACAGGAGCACCACCAGCGCCCGCAGGTCCCCGGGCGCCGGCGCGGTCACGAGTGACTGCCGCAGGGCTTGGCTTCGGCCTCCAGCTGGGCCTCGACCTTGGCTTCGAAGACCGGGGCCCGGCGGCTGGCGGCCAGGGCGAGCCAGATGGCGGGCGCCAGCATCAGGGCGGCCAGGAAGAACGGGCCGCTGATCGAGACGCCGGCGAAGGCGAGGCCGGCGCAGAAGGGCCCCACGACCCGGGCGAGGGCGCCCATGGCGTTGTTCAGCCCCAGGATCTGCCCTGTGCGGGCCGGGTCGGCCGTGCGCGAGATCAGGGCGCCGACATTGGGGAAGGCCACCGACTGGCCCACGGCCATGCAGCACATCAGGGCGATGACCACCGCGCCGTTGGGCGCGAAGGGCTGGGCCAGCGCGCTGACGAGGGTCAGGGCCATGCCGACGGCGAGCATCGGGCCCTCGCCATATCGCTCGGAGAGGCGGCCGGTGATGAACATCTGCGTCGTCGCCGCGCAGACGCCGACGAAGGCGAAGCAGACGCCGATCTCCCGCGGCCCCCAGTCGAACTTCGCCTGGGTCCACAGGCCGAAGATGGATTCCACGCCGGTGAAGGCGAAACCGACCATGAAGGTCAGCAGCATGAGACGGCCCACGACGGGATGTCCGACCGCTTCGCCGATGGCCGACCAGCGGCTGGGCTGGTGGTCGAAGACCTCCTGGCGGGTGCGGCTCTCACGGATGAAGAACAGGATGGACAGGGCCGAGGCGGCCGCCAGGCTGGAGGCGATCAGCAGGGGCAGGCGGAAGCCCAGGGGACCGGCCTCCGGGTGGGCGAAGATGCCCCCGACGGACGGACCGACGATCAGGCCCACATTCCAGGCCGCGCCCATATAGGCCATCCGCCGCGCGCGCTTCTCGGGCGGGGTGACGTCGGCGATGTAGCCCTGGATGACCGAGCCGTTGCCGCTCGCCAGGCCGCCCAGGAAACGGACGCCGAGCGCCACCCAGACGCTGGGGGCGAAGGCGAGGGCCAGATAGCAGAGGCAGTTGCCGGCGATGGTGCTGATCAGGATCGGCTTGCGGCCGTACTTGTCCGACAGCCGGCCCCAGAAGGGCTCGCCGAAGAAGGCGCCGGCCGAATAGGCGGAGAAGACGAGCGCGATCTGCCAGGCCGGAGCGTCGAACGACTTGGCGTAGAAGGGCAGCAACGGAACGATGATTCCGAAGCCCAGCATATTGATGAAGATGACGGCGATCAGCGATGGCGCAGCCATTGCGGACGGAGTCGCCGCACGTGACGCAGTCCCCAGCATGGCGGCGGTGTTAGGCTGAGCCCGATCCGGCGGCAAGGGGTCACGTAACGGCGTCGTGGGCGGATTTTCCGAATCGCCGTCGCCGTGTCCCCGCCGCGCCAGTGTTCCGAAAAACGGGTATGCGACGGGCCGAAAGAAAAGGGCCGGCGTCGCCGCCGGCCCTCTGCCTCGATCTGATCGGCCGCGCGCTAGCGGGGGGCCAGGATCATGATCATCTGACGGCCCTCCATACGGGGCTCGTACTCGACCTTGGCGACCTCCTCGAAGTCGGCCTTCACCTTCTGCAGCAGCTTCATGCCGAGTTCCGGGTGGGCCAGCTCGCGGCCGCGGAAGCGCAGGGTGACCTTGACCTTGTCGCCTTCCTCGAAGAAGCGGTGCATCGAGCGCGACTTCACTTCGTAGTCGTGCGTGTCGATGTTGGGGCGGAGTTTGATCTCCTTGATCTCCACCACCTTCTGCCGCTTGCGCGCCTCGTTCTTCTTCTTCTGCTCCTGGAACTTGAACTTGCCGTAGTCCAGGATCTTGCAAACGGGCGGATCCGCATTGGGCACGATCTCCACGAGATCGAGACCCACTTCCGCTGCGGCTTCCAAGGCGGCCGAGGTCGGCATCACACCTTGCTTCTCACCGTTCTGGTCGATGAGCAGGACGCGCGGAACGCGGATGTCCTCATTGATGCGCGGCCCTTCTTTCTGGGGCGGCGCCTGCATGGGGCGGCGAATAGGCAAAGCTCCTAGGTCAGTTTCAGCAAAATCAGCCTGGCCAGGAACGACTCGCACGCGAGACGCTCCGACCATACACGCTCAATATATGACCGCGCGGCCTCTGGCGATCAAGCGTTCGCCCGGAGCGTCGGCGCAGGGGCCAGGGCGGAGGCCGCCTGCAGAACCTGGGCCACGGGCATGTCGGCGAGGTTTTCCGCCTGCAGGACGGCCACATGTCCGCGCGGCGCCGACAGGATCGGATCCGAGGCCTTGGAGAACAGCACGATCGTCGGCGGCCCGGCGGCGGCGGCCAGGTGCACGGGCCCCGTATCGTTGCCCACGACCAGGGCCGCCTTGGCGCCGAGCATGGCCACGCGGGCGAGGTCGGTGCGCCCCGTCAGGTCGCGCGCCTTGCCCACATGCTTCTGGATGGCGCGGGCGAGCGCGCTCTCCTGCGGTCCGCCGATGACGACGATGTCGAAGCCGCGGTCATAGAGGGCCTTGGCCAGTTCGCCGTACTTCTCGACGGGCCAGCGCTTGTCCTGGCGGTGGGCCGAGCCGCCGGGCGCCATCAGCACATAGGGCCGCGGCTGGATGCCGCCGGCCACCGGCCGTTCCGGCGGCGCCTTGCGCAGGATCCACGAGACGTCGGGCCCCGGCGCGCTGCCCGGCTCGGTCGGCGCATCGGGCCAGATTCCGGCCGCCTTCAACTGGTCGGCGTGCCGCTCCAGCGTGTGCATGCGGTCGCGGCGCGGATTCCTGTGCGGCAGGGCGCAGCCGAGCGCGATCCCCGACCACTCCGGCGCGAACGGCTGCAGGCCGTGGAAGATCATGTTGGACCGCGAGGAGGTCTGGAGATCATAGACGCGGTCGTACTTCGCCTTCCGCAGCCGGCCCACCAGGGTGAGCCAATCGCCCAGCCCCTCCGGCCGCCCGTCTGTCTCCACCTCGTTGAAGTAGGGACACAGCTTGGCCAGCCCTTCGAAGGGCGGCGTCGTCAGGAGCGTGATCCGCGCCTTCGGGTGCGCCTGGCGGATCCTCTTGGCCGCGGCGAGGGCCAGGATGAAGTCGCCCATGGCCGACAGCTTGATGACCAGGACCTTCTTGATCTCCTTGCTGGCCATCAGCGGCGCGCCTCCAGCACGCGTTCATAGGCTTCCAGTGTGGCCGCGCACATGGCGTCGACCGAATAGAGCTGACGCGCCCGGTTGGCCGCGGTCTGGCCCATGGCGGCCAGCCGGGCGGGGCCGGCCTCCAGCGCCCGCTTCAGGGCGCCCGCCCAGGCCTCGGCGTCGCCGGGGGGGACCAGCCATCCGGTTTCGCCCGGCAGGACGGTCTCGGTCATCCCGCCCAGCCGGGAGGCGATGACCGGCCGGCCCATCACCTGCGGCTCCACGGCGGTACGGCCGAAGGATTCCGGGACGATGGACGACAGCAGAGCGACATCGGCCAGCATGTAGGCGGCGGGCATGTCATCGCAATGGCCGACCAGGCGGATCTCTTCGGAAAGCCCGGCCTGCGAAATCTGGGCGAGGAGCTCCTGCCGATAGTCCGTGCGGCCCTGGTCGTCGCCGGCGAAAAGGATGCGGAAGTCCGTCCGCCCCTGCGCCTTCAGCTTCTGCGCGGCCTCGATGACGGTGGCGTGGCCCTTGATGCGGGTCAGGCGGGCGGCGAGGACGAAGGTGGTGAGGTCGCGCCGTTCGGGCGCGTCCCAGGCCGCGCGCAGGGCCCCGATCCGCTCGGGCGTCACCCAGCCGGGATTGAACCGCGTCAGATCCACGCCGCGAGGAATGCTGACGATCCGCGCCGGATCGAGGCCGTGTTCCTTCAGCACATGGTCGCGCGTGAAGTCGGAGTTGGCGATGACCAGGTCGCCCCGCGTCATCACGGCGTTGTACCAGCGCTTGAGGCCGGATTTGGCGTTGTAGACGCCGTGATAGGTGGCCACGAAGGGCGTGTCGGTCGCCTGGGCCGCCCACAGGGCCGAGAAGGCCGGCGCGCGGGAGCGGGCATGCACCAGGCTCACCTTCTCCCTGCGGATCAGGTCCGCGAGGCGGGCGGCGTTGCCCAGCATCACCAGCGGGTTCTTCGACTGGACCGGCATCTGGGCCAGGCGACCGCCGTCGCTCTCCAGGCGCGCGGCCATGCGCCCCCCGCGCGTCGCCACCAGGGCCTTGCCCCCGGCGCGGACGACGGCCTGGGCGACGTCGATCGTGGTCTGTTCGGCCCCCCCGGTGTCGAGCTCGGGCACGACCTGAAGAAGGGTGAAGTCCGGCGGCAAAGTCACGGCGCCCTGCATAGCGCACCCGGCGGGCGGGTAAACCCTGCACCGCCTGTGACGGAGGCGGGGCGAGGGGCTATAGAGCCTCATGCGCGAAACGACTGGAATGCTCGAGCGCCCCGGCGGGGCGAGGCTGGCCTGGCGCCGCATCGACGGCGCGGGCCCGACCGTTGTGTGGATGGGCGGATTCCGCTCCGACATGGCCGGGACCAAGGCCGAGGCCCTGGCCCGGTGGGCGGCCGAGCGGGGCCGCGCCTATGTGCGCTTCGACTATTTCGGCCACGGCGAGTCGGAGGGCGACTTCCGCGACGGGACGATCACCCGCTGGCGCGAGGACGCCCTGGCGGTGCTCGACGAACTGGCGCCGGGGCCGGTGATCCCCGTCGGCTCCTCCATGGGGGGCTGGATCGCCTGCCTCTGCGCCATGGTGCGGTCCGACCGGATCGCCGGGCTGGTGCTCGTCGCCCCCGCGCCGGACTTCACCGAGAAGCTGATGGGGCCGGAAATCGACGCCGCAGCGCGTGCGAGTCTCGAGGAGACCGGCGTCTGGATGCGGCCTTCGGACTATGGCGAGCCCTATCCGATCACGCGGGCCCTGCTCGAGGACGGCGCCCGCTGGTCCATCCTTCCCGGCCCTGTTCCGATCGAGGCGCCCGTGCGCATCCTGCAGGGCGGCGAGGATCCCGACGTTCCGTGGCGCCACGCCCTGGAACTCGCCCAGGCGATCAAGAGCCGCGATCTGGTCTTCCACCTGATCAAGGACGGCGACCATCGGCTGTCGCGCGACCCGGACCTGGCGCGCCTGCGGCTGGCGGTGGAGGAGTTCGCCTAGCTGCCCGCCGCAAGCACGGCGGCGAGGCCCTCGCGATAGGTCGGATAGGTTGGCCGCCAGCCGAGCTCGGCCTTGGCGCGGGCGTTCGAGACCCGCTTGCTCTCGGCGTAGAAGCGTTGCGCGGCCGGCGGCAGGCGCGCGTCCTCAAGGCTCACCTCCGGCGGCGGCGCCTGGCCGAGCAGGTGGGCGGCATAGGCCACCACCTCGCTGTTGGGCGCCGGCTCGTCGTCACAGAGATTGTAGATCCCGCCGGCCCTGGGGCGGGCGATGGAGGCCGCCAGGCCGCCGGCCAGGTCGTCCACATGGATGCGCGAGAAGACCTGCCCCGGAGTCGAGATGCGGCGCGCCCGGCCTTCGCGAAGGCGATCGAAGGCCGAGCGGCCGGGGCCATAGATGCCCGGCAGGCGGAAGACGGTCACCGTCAGCCCCATGCCCTTGCCGACGTCCAGCCAGTCCCGTTCGGCCGCGACCCGCCGCGCGCCCTCCATCGACTGGGCCGCCAGCCGGCCCTGCTCGAAGACCCAGCCGCCCTGGCGGTCGCCATAGACGCCGGTGGTCGAGAGGTAGCCCAGCCAGTCGGGAAAGGCCTGGGCGCGGGCCATGGCGGGAACGAGCGTGCGCAGGCCAGGACAGCCCTGGGCGTCCGGCGGCGCCGTGACGAGGACCGCGTCGGCGTCTTTCAGCGCCGCGACCAGCCGCGCAGGCTCGGCCAGCGGGACGGGGACCACGCCCTCGGCTTCAAGCCGCCCGGCGTCTTCCGGCCTGCGGAGGGTGGCGGCGATCTCCCAGCCCTGCGGCCCCAGCCGCCGCGCGACGGCGGCGGCCGAAAAGCCATAGCCGAAGACGAGGAGACGCACGGACCTATTCGGCCGCCACCGCCTTGCCCTGGGCTGCGGCCGCGGCGGCGCGTTCGGCGTTCCAGTGGGAGACGCAGGGCACCTTGGTCAGGTCCGCCCGGTCCTTGTAGGCGCGGGCGATCTCGGCGACCTCCATCAGGAGGCCGTCCTCCAGCGTGATGGGGTTGAGGCCCAGGTCGAGCAGGCACTTGTTCTCGACCACCAGGTCGTTCTCGTCGGCCTCCGCCCGCGGGTTGGGCAGGTGCGCCACCTCCGCCCCCGTCAGGCGGGCGATCATCTGCGCCAGGTCGCGCACGCGCCAGGTCTCGGTCATCTGGTTCATGACCTTCACCCGCTCGCCGCGGGCCGGCGGGTTGGCGAGCGCCAGTTCGACGCAGCGCACGGTGTCCTGGATGTGGATGAAGGCCCGCGTCTGGCCGCCGGCGCCGTGGATGGTCAGCGGATAGTTCACCGCCGACTGCATCAGGAAGCGGTTCAGGACCGTGCCGTAGTCGCCGTCATAGTCGAACCGGTTGATCAGCCGCTCGTCCTTGCGGGTCTCTTCGGTCTGGGTGCCCCAGACGATGCCCTGGTGCAGGTCGGTGATCCGCAGGTGATCGTTCTTGGCGTAGAATTGGAAGAGCAGGGCGTCCTGCGTCTTGGTCATGTGGTAGATCGAGCCCGGATTGGCCGGGTACAGGATCTCGCGCTCGACCCAGCCGTCCGGGGTCTCCACCTTGACCGTCAGATAGCCCTCGGGGATCGCCGCGCCGGCGGTGCCGTAGCCGTAGACGCCCATGGTGCCCAGGTGGGCCAGGTGGATGTCGAGGCCCGAATCAACGATCGCCGCCAGGACGTCGTTGGTGGCGTTCAGGTTGTTGTCGACCGTGTAGCGCTTGTGCTGGGCCGACTTCATCGAATAGGGCGCGGCGCGCTGTTCGGCGAAGTGGACGATGGAGTCCGGCTTCCAGCCCTTCAGCAGGGCCAGGAGACCATCGTAGTCCTTGCCCACCGTCAGGCGATGGAAGTCGATCGCCTTGCCCGAAACCTCTTTCCAGGCGGCGATCCGCTCTTCGATGTCGCGGACGGGCGTGAGGGACTGGACCCCCAATTCGCCGTCGATCCTGCGCCGGGACAGATTGTCGACTATGGCCACGTCATGGCCGCGGGCCGAGAGATGCAGGGCCGTGGGCCAGCCGCAGAATCCGTCTCCGCCGAGGATGAGTACGCGCATCGCCGCTCCGATCCGTACAGTTGTCACTTGCGCCACGGCTAACAAACGCCGGCGCAATGTGAAAGCGCCGTGATCCCTTAAGGGCTCCGTCGTAGGATCGACCGCGGCCGGCTCAGAGCAGTTCGGTGATGGCCCGGCGCGCCGAATCGGCCAGGTCGGGCCGGCGCAGGGCGAAGGCCACATTGGCTCGCAGCAGCCCGATCTTGTCCCCGCAGTCATAGGTCACGCCCTCATATTCCAGGGCGTGGAACGACTGGATCTTCATCAGTTCGGCCATGGCGTCGGTCAGCTGGATCTCGCCGCCGGCCCCCTTTCCCTGCTTCTCGAGCAGGGGGAAGATGTCGGGCTGCAGGACATAGCGGCCGCTGATGAAGAGGTTGGAGGGTTCGGTTCCGGGCGCCGGCTTTTCGACCATGCCGCGCATCTTGTTCAGACGGCCGTCCTGGCTCTCCAGGTCGACGATGCCGTACTTGTGCGCCTCGCCTTCCGGCGCCGGCTCCACCACCACGATATTGCCGCCCACCCTGTCGTGCGCCGCCACGGCCTGGGCGAGCGCGGGGGTGTCGGCGGCCATCAGCATGTCGGGCAGCATGACGGCGAAGGGCTCGTCGCCGATGATGTCGCGGGCGCACCAGACCGCATGGCCGAGGCCGAGCGGCGCCATCTGGCGCACGAAGCTCATCTGGCCGGGCTTCGGGAGGTCGCGACGCACGTCCGCCAGGATCTCGGCCTTGCCCTTGGCTTCCAGGGCGCCTTCGATCTCGGGCGAGGAATCGAAATAGTCCTCGATGGCCCCCTGGCCGCGGCCGACGATGAAGACGATGTGCTCGACGCCTGCGGCGCGGGCCTCTTCGACGATGTAGGACAGGATGGGGCGGTCGACGACGTTGAGCATGTTCTTGGGCGTCGTCTTGGCGCCGGGAAGCACCCGCGTGCCCAACCCCGCCACTGGCAGCACAGCCTTACGAACCCGTCCGCTCATTCCGTCCTCCAGCGCCTCTACGACCCCTGTTCGCCTAGCCGAGCCGTCAGGCGAAATCCACCACCGAACGGCGAAACCTGCCGGTGGGTGGCCGGGCGCCTCCTGACGATCACGAAATTGGGAACAGAGCCGGGCGGCCGGGAGTTAACGCCACCGGGGCCAATCCCAAGGGGAGCATTCCACTGTGAAGATCCGCACTCTGACCACCGTTCTCGCCGGCGCCGTCGCCGCCGTCTCGCTCGCCGCCTGCGGTGACAACGACGCCGCCGAGACCACCGAAACCATGCCGGAAGCGACCGACTCCATGGCCGCCGATCCGATGGCCGCCCCGCCGGCCACGACCGACGGCATGGCGACCACGCCTCCGGCCGACGGCGCCGTGGGCCCGGACGGCATGACGCCGCCGCCGGTCAACGACCCGGCCATGACCGACCCGAACGCGACGTCTCCGGCGACGGAGACCCCGTAAGGTCCGAATTCGCCCGCTCCGCCCCGCGCGGGGCGGGCGTTATTCCACCGTGACGGACTTGGCCAGGTTGCGGGGCTGATCGACGTCGGCCCCCTTCTGCACGGCCACGTGGTAGGCCAGCAGCTGGATCGGCGCCGACATCACCAGGCTGGAGATGAGCGGGTCCGACGACGGTGCGGTGACGACCACCTTGGCGCCGGCCGGCGCGTGCCGCGCCCCCTCGGTGTCGGTGATGAAGACCACCTGACCGCCCCGGGCCATGACCTCGCTCATGTTCGAGGCCGACTTCTCGAACCAGGCGTCATAGGGCGCCAGGATGATGATCGGCGTGCGGTCGTCCACCAGGGCGATGGGGCCGTGCTTCAGCTCGCCGGCGGCATAGCCCTCGGCGTGGATGTAGCTGATTTCCTTCAGCTTCAGCGCCCCTTCCAGGGCGAGCGCCGACATCGGGCCGCGGCCGAGGTAGAGCACGTCCTTGGCCTTGGCGATCTCCGCGGCGATGTCGCGGATGGCGTCCTCCAGCCCGATGGCCTCGGCGATCAGCCGCGGCGCCCCCAGCAGCACCTTGACCAGCCGCGCCTCCTCGGCCTCGTCGATGCGGCCCCGGGCCTTCGCCGCGGCGATGGCCAGCGCGATCATGACGCTGACCTGGGCGGTGAAGGCCTTGGTGGAGGCCACCCCGATCTCCGGCCCGCAGTGGATCGGCCACACCACGTCGGACTCGCGGGCGATGGTCGACTCCGTGGCGTTGACCACCGCGGCGCTCCTCATCCCCTTGGCCTGGCAGTAGCGCAGGGCCGCCAGGGTGTCGGCGGTCTCCCCCGACTGCGACATGGCGATCACCAGAGCGCCGGAGCGCAGGGCCGGCTGGCGGTAGCGGAACTCCGAGGCGATCTCGACGTCCACCGGCAGGTCGGCGAGCTGCTCGATCAGGTACCGGCCGATCATGCCGGCGATATAGGAGGTGCCGCAGGCCACGATCTGGATGCGCTCCAGGCCGGCGAAGTCGACGCCGCCCGGCAGCTTCGCGCGGCTGGTCAGGGCGTCGACATAGGCCGAGATCGTGTGCTGGCACCCCTCCGGCTGCTCATGGATCTCCTTCTCCATGAAGTGGCGGTAGTTTCCCTTCTCCATGAGGACGGCCGAGGCCGGAACGGTCTTGATCTCGCGGGTGACCGGCGCGCCGGTTTCGTCGAACACCTGGGCCCCCTCGTGGTCGACGAGGGCGAAATCGCCGTCCTCAAGATAGGCCACGCGGTTGGTGAAGGGGCCCAGCGCCAGGCCGTCGGAGCCGACGAACATCTCGCCCTGCCCATACCCGAGGGCCAGGGGCGGGCCATTGCGGGCGGCCAGGATCACCTCGTCCTCGCCGCCGATCAGCACGCAGAGCGCAAAGGCGCCGTTCAGCCGGTCGAGCGTCGCCTGGAAGGCCTTGAGCGGCGACAGGCCCTTTTCCAGGTTGGAATCGAGCAGGTGGGCGACGACCTCGGTGTCGGTGTCGCTGGCGAACGTCCGGCCGGCCGCGGTGAGCTCGGCCTTCAGCTCGGCGAAGTTCTCGATGATGCCGTTGTGGACCACCGCCACCCGGCCGACGATGTGCGGGTGGGCGTTGCGCTCGGTCGGCGCGCCGTGGGTGGCCCACCGGGTGTGGCCGATGCCGGTGGTGGCGTGCAGCGGATCGGCGGCGAGAACGGCCTCCAGTTCGCGCAGCTTGCCGGGCGCCCGGCGACGCTGCAGGCGGCCGTCGACCTGGGCGGCGATGCCCGCCGAGTCATAGCCGCGGTACTCCAGGCGCTTGAGACTCTCGACCAGGCGGTCCTGGACCTCGCTCTTGCCGACGATGCCGATGATCCCGCACATGGGCCAAACCTCACTCCGCTTTGTCGGGATCGCCCGACATGTCTAATCTCTCGCCCCGCGCCGCCTTTAGCATTCGCAAACGCGGGGTCGACTAAATCTGGGTTTCCGATCTTTTCGTGAGTTCCACCATGTCCAAGCGCGCCTACTTCGGAACCGACGGCATTCGGGGCGAGGCCAATCGCCATCCGATGACCGCCGAGGTCGCCCTGCGGGTCGGCATGGCCGCCGGCAAGGTCTTCATGTCCAGGGACGAGCGCCGCCACCTCGTGGTCATCGGCAAGGACACGCGTCTGTCCGGCTACATGATCGAGCCTGCGCTGGTGGCCGGATTCGCCAGCGTGGGCATGGACGTGCGGCTGCTGGGGCCCATGCCGACGCCGGGCGTCGCCATGATGACGCGCTCCATGCGCGCCGATCTGGGCGTGATGATCAGCGCCTCGCACAACGCCTTTTCCGACAACGGCATCAAGCTGTTCGGTCCCGACGGCTTCAAGCTCTCCGACGAGCGCGAGCTGGAAATCGAGGCCCTGATGGACGAGGGGCTGCAGGAGCGGCTGGCCGCCCCCGAGGCGCTCGGCCGGGTCTCGCGCATCGACGATTCGCAGGCCCGCTACGTCGAGATCGCCAAGGCCACCTTCCCGCGGCGGCTGGGCCTGAACGGCCTGCGCATCGTCATCGATTGCGCCAATGGCGCGGCCTACAAGGTGGCGCCGACGGCCCTCTACGAACTGGGCGCCGAGGTCATCAAGCTGGGCGTCGAGCCGAACGGCTTCAACATCAACAGCGAGTGCGGCTCCACCCATCCCGAGGCCATGGCCAAGATGGTGAAGGAGTATCGCGCCGATATCGGCATCGCGCTGGACGGCGACGCCGATCGCCTGGTGATCTGCGACGAGACCGGACGCGTGGTCGACGGCGACCAGATCATGGCGCTGATCGCCGACCATTGGGCCAAACGCGGCCGGCTGGCGGGCGGCGGCGTGGTCGCCACGGTGATGTCCAACCTCGGCCTCGAGCGCTTCCTGGCGGCGCGGCAGCTGAAGCTCGAGCGCACGCCGGTGGGCGACCGCTCGGTCATGATGCGCATGCGCGAAGGCGGCTACAATCTCGGCGGCGAACAGTCCGGCCACGTGATCCTGTCGGACTTCTCCACGACGGGCGACGGGCTTCTGGCCGCCCTGCAGGTGCTGGCCGTGCTCAAGGAGGCCGACAAGCCGATGAGCGCGCTGGCCCGCCAGTTCGAGCCGGTGCCCCAGCTCCTCGAAAACGTGCGCTTCGGCGGCGGCCGCCCGCTGGAGAGCGAAAAGGTGAAGGGCGCCATCGCCCAGGCCGAGGAGCGGCTGAACGGCGGCGGGCGCCTGCTCGTCCGCGCCTCGGGCACCGAGCCCCTGATCCGCATCATGGCGGAGGGCGACGACGAGAAACTGATCTTCGAGATCGTCCACGAACTGGCCGGCGTGGTGCGTCAGGCCGCCGCCTGACGGAAGGCTTTCAGCAACCCTGTTCAGCCTCGGCGAATTATGTCAGTCTCGTAATGTCCTGGCCGCTCGACCGGTCCGGAGACATAGAATGACTGGGAGAAACGTCATGGCTCGCGACTCTGCCATTGCAGGGCGTAGGGCGACGGGCACGCAGCGGGGCGCAGCCTCGGTGGCCTGTCTCGCCTTCGTCGGATTCCTCGCCGCCGCCTTCTGGGCCGGGGCCGTCTTCATCGGCCAGCAGCTGATCAGCCTCTTCGCCCTGGGCTGATTTCGCCCGCATCGTGCGTCCGGATCGACCCACCGAACGGTGAGCCGATCCCTGACGCATGTCAGACTTCCTGATTGTAGGCGCCCACCTGCGGATGCTTGGCCAGCCGCGGCTTGACCTCTTCGCGGAAGAGGGCGCGCATGTCGTCGGCCGACGACGTGCTCTCCACCACCACCACGATCTCCGGCTTGTTGGACGAGGCGCGCACCAGCACCCACGAGCCGTCCTCCAGGGCCACGCGCACGCCGTTGACCGTGATCAGGTCGACGATCTTGCGGCCCAGGATCGTCCCGCCCTGGTCGCGCAGGGCCTGGTATTCGCTGACGATCCTGTCGACCACGCCGTACTTCTCCTCGTCGGGGCAGTGCGGCGACATGGTCAGAGAGGTGTAGGCGACCGGCAGGGCCTTCTTCAGGTCCGAGAGCTTCTTGTCGGGATTGCGGTCCAGCATCGACAGGATGGCCGCAGCCGCCACCAGGCCGTCGTCATAGCCGCGGCCGATGGGATCGTTGAAGAAGAAGTGGCCGCTCTTCTCGAAGCCCGCCAGGGCCTTCAGCTCGGCGGTCTTGCGCTTGATGTAGGAGTGGCCGGTCTTCCAGTAGACGGTGGTCGCGCCGTTGGCCTTCAGCACCTCGTCGGTGGCGTAGAGACCGGTGGACTTCACATCCACGACGAAGGTGGCGTCCTTGTGCAGGGCCGAGAGGTCGCGCGCCAGCATCAGGCCGATCTTGTCGGCGAAGATCTCCTCGCCCTCGTCGTCGACCACGCCGCAGCGGTCCCCGTCGCCATCGAAGCCCAGGGCGACATCGGCGCCGTACTCGCGCACGGCCTTGGCCATGGCGTGCAGCATCTCCTGGTCTTCCGGGTTGGGATTGTACTTGGGGAAGGTCCAGTCCAGCTCGCAGTCCATCTCGTAGACGACGGCCACGCCCATCCTGCGCAGCGCCTCGGGCGCGAAGGCCCCGGCCGTGCCGTTGCCGCAGGCGCAGACCACCTTGAGCGGGCGCTTCAGGCTGGCGCGGCTGGCCACGTCCTCGATGTAGCGCTCGGTGACGCCGGAGACGTGGGTGAGGCTGCCGCCGGGGCGCTGCTCCCACTTGCCCGACAGCACGATCTCCTTCAGCCGGCCCATCTCGTCGGGGCCGAAGGTCAGGGGGCGCTGGGCCCCCATCTTCACGCCGGTCCAGCCGTTCTCGTTGTGGCTGGCGGTGACCATGGCCACGCAGGGGGCGTCGAGGTCGAACTGCGCGAAGTAGGCGATGGGCGACAGCGCCAGGCCGATGTCCAGAACCTCGCATCCGGCCGCCACCAGGCCCAGGGTCAGGGCCTGCTTGATGGAGAGCGAGTAGGAGCGGAAGTCGTGGCCGACCACGATCTTCTTCTGGCCCATCTCGTGGATCAGCGTGCCCAGCCCCAGGCCCAGCGCCTCGACGCCCAGAAGGTTGAGGTCCGGCCCGAAGAGCCAGCGGGCGTCGTATTCGCGAAAGCCCGTCGCCTTGACCAGCGGCTGGGTCTCGTAGGCGAGGGTGTTCACGGCGAGGTCGGCGCGAGGGGCTGACAGCATCTGGGCTCCGCAGGTGGGTCGAAACAGCTTTCGGTGGAAATCAAGCCTGGAGGCTAGCCGAACGCGCAGCCTCTACTGTGGGTTCGCGACGGTTGCTACATCACGCCTGCCCGAAGCAGGTCGTGGACGTGGAGAATGCCTACGGGCCGGTCGTCCTCGACCACGAACAGGACGGTGACGGACGGCGGAGGATCGCTCATCAGGGCCAGGGCCTCGGAGGCCATCATGCCCGGCGGCACGGTCTTCTTCGGCCCCGGCGTCATCACCTCGCCCGCAGTGTGGGAGAGCAGGCCGTCGATATGGCGGCGCAGGTCGCCGTCGGTGACGGCGCCGACCAGGCGGCCGT
Source organism: Phenylobacterium sp. (assembly GCF_013911965.1). Taxonomy (GTDB): domain Bacteria; phylum Pseudomonadota; class Alphaproteobacteria; order Caulobacterales; family Caulobacteraceae; genus Phenylobacterium. The sequence goes on along the minus strand of NZ_JACESE010000004.1, from coordinate 46,812 downwards.
CCGCATCGGTGACGCCGACGATGCCCCAGCGCTTTTCGGTCATGACCAGCAGGGCCTGCGGCATGGGCGTGTCGTGGCTGACCAGCGGCAGCTCGCCCGGGCCGTGCATCAGGTCGCCGACCGTGCGCAGCATGGCGCCCAGCTTTCCGCCGGGATGGAAGGTCTTGAAGTCGCCGGCTGTGAAGCCGCGCCGCTCCAGGAGCGCCACGGCCAAGGCGTCGCCGAGCGCGATCTGCAGCGTGGTGGAGGTGGTCGGGGCGTTGACCTCGGCCGTGGCCTCCGCGCCGTCGGCCAGCTGCAGGATGACGTCGGCGGCCGCGCCGAGGGTGCTCTCGCGCACGGCGGTCAGGGCGATCAGCGGGATTCGGAAGCGTTTGGCGTAGGCCAGGATGTCGGCCAGCTCCCGCGCTTCCCCGGACTTCGACAGGGCCAGCACCACGTCGTCCTGGCCGATCATGCCCAGATCGCCGTGGCTGGCCTCCGACGCGTGGACGAAAAAGGCCGCCGTGCCGGTGGAGGCGAAGGTGGCGGCGATCTTGCGCGCCACGTGGCCGGACTTGCCGATGCCGGTGCAGGCGATGCGGCCGCGGGCGGCGAACAGCAGGTCGACGGCGGCGGTGAAATCGCCGTCCAGCGCGTCGGCCTGCAGGGCCAGGGCGGAGGACTCGGTGGCCAGAACGCGGCGGCCCACCGCGACGGCGTCGAAGCTTGCGGTCATGGATCGGGTGTAACGGCTTGGGTCTGCAGGTCCTGGACCGCCTCACGGGCGGCTTCGATGCGGCGCTGCGAGGCCTCGGTCTGCCGCTTCATGGCCGCCTGCATCTCAGGCGTCTGCAGGACGGGCGTGTGGCCGAAGGGGCCGGGCGAGCGGGCGCCGAGGCCCTGGGGCCAGACGAGGGCCAGCGCCACCGTCAGCACGGTCGCCAGGCCCAGAAGCGGGAAGAACAGACGGTCGAACATCGCGGTTCGGTATAGCGCCTCGCCCGCGTCGGGGCCATGGCGTTCGGGCGCTCTGCGCCTTGACGGCGGCAAGGCCGCGCCCTAGCCGGAACGCGTCCCGCCGCCCAAGGAGATCTCCCAGTGCCGACCCTCGTCCTGCTGCGTCACGGCCAGAGCCAATGGAATCTGGAAAACCGCTTCACCGGCTGGGTCGATGTCGACCTGACGGCCGAGGGCGAGGCCCAGGCGACCAAGGGCGGCGAGCTGATCAAGGCCGCGGGGCTGCAGATCGACCGGGCCTACACCTCGGTGCTCACGCGGGCCATCCGCACCTGCTGGCTGGCGCTCGCCGCGGCCGGCCAGGCCTATGTGCCCGAGGTCAAGGACTGGCGGCTGAACGAGCGCCACTACGGCGGCCTGACCGGCCTGAACAAGGCCGAGACGGCGGAGAAGCACGGCGAGGAGCAGGTGAAGATCTGGCGCCGATCCTACGACGTGCCGCCGCCGCCGCTCGCGCCCGGCGGCGCGTTCGACTTCTCCAAGGATCGCCGCTACGCCGGCGCCGTCCTGCCCGACACCGAGAGCCTGAAGACCACGCTCGACCGCGTGCAGCCCTACTGGGAGGCGCAGATCACGCCGGACCTGAAGGCCGGGCAGACCCTGCTGGTGGCCGCCCACGGCAATTCCCTGCGGGCCATCGTCAAGCTCCTCTTCGCCGTCGGCGACGACGACATCGTCGGCGTGGAGATCCCCACCGGCAATCCGCTGCTGATCGAGCTTACCGACGACCTGAAGCCGGTGTCGGCGCGCTATCTCGACGAGAGCCGCGCCCAGGCCTTGCCGGCGGTCGGTTGAGCCGGGCGCTCGACATCTCGCACATGCGCCGCGCCATCGAACTGGCGCGCGGCCAGCTCGGGCGGACAGGGGCCAACCCCGCCGTCGGCTGCGTCATCGCCGCCGGCGAGCGGGTGCTGGGCGAGGGCGCCACGGGCGATGGCGGCCGGCCTCACGCCGAGGAGCTGGCCCTGGCCGCGGCCGGCGGCCAGGCGGCGGGCGCCACGGCCTATGTGACGCTCGAACCCTGCGGCGTCCGCTCCTCCGGCGCCGCCTCCTGCGCCCGCCGCCTGGCGGAGGCTGGCGTGGCGCGGGTCGTCATCGCCAGCCGTGACGCCTCCGTCTTCGCCGCCGAGCAGGGACCCGCCCATCTGCGGGCCGCCGGCGTGGCCGTGGAATGGGGGCTGCTGGAGGCGGAGGCCGCGCGCCTCTACGAGGCCTATCGCCCGGCAAAAGGCTAAGACGCGGAAGGGGCTCGTTAATCTTGCGGCCGTAGGCTCAGGCGACGCTCGCTGCAACCGGCCCCCATGCTCTCCGCCCGCCCCGCCTCGATCCCCGAACTCCGGCGCCTCACCCAGGCCGAGGTCGATGCGGTGTGCGCCAAGCATGACCGTCTTTGGACCTCCCGCCCCGGCGGCGCCCGGGCGGTGTTCGCCTGGAAGGACCTGACCGGCGTCGACCTGCGCGGGCGCAACCTGTCGGACGCCGACTTCACCGGCGCCTGCCTCAACGAATGCACGATGCAGGGCGCGCGCCTGGACAACGCCAACCTGTTCGGCTGCGACATGCAGGGCGCCAATCTCGTCGACGCCTCCCTGCGGCGGGCCGACCTGCGCGGCGCCTGCCTGCGCGGCGCGAACCTGACCGGCGCCGACCTGTTCGAGGCCGACCTTCGCGAAGGCTCGATCGCCGCCGCCGACCGCGACCACGGCCTGCGCATCCTCGAACACCTGGCCCGGGCGGGCGAGGTGCAGGGCGCGGTCCTGGCCGGGGCCAATCTCGAGCGCTCGCGCCTTTCGGGCGTGATGGCCGCCCGCGCCGACTTCTCCGACGCCGTGCTCAAGGACGCCAAGCTGGTCCGGGCCAATCTGAAGCAGGCGAACATGAGCGGCGCCAACATGCAGGGGGCCGACCTGTCCGGCGCCGACCTCGCTGGCGCCGACCTGCGCGACGCCATTCTCGTGGGGGCCAAGACCTTCGCCTGGAACGTCAGCAAGGCCGAGATGGAGGGCGTCCTGACCGACGCGCCGGCCGGCATGGCGGTGGCGGACCTGCCCTACAAGACCATGATCCGCGAGCACGCCCGCTGGTGCGAAACCGGCGGAGCGGAAGGCAGCCCGTCGGTCTTCGACAATGCCGACCTGCGGGCCCTGGAGACGATCCGCGGCTTCAACCTGACGGCCCTCTCGGCCAAGGGCGCGGTCTTCTACGGCCTCGACATGGAAGGCGTGCAGATGCAGGGGGCGCAGCTCGACGGCGCCGACCTCCGCGCCTGCAACCTCCGCCGCGCCGACCTGCGCGGGGCGCGACTGATGGGCGCCAAGCTCTCCGGCGCGGATCTGCGCGACGCGCAACTCGGCCCGCTGCTCATCGGCTCCAACCGGCTGCTTCCCAGCAACCTCACCGGCGCGGCGCTCAAGAACACCGACTGCGCCCGCGCCGACTTCCGGCAGGCGGTCCTCGTGGACGCCGACCTCTCACGCGCCAACTTCACCGGCGCGCAGCTCAAGCAGATCGACCTCACGCGTGCGAAGCGCGCCGGCGCCCGGGGCCTGGCCGACGTCATCTAGAGAACGTCGTTCTCTTAACTCTTGGTTTTGAACTTGTGCGGCAGATTGCCGCGACAATCGTTCACATGGAGATAGGAACGCCCGTGTCGGCCGCCGTCGCTCTTTCCGGTCGCAGGAAGCTCTCCCTCGGTGAGATCGAGATGGTCCTCGCCGCGCACGAGCGGTTCATCACCGGTCGGCCGGGCGGAAAGCTGGCGGCCCTGCGCTTCATCGACTTCACGGGCGTCGACCTCTCGGGCCGCAACCTCTGCGACGCCGACCTGTCGGCCTCGATCTTCGATGGCGCCAAGCTCGTCGGGACGAAGCTCGAGCGCGCCAACCTGTTCGGCTGCGACCTGCGCAAGGCCGACCTGCGGCGGGCCAATCTCAGCCGCGCGGACCTTCGCGGCGCCTGCCTGCGCGGCGCCGACCTGACCCAGGCGAACCTCACCCAGGCCGACTTCCGCGTCGGCCAGGTCGCCGTGCCCCACCCCTCCAAGGGACTGGCGTCGCTGATCCACCACCAGCGTTCGGGCGAGCTCGACCACGCCAAGCTCACCGGCGCGACCCTGGACGGATCGCAGCTCGAGGAGGTCAGCGCCTTCGCGACGGACTTCACCGACTGCTCGCTGCGGGGCGCCAAGCTCAACCGCGCCAATCTGAAGGACGCCAATCTCGAAGGCGCCATGATGGACTGGGCCGACGTGGCGGGCGCCAACCTCGAGGGCGCGCAACTGGCCGACTCGGTCCTGACGGGCGTGGATATCCGCAAGGCGCGCACCTCCGGCGCCAATCTGGAGGGGGCGCTTTCGGCGCCCGACCAGGAGGCGATGGACCTCGCCGGCGACCACTATCAGATGGCGCTCGCCAACCAGACCTGGTGCAAGACCGGCGGTCGGGAAGGCAAGCCGGCCTGCTTCGACGGCAAGGACCTGCGGCCGCTGGACCAGCGCCTGCGGGGCCTGCGTCTCAGCGTGATGAGCGCGAAGGGGGCGATCCTGGTGGGCCTGGACCTTGCGGGCGTCCACCTGCAGGGCGCCAATCTGGAGGACGCCGACCTGCGCGGGGTCTGCCTGCGGGGCGCGGACCTGCGCGGGGCCAAGCTCGCCGGCGCCAAGCTCACCAAGGCCGACCTGCGCGAGGCGATCCTCGGGCCGCTGCCGCTCAGCGCCGACCGCGTCAACCGCGGCGACCTGCATCATGCGCGGATGCGCTATGTGAACGCGCAAGGAGCGGACCTGACCAGCGCCATCCTCGACGAGGCGGATGTCCGCGGCTGCGACTTCTCCGGCGCCATGATGCGCGGGGCGAGCCTCCGCGGCGCGGACCTGTCGCTGGCGCTCGGTCTGGAAACCCTCGGCGCCTGAAACCTCTCCGCTCAAAGAAAGAGGCGGCGCGTTTCCGCGCCGCCTGCAGGGTGAAGACAGCCTTGTGGGGGGAGGGACTTAGGCGGCCTTCTCGCCTTCGATCAGATCCTGGGCCGGGCCCGTGGCGATCTCGATCTGGCGGGGTTTCAGGGCTTCCGGGAGCTCGCGACGGAGCGAGATCGAAAGCAGGCCGTCGGCGAGGCGGGCCTCGGTCACGACCACATAGTCGGCCAGCTGGAAGCGGCGCTCGAAGTCGCGTTCGGCCAGGCCGCGGTGCAGGAACCGGCGGGTCTCGTCATTGGCCGCCTTGCGACCCTGGACGGTGAGCAGGTTCTCCTTGACCTCGATGGTCAGCTCGTCGGCGCGGAAGCCGGCGACGGCGATCTCGATCCGGTAGGCGTTATCGCCCGTGCGCTCGATGTTGTAGGGCGGATAGCCGCTGGCGGCGTCGGCCGCGGCGGTTTCCAGCAGGCCGGCCAGACGGTCGAAGCCGACGACGGAGCGGTAGAGCGGGGAAAAGTCGAGAGTACGCATGTGCGGTCACATCCTTCTTGGCTAAGCAAGGTTGCGTCATGATCGACCTGCGGCGAGCCGTTCGGCCTCGCCTGCGGCCGGAAGGCCCGGACATCCAGCGCCTTCGCTCAAGGATTTGGGGCGCAGTTTTTCGGTTTCAAGAGGTCGATCGCACAGGCTCAGCCTTGCCAGATCGTCTCGCGTCCTTAGGGTCACCGGCCAGCAAGAACGCCGGAGCCCAAGCATGTTCCACCCCAGGTTCGAAGCCTTCGTCGTGGGCGCCGTCGCGGCGCTCGCCCTGAACACCGCAGCCCAGGCCGAGGACGCCGTCCTTCGCCAGGTGATCGGCGGCGGCCAGCGCGGCGAGGCCCATGTGGCGCGCGACGAGGCGCGCCATCCGTACGAAAGCCTGGTCTTCTGGGGCCTCAAGCCGGGCCAGACCGTCGTCGAGATCTCCCCCGGCTCGGGCTACTGGACGGAGATCCTGGCCCCCTACGTCAAGGCCGCCGGCGGGACCTACGTGGCCGCTGTCGCCGACCTGGACGATCCGGGCCTGTCGGACGGGGCGCGTAAGGGCCGCGCCGCCTTCGAGGCCAAGTATGCGGACGCCGCGGTGTTCGGCGACATCGCCTATGTCGGCTTCGGCGCCACGTCGAAGCCGCTCGGCGCGCCGGGTTCGGCCGACCTCGTGCTCACCGCCCGCAACATCCACAACTGGATGTGGCGGGACGGCATGCTGGAAAAGGCGATGAACGACTTCTACGCCGTCCTCGAGCCGGGCGGCGTGCTGGCGGTGGAGGAGCATCGCTCCGATCCCCGTCCGGAGGTCGAGGGGGCCCGCGACGGCTATGTCTCGACCGCCACCGTGGTGGCCGCCGCCGAGAAGGCCGGGTTCAAGCTCGAGGCCCAGTCGGAGATCAACGCCAATCCCAAGGACACGAAGGATCATCCGTTCGGCGTCTGGACCCTGCCGCCGGTCCGCCAGAGCGCGGCCCGAGGCGAGGCGCCGGCCGCCGACTTCGACCGCGCCAAGTACGACGCCATCGGCGAGAGCGACCGCATGACCCTGCGATTCGTGAAGCCGGCGGCGTGAGCATGGCGGACCTGTTGCTTTCGCGTCGCGCCGCCCTCGCCGGCGCCCTGTCCCTCGGCGGGGCGGCCCTGGCCGGCTGCAACCGGGGGGAAGAGGCCGAACCTCGGGTGCCCGCCTCGGCCATGACCCTGCAGGAGGCCGTCGCCGGCGAGTGGCGGCCCCCGGAGGACAAGGCGCGCGACGCCTGGCGCCATCCGGCGGAGACGCTGGACTTCTTCGGCCTGAAGCCGGGCATGACGGTGGTCGAGATGTGGCCCGGCGCCGGCTGGTACACCGACATCCTGGCGCCGTACCTGGCCGCCTCCAACGGCAAGCTCTACGCCGCCAACCTGCAGCCCAGCGACCCCGCCTCGGTCGAGGTGGTCGAGGCCTACCGGCAGAAGCTGCGTTCGCGTCCGCGTCTCTATGGGGAGGTGGAGATCACCGCCTTCGGACCGACCAGCGGGCCGATCGCGCCGGCCGGCACGGCCGACCTGGTGCTGACCTTCCGCAACATCCACAACTGGATGGCCGGCGGCATCGTCGACAAGGCCTTCGCCGACGCCTTCGCGGCCCTCAAGCCCGGCGGCGTGTTCGGCGTCGTGGAGCATCGCGCCGAGCCCGGCGGCGTCCAGGATCCCGCTGCGGCCAGCGGCTATGTGGATCAGGCCTATGTCATCCGCCTGGGGCAGGAGGCCGGTTTCATCCTGGACCGGACCAGCGAGATCAACGCCAATCCGCGCGACACCAAGGATCACCCCTTCGGCGTCTGGACCCTGCCGCCGGTCGGCCGCACCTCGCCGCGCGGCGAGCCCGTGGACCCCGACTTCGACCGCAGCCGCTACGAGGCGATCGGCGAGAGCGACCGCATGACCCTGCGGTTCGTCAAGCCGACCTGAGGCGCCTCAGAGCTGGGTCTTGTAGCTTTCGATGATCTGCTCGTTCGTGACGGGCAGGGGGCCGAGCTTCAGCTGATCCGACACCATCTCCGCGCCGCTCGGCAGCAGGCTGCGTTCCACGCGGGCGTCGGGATCCCAGAGGCGGCCGCGCATGATGGCCTTGGGGCAGTGGAGGAAGGCCTCCTCCACGGCTATGCGCAGGACCAGGCGCGGCAGGCGGCCGAACTCCTCGAACTGGGCCAGCAGGTCGGCGTCGTCGCTGGCCTCGGCGCGGCCGTTGACCCGGTAGACGTCGTCGAACCCCGGGATCATGAACATCATGCCGATGCGCCCGTCGCCGGCCAGGATGCTGCGCAGGATGTCCAGCCGGTTGTTGCCCGGCCGGTCCGGCAGAAAGAGGGTGCGTCCGTCCTCGCTCACATGGACGAATCCGGGCTCCCCGCCCCGCGGCGAGACGTCGAGCCGCCCGTCGGGGCCAGCGGCGCTGACGACGCAGAAGGGCGAGAGGGCGACCAAGGAGCGGCCGTGGCTGTCGACGTGGTTCAGCACCTTGTCCAGCACCACCTTGCCCGGGGGCCGATAGAGCCTGTCGAGGTCGGCCAGCTCCAGCTTGCCCATGGTTCGCCTCCCAGATTTGCGAATTGTTCGCAAGATACTGGACGAGCCGGGTCTCCGTGTCACGGCCCTTCGGTTTACATCGTCCGGCGGCCGGGCCACTGTCGCGCCGAAGGAAGGGACGTCATGGCCGGCCTCGAGGAACTGACCGAACGCATCGCCCGGGCGGTGGCGGCGGGGGAGCCGCTTCCCCACACCGTCAAGCTCGACCTGAAGGGCGACGGCGTGATCCATATCGACGGACGCCACGTCAGCAATGACGACGCCCCCGCCGACCTGGTGGTGACCATCAGCCTCTCCGACCTGAAGGCCCTGGGCAAACGCCGGCTCGATCCGATGACCGCGCTGATGAGCAAGCGGATGCGGATGTCGGACATGGGCCTGGCCTTCTCCATGCAATCGAAGATCCAGAGCCTGTTCGCCCAGGCCGCCTGACCGGCGAGGAGTTCCATGGCCGAGACCGCCCCGCTGACCGACATCCCCGCCGCCCCGGTTCCGGCCGGGGCCTCCGCCCGTTGGATCATCGGCGCCGGCGGCGCGAAGCTGCGGGCGGCGCTGTTCCCGGCCCAGGGGACGCCCCGGGGCTCGGTGGTGCTGAGCGGCGGCCGGACGGAGCCGATCGAGAAGTACTTCGAGGTCATCGAAGACCTGACCGGCCGCGGCTTCGTCGTGCTGGCCCACGACTGGCGCGGCCAGGGCCTGTCGCACCGCGCTCTGCCGGACCGGCTGAAGGGCCATGCGGACGGCTACGACGAATTCCTGGCCGATTTCGACATCCTGCTTTCCGCCTTCGAAGCCGAGCTTCCGAAGCCGTGGCTCGCCGTCGGCCATTCCATGGGCGGCTGCCTCACTCTTTTGGCGCTCGCCCACGGACAGGCTTCTCGCTTCGCCGCGGCCGTCCTGTCGGCGCCCATGCTGGGGGTGAAGGTCGGACGCTATCCCAGGGCCGTCGGGCTGATGGTGGCGGCCAACCGGCTGCTGGGCCGGGGCGGCGGCTATGTTCTGGGCGATCCGGGCAAGCCCTTCGACGACAGCTTCGACGGCAACGTCCTGACCCACGACCGGACCCGCTTCGCCCGCGCCCGGGCCCAGATCGCGGCCAATCGCGATCTCGCGCTGGGATCGCCCACCTGGAGCTGGCTGCATTTCGCCCTGAAGGCGCGCGACGAGTTCGTCCGCCCCGGCGCCCTGGACGGCGTGACCATCCCCGTCGTGATCTGTCAGGCCGAGCAGGAGAAGCTGGTCGACAACGCCGCCCAGGACGAGGTCGCCCGCCGGCTGCCGGACGGCCGCCTGGTGGTGGTGAAGGGCGCTCTGCACGAGATCCTGATGGAGACCGACGAGCGGCGCGCCGTCTTCTTCGCCGAATTCGACGCCCTGGCCGACCGCCATGCTCCGAGACCGGCCGCGCCCAAGGCCGCACGCAAGCCGGCGACGTCCAAGGCCGCCGCGGCCGGGGCGGATGCGCCGAAGCCGGCGGCGAAGGCCAGGCCCGCCGCTTCGAAGGCGGCTGCGGCCGGCGCGGCGAAGACAAAGCCAGCGTCGGGGGCGGCGACGCCCAAGACGGCCGCGCCTAGGACGCGGAAGAAGCCGACTTCGCCGAACGCCTGAGCGCCACCAGGGCCTCGTCCAGGCAGGCCCGGTCGCCGCAGATGACGATCTGGCCGCCGTGCGGCCCGGGCGGGTTGCCGCGCCAGTCGGTGACGAGGCCGCCGGCGCCGGCGATCAGCGGAATGGCCGCCTCGATGTCCCACGACTTCAGGCCGGCCTCGATGACCATGTCCATGGCCCCCGCCGCGACCATGCAATAGGCGTAGGCGTCGAGGCCCAGGCGCGCCAGCCGCGCGGCGGCGCGCACCTGCGTCCAGGCGCCGGCCTCGGCCCCGTCGAAACAGGCCTCCGGATCGGTGGTGGAGATGGTGGCGTCGGTCAGCTTCGGGCAGGCGCGCACGCGCAAGGGGCGCGAGACCCCGCCGCGCAGCAGGCGAGAGCCGCCCGCGTGGCCCATGTAGAGCTCGTCGAGATAGGGCTGGTAGATGGAGCCCAGCACCGGCCGGCCCTCGTGCCGAAGGCCGATGAGCACGCACCAGAGCGGCAGGCCGGAGATGAAGGACCGCGTGCCGTCCACAGGGTCGAGCACCCAGACGAACTCCGCATCCGGGCGATCCTCGCCATACTCCTCGCCGATGACGCCGTGTTCGGGAAAGCGCTCGGCGATGATCCGACGGATCGCCGCCTCCGCGCCCTTGTCGGCGGCGGTGACGGGATCGAAGGCGTTCAGGCCCGGCGCGCCGCCCTTGTCCTCCAGGCCGTGATCGGCGCGGAACAGGGGCAGGGCGACGTCAGCGGCGGCGCGGTTCAGCTCGACGAGGACGTCTTCGAGCGCGGAGAGGCGATCGGGGCTCAGCATCCGGGCGGTTTAGCCCGCAAGCGGCGCCCACGGAAAGCCGAACCCGAGGGCGCGGCCAAGATCGCCGGGATTCAGCCCGCTTCGCCGTCGCCGTTGAGCGACTTGGCCAGGTCCAGGAGCCGCCGGCGGGGCCGCTCGCCCAGCTGGTAGTAGGCCCGGATCAGGTCCATGGTCTCCTTGCTGGCCAGGACCTCGCCGCCCGAATCGCACGGCTGGGGCCGTTCGCCCGCCTTCTCCGACAGACCGTCGTAGAAATAGGCCACAGGAACCTCCAGCGCCTCCGACAGCTGCCACAGCCGGGCCGCGGAGATGCGGTTGGCGCCGCACTCGTACTTCTGGATCTGCTGGAAGCGGACGCCGCAGGCGCCGGCCAGCTGCTGCTGGGTCAGGCCGAGCAGCCGCCGCCGACGGCGGAGGCGCTTGCCCAGGTGAACGTCGATTTCGTTGCCCATGTCTCTTTCCCCCTCGTGGTTAAGAGATGCGCCGTCCCGAACAGAGACGGTGTGAGCCGGCTTCCGCAAGTCGCGCGCCAAGCGACTGCGGTTCGCGTTGCACGAAGGCGCTGGGCGAGACTAGTAGAGGTCCATGGCGCGCGCGCGAACTTCCTTGGGTCAGGACCTGCTCTGGCGGCTGGAGGCCTTGGCCTATGACGGCGTGACGGCCCTGGCGCGCCTGTTTCCCATCGACACCGTCTCGGACTTCGGCGCCTGGCTGCTCCGCCGGCTGGGGCCGCTGACCAGCGCGCACAGGACGGCGGAGCGCAACCTGCGGATCGCCTTTCCCAATCTGAGCCAGGCCGAGATCGACGCCCTTCTGGATGCGCAATGGGCGCAGACCGGCCGCAATTTCGCGGAATTCCCGATCATCGACCGCATCGTCGGCGCGGGCGACCGCATCGAGATCGTCGGCGCCGAGCGCCTGGCCGAGATCGCCCGCACGCACGAGCCCGTGGTCTTCGTCTCCGGCCATCTGTCGAACTGGGAGATCATGCCCGCGGTCATCGCCCATTCGGGCGTGACCTGCCACATGACCTACCGGGCGGCGAACAACCCCTATTTCGACCAGCGCATCCGGGACAACCGCTTCCGCTACGGGGTGAGGCTGTTCGCGCCGAAGGGCGGCGACGGCGCGCGCGAGGTGCTCGAGGCGTTGGCCAGGGGCGAGTCCGTGGCCCTGATGAACGACCAGAAGTTCAACGGCGGGGTGGCCGCCCCCTTCTTCGGCAAGACGGTCCACACTGCGCCCGGCCCTTCGCGCCTGGCCCTTCGCTTCGACACGGTGCTGCAGCCCATGTCGGTCCAGCGGCTGGACAAGGCGCGCTTCCGTGTGATCGTCCACCCGCCCATCAAGCCCAAGAAGAGCGGCGACCGAACCGCCGACATCGCCGCCTCCGTGGCGCGCATCAACACCTTCATGGAAGAGCGGATCCGTGAACGGCCGGCGGAGTGGTTCTGGGTCCACAAGCGCTGGCCCAACGACACCTACGCGCGCAAGCGGCGCTAGCTCAGGCCGCGCGCAGGCCCACGAGGCTGAGCGGATTGAGGTTGCGGTCGCGCCACTTCATGCGCCAGCACAGGTGCGGACCGGTGGCGCGGCCTTCGGCGCCGACGGCGGCGATCGGCTGGCCCTGCGCCACCTCCTGGCCCGGAGCGACCAGCACCTGCGACAGATGGAGATAGGCGCTGACCAGGCCCTGGCCGTGATCGAGCATGATCAGGCCTCCCTCGTAGTGCAGTCCCGTCTCGGCGAAGGCCACGGTGGCGGCCGCGGGGGCCAGGACCGGGGTTCCGAGGGGAGCGGCCATGTCGACGCCGTAGTGCGGACGCGACGGCGAGCCATTGAGGACGCGCTGGTCGCCGAAACGGCCCGAGAGGCGGAACTCCGACAGCGGCATGATGAAGCCGCTCTTGAAATCGTCCCGCTGCGCAAGGCTGGCGAAGCCGACCTGCTTGCGCTCGGCCTCGGCGCGGATCCGCGCCAGCAGGTCCGGGTCCATGGGGGTGACGGTGTCCTGGGGCAGGCCGTCGATCCGCTGCACATCGTACTCGCCCGACTGCAGGACCAGCGGACGGACCGCCTCCGAATGGCCGTCGGTCACGCGCAGCAGGATGCGGCTCGGCGCGTCGCGATCGAAGCCGATGACGAACCAGCCGCCGTCCGACGCGGCGGTCAGAGGCGTCTCGTCCAGCAGGACCTGGGCGCCGGGGATCGTCCGGCCGACGGCGACTCCGCCCTGCATGAACCGCCCGTCGAGGCGCAGCGGCAGGCCATCCTCGGCGAGGCTCCGCGCCGGCGCGGCGAGGCCCGCCGCCAGGCCGAGCAGGGCCGTGCGTCGGTCGGGCCGCCAGCTCAGGGGTTCATCTCCTTCCACCGGGCGAGCGCCTCGTTGGGGCCGGCATAGGCTTCCTGCAGGGCCGGGCTCCAGTAGCGCAGGGCCTCCAGCGGAATCTTCACGCCGGAAACGGCGCAGACCACGTGGCGGCCCGGCTTGAGCACGACGAAGTCGCCGTCGCCATAGTGCAGCACGGCCAGCTCGGCCGCCTGGCCTGGAAGGTCGCGATCATGTGCGTTCATCGCCCTAATGTAGCGCGCAGGCGCCGGCGATGACAGAGGCCCGTCTCAGAAGAGATCGCCCTGTACGGCCCCGGGGCCGGCGCCTGGCGCGGCGGGTTTGCGCGGCCTGGGCCGGGGGGCCGGCGCGACCGGCGCCTCGGCCCGGTCGGGATGGGCCGGATCGACGCCCTGGCCGTCGATCACGGCGTTGCGGGTGGCGTCGGCGAAGACGAGGCGGACGGCCTCGCCGCGGTCGAGGGCCGCCCCCTGCCGGGCCAGCGATCCGTCGGCACGATGGACGCGGGCGAAGCCCCGCGACAGGGGGCGGTCCGGATTGAGCGACTGGCGGAGCTTCTCCACCGCGGTCAGCCGCTCCGACAGGCGCTCCATGCGTCGCTGAACGGCTGGGGCCATGCGGGCCGTCAGGGCGTCCAGCCGCTGCTTCTGGGCCTCCTGCGGACGCTGGAGCAGGTTGGGCGACAGCCGCGAGGCCACGCGCACCAGATCCCGCTCGTGCGCCGCAGCGTTGCGCTGCAGGCCGGCGGTCAGACGCCCCGAGGCGAGATTGAACCGCTGGGCGGCCATCTCCACCAGGTCGGGCACGCGGGCCAGGCTGCGGCCGGCGCTCTGCACGCGGCCGGCGCGGTCCTCCACCACCCGCCCGCCGCAGCGGTGCAGGCGGGCGTTCAGGTCGCTGATCGCGGCGCGCAGCTCGGCCAGAACCGGCGTCGCCATCTCCGCGGCGGCCGTGGGCGTCGGCGCCCGGCGGTCGGAGACGAAGTCGATGAGGGTCGTGTCGGTCTCATGGCCGACCGCCGAGATGACCGGGATGTCGGCCGCGGCCACAGTCCGGGCCAGGGTCTCGTCGTTGAAGGGCCAGAGGTCCTCCACCGAACCGCCGCCGCGGGCCACGATGATGACGTCGGGGCGGGGCAGGTCGCCGCCGGCGGGCAGCTCGCAGAAGCCGCGGACCGCGCCGCACACCTGGGCGGCGGCCTGGTCGCCCTGCACCACCACCGGCCAGACCACGACGCGGCAGGGCCAGCGGTCGCGGATGCGGTGCAGGATGTCGCGGATCACCGCGCCGGTCGGACTGGTCACCACGCCGATGACAGCCGGCATGGCGGGCAGGGGCCGCTTGCGGGCGGGCTCGAACAGGCCCTCGGCGGCGAGCTTGGCCTTCAGGCGCTCCAGCTGGGCAAGCAGGGCGCCCATGCCGGCGGCCTCCATGCTCTCGATGACGATCTGGTAGCGCGAGCCGGCCGGATAGGTGGTGATCTTGCCCGTGACGATCACCTCCAGCCCCTGTTCGGGCCGGACGGAGAGGTTGCGGACCGAGCCCTTCCAGACCACGCCGTCGATGGCGGCGCGCTCGTCCTTGATCGTCAGATAGACGTGGCCGTTGGAGTGGTGGGTGACCTTGGACAGCTCGCCACGCAGGCGCACGAAGCCATAGGCGTCCTCCACCGTCCGCTTGAGCGCGAAGGCCAGTTCGGAAACGGAATAGGCGTGGGCGTTCGACTCAGGCGGCGCGACGTCGGTCATCGGCGGAATCTAGTCCGCGCAGGCCCGATCCCCAACCGCCGGAACGAAGAAGGGGCGGCGCCTCGCGGCGTCCGCCCCCTTGTCGCGATCGTCTGCCGACCGATCAGATATACCGCCGCAGCGACCGGGCCAGATCCGAACCGCCGGAGCGCTTTTTCGCCTGGGCCGGCTGATAGGCCACCTTGGCGTGCTCGACGCAGTAGGGGCCTTCGCTGGCGCGGCGGCCGCAGAAGGTGAAGCCGTCGCTCGACGGATCGCCGATCGGCCACTTGCACATGTGGGCGCCGAGCGTCAGCACCGTGGCCGAGCCGGGCTCTTCGTCCACATAGCGGGTCGGCGCCGGCGTCTGGGCGGCCTCGGCCGCCACGGGCTCGGCGATGCGGCGCGGCGCGGACGGCGCGGTGGCGGCCGGGCGCTGCGGCCGGGGCGCCTTGAAGGCCGGACGGGCCGGTTTCGACGGCGCGGCGCGGCCCGACAGGCCCAGGCGGTGAACCTTGCCGATCACCGCATTACGGGTGACTCCCCCCAGTTGTTTCGCGATCTGACTGGCCGAAAGGCCATCCTGCCAGAGCTTTTTCAGCGACTCGACACGCTCGTCAGTCCAACTCATCAGAGCCTCCCAAACGGCCAGAGCGGTTCCGAACGCCACCCCGCGCAACGGTCGGAACTACATCTAGTGAGGACGCGTCATTCTGCGCCCCACGGACTACTAGATATCGTAAAGACTTCCTTAAAGGCCACAATAGGCGCCCCTGGTTCCATCCACAGGAACTAGATATAGCGTCGGAAGGTCGCACACTTGCGGTCAAGCCCGCGGCGGCGCATGTGTGCGGCATGAACGACATGTCGCCTGGCCGCGCCGCCGAAATCTCGTCCGCCGTCCCGCCCCAGCCACGGGCCTATTCGGGGTTCAACTGGCCGGGCTTCCGGACCCTTTACCTGCGGGAGGTGAAGCGATTCTGGAAGGTCGGGACCCAGACTCTGGCCGCGCCGGTCGTGACCTCGTTGCTGTACATGATGGTCTTCGTGGTAGCCGTGGGTGGCGCCCGGCCGGATGTCCACGGCGTGCCCTTCGCGACCTTCATCGCGCCGGGCCTGATCATGATGACCATCCTGAACAACGCTTTCGCCAACTCGTCCTCGAGCCTTCTGCAGGCCAAGGTCAACGGGCTGGTGGGGGACTTCATGACCCCGCCCCTGACGCCGCTGGAGCATGTCGCGGGCTTCGCGCTCGGCGCCGCCACCCGCGGCCTGGCCGTCGGCGCGGTCACCTGGATCGCCGTCCTGCCCTTTGCGGACCTGCCGCTGACCCACCTGTGGGCGGTGCTCTACTTCGCCGTGGCGGCTTCGCTGATCCTGGGCATGCTCGGCATGATGGCCGGCCTCTGGGCCGAGAAGTTCGACCACATGGCCGCGGTGACCAACTTCATCATCATGCCGATGACCTTCCTGTCGGGGACCTTCTATCTGGTCGACCGCCTGCCCGAGCCGTTCCGCACGGCCAGCCACTTCAACCCGTTCTTCTATCTGATCGACGGCTTCCGCTACGGCTTCATCGGCCAGGCCGAGGGTTCGCTGGTGACGGGGATCGGGATGACGGCGGGCATCGCCGTGGCCTTCGCCTTCGTCTGTCTCTGGATGTTCGAGACCGGCTACAAGCTGAAGACCTGAGGCGGTCGGGGAAGCGGCGCCACAGTCCCTCGCGACCCTGTGGCGGCCCGCCTGCAAATCATTGACAGAGCGGCGTTCGCGCCGGAAAAGATCGGGCCTTCCAGTCCCCGCAGCCTGCGCGCGGGGACGCTTCGCTTTGGAGGGCTCCTCCCGTGACCGAAAAGACCGCGACGTCCGCCGCGACCGTTCCCAGCGACCACATCATGGGCGTGTACAACCGCGCTCCGCTGGCGTTCGAGCGAGGCGAGGGCGCGCGACTGTTCACGGCCGAGGGTGACGCCTATCTGGACTGCATGGCCGGCATTGCGGTGAACGCGCTGGGCCATTCCCA
The DNA here is from genome assembly GCF_013911965.1 of Phenylobacterium sp. Taxonomy (GTDB): domain Bacteria; phylum Pseudomonadota; class Alphaproteobacteria; order Caulobacterales; family Caulobacteraceae; genus Phenylobacterium. Next base: position 30,294 of record NZ_JACESE010000004.1, on the reverse strand, counting down.
TCCCCGGCTCGTCCAGGCGGTGAAGGACCAGGCCGAGAAGCTCTGGCACGTCTCCAACATCTTCCAGATCCCGGGGCAGGAGGCGCTGGCCAAGCGCCTCTGCGCCGAGACCTTCGCCGACATGGTCTTCTTCACCAACTCCGGGACCGAGGCGGTGGAGTGCGCGATCAAGACGGCGCGCAAGTATCATTGGGCCCGCGGCAACCCCGAGCGCATCGACATCATCGGCTTCGAAGGCTCCTTCCACGGCCGGACGGTCGCGGCGGTGAACGCCTCGGGCAACAAGTCCTATCTCGAAGGCTTCGGCCCGCCGCTGCCCGGCTTCGTCCAGCTTCCCTATGGCGACCACGAAGCGCTGAAGGCGGCCATCGGCCCAACCACGGCGGCGATCATCATCGAGCCGGTGCAGGGCGAGGGCGGGGCGCGCGCCCTGCCGGTGGCCTGCATGAAGGGCCTGCGCAAGCTGTGCGACGAGCACGGCATCCTGCTCATCTATGACGAAATCCAGTGCGGCCTCGGCCGCACCGGCCGCCTGTTCGCCCACGACTGGGCCGACGGCGAGGGCGATCCGGACATCATGTGCGTGGCCAAGGCGCTGGGCGGCGGCTTCCCCGTCGGCGCCTGCCTGGCCACGGCGGAGGCCGGGGCGGGGATGAGCGTCGGCTCGCATGGCTCGACCTATGGCGGCAATCCGCTGGCCATGGCGGTGGGTCTGGCGGCGGTGGACGAACTGGCCAAGCCGGAACTGCTGGCGCATGTCCGCGAGGTCGCCGGCTACTTCAACCAGCAGCTCGCGGGTCTGAAGGACCGCTATCCGGACGTGGTCCTCGACATCCGCGGCAAGGGCCTGCTGATCGGCGTCAAGCTCGGCACGCCGAACCGCGAGTTCATGCAGCTCGCCCGCGACCAGCACCTGCTGGTGGCCGGCGGCGGCGACAACTGCGTCCGCCTGCTGCCGCCCCTGACGCTGACGCTCGACGAGGCGCGCGAGGCGATCGAGCGCTTCGAACGCGCCTGCGAGGCCGCCCGCGCCAAGGCCAAGGAAGCCGCCTGATCCTTTTTCACGCCCGGCCCGCCGGGACTCCATTGATCAAGAGCCCCGCGCCGAAGGCGTCGCCTTCGTGCTTTTCCGGCGCCGGCGCGGGGCCGTTGGGACCGTTCCCATGAGCCTTTCCTCCGGACTCCCGTCCACCAAGCCAGCCGCCGTCAGGCACTTCCTCGACCTCTGGCGGATGGAAGCCGCCGACCTGCGCGCCATCCTGGACGACGCCAAGGCGCGCAAGGCCGCCCGCGCCGGCTGGCCCAAGGGCCGCGTCGACGCCGACGCGCCGGCCCGCGACCGCGTGCTGGCCATGATCTTCGAGAAGCACTCCACGCGGACGCGCTTCTCCTTCGACGCGGCCATGCGCCAGCTGGGCGGCGACGTCATCATCTCGACCTCGGCCGACATGCAGCTTGGTCGCGGCGAGCCCATCGAGGACACGGCCAAGGTGCTCTCGCGCATGGTCGACGCCGTCATGATCCGCGCCAATACGCACGAGGACCTGGAGCGCCTGGCGCTGGCGGCGACCGTGCCGGTGATCAACGGCCTGACCGACAGGAGCCACCCGTGCCAGATCCTGGCCGACCTCCTGACGTTCGAGGAGCATCGGGGGCCCGTGGCCGGGCGCACGCTCGCCTGGGTGGGCGACGGCAACAATGTCTGCGCCAGCTTCATCCATGCGGCCGGCAAGTTCGGCTTCAAGCTGAACATCGCCTGCCCGACCGTCTATCATCCCGACCTCACCGACCTCGCCCGCGCCGCCGAGATGCAGGGCCGGGTGGAGATGACCGAGGATCCGCGCGAGGCCGTGCGCGGCGCCGACTGCGTGATCACCGACACCTGGGTCTCCATGGGCGACACCGATCACGACGAGCGCCTGCGCGCCTTCGAGCCCTACCAGGTGGACACCGCCCTGATGGACCTGGCGGCCAAGGACGGCGTCTTCCTCCACTGCCTGCCCGCCCACAGGGGCGAGGAGGTGGTCGATGCGGTGATCGACGGCCCCAGGTCTCTGGTCTGGGAGGAGGCGGAGAACCGCATCCACGCCCAGAAGTCGGTCCTGGCCTGGTGCTTCGGGGCGATCTGAGGCTGTGACGGGCGCAGGCTCGCAAATGCGGGTCCGCCCCCCTATATGGCGCCACGATGTCTTCCAACACCGCTCCCCAAATCCCCGACGACGTCGTCGGTCCGTTTCAGATCGAGGGCGAGGCCGTGCGCGGCCGCCTGGTGCGCCTAGGTCCCGCCATCGACGAGATCCTGGCCGCCCACGACTATCCGGAACCCGTCGCCAACCTGCTGGGCGAGACCTGCGCGCTCGCCGCCCTGGTCGGCTCGAACCTGAAGTTCGACGGCCGCCTGATCGTCCAGGCCCAGGGCGAAGGGCCCGTCCGCTACGTCGTGGCCGACTACGACACCGAAGGCGCCCTGCGCGGCTATTGCCGGTTCGACCCCGAGGCGGTCGCCGCGGCCTCGCAAGGCTTCGCCCGTCCGGGCGCCCGCAGCCTGCTGGGCCAGGGCGTCTTCATCATGACGGTCGATCAGGGGCCGGACATGGACCGCTACCAGGGCGTCACCGCCATCGAGGGCGAGACCCTGGCGCTGTGCGCCGAGCAGTACTTCGCCCAGTCCGAACAGACGCCGACGCGGCTGCGGCTGGCGGTGGGCCAGGCCGACACCGGCGAGGGCCTGCGCTGGCGCGCCGGCGGCATGCTGATCCAGAACATCGCCGAGGATGACACCCGCGGCTCCACCGAGGAGGCCTGGACCCGCAGTCAGGCCTTCTTCGAGACCATCGGCGAGGACGAACTGCTCGACCCCGGCATTTCGGGCAAGACCCTGCTCTTCCGCCTGTTCCACGAGGACGGGGTGCGGGTCTACGAGGACAAGCCGCTGCGCGCCTTCTGCCGCTGCTCGGAAGAGCGCATCCGCGGCGTCATCGCCTCCTTCGGCGAGGACGAACGGGCCGACATGGTCGAGCCCGACGGCCACATCCACGTCACCTGCGAGTACTGCTCGAAGGAATACAGGCTCTCGCCCGAGAGCCTGCAGGCCTGACCCGGCTTCACGCGGCGTCGAGCGCCCGCTCGACGTCGCGCTGCAGGTCGACGGCGCTTTCCAGGCCGACGCTCATCCGCACCCAGCCCTCGGTGAGGCCGATGGCCTCCCGCTCCTCGGCCGGCATCGACCGGTGGGTGGTGGTGCAGGGATGGGTGGCCATCGACTTGGCGTCGCCGAGATTGTTCGAGATGTCGACGATCTGCAGGGCGTCCAGGAACCGCCAGGCGGCCTCGCGCGAGCCGAGGTCGAAGGCCAGCACATTGCCCCCGCCGGACATCTGGTTGGCGATGATGGCCGCCTGCGGGTGGTCGGGACGGCCGCAATAGACCGTCTTGCGGACCTTGGCGTGCGCGGCGACCGCATCGGCCACGACGGCGGCGTTGTCGCTCTGGCGGCGCACGCGCAGGTCCAGCGTCTCCAGACCTTTCAGCAGCACCCAGGCGTTGAAGGGCGAGAGCGCCGGGCCGGTGTGGCGCAGGATGTCCTTGTAGGCCTCCAGCATCAGCGCTTCTGAGCCGAGGATCGCCCCGCCCAGCACCCGGCCCTGGCCGTCGATGTGCTTGGTCGCCGAATAGACGACGATGTCGGCCCCCAGCGCCAAGGGCTTCTGGAAGACGGGCGTGGCGAAGACGTTGTCCACCACCAGCCGGGCGCCGGCCGCGCGGGCGATCTCCGCCACGGCCCCGATGGCCGTCACCTCCAGCAGCGGATTGGCGGGGCTTTCCACCAGGAAGCACCTGGTGTTGGGGCGCACCGCATTCTTCCAGGCCTCGAGGTCGGTGGCGTCCACATAGGTGACCTCCACTCCGAACCGCGGCAGCCACTCGGAGATGATCCAGCGGCAGGAGCCGAACAGGGCGCGGCCGGCCACGAGGTGGTCGCCGGCGCGCAGCAGGCCGGTCAGCGCCACATGCACGGCCGACATGCCCGACGAGGTCGCCCGGCAGAGCTCGGCGCCTTCCAGGAGCGCCAGCCGATCCTCGAACATCTGCGTCGTGGGGTTGCCGAAGCGCTGATAGATGAAGCCCGGCGCCTCGCCCGCGAACCGGGCGTCGGCGGCGGCGGCGCTGTCGTAGGCGAAGCTCTGGGTCAGGAAGAGCGCCTCGGAAATCTCGCCGTATTCGGTGCGCATGAGGCCGCCGCGGACGAGCTTGGTCTCCAGGTTCCAGTCGCGCGGATCTTCGGCCATCGGGGTCTCCTTCCCGGCATGCAGCAAGGCTGCGCATCAACGCCCTGAGCCGCCCGCGGTCAAGCGCCCCGGCGGCGCTTCCAGCTTGTCAGACTCAGGGTCAGCGGCGACTGTCGCCCCGATGAACGATCAATCCCAAGCGCCCGGCATCCTGCCCTGTCAGGCCATCGACGCCCTGATCGCCCAGGGCGCCATCGCAAGCGCCACGCCGTTCGACGCCGACCAGGTGCAGCCGGCCAGCCTCGACCTGCGCCTGGGCGCACGGGTCTGGCGCGTGCGCGCCTCCTTCCTCCCCGGACTGGGGCGCCGCGTCACCGACCGTATCGCCGACGTGGCCATGCACGAGCTGGACCTGACCGCCGGCGCCGTGCTGGAGAAGGGCTGCGTCTATATCGCCGAGCTGCAGGAGCGTCTGGCCCTGCCGCCGGGCGTGGCCGCCCGCGCCAATCCGAAGAGTTCCACCGGCCGGGTGGATGTCTTCGTCCGCCTGCTCACCGACCATGGCGCGACCTTCGACGACGTGGCCGAGGGCTATTCCGGCCCGATCTTCATGGAGATCGCGCCCCAGACCTTCTCCGTCCTGGTGCGCACCGGCACGCGGCTGAACCAGCTGCGCCTGAAGCGTGGCGAGCCGCCCAAGCTTTCCCTGCGCAGCGTCGGCGTCGATCTGACCGAGACCATCGCCGGGTTCCGCGCCCGCCGCCATGCCGGCGTGATCGACATGGACAAGGAAGACGGTCACGACCCGCGCGACTTTTGGGAGCCGCTCGTCCCCCGTCACGGCGAACTGCTGCTCGATCCGGGCGAATTCTACATCCTGGCCTCCAAGGAGGCGGTCGAGATCCCGGTGCTGCAGGCCGCCGAGATGACGCCCATCGATCCGTCCGTGGGCGAGTTCCGCGTCCACTACGCCGGCTTCTTCGATCCCGGCTTCGGCACGGAGGAGGCGGCCGGCAAGGGCTCGCGCGGCGTGCTCGAAGTGCGCAGCCATGAGACGCCCTTCCTGCTGGAGGACGGCCAGACGGTCGCGCGCCTGGTGTACGAGCCCCTGACCGAGCGACCGCAGCGCCTCTATGGCGAGGACGGCTCCCACTACCAGCGGCAGGGCCTGAAGCTCTCCAAGCACTTCCGCCCCTGGGGCTGACCGACCGGGGATTACCTGCCAGGTCGTTGCCGCAGGTCCGGCGGCGAGAGAGGCTCCCCCCGCGAAAAGGAGGAGCGACATGAACGGTTTCTGGAAGACCTGGCTGAACGTCTGGTGCCTGGGCGTCGGCCTGTTCGGCCTCGTCCTGGCGGGCGGCGCCTTTGCGGCGACGAGCGGGCCCGTCGAGCGCCTGTTTGACATCCTGGGCGGGGGGCCGCCGGAGATCACGCCCGCCTTGCGCTTCTCGCTGGCGGTGATGGGCGCGGTCACCCTGGGCTGGGCGCTCACCTTCTATGCGGCGTTCTCGGCCGCCGCCGCGCTCGGTCCGCAGGGCCGCTCCGCCTGGCGGGTCGTCACCGTCGCGGTGGCCGGCTGGTATGTGATCGACTGCTGGCTCTCGATCGCCACGGGGTTCGCCCTGAACGCCGTTCCCAACACGCTGCTGCTGGCGGGATACCTGGCGCCCGTCTGGCGCAGCGGCGTGTTGGGCGCGCGCAGCCTCAGCCCATCTTGAAGACGCAGAGCTTGTTGCCGTCCAGGTCGCGGAAGTAGGCGCCGTAGAAGTTGGGGATGCGGATCCCCGGCGCCCCTTCGTCCGCCGCCCCGTTCTTCAGCGCCAGGGCGTGGACCTCGTCCACCACCTCGCGGGAGGGGGCGGCGAGCGCCACCATGGTCCCGTTGCCGGCGCTCGGCGCCTCGCCGTCATAGGGCGTGCAGACGCTGAGCATCGGCCCGGCCCCGCTGGAAAAGCCCTGCATCCGGTCGCTGCCCCAGGCGGGCTTGGCGCCGAGCGGCCCCAGCACCGTTCCGTAGAAGCTCTTCGCCCGTTCCAGGTCGTTCACGCCAAGCGTCACATAGCCGATCATGTGGATCCTCCCCGATCTCGATGGAAGCGGAGCATAGATCGGGTGACGGACGGGGAAGCAAGATCGACGTCAGGCGACGCCCAGCTTCTGCGCCTCGTTCTCAAAGTCGCCGGCGATGTCGTTGAGCGTCGGCAGGCCGAGGTCCTTCAGTTCGCGATGCACCCTCTGGGCCGGTTCGGAGTCGAGGTCGCGCTTGAAGTTCACCACCACCTCGTGGGCGCTGTCATAGCCCTCGAAGCGGTCGATCTCCGACCGCGTGGCCCGCTGGACGTGTTCCAGCTTCTCCTTCTCCGTATCCGACCGTCCCTCCGGCGAGGCGTCGAGGACAGGATCGAAGGCCCGTTCCTTCAGGAAATCGACCAGCTTTTCCTTCGCACTGTCGGCCATGGATGTCTCCGTTCGGGGCCGACCCTCTGGGCCGGTTCGGTTTCGTGTCGAAGCCGCCGCCGGGGGCTGGCGGGCTCCATGTGATCGCCCCGGGGTCCGGCCGCCGGAAGGACCGGCCCCGCCCCCGCGAAGGCGGCGGGACCGGTCCCCGGGGAGACCGCCATGGGCGGTGTTCAGTGGCCCTTCAGCCGGCGCGCCATCTCCAGGTGACGCTCCACGACGGGCAGCGAGCCCATGGCCCAGGAGCGCAGCTGCGGATTGTCGCCGTTCTCCATGTAAGTCCGGAGCAGGGTCGCCGTTTCGTAGTGGGCGGCGAGCTGCTGGTCGAGGTAGCGCTTGTCGAAATCCTCGGCCTTGGCCTCCTGCAGATGGTCGACCATGCCGCGCCGGCGGTCGTCCAGCTCCATGGGGGGATCGCCGACGTCCTTCGCCTCATGCATGCGCAGGGCCGACTTCATCTGGTGGCCGGCTGTGGTGTGGTCCTCGATCATCTTGCGGGCGAACCCGCGGATCTCCTCGGACTGGCAGCGCTCCAGGGCCACCTGCGCCGCCTCGATCTCGTACATGTTGCCGATGACGGCGTTGTTCAGGAACTGCGGCGTGGAGTGGCCGCCCGCGGTGCTGGCGGCGGCCTTGCCGACCATCCCGCCGACGGCGTCGCCCATCTTGTTCATGGCGCCCTTCAGGCCGCCTTCCTCTTCGTGGGGCTGGGTGTTCATCGCTGATCCTCCTCAGTGCGCGGCCTGGCGGACGGCGCTGGCATAGCCGAGCTCGCCGCTCTCGCCCTGGCGCAGGGCCTCCACGGGATGGGGACCGTCAGTCTCGAACCGGTAGTCCTCGCCGAACTCCTGCACGTGGCGGCGAATGACGTCCTCGGTGGGGGAGCCGTCGGCGTTCACGCGCGCCTGGTAGTCGAAGTAGCGATGCTCCTCCGGCAGGGTCGCCACCGGCACGAATTCGGAGTCCCAGGCGGTCAGGTCCACCTGCTCGGCCACCAGCTTACGCAGGTAGGCCTTGTTCGGCTCGAACACCATCGGCGTCTCCAGCCGGGTGTCGGGCAGCAGTTCGCGCGGATCCTTTCGGTCGATGGCCTTCATCATCTCGCAGGCCGTCTGGAAGTGCTCGATCTCCATGTTCAGGTGCAGCTCCCAGATGGCGCGCACCTTCGGATCGACCTCCTCGACCATGCAGGACCAGTAGAGCCAGCACTCGTGGAACTCGTGCAGCACCCAGTTCTCCATCCAGGTCAGGGTGGGATCGAGGATGCTCTCATAGTGGCTGACGTGCTGCTCCTCGATCTGGGCGATCTCCAGATAGAGGGCGCGGGCCAGCGGCTCGGTCGGCCGGTTCCCGACCGTCATGTAGTAGTTCATGGTCTGCTGCTCGGCCGCCACCAGGGTCAGGCCGTTCAGCACCGACTGGCGGTCGGCGCCCACCTTGGTCATCGGCCGGCGCAGATCGTCATGCGGATGGCGATGCTCGAAGATGGTGGGGCGGCCCGGGATGATCTCGGTCAGGTCGCCGGTGATGTCGGCCGCCTTCCGGGACTCGCCCATCAGGTCCATCAGGTTGGCGTAGCGATAGAGGTGGTCGAAGTCCTCCAGCAGGCCGAAGTCGTAGACCTGCTTCAGGTACGGATCGGGCTCGTTGCGCGCCACCCAGGCGGTCAGGTCCACCGCCACCTGCTCGTAGCCGATGGTGACGGCGATGTTGCTCTCCTGGCCCGGGATCAGCCAGTTCACCGCCTTCTGCTGCTGCTGCTCGATGCGGCGGACCATGGCCAGCTTCTGCTTCAGCCCGACGTCGGAATTGTGCCGCGCCGCCTGGTGCGAGTTCATGATGGCCTCGACCTCGATGCCGTTCATGAGGATGGCGCGGGTCCGGGTATAGGGGTGGACGGCTTCGGTGGCGTAGGGCTGGACGTTCAGTTCAGACCAGCTGCGGAGCTGCCGCTCGAGCGGAATGCCGCGCTCGCTCATCGGGTCAAAGGCCATGGGTCCCTCTCGTTTTGGGTGTGCGGACCCCTCAACTCGCCAGCGCGAGCACATGTTCGAGCGCGGCCGTTCGCAACCGAGCTTCACAGCGATCACGTTCGCCGTGAGCGCCGGCCAGTTGACAGCCGACCCCCGCCGCGCCGATAGGTGCGGACGAGCGCGGTCGTAGTTCAGAGGTAGAACGTCAGCTTCCCAAGCTGAATGTCGCGGGTTCGATTCCCGCCGGCCGCTCCAACGCCTCCCAGGACATCGAAGCCGTCAGGGCCGCCGCGGCGCCGATTGACGCCCCATGGTCGAGCCTATATCCGGACTCCCGCGCAAGGTTCCTCGAAAGAGGATGAAAAGGGAACGGGGGAATTCAAATCCCCGGCTGTCCCCGCAACTGTAGGCGGCGAGCCCGCGCGTCATTCAGCCACTGGACCTTGGTCTGGGAAGGCGACGCGCATCGGTGAAGACCCGCGAGCCAGGAGACCTGCCCGGCGCGGTCGTCCATCGTTTGGCCGGGGTGTGCCAGGCGAGCGGGAGCCCCCGAGAGACGACGTCCCATGGTCACCGGCCGCCGCGTGCGGCCGGCTGCGGGCGCTTGGCCGATGGTCCGGGCGTGCGCAGGTCGTCTTGAAGGATGAGAGATGAAGCGCGTCTATCTCGCGGCCGCCGGTCTGGCCGCACTTTCCACCGCGGCGCCGGCCGCCGCCCAGCAGGCGCCCGAGCCCGACGTGGCCGGCCGCGCCGGCGCCTCGGCGGTGTCGGAGGTCGTGGTCACCGCCACCCGCACCCCCCAGCCGATCGAGCGTATCGGGGCCGCCGTGACGGTGCTGACCAAGGCCGAGATCGAGGCCAGCCAGGCGGTCACGGCCGTCGACCTGCTCGCCGCGACGCCGGCCCTCAACTATGTGCGCAACGGCGGCCCCGGCACTGCGGCGACGGTGAACATCCGCGGCGCCGAGGGCCAGCACACGGTGGTCCTGATCGACGGAGTGAAGCTGAACGATCCGGCGTCCACGCAAGGCGCCTTCAACTTCGGCAACCTGCTGATCGGCGACGTGGCCCGCGTCGAGGTGCTGCGCGGCGCCCACTCCACCCTGTGGGGCAGCCAGGCCGTGGGCGGCGTGGTCAACATCGTCACCGCCCGGCCCGAGGCGCCGTTCGAGGCGGGCGCCGAGGTGGAGGGCGGCTCACGGGGCACGGGCTATGTCCGCGCCGGCGTCGGCGGTGCGGGCGAGCGCTATGAATGGCGGCTGGCGGGCGGCCACTATACGACTGAGGGCTTCTCGGCCCTGGCTTCGGGGACCGAGGACGATGGCTATGACAACACCGGCGCCTCGGGCCGGGTCCGCCTCGACCTGTCCGACGCCTTCGGCGTGGAGGCGCGCGCAGTCTATTCCAACGGCCGGGCGGAGTTCGACGCCTTCAACGGCGATTCCGACGAGTACGGGACGACCAAGGAGCTGGTGGCCTATGCCGGCGCCTCGCTCGCCCTGTTCGAGGGCCGCCTGAAGAACCGGCTGGGCTACGCCTTCACCGACACGGACAGAGAGAACTACAATCCGGCCGCCGCGCCCTTCGATCTCAGCTTCGAGGCCGACGGGGAGAACAGGCGCTGGGAGTACCAGGGCGCTTTCGCGCTCGCGCAGGGCTGGGACGCCACCTTCGGCCTGGAGCGCGAGACCGCGGAGATGCGGACCCGCTCGCCCAGCAGCTTTGATCCCGACCCGGCCCTCGTGATCGGCGAGGCCGAGGTCGACAGCGCCTACCTGCTGATCCAGGGCGAGGTGCTGCCGGGCTTGACCCTGACCGGCGGCGTGCGCCGCGACGAGCACGACGCCTATGGCGGCCATACGACAGGCCAGGCGGCGGCGGCCTGGGCGCTGAACGGCGGCGCCACGGTGCTGCGGGCCAGCTTCGGCCAGGGCTTCCGCGCGCCGGGCCTCTACGAGCTCTTCAGCGAGTACGGCAATCTCGACCTGGAGCCGGAGTCCTTCGACGCCTGGGAGGCCGGCGTCGAGCAGGCCTTTCTCGACGGCGCCCTGCGGCTGTCGGCGACGGCCTTCCGGCGCGAGGCCGACAACGAGATCCGCTACAACAGCTGCTCGCCCGGCACGACCGATCCGCTCTGCACGCCGGGCGGCGTGGCCCGCTGGGGCTACTACCGCAACGTCCAGGCGACGGAGACGCAGGGCGTGGAACTGGCCGGCGACGCCAGGCTCGGCGAGCGGCTGACGCTCGTCGGCAACTACACCTACACCGAAGCCGAGTTCGCTTCCGGGGCCAATGCGGGCAACCGCCTGGTGCGCCGGCCCGAGCACCTGGCCAATCTGTCGGCGACCTATCGGTGGCCGGGCGGCCTCTCGGCCACGGCGGCCCTGCGCCATGTGGGCGAGGCCTTCGCCAATGACGCCAACACCACGGTGACGCCGGACTATACGCTGGTGGACCTGCGCGCGGCCTATCCGGTGCGCGAGGGGCTGGAGGTCTATGGGCGGGTGGAGAACCTGTTCGACCAGGACTACGAAACCGTGCGGGGCTACGGCGCCGCCGGGCGCGGCGCCTTCGTGGGCCTGCGCGCCCGCTTCTAGGGGCCGAGCCTGAGGGAGACGCCGCCATGTCGCTCAACCGCCGCAGCCTCGTCGCCGCGGGCCTGGCGGCCGGCGCGGACCGGGCGTTCGCCGCCCCGTCGGCGCCGGAGCGGATCGTCTCCCTCAATCCCTGCCTCGACGCCATTCTGGTGAAGGTGGCCGACCGCGGCCAGATCACGGCCATCAGCCACTACTCCCACGATCCGGGCGCCACCAGCATCGGCCCCTCGGCCCGGGCCTTCCCTGCGGTCTATGGCTCGGCCGAGGAGGTGGTGGCCCTGCGGCCCGATCTCGTCCTCGCCGCCCGCTACGGCGCGCCGGCGACGCGAGCGGCCCTGGCGCGGCTGGGCGTGCGGCTGGAGGTGTTCACCCTGCCGGGCAGCATCGCCGAAAGCCTCGCCCAGGTGCGGCGGATGGGGCAGGTGGTGGGCCGGCCCCAGCGCGGCGAAGCGCTGGCGGCGGGAATCGAGGCCGCCCTGGCCGCCGCCGCGCCGCCGCCGGGCGCGCCGAGGCTCTCGGCCCTGGTCTTCCAGTCGGGCGGCTTCGCCGTGGCCGAGGGGACGATGATGGACGAACTCCTGACCCGCACGGGCTTCGACAATGCGGCCAGCCGCTATGGCCTGAAGCTCAGCGGCAAGGTTCCGCTGGAGCTGCTGATCGCCGATCCCCCGGACGTCCTGCTGGCGGGCGAGGCCCGGCCGGGCGCCCCGACCTGGGCCGACCGCGTGCTCAGCCATCCCGCTCTGAAGGCCGTGGCCGGCCGCATGCGCAGGGCGAGCCTGCCCCAGTCCCTCACCTATTGCGGCGGGCCGGTCCTGATCGCCGCCGCCCAGCGCCTGGCGGCGATCCGCGACCAGGCCCTGGAGGCGCGCGCATGAGGCGGCGGGCGGGCCTCAGCCTGGCGGCCCTGGGCCTGCTGCTCCTGGCGCTCTGCGCCGCGAGCCTCATGGCGGGCCGCGTCTGGGCGCCGTTCTCCGCCTGGACCGATCCGTCGGACCCGCGCTGGGCGATCATCTTCCAGCTTCGCATCCCGCGGACCGTGCTGGCCGTGGCGGTGGGGGCGGCGCTCGGCCTCTCGGGCGCGGCCATGCAGGGCTATACTCGCAACCCCCTGGCCGATCCCGGCGCGCTCGGCGTCTCGGCCATGGCCGCGCTGGGCGCCGTGACGAGCCTCTATTTCGGGGCGGGCGCGCAAGGGCCCTGGCTGATCACCGGGCTCGCCATGGCTGGCGCCCTGGCCGCCGTCGTCATCCTCCTCGCCCTGGCCGGAGGAGGTTCGACCATGGTCACCTTCATCCTGGCCGGCGTGGTGCTGCAGGCGCTTGCGGCCGCCGGCGTGGCGCTCGCCCTCAGCCTCGCTCCCAATCCCTGGGCGGTGAACGAGATCGTCGACTGGCTCATGGGCTCGCTCGCCGACCGCAGCGCCGGAGAGGTCGCCTTCGCCCTGCCGTTCATGGCCGCCGGCGCCGTCCTCGTCCTGATGACCGGGCGCGCGCTGGACGCCCTGACCCTGGGCGAGACCACCGCCCGCTCGCTCGGCGTCGACCTGCGGCGCACACGCGTGCTGCTGGCGGCCGGCGTGGCCCTGACCAGCGGGGCGAGCGTCGCTGTGACGGGCGTCATCGGCTTCGTCGGCCTGATCGTGCCTCACCTGCTGCGGCCCCTGGTCGGCGCCCGGCCCGGCGCGCTGCTCTGGCCCAGCGCGCTCGGCGGGGCGGTGCTCGTGCTCGCCGCCGACATCCTGGTGCGCCTGACCCCCGGGGCCAACGAGGTGAAGCTGGGCGTGGCCATGGCCGCCATCGGCGCGCCCTTCTTCTTCGGCCTGCTGCTGGTCCTCCGGCGGAGGGCCCTGTGAGCGAGACGATCCGCGCCATCGACCTGACCGTCGCACTCGGCGGGCGAACCATACTGAACGGCCTGGACCTGGAGCTGCGGCCCGGGAACCTGACGGCGATCGTCGGCCCCAACGGAGCGGGGAAGTCGACCCTGCTGTCGCGTCTGGCGGGGCTGGAGCGGGCGGAGCGGGGGCGGGTGGAGCTGGACGGCCGGCCCATCCTCGAACTGCCGCCGCGTGAGCGCGCTCGGGCCATCGCCTTCCTGGAGCAGTCGCCGGAGGTCGCCTGGCCCGTCGAGGTGCGCATTCTGGTGGGGCTGGGCCGCACCCCCTTCATCGGTGCGCGCGGGCTTTCGGCCGATGACGCGACCGCCATCGACCAGGCCCTGGCGCGCACCGGCATGACCGACTTCGGCGACCGGCTCGTCTCCACCCTCTCGGGGGGAGAGCGGGCGCGGGTGCTGCTCGCCCGGGCGCTTGCCGGCGATCCCCGGTGGCTGCTCGCCGACGAGCCGCTGACGGGGCTCGACATCGGCCACCAGCTCGATGCGCTTCACCTGCTCCGCGGTCTCGCCGCCGAGGGACGGGGCGTGGTGGTCACCCTGCATGACCTGGCCCTGGCGGCGCGCTTCGCCGACCGCCTCATCGTGCTGTGGCGCGGCGCCGTCGTGGCCGACGGTCCGCCGGCGCAGGCCCTGACCTCGCAGGTGCTGGCCCGCGTCTACGGCGTCGAGGCGAGCATCACCGGCGCCGGCCAGGATCTGAGGCTTGAGGTTCAGGGCCGTGTCCGATCCTAGGGCCCGCCACGCCGGCGCCCTGATGATTCAGGGCTGCGGCTCCGACGTGGGCAAGTCCGTGCTGGTCGCCGGCCTCTGCCGCCTGTTCGCCAACCGCGGCCTCGCGGTCCGGCCGTTCAAGCCGCAGAACATGTCCAACAACGCCGCCGTCACCGCCGACGGCGGCGAGATCGGCCGCGCCCAGGCCCTGCAGGCGCTGGCCTGCCGCACCCCGCCGACGACCGATATGAACCCGGTGCTTCTGAAACCGCAGAGCGATGTCGGCGCCCAGCTCGTCGTGCAGGGGCGGATGGCCGGCGCCTGGGCCGCGCGGGACTATCAGGGGCGCAAGGCGGCGCTGCTGCCGACCGTGCTGGAGAGCTTCGAACGCCTCAGGAGACAGGCCGACCTGGTGGTCGTCGAAGGCGCCGGCAGTCCGGCCGAGATCAACCTCCGCGCCGGCGACATCGCCAATATGGGCTTTGCGCGCGCCGCCGGCGTGCCCGTGGTTCTGGCCGGCGACATCGACAGGGGCCACGTCATCGCCGCCCTGGTCGGGGCGCACGCTGTGCTGGACCCCGAAGACCGCGCCATGATCGGCGGTTTCCTGATCAACAAGTTCCGCGGCGACGCCAGCCTGTTCGACGACGGCCGGACCGAGATCGTGCGGCGCACCGGCTGGCGCGATTTCGGCCTCGTCCCCTGGCTTTCGGCCGCGCGGCGCCTGCCGGCGGAGGACGCCGTGGTGCTGGAGCGCGAAGCCGAAGGCCCGCGCCGCCGCGTCCGCATCGTGGTGCCGATGCTGTCGCGGATCGCCAACTTCGACGACTTCGATCCCCTGCGCGCGGAGCCGGAGGTCGACTTCGCCTTCGTGCCGCCGGGCCGGCCCCTGCCGGGCGACGCCGACCTGGTCATCCTGCCGGGCAGCAAGGCGACGCTCGCCGATCTCGCCTTCCTGCGGCGGCAGGGCTGGGACATCGACCTCCTGGCCCACGTGCGGCGCGGCGGGCGCGTTCTGGGCGTCTGCGCCGGGTTTCAGATGCTGGGGCGCAGGGTGATGGATCCCGACGGCGTCGAGGGGCCGGCCGGGGAGGCGCCGGGTCTTGGACTGCTGGACGTCGAAACCGTGCTGACGGGCGAGAAGCGGCTGGCGCTGGCGGACGGGCGGCTGGCGGGGGGCGCGCCGGTGCGGGGCTACGAGATGCATGTCGGCCGCACCACGGGGCCGGACATGGCGCGGCCCTTCGCCTGGCTGGAGAGCGGCGCGCCCGACGGCGCCGTCACCGCCGACGGCCGCATCGCCGGCTCCTATCTGCACGGCCTGTTCGACATGCCCGCCGCGCGCGCCGCCCTGATCGGCGCAGGCGTCGCCGGCGTCCGGCCGACAGCGCATTCCGCGGCCGTGGACACGGCGCTCAACGAGATCGCGCAGGCCCTGGAGGCGGCGCTGGATGTCGAGGCCCTGACGGCTCTCGCGGGCCTGCCGCGCCTGCGATACTGATCCTTTCGCCGCAGGCGTGAGCGACGCAGGTGCGGCTTAACCTGCGATAAGTCGTCCAGGCGACAAACCCTCCCGCCCGACGCATGTTTAGTGGGAGGCGTCAGGGGGCTTCAAGGATGGCGGAACAGGACGGGCCGGCTGCGGAGTCGGCCTCGGAGGTGCGGCATCGCACCGCCAACACGTTGCAGCTGCTGGCGACGCTTGCGCGGATGCGCGGCCAGCGGTCGACCGACGCAGAGGCGCGCCGCCAGATGGTCTGGATGGCCGAGGCCATCGGCGCCCTGGGGGCGCTCGAGCGCCAGCGTGCGGCCGACGGCGTCGACTTCGGAGCCTATCTGAACGACATGGCGCCGGTCTGGCGGCGGCGTCGGGCGGGTCAGGAGATCGAAGTGCGGGTGGAAGCCGGCTCTTTGAAGGTCCGGGACCAGGCCGCCTCGACCCTGGCGCTGGTCACCGGCGAGCTGATCGCCAACGCCCTGACGCACGGCCTGCGCGACGACCCGCCGCCCGTATTGCGCATCAGCCTGGATCGCGATGGCGAGACCGACATCGTCCTTACGGTGAGCGACAACGGACCAGGCCTGCCGGGCGCCGCGCTGCGGGAGGGCTTCGGCCTCTGGCTCGCCCGAAGCCTGGCGGCTCAGGTGCGCGGAAAGCTGACCATGGCTGCGGCGCCGGGCGGCGGCGTCAGAGCTGAGCTGCGGTTTCCGCTCTGACCTCCTGGGAGCTTGGCGGGATCAGCCGGTCATAGGCGCGGCGCACCACGCCGTAGCATTCGCAGGCGCCGGCCTCGAGAACGCTGCGGTCGATGATGTCGACCTGGCCGCGGCGATAGCGGATCGCCCCCTTTTCCTGCAGCGACCGGGCGACGGCCGTGACGGTGGTCCGCTGCACGCCGAGCATGTCGGCCAGGAATTCCTGGGTGAGGGCCAGGGTGTCGCCATCGATGCGGTCGTGGCAGGACAGCAGCCACCGGCAGAACCGCTCCTCCACCGAGTGCAGCGCGTTGCACGCCACCGACTGGGCCGCATGGGCGTAGAGCCCCTCGCCGTGCCGGTCCGCGAGCTGGCGCAGGGTCGCGCTGGTCAGCCAGAATTCGTGCAGCGGTCCGATCCCGATGCGATAGGCCCGTAGGGGCGACTGGACCACGGCGCGGCCCTGCGCGACCCGCGGCGCGGCGGCGGCCGCCAGGCCGAACGCCCCTTCCGGTCCGATCATCGCCGACTCGATGGCTGCGCCGTTCTCCATCAGGGTCATCAGCGAGATGACGCCTGTCACCGGAAAATAGGCCTGTTCAATGGGATCGCCGGGCTCGCAGATCGTGCGCCCCCGGCCCAGCTCCACCGCAGAGAGGTGCGGCGAGAGTCGTGCCAGCTCGCCTGCGGGAAGGGCGGCAAGGAGCCTGTTCTGCAACTGGGGAATGGGCCTCTGCATCGGGGAATCAAAACGCCGCCCTACGGCGGAGGTTTCAAGTTACCGAGGCCTTAGCTGAAAGTTTGTCGAGGACTCGACACATATATTGAAGAACAAAGGAGAACTTCCACCTGCGCTCGAAGGTCTTCCCTGCGACACGGGCAGGGGAAGGGAGGGCAATGTCGGATATCCGACTTTCGCAGGGGGCCTATTCTTTTTCCTGACCGGCGTCCACGGCGGCCTGTCCTGGCGCGATCACCCGCAAAGACGAACGGCCCCGCAGGTGCGGGGCCGCTCGCCGGCCAGTGGCTCAAGTCAGTGGAAGCGCACCTCGGTGCGGCCGCCGAGATCGGGCTGATGGCCGGTGGCGTTGGCCTTGGCGATCTCCCAGGCGAAACGTATGGGGCCAGCTTCGGAGACCCAGACCTGCGCGTCGGCGCATTCCATGCAGAGCAGGGTCAGATGAGGGTCGTCCTTGCCGTCCGGGTACCAGGCCGCCACCACGGCGTTCCAGTACTTGTCCATCCGCGCACGGTCGTGCCGGACCGTCAGCCGGCCGGCCACGCAGGCCCGGAAGTCGCGCTGCTGAAAGACGAACATGGCGGAGTGTCCATCGCCGATTTCACGCACGAGATCGGTGTCGTCGCGGGTGAAGAACCACAGGCGGCTGGCGTCGGGTTCGGCGAAGGCGGTCATCGGCTGCAGATGGTGCGGGGCGCCGCCGACCACGCCCAGCATGCCGATCTGATGGTTTTCGATCTCGTTCCACAGCCGCCGTTCGACGGCGGCCGTGTCGTTCGCGATTGCGCTCATGGCGATGTCCTTCCGGATGCCCGCCAATAAAACCGGCGAATGGCCAAGCCGGTTCCTGAACGAAATCAGGTCGCCAGCAGCAGGACGGCGGCGACGGAGCCGAGCACGATCCGGTACCAGGCGAACGGCGCGAAGCCGTAGCGGCCGACCACGGCGACCAGGCTCTTGACCACCAGCAGGGCCGTCAGGAAGGCCACCACGAAGCCGATGGCGATCGCCGTGAAGTCGTCGAAGTTCAGCTGATCCCAGGACTTGTAGAGATCGTAGGCGGTGGCCGCCACCATGGTCGGCGCGGCCAGGAAGAAGGTGAACTCCGCCGCCGTCTTGCGCTCCACGCCCATCAGCAGGGATCCCATGATCGTCGCGCCGGACCGGGAGACGCCGGGCACCATGGCCAGGCACTGCACCAGCCCGATGGTCAGGGCGTTCAGCCAGGACAGGCTTTCGATCTCCATGATCCTCGCCGGCGGCGCCAGGCGCTCGATGATCAGGATGGCGATCCCGCCGACGATCAGGGCCACGGCCACGACCATGGGCGATTCCAGCAGGGCCTTGATGCCGTCATAGGCGAAGACGCCGATGACCATGGCCGGCACGACCGCGAGCAGGATGTTGCGGGCGAAGGCGATGTCGCGCCTGCGTCCCTGCAGCGCCCCGAGGCCGGCGTTCCAGAAGCGTTGGAAATAGACGACCAGGACCGCCAGGATCGCGCCCAGCTGGACGACGATCTTGAAGGTGGACTCCGCCGGTCCCTTGAAGCCCAGGATCTCGCTGGCCAGGATCAGGTGGCCTGTGGAGGAGACCGGCAGGAACTCGGTCAGGCCCTCGATGATCCCCAGCACGATGACGCTGAGAAGGGAATTCTGGTCCACGCCGCCCTCCGATGCAGGCGGCCCCGATAGCGAATATCCGGCAGGTTGGATAGCGGCCGATGGTCCTGGCTGGGGAAATCGCCACTTTCTGCAGATCGGCGTGTCGGCTGGAGGCATACTGGCGCGTCCTCCGACCGAAAGGGAAAGACGCCCATGCTGTACGCCGTGCTCTGCTACCACTCCGAAGCCGTCGTCGGCGGCTGGTCCAAGGCCGAGGACGACGCGGTCATGGAGAAGCTGGAGGCGGTCCAGGAGAAGCTCGCCGCGGAAGGCCGGCTGGGGCCCGTGGCGCGGCTTCTGCCCACCTCCGCCGCCACGACGCTGCGCAAGGATTCCGATCCGCCCCTGATCCTCGACGGCCCCTTCGCCGAGACCAAGGAGCAGCTGCTGGGCTTCTACATCCTGGACTGTCAGAACCTCGAGGAGGCGTTGGAGGCGGCCCAGGAACTGGCGGCGGCCAATCCCGGCGGCGCCTACGAACTGCGGCCCGTCGGTCTCTTCCGCCAGGGCGTGCTGACGCCGTGAGCGACCTGGCCTGGATCGACGCGGCGCTCGGCGCGGCGCGGCCCCAGGCCATGGCCGCCCTGCTGCGGTACTTCCGCGACCTGGACTTCGCCGAGGAGGCCTTTCAGGAGGCCTGCCTGCGGGCGCTCAAGGCCTGGCCGAAGAACGGGCCCCCGCGCGACCCGACCGCCTGGCTGGTCTTCGTCGGCCGCAACGCCGCGGTCGACACCGTGCGCCGTCGGGCGCGCGAGGTGGAGCTGCCCGACGAGGTCGCGCTCTCCGACCTCGGGGACGCCGAGGCCGATCTCGCCGAACGCCTGGACGGCGGCGACTACCGCGACGACGTCCTGCGGCTGCTCTTCATCTGCTGTCATCCCGACCTGCCCGACACCCAGCAGATCGCGCTCGCCCTGCGGATCGTCTGTGGCCTGAGCGTGAGGGAGATCGCCCGCGCCTTCCTGGTCGGCGAGAGCGCCATGGAGCAGCGCATCACCCGCGCCAAGGCCAAGGTCGCGAAGGCCGACGTGCCGTTCGGCGCGCCCGGCGCGGTGGAAAGGGCCGAGCGCCTCGCCAGCGTGGCGGCGATGATCTACCTGCTCTTCAACGAGGGCTACTCGGCCAGCGGCGGCGAGGCGCCGGTCCGCGCCGGCCTCTGCGACGAGGCGATCCGTCTGGCGCGCCTGCTGCTGCGGCTCTTTCCGGCCGAGCCGGAGATCATGGGGCTGGCCGCCCTCATGCTGCTGCAGCACGCCCGCGCCGGCGCGCGGTTCGACGAGGAGGGGGCGGTGGTCCTGCTGGAGGACCAGGACCGCACGCTCTGGAACGGCAAGATGATCGCCGAGGGGCTGGCCCTGATCGACAAGGCCATGCGCCATCGCCGACCGGGGCCCTATCAGATCCAGGCCGCCATCGCCGCCCTGCACGCGCGCGCGCCGCGGCCGGAGGACACCGACTGGCGCGAGATCGCCGGGCTCTACCAGGCCCTTGAAAGGCACATGCCGTCGCCGGTGGTCACGCTGAACCGGGCCGTGGCCGTCTCCAAGACCGAAGGGCCGGCCGTGGCCCTGGACCTGGTCGAGCCGCTCGCCGACCGGCTGTCGGCCTATTTCCACTTCCAGGGCGTCCGCGGCTGGCTGCTGCTGCAGCTGGACCGCAAGGCCGAGGCGCGCGAGGCGTTCGACCGCGCCATCGCGCTCGCCCATACGCCGGCGGAGGCGGCCCATATCCGCATGCATCTCGACAGGCTGTCCGCCGAAGGGGCGGACTGAGCCCAAGAAAAAACCCCCGGCCGCGAGGCCGGGGGTCTGATCTTCAGCCTTCCGGGCGCTCCGGCCCGGACGCGGCTCAGTAGCCCTGGATGCGGGCGTAGCGGTCGCGATGGTAGGACTGGCTGCCATAGGCCGCCTCGGCCGCACGGGCGCGCTTCAGGTAGAAGCCCGCATCGTGGGCGTCGGTCATGCCGATGCCGCCGTGCATCTGGACCATCTCGTTGGAGACGAGGTGGAAGACGTCGCCCATCTTGGCCTTGGCCAGGCTGACCAGTTCCGGGACGTCCGGGGTGTCGGCGTCGATGGCCTGCAGGGCGGCCTCGACGGCCGAGCGGGCCAGCTCCAGATCGGTGAACATCTTGGCCGCGCGGTGCTGCAGCGCCTGGAAGGAGCCGATCACCTGACCGAACTGCACGCGGACCTTGAGGTAGTCCAGTGTGGTTTCGAACGCCTGCAGGGCCGAGCCGAGCATTTCGGCGGCCAGGCCGGCGCGGGCGCGGTCCAGGGTCTTCTCCAGCAGCGGCCAGCCCTTGTCGACTTCGCCGAGGACGGCGTCGGCGCCCACTTCCACGCCGGCGAACTCGATGTTCGCCGCGCCGCGGCTGTCGGCCAGGTGCAGACGCTTGCGCGTCACGCCCGCCGCGTCAGCCGGGACCAGGAAGAGGGTGATGCCATCGGTGTCGCCCGGCTTGCCCGAGGTGCGGGCCGAGACGATCAGCAGGTTGGCCGCCAGGCCTTCCAGCACGAAGGACTTCGCGCCCGTCAGCTTGTAGCCCGCGCCGGACTTTTCAGCCTTGAGCGCGACCTTCTCCGGCGCGTGGTGCGCGCCTTCGTCCACCGCCAGGGTCCCGACGATCTCGCCGCCGGCGATCTTCGGCAGCCACTCCGACTTCTGCTCCTCGGAGCCGCCGAGCACGAGCGCCGAGGCCGCGGCCAGGCCGGACGCCAGCAGGGGCGAGGCGGTCAGGGTGCGGCCGGTTTCCTCCAGGATCAGGCCCATGGAGAGGTAGCCGAAGTTCGATCCGCCGTATTCCTCGGGGATGATCACGCCGGCCCAGCCCATCTCGGCCATTTCGTTCCAGGCGGCGGCGTCGTAGCCCAGCTCCACGCCGCTATCGCGCATCTTGCGGAAGGCGGTGACCGGCGACTTTTCCTGCACCCAGCTCTTCGCGGCGTCGCGAAGCATCGTCTGTTCTTCGTTGAGAACGGCCATGTTCTTCTATTCCCTATAAAAATTCGATGATGGCTTATTTCGGATCGGGCAGGCCGAGGATCCGCTTGGAGATGATGTTGTTCTGCACCTCCTGCGAGCCGCCGTAGATGGTCGTCGCCTTGCCGCCCAGCCAGCCGCG
Organism: Phenylobacterium sp.; assembly: GCF_013911965.1. Taxonomy (GTDB): domain Bacteria; phylum Pseudomonadota; class Alphaproteobacteria; order Caulobacterales; family Caulobacteraceae; genus Phenylobacterium. The sequence goes on along the minus strand of NZ_JACESE010000004.1, from coordinate 8,705 downwards.
CACGGCGGCCAGTTCTTCAGCGGTGAAGTCGTCGCCTTCCCAGCCCAGGCCCTGATGGCCCATCAGCTCGATGGTCAGTTCGGCGCGGTCCTGCATCCAGCGGGTGCCGGCGTTCTTCATGATCGAGGTCGCCGCCGAAGGCCCGGAATTGGCCTTGGACTCCGCCATCGCCCGCAGGGCGGTGAGCTGGAAGGCGCGGCCGTCGATCTCGTTCATGATCACGCGGGTGCGCAGGTCGCTGTCGGCCAGGCGGCCGGCTTCGTCCACGCCCACATACTCCTTGGCCAGCTTGACCAGCGAACGACCGCCGCCGCCGCCGCCGGCGCCCGACAGGCCCGAACGTTCGTGCTGCAGGAGGCGCTTGGCCACCGTCCAGCCGCCGTTCACGGGGCCGACCACCTGATCCTTCTCGACGCGGACGTCGGTCAGGAAGGTCTCGCAGAAGGGCGAGTTGCCGGCGATCAGCGGGATCGGGCGGACTTCCACGCCGGGCGTGGTCATCGGGAACAGCACGAAGGAGATGCCTTCATGCTTCTTCGTGGTGTCGGTCCGCACCAGGCAGAAGCACCAGTCGGCGTACTGGGCGCCGGAGGTCCAGATCTTCTGGCCGTTGACGATGTAGTGGTCGCCCTTGTCCTCGGCGCGGGTCTGCAGCGAGGCGAGGTCGGAACCGGCGCCCGGCTCGGAGAAGCCCTGGCACCATTGCAGCTCGCCCTTCACGATCGGCGGGATGTGCTGCTGCTTCTGGGCCTCGGTGCCGTACTCCAGCAGCGTCGGGCCGAACATCATCACGCCCATGCCGCCGATGGGGTTGTAGGCGCCGGCGCGGCCCAGCTCCTGCTGGATGACGCGGGCATGGGCCGGCGTCAGACCGCCGCCGCCATACTGCTTCGGCCAGGTCGGCGTGCCCCAGCCCTTCTCGCCCATGGCCTTGCGCCAGGCGGTCATGTCCGGAGTCGGCTCGGTGCGCTCTTCGCGCATCATCATGCCGCCCTTGCCCTTCAGGGACTTGGGGAAGTTGGCTTCGATCCAGTCGCGCACTTCCGTACGGAAGGCGTCCAGATCCGAGCCGCCAAAGTCAGCCATAAAATTTCTCCTTGAAAATCAGATGTTTCTAATCACTTCGACTGCGTCGCCTCCGGCAGGCCGAGGATGCGCTTGGAAATGATGTTGTTCTGCACCTCGTTGGACCCGCCGTAGATCGAGCCCGCCTTGCCCGCGAGCCAGCCGCGAACGGCGGCCAGTTCCTCGGCGGTGAAGGCTTCGCCTTCCCAGCCCAGGCCCTGATGGCCCATGAACTCCAGCGTCAGTTCAGCCCGCTCCTGCGCCACTTTCATGTTGGCGTTCTTCATGATGGAGGTGGTGGCCGAGGGGCCGGCATTGCCCTTGGCCTCCAGCGCCGCCCGGCGGACGGTCTGCTGCAGGGCCTTCAGGTCCATGTCGTTCTGGATGATGCGCGTGCGCAGGTCGAGATCGGCCAGGCGGCCCTGCTCGTCCTCGCCGACATATTTCTTGGCGATCACGCCGAGGGCGTCGCGCTTGCCGCCGCCTTCGCCGGCCCGGCCGCCCATGCCGCTGCGCTCGTGCTGCAGCAGGCGCTTGGCGACGGTCCAGCCGCCGTTCAGCGGGCCGATCAGGTTCTCCTTGGGCACCTTCACGTCGGTGAAGAAGGTCTCGCAGAAGGGCGAGGAGCCGGCGATCAGCCGGATCGGGCGGACCTCGACGCCGGGCTGATGCATCGAGAAGACCACGAAGGAGATGCCCTCGTGCTTCTTGGTCTGGTCCGTGCGCACCAGGCAGAAGATCATGTCGGCCCACTGGCCGCCGGAGGTCCAGATCTTCTGGCCGTTGACCAGCCAGTGGTCGCCCTTGTCCTCGGCCTTGGTCTGCAGGGAGGCGAGGTCCGAGCCCGCGCCCGGCTCCGAAAAGCCCTGGCACCAGCGCACCTTGGCGGTGGCGATGTCGGGGATGTACTTCTTCTTCTGCTCTTCGGTGCCGTATTCCAGCAGGGTGGGGCCGAACATGCCCACGCCCATGCCGCCGATCGGGTTCCAGGCGCCGATCCTGGCCATTTCCTGCTGCAGCACGCGCGCTTCCTCGCGCGACAGGCCGCCGCCGCCATACTGGGCCGGCCAGGTCGGGACGCCCCAGCCCTTCTCGCCCATGCGGTCGCGCCAGAGCGCCAGATCGCCCTCGATCTTCACGCCGCCGGCCATGGCCTGCGCCTGAGCCTCTTCATTGCCGGCCAGGGACTTGGGGAAATTCGCTTCGAGCCACTCGCGCGCCTGGGCGCGGAAGGCGTCCAAATCGGCGCCGCCAAAGTCAGCCATGAATATTCTCCCTAAAATTCATTATGTTAGTCTTCAGTATAGCATGGAGTGGCGGCGCCGGGGAGTCACCCTTACTTCGGGTCCGGCAGGCCCAGGACGCGCTTGGAGACGACGTTCAGGTTGATCTCCGAAGTACCGCCCTCGATGGAGTTGCCCTTGGAGCGCAGCCAGGCCCGCACCAGCGCCAGCTCGGGGTCGGAGAAGCCTTCGCCCTCCCAACCCAGGCCCTGATGGCCCATCGCCTCGACCATCAGTTCGTTGCGGTCCTGGGCGATCTTGGCCCCGGCGTACTTCATGATGGAGGTGGCGGCCGAGGGGCCGGCGTTGGACTTGGCCTCGTCGGCGGCGCGGCGCACGGTCAGCTGGAAGGCCTGGGCCTCCATCCGGTGCTCGATAATGCGGCGGCGCAGGTCGCGATCGGCGATGCGGCCCGTCTCGTCCACGCCGACATACTGCTTGGCCGCATCCTGCACGCTCATCACGGCGGCGGGGGCGCCGATATTGCCGCCGCCCAGGCCCGCCGAGATGTTGTCGCGCTCGAACTGCAGCAGGCGCTTGGCCACCGTCCAGCCGCCGTTCAGGGGCCCGAACAGCTGGTCCTTGGGCACCTTCACGTCGGTGAAGAAGGTCTCGCAGAAGGGGGAGCCGCCGTTGATCAGGCGGATCGGCCGGACCTCGACGCCCGGCGTCCTCATGTCGATGAGCAGGAAGGAGATGCCCTCGTGCTTCTTCGTGGTGTCGGTGCGCACCAGGCAGAAGCACCAGTCGGCGAGGTTGGCGCCGGACGTCCAGATCTTCTGGCCGTTGACCAGCCAGTGGTCGCCCTTGTCCTCGGCGCGGGTCTGCAGGGAGGCGAGGTCGGAGCCCGAGCCCGGCTCGGAATAGCCCTGGCACCAGCGGACCGAGCCCGTGACGATGCCGGGCATGTGCTGGCGCTTCAGCGCCTCGGTCCCGTACTCCAGCAGGGTCGGGCCGAACATCATCACGCCCATGCCGCCGATGGGGTTGCGGGCGCCGATCCTGGCCATCTCCTCGGCGAGGACGCGGGCCTCCTGGCGCGACAGGCCGCCGCCGCCGTACTCGGCCGGCCAGGTGGGGACGCCCCAGCCCTTGGCGCCCATACGTTCGCGCCACAGCCGGGCGTCGGGGCTTTCCTCGCCGCCGCCCATGGCCGCGCTCTGTGCGGCGGCGTCGCCCGCCAGGCTCTTGGGGAAGTTCTCTTCGAGCCAGGCCTTGGCCTCGCTGCGGAAGGTCTCCAGGTCGCCGCCGAAATCGGCCATGTGAAATCCGCCCTTTGAAAATGGTCTTGTGTCACCGCCGGTCGAAAATGCGGCCGGCGGCGAAGGTCTGAAAACAGCTATTTCGGGTCCGGAAGCCCCAGCACGCGCTTGGAGATGACGTTGAGGTTCACCTCGCTGGTGCCGCCCTCGATGGAATTGCCCTTGGAGCGCAGCCAGCCGCGGACGGCCAGCAGCTCGCCGCCCTTGTAGGCCTCGCCTTCCCAGCCCAGGCCCTGATGGCCCAGAGCCTCCACCATGAGCTCGGAACGCTCCTGGGCGAAGGTGGCCGCCGCATACTTGATGATGGAGACGGCCGCGCTCGGCCCGTTGCCGGCCTTGGACTCCGCCGCCGAGCGGGCGATGGTCAGGCCCAGGCACTGCATGTTCATCTTGTTCAGCGTGATGCGCTGGCGCAGGTCCGGATCGGCGAGCGCGCCGCTCGCATCGGCGCCCACATAGGTCTTGGCCAGCTGGCCGAGGTCGCCCGCCGCGCCGCCGGCGCCCCCGCCGCCGCCGAAGCCGCCGGAGATGTTCTGGCGCTCGTACTGCAGCAGCCGCTTGGCGATCTCCCAGCCGCCATTGACCTTGCCGACCAGGTTCTCCTTGGGGATCTTCACGTCGGTGAAGAAGGTCTCGCAGAACGGGCTCTCGCCGGAGATCAGCTGGATGGGCCGCGTCTCGACGCCCGGCGTGCGCATGTCGATGAGCACGAAGGAGACGCCCTCATGCTTCTTGCTGGTGTCGGTGCGCACCAGGCAGAAGCACCAGTCGGCCTTGTCGGCGTAGGAGGTCCAGATCTTCTGGCCGTTGATCAGCCAGTGGTCGCCCTTGTCCTCGCAGCGGGTCTGCAGCGAGGCGAGGTCGGAGCCGGCGCCCGGCTCGGAATAGCCCTGGCACCAGCGGATCTGCCCGTTGATGATCTTGGGGAGGTGCTCCTGCTTCTGGGCCTCGTCCCCGTACTCCAGAAGGACCGGGCCCAGCATCCAGACGCCGAACGAGGCCAGCGGCGTGCGATAGCGGCCGGCGGCCAGCTCCTGATCCAGAATTCGGGCCTGGGCCGGCGACAGCCCGCCGCCGCCGTACGCCTTGGGCCAGGTCGGGGCGGTCCAGCCCTTCTCGGCCATGCGGCGCATCCAGACGATCTGCGGATCGTTCGAGCCTTCGAAGGCGCGGCCGCCCCACATGGCCTCGGGATGGACCTTGGCGTCGGCGCCGCGCAGCTCCGCCGGATAGTTCGCCTCGAGCCAGGTGCGGACCTCTGACCGGAAGGCGTCGAGTTCTCCGCTGCCGAAATCGGCCATGGCCGTCTCCCTCTCCAATGAGCCTGGATTTTGCGCGCCACATTAGCGCCGGGCGAGGCGAGGGCAAGACGCGTGCGAACACTTGTTTGACAGAGGGTTTTCGGCCCGGCCGACGAATCCGGTCTATATGGGCGCAAGCATGCGACCGGGACGCTCGATCTGATGAAGCTCTTGCGCGAACTGCGGCCCGCCGCCATGGCCGTAGCCCCGCTGACCGCAGCCGTCCTGACCCTCGCGGCGGGCGTCATGCTGGTCGTCTCGGCGGCCACGCCGTCGGTGCCGACGCGCTTCCTGGCCCTGCTGGAAGTCACGCCGGTCATCCTGATCGAGCTCAGCCACTTCCTGTCCAGCGTTCTCGGCCTGGTGCTGATCCTGCTGGCCTTCGGCCTGCGGGCCCGGCTGGACGCCGCCTGGACGGCGACCATGGTCGTGCTGGCGGTGGCCCTGCCGCTGACCCTGCTCAAGGGCATCGTGTGGGAGGAGACGGCCTGGCTGGCGGCGCTGATGGTGGCCCTCGCCCCCTTCCGGGCCGCCTTCGTTCGCCAGGCGCGGCTGACGCGCATGGAGATCACGCCCGGCTGGCTGCTCTCGGCCACGGCGCTGGTGCTCGGCGCCGGCCTGCTCGGCCTGTGGTCCTTCGAGAACGCCGACTACGGCAACCGGAGCTGGATCCGGGTGATGGTCGAGGACGACGCCGCCCGCGCCATCCGCGCCTGGGCGGGGGCGGCCATCCTGCTGCTGGTCTTCGGCCTCTGGCGGCTCTTCGCCTCGGCGGCCAAGCCCCAGGTGGTCAGCCCGGGCGACGAGGACTTCCAGAAGGTCCGCGCCGTCCTGGCCAACGCCCAGTCGGCGGAGCCGGCCTCCAACCTCGCCCTGCTGGGGGACAAGCGCTTCATCTTCTCGCAGTCGGGCGAGAGCTTCCTGATGTTCGGGGTGCGCGACCGTTCCTGGATCGCGCTGGGCGCGCCGGTTGGGCGGCGGGACGAGCGGATGGAGCTCCTCTGGCGCTTCCGCGAGATGGCCGATTCCCATGCCGCGCGGCCCGGCATCTACGGCATCGGCGCCGACGACCTTCCCGATGTGGTGGAGCTGGGATTCTCAATCCAGAAGATCGGCGAATCCGCCGCGGTGCCCCTGGAGACCTTCTCGGTGGAGGGGCGCAAGCGGGGCAATCTGCGCCGGGCCTGGCGCAAGGCGGGCGAGGAGGGGGCCACCTTCGAGGTGCTGCCGCCGGCCGGCGTGCCGGCGGTGCTCGACGAACTGCAGGCCATTTCCGACCAGTGGCTCTCCCACCATGCCGGCGGGGAGAAGGGGTTCACCATGGGCGGCTTCACCCGCGCCTATGTGGCGGAGTTCCCGGTGGCCGTGGTCCGCCAGGACGGCCGCATCGTGGCCTTCGCGACGCTGTGGACGACCAGCGCGCGCACCACCTTCTCCATGGACCTGATGCGCTATTCCAACGCCGCGCCCAAGAACATCATGGACTATCTGTTCATCGAGCTGATCGCCTGGGGACGCGAGCAGGGCTATCAGGCCTTCGAGTTCGGCATGGCCCCCCTGGCGGGCCTGGAGCACCGGCCGCTGGCGCCGATCATGTCCCGCGTCGGCCGCCTGCTCTTCGAGCGTGGCGAGGAGATCTACAACTTCCAGGGCGTGCGGAAGTACAAGGACAAGTACGATCCCGTCTGGCAGCCGCGCTACCTGGCGGCCCCGCACAAATGGGCGATCCCGCTGCTGCTGGCCGATGTGGGCCTGCTCTCCTCGGGCGGCATGGCGGGCCTCGCCAAGCGGCCCAAGCGGGTCGAGGCGCAGGCCGAGGTTCAGTAGCCCGGACGGCCGGTGGTCACGCCCAGCAGATTGACCAGGTGGACCAGCATCACGATCAGGCCGGCGGCGCCCATCAGCATGAGGAAGCGATAGGGCACCATCCGCGGCCCGCGCTTCAGGTCGGGCGGCCGCGCGCCCATCCAGCCGGAAAACACGGTCAGGGCCAGCAGGGCGGCGCCTGCGGCGAGGGTGATCGTCAGGTCCATCTGCGACGCCGTACCGCACGTGCGAAGGCGCGGCAAACGGCGACGGCGACTCAAGGGTTAACGATCCGTTAACCCTCCTTCCGCTCATTGGAGGCCAGGGGGTGCGGTGGCTCCGCCTTCATCCACAGCTGATCGCGTCGAACGCAATATCTAGCGTTAACGTCGCGTTTACACCCCAAGGATCGGTGGCTAGCGTCGAAGTCGGGGTAGGAGATTCGATTCGATGACGGCGGCGACGCCATGGAGCGTCAAGGGTATCGACCCGAAGGCCCGGGAGGTCGCCAAGGACCTCGCCCGGCGTTCGGGAATGACCCTGGGCGAGTGGCTCAATCGGATGATCCTCGACGACGAGGGCCCGGAGGACGCCGTCTCCGAGGCCGACTTCGCGCGCCGTCCGGAACCGGCCTACTTCGAAAGCCCGCGGCGGTCCGAGGGGGCGCCGGCCCGGGTCGAGGCGGTCGAGCATCCCGCGGACGAGATGGGCCGCATCGCGCTGGCCCTCGACCGTCTGAGCGAGCGGCTGGAGAGCTCGGAGAGCCGCACGGGGCTGGCCATTTCCGGGGTCGAGCACTCCGTCCGCGCCGCCCTGGCCCGCATCGAGGCCGCCGAGCGCGAGCACATCGCCGTGGCCGCCCGTTTCGAGGGGGCGGTCGAAGAGGTCGCCGGGCAGCAGAACCGCATCATCGAGCGCATCCGGCGGATCGAGAGCGAGGCCGCCGGTCCCCGCTCCGCCGAGGCGCTGCGCGCCCTGGAAGGCGCGCTCGGCAAGGTCGCCAACCATCTCTATGACGGCGAGACCCGCACCCGCGACTCCATGGCCGCGCTCGAGGCGCGCATGGAGCGCGTCGAGGCCCAGGGCGGATCCGAATCGCCTGGCCTGATCGAGGAGGTCGTCGGCCGGGTCTCGCAGCGCCTGAGCGAGGCGGAGACCCGCACGGCCGAGGCGCTGGAGAGCCTGCGCAACTCCTTCGCTGCGCTCGACTCGCGGATGGAGCAGGTCGAAGGCGGTTCCGCTCCCGGCATCGATCGGCGCCTGGAGGAAATGGCGACCAAGCTGTCCGAGCGGGTGGAAGCCGCCCGCCTGGAGATGACGCAGAAGCTGCACGCCTCCGCCGACGGCCGGTTCGACCGCATGGAGCGCCGGCTGGGCGAGATGACCGCCCATGTGAAGGCGGCCGAACAGCGTTCGGCCCAGGCTATCGAGGCCATGGGCCGCGAGGTGCTCAGCATGGCCGAGAACCTGAACCGCCGGGTGCAGGCCGCCGAGCAGTCCAGCGCCCAGGCCATCCAGACGGTGGGCGGCGAGGTGGCGCGGATCGCCTCGGCCATGGAGGCTAGGCTCGGGCGTTCCGACAGCCTGCACGCCGAGGCCCTGGAGAAGCTGGGCGGCGAGATCGCCAAGATCACCGAGAAGCTCGGCGAACGCATCGCTGCGGCCGAACGTCGGTCGGCCCAGGCCATCGACGACGTCGGCGACCAGGTGGCCCGCGTCACCGAGCGCATCAGCCACCGCCAGGAGCGCGCCAGCGAGGAGCTCTCCGAGCGGATCCGCCAGAGCGAGGAACGCACGGCGCGTCTGCTCGACGAGGCGCGCGAGCGGATCGACCGCCGGCTGGCCGAGACCGCCGCCCGGCCGCCGGAGCCCGTGGCGGCCCCGGCTGCGCCGCCTGTCCCGGCGACTGCGGCGCGCCGCGAGGCGGAAGAGCCGGCCTTCGAGCCCGACGACGACTTCTCGCCCTTCCGTCCGGCCGCCCCCGCCCC